>CAZMAT010000001.1:0-324109 GCA_964564435.1 uncultured bacterium
TCCTCGTACAGCCAGACCATCCGGTCGAGGAACCAGAGCTTCGACAGGTAGATCACCGCCATGCCGAGCATGGTCGGCCAGAGGGAAAGAAAGTACACGCCCAAGATGACGATGACCGTGCCGGCGGCCGACACGCCGGTAAGCACGGCGGGCAGAACCCTGTGGCGTACGGGAACCGGCGCCCTGCGCCTCTCCATCCATATCCGCTCTCCTAGTACCGCCTTCGAAGCCCAGTTCTCAGTAGAATGGGGCGCGGGGAAGATCCTGGGATTGAGCCAAGTCCACAGGCCAGCCGCCAGAACGGCCAGCAGCGACCACCGCCCGATCCAGGCGCGGCTCCAGAAGGCCAGTACCAGCAGCGGCAGCGCTGTATTGCGTGTCCACACGCTCCATGGGTTCGCGTGGCGAGTCCATGCCGCCTCGTTCATCCCGAAGGCCCTGCCGACGCCATTTTCGAAAGTCATCCGCCGCTCCCGGCTGCACATATTGCATTCTGCGGATCGGTCCGGCGGAAGTACCTGGCGATCAGGACCGCGGCGACGGGATACGTGATGCCGACTGTCGCGCTGAGGGCGAAGAGGGGCTTGAAGAACAGGGCGCCCAGTACGGCCGGCGCGACAATCCCGTGTATGAAGAGAGCAGCCTTCACTTCCCTGCCCGGCCCTCCTTTCGGAATCGCGGCGGACAGGAACAGCGTCGAGATCCCCATTATCGTGTAGGCCAGCCCGTTGACGGCGTAGAGGGGTCTGTGCTCGGCCATCTCGAAGAGGGACAAAGCTTCGGAAGTGCCCGACAGGAACGACGGGGCCATCACCATGACCTGAATGACGTAGACGAAGGAGTTGAGCGTCGCATAGATCACCGCGAGCGCCACGGCGCAGAAAGAGTACATCTTCAGGGACGTGATGCCGTCGTGGTGCATGGCGACCGTCATGCCCAGGAACGAGTACGCCAGCAGCAGGGAAGGTGCGTACCAGGACAGCGAGATGACGAAGGGCGAGGTCACCAGGCCCGTCATCCCCGCGACGGCCGCCAGGTCGAACAGCAAGTAGAACACGAACGACAGGACCGCCGCCGCCTGCCCGAACCTCTTCACACGCAGGACATCCCCGTCATCCTCTTCGGTCATCTCACACCTTCCATCCCTGTTCCGATGCATCCCGTCGAATCCACACCGCAGATCATCTCCTCAGAGCGAGTTCCACGCCCATCCTGCCTGCTGCTGCATCGAGCAGGATGTGAAGAGCCTTCGCCCTTTCGCGCACATCGCAGGTGCCGTACGCATCAGAAACCATATCGATTGCTGCGCGCAGTTCCGAAGGGTCGAGAACGGTCGCGGCGATGCAGTAGTACGACTTCGAACGCCCCTCGTCGAACCGGTAGAGCATCTCGTCGAGGAGGCTTCCGCGGAGGATCTGCTCCTCGAGGAACGATTCGAACCCGTTTCGGGCGATCTTCGAGATGTTCGCCTCTAGCGAGGCGTAGCAGGTGAAGGAATCGCGCACCCGCCCGGCGGCCCGGTGGTTCGCCCATCTTTCGCAGGTGCAGGCATCCCCGCAGTCCCAGCAGAACTCGATGCTCCTCCGCTTCATGGCGCATGTGATGAAGGGGCAGCCCGCCGCCGTGCGGCTCAAGCCCTTGCACCCGTCGCAGCGGCTCGTGCCGGTCGTGTGGAACCGAGGGCACAGGCGGCACGACAGGCCGCATATGCCGATCTCGGGGTGGATCATCGAGATGGTCCCCCTTCCGTGTTCATGATCGCTTCGCGCGTCCCGGCTTCCGCTTCACGGACAGGAGCCTCATCGCATCTTCGACAGCCTGGTCGGAATCGATCGTCATGAGGAACCACTTGCCGTCCGTGAAGACCGGCGCCTCATCGTAGCCTGACCGGGTTTCCGGCGAGAGGTAGCCCCTGACTGCCTCGACCCCCGTGCGCTGTTCGGCTCCGAAGGTGACGAGGATGGAGAATCGTCCCTTTTCGGGTGCGAAAGTGCAGAACGACCTGCTTTTCTTGTACCGGAGCGACCAGCCGTACTTCCGTCCGCCGTAGAGCCACTCCGGAACGAACACACCCGGCCAAGTCTCCGCGATCAGCCCGGCCATGCGCTTCCAGTACCTGAACGCTGACGGACCTACCCACCCTGCCACCCGGTCCTCGTCCGGAGGCCCCTCCGGATCGGTCATGTATTCGTGCTGCTGTTCCACCAACGCCTCCCAGGGCTATCGACAGGCCCGGGCTGCCCGGTCAGCGCTTACCCGGGGTATCTCCCCCGCTTTTCAAGCAGGGTGATGTCGGAAGAAACGGTGTCTCTTGATGAAGGACACCCGGCGCAGTCGATACCGCAGTATGCGAGCAAGGCGCCTCCATCGGGCGTCGCGTTCGGCGCTCTCCCTCCCGATCACGAATCGAGTCTCCTGGAGACTATTGCGGCTCGAAGACCGCCGGAGCAACATTCCAGTTCGGCTGGCCATTCGTACAGGACGGGCTTTCGACTGCACACTCCTCCGCTCTCCAAACCTGTGACCGATGCGAGCCGTGTCAACGCCTTGATACTCTCATTCCCTGTGACTATGTTTCCACTTAATAGTCCTTCGTGTTTCCGGGGTGCCGCTCTACCAGCTAGGGTCGACACGGTCTCGATGGAGGAGCAATGCATCGGTTGACTCTCGTAGTTTTCCTGATCCTTGCCGGTGCCTGCGCATGCCTCAGCGCCGGTGACGGGGCCGGGCCTGCACCTGACTTCGAGTCTGCTCTACTGGTGGACACCGGCTACACGCCTTACTCCGAATCATTCTTCTGCAGGGGCGAGTATCCCGTCTTCGTCCTTCACTGGACCCCGTCGGAAGAGGCCGATCACTACGAAGTCCGCGTCTCGACGGACCGCATCGACGAATCGAACTGGGACGTCGCCGTGCCGGTGGACACCGTGTCGGGCGGCCAGGATTCCTGCTGGGTCTCCCTCGATCCCGTCGTCTTCGAGAACACCTGCATCGGCTGCGGCCTCTGCGTCGATGCCTGCCCGCAGAACGCCATGACCCTGGTCGACGGCCGTGCGGTGATCAACCCCGACTCGTGCGCGTCTTGCGGCCAGTGCGTGCTGGTCTGCCCGGTGAACGCGATAACCGACACGAAGTACGACACCTGGTATTACTTCGCTATCCGCGCCTACTCGGCCTCGGGCGCCCCGTCCGAGGATGTCGTCTGCACCGCAGACGCCTACAGGATAAGGTACTTCAACGATCTCGAACGCTGCCATCACTGCAACAGCGAAGGCACCTCCACCTGCCATGCCGTGATCTACACCCCGCCCTGCCCCGCGGACGCGATCTACTGGGACGAGGACTTCTACATCTACATCGACACCACGAAGTGCATCAGCTGCGGCATCTGCTTCGAGCACTGCCGCGTGCCGGAGAATGCACCCTCCATCAGCAACTACATCGAATCGTCGGCCGACTGAATGGCTATTCCCGACGCCCGTGATGGACGTCGATAAGGCGCCCGCTCGACTTCTACCGGTGTTCCATCGAAACGGCCGGGACGGGTAGAGACTCGATCCTCTGGATACCGGGGGAAACCGTTCAGGAGGTGGCGTCATGGGCACTCACTGCAGGGTCGGGTCACACAGGGCAGATTCCTTCGACGCCGGCTTCTTCGGCAGGTACGGCCACACCAGGGTGCCGGCGCTCGTCCAATGGATGGCGACGCTGGACTGCAGGCTGTCCTGTTCCCACTGCCTTAGCGCGCCACATGAAGGATCAATGCCGGACATGCCGCTGGAAACCGTCCTCGGGCTCGTCGACCAGGTCGCGGCTATGTCGGTGCCCGAGTTCCTCATCACCGGAGGAGAGCCTCTGGAGAGGGATGATCTCGTCGAGGTGATCGGCTGGATCGGCAGAAAGGGCGTCCCCTGGTCGCTCAATACTGCACGGATGCCCTCACTGAAGCAGCGGGAGGTCATCAGGAGAAATCCTCCGGGCTTCGTGGCTGTCAGCCTGGACGGTCCCATGGCGATACACGACGCATTCAGGGGAACCCCGGGTTGCTTCGAGGAGGCCCTGGACTCGATAGGCTGGTTCGCATCCATCGGGGTCGAGGTCTGCGCGGGGACTACCGTCACATCCCGGAACCTGCCCCACCTCGGCGAGACGTTCGGAATAGTCGCCGCAAGCGGAGCGGACCG
Organism: uncultured bacterium; assembly: GCA_964564435.1. GTDB lineage: Bacteria > Fermentibacterota > Fermentibacteria > Fermentibacterales > Fermentibacteraceae > Fermentibacter. The sequence continues at coordinate 4,185 of CAZMAT010000001.1, forward strand.
CTGGGGCATACACATGCTGGTTCCCGAGGGCAGGGCCGGGCAACGCCGAGACCTCTTCCCATCCCGCAGGGATCTCAGGCGCCTGATCGGTTTCGTGGCCCGGAAACGAAGGCTCTTCCGCGTGGAGATGGCCGACGAGATCGGCTACCTCGGCGATCTGGAACCGCTCGTGAGGGACAGGCCGCTCCTGTGCGGGGCGGGCAGGTCACAGTGCGTGGTCATCCCCGACGGCGGGGTAGTCCCCTGTACGACTCTGGACGCCGACTTCAGCGCCGGCAACGTGAACTCCACCCCGCTGGCCGACATCTGGAGGGAGGGCTTCGCCGCGCTCAGGAGCTGGAAGCCTGCTGGAGAATGCGGGGGATGCGGGTATGCGCCTGCCTGCAGGGGCGGATGCTGGCTCCAGAGGAAGGCGGGCACGGAGTGCTCCAGGGATGTCTGGCATGTCCCCGGGATGCCGCGGACAGCGGCTGGTCTCGCTGTCTGCCTGGGGCTGGCCGCTTTACCGGAAGCGGAGTGCGCTCCGGCCTCGCCTTCGGCCTCCGTCGTCGTCGACGCTGGTGACGCAAGGATCTCCGAAATGGAACTGGCGGTGAGGGATTTCTGCGTGAGCCACCTCATCGGCAGGGATCCGGCAGACTTCGATGCATCATCCCGGGGGCTCGACCCGGACGACCCCGGCTGCACGTTCTTCGTGTCGTTCGCCAGGAACGAGCTGCCGCCAGGCATCGCCGACCGCTGCCGCATGGTCAGTTCCGCCCTCGCGACCGACTACCGCTCCCTGTCGCTCGTCGCGGCGATGTGGCGGACTGTCGCCGAACCCTTCCTGGAGGGAGACGATTACAGGAACGGGCTGGATGGCGAGACTGCGGAGATGATGGCGGGGGTACTGGAGGGGTTGTCCGCAAGGGCCGCGGAATGGAGGCAGGAGAACCTCCGGCAGAATCTGGCGGCTTTCCTCGAGAGGTCCTCGGCGGTCTCTCCCCCGTTCTTCATGATGAGCAAGGCGGGGCCCCGGCCAGGCGAGACGGAGGCCTACGAGCTGACCGGAGATCTGCTCGAGGAGCGTCTGCAGGGAATCGAGAGCCTGGGCGGGTCTGAGATCACCAGGGAGTACATCCGGGAGCATCCCTTCGCCGCCGACATGGCGTTGAGCTTCGAATCGGTCGCGGGATCCGTCGAGATCGTCTCTCTCTCGGGACTGGACGGCGTGTCGGCGATCGGACCATTCGATCTGCTCAGGCCGGATGGACAGGTCGAGCTGACGATCCTGCTCCCCTGTCTGCTGGGCGCTCCTACCGACACTGAGTTCCTCTGCGACAGCCGGGACCACCCCGAAGACAGATCCGACTCCATGGAGATAAGGTTGTCGGTCGAACTGGATGCCGGCTCCACGTACACCTACACCGGACTGCTGAGGGAGCTGTTCGACCAGAACCGCGGAGAGCTCACCGAACTGGCGCTGAACCTCCTCTCGGGCTATCCGGCGTATGGCGATGAGGGTTCCGGGAGGCAGCCGGTGATTGCCGTCACGGCGAACGAGGCCGTCCTTCTGCCGGCGATCCGGCATGTCCTGGGATCGGACATCGACGACCTGTGTCCCGAAATGCCTCAGCAGTACAGGTACAATGTGAGGAACAGAGCCCTGATGATGGAGAGCGATTTCTGGATGTTCTGACTCCGCGGTCGCCGGCCCGGCCGCCGAGCCAGAGACGCATCTCATCCAGAAGCCGGTTCCGCAGGCCACCTCGAGCACGTGCATTCGCGGGAAAGCTGTTTCCAGTATCTCATGAGGCCGACCCGGGTCGGCCTTGCGCTCCGGCCTTCAGTAGACATCCATGTATTAAGAGGCGCGCCTGGCGTAGTAGTCGGTCATCACGTTCCGATCGTTCATCCTGCCCCTGAATAGGGCATGTTGATCAGCCGCCCGCCCCGGCGAGGTCGTGTGGATCACAGGTCATGCCCGTTTCAGTCCATCCGCCAGTACAGAACACTCCCCGGATCACGGTTCAGCAGTACGATCGCACTCACCCACAACGCCACGGCGATCGTGATGCGCAGAAGGAGGCGAGGCCCCCGCAGATGCCGCTCGAGCGCGTACCGGGTGTTGAGGACAACGGCACCGAAGAAAGCCGGCAGGAAACCTATGAATGCGACGAATGTCACGAGGTGCATCCAGCTAGCACCATCGATGTACTTGGGATCATCCAGCGAAGGCAGTGGACGGCGGCCGAGCATCCGCCAGGACAGCAGCCACTGGCCGTAGAGCGACACCAGGGACAAGAGCGGGTAGGCGGCCGTGACGTGGGCCGAAAGCGCCAGCAGGCGCGATGACTTACGAGAAGGCTGGTGTTCGCAGTCGGATGCCTGTGTCGTCTTCATTCTTCGGATTCGCGGCCTTCATCGTATCCGCACGAGGAGCCGCCCGATCCGGTCAGCCAGAGATTCCTTCAAGATCAGGCCGGTGTGCAGGCTCTGCGCGACTGCATCCAGCTCGCGAGGAACAGGAATCCCGGCACGGCGAAGAGGAGGAATGCCCATCCCCTCGGAAACGTGCCGGCCGTAGCGAGATGGACGAGGTAGAAGGCCGCGAGGCTCCCGACCGTAATCGCTCCGCCGAGGCCCTCCCGCCACCAGGCCACGATCATCCCCGCGCAGATGCCGAAGGGAAAGAACACCAGTCCGAACCACTCTCCGGGCTGGATCTGGGATGGGTGGAAGCCCTCGCCGACCAGGAACGCCAGGATCAGCCCTACGCACGCCACCGCCAGGATACGGGCTGTCCAGCGGATCGTCCGACCCGGTGCATGTCGATCGTCGTTCATGAACTCCTTCTCCTTGCCGGCGCCAGAGTCGTGTTTCCCGGTCACTCGAGATACATCGGAGAGTTATGAACATACTGCCTGGACCCATGGCAGGACATCCCGGCCTTTGACAGTCCGTTCGTGGTCCGCATCGCCGGGCAGCCCCGCCGTAGCGAGGAACCCTACCAGGCCACGCGTTCGCCCTTGTGGACGAGCTGGCCGTTCGGGAACCTGTCGCGAGCGATGGTCACTAGCTCGACGGCCGTCTGCGCGCCCTCGTCGACCTCCATCGGGGCGGCCTGCGTCCCGAGGTCGGTCTTCGCCCACCCGGGATGGGCTGCGGCGACCACGATCCCCTTGCCCGCCAGGGTCTTCGACTGGATCAGCGTGAGCATGTCGAGCCCCGCCTTCGAGGTGGAGTACCCCACGGTCATGAAGCACCCGATCTGGTCCCACATGCTCTCGCCGGACCCAAGCGAGCCGAGCATCGACGACTGGTTGACCACGCGAGCGTCGTCGCTCTTCGACAACAGAGGCACGAGCGCCTCTGTGACCGCGAAGGGGGCGACAAGGTTGACCTCGAGCGTGCGGCGGACCTTGTCGACATTCGTCGGCTTCCCGTCCCACTCGAGGGCTATGCCGGCGTTGTTCACGAGTACGTCGAGCTTTCCGAAAGTCTTCCCGAGATAGCCCGCGAGGTCTGCGATGTCGCCGGGGCTGGTCACGTCCAGACGAACCGTGTGGGCGTCGCATCCTGCCGCCTCGAGCTCTTCCGCGGCTGCTCTGCCTGCCTTCTCGTCCCTCGCGCCGAGGACCACCGTGTACCCGAGCGCGCCGAGCTGCCGCCCGATCTCCCTGCCCAGGCCCTTGTTCGCCCCCGTGATGAGCACCACCCTGCCGTTCCCGACCGCCATCTCGAACCCTCCTCATCACCCCTGAAGTGTCTCATCCATGACAGACCGGAAGTACCGTTCACGCACTCTCAACGCAAGTCAGCATGGAGTTCCTCCAGCGCCTGCCGATAAGCTTCTGCCGCATCCGGTCCGAAGCAGACGAACAGCACCTGATCGAACCCGCCAAGTACACGGGTGCAGGAGTCGACCTCACGCACCGCGATCCGAGAGGCCTGATCGATCGGGTAGCCGTAGATCCCGCAACTTATCGCCGGGAACGCGATCGTCCTGATCCCGTGACCGGCGGCCAGTGAGAGGCACGACCGGTAGCATTCCGCCAGCAGACCGGGCTCGCCGTGCCCGCCGCCCCTCCAGACCGGCCCCACGGTATGGATGACGTACCGGGCGGGCAGCCTGTAGCCGGAGGTTATCTTCGCCTGCCCCACCCTGCACCCGCCAAGCAGCCTGCATTCGCGCAGGAGATCCGGCCCGGCCGCCCGGTGGATCGCCCCGTCGACGCCTCCCCCGCCCAGCAGCGAGCTGTTGGCCGCGTTGACGATCGCATCGACCGCCAGCTTCGTGATATCGCCCTCGCAGATACTCAGCAATTCGGGCATCGGCTCCTACCTGGCTCCGGTGCGATCCTCACTCCCCCGAAGGTCCGGGATCGAGTCTGCGGGAGCCCCGGCAGCCTCCAGTCCCTTCCTCCAGTCGAGCACGGCTTCGGTGAACTCCCCAGGGGGGAGGTATCGGTGGATCTCGACATAGTGGCAGATCAGGTCCGGAGCGGCGAAGATCGCGCCATCCGGGTGACGGACGGCGACGATCGAACCCCCGAGAAGGGCCTCCCTGCCGTTATGCCACAGCCGTATCGGAGAGCCCTGTCCCCATGGGAAGCAGAATGGGCAGTGGTGCAGTCCTCGATGCTGCACAACCTTCGGACCCATGCACAGATCCCTGAGTGCCGCGAGGAATCCTTCCGGAGCCCTCCCTCTGCGATACGGCAGCCACCGTGTCAGCCAGCCGACGTTGAGGCCGCCGTGAAGCAGCCCGGATTCTTATCGGAACCTGCTCAGATCCCTGTAATAGGCCATGGTTCGAAAACGTCCCTATCCCGTCCTTCTTCGGACAGGCCTCTCCTCCGATCCTCTTCCAGTAGCTCGGGTTCCGAGGATCAACCGATCGAGCGGCGTTGCATCGCCGTGGTTCAGTTGCCGGGCTCCCTGTCCACCGGACCGGAACCCGGCACGAACCGCCCGTTGTAGTAGAGGTCGCGAATGCGCGATGCCTCTTCCTCCGCCCACTTCCCGACCCCGACGGCCTTCATCCTGCAGAGGTTGAAAACCTTCATGTTGTGGGGGAACACCGCAGCTCCCTCCTGGGCCGGGGCGAGCTTCAGGCATGGGAACTCGCTGCACTCGAAGCAGAACGAGACCCCTTTCGAGCGGACACACTCAAGAGTCTCGCACGAGTCGACCAGGACGCAGTATCCGCCCTGCACTCTGCATCCCCTGCAGGACACCAGGGAGGGATCGATCCCGCGCCTCTCTGCGATCCGCCTCCTCGTCTCGTCAGTGATGTTGGACTCGAGCACCTGGCAGTTGAAACAGTCTATCCCGCACGGAGCCGTGAGATCTTCTCTGACGATCTGCGTCATCTATAGTCCTCGTTTCCTGTCGTGGATGCTTGCCGCGTCCGCAGGGCTGTGCGGAGGCACCCGTCTCCGGGCAGGACGCGCGTCAGCTCCGAGTACCGTCGCCCTGTCGGGTGCTGTTACCGCGCTGCTTCCTTCGCCTGCCGCGTACGACGGACCAGACGATGTAGAGCACGCAGCCGTCAAACAGGATGTTGATCCAGGACCAGACGTCCTTCGAGTGCTGACCGAAACAGTAGCAGTCCTCGAGGAGTCCGGGCAGGAAGACGAACACCTGGAGGGTGTACAGCGCTGCCGTCGACAGGAGGCTGGTCGTCCCGCCCTCTTTCTCGTACTCCGAAGTGAACCGAACCAGCACGGCCGCATAGACGATCCCGAACACCAGCAGGCAGCACAGGCAGCATCCGGCGATGTGCCGCAGAATCCTCTTCAGCCTCGCATTCATCTACCGCTCACTCTCGCATCCAACAGCCGACTGTGTGCTGGCCTGCCGGGTCTTCAGCAACAGCTGTGGTTCCGGTTTCGAGGCCGATTCGGCTTTCGAGGGAACGATACAGAGCAGAACGGTGCAGACCCGAATGAGTTGTCAGGCATGATCGGACCATCCCCGTCCTCCAGTCAGCCCGGCAGTCCCCCATCAGCGTGCCATCAATGCGAACACGCCCCAGCCCACGTACTCACGCGTGTAGGCGGCGTAGCGCCTGGGTTCGGAGATGAGATTGGTGCGTATCTCCTTGGCCAGTTCATCATCGGGATTGGTTTCAAGCCACATTCGCATCGTGAGCCATTTGGCCGCCTCGTATCTGTCCCAGCCGTCCTGGTCGGCCAGAACCATCTCCACGACGTCGTAGCCAAGGCGGCCGAAAGACGCGAGAAGCTCCGGTAGCGTGAGGAAGTCGGAGATCGAGTGGGCGAGACATCCCCTGGCAACCTCCTCCGTCGTCGGCAACTGCCTCCAGTAGGGCTCTCCTATCAGGATGATCCCTCCTGGAAGCAGGCTCTGCGCCAGCAGTTCGATCGTTCCACCTACGCCCCCGCCGATCCATGTGGCTCCGAGACATGCCGCCACGCCGGCCTTCTCGTCGGAGACGAAACCTGAAGCATCGCCGTGAATGAACTCGACTCGATCGGCTACGCCGAGTTCTTCAGCGCGGAGTTTCGCCTGCTCGGTGAACAGCCGGCTCATGTCGACACCGGTGCCGGTGACTCAGTGATCGCGTGCCCAGGTGCACAGCATCTCCCCCGAACCGCTGCCGAGGTCTAGGATACGGGTCTCCCTCTCCAGGCGGAGCGCCGCGCCGAGAGTGGCGAGCTTCTCGGGCGAGAACGGGTTATGGATGCGGTGAGCACTTTCTGTGATGGTGAAGATCCGAGGAATGTCCAAAGCAGTAGATCTCCTTATGGGTACGTTGGATAGTTACTGCCTAATACTGCGCTAACCGGCGGGCATTGAAGACGCTCCGAAGGTGCTTTGAACGAGGCCGTCGTGTTGAGCGTTTGGTTGGGCATCAGCAAGCGCGTGTATTGCTCTCGATCTTAACTTGGCACAACGCTGTCTGGGCTTGAAGCCTGTATTGAAACGCCTTCTCGGACCCCATGTAGTAGCCGACGACCCCGATAATAACTGCCCCCACAAGTGCTCCCATTCCGAGACCGAGTGCTCCGCCAGCCCCTGCACCGATAAGGACGCCGAGAATTGTGTACGAAGCAACTACGGAATCAGCCCGCTTATAAAGTCTTGACGCAGACTCAATAATAACTCCTGGATCGTACTCCATTGCTTACTCCCTTTGCGTTTCTTCGTGTAGTCAATGAAGCCTAACGGCCAGTTGAGTAGTGTCCCGCAGGGACATCTGCTCTAGTGTATGTTCCCGAGCGCGATTCAGCGCGCGAGGGAACAACACAGCGCGGCTCAGGTGGCCGTTCCCGAAGCGCGCAGCGCTTCGGGAACACTCAGCATCAGCAGCGGCGCGAATTGCCATCTGCTGCATGCTGTTGCTAGCAGGCCTCGTGGTTTCCTGTTGAATTACTTGGGTCATACTCGATTACGCATGGCATCTGCATAGTTTTTATCAAGGAGGTTACTCTGCTCAAGGACGCCGATTTCGAAGCGCGCCTGGCGCGTTGCGTGCAGGAAATGCGATACAAGGCACAAAAGAGCGAGGACCGCCACAACGACTGTAGCTCCCAGCCGGTCGGAGGACCAGCGCGCAAGGAGACAACCGAGAACGACCAAGAGCGCCAGCCCGTTGTTGCCGCACGTCTCTTTCAACACAATAAATCGTTCTCGCTGCGCCTTTGAACCCGCGCGCCACTTATCCTCTGAGGCGTTCCGAATTAGGATCAGCCGCTTATCGTAATCGTCGTTTACCTCTTTCCATTTTCCCTTGGATGGCCGGAAACCAATGTACCTTGGCCGTGGGCTGGCGCTGTGTAGTCCGAGAAGTTCGCCCACGATCTGCAGGGAGACGCCGGTGACAAATGCCAGCGGGACTGCCGCGACTACGATGAGCCACTGGACCGCGTTCGGGTTGACCGATAGGTGCGTCCCAACATTAAGCGCCACCGAGACCGCGAGTATCGCCATGCTTCCCGGTCCGAACTTGCCGAGAAGGTCTCGCTTGAAGAACTCGTCGTAGAGTGTCTTGGTCAGTTCGCCGATTTCACTCACATCAATAACCTCCTTGTCCGAGTCCTGTTAACGCCTCAAATCAGCAGACTGCAATACTTTGGATACCATCACCCTAAGTAGCAGATCTGCTGTATTTGATTGTTAGCATTGCTCTTATCTCGTGAACTTTCCTTTGATCCATCGTGATAGCTTCACAATGGCAACACCAGGATATAGTACAAACTGGCCAGTGAGATAGGCAAGAAGCGCAACAAGCCATGTTCCATCAAGTACTACTATTAGTACTACTGTGGTTGCTAGCCCTATGACCGATCCCGCGAGGACCGCACTAGAAATATCCACTCCAAACACCTGGAATTGTTGCTCGCGATACTCAAGCCGCACTCCTGCATGAACAACATCCAACGCAATCTCAGGCACCGCATCTTGTGAGGAGGATAAATAGGTTATTCTGACTTTCGTATTTCGATTCAGAACAGGAACAGCATATTCCCTTTGACTAGTAAGTAGCTTAGATTGCTCGGTGGTAAGCTCACCACCTCCATTTCCAATTCTCCTCTTGAAATCCTCCGTCCATTCCAGTTTTCTTGTTGTGCCCAAAATCTCAGCGACATCAGTCAGTAGCATAGCGTTATTTGAGCTGATATACAGTTCCAAATTCTCGATATCCTGTACGCTTCTATTGATTAATTCAATTGATGATAGGTACAAGTTCGGCATTGGTAGACCATTCCATTGCACCTGTATTGAACCATAGTCTGCATCCTCAGTAGTCATTCCTATCGGCAGGTGTTCAACATGGTAGCTCAGTAGCTTACTTTTACTTAAAATCCTAGTAGTAATCACTGTGGCGAGTATACCAAGTAAGAATGTGATGCTCGCAAAGAAATATGTGTTCTCAAGAATCCCAGTCATACTATCCCCCATCTCATATTCATGCTAACACCGGCGATAAGCTGCGAGGCGGTGGGCGCGGTTCCTGGCCGGCGCGCCCACGCAGCGGCACCTTGCCGCATTCGTCCGGGTGCCGCTGCGAGCCTCGTCAGCTTCATCGCCTTGTTCGGCGGCCTCATGCGTCCACCGAACTCGGAAGTCCATGGATCGCTTCGCGACAGCGGATTTCCACGCGCACTGCCTCCTCCGAGGCATTGCGCCGATGGTAGCGGATGTCGGTAGGAAGCAATGCAGATGCTGGAGGCTGCTCGCTCTTGATGTGGTTCGCCAGAGCGCCCTCGATCCGCCGACGGAGCCGACCCGGGAGCTCGAGTGGTGCCGCAAACACGGACGTCAGCTCGAGCTCGCGACGAGCCAAAGGAGCGAGGCTCTCTGCCTGCGCGAGGTACTCCAGCAGCTTGTCCCGGGTTCCACGCCGCCACAGGCCATTCCAGAGCACCTTGACCTGCCCCATAGGCAGAAGGTTGGCATCGCAGATGCGATAGTTGCCGCCCATCGTCTGAGTGACGTGGTCCATCATCCGCCTGCCGAAGGACGCGCTGGTCTCGCCGACGTAGCTGACCAGGTACCCTCCCCCTTGGAACGGAATCGTCCATAGGTAGATTCCGGGTCTCGCGGCGATCGCATGTTCGTACAGCAGCGGGTGGCACCTGCTTGCCAGACCGAATGGACCGTCGAACTCAGCAACGATCGGGATCATCGCCGCTCCGCCTGGGTCCGCCGAACACTGATTGTGCAGAGTCTGTGATTGCTTCAAACCCGGCCTTCCTCGACCATTTGAACGCAACATCACCGTAGCGTATAATCGCGTCAAGGAGCGGATCGTATCGCGATCGATCTGTTCTTGCGACTCTGTTATTAGTGTTGATCATCGATGTTATACAGAGTATGTCAAATACAGACCCTGAGATATCGAGCGACAGGCTCTCCGAGTTCGAGCGCCTTCTCAGCGAGAAGGACCTCGTTCCCCGGAGACACCTCCAGTTCTTCGTCCACTGGGTGGAGAGATACCTTCACCAGGGCTTCTCCTCTGAAGCAGAGTTCGGCGATTCACTCGAACGCGAGGGCAAGCAGCCCTGGCAAATCAGGCAGGCGCTGGATGCGGTCAAGCTCTACCGGCAGCTTTTCCCCGCAGAGAACGCAATCGCAGCAGGCGTTTCTGACGATCCCCTGGTGCGGCTTGTCGAGTGCCTGCGGATCCGGCACTACTCGTACAACACCGAGAAGACCTACTGTATCTGGTGCAGGCGGTTTCTGGGCTACTGCTCGTCGGCCGGGGCGGATCCCCGGAATGACTCGAGCTTCCGCGACTTCATCTCCTCGCTGGCCCTGAAGGACAGGGTGTCGGCTTCCACACAGAACCAGGCCTTCAATGCGCTCCTGTTCCTCTTCAGGAACGTCTGGGTGAAGGAGCCCGCCGGGATCGACGCGGTCAGAGCAAGGAAGGGCCAGCGGCTGCCGGTCGTCCTCTCCACCGACGAGGTTCGCTCCCTGCTCGTGAATGTCAGCGGGACTGCAGGTCTGGTGCTGAAGGTCATCTACTCCGCGGGGCTGAGGCTCCACGAGGCGCTGGCCCTGCGGGTGCAGGACGTGGATTTCGATGCTGGGACCATCACGGTGAGAGGCGGCAAGGGCGACAAGGACAGGACCACCCTGCTGGCTGATTCTGTCAGGCGCGAGCTGGAGATCCAGATCGACTCCGTCCGGGCGGGCTGCCACCTGACAGGGATACCGGTTTCGCTCCCCGACGCGCTCGAGAGGAAGTACCCTGGAGCAGGGCTGGAGCCGGGCTGGCAATACATTTTCCCTGCCCGAGACACTTCCGTCGATCCGCGTTCGGGTGAGGTCTGCCGGCATCACATGCATCCCACGGCCGTGCAGTCGATGATGAAGAGCGCCCGCATGCGGGCGGGCATCGCGAAACACGCATCTGTCCACACGCTGCGGCACTGCTTCGCAACCCACCTGCTCATGGCAGGGGTGGATATCTGCGAGATCCAGGAGCTGCTGGGGCACAGAAGCCTCGAGACGACACGCATCTACCTGCACGTCATGAGGAATCTCAGGATCCCGGTAGTCTCACCGCTCGACACGCTGCCGCGCTGATTGCCTCCGCCTGTACACCGGTGCCGGGAGCGCCGGCCTACTCGTCCGTGAACCCGTATCCGCAGAGGTCTTCCACCACCGGGTGCACCTCGACCCTGAACCACATCATGAACACCTCGTAGCTCCGGTCACGAGGCCAGTCCGACTCCAGTGTGTGCCAGCCGTTCAGTTCGTTCTCGAAGATGATGGGAAAGACCCTTTCCAGGATCTCTTCGCCCTCCTCGTCATCGAGGTATTCCGGGACGAGGTAGACTGTCGACTCTCCATCATCCGGAACCATCCCGGATTCATCAAGCGCCTTGGCCCATTCGATGAACGGCCTGGCGGGCCTGACGATGATCGCTGCGCGGTTCAGCATCTCGAACTCCCCTCGGGATCACGGATGGAAACTGACTTCTGATACAAGGCCGCCTGAACCGATAACCGCCCCGGGGTGTGCGCCGACCTGGCTGTGCCACCATGTGGATGGAGGTTCGTCGCATTGTTCATCGCAGCCCTATAGCATCCTCTGGTAGTAGACGACATCGAAGGTCTTCCCGTTCTTGCGGCCGATCCCGGCGAGCCTGCCGCATTCGACGAAGCCGTTCCTTGCGTGGAACCTGATGCTGCCGTCGTTGAGCGACGAGATGCTGGCGAGAAGGGTCGTGATACCCCTGGCCCTGGCGCCTTCGATGAGGTGGTCGAGGATCTCCACACCGATCCCCCTGCCGGTGTGGCCCGGCTTGATGAAGTACGTTATCTCAGCCGTCCCGGAGAACGAGGATATCGGGCTGTAGGGGCGGAGCATGCCGAAGCCGACGACCTCTCCCGAATCCGTTCTCGCGGTCGCGCTGGGATACCCCTGGCACATGTTCAGGAGGGCTCCGAAGGCCTCGTAGGGGAGCTTCCTCTCGGGATATGCCGCGTAACTGTTCTCGATGTAATGGTTGAAGATGTCGATGACCTCTATGCGGTCATCCGCGGTCATGGGGGCGAAAACTGTGCTCATGTGATCTCCTCCGGGTGATATCTGGAAGGAATATCGGCAATACCGCATCTCATCGTCGCGTCCAGGCGGGTCCTGGATCGAACCGGAGCATGCCCGTGCTACATCGCCTTCGGGATCGCCTCTGGTGTCCGGATCCCCCTCATAGCTCCGGCAGACCCGACAAGATCCCTGGTTCGCGCAGCATTCGGGAGAGCATCTCGTGATCGACTTCGTCCGCCTGCATCGGGACTATCACGACGTATCCCTCCTGAACGAGGGAGGCATCGCTCGAGTCGGATGCCGGCGGGATCGGCACAGGCGGCATGAGCGCCCATTCTGAGGTTCCGTCTTCGGGATCTAGCTCCTCCATTAGGTAGAACGTGAAGTCGAGAAGCACTCCGGCACGATCGGCCGCCACCACGCCCCTGAACTCAGAAGGGCTCGTCCGCGGGAGGCTCACGGTGATGTACCGGCCATCCCCGAGGTCGCGAACAAGATCGCTTCGTGCAAGTTCAATCACCCACGAGGCGACAGCCTCTGCGTTTTCAGGCGAACCCTCCTCCAGGCCCGAAACGGCGATCGCGGGAACGCCCCACACCGCAGCGACTCGGGCTGCACCTATCGTTCCGGAGGCCATCCAGTCGAATCCGAGGTTCGGCCCGTTGTTGAGCCCGGAGACAACCAGGTCAGGGGGGGTTCCGGCCATCAGACCCTGCAGCGCAAGGAGCACGCAGTCGCCTGGATATCCGTCCACGGCCCATGCGCGTATCCCCTCGTCGAGATCGCGCTCCTGCACCTCCAGGACGTGAGAGGAGAAGACGGAGATGAAGTGGCTACTGCCGCTGCAATCACCCATCGGTGCGACGACATACGTCTCCGCGATTCCGGAGAAGGCCCGGGCGAGGGCGATCAGGCCTGGGTCGTCGATGCCGTCGTCGTTCGTTATCAGGACCGTGCGCGGCCACTGGCCGATGTCTTCCGCCTCCCCTGCGATCGCGGGGCTTGAGGAAGAGCAGAGCAACAGAACCAGCGATACAGGCAACGCGCAGGAAAAGAGCCTTTCCATCATGGAGCACCTTTCCGGATGATCCCGGCTCACAGCGGCATCTCGCGGTCGGATGCCAAATCGCCGGTCAGGTTCACTTCTGGCAGACCGGGCAGAGGTAGCAGGCACCGCCCAGGTACTGAATGCGCTCGACGGTTGTGCCGCAGCGGGGGCAGGGCCGGCCGGCGGCCCTGCTGTACATGATACGGGCGTAACCTCCATGCTTTCCGTACAGGTCGACCTCGTCGTTACGGCCTCCCCTTCCGGCAGCGGTGGCGACCGTATCCGTGATTGAGGCGTGAAGGCCCTCAAGATCCCGGGGGGCGAGCACGTCGATCATCCGTTTCGGGTGTAGACCCGCCTCGAACATGATGTCCTGTGCGATCGAGTTGCCGAGACCCGGGATGAGCTGATCCTTCGTGAGCAGGCTCTTCACGGAGCGCCTGCCTGAAGCCTTCAGTCCGTCGACGAGTTCCTGCAGGTACTCAGCCGTGAATCCGGGCTCCACCGGGGTCGTCCTCATGCCGCGGATGTACTGGCGGTCGTTCTCGGCGCCATGCTCGAAGAGCTCCATCGCGCCCCACATCTGGGTTGTCATCGAGAGGGCCGAACCGTCCTCGAACTCGAGCAGAAGGTGGTACTTCGCAGGCCGGGCTGCGCCTTCGGGGTGGAACAGCAGTTTGCCGCCGCACTCGCCGAAGACGAGCATGCGCTTCGAACCCAGCGGCAGGAACATCCACCTGCCCCGGGCGGCTGCCTGGCCGACTTCGAGACCCTGCGTCATTTCCGTGAACTCGTCATGGGTCCGGTTGTACCAGACGAACTTGTGGGGCGAGTTACCCATGAGGCCGGTGCGGACCACCCTGCCGGCGACGGATTCGCGCATCTGACGAGTGAGGGTGAGGGTCTCCGGAAGCTCGAACATGTCCACACCTTCCGTTTCGACCCTGATGACGAGCGTTGTCACACGTCGTGTCCACCGGATCGCCCCTTATTCCCGGCGACCAGTGCAGGAAAACGAGCCGTCGGAGTCTCAGCGATTCAAGGATCATCCTGTCGGAAGCTGTTGGTCTGAGTTGAACAGCAGACCGTTGTTCAAGGAAAAGCCCGGTGAGGGATCCGACGATACGGTCGCACCGGTCACTCCCCGGACAGGGCCAGTGCGAGAACGAGCCTCTGCCCCGGGACATCCACGGCATAGCAGTACCCGAAGCCCGGCTGAGACCATTGAGTGAATACGAGCAGGCTGTCGGAAACCCAGAGAAGCCCCGACACCGGGCGCCACGGCAGCCGCTGCGGCCATTCCAGGGCGAACCTGCGGCCTGTTCCGGTTTCTTCGATGAACAGACGTTCCTGGTTCAGCTCCCGGTCGCGGAAGACCATGGATCGATACGAACTGTCGGGGCTGACTGCCTCCGACACCGTCATGCCCGAGTCTGCGGGGAAGCCGGTCTCGAGGAAGCCGACTTCGCCGATCCAGTCAGTGGCATCCCTCCACAACGCGCTCTCCCCCGGCAGCGACTGCAGCATCAATGCGATCAGCTCATCGGTAGGGAGCCCGACCGATCCAGGGGATGTACCGACGGAGCCCTGGAGGATCAGCCCCTGAACCAGAACGGCGAAACCGGCGGAAAGTATCATCGCAGCCTCCATGTTCTCATCCAGCAGCTTGCGTCCGTGGAGGAGGGTTCCGGCTTCATCACGGTTGCACCATTCCCGGCTCACGTTCCAGGCGATGCAGCATCCACAGGTTCGGGTCCTCGTACCTTCCCAGGTCTCGCGCGCGGTCGATCGAAACGGGCTGGAGGGCACCAGGCACGACATACATCCCGGTTTCGGGGAACTCCATCCCAGTCCAGCCCTCCCACTCGCCGACCGATCCTTCGACGGTGAGGGTGTTCGGAGCGACGCAGAGCGGCACGGCTCCGAGACGCCGGTGGACGCGGATCCAGGGGTCGAAGGGGGAACCGTCGGCACGCTCCCAGTCGACATAGCGTTCGAAGGGCGTCAGCGGGTAGCGGCTCTTCCACGTAGGCCGCACCGGCGCGATCAGGCTGGTGCACGAAAGACGGCGTGCGAGAGCCCTCATCTCCTCTACCAGGATGCCGCTGAGGCCGCAGCCGCGGTGTCCCTCCGCCACCATGGCAGCGAGAGCGGACAGGGTGTCCGGTGTCCGTCCGTTGCGAGCAGCTTCGTCGGCCCTGAGCAGGATATCGTCGATCGTGGAGGGCAGGCCCGACTGGCTGCCGTCCCAGTTCAGGGGAACGGTGTGGCCCGCGGCGATCAGCTCGCCGGCCGAGTCGCACAGAATGATCTGACACTGCGGGAAGGTGTCGAACAGCAGGTGCCAGCGGGAGACGTTGCCGTGCAGCATGAAGCCTGGCCAGGATCCGGCGCTGAGCAGGTCGATCCGGTCTCTGAACTCCGGCCTCCGGTCGAGAGTGCAGACCGTGTACTCTGTCACGCCGGCCCGCAGAAGAGTGAACACCTGCTGATCCTCGTCTCCTTCACCCAGGATGCGATCTCTAGGCGGTATCGAGTGATGCTGGGGCCCGCGGCATGGGCCTTCAACGCCTCGTCGTCCCTGTACAGCTCGAAGAGGTAGATCCTCGCCGGGTCGTCGGAAGGGACCATGATCTCGAACTGGAGCGTTCCGGGCTCCCCTGCCAGACATCTCTCCCTGTGCGATGCCAGGGCATCGAGGACATTCTCCCTCGACCCGGGAGTGCACTCGATCTCTACGTTCAGGGCGATCCTGTTCATTCCTTCCACCTCGCTTGCGTTCGCAGCCAGCAGTTTCAGCCGGAGAGCACCACCCCGCCGATGAATGCCGCCCACAGGCCGCCCATCGTGATGATGATCCCGAGGAGCCGGACGAGTGTCGTCCGGCCCGGAGGGGAGTCGAGATTCACGGTCCCGGGATCGCTGGCTTGTAGAAGACCTCGACGGAGTCTCCGGGATGGAGTTCCCCGAGACGCCTCCTCGCCTCCGCCCCGGAGGAGTGGATGTCCTCGTGAGAGCCTTCGGTCTCGTACCGCACCCCGTCGACGTAGTAGGAAACCCTGCTGTAGATGCGGTATCCGTCCTCCGGATCCCTCGGCACAACGCGTATGGTGCTGCCTGCGAGGGTCCCGCGCGTGACCGACCTCATCCGCGACTCGCTCGCGCCCTTCCAGGTGAGGCCGACCCCGATCGCGAACATGAGAGGAGTGAGCGCCAGCCCGACGATGCCGGAGGAGCCGGGGATGGAGCCCAGCTCCGAGGCGAACTTTGCGAAACCCATCGAGACGAGTATCCGGTGCCCGGCGGCGAGGCCCAGGATCAGGGATGCCACCGCCCGAAGGACGGTCGCGCCGACCATCAGCATCAGCGTCCGCCTGTTGGTCATCAGCCCCTCCCCGGGGTCAGACTACCCTCGAAACCGTGCCTGCAATTTCATGCGGTCCATGATGTTGAAGCCATGGTCATTCTGCAGGTTATCGGCTGAAGAGAACTGCACTTCGCAGAAGCCCAGCAAATCGGTGTTCACGAACAGGCCCGACAAGGAACACACTTGCTCAGAGTCACGCAACGCCCGTCCCGATGGCATTTCACGAGTAGCCTGACCCCGTTCTACCGTTCCACCGTTGCGGGAAGGCGGACTCATCCGCTCACCGCCGGCTTCCGACGACCGTGAACATCTCGATCTCACGATCCTGCCACTTCTGACAGTGCCTCGTGATCCTGACGTCCGGGAAACCCGCGATCCCGAGGAACTCGGCGATCAGGCCGGGAGATAGCCTCCACCAGGTATCGACCGGTTCACGGCGCCTCGAATCGGGAAGGAAGTAAACCGGCCTGACCCCGAAAAAATCGCTCAGCCGGTCGAAAACCCGGCACTTGAGGCCCGGGCGCATGTCCGTCACGATTATCGACCCGTCGACATGGTCCGACACGCGCTGGAGGGCCAGGAACGGGTCCCTGAGATGGAGCAGGATAGAACCCAGGGTGGCCATGTCGAACCGGCCGGCGTCTTCGGGCATGTCGTAGACGGACCCGTAGTGGACCCTTGCCTTGGATCCGAAAGCCCTGTGTGCGAGCCAGTAGCCATTGTTCAGCCGTTCGATGTGGTTCTGCCGGTCTGCGATGCGCTCGCCGAGATCGAGACCGGGATAGGGCACGATGTCCCATTCCTGGCCGCCAGACAGGTCTAGAGCGGAGACTTCGGCTCCCATCCGCTCCATCCAGAAGCAGAGGTGTCCGCTGGCGGTCCCTATCTCCAGGACGCGTTTCCCTGATACGTCTACACCACCGAGATACTCCCTCTCCCTGCCCCGCAGATCCCATTCGCCATGCACGACTCCATGGCCTGGGACATCCATGGTGTGATAGAAACAACAGTCCGTGATGGCCGGGACCGGCCGTTCGAGAATCCAGTCGCACTCCGGCAAACGTCCTCCTCGGTCTGTCGAAGGGCCGTCCGCGATTGACACCACAGACAGGCTACCTTCGTGTCTTCCAGGCCTCCAGCATGTCCGTGACGGGGATGCCGTCGATGGTAACGCCGGTCAGGTCGCACTCCTCGATCCTGGAGCCGGACAGGTCGACACGCCTGAAGAGGCTGTCGCAGAGCATCGCGTTCTCGAAGACGACCGCCCTCTGTCTGGCCTGGTGTCCCTCCGAGTCGGGAGGGGTTCCGATGCACCCGAAGGAGGCTCCACCGATCTGCACGGCCGACAACCGGATATCGCTCATGTCGGCGTTGTGGAACCTCGCGCCGCTCAGGTTCACGTTATCGAAATCGGCGCCGGCCAGATTCACGTCGTGGAACTCGGCACCCTCCATGTTCGCATCGGTGAACCTGGAACCCGCGATGTCGGCATGCTCCACTCTGCTCATCCCGCACTTGATGTTCTGTTCCATCGCATCCTCCCCCGCCGCAGGCTTGCGGCTGTCCATGATCTCCAGCGGATTCTGCGGTGTCAAGCCATGAGAGGCCGGCATCCGACTCCCCCGTGAAGGGCGAAGAGCGTTAGATTCAGAGCAGGATCAAGCGGATGATTCAAGCGATCGGGGGCGGATTGGACGGGAAGACCGGGGCGAGAGAGAGGATCATCTTCGCAGCCATCGGGATCCTGGAGAAGGATGGTGCAAGGGGGATCACCACCCGGCGAATCGCTGCCGAGGCCGGCGTGAACACTGCCGCTGTCAACTACTACTTCGGGTCCAAGGACGAACTGGTGCGGCAGGTTCTCTCGCTGACGCTGTCGCACGGTTTCACGGACTGGATCGAGGTGCTGGAGGACAGGAGCCTGGATGCCCCATCGAGGCTCTATGCAGCCCTTTCCATCATGCTCGAGGGCATCGAACGCAACCCAGGCGTGGTCCGAGCCCACATGTTCGAGAGCGGAGTCATGGAGGAAAGCCGAGTCGAAATCGGCGGGCAACTCTCGTCGTTCCTGGATGCGGCAGCCGCTCTTCTGTCGCCCTCCGGCGATCCCGAGGCAGATCTGAGGCTGCGCCTGGGCGTCGCGGTGCTGGCCGTGATGTCGGCGGGTCTGATGCCCGAACAGGTGGAGGTCATTTCGCCTTCAGGCAGGGAGGGGATGATCCTGGCCCTGGTCGAATTCACTACGGGATGCAGGCTGACCGTGACGGAGGAACTGAAGGACCGGGCGGCTGAACTCAGGGCGGCTGCCTTCTCGAGTTTCGAGCCCTGACCGGGGTCAGACTACTCCCAGAACCGCCCTCGCAAGGCAATGCAGCCCTGCCTTTTACAACCATAGTCATTTCACAGGTTATCCGCTTGAGAAAAGTGCTGTTCGCGAATGCTTTCCAGATCGGCATGCGAGAGGGACTGTTTTGACCAAAACCAGCGCGGGTCATGCCGTAACGCTGATGGATGCGGTGTTTCTGGAGTAGCCAGACACCGTTCCGACGTCCCAGGGTTATCGACTGTCAGGGATGCCAGCGTGGTTCGGACAGATCCGGTGGCACTCCCAGCATTTCTTCAACACGAATCCCCTGTCGTTCCTGAAGTTGGAGACAGGTCTGCAGAGCTGCTGATCGACGGTTGTGCCGTCGAGGGCGGATGTGGGGCACGCCTCCATGCAGAGCCTGCAGCCCTCCGTGCACGACCGGTATGTCGCGATCGGGTCCTGTTCGACGGCGACTCCGAGCAGCAGGGCCCCGAGCTGGATCATGCTGCCGAGCCTGTTGTTGACTAGGAGTGTGTTCCGCCCGAGAACGCCGAGCCCCGCAAGGTGGCCGGCGTTCCACCTCCTCCGTGACCAGGCGGTTGATGTAGGTGTAGGGGATGCAGTTCGTGGCTAACATCGAACCCGCGGGCTGCCTCTTCGCGAAAACCAGCACCGACCGGCACTCGGGTGATACGTCGCAGGGATGGAAGCCCGCAGGTGCCTCTGAGAACCTCTCTGCGGAGGCGATCCCGCACAGATCGGCCCCCAGCTCGATGGCGACGGCCTTGATCTCATCAGCGGTCATGTCTGCCTCCGATGGTCTCCGGTCCCGGGTCCTGCCCAACCGTGAAGCTCGTCCACTCGATATCGGTCAGCTCCATCATGTCGACCGAGCGCTTCATGCCGATCTTCTCGTAGAAGCCGACGGCCTCCTCATCGGCATAAGCGAACACCACGATGTCCTGCGAGCCGCCCGCGATCTCCCTCGCGAGGCGCATCAGCTCGCTCCCGATGCCTTTCCCTGCGTAATCCCTGTCGATCCCCAGATCGGTCACGAGCAGCCAGTACGCGAAATCGGTCAGGCCGAGGCAGACGCCGATCAAGACCCCGTCTCCGTTGCGGGCGGTCAGGCTGATCGAGGCATTCCGGACCAGCCTCCCGATCCTCTCGCGGAAGCGCTCTCTCGGGTACTGGCTGCCGAGGTCGGTCCTGACGAGGAACTCGACGTACTCCTCCGAGGAGAGGCGCTCCTGACGGATGGCGATCCCGCCGTGCGGAGTGTCGATTGTCGTCGCAGATCCGTCCATTTCGATCACAGAGCATCATCAGCCGGGAGCAGGCGGATCTCCTCCACCATCTTCGACAGCTCTTCGGCAGCACTCTCGGCACCGTTGCACCTGAAGCAGAAGCGGCCGCCTTCGAGGTCGATGACGATCGCTCCCGATGCACGATCCTTGGCTGCCTGCACGGTCTTCACCGAGGACAGGTGGATCGTGATGTCGGAGAGACCTTCGTGCAAGCGTCGGTCCACCCAGGATGGCGAGAAGACAAGATCACTCCCGGATACGCTGAGCCTTCCCCCGATCCATGCGCCTCCGACGACACTGTTCATCCTCTCCACCGCGTCGCCGGATACGATCCTGCCCAGCCGGGAGGCCTTCACCCCGGCGATCAGCGCGCTGCCGCTCTTCGATATCAGCATCATTCCTCCGGGGTGTGCTGCCGGAGCATTGTTCGGTATTCCGATATCTACCGGCAATTCAATGATCAAGGATGGACGGGTCGTTTCCGATAGAGAGGCGACACCGTGACTTGCAGGGAAACCGATGTTTCCATGAGCATCGACAACCCGTCCCAGGCTTCGAATATGCACGTCCGCTGTCGCAGCCGGAATCTCATCGAGAGCTAGATCCCTGTCAGAGCTCAGCTGCATCCAATAGCCACCGGTGGCCGATCCATCCACCGGCGACGACGCGAAATGCGTCTCTGCTATCTAGGCTGCGATAAATCAGAGACCGGCGATCAGTTCGCCTGCCGGGGCGACCTTCGCGAATAGACCGTCGAGTGCTGCAAGAAAGGCTGCCTGAACGCTGTCGGCGGACACCGTGATCCCGTCGAAGGACATCGGCCGGGCCGCGCAGGCATCGCTGGCCAGCGAACATCGGAAACCCAAGTCGAAGGCTGCGCGGACAGTCGAATCGATGCACATCTGGGTCATCATCCCGGAGATTACGAGCCTGGAGATTCCTCCTTTCCTGAGATGATCGAGCAGCGGTGTCTGATGGAACGCGTTAGGGAAGTGCTTCTGGAACAGCGGTTCACCCGGAACAGGTTCGACCGAGGCATTTATCTCCGCTCCGTACGTGCCCGGCAGGAAGAATGTCGCCCCGCGGCGTGCGGCGATATGCTGGATGTGGATCACGGGCAGAGACTTCTCCCGGAAGGTTGCGACCATCGAGGAGGCCTTGCCAGCAGCGGCTTCGGCACCGGGCACCTCCATAGCACCACCCGGGAAGTAGTCGTTCTGTACATCGATCAGCAGGAGAGCTACCACGGGCCACCTCCGGGGTCAGACTACTCTCGATACTGCCTCTGTAATATCAAGCGTTACCGAAGGTTGCAGCCATAGTCATATTATAGGTAATCGCGTGATAAAAACTGCTGTTCGCAGACACTCTCCAAACCAGCATCTCTGTCAGGCGGGAATAAAGAATAGATAGGACAATTACTAAATTGAAGCGACCTAGACAGTGTTTAGTGAGTAGCCTGACCCCCGGTGCGCCTCCGGCGGATAGCTGGTGACTCGCTCATCCCTGCGTCTGCAGGGATGAGCAGGCCCGGCAGCGGTTCACCATATCGTGCACACTTTGACAGGTGAACCGCGAGAGGGTCCGGGTGGATTACCGCAGACGCCGAAATGAAGGGCAAGTCAAGCATTTCAAACCAGAAAGCGGCCGGTGAAAGCGGCCGGTCAGAACTCGTATTCGAGGCCGAGGACCGGTATGATCCCCCACTGGAGGATCTCGTCGGGATGATGCTCGATCTCGTTCCAGTAGATCGTGGCGATGTTGCGCCTCGCATATGCGTTCCACAGAGATGCGTAGGCCACGAGGTTCGAACCCTCGAACGCGAAGCGGCGGTCCGCCCGGATGTTCAGGGAATGGAAGGAAGGAAGCCTCTCCCCGTTGATCCTCGTTTCGTCGAGGATCGTGCGGTTGTGGAGGGCCGAAGCCTCCAGGTCAAGCGGCGTGTAGGGCCTTCCGCCTGCGTAGACCCACCTCGCGCTGAACTCCCAGCTGCTGTTCGGCTTGTAGCCGCCCTCGGCCGTGAAGGTGAAGCGGTTGTCGTAGATCCTGTCGCGCCAGGGCTCGCCCGGATTCCTGTACCTCGCCGTCGACCACGATCCGGCCAGGATGCCGTACACGCCGCTCTCGAGTTTCTTCTCGACAAGCAGTTCGAGCCCGAGGGACCTGGCCACGCCGCCAGTGGCGAGCGTGTCGAACGAGTAGAGGTTCTGCTCGCTGCCGAGGCCGTCGAGGATAGCGAAACCAGGCTGGGTGGGATCGAAGGGCAGGTCGGAGTACTCCTTGTCGTACAGCTCTACCGTGAGTCTCGTCTCGTCCTGGATGAGATGCGAGAAGCCGAGCACATAGTGTACCGCTGAAGGGCCATCGAGATCCTCGAAGATGCCGCCCCTCGCCACGAGATCCGATGGCAGATCCTGCCTGTAGATCCCGCCTGCAGCCGTTACGGCCGTCCGATCGGTGAGTTCGCACCTGAGGGATCCCCTGGGCGACAGGCCGCAGCCATCCCCCGAGCGGTCCAGCCTCGAGCCTGCAGTGGCGGTCAGCCCGGGCAGCAGAGGAACGTAGGCATCTGCGAACAGCCCGTAGTCCGTCTCCTCCCTGTCGGTCTCCAGGTCGAGACCTGGGAGCGCTTCGCCGGTGTAACTCGTGTCAGGGGCAAACCAGTTGTTGAAAGTGTCCGACGAGTATCCGCCCTCCGCGCCGAAGCCGATGCTCAACCCTCCCCCGGCGAGCCAGGTGCTCGCACTTCTCAGCCTGAGCGATCTCTCGACGGAGTTCTGGATCGCCAGCGGATTGCCGGTGCTGGTCCGGCCGTAGTCACCGCCGTAGCTGATGCCCTGGGCCGAGAGGGACGTGGTCGTGTAGCCGTTCCCTCCGCCCCAGAGCGTGCGCAGCGATGCGCCCGCAGTGGCGTTCCATGAGTCCGTGACGCCGTAATCAGGATTCCCGTCGTCCCAGGCCTGGTCGCGTGTGTAGTCGGAGTGGTCTACCGCACCGACACCCACGAACGACAGCGTGTTCCCCGGTGACAGGTCGTACACCAGTTTCGAGGCGAAGTCGGAGTAGCTCGCTACCGTCGGGATGTCGGCGATATCCACCAAGAGGTCTATCCAGCTGTGCCGCGCGCAGGCGAGCCACGACCCGCGTCCGCCGTCCAGGGGGCCCTCGGCGACACCGCCGATCCCGGACATGCCGAAGTCGAGCTGGCCCTCGAAAGCATCCCTTGCTCCTTCGCGCAGTTCGAGCTCCATCACGGAGGAGAGCCTGCCGCCGTAGCTGGACGGGAAGCCGCCGGGCAGGAAGGAGACGTTTTCGAGCAGGTCGACGTTCACCATGCCCAGCCCTCCCCCGGTGGTACCCTGCCGCGGGAAGTGGTTGATGTTGGCCATCTCGATGCCGTCTATGTAGAAGCCGGTCTCGGAGGGGTTGCCGCCCCGCACCGCCAGGCCGTTGTACTGGTCGTCGAACTTCGCCACGGAGGGCAGGCTGGTGATCACGCGGACGACGTCGCCCGCCGAACCCGGCGCACGCCTCACCTGTTCGCCCGACAGGGACGACCCGCCGGACGAGGAGGATGATGCCTCCGGGAAGTAATCCGGTCTCACCGTTATCGTCGTGCTGCCCGTTGCCGAAATCCCGAGGTCGAAGTCCACGTCGGTGGTCCTGCCGGGGCGGACGATCGCGTCCGTCACCGCGAGAACGGCATATCCGACACAGGATGCGTTCACAGTGTACGAGCCGGCAGGCACGTCCTCGATCCGATAAAAGCCCGAACCGTCCGTCATTGTCCCGGTGCCTGTTCCAGCCAGCATGACGGTGGCTCCGACAATCGGACAAAGCGTTGCGGCGTCGCGCACCGTGCCGGCGATCCCGCCGGGGAGTTCTCCGGCGGCGGTCGACACGGCGCTGGCAGACAGGATGAGCAGGAAAGCCTTCATGATGCCTCCGGAGTGTCGCGTTGATCAATCAGTTGATTGAATCATACGATTCACGCCGGACCGGAGCAAGCCCTGACTTGTCAGCCTGGACAAGAAAGACAACAGTCTTGAATCGACTGGTCTAGTGAGTCCCCGGGACCGTTTCCAGGATGTAGACCCTGGGATAGTCGGACGGATTGTGATCCCAGCCGATGATGCCCTGTGGGGTGACTACGAAGGACCAGTAGCGTGCGAGCGGCGGGAGAGTGGTCTGAACCGACTGGATGAAGGTGCCATCCGCCATGTCGTAGAGGTCGAAGACCTGCGATGCGGTCTCGCCGTTCCCCGACTTCACCCAGAGACGATGTTCGGAATCGAAGCCGGACATGATGGCGGCATACCGCAGCGGGTCGGGCTCCCAGCCGGCTGACAGCTCCTCGCTGGTGGATTCGCTGCCCGGACCGGGAATTACGAGATATGGTCTGGCTGCCTCCAGTTCCTCCTCCGTCACCGGCGTCTCCTGCCAGGGCCTGTCGACCGCGAAAAGCGTGTCTCCCGGCGTACTCAGTCCGAGAAGCCTGTACTCCTCGTGGGAGATGAGCGTGCAATAGAGCGCACCCGATTCGGTAGACACGAAGCTGAAAGTGTCGTACTCGGTGTCGGGATGCATCGCATAGTCGCCGAGATAGACGCTGTCAGGTTCGGACGAACATGACCAGGCGCAGATGTCCGCACCCCTGTAGAGGGCATCGCCCTCGAAGTAGTAGTTTATCCTGTTGCCGATCACCGAGCCTTCCGGCCCCAAGCCGAGAGCAGAAGGCGCCATGGGCAGCAGCCCGGTGATCTCGCGCTCCATGGCAAGGCTGGAGTCGAAGAAGACTATCTTCCCCGCCTGGACATCCGAAACGGCGAAACCTCCATTCGACAGCGGTGCAATGGTGTAGGGCGCGGCGAACTCGCCCGGCCCTCCGCCGGACCGCCCCACCGATCCCACGAAATCACCCTCGCCCGAAAAGACGGAGACTCTCCGCTCGATGACATCGACGAGAGCTATCCTGCCGTCCGAGAGGAAGCAACCGTCCAGGATCGCTCCGAAGACGTAGTTTGAATCACCCAGCTCGATACCGATCGAGTCGACCACCACGAGATCGGAGATGGCCGGCACCCCGCCGGGGGCGTCGACGGGCTCCGGTGCATTTCCATCACCGCATCCCTGCAGGGACACCAATGCAGAGACCGCAGAAAGGCGGAACAGAACAGAGAGTATCGAAGGATCCGAGGAGGCTCTCCCATTAACCATGAATTACCTCCAATAAAGCGACTGGGGTCTGACACCTTTTGCGTTAACAAATCGGCTTCCGAGCCAGGCCCTCCGACACAGCGCGCGACATGACGGCACTCGCCACGGCCTTCACGAGCCCGGGGTCGTCGATGGCGGGGACGATCCTCTCAGCCGAGAGACCCCTCTCCCGTGCCAGGGCGGAGATTGCGGAGGAGGCGGCAAGAGCCATCCTGTCGCTTATCGCACTCGCCCGGCAGTCGAGTGCGCCCCTGAGGATGCCCGGGAAGGCGAGGGCGTTGTTGACCTGGTTGGGGAAGTCGCCCCTTCCCGTGGCCACCACGGCGGCTCCGGCCGCGAGCGCCTCGGCGGGATAGATCTCGGGCACGGGATTGGCGCATGCGATGACCACCGGGTCGGGTGCCATGCCGCGGATCCATTCCGCGGGCACCACCCCGGGACCTGGCCTGGACGCGGCTACAAGGACGTCGCAGCCTGCCAGGGCCGCACGCGGCGAGTCGAAGCGCCGCCCTGACATCCCGCAAAGCTTCCTGTGCCAGCCCCAGCCGGGTCCGTCGAAGTCCGTCCTGCCCGGCGCAAGCTGCCCGTGCTCGTCGAATACCGCGACACGGGCCGGGTCGGCCCCGGCGGCGAACAGGAGCCGCGCCGTCGTGGAGTTGGCGGACCCCGCTCCGAGGAGCACGATCCTCGAGTCCGGAAGCCCCCTGCCCGTGAGGAGGAGGGCGTTCTCGAGCGCCGCGAGTACAACGCATGCGGTGCCCTGCGCATCGTCGTGCCACACCGGAATTCCGCAGGAATCCCGAAGGTCTTCGAGCACCTGATAGCAGTTGGGTTGGGAGATGTCCTCGAGGTTCACAGCGCCGACGGATGGGACCAGGGCGCGGACGAAAGCGACGAGTCTCTCCGGGTCGCTCGTCCCGTCGGGCCTGCGGGTGTCCGCGCAGACCGGCCATGCGTCGATGCCTGCGAGCAGGGACATCAGCAAGGCCTTGCCCTCCATCACGCCCATGCCTCCGGCGGGCCCGCAGTCGCCGTCGCCGAGCACCCTCGTGGAATCGGTCACTATCGCCACCCTGTTGCCGCGCCCGGTGAGGTCGAACGAGGCTTCGGGATCGTCGCGAATCGCCAATGATACGGCCGACACTCCCGGCGTGTACCAGACTCCGAGCCATGAAGGCGAGGGAACGGGGACTGAGGGGACTGTCTTCACCTTCCCTGCGGATTCCCTGTGGGCCGCAAGGGCGGTCTCCTTCAGAAGCCTGGTCCGCTCACGGGCAAGCGCCGCCGGATCGCCTCGAAGCTTGGTCTCCAGTTCATCAAGACGGCGATCGAGTTCGGCCCAGTCCATCACGCACCGCCTGTGGCCGGGAACATCGGGACGCCCTCCGACGAGATGCCGACAAACACGGGGAAGTCGACCACTTCGAGCAGATGCACGGCCTCCGGCCCGAGATCCTCCCAGCAGAGCACAGTGCAGCCGGTGATCCTTCGTGCGTAGAAGGCCCCGGCCCCGCCCACCGCGGCGAGATAGGGCATGGAGCGCTCCGCGCAGAGCTTCGCTGCCATGGCCGACCTGGGACCCTTGCCGATCGTGGCGATCGCGCCCAGGTCGGCGAGCATTGCGAGATGCCGGTCCATGCGGGCGGACGTGGTGGGTCCGGCGGATGATACGGCCAGCCCTCCCCGCCCCGGGGCGGGCGACATGTAGAACAGGACCGAGCCCGACAGGTCGAAGGGCGGATGCCCGCCGGCGGAAACGAGCCCGGCCAGCCTCTCCTGGGCGGCATCCCGGGCTGCGATGAGCGGACCCGACAGGAGCAGCAGTTCTCCGGCACGGGCCTCGCGCAGAGCAGGAGCATCTAGCCACAGATCGACCGCTCGCCCTGTCACAATAACACCTCAGCCGTACGCAGGGCGTGGCAGCCCATGCAGACGCACACCGGCAGGGAGGCCATGTGGCAGGGCGCCGACGTCACGCGCACCGAAAGCGCCGTGCACGGCCCGCCGAAGCCCTGCGGACCGATCCCCAGGGCGTTGATCTCTTCGAGCAGCCTCTCCTCGAGTGCGGCGCAGGCCGGATCCGGCGATGCGGAGCCGAACGGCCTCAGCAGGCCCCTCTTCGCGAGCAGTGCGCAGGTCTCCAGGTTGCCGCCTGCTCCGACCGAGACGACGAGAGGCGGGCAGGCGAAGGCGCCCTGCGAGGCCACCGTATCCACGACGAAGCGCCTCACGCCATCAGCACCCGCAAGCGGAGGAAGCATGGCGACGCGGCTGGCGTTCTCTGTGCCTGCGCCCCGCAGCACGAGCCCGAGGCGCAGGGAAGCGCCCTCCACGATCTCGACGTGCAGGACGGGTGGGGTCGAATCCCCCGTGTTCAGCCTGCGCCCGAACGGATCGGAGACCATCGAGGGCCTCAGGAAGCCCTCCGCGCATGCCGCCGAGACGCCCGACGCCATCGCCGAACCGAGCGTGCCGCCCGCGATCGAGATGTCCGTGCCGAGTTCCGCGAGGAACACCGGCACGCCCGTGTCCTGGCAGAGCGGGAGCCCGCAGGAGGATGCGGTTTCGATGTTCTCGAGGCAGATCGCGAGGGCCTCGCGGGAGGGGCCGGGCGGGCACTGCGCCAGAGCACCCTCGAGGGCGGGCGCCAGCCCGGGTGCCGGAGAGGTCGAAGCCTCCCTGCACATCCCCTGCACTGCCCCGGCTATGGTCTCCGCATCGAGTACCCTCAATCCGTCCTCCCCGTCGGGCATTTATGATCCTGCGGGGCTCCGCCGGTCCAGGGCCCTCCGCCCCTCCGCTCGCGACACTGTCCCGTCACGGCCTCACGACCCCGATCCGCGGGGCTTGTCTCCGTCACTCGAAGGTTGAATATTCGTTCAAGTGTTTCAATATTGCCCCGGCAACAGAACAGGGGATTCGATGTCCACGTATGCTGCCGAACTCTGGAGGGTCTCCACCGAGATAGCGCCCCCACTCCTTCTAGGTCTTGCAGTCGCGGGGATCCTCCACGTGCTCGTGAAGAAGGACAGGATCTTCCGCCATCTCGGAAGGCCGGGTCTCTCCAGCACCCTCAAGGCCTCTCTCTGGGGAGTCCCCCTGCCCCTCTGCTCGTGCGGGGTCATCCCCACTGCCATGTCGCTCAGGCGCGACGGCGCATCCCCCGGCGCCACGACAGCCTTCCTCGTCTCCACGCCGCAGACCGGTGTCGATTCGATACTCGTCACGGCAGGCATGCTGGGATGGCCGCTTGCCGTGGTGAAGATGGTCGCGGCCTTCGTTGCAGGGCTCGTCAGCGGAGTGCTGACGGATCTCCGCGAAGCCCCGGCACCTCCGGCTGAACCGGCCGCTGCGGGATCCTGCGCCGTGCAGGCCGGCAGGGGCGTTCTGGCGAGGTTCTGGGGGCACGCATTCGGCGTGATCTTCCGCGACCTCTACAGGTGGCTCGTGTTCGGCATCGTGATTTCAGCCCTGCTCTCGACCTTCATCCCGGCCGACAGCCTGGCCGGTGTGTCCTGGCTGCACGGGCCCTGGGGGATGCTTGCCGCACTGGCGGTGGGTGTCCCTCTCTACGTCTGTTCCACGGCATCCGTACCGATAGCCGCTGGTCTGGTCGCCGCCGGCTTCCCTCCCGGCGCGGCCATCGTGTTCCTCATGGGCGGCCCGGCCACCAATGCGGCCACGATGGGCGCCGTCAGGAAGTTCCTGGGCAAGCGCGTATTCTGGATCTACATCACGGTGATCTGCGCCGTGAGCCTCGCGGCCGGACTCCTCTTCGACGGCGTCATCTCCGAAGGCACGGCTGCAGGCATGGCTTCGCACGGCATGCACCTGGTCCCGCACTGGCTCCCGCCTGCCGCCGCCCTGCTGATGATCGCCGGGATAGTCTGGCTCGCGTGGTCCGATCTGTCCGCCCTCATCTCCGAGACAAGCGCCAGGAGGTCCACCTCGTCCTTCAGGCTCAGGATCGGGGGGATGTCGTGCGGCTCCTGCGAGCGCAGGGTGCGCGAAGCCCTCCTGTCGGTCCGGGGAGTGAAGGCTGTTTCGGTATCGAGGCAGGAAGGCACGGCTGTCGTGGATGCAGTCGCGGGCTTCGACAGGAATCTCGCAGTCGCGGCAGTCACGGAGCTGGGATATGAAGCCTCGGCGGACTGAAGACATGCCGGCGCCCGACGAGATCAGGCTTCTAGCCGACCTGTTCGCACTGGCGGCCGACCCGACCCGGCTGCGCCTGCTCGCGGCCCTGCTTAATGGCGAGAAGTGCGTGTGCGAACTGTCAGGCGAGGTCGAGTCGAGCGTGTCTGCGGTGTCGCACCAGTTGAGGCTCCTGAGGGCCGGTGGGCTCGTGGACCGCAGACGCGACGGCAGGCACGTCTACTACTCGCTGGCCGACGATCACGTTGAGGCGCTGATGACGATGGGGCTCTCGCACGTGAGGGAGTAGCCGCGAGCTTCCGACAATCTCTCCTGCCGAAGCGCAGGGATCGGATCGTCCGGCATCGAGGCGGACCGGCACCCGGGAGAATGGCTCAGGGCCTCCTGAGCCACCTGGCGATCCTGAGGGCTTCCGAATCGAGTTCGGCGAGGATGCCTGCAAGGACCTCGTCTTCCGAAGGCTGGGCGTGCCTGTCGGCATAGTCCGGTACGACCGAGGCTCCCCTCCTGTAGTCCCTCATCCTGCTCCCCGAGACGCTCTGCTTCATTTCGCCGATCAGCTCGAGATACCTCTCCATCAGAGAGCGCTCCGATTCTCCCGGAAACTCCAGCTCGGGCAGGGCGCACAGGTGGCCGTTCATCTCGAACTCGTCGGCGGTGGGGATGCGCTTGCCCCTCTCCAGGCGCGACAGCAGGTTCGAGAATCCCAGCCACCGTAGGTACAGGGTGTAGCCTTCTATTCCCTGGAGCCTCGCCTTGTCCGAGACGGCGCAGGCACCCGCGCCGGGCAGGTCGGCCGAAGTGTAGAAGTCGGCCTCCTTCGGCACGGCAGAGAGTGCCGCGCGGGCCCGATGGGCCTGCAGTGCGGTCTCCGAACTGGTCAGGCAGGCCGGAGGCTGGCTCCTTCGGGCATCGAAGCGGCTCCTGTGCTTTGATACGTTCCGCAGCAAGGAGAACAGGTTTTCGTAGAGCACCCATCCCGGGAGAAGGGCGGGTGCTCCGGGGGGAGCCGGGGGCTCGCCCTGCGTGACGAGGGAGAACGGATATGCGATCCTGCCCGGGGGCAGCGTCACGCCCGTGGCGATGATCGTCCCCGTTGCAACGAAGGCCGGGAACTTCACCGAGGAGCCGAGGCCGAAGAACACTCCACCCCCGATGGAGATCTCCTGGTCGGGCATCCGCGAAGTGTGGTTGCTGCCGACGTTTGCGCCGTAACCGAGGTTGCCCCCTCCATCGGGCCAGCGCGCGGCGATCAGGAGCGACTGGTGGTGCATGGCGCAGAGCGGGCCCACCAGGCTGGCCGTCACCTCGCCCGATCCGTGCGAGGAGCACGGCCCGAGCATCGAGGATGTCAGCCTCGCCCCCTTCTCGACCACGGCCCGCTCGCATACCACCGAGTCCTCCACCATGGCCAGGCAGTCGACGGAAGCCGACCACTGGACGACCGAGGACCTGACGACCGAGCCGTCCGACACACGGCATCCCTCTCCGTCACCGCCAAGGAAGATGGAATCCCTGAGCGATCCGGGGCAGTCGAAGCGGCATCCCTCACCGACGAGGCAGTTCTCGACCAGCCGGGCGCCCCTGATGTGCGCCCCGCGGCCGATCACGCCCCTGGGCTGCGCTTCGACGAAAGAGGCGAAGCTCTCGCGGGAGGCTTCGTAATGGTCGCGGTCCTTCACCGTGACATCCCCCGAAGTGAGCCTGGATGCGAGAGATAAGCCGATTGCAGGAAGGGCCCGCAGGTCACGCTCGCCTGTTTCGACCCCGAGTTTGAGATGCGGTCCCCTCGCTAGACCGAGGGAGCTTTCGAAGGCCACCTCGCCGCAGTCCTCGATCACCGCTCCATCGAGCACGTGGTAGCCCGCCAGGAGCCCCGTCCTCTCCAGGGTTATCATGCCTTCCAGAATGCAGTCGGTGACGCCCGACGAGGATAGGATCGAGCCGGGTGCGAGCGCGAGGACCACCTCGCCCGAGAATCGGCATGACGTTATGCCGCTGAGGTCGGAGAACCGGCCGGTAGAGATCCTGCTCCAGTCGAAGGCGGTGCAGCCTGCATCGCGGAGCGCCAGCACCTCGTCGGCCGAGAGAGGCCGCGTGCCCGGTGGCACCTTCGGCGCCGCGACGGAACGCAGGGAGAGATCGAGTGCGGCGGCTATCTCTGTCCTGAGAACCGCCCTGCCGGACCTCCGCACCCCGTGGGGAGGCGTCGGAGCAGCGGCCTCGAGGGCATCAGAGACGGGCGAGGAGTCCACGGAGGAATTCCCAGAAGCGGCCGGTCGAGGATATGCAGACCCTCTCGCCCGGAGCGTGGACGCCCCTGATGTCCGGGCCCATGGAGATCATGTCCATGCCTCCGACCCTGTCGCCGATGATCCCGCACTCCAGGCCCGCATGCACGGCCTCCACGAGAGGCTCTCCGCCTGTCAGCCCCCGGTAGTGTGCGACAGCCGAGGCAAGCAGCTCCGAGGATGCATCGGGCTTCCAGCCGGGATAGCCGTTGCCCCTCGAGCTCGTGAACCCGGCGAGTCGCGCTGTCGCCTCCAGGCGGTCGACGAGGGCGTGCTTCGCGGTTTCGACGAGGCTTCTCGCGGTGAGCACCAGGGAGACAGCCTCCGCCCCGGTTTCGAGGATGGCCAGGTTGCACGAGGTCTCCACGAGCCCCTGGGACAGGCGGCTCATCCTCTCGACTCCGTGGTGGAGCGAGAGGAGGAGATCAACGGTCCTCGATGCGAACTCCGGCGGCATCACCGGCTCTTCGCCGGGTCCGTCTCCGTTGGCGGTGATCGTGATCGTGATGTCGCCGTCTACGAGGGCGAACTCCTCCCTCTGCCGGGCCTGGACCGCCGCTGCGGCCTCACGCATCCCCTCGAGGCCGTCATGGGGGGCCATCACCAGCGCCGATGCGGTTCTGGGGATGGCGTTCCGCTTGGATCCCCCCGCCATGGCCGCCACTGCGCAGCCGTGGCCGTCGATGAGCACGCGCAGCACCCTGCCGAGTACCCTGATCGCGTTGGCCCTGCCGCTGTGGATCTCCATCCCCGAATGGCCGCCCTTGAGACCCTCGACCCTGACGGACAGAGGGACGAACCCCTGGGGCGCGGGGACCGGCGTGAACCGCCCCTCGATGGCGACGTCGACGCCGCCGGCGCAGCCGATGCAGAAGTGCCCCTCCTCCTCGGAGTCGAGGTTGATCATCCGCCTGGCCTCGAGCCAGCCCGGATCGAGATGAGAGGCTCCGGTGAGCCCCCTCTCCTCGTCGATCGTGAAGAGGCACTCGAGGGGGGGATGGCTTCCGCACCCTCCGTCGAGGAGGGCCAGCATGATCGCGACACCCATCCCGTTGTCGGCTCCTAGCGTGGTCTCGCGCGACACCACCCAGTCGCCGTCGACCTCCACACTGACTGGATCGCGACGGAAATCGTGCGAACTCGAATCGAGCTTCTCCGCAACCATGTCGGTATGAGCCTGGATGCACACGGGCCTGCCCGACGAGGCCGGTCCACTGCCAGGCAGCTTCACCAGCACGTTCCCCACCGCGTCGGTGAGATGGGCCAGCCCCCGTTCGGATGCGAACCCGCACAGGAAGCGGGTCATCTCCTGTTCCGAGCCGGATGGCCGGGGAATGCTCCTGACGGCGTCGAACATCCGCCATACGATCGCGGGCTCGAGGCCGGACAGGACGCTGTTCAGTCCTTCTTCCACCGCCTCCGTCACCTCCCGTTCCAGAGAGGGCCGATGAAGGCCCTGAAGAAACCGCCGTCCGTGTCGGGATCGGGCCCGCCACTTACGATGAGGTCGGCATCGAGGCCCTTCGACTCGATCTTCGGGCGTTCACGGAGGAAGAGGGCGTTCCCCGCCTCCCTCCCGAACTCGGGGTGGAACTGCACCCCGAACAGCCCAAGATCGAAGCTCACGAAGGACTCTATGAACGAAACCGGGCTCCATGCAAGGATGGCCGCCCCTTCGGGCAGCCTGACGACCTCGTCGTAATGGAACTGGAAGAGCCTCGTGGAACGGGGTATCCCGAAGAGCCCTGAGCCGAAGGGGCTCCAGAGGACTTCGAGCCAGCCCGTCTCGCCGCCCGACGGATTCCTGCGGACCGCGGAACGCCCCGAGACGGCCCTCGCGAGGAGCTGGTGGCCGTAGCAGATCCCCATCTGGCGGACTCCCCCGTCGACCGCCCTCCGGATGAAGTTCTCGGCCTCGTCCTGGAAGGGGGCGTCGTCGCAGATCGAGAGCGCTGAACCGGAATGGACGACATGGGTGTAGTCCAGGGGATCGGGAAAGCCCTGTGAGCCGGGCGTGAAGACTCCGGCCAGGGCATCGGGCGGGATCCAGCGGGATATGTCCGCACCGGCAGTGCGGTCGGTCGAGTAGTCGATCACGAGAGTCCTGGTCATCCCGTCGCTCCGCCTTCAGTCCGGCACGCCGGGAGCAGGGTCTCCGGCATCCTCGAAGTCGATCCGCCAGTCGAGCGGGGCTGCAGCCCTGAGCATGGCCGACACGCCGCAGTACTTCTCCTGCGAGAGCTCGACCGCTCTGCGGATCTTCTCCACCGGCAGCCCGCGCCCTCCGAACACGTATCTGAGGGAGATCCTCTCGAAGACGGACGGATATCCGTCGGTGAGAGGAGCGGATGCCTCGAGCCGGAATGTGAAGCCCTCCACCCTCATCTTGGCGAGGATGGAGACCACGTCCATGCCAGTGCAGCCTATGAGCCCGGAGAGCAGCAGCGCCTTGGGCCTCGGGCCCGCATCCGCACCTCCGGAGTCGCCGGGGGCGTCGAGCACGAAGGTATGCCCGTCCTGCGAGATCTCGAAGGCCATGCCACCCATCCACCTGCCAGTCGATCCAGCCATCCGGCCCCCATTGCGTGAAGACGAGCGTTCTGGAATACTCGTCGATACTCATAACACGGAGGTCCGCGGTCAATGCTCCTTCGCAGGATCATAAGGCGCGTTGCCCGCAGGTCGACGCGCTTCCCGTGGATCGTCCCCGCCCTGCCGAGGCCCCTCACCGTCAGGATGGACACCACGAACCGCTGCAACCTGCGCTGTTCCATGTGCCCCATGAGGCTGTCCGACCTGGATCCCGACCGCGTCTGGATGGACATGGAGGATTCCCTTTTCGCCCGCATAGCCTCCGAAGTCTTCCCCAGGGCTTCGTCGGTATCCCTCTCGTGCGGGGCCGAACCGCTCTGCAACCCGTCCTTCCCCTCACACCTCGAATCCCTCTACAGGGCCGACGTGCCCTGCCGGGAGATGGTGACGAACGGCCTCCTTCTCACCGGGGAGAGGCTCGACGCAGTGCTCCGGCACCCACCTACGACACTCACGGTGTCCGTCGACGGGGCGACGGAGGAGACCCACGCGGCCATCAGGGGCGGGTGCGACCTGGGTGTGGTGAAACGGAACCTCCAGGCCCTCGCACGGGGCAGGAAGGCCCGCGGCAGCAGCATCCCGCACGTCGCCTTCAGCACCACTCTCCAGCGGAGGAATCTGCCGGAACTTCCCGGCATAGTAGAACTCGCGGCCGACTGCGGAGCCGCGGCGGTGAACGTGAATCTGCTCGTCCCGTACGAGGGGCTCGGAATGGCCGGCGAGGCGGTCGATCCTTCGGACCCCCTGCTGGCGGAATCGATGGATCGTGCCGGGCGAGCTGCGGCCGCGCTGGGGGTGGGCCTCCACCGGGCCGGCTCCGCCTCGCCCGGCAGGAGCTGCCGCTACTCGAAGTCATGGGTCTTCATCGCCCCGGACGGCAAGGTGTTCCCCTGCCCCTACTGGAATCTGGGCGACCCCGTCGGCGACCTGTCCGTGTCGAGCTTCAGGGATGTGTGGAGGGGCGCAGCCCGGGAGAGGCTGAGGGCGCGCCTGGCTTCGGGCGTGTACGAGGGCGTCTGTGCATCGTGCCCCGAGATGGATGGCGCTGTGCGCGGGGAGATCAGGAAGGTGCAGTTCA
This sequence comes from uncultured bacterium, assembly GCA_964564435.1. GTDB lineage: Bacteria > Fermentibacterota > Fermentibacteria > Fermentibacterales > Fermentibacteraceae > Fermentibacter. The sequence continues at coordinate 39,558 of CAZMAT010000001.1, forward strand.
GGGGAAGCTGTTCAGACCGAGGAACCCCGTGACCATCCAGGCATCGTCGTGGAGGTCGAGTACCGCCTCCGACTCGAGGGTGAAGCCTCCCGATGCAGAGAAGACCAGGGGGACCACCGCCCTGTCGCCGTCGTAGGAGGGCTCTCCGACAGACATCTCGTAGGGAAGATACCGCGCAGTCATGACAGGGAGCGCCACGGTCCGCTTCAGGTACTCCCGGGCGTCCCAGTCGTCTAGTTCGTCAACACCCGCCGAGTAGCCGGCAGAGGCAAGCCTGGCGGCCACACCGTCGGGGTCGGATTCGGCGGTCTCCTTCAGGGCGTCGAGCATGGTCTCCACCATGGAGAGCGCCTCATCGGATATGAGCGAGTCCACCGCCGTGGAATCGCCCGTCCTGAGGGCGGAGAAGAAGGCTTCGACAACGGGGCCGGGGTCGGTGTCGGCAGCCGATGCAGGCAGAGCTGCGATCATCAGGCTCGTGACGATGCCGGACATCGATCTCATGGCCACCGCCCGTCGGGATGATTCCCTGATGGACTATAGGCCGCGGAGCCCGGGGCTGCAACCTCTAGCCGCGCTCCGCCCACACTCCGAGGGTCTGTACCGCCATGTCGCGGGCGAGTTCCATGCCCCTCTCGGAAATCCATTCCTCCCTGGAGTGGAAGAGCTCCCCCCCGGTGGGGAGGTTCACGCTGGGAAGGCCCATGAAGGAGAGCCTGGAGCCGTCGGTGCCGCCCCTTATCGCTCCCTCCCTGCACTCCACACCTGCCCTCGAGGCCCCCTCGAGAGCGTACTCCACGGGCCGCCTGTCCTTCCCAAGGATCTCGGACGGGTTCCGGTACTGCTCCTTCAGGGTGAGCACTATCTCGGAGCCGGGGTGCTTGAGGGCCATGTAGTCCCTCAGGCCCTGCATCCTGGTGCGCCTGGCATCGATGCCGGCAGAGGTGAAGTCCCTCAGGATCATCTTCACGCGGGCATCGGAGGAGGTGCCTGAGATGTGGAGCGGGTAGTCGTAACCCTCCATGCCCCTGCTGTTCTCCGGCATCTCCTCGGTCTTCAGGGCGCATACGATCTCGGAGGCGATCCTGGCGGCGTTCACCATCAGCCCGTACGCGCTGCCGGGATGGACCTGGCGGCCCCTGATGCGCCATTCCGCGCTCCACGCGTTGAAGGTGGCGGTCTCTATCTCTCCGATGACGCCGCCGTCGACGGTGTAGGCGAAATCGGCCCCGAACCTTCCCACGTCGAAGTTCTCGACCCCGCGGCCCACCTCCTCGTCGGGGGTGAATGCGGCCACGATGCGGGGCCTGGGTATGGACGGATCGGCCAGCATTGTCCGGAGCACGTCCATGATGATCGCCACACCGGCCTTGTCGTCGGCTCCCAGCAGGGTGGAGCCGTCGGAGGTGACGATCGTCGTCCCCCTGTAGCGCATCATGTCCACCGACCTGGCAGGGTCGACCGTGACGCCGCTGCCCAGGGCGATCGGGGAACCGTCCCAGCCGTGATGGAGCACCGGGTTCACGCCCGATCCGGGTTCCTCCGGCGACGTGTCCACGTGGGCGATGAGGCCAATGACAGGCCCTCCGCCGGCTCCGGGCATCCTCGAGTAGAGCACCCCCTGCCCGCTGAGCTCCACGTCGAGCATGCCGATCTCCCGGAGCTCGGATTCGAGCATCCGCAGAAGGTCGAGCTGGGCCGGAGTGGAGGGGGCCGTGGGGGAATCCTCGTCGGACGCCGTGTCGACTCGGACATACCTGAGGAAGCTGTCGAGGAGTGATGACATGCCGTTCTCCTTTTGCGGATCGTCCTTTTCTAGTATATAGATCGCCCGAGTGGTCACATGTCACCCCTCCGGAGCCATCGCCGATGGAGAACTTTCTGACAGCGGTCGAGGTCGCACGGTGTCTCGGGGTTTCCCTGCCCGAGGCCGACAGGATACTCCACAGGAGTTCCCTGAAGGCCACCATGGTGGGGGGACAGAAGAGATATGTGCGCGATGAACTCCTGCACTGGCTCGAGAGCACCTTCGGCAGCCTCACTGTCGAGAGGCTCCGCAATGTCGACCTTTCCAACGCCTCGAACGCGGGGCTCGATCCGTCCCAGCCCTTCGTCTCCCGCATGCTCGAGGGCAGGATCCATCCCATGGTGCCCGCCAGGACAAGGGTGTCGCTGATCAGGTCACTGGCCGACCTGGCAGTCGGAACGGGGCTCACGTACGACGAGCACCTGCTCGCCGAGCAGATAGCGTCGCGCGAGGACATAGTCTCGACAGCCCTGCCGAACGGGGTCGCGTTCCCCCATCCCCGGGACATGCGCAGCGTCTACATGGAGGATGACCTACTCATCCTCGCCAGGACCGCCTCCCCCGTGCCGTTCGGGGCTCCCGGGGGCAGGCTGACCGGGATCTTCTTCCTGCTGCTGCTGCCCTCGCCCAGCGTGCACCTGCACGTTCTGGCCAGGCTGAACAGGATGATAAGGGACCAGGGCCTGGTCGACGCCCTCGAGGAGGCGCCGGGCGCGGCGAACATGCTCGATGCAGTCAGGTCGGCGGAATCCGCTCTGCTGGCCTCAGGGAAATAAGCCTCAGGACCCTGCGTGGTCCGTGGAGTGGAGGTTCTATGGGATTCGCGGGGAGAAGCATTATTTCGCTTCACGACATGACGGCCGCCGATCTCGAATTGATCATGGACACGTCGGGCAGGATCAAGGCCGGCCGGGAGAAGGGATTCCTGCAGGGCAGGACCATCGCGGTGATGTTCTTCGAGGCCTCCACCAGGACCAGGCTCTCGTTCGAATCGGCGATACAGCGCAGCGGCGGCACGGTGATAGGCTTCGCCAACCCGGCGTCCTCGTCGCAGAGCAAGGGCGAGTCCTTCGCCGACACCATCTCCACCGTCACGGGGTACTGCGACGCGATGGTGATCAGGCACCCCGTGGAGGGATCGGCCAGGCTCGCATCCGACATCGCCTCGGTCCCCGTGATCAACGCAGGCGACGGCGCCAACCAGCACCCCACCCAGACATTCCTCGACCTGTTCACGATGAAGGAGTCCTTCGGGAGGCTGGACGGGCTCCACATCGGGATGCTCGGCGACCTCAAGTACGGCAGGACCGTCCACTCCCTGGCGACCGCCATGGCGATGTTCGGCGCACGGATGACCTTCATCTCCCCGCATACCCTCCAGATGCCCGAGATGATAAAGCGCGAGCTCACCCAGGCCGGCGTCTCCTTCCGTGAGGTGCGCCAGCCGGAGGAGGCCGGGGACGACCTCGACGTCCTCTACGTCACGAGGATCCAGCGCGAGAGGTTCGGCGATCCTCAGGAATACGAGAGCGTCGCCCACAGCTTCAGGGTGACCGCCGACACGATCCGCGGGCTGGGCGGCAGGGTGCTCGTGATGCACCCGCTCCCCAGGGTGGACGAGATAGCCGAGGACGTGGACCGGCTGCCGAATGCCATCTACTTCCGCCAGGCCCACAACGGGATCCCGACCAGGCAGGCCCTGCTCGGGCTGGTCACTGGAGGTCTGTCATGACCGAGAGGGCTTACAAGGTCTATTCCATCAGCAGCGGGACCGTCATAGACCACATCCCGACCCCTCTCGCGCTGAGGGTGGTGGAGATCCTCGGGCTGGGGAACGAGGGCATACTGACCATCGGCATGGGTTTCACGTCGAAGAGGCTGCCCGAGGGCAAGGACATCGTGAAGATAGAGAACAAGGTACTGACCCGCGACGAGACGGACATGATAGCGCTCATCGCCCCGGAGGCCACGATCAACATCATAGAGGGCGGGAAGGTGATCGAGAAGAGGAGGATAAGCCTGCCGGACGGCATCCGTGGAGTGATGAGATGCCCCAATCCAAACTGTGCCACCAACGTGCTGGGCGCCCCCCGGGTCTTCGGCCTCGCCTCGCCGGAAGGGCCTCTCTACAGGTGCCGGTACTGCGAGCGGACCACCAAGGTGGAGCCCGACCTGCTCATCACTTCCGCGGGTAGCTAGGATGCCGGGCCGCACCCAAGGCTTCCCGGGGCGGCTCGACCGCCGCGATCTCACGATGCTCGCGGCCTGCATGGCCGCATCCGTCGTCCTGCTCCTGTTCCTGGGCGATCTGCCGGTGTTCGGTGACGGCTGGGCCTACGGCTACAGGTCTGCCTCCTGGATCGCGCAACACGGCATGCAGCCCGTGGCGGGCGGCGAGGGAAGGGGCGAGCAGGCGATGGGACATCCCACGCTCATGCTCTGGATCTGGGCGCTCCTGATGAATGTCCTGGGCGACACGCCCCTCGTGGCGCACCTCCTGCCGGCATTTCTGACAGGCCTTGCGCTCTGGGGCACCTACCGCTACGGCTCGCTTCTCGGCGGCAGGGCCGCAGGGATGTGGTCGGCGGTCATTCTCCTGGCAAGCCCGCTTTTCCTGGCCCAGTCGATGCAGCCGCTGCAGGACGTCGGATTCACGGCCCTGGCCGTGCTGGCCATGCACGAATACGGAGCCGGCCGCAACGGGCGGGCGGCTCTCCTCACGGCTGTCGGCACCGCATTCAGGGAGCAGGCTCTGCTCCTGGCCGCATCCTTCATGCTGGTGGAACTGGCCAGGAACGGTTTCTCGAAGCCAGGCCGGATCCTCGTCCACCTGCTCTCCCCGGCGGTCCTGGCCCTGACCGGCCTGTGCAACCTTGCATATAACGGCTTCTTCTTCTTCCCGACCTATCTCGGCGACCCGTCCGAGCTCGGGGAGGGATGGCTCCCCGGGAGGATCCGGCTGTTCGCCGGACACCTCCTCGCGGGCGACGGCAGGTGGCTGCTTCTGACGTCGGCGATCGCCATCACCCTCGCGAGGCAGGCGCGCAAGGCCCCTTCGGTGACGGCCGTGCTTCTCCTGCTCTCCCCCGCGTTCCTCTTCCCGCCCGGGAGGATCATGTTCCTCGCACTGATGGTCGCAGCCGGCCTGCTCGCCGTCCTCAGGGAGGGCAGGATGCCCGATCCGGCCGCGCTTCCGGCGGTCGTCTTCGCCCTCGCCATGATCGCCTTCCACGTACTCGTGGTGACATTCGCGCCCGATCCGCAGCTCGACCTCTTCAGGTACATCCTCGCGGCATATCCGGCGGTGATCGCATGCACCGTCGCGCTGATCCGGAACCGGGGCGGGATCAGGATGCTGCATCCGATCGCCGCGGCTGCGGCGATCGCATGCGCGATGGCCGGGACCAGGGTCGTGCCGAACCAGCCGGACGCCACCCCTGCCGGGCTGGCCACCGTTTACGATACCAGGGAGATAGCCGTGGCGGCCTCTGCCGCGGGTGATACGGTGATCGCGCCGGAAAGCGAGTGCGCTCTGTTCGAAAACCCTGCACTCGGTTTCGTCGATACCCCGGTCCCGTGCCGCAGGCTGGGCGTAGGGACCCTGGACCCTGGGGCATCCTACACGGTCTACAGGCCCTGGGCGGTTGCTTCGAACCCCGGGTTCGACGAGGCGCTGGCCGGGATGATAGTCTCGGAGGCCGTCATGGAGCCTGTCGTGCGAACGGCATCCGGAGGATTCGAGCAGACTCTCTTCAGGCTGGAGCCTGCGAGGTGAGGATCTGCCTGCTCCAACCCCCCAGGCCCGGGGGGCGGGGCACGAATCTCCTGCCGCCGCTGGGCCTTCTCTATCTGGCTTCGTCGCTCGAGAAGGCCGGCCACGAGGTCGCTCTCGTCGACGCCGCCCTGCTGGGGCTCTCGGGTGAAGGTCTCCTCAGGGCTGTAGCGGGCAGCGAGCCCGACATCCTGATGGTATCGGCCTTCACTTCCGATGTCTCCTCCCTGGCCTGCGAGATGCCGCGCCTGAGGAAGGGTCTGCCCGAGGGAACGGCCATGTGGCTTGGCGGGCCACATGCATCGTGCAGGGGGAAGGCTTCGCTGGATGACCTGCCATGGTTCGACGCAGCATTCGTGGGCGAGGCCGAGGAGACCGCAGTGGAGGCGGTTTCGGCCTTCCCCGCCGAACCGGACATCGGGGGGTTGATCCGCAGGTCGGCCCCCCGTGAAACCGCGCCGGCGTCGATAGCCGACCTGTCGGCCCTCCCTCTGCCGGCCTGGCACCTGGCCCCCCCGGGGCGATACAGGGGGCTACCCAACGGAGTCGTACTCAGGAGATCCCCATATGCCCCCATCCTCACCACGAGGGGATGCCCCTACCACTGCACTTTCTGCGCGGGCTTCAGGGTGACCGGCAGGAGCCTGAGGCACAGGCCGCTCCGGATGGTCTGGGATGAGATCGAGCTGCTCCGGACGAGGTTCGGAGTACGCGAGATCCACATAGAGGACGACAACTTCACGTTCGACCGCGACTATGCGATGGCCTTCTGCGAGGAGGCCGCCGCGAGGGACACGGGCCTCCTCTTCTCGACCCCGAACGGTGTCAGGCTGGACAGGCTCGATCCCGGCCTCCTGTCCGCGATGAAGCGGGCGGGCTGGTACGTCATCCACTGCGGGATAGAATCGGGGTCGGACAGGATGCTTGCAAGTGTCAGGAAGGCCACGGACACGGCCTCGATCCGCTCGGCGGTCCGGATGATCAGGGATGCCGGCCTGCCTGCAGCCGGGTACTTCATCCTCGGCCTCCCGGGGGAGACGAGGCAGGAGATGTTCCGGACCATATCCTTCGCGAAGGGCATCGGGCTGGCCTGGGCTCACTTCGCCGCCTTCCTGCCGATCCCGGGTTCGGAGGCTGGGGATTCCTATCTGGCAGCCCACGGGATTCCCGGAGGATCCTGGTCCACCTTCCACAACACCGCCTGCCCGGCGCCTCCCGACGGGATCAGCAGGGCCGGACTCAAGGCGATCCAGCGCAGGGCCTTCATGTCCTTCTACATGCGACCGGGTCCCTTCTTCAGGGCGGTATCGCTTCTGTTCCGAGGCAGGCATGCCGCGAGGCTCGCGAGGCGCGCCCTCGAATACCTCTCGCCGCGCGCCGCAGCCGATTCGGGGTGCGCGGGATGATAGCAGGGAGGACGGTCTCGCTGGTGATCCCCGCCCACAACGAGGAGCAGGGGCTCCCAAGAGTCCTGGGAGTGGTCCCTGAAGGCATCGACGAGGTCATCGTGGTAGACAACGCCTCCACGGACTCGACCGCCGGGGTCGCAGCCTCGTTCGGTGCCAGGGTCGTGCCCCAGCCCGTGAAGGGCTACGGGAGCGCCTACATGGCTGGCCTCCCGGCCTCCGGCTGCGAGATCGTCACGACGGCGGACGCCGACGGCACCTATCCCGTCGAGCTCCTGCCATATCTGGTCGAGAAGCTCGAGGCGGGCCGCTGGGACTTCATCTCTGCCCGCAGGGTGGCCGACGACAGGGCCGGCAACCTCGAGAACATGCTCAGGTTCGGCGGGAATGCGATGCTGACGTTCTGGACCGTGGCGCTCTTCTGGAGATTCATAAGGGACAGCCAGTCCGGCATGTGGGTCTTCCGCAGGGAGGTTCTCGACGGCCTCCGCCTGACCAGCAGGGGCATGCCGTTCTCCGAGGAGATCAAGATCGAGGCATGGCGGAAGAAGGGCCTGCGATGCTGCGAGATCCCCGTTCCCTTCAGCTATTCGCGCAGGCTGGGCGAAGCCAAGCTGAGGCTCTGGAGGGACGGGGCCAGGAACCTGGCCTTCCTATTCGCCAAGCGCCTGGGGATACCGATGAAGGGCGCCTGACCCGGAATCCGGGATATGTGGAAGGGGCGGGCCGAGGCCCGCCCCTTCCTTTCACGGAGGATCGTCAGTCGAGCACCACGACCCTGTGGAGGGCGGTGAAGCCTTCGCCCTGCAGGCAGGCGGCATATGCACCGGCCGGCAGACCGTCGACAGTCGTGGAGTGTTCACCGGCCTCGAACCAGCCGTTCTCCACCTCGCGCACCAGCCTGCCGGTGGTGTCGTAGATCGTGAGTACGGCGTTGCCGGCGTTCTCGAGGGTCCATACCAGCTCGACCGGACCGAACGACGGATTGGGGGAAGCTACGGACAGCATGCTGCCGCCTTCCTCCTCCTCGATCCCGGTCGGGCTCCAGAAGACGTACAGGTCCTTGAGGGACGGCGTGCCGTAGGGATTGCTGGTCTGCAGGGTAACCCGGTACTGCAGATAGCCGGTGCCGTCCTCGAGGAGGCCGATGATGCTGCTCGGGTTCGTGCCGCTGATGTTCGGACTCCACGAGCCCATCGCCGACGGGTTGTCGGAGGCCCTGAGGTTGAAGTAGATCGAAGTGCCTGCAGGCTGATCCAGGCTCCAGCCCATCTGCTGCCAGTAGCCGACCTGGTCGACCTGGTAGATCGAGGAGTAGAGGACGCCGGGGCTCGTGAACCCGCCTATCCTCCACCAGCTCATCCTGTCCTCGTCGGTCGCGGCGCCGGCCACGTCGGGCACTCCGTCGTCGTCGACATCGCCTGCGACGACGAAGATGCCGCCCTGGAAGTCGCCGTCGACCAGGGTCTTCTCCCATGAGGTGCCAGGCAGGTTCTGGTACCAGTAGACATCGTCGGACGAGCCGGCGCTGCAGGAGGCGATGTCGAGGTCGCCGTCGCCGTCCATGTCCACCTCGACCACCGATGTGACGTTGGTTACCGTGGCGTCGATGGTGTTGGCGGTCCAGCTGCCGCTGGAGTAGTCGTAGTAGCTGATGCCGGAATAGTTGGCCGACACGACCTCGAGCTTGGTGTCGTCATCGACGCTGGCCACGGCGATGGAGTACGGGTTGGAGAGCCCCGTGGTCACCGTCGACTTGATCCAGGAGCCGGTGTACTGGAGATCGTTGGTGTAGAGGACGATCGACCCGTAGTAGGTGGAGGTGCAGAACACGTCGATGTCGCCGTCGTTGTCGATGTCGCCGGTGTCGCAGGCGTAGGCTCCCAGGAGTGACCCGTCGATGTAGGTCTTGATCCAGGGGAGGCTCTGGTTGACCCTGTTCCTCCACCAGACCACGTCGCCGGTTTCGCTGGACACGCCCACGATGTCAGGGTCGCCATCGCCGTCGAAGTCGGAGAGGCTGATCTGCCTGGCGTCGAAGTCGGTTTCCAGTATGTTGGCCGTCCAGCTGGTGCCGCCGCTGTTGTTCCTGTACCATACGATCTGGTTGGCATCGGCCGCCGCTACCACGATGTCGCGGGAGCCGTCCATGTTGATGTCGGCCACCTTGACGAAAACGGGACCGTTGATGGTCCCGACCGAATACTCGGTCCAGGATTCGCCGGCGCCGTTGTTCTTCCACCAGTGGACGTAGTCGTCGTAGTAGGAGCACCCGGCCATGTCGAGATCGCCGTCCTGGTCGACGTCGACAAGGTCGCAGCCGTAGGCGCCGTTCACGGATGGATCTATCACGTTCTCGCCCTGGTCGATGACCAGCTTGAGCTGGCCGGGCTCGGTATCCCAGTCGAGGTCGGTTCCGAGGTAGAAATCATCGCCCCAGGAGGTGACGGGCCCGGCGACTCCCGGCCCGCCGCTCCAGTCGGTCTGGCTCTGGATGTTGGCCCAGAGCGAGCCGCTCATGAGCAGCAACGGGATGGTGAACAGACACATTCTTTTCATCGGGACCCTCCACTCCGATTGAAATATGCTGGCAGCCATGTCAATATCTGCAAGAACCCGACCAGTGGCAATGCTTCAGGAAGATGCTCCGGACGAGGCCCGGCCGGGGCTTCCGCGCGCGAACCTGTCCCTCTCGCTGAAGATGCATCCGCAATAGGGCTGGCGGTAGAGCCCGGCGGCCCTCGAGAGTTCGACGGACCTGCCGTAGAGATGCCTCAGGTCGTTGTAGACGAAAGGCACGCCGGTGCGGGCCGAGGCCTCCTCCCCCGCCGACCGGAGGAGTGCGTGGTCTGCATAGGGACTCAGCATGAGCGTCGTGGAGAACGAGTCGCATCCGCATTCGAAGGCCTTGCATGCCGCCTTCGACAGGCGGTCGGAGAAGCACGCGGCGCATCTCGGTTCCGACCCGACGAGCATCGAGACGTTCTCCTCCAGTGGATACGAGTCGTCGACGACGAGAGGGGTACCGGTGCGCGAAACCCATTCCCCGAGGGTGTCCAGCCTTCGCTTCCACTCCCGCCAGGGATGGATGTTCGGGTTGTAGAAGAAGGCCGTGGACTCGAATCCCTGTTCCCCCAGGAAGGGTTCGGTGACCGTCATGCAGGGGGCGCAGCAGACGTGGAGGAGCAGCCTCCTGTTCAGTGTCCTGCCTCCTGCGAGAACATGTCGGTCCTCCCGGTCCACTCGAGGCCCAGATGCCTGCAGGCCTTGGCGGTGGCGCACCGCCCACGGCTCGTCCTGATGATGAACCCCTCGGAGAGGAGATACGGCTCGACCACGTCCATCAGGGTGTCCGATTCCTCGTTCAGGGTGGCGGCGATGGCGGATATGCCCACCGGGCCGCACGAGTAGCGCCCGATCACGATTCCGAGGTACTTTCGATCGAGCACGTCGAGCCCGCATTCGTCGACGCCGTTGATCTCCATGGCCTCGAGGGCCGAGTCGGCGTCGATGCCCCGCCTGCCCGACACCTGGGCGAAGTCCCTGACCCTCCGCAGGAGGCGGTTCGCCACGCGCGGCGTGCCCCTCGACCTGGAGGCCACCATGGCGGCGGCGTCAGCATCGATGGAGACACCCAGTATGCCCGAGGACCTCAGGATGATGGATGCGAGATCGTCGACGCTGTAGAAGTCCAGATGGAGCGAGAGGCCGAACCTGTTCCTGAGCGGACCGGTGAGGAGGCCGGCCCTGGTCGTGGCGCCGACGATGGTGAAGCGGCAGAGCCCCAGCTTGACCGTCCTGGCGTGCGGGCCGGGATCGAGGACGAAGTCTATCTCGAAGTCCTCCATCGCGGGGTACAGGTATTCCTCGACCACCCTCGGCAACCGGTGGATCTCGTCGATGAAGAGGATGCCGCCCTCCCGCATGTTGGTCAGGATGCCGACCAGGTCGGCTGCTCTCTCGAGGGCCGGCCCGGAGGTCGTGGTGATGTCGGCGCCCATCTCCGCGGCGATCACGTGTGCAAGCGTGGTCTTGCCCAGCCCCGGGGGGCCGTGGAGGAGGATGTGGTCGAGCGGCTCGGATCTGCCCCTGGCGGCCTCTATCGCTATCCCGAGGTTCTCGACGACCATGCCCTGCCCGACGTACTCCGAGAGGAGCCTCGGCCTGAGGGTGCAGAGCACTGCCTCCTCGCCGTTCTGAACCTCCCCGGAGACCACGGACTGGCGCGTCATCTCGTACTCCTGATCCTCATGGCCTCGCGCACGAGGTCGGATGACCGGCGGGAGGCCTCTTCGCCGAGGGCCTCCGCGGCCCGGGAGATGAGCGCATCCGCTTCGGACGGATTGATGCCTAGCTGCGCGAGCACGAGCCTGGCCTCCGATGCGGCGTCGCCGGGCGGAGCCGACGGCGAATGGGTCCTGGAGAGCTTTTCCTGGAGAGCGGCGATGATCTGCCTGGCTCTCGCCCTCCCGATGCCGGGCAGGGTCGAGAGGAATCTCTCGTCCCCGGCCACGACGGCCGAAGCGATTTCCGAAGCCGGCCTGGCAAGAGCCTTCACCGCGGCTCTGGCGCCCACCCCGGACACCGAGACGAGGGCCTCGAAGACCTCCCGTTCGACTTCGTCGTCGAAGGCGATGCACATCGGCAGTACCCTGCTCCCCTCCATCTGGACCACGAGCTGCACCGGCAGATCCTCTACGCGCCCGGGCACGAGCCTGGACGTGAGGTTCCGTGATGCCAGCAGGCGCACCGAGAGGCTGCCCGTCCCCAGGACGAGCCCTCCATCGTCGATCGACTCGACGGTTCCGCGGATGCGCTCGATCAAGGCTCCCCCCGTTCCATGAGCGCGATGGCCACGGCGAGAGCGTCGGTGACATCGGGAGGCCTGATCTCCTCCCTGATGCCGAGGAGATGCCTGACCATGCCGGAAACCTGCTCCTTGCCGGCCCTGCCGTTCCCGGTGACGAGCTTCTTGACGAGTGTGGCCTGGAGTGCGGTCACTGGTATGCCCCTCATGGCGGCCGCGAGGCAGAGCACCCCCCTGGCATGCCCCATGACGATGGCGGTGGCCGGGTGGGCGTAATGGGAGTAGATCTCCTCCATGCCCATCACTTCCGGCGAAAAGCCTTCGATGACCGAAGAAAGCCCCTCGTAGAGCTCTTTCAGGCGATCGGGCAGAGGTGCGCTCCTGCGGGTCCGGATTGTGCCCGCCTCCAGCAGCACCGCTCTCCCTGCTGCGGACTCGATCAGACCGTACCCCGTTATCTCGAGGCCCGGATCCACACCCAGGACGATCCCGCCGGTGGAACCTATTCGGGCATCTCCAGATTCGTGTGGACCGCCTGTACGTCGTCGTGCTCCTCGAGCATCTCGAGCAGCCTCGCGGCCTGCTCGGCCTCCTTCCTGTCCGGCACGACCACGTTGTCGGCCACCTTGGCGGATTCGGCCCCGTCAACAGCGATGCCGGCCTTCTCGAGGCTCTCCTTGACGATGTAGAGCTGGGCCGGGCTGGTCACGACGATGATGGTGTCATCCTCGGACTGGATGTCCTCGGCACCGGCCTCGAGCCCGGCCTCCATGACCTTCTCCTCGTCGTACTTCCTTGCATCGACGAAGATCTGGCCGCGGCTGGTGAAGTGGTAGGCGACGCTGTTCTTGGCTCCCAGCCTGCCGCCTCCGCGCGTGAGCATATGCCTGATCTCGGCGGCAGCCCTGTTCTTGTTGTCGGTGAGGACGTCGATGAGGATGGCCACTCCGCCGGGGCCGTAGGCCTCGTACTGCATCTCCTCGTAGACCACGCCCTCGATCTCGCCCGTGCCCCTCTTGATGGCCTTCTCGATGTTGTCGGCAGGCATGTTGCTGGCCTTGGCGGCATCCACGGCCACCCTGAGACGGGCGTTCATGTTGGGGTCGCCGCCGCCTTCGCGCGCCGAAGCCGTGATCTCCTTGACCAGCTTGCTGAAGAGCGCGCCGCGGACGGCGTCGGCCTTGCCCTTCTTGTGCTTGATGGTGCTCCATTTGTTGTGTCCCGACATGATTCCCTCATTTCATTGAAGATGGCCGACAAAGTCAGGTTTTTGAAGACTGTATTCCGTGACCGGAAAAGCACAGGATCGCCCGTGCATCCGCCAGGGCCGTATATGGCAGCACGAGGCGCGTTCCTGCAAGCCGCAGGCCGCGCTCGACGGGATCGAAACCCGCTGCTGCGAGAGAGGGTGCGGATGTCTCCGTCACGAGGTCCACGCGGGCCAGGCCGGGGTTGTCGCGCCTGAGCCCCGCGATCACGACGGCATGGGCAGTCTCGCGGGCCTCGCGCCCGGACATGACACCTCCGGCGAGGCAGCGGACCGGGTGCGGCTGGCCCTCCATGGTTCCGAGGATGGACGACAGGAGGTAGCCGAATCCGGCGGCCCGGTCGCACGCGAAGGCCGGCAAGGCGGCCGTTGTCGAGTACGGCTTCGTCTCGACGAATTCCAGGCCTCTCTCGGCCGAAGTGTCCAGTTCCCTGGGAAGCTCGATCCGGGCCGGGCAGTTCTCGTCCCTCACGAGGATGCCTCCCCCCAAGACCGACACGTCGACCAGCCAGAACGGCAGGTGCAGGGCCGGTTCGGCAGGCGAGGGAAGGACCGACACGGCCACCTTCTCAGGGCAGCCCGACTCGAGGCTCCAGACCGAATCGCAGCCGCGGCAGCAGATCAGGATGTCGTCGGGCAGCCCCGTGAGGCCGGTTCCGCAGATCCCGCAGGAGAGGCTGGTCATCTCCCTCTCAGACCACGACATCGCTGCCCTTCCTGCTCACGGAGTCGAGCATGTCCATGAGCTTCCAGGTGCCCAGCCCCAGCATCGCGCCTGCCATGAGCGTGACAGACCCGCAGCCCCGCAGAGCCGAACCACCGTCCAGGGAGGAGAGGACGAAGGGCAGGAAGGCGGCCCAGAGAGCTGCCACGATCGATGCCAGGATGTTGAGATCGCGCCTCCTGCCGGGAAGGATGCCCCTGACGACCTTCCCTGAAGCTCCATCGAGGACCACCCGGTAGGGTGAGCCGCCGCACTGAAAATCGACGACCCACAGAGGGTAGAAGACCAGACGCACGCGGCGGCAGGAGATGGCGTGCCACGTCCACCGCTGCTCGAGCGCTCTCGCCGATCCCCCGGCCAGCCTGTCGAAGTACCTGTCCGCGCTCGCGACGGCCTGGCTCAGCGGCATCGAAGGGTCGACGAGCACACCCTCTCCGGCCGACCGGGAGTCGAGAACCTCGAGGTCTCCCGGGAGTTCGTTCCGCTGTATCTCGAGGCCGGTCATCGAGAGCTGGGCGTCCTCCCCCATCGACGGGATGCCCAGGGGCTCCAGGTCGGCGGCGCTGACGTTCACGCTCCCGAAGACCCTGATCTCGCGAGAGACGGCCTTCGCGCCCTTCCTGATCCTGACGGTCCGGGTCTTCCCGAAGACGGACATGTTGTCACCGCCCTGCTCGGTGTCGGTGGCCACGGGCAGCTCCTGCTCCTCGAACACCGGCTCCAGCCCGAACGCAAACCCGGTGAGCTGGGCCGAGACATGCCAGAACGGCACGTAGAAGAGCCTCGGCCTGGCCACCCTCGCCCTGGAGAGCGCTCCGCGCCGTATGCTCGGGCCCTCCAGGAGGCGCCTGACCTCCCTCAGGGCTCCGGTCCCGTCGATGGCCGAAGGTCTGAGCAGCTTCAGGACTCCGTCGGTCCTCCTGACCCTGGTGCCGCAGTGACGGCATGACCCTTCGACGTCCCCCTCCCTGAAGTCGAGGAGGCCGCCGCAGGCAGGGCAGGAAAGCGCCCTGGGACCGGTCACCGGAGGATCCTGTAGCGGATGTGGATGGCGCATCCCGCCATGGATGCGATCATGGAGGCCTCGAGGCCGCCCTGCAGCCCGGCGCCCGCAAGCCTCGCCACCGCGAAGACCGCTCCCGACAGGAGGGAGAGGGCGATCAGGGCTTCTATGAAACTGGCCGAAGGCAGTGTGACGGGATTCGATGCCGCTCGTGCGCCGCTGACGGGGAGCCCGCTCACCGCGTCGACGAAGAGCGTCTCGGGGATCCCCCTGTCGGAGGTCCGGACCCGGAAGAAGGGATGGTAGACGATCGTCGAGGTGTCGGGAACGGAGTCATCCACGCCTTCGACGGCGGGCGGCATGAGCTGGTCGGGCGAGGCATCGTTCTCCGACAGGACCGTCATGGATGCGGAGGGAGGCCGGTAGCCCTCGAGATCGGGCACGGGCTGCGAGAATGCAGCCTCGAGGCTCGCACCGGGGATCTCGCGGTAGGGGAAGTAGACCAGTTCGACCGCATCGATGCCGACTCCGGGCAGGAGCCTGCGGAGGGAGTCCTCGCCGATCGAAGGAGAGGAGATCATCAGGGTCCTGCCCGGGATCTCGAACAGCATGCGTGCGCCGCAGTACGGACATCTCAGGAAGAACTCCCTCCTGAGCACCCTGAGCCCGGCGCCGCACTGGCTGCAGGAAGTCCTCACGCCCCCCCGCCCCTCTTCGCGATCATCTCCCGGAAATACGCCTCGATGTCGTCCAGCATCCTGTCGATGGAGAACACTTCCACCACGCGGTTCCTGGCAAGCCTCCCGGCCTCGGCCCTCATCCCGGGATCGCCGGCGAGCCTGGAGACATGTCCCCCTAGAGCGGCGGCATCGTCCACCGGGAATATCATGCCGTCTGGGCCGACGACCTCCGGCAGGCTGCTGGCGTCGGAGACTATCACGGGCCTCCCGCAGGACATCGCTTCGGCGGCCGCGTAGCCGAATCCTTCGTTTGTCGAGGGCATGCAGAGCATGTCTATGGAGTTGTAGCATCCCACCATGTCCTCCACGGGCCCGGTGAAGATCGTCCTGTCGAGGACACCGGCCTTCGAGGCGGCCTCCTCGGCCTCCATCCTGTGCCGTGGGGAAGGCGCGGGCCCGGCCACGAGCAGTCTCATCTCGGGGAAGGTCTCCACGAGTCGGGAACATGCCTCGAACAGCACTCCATGCCTCTTCCGGGGAAGGAGCGAGCCCACGATGCCGACGACTAGATCGCCCGTCCCCAGGCCGGCCGATGCCCTGAACCGGGCCCCTGCCACAGGGTCCGGGACGAACCGCCCGGTGTCGATGCCGTTGTAGATCCTCCGCAGCTTTCCCGCGGGAAGCCACCAGTTTTTCGACAGTATGCTGTTTTTCGTGGAGTCGCTGTTCACCATGACGCCGTCCACCAGGCGGCTGTAGGAGATCCTGTACCTGAGGCTGTTCTTGAAGCCGTAGTCGCTGCCCCTGCGGCGGATGAAGACCACTCCCTTCATCCTCGCGGCGATCCCGAGGCTCCTGACCTCGCGGTCGAGGTTGCAGCAGGCCACCTGCGTCCCGTGCCTGTCGAAGAGGGATGCCGCCCTGAGGACCGACAGGGGGCTGAAGTCGCCCCGGATGGGGATCGCCTCGACACGGATGCCGCCCCCAGCCAGGGCCCTCTCTTCCAGTGAGCTTCCCGGCCGGCAGACCAGGATGACATCGTGTCCCCTCCCGGCCAGCCCGGTTGCGGCGGTGAGGCTCCAGTTCTCGCCGCCTCCCCAGGTCGTCATCGAGTTGCTGATGACGATGCGCATGGGCCCGGCCGGGCTCATGACGGGCTTCCCCCGTCCAGGATCCTCGCGGCGTGTACCCCGTCCCTGCCGTAGACGGCGCCCATGCCCCGGGCGAACCCCTCGGTGACCACGGCTCCTCCCACGAGTATGGGCGGCACGGGATCGAGGCTCTCCCGCAGCAGCGCAACCGCGGCCGCCATGACCGGAAGGCTGGGGGTCAGCAGTGCGCTCAGTCCGACTGCGTCAGGCTTCTCGCGGAGTGCCGCCTCCAGGATCGCCCCGGCAGGGACGTTCCTGCCGAGATCCACGATCCTCCAGCCGTGCCCGGCCAGGATTGCAGCGACGATGTTCTTGCCGATGTCGTGCACGTCGCCCTCGACAGTGGCCATGAGGACGGTCCCCCTGCAGGCCGATCCGCCCGAGATCCTCCGGATTGCGCCGAAGCACCCCTCGACGGCCTCCGCGCCCGCCAGCAGCATGGGCAGGAAGATCCTGCCCTGCTCGTATTCCGTTCCGAGCCTGGTGACAGCGGGCACCAGCACCGACGCCACGAGCCCGGACGGGTCCGTGTCCTTCAGGGCCCTCTCGACCGCCTCCACCGCGGAAGCGGCATCGCCCCCGGCGATGGCCTCCTCGATCGTGGGCCCGTCGACGTCCGGGCGGGGTGCATGCTCCATCGCGGGTGCGCAGCCGGTTGCGAGCCCTGTGAACCCCGCGAAGCCATCGCCCGGCGAGATGAGCAGCCGGGCTGCCGACGGCAGCAGGCCACCATCGGAGTCCAGCGGGTCCATTATCGCAGCCGAGAGGCCGGCCTCCACGGCCAGGGTCAGGAATGCCCTGTTCACGGCACTCCTCGCGGGGAGGCCGTAGGAGACATTGCTCAGTCCGACGATGGTTTCCAGGCCGTACTCGCTCCTGATGCGGCGCAGGGTCTCGAGAGTCACGAGCGCAGCCCCGGGCGACGCAGCCTCGGACAGGACCACGGGGTCCACGATCACGTCCTCGACTCCGAGTCCGAAGGCCCGGGCGGCGGCCAGCATCTCCGCGAGGAGCGCGATCCTGCCCCCGGCGGTGTCGGGGACTCCGTGCGCATCCATCAGGAGCGCCACGAATCCCGCCCCGTGCTTCTTCACGAGAGGGAGCCCGGCTTCGAGCCTCGACGGGATGCAGGGAATCGAATTGACGAAGGCCCGTGCCGGGTATTCGGGCAGCGCCGATGCGACGACTCCGGGCATCGGGCTGTCGATGAACAGCGGGAGCCCCGGCACTCCGTCCAGGGCCGCGACGGCCCCCGGCATGAACGAGGCTTCGAGCCCCGGGTCGCCCACGCCGACGTTGAGGTCGAGCAGGTTCGCGCCGGCGGCGGCCTGCCTCGCGGCCGACCGTCTGAGCACCCCTGTGGAACCGCTCCGTATCGATGACGCCAGCGCCCTTCGCCCGGTGGGGTTGATCCTCTCGCCGGCGACCAGGAAACCTTCGCCGAAGACCAGCCTCGAGGTCCTGGAGGAGATCGAGCAGACCCTGCGCGGCCTGGTCCGGACGGCCGGCATTCCGGAGAGTGCTTCGGCTATGGCTCTGGTGTGCTCCGGGCCCGACCCGCAGCAGCTCCCCGCGACGAAGGCGCCTGCTTCGCAGATCCTGACCGCCGAGCCGGCCAGGTCGGCGGGGGTGGCGGCCCATGTCGTGACGCCGTCCCTGACGGCCGGGATCCCGGCGTTGGGCATGTAGCACACGGGAAGGCTCGAATGTGCCAGGAGGGCGAGAGCGGCAGACTCGTTGTCCGAAAGGGAGGCTCCGCAGTTGACCCCCGACATGCCGGGACCGAACGCCCCGGAGACGTCGGCGAGCACTTCGGCGGGCGTGCCGGTAACAGTTCTGGCGTTCCGTTCGAAGCTCATGCTCATGAGGAGAGGCAGCCCGGGAGCGGCCTCCCTGACCGCCGACGCGGCGAGCCTCAGCTCGCGGATGTCGGTGAAGGTCTCGAGGAAGACCAGGTCGACGCCGCACTGTACGAGCAGGGCCGCGAGCTCCCTGAAGCAGGCCGAGGCCTCGGCCGAGCGGACCGGTCCGAACGGGGCGAGGAAGCTCCCGAGCGGGCCGATCGACCCTGCGATCATGCAGTTCCGCCCGTCGGCCCCGGAACGCGCCGCGAAGACGGCCCGTTCGACTATCTCCCGCTGCCTCGACTCCAGGCCGAACTCCGAGAGCTTGAGCCTGCCTGCGCCGTAGGTGTTCGTGACGAGGATGTCCGCACCGGCCGCGGCGTACTCGCGGTGGGCCGTCCGCACCCTGTCGGGATCCTCGAGCAGGATCTCCTCCGGGGGAGCGGAGCCGGAGTGCCCGCTCCCCGACAGCAGGGTTCCCATGGCGCCGTCCGCAACGAGGACACGGCCCCCGAATCTTTCTAGCAGAGCCTCCATCCGATCACCCCCGATACCGTCTTCCGCGGCACCATCATGCCGGAAGCCTCCACCCGGACCCCCAGCGAGGGGAACCGCTCCGCGAACCAGCGCTGGCAACCCAGGGAGAAATCGCCGTAGCCCGGGCTGAACCTCTGGAGCGCCCTGGCCCCGGCCGACGATGCGAGCGCGGCCTCGCGGCGCTGTATCCACCTGGCGCAGGCCTCTGCGGCTTCGGACGCCGCGGCGTCGAGCACCACCTGCATGGAAGGGGTGCCTGCGAGCCTGTCTATCTCGTCGTCCACCCCGGACCCGAGCGTCGCAAGGAATATGGTGCAGGCCGTGCAGCCCTCGAGACGGGCTGCCAGGCCGGCGCTCTCGAATCGCACATCGCGGAGCCCCACGCCAGAGGCCGACACGTCGACTACATCCATGTGCTCGCACGCGCACGCCGGCTCCATCAGACCACGGATCCTCCCCACGGCCTCAGCGGCGCGCACGGCCCAGTCTCCGGCGGGCATCCCGGGTCTGTAGCCGAGCCGGAGGAGGACCATGCGGGCCGTGAGCAGGGGCTCCGGCCGCTCAGCAGAGCAGTGATTCGACGACATCGTAGCCGTTGAGGGCGGGCATGATGCAGACTCCGTCGACACCCATGTCCTTCAACCCCTCGAGGACGCCCTTCGCGAACGAGAGTCCGGCGGCAGCCTCGGCCTCGTCCCCTCCGGCGCTCCTCATCGACTCCAGGAGTTCAGCAGGGATGCTCATCCCGGGCACCTCGTTCGCGAGGTAGTCCAGGCCTCCTGCGGTCAGCACGGGCATAAGCCCGGCGATCACAGGGAGACCGTGCTTCCTGAGCTCCGCATGGAAAAGGGCGAAGGCTTCCAGGTCGAAGACCGGCTGGGTCTGCACGAAGCCCAGGCCGGACCTGGTCTTGCGCTCCAGGGCGGCGAGCTCCCGCGCATGATCGGCCGGCGAAGACGGCACCCCGGCTCCGCAGAAGATCCCGGCCGGGCCGTTCAGCCTGCTCCCGAGGATGTCGCGGCCCCTGTTCAGGGAGTCCACCATCCTTATCAGGCCCTCGGAACGGACATCGTAGACGGCTGTGGCGAACGGATAGTCGCCGATGCTGGGAGGGTCGCCGGAGAGCGCGAGGATGTTCCGCAAACCCGTCGCGGAGAGCCCGAGCAGGTCGGACTGCAGGGCGAGGATGTTCTTGTCGCGGCAGGTGGCGTGGATCACGACCTCCAGATTGAGATCCCTCCGCACTATCGACGCGAAGGCGGAGGGGGACATGCGGAGCCTGGCCATCGGGCCGTCCGAAACGTTCACGGCGTCCACCCCCAGGCCCTTGAGCTTCCGGAGCCTCTCCAGCAGCTTCCTCGCGTCCGGTCCCCTGGGAGGGTCGACCTCGACGCTCGTGACGAAGCGCCTGCCGAGCATGCTCTTGAGCGTGGTCTCCACGACCGGGGGCACCGCTTCCGCGGGATCGACATGCGAGAGCTGCACGCTCACGCGCCTGCGTATCCCGGGGGTCGCGCCACGCACGGCTCCGGCGACCGCCGAGACATGCTCGGGCGTAGTGCCGCAGCATCCCCCCACTATCGAGCATCCCGCGGCCACCATCCGGGACGAATAGAAGCCGATGTGCCCGGGGTTGCGCGGGTATGTGAACCTCCCGCCCTCGAACCTCGCGACTCCTGCGTTGGGCATCGCGCAGACCGGCTTGCCGGTGGCCTGAGCTATCTTCTGGATCACCTTCAGCATGTCCATGGGTCCGGTGCCGCAGTTGACCCCCACGACATCGGCCTGGAGCTCGTCCAGAGCGTGCCCGGCGTGCAGGGGATGGAGCCCCCCGATCGTCAGTCCGCCCTCGAGGAAGGTGAGCATGGCCACGGACGGGGCCCCTCCCGCGGCATCCAGCGCATCCAGCGCTGCAGCGAGCTCGCGCGGGTCGTTGAACGTCTCGAAGACCACGAGATCGACCCCGGCGCCCAGCAGAGCCCTGAGCTGCACCCCGAAGGCATGCTCCATCGTCTCCGGGGCCAGATCGTCGAGCGCCTCGGCCGGCCTCGAGATCGGGCCGACCGAGCCGGCCACCATGGCCCCGCCCGAAGCGGCCCGGGCGATCTCCACTCCGGCCCTGTTTATCTCTGCCGTCGCCGAGCCCAGTCCGAAGTATTTCTCGAGCACCACCGGGTTCGCACCGAAGGTGTTGGTGGTGATGACCTCGGCACCAGCGAGGACGTAGTCCCTGTGGATGCCTCCCACGAGGCCCGGATTCGTGAGGTTGAGCTCGTCGTAGCAGCTCCCGCCCGCAGCCCCGCGCTGGTAGAGCAGCGTCCCCATCGCCCCGTCGAAGACGATGGCGCGTCTTTCCGCGAGCCTGTCGAGGAATCCGCCCAAGCCGTCCTCCGTCATCGTGTTGCCCTGTTCCGGCTCCCGGCCTTCCGGACGATACCCGGCTTTATGTGCATCGCCGCGTACCTCCGCAAGCCTGCCCGGGGGAAGGCATGCAGAAAGGTCCGGGCCGCGGACGGCCCGGACCTGCTTCTACCTGGAGAGGAGCGCCGCTACTTCTCGGCCCTGCCCCCCACGAACCTGTAGACGAACGCACCTGCCAGAGCGCCGATGATGGGTGCGACCCAGAACAGCCAGAGCTGCTCGAGGGCCCACGTGCCCTGGAAGATGGCGACTCCGGTGCTGCGCGCGGGGTTCACCGAGGTGTTCGTCACGGGGATGCTGATCAGGTGGATCAGCGTCAGCGCGAGGCCGATCGCGAGAGGCGCGAACCCCTGGGGCGCCCGCTTGTCGGTAGCGCCCATGATGACCAGCAGGAACATCATGGTCATCACCACCTCGCAGATGAGCGCGGCCCCCATGGAATACCCCCCGGGCGAGTGGGCGGCGAAGCCGTTCGACGCGAAACCCTCGGTGACGTCGAATCCCGCGGTCCTGCTCGCTATCAGGAAGAGCACGCCGCCGGCCGCAATCGCACCGAGAACCTGCGATACGATGTAGGGGAGGAGATCCTTCGCAGGGAATCGCCCGCCGGCCCAGAGCCCGATCGACACCGCCGGATTCAGGTGGCATCCCGAGATGTGGCCTATGGCATAGGCCATGGTGACGACTGTCAGGCCGAACGCCAGCGCTACGCCGAGGTATCCGATGCCGCCCCCGGGGCCGCTGGTCGCGGCCAGCACGGCGCTGCCGCAGCCGCCCAGGACCAGCCAGAAGGTCCCGAAGAACTCCGCACCCAGCTTCTTCATGATGCTCCCTCCATCTCCACAGTGGGCGGGTATGCTATCTGAGCTGCGGCCAGCCCTTGTTCCCGCTGCCTATGTGCAGAACCCCGTAGAGGATCAGCATGGACAGCACGACGCCGGAGAGGACCGCGAAGCCGGTGCCACCTGCCATGATCTCCAGGACGACCTTCACCGCGCTGATGATCAGGAGGCCCCAGAAGCCCCACTTCCTCCACCGGAATATCGCCATGACGCAAATGAGGCTCGCAACGGCCAGCCCGATCATGATCGGGAAGTACCAGCCGAAGGGCTCGCCCACGTCGCCGAACCACTCCACCATGTTGCATCCCGTGTAGGTCAGGATCAGGACGAGGTTCCACAGCAGCAGCAGGAGCAGCCAGACAGTCAGGCAGCCGTGTCTTCCGTTCTCCCCGGCCATCGATCTCTCCTTTCGAGACGGTTGTGATCGAAAGAGCATCGCGGCCTGTCACCCGGCTTCACGGGGATGCAGGAGCCGGGATGGCGGGCCCATCCTGATTCAACATCGACCCGCACCCGTGCGGTGTCAAGAACACGCCTGGCCGCCCTTCCGTGGATCATCTCCGCGGAAGCCGCCGTCCCGTCCCCCGGGGATGTCACGGCGCCCTGGCGAACGGTTCGCCCGGTTCAAGAGGAAGGCCGCTACAGCGACCGCGATGGCCGCCGAGAGCACCAGGAACCCGGCCGCTCCGCCCGGACCCCGATGGTCCGCAACCCGTTCCGGTGACTCCCGGGGGTATTCACCTCTCTTCACCTCGCTACTCCCTTATCATCACCAGCAGCATCTTGAAGCGTACCACGGCGAAGAGCGAGTGCGGCCTGCCCGCGGGCATGACGATGAATTCGCCGGTGCTCACCCTGTGCGGGATACCGTCGATGCTCACGTCGGCCTCTCCCTCGAGCACGTCCACGATCGCGTCGAAGGGGGCGGTGTGCTCGCTGAGCCCCTGCCCGGCGTCGAAGGCGAACACGGTCACGGTGCCCGCCTTTTTCCTGACCAGCTCGCGGCTGACGACCGATCCCTCCTGATACACCACGAGGCCGGCCAGCCTCGTCACGGGAACGATCCCGCCCTCTCCATCGCCCATATCGGTCTCCTCCCGTCGAATGGAACCATCAGGACGCCTCAGTCCTCCAGGAAGGCTGCAGGCTCCTCCCAGCGGGCGCCGAAAACGAACCTCGAGAGCGGATTCCTCGTCCTCGGCTCCAGATCCCGCGAGGCGACATCCGCGGGAAGCCCGCCGGGATCTCCGAGCCGGCCGACGGCCAGCCCGGTTATGGCGTCGAAGCCCTCCGGGATGCCGAACAGCTCTCGCGCCCTGCCGGGGAGGATGCCTGACATCTGGTGCACGAACAGACCCCGCGAGGTCGCCTCGACAAGGAGGTTGGCCGATGCGAGGCCGAGGTCGTGCAGGGCTGTGCCGTTCTCCCTGCCGTTGCGCGAGAAGCGGCGGGATGCGACGCCGAGGGCCAGCACCGGGGCGAAGGCCGCCCAGACCCTGTTGCCTTCGACGAGGCATGACAGCACCTTCCCGAAAAGCTCGGAGTCCGCCCGCCTGGCAACGATGTATCTCCAGGGCTGTTCGTTGTATGCCGAAGGCGCCCATCTTGCGGCCTCGAACAGGGATTCCAGGTCGGCATCGGACACCGGCCCGGAGTCGAACGCATACGGGCTCCACCGCTCCGAGAGGCATTCATGGATCTGATGATCAGTCGACGCCTTCTTCCTCGGGTTCATCGTGCCGCCTCCGCTCCAGGAGCGCCGGCCGCCAGGATTTCCGACAGCAGGCTCCTCTCCCCGAGCTTGAGCAGGGTCAGGTCGCCATGGCCCTCGACTATCCTCTGGGTCTCGAGGATCTCGAACATGGCGGCGGAAACCTCCGCGTCGGCACTTATCCCGGCCATCGCCCTGCCCACTATCTCGGGCCTTATCGCGGCGGCCTTCCCGAACTCGACCGCGGCCAGCCGTTCGGCCGTGCTCCTGATGATGTTGACCTGGTTCGCGCCGTCCTGTCTGATGGCGGCCGTCACCTGGCGCAGCCGGTTCACCACCTTGCTCTCGATCTGGGAGATCATCTCGGGATCGCGGAAGTGCACCTTGCGGATGTAGATGGAGCCCAGCTTGTACCCCCACTCGTTCGACTTGGGCGTCACCTCGTCGCGCACGGTCCGGCTCATGGGATGCCTGTCGATGAGCATCTTGGCCAGCGGGAGGTTGCTGAGGCACCGGACTGTCGAGTTGCTCACATTGGCGGCTAGGGAGCCCCGGGGGTTCGTGTTCTTGAACAGGTAGGCGACGGGGTCGCTCACGAACATCTCGAACCAGATCCCTATGCCCATGGGCGCGCCTTCCTCGGAGTTCACGGGCTGGCTGCGCAGGTACTGCTGATCGAGCCTCATGTCGGTCACATAGCGGCGGCCCATCCAGTTGACGAACAGCGCCCTCCACCCGAGCCTGCCCCACAGGAAGCAGAAGCCAGGCTTGTCGAGTATCCCCACCACGTTTCCGAAGAGCACGTAAACGTAGCACCGCCTCTCGGGCACCGTGGCGTAGATGCCGAACAGCCGCGCGAACCAGAGGAGCACCGGGACTCCGATCAGGAGGGTCAGGAACGTAGCAAAGGCGACCATGACCTGCCAGTTCACTGCTTCACCTCCGTGATGACACGCCCGGCGCGCGAGAGGAGCGCGAGCTTCACCGTCCGCAGGTAGCCCTCGACCGCCCCCATCCCGCTCTGCTTCAGGACGGAGAGCTGGGCTGCGAGGCGTTCCAGCGGCTCCACATCAGCCTGCGCCTTCAGTGTCTCGATCTCCACTGCGCGCTTGGATTCGACTATGCGCTGGTCGGCGGCCGCCGTGGCCAGGCTGATGTCGGAGGAGACCTGGTTGTGCGCCGTGTTGATGGCCGCGAGCGCCGACTCGACCTCCGGAGGTGGGTCGATACCGGTGATGAGCGAGGCATCGAGCAGTATCCCGTACCGGGCCTGCGAGCAGCGGCACTCCTTGTCCATGTGGTCGTTGAGGTCCCTAAGGTTCTTACGGAGGTCGTTGATCGAGATGCCTTCGACGGAGACTGTTCCGGATGCCTCGTCCAGACCGGCCTTTTCGGGCGCCTCGAACGTGGCGATCCTCTCCCGGAGGACCGAGACGAAGTAGCCCATCACATGGGCGATCGGCTTGGTGACGCCGAAGATGTACGCGTAGAGGTTGCGCTCCGAGACCTGGAACCGGATCTGCCCCGTCAGCCCGGTGTTGAGCTGGTCCTTGGTGACGGCCTCGAGGACGGTGCCGTTCTGGTTGGCGGAGGGCGACTCGGGGTCGAAGGCCATGTTGACCGTCTCGGTCGCGACCGAGACCTTGTGGATCCTCTCCCAGGGCCACTTGAAGTAGGGGCCCCCGGGCATGATGACCCTCACCTGCGGGTAGTTGTACCTCTCCTTCTCGGTATCCCTGAGCGATTCGGAGATGGATTCGTCGTCCAGAGTGGTGAGGCTGCCCAGTCGCCTGGCACGGCCGAACACCGTCTTCACCGCCCTCTGGTTCGGCGCAACGGTGTAGAAACCGCATAGGATCACACGCACCACGATCCACGCGAGGAATCCGGCCAGGATACCGTTCTGGAGATCCATGCAACCTCCGATCACTGGAGCGTCAGAAAGCCATCCGCAGTGGAGGAGGGACGAGGTGTGCAGTGTAGAGGATACTCCATCGCGCATGGCTCCGCCATGCCTCCGGCAGGATCGGGAGGCCGCGCCATCCCGGCTGCAGCGCCCCTCCGCAGACACCGGCCCCTTCATCTGGCGGAACCGCCGGCATCGCTGTTAGGATATCCGCTACGGACGGTGACATTTCATCCGAAAGGCCTGACATGACGGCATTTGCTCGAGCCATACGCCAGGGGATCCCCCCGGAGATCCCCGACATGCCCCCCGAGGCCCCCGGGATCAGCCACGCCCCGGCGAGGCCGCAGGTGCTCGACAGGAGGGACAGGGAGCTGGCCCTCGCCAACGCCCTCCGCTACTTCCCCGCCGAGTGGCACGGCAGGCTCGCGCCCGAGTTCGCCCGCGAGCTGGCGGTGGACGGGCGGATCTACATGCGCCGCTTCAGGCCGTCATACGAGATGAAGGCCCGCCCCATCGGCGAGTACCCGGCGAGGTGCCGCCAGGCCGCCGCGATCATGCTGATGATCCAGAACAACCTCGACCCTGCAGTGGCGCAGCACCCGTACGAGCTCGTCACCTACGGCGGCAACGGCACAGTCTTCCAGAACTGGGCCCAGTATCTCCTCACGATGAAGTACCTGTCGGAGATGACCGACCACCAGACACTCGCGCTCTACTCGGGGCACCCCATGGGCCTCTTCCCCTCCCATCCCGATGCACCCCGTGTGGTTGTCACAAACGGGATGGTCATACCCAACCACTCGTCCAGGTCTGACTACGACAGGATGTCCGCGCTCGGAGTCACGTCCTACGGCCAGATGACCGCCGGCAGTTTCATGTACATCGGCCCGCAGGGCATAGTGCACGGCACCACCATCACCCTGCTCAACGCCGGCCGCCTCTATCTCGGGCTCGAACCCGGCAGGAACCTCTCGGGGAAGGTATTCGTCACATCCGGCCTCGGCGGCATGAGCGGCGCCCAGGCCAAGGCCGCGGTGATAGCCGGCGCTGTCTGCGTCGTTGCGGAGGTGAACGGGTCGGCCCTCAGGAAGAGGCAGGACCAGGGCTGGCTCATGGAATCAGACGACGACCTGGACAGGATCGTCGCAAGGATGGAGAAGGCGCGGGCGTCGGGCGAGGCCCTCTCCCTGGGCTACCTGGGCAACGTGGTGGACCTCTGGGAGAGGCTTGCCGCGGAAGGCTGCCCGGTGGACCTCGGGAGCGACCAGACATCCCTGCACGCGCCGTACACGGGGGGGTACTATCCCGCCGGGCTCTCGTTCGACGAGTCCAACCGCATGATGACGGCCGATCCGGCTGGATTCAGGGAGGCCGTGGGCGGATCGCTCCGCAGGCAGGTGGCGGCGATAAACAGGGTCGCCGGAGCCGGCATGGCGTTCTGGGACTATGGGAACGCTTTCCTGCTGGAGGCGTCGAGGGCCGGTGCCGAGGGCATCCTGAAGGAGGACGGCTCCTTCTCGTACCCGTCCTACGTCGAGGACATCATGGGCCCGGTCTGCTTCGACTACGGCTTCGGCCCCTTCCGCTGGGTCTGCTGCTCGGGCAGCGATGACGATCTCGATGCTACGGACCGCATCGCAGGAGATGTACTCTCGGATATGGCCTCGGAAGCACCTCCTGAGACCAGGCAGCAGCTCCTCGACAACCTGCTCTGGATCATGCAGGCGAAGGAGAACCGGCTGGTTGTGGGATCGCGAGCGAGGATCCTCTACGCCGACCATCCCGGGAGGATCAGGATCGCGCTGGCCTTCAACGACGCCGTGGCCCGGGGGGTCGTCTCCGGCCCGGTCGTCCTCGGGCGCGACCATCACGATGTCTCGGGGACGGACTCGCCCTACCGCGAAACCGCCAACATCAGGGACGGCAGCTCGTTCACCGCCGACATGGCGGTTCAGAACGTGATAGGGGACTCATTCAGGGGCGCGACCTGGGTGTCGCTGCACAACGGCGGCGGCGTCGGCTGGGGCGAGGTGGTCAACGGAGGGTTCGGCCTCCTGCTGGACGGCTCGCCGGAGGCGTCGAGCAGAGCTTCCTCGATGCTCTCGTGGGACGTGGCGAACGGCCTCGCGCGCAGGGCCTGGGCCAGGAACCCCGGCGCAGTGTTCGCGGTGTCGCGCGCGATGGAGTCGGACAGAGCCATGCGGGTCACGCTGCCCGTGCCCGCCGACCGGGATTTGGTGTCGAAGGCCCTGGACGGGGTTTAGGGGGCGGCCTTCCCGAGCGCCGATCTGACCGCCGCCTCCAGCTCCTCCCCCTCGAAGGGGATCCTGCCGGACAGCACGGCCGCCAGGTCGTCGTCCAGGTTCACCAGGACCTGCGGACCTGGTTCGGGGGAGGCGCTTCCCGCCAGATGCGAAAGCCTCCTGCCCATCACCCGCGCAAACCTCACATGGAGCCCCGGGTGGTCCTGCTCGAGCAGCCCTGCGGCGTGCTCGAGCTCCTCCCGGGACGGCGTGCTCACAGGTAGAGGTCCCTCTCCCCCGCCTTGATGCGCTCGAGGTATCCCGCCACGATCTCGCGCGGCCCGTCGCCCGGGAGGGCCTCCAGCTCCTTCTCGAGGAGTACCCAGCCCTTATCCCTGGTCCCGGGCGAGGCGTAGTCGAGCAGGTATTCGGCGAAGGTCAGTACGGCGTTGGGCATGCAGAAACCCTGTATCTTGCCGGACTTGGAGAAGCCCATGAAGCAGCCGCCCGTGCGCCCGCACCTGTAGTCGGCGGTGCAGAAGCTCGTGATCATGCCCATGTCCACGAGCTCGCCCACGACCTCGTCCAGGGATCTGGGGTCGGACAGCATGAACTGCTGCTTCTCGCCCTTGATCGTGCCCGAAGAGTAGCCGCCTATGCCGATGTTCGACCCGGCGTCGATCTGGGTGACGCCGACGGGGATGACTTCGCGCCTGATCTCCGCGGGCTCGCGTGCAGTCAGGATCAGGCCCGTGTACGGCACCGAGAGCCTCAGCACCGTTACGAGCTTCTTGAACTGCTCGTCGCTGACACGGTGGGTGGGGTTCTCCGTGTACGGGGTGTTCAGCGCCGGTTCGAGGCGGGGGAAGCTGATGGTGTGCGGGCCCACGCCGCCGAAGTACTTCTCCAGGCTCATGGTGTGCAGAAGCAGGGCCATCACCTCGAACCTGTAGTCGTACAGCCCGAACAGGGCGCCGATGGCCACGTCGTCGATGCCGGCCTCCTGGGCCCTGTGGAGGGCGTAGAGGCGCCATCTCATGTCGCCCTTCACCGTGTCGGCGGGATGGAGCCTCCGGTAGGTGGCGGGATGGTAGGTCTCCTGGAAGACCTGGTAGGTCCCGATGCCCACCTCCTTGAGCTTCCTGTAGTCGTCGACGCAGAGCGGCGCGGCGTTCACGTTCACCCTGCGGATCTCCCCGCCGCCCTCCTTCACCGAGTAGGCCAGCCGTATCGTGTGGGCGATGAAGTCGGCCCCGGAGCGCGGGTGCTCGCCATACACCATGACGAGGCGCTTGTGACCCTTCCGTATCAGGGCCAGGATCTCTTCACGGAGCTGATCGTCGGTGAGGCTCGACCTCACCGCATCGCGGTTGGAGCTCCTGAACCCGCAGTATTCGCAGTTGTTCACGCAGTAGTTCGAGACGTAGAGCGGGGCGAAGAACACTATCCTGCGCCCGTAGACCGACTGCTTCACCTTCAGACCGGCCTCGTACATCCGCTGCCAGAGCTCTTCGTCACGGCAGTGGAGCAGAGCCGCCGTCTCGGATGGATCGAGCCGCTGGAGGGCCAGGGACTTGTCGATGATGTCGCGGATCCTGGCGGGATCTGGGTTTGAATTGCGTTCGAGCTCCGACCCGATCAGGGCTTCGTCTACGAAATCCCTGCCGTCCTCGAGATACTTCTCGTCCTCGGCGGAGCGTATCACCCCCGAGACCCATGCTTCGCTGCTCATCGAAAACCGCCGTTCGGGTGCTGATTCCGTGGCACCATGCCGCTGCCTGACCAGTGTAATATAATGTGGCCGTCGGAGCGCGGGTTCCCGCGCAGCACGGGAGGAGGGGCGCCGTGTGGAGGACCGTTCTGTTCGATCTCGACGGCACGCTCCTCGACTATGCCGGGGCGCGCCGAGCGGCTCTGGAGGAGAGCATCTCCGAACTCGGCCTCGATGCGTCGGACTCAGCCCTGGATGCTCTCCTGGCCTTCCTCGACTCCGATCCGATCCAGGCCATCGAGGCCTGCAGGCCCGGGGCGCCGGCCACGAGCGATCCCTCGCTCCGCGACATCTTCCCTCTGCGTGATGCGACCGGATGCCCTGTCTTCCTGGACGCCTACTTCCGGGCCCTTTCGAGGCAGCACGGGCTGATCGAAGGCGCGATCGACACACTCGAGGCGGTCAGGCCCGGGCGCAGGCTGGCGGCCGTGTCGAACGGGCTGGGACCGGTGCAGAGGGCACGCCTTGCGGATGCCGGCCTGATGCAGTATTTCGACGCGCTCGTGATAAGCTGCGAGGTGGGGATGGCCAAGCCCGACCCGCGCATCTTCGAAGCCGCATTGAAGCTGCTGTCCTCCTCGAAGGAGGAGGCCGTCGTGGTAGGCGACGGTGCGGCCAGCGACATGGCCGGCGCGCAGGCCGCCGGGATCGATTTCGTGTACTTCAGACCCGACGGGGTGTTCGCACCCTCGGGCCGGTGGATCGCGAGGATCACCGACTTGAGGGATCTGCCAGTCCTCCCGGGCTTCCGGGAGTAACTGCCGGCTCGGCCGGCTTCAGGAGGGGAAATGAGATCTGCGGTACTGATTGCGATCCTGGTTGCGCTTCCGGCCTTCTCGGGCTACTCGGAGTTCGGCATCCACGGCGGGCTCTATCTCCCGACAGGTGACGCCGGAGATGACTACAACACCTGCCCCGAGATAGGCGGGCAGTTCCTGATGCACATGCCGATGTACGCCATCGAGGCCAGCCTGGGCTATGTCTTCCTGCAGCCCGACCTGGACATCGACGACTACTCCGGGCACATCATCCCCGTGATGGCCGGCCTCCGCACCTACAGCGGCACCGTGTTCTACGGCGGCGGGCTCGAGCTCGACGCCTACAGCGCGAGCTGGACGACTCCGTCGGGCGAGGTCGAGGCCAGCGAGAGCGACCTCGGCGCCTACGGCAACCTCGGCACCACTCTCCCGCTGGGCGGGACCAAGCTCGAGCTCTCCGGAAAGCTCCACTGGATGGACTTCGACGATATGTGGCTCTCGGCCCAGGCCGGCATCTACTTCTAGACCGTATCGATTACGAAGTGGGGCCGCCTCCGGGCGGCCCCTTCCTTTACGCGTACAGGTTCCGTCTCATTCGCCGACGAGCTCGAGCATGTAGACCTTCGGGTACGTCTCCGGATTCCGCGTGAACGCGAGAAAGCCCTGCCTGCAGACAGTCACGTCCCAGCCATCGAGGTCCTGCCAGTCCGACACATCGAGCGAACAGGCGAACAGGAGCACACCGTCCCCGTCATACACGTCGAACATCGAGGCGTTGCAGAGCCCCGTCCTGATCCATACCCTGCCCAGGGAATCGACCCCGATGCCCTCGACCGCATTGTAGAATGGATTGACCGGGAAATCGAACTCCGGATCATGCCCGGTGCCTTCGTTCCATGAGCGGGTATACAGCTCCCTCTCCTCCTGCACGATCGAATCGGGCTTCGGGACGGGGCTCCAGTCACGGTCGACGAAGACCCATTCGGAATCGGCAGCGAGATCGAAGCAGTGGACTTCGTAGCGGTCGGGAACGGCATCGGCCCAGTAGAGCCTTCCGGATCCCGGATCGTAGTATGAATGAATTCTGGCGTCTATCTGGAACGTGAGCTGATTGAAGGTTTCCGCCGTCCTGCTCCAGAAGGTCCTGACCCGGGCATCTCCGTCCCAGAGGGACACCTCCGTCCCTCCCTCATAGTCACCGTTCTTCTGCACCGTGATGAAGAAGGTGTCTCCGACGAAGAGAGTGTCATCGACCGCCTGGACGCGGACCGGGCAGCCCGGGCGGATGGTCGGGTCCTCGAACCTCACCTCTCCCACACAGACGCAGTTCGAATCGTAGTAGAGCTCCTTCATGTCCATGAACGAACAGATCATCAGGCCGGAACCCCATGGGGAGACGAAGGTCGGCGCGAGAAACTCCAGCGGACCCGTGCCGGTTCCGGATATCTCGGCAAGGAAGTCCCCCGACTCCGAGAAGACGCGGACAGTCTTGAAGATCCTGTCCACCACGGCGATCCTGCCGTCTTCGAGGATGCATGCGTCGCTGATGTTCCCGAACATCAGCATTTCGTTGCCGGTTTCGACGCCGATGGAATCGTATGCGCGCAACGAATATGCCGCGAGGTTTTCGTGCCCGGGCGCAGGCTGCTCCCGGGCACACCCGCATGACAGAACCATGAAACATGCGAGAGACGGCAGGAGGATCCTCCGGAAGCTCATCGGCATCAACGGCATCCGATCGGGGTTTTCATCTGGAACAAGCATTCCAGGATTCCTGTATCCTGGCTGTCCGTATTCCTAACCGGACAGGGGACCAGCAGCAATCCCGGAACGCAATGCTCCGCTGCCTTCAGGACGCGGATCGTATTCCGGAGCCGCCGGCCGGGATGAACATCTGCGGGTCGCCCGCGGGACGGGACCCCTGCCCTCGCGCTAGGGCGCCGACCAGACTAGGTCGCCGGAGGCGTCGTACAGGCGCAGCGTGTTTACGGGCCGTGTGATCCAGCCGCCTTCGCCGGGGACCGAGACGCATCCCGCCTGGAACATGGCCTGCGAGCCCGGCGAACCCGACAGCGTCAGAGAGGGCCCCCAGAAGCCCGGTCCGTACCACCCCGCGGCCATGTTCTGGAAACCTGCGGGATCTGCGATCGAAATGCAGGCCGACGTGCTGTCCTCGACGCCCGCATAGAACTGCCTGACTCCTTCGCCGTCGTAGATCGAGAGCGCCGAGATCGAGTCGTCCTCGGCGAGCTGCAGCCTGTACCGGCCGTCCCTGTCGGCGAGGTAGACCTGTGCGAACCCTGCCTCCGACATCTCCGCAGTCAGCCTGGCGTTGCCCGACTGGTCGAACATCTCGAGGGAGGGCCTGCCGTTGGCGACTGCCAGCAAGATCCTCACCCTGCCGGCCTTGTCCATCATCAGGAGGCTCGGACCCTCGGGCCCCGCCCCGAGGACGGCCCAGGTCGTGCCTGCGGAGTCGGTGATGGCGATCCTGCAAGGGTCTCCGCCGTCGTGGGAGCTGACGTGCCTGTAGAAGAGCACGCCGAGGACGGCCACCGATACCGCGCAGAAAGCCATGGCCGGCCTGAGCCAGCCCAGCGTCTCGTATTCCTGTGACGTCACTCCGCTCCTCCCGTCACTGCGTATTCCACGGGCCGGGGACCGCTTCGAGCAGCCTCCGCACCACGGCTCCTATCTCGAAGGACTCGACGGCCCTCCTGCGGCCCGCGGCGCCCATCCCCTCGAGTAACGGCCGGTTCGCGCACAGGCCGGCGACGTCGTCGACGAAGCTCCCAAGGCTGGAGAGGATCCCCGAGACGCCGTGCTCCACGGCATCGGTGACGCCGCCCTCGGCGAGGCCGGCGACGGCCGTGCCGCAGGCGGAAGCCTCGATGAACGTCAGGCCGAAGCCTTCCACGTCGCCGGAGGCTGGATCGGACCGGCAGGGAGAGAGGAAGAGGTCTGCCGAGCGGTACAGCGACGCGAGCCTCTCGTCGGTGACCTCGCCCTCGAACGAGACCCTGTCGCCCAGGCCGGCCGCCTCATCGCGGAGGCCCTGTTCGAGCGGGCCGGTTCCGGCGATCCTGAGGCCGGCGTCCATGCCGAGGTCGAGAAGCCTTCGCAGGGCCGCGATCACGAGGTCGAACCGCTTCCTGCCCACCAGGCGCCCGGCGGATACCAGCTCGAGGCCGTACATCCTGGGGAGCATCGGGCCTTCCGGCGTGAAGAGCGCGGTGTCCACGCCGTTGATGCCCACGACCAGGCGCGCCTCCGGAGCGATCTCGCGCACCCTGCCCGCCGTGTAGCTGCTGGCGGCGGCTACAGCCGTCGACCGTTCGAGGATGCGTTTCCTCTGCAGCGAGGCGAAGAAGCCCGGCCGCTCGAAGACCTCCTTGCCGTGGACGCAGGTGACGGACGGGACGGGGCCCGTGTCGACACCCGCGATGTGCCACGTCGAGTGGATCACGAGGTCGGGAAGACCGGACCGGGCCGCCTCCGCACGCATGGTGCGCGCGAAGTGGAACCTGCCGAACCGGGGGAAGTCCCGGCCCTCGACGGAGACGATGAGCGGACGCCCCGTGCCGTCCGCGGAGCGGGCGCGCTTGGCGAAGACGGTGACTTCGATCCCTGACGAGGCCATCGCCCGGGCGGTGTTGGAGGCCCACCTCGAGAGCCCGCCCAGCTTCGGGGGGTAGTCCTCGGTGAGGAGCCAGACCCTGCCGCACAGTTCAGACCCGGACATCATCCCGCCCTCCTCTCTCCCCGCCATTGGATACTTCGTGCCGTTCATGCGGCGGCTCCGGCGGGGTCTGCGATCGCGCCGGACAGCCGGTCACGCCTCAGGAACAGCAGCCCGGCGAGCGCGAAGAGTCCGGCGGAAACGAGGAACGTGCTCGTAAGGCCGAAGTAGACGAGGACCAGGTTGCCGAGCAGCGGGGCGACGAGACCGCGTGCGGCCGTCAGGGTCAGGTGGAGGCCCTGGTAGGTGGCGGCCTGCCCGGGCGGGGCGAAGTGCAGGCTGGACATGTTCCAGGAGACGTTGATGCCGGCCATCGCCACGGAATAGACGGCGAAGGCTGCATAGAAGAGCGGGATCCCCGCCGCCCGCACGACCCCGCCCATCGCGATCAGGAACGGGTAGGCGGCGAGCACGAGGCAGATCAGCCCGGTGAACCGGAACGGGTGGATCCTCTCCACGCTGATGCCCATGAAGGGGCTGAGCAGGAGGATGCCGATCTGGGCCAGGACCCCCTTGGCGAAGGCGTACTGCTCGTAGCGGAGGTGTAGGATGTCGCGGGCGAAGAAGGGTATGGCCGGGAGGATCATCATGAAGGCGAAGCCGTAGACCATGAAGCAGGCCTCGAAGACGGCGAACTGCCTGTCCCGCGAGAACACCCTGAAGAGCGAGCGGAGGAGCCCTGCCCCGTCGGAGGGGGATCTCGTGGATATGCCCGAAGCCATGCGGGCCATGATCGCGGAATGCGCCAGGCCGGCCAGGGCCATCGCGACGAACAGCAGCCGGTACGTGCCGAAGTCGGCGTCGAGCAGCCTTCCCGCAAGGAGCGAGGCCGGAAGGCTGAAGAACGTGAACACGCTCACCGCCCAGCCGAACAGGATGCCCCTGCGGCCTTCGGCGTACTTCTCGCGCAGAATTGTGTTGAGCACCGGCACCATCACGCTGTCCGCCGCCGAGAAGCACGCCACGAGCAAGAGCAGCACGTTCGCGTCGGACGAGAGGAACATGGCCGCCACCGGAAGGCGCAGAAGGCCGGCGGCGAGCACGGCCTTCGAGTAGCACCCGCGCCTCTCGATGAACGAGTTGATGAACACCGAGAGGAAGTTGCTCGCCGGCCAGACCATCACGAGGAGCGTGATCTGCCAGGCGGAGGCGTGGAGCCCGTTGGCGGCAATGTACTCGCTGTTGAGCGTGACGGCGGAGACAGTGGCGGCCGCCAGGGATGCGAGGAGGTGGAGCCTGAAGGTCCTCCCCTCGGAATGTCCCAACCCCCGCAGCACGCGGCCGGGCGAGACAGCCCTCATGGCCGCCGCCAGCCTGTTCATGTCCGGCGCTCTGCCGCTATCTCGACGGGATGCATCCCTTCCGCTCCAGCAGGGTGGCTATCGTGCGCGCACACGAGGATGCGTCCTCCGCGACGGTGTCGAGCCTGAGCTCCGGCGACACCGGCGGCTCGTAGGGGGCCGAGATGCCTGTGAACTGTGGGATCTCGCCGGCCCTGGCCTTCCGGTAGAGGCCCTTCGGATCGCGGGTCTCGGCCACCTCGAGCGGGGTGTCGACGAAGACCTCGACGAAGTCGCCGTCGGCCTGGATCGACCGCGCCGAGTCCCTGTCGGCCCGGTACGGGCTGATGAAGGCCACTATGTTCACTACGCCCGAAACCGTAAGCAGTTTCGCGACTTCGGCTATGCGCCTGATGTTCTCGGTGCGGTCCGCAGGCGAGAAGCCGAGGTCGCTGTTCAGGCCGTGCCTGATATTGTCGCCGTCGAGGACGACCGAGAAGACCCCGCGGGAGTCGAGCTCCCTGGCCAGCATGTCCGCTATCGTCGACTTGCCCGAAGACGGCAGGCCGGTCATCCACACCGTCACTCCCCTGCTGCCCAGCAGCCTCTCGCGCTCAGCCCGTCCTATCGCATGGTCGTGCCAGACTATGTCCCTTTCAGCGGCGCTCATCGGTTCCTCCATAATCGTGGGATGTGCAGCGCCCGCCGTGCCGGCGGACCCGGGAACATACCCAACCCGGGGACACGGAGCCCAGAACACGGACGGCGGGTTTGATAGTATTGTCGGCCATGCTGGGAGGCCGGCCCCGGGGCCGGACAGGTGGCGGCCGGATCGACGGGAGCTCCTCATGGACAGGGACAGGATAAGGGAAGCGCTGGGCAACTGCCTGACCGACACGTCCGAGCTGGGCATAGGCAGGCTCAGGAAGGGCAAGGTAAGGGACTCGTACGACCTCGGCGACAGGCTGCTCCTTGTAACGACCGACAGGCAGAGCGCCTTCGACAGGATCCTGGCGGCCGTGCCCTTCAAGGGGCAGGTGCTTAACCAGGTGTCGGCGTGGTGGTTCGAGAGGACGAAGGATCTCATCCCCAACCACCTGCTCTCCATGCCCGACCCGGCGGCCACGATCGCGAGGAAGTGCAGCGTGTTCCCGGTCGAGTTCGTGGTGCGCGGCTACCTGACGGGCTCCACGAGCACCTCGGCCTGGACGATGTACGACGGAGGAGCCAGGGAGATCTGCGGCAACAGGCTCCCCGACGGCATGTACAAGAACCAGGCGTTCCCCCGCCCCATCATCACGCCCACCACCAAGAGCGACGAGCACGACGAGCCCGTCACTCCAGCGCAGATCGTATCGCGGGGTCTGATGACCCGCGGCCAGTGGGACGAAGCCTCGGACATCGCCCTCGAGGTGTTCAGGAGGGGCCGGGAGCTGGCCGCCGAACACGGCCTGATACTGGTCGACACCAAGTACGAGATGGGCACGGATGCGGACGGCAGGCTCACTCTCGTCGACGAGGTCCACACCCCCGACTCCTCCCGCTACTGGCTCGCCGAGAGCTTCGAGGAGCGCTTCCTGAGGAACCAGGAGCCGGAGAACATCGACAAGGAGTTCCTCAGGCTGTGGTTCGTGCAGAACTGCGACCCCTACGGCGAGGCCCCCCTGCCGGCGGCTCCCGAGGAGCTCGTTATCGAGCTGTCGGCAAGGTATATCCGCCTCTACGAGACGATCACGGGAACGCCCTTCGACCCACCCCCGGACGAGCCGTCGATCAAGCGGCTCCGGCGCAACCTCGAGGCGGCAGGTATCGGGATGGAGGAGGACAAGCTAAGCTTCCTGGACGAACCGGCGGGCAGGCTCTAGCCTCCCGTACAGACCGCGGCCGGTGCCGCGGATGATGCCAACAGACCGGAGGTCGCGATGAGATCAGCCCTTCTGCTAAGTGTCGCCGTGATGTCCCTTCCAGCAGCCGCGGGGGTGCTCCCCTTCTCGGTCACGGCCGACGCCACATGGAACAGCAAGTACGTGTGGAGAGGCCTTCCCTGCGACGAGGAAAGCGTTCTCCAGCCGTCGCTGTTCCTGTCCCTCACCGGCTTCACGGCCGGCATCTGGGGCAACATGGAGCTGACGGACGTGAACGAGCTGACCGAGGAAGACGACAGGATGGGCGT
This sequence comes from uncultured bacterium, assembly GCA_964564435.1. GTDB lineage: Bacteria > Fermentibacterota > Fermentibacteria > Fermentibacterales > Fermentibacteraceae > Fermentibacter. Next base: position 77,403 of record CAZMAT010000001.1, read on the forward strand.
CTTCACCGAGATCGACTACTACCTCGGGTACGAGATCGACCTGCTGATGGCCGGCCTCAGCGCCGGCCTGGGATACTACGACTACCCCAACACCGAAGTGGAATCGTCCGCCGAGATCTATGTGTCGGGGTACGCCAAGGTGCCCTTCTCGCCGTCGATCACGATCTACCAGGGCATAAAGGAGGCCGAGGGGATGTATGTCTCCCTCTCGGGTTCCCAGCCGCTGGGTTCTGTCTCGATGGCTCCCATGGTCTCGATGTCGCCCGAGTTCACTGCGAACCTGGGCTGGGGCAACAAGGTGCACAACAACTTCAACTTCGGCGTCGACGAGGCCGCGATGACCGACCTGACCCTGGGCCTGGCGGCCCCCGTCGGGATCGGCCCGGTCGTGACCATCACCCCCGCGCTCCACTACTCGATGATGCTCGACGAACAGATCAAGGACCTGTACGAGGACGACACGAACTTCTGGGGCGGGGTGTCTCTGACCGCTTCCATCTAGTTCATCCGTCCAGGATGAGCGAAGGGGCCGCCCGAGGGCGGCCCCCTTCCTTGTCTGCCCGCCGGGTCAGGCCAGGGTCACCTTCACGGAGGTTCCGGTCATGAGCACGTCGGAGATGGGGCAGCGCCTGTCCACCTCGTCGAGGAAGGCCTGCTTCTCCTCGCGGGTCATGTCGGCCCGGACATCGACCTTGGCCGAGATCGAAGTGAAGCCCGCGCGCCCGGACGTCGACTGCCCGAGCAGGAAGTCGGTGTCGATGTCCGCCTCGACCGAGACTTCGAGCCCCGAGAGAGGCAGCTTCTTCTGGCTCGCTACTATCCGTGCGATCGCGGAAAGGCATCCCGCGAGGGCCACGAGCTGGTAGGACAGGGGGTTGGCGCCCTCGTCGCCGCCCATCGGCATGGGCTGGTCGATGATGAGAACGTGATCCCCGTCGACGGTGCACTCGGTCCTGAATCCACCGCCCATGACGGAGCGGGCCGTGTACTTCTTCAGAGGCATGCTATCTCTCCCTCCCCAGATCCTCGAAGAGGTCGGGCTGATCGACCTCCTCAGCCTGCTTCAGAGCCTTCTGCGACTTCTGCCTGAGGGCCTCGGCCCTCTCGAGCACTTCTTCGATAGAAGGCGCCGGGGCGGGCCCGGGTTCCCCGGCTTCGTCCCCACTGCCGGGATCGGAACCGGGAACAGGCTGCGGGGACGATTCGGGCATGTCGGAGGGATCTGTCGTGCCGGCTTCCGGCTCCACCACCGGGGTTTCGGCACCCGGCTCTCCGGTCGGTGCGCCGGGAGGGACTGCCGGGGCAGCGGCTTCCGCGGCAGCCGGTATGTACTTCACGCTGGAGACAGGCCTGCCCGCGCCGATCCTGACGCCCCTCGCGGCCACGCCCTTGACCGGGACCCCGGGGATGTCGACGACGTCCTTGTGTGTGCGCATCCTCTTCCGGCGCTCGAACCAGACCTCCACCGATCCGCCGGGATCGGTCGAGAGGAGCATGAGCTCGGCGCCCTGCGGGATGTACGGGTACTCCTTCTCGAGGATGAAGCCCTCGACCCTGAACCGCTTCACGAAGGCCGCGCCGGTCTGCCTGTCGCGGTAGACGGCGGTGAAGACCCTGTCCCTGTCCTGGATGCCGCAGAAGGACACGTCGCCGTCTATGAAGTGCTTCTCCGCCACCGGCAGCATCCGGAACGTGCCCTGGCCGTGGAAGACAGCTATCCTGTCGTACTCGGACGCCTCGAACGAGACGTCGCCCTTCACGCCCGAGCCCACGAACCCCGCCTGGGAATCGTAGAAGACCCTGAGGTTGCGCAGGCTCACCTCCTTCACGTCGATGCCCGTGAAGGCCTCGAGCCTCGTAAGGCGGGGATACCTCGAGCCGTGCTTCTTCAGGATGCCCTGCAGCCACGAGACTGCGTACCGCTTCAGGTCGGCGAGGTTCGCCGCCGTCTGCTCGATCCTCCTGGCGATGTCGCCCATCTCGGCTCTGTGCGCCTCGATGTCGAAGCGGGAGATCCGTCTTATCTTGATGGCGAGCAGCTTCTCGATCTCGGGGTCGGAAACGGAGCCGCCCTCGAGGAACGGCGCCATCCCCTCGCGCACCGCCTCCTGGACACGCTCGAAGGTGTCCCTCTCCTCGATCCCCTTGTAGACACGGTTCTCGATGAAGATCTGCTCGAGTGTCATCCATCTGATCCTGGCCTCGAGCTCGGCCAGGTCGAGTTCGAGCTCCCTGCGGAGTATGTCGAGGAGGAGGTCGGTGGAATAGCGCACAAGGTCGGACACGGTGGCCTCGACCGGCCTGCCGTCCCTTATCACGACGATGTTCGACGTGTAGACCATCTCGCAGTCGGTGTGCGCATATAGCTGCTGGATGGTCTCGTCGGGCTCGCCGCCCCTGGCGAGGGTGAGCTCGATCTCGACCCTGTCCGATGTGAAGTCGTCGATCGAGGAGACCCTGACTCGCCCTTTCCTGGCGGCGGCCTCGATGGAGGCTATCAGGCTCTCGGTGGTGCAGCCCCAGGGTATCTCGCGGATGACCAGCTTCTTCTGGCCCTTCCTCCGCTCTATCGTGGCCCTGTTCCTGATCTTGCCCGCACCGTCGGCGTACCCCGAGGCGTCTATGCTGCCGCCCTGCGGAAAGTCGGGGAGCACCTCGAAGCTCCTGCCGCGGATGCAGGCGATCATGGCGTGGAGGAGCTCGCAGAAGTTGTGCGGGAGCACTCGGGTGGACATGCCCACGGCGATCCCCTCCGCGCCCAGTAGCAGGAGGACGGGGATCTTGGAGGGCAGGAGCACCGGCTCCCTGTTACGGCCGTCGTAGCTGTCCGTGAACACGGCTATCCGGTCGTCGAACAGGGCGTCCCGGGCGAGGTCGGTAAGGCGGCACTCGATGTAGCGCGGGGCGGAGGCCTCGTCGCCCGTGATGGCGTTTCCGAAGTTGCCCTGCGTGTCGATGAAGTACCCTCTGTTGGCCAGCGCGACCAGGGCGTCACCGATCGACTGGTCGCCGTGGGGGTGGTAGCGCATGCAGTGGCCTATCACGTTGGCCACCTTGTTGTAGCGGCCGTCGTCCAGCTCGTGCATGCTCCAAAGGATCCTGCGCTGTACCGGCTTCAGGCCGTCGGCGGCGTCGGGGATGGCCCTGTCCTTTATCACGTACGAGGCGTACTCGAGGAAGTTGTCGTTGAAGAGGCCCCTGAGCCCGGCTTCTGCGCTCATCTCAGGTTCTCCACGATGAAGTCCCTCCGGGCCGGGGTGTTCCTGCCCATGAAGAACTCGAGCATCTCGGGGACTTCCTTCATCCTCGATATGGTGACGGGGAGGAGCCTGATGTCGGGCCCGATGAACCGGCCGAACTCAGAAGGGGAAATCTCGCCGAGGCCCTTGAACCTGGTGATCTCGCAGCCCCTGCCGAGCTTCGCGACCGCTTCGTCCTTCTCGCGCACCGAGTAGCAGTAGGCCGTCTCGCGCCTGTTCCGCACCCTGAAGAGCGGCGTCTCGAGGATGAAGAGATGGTTGTCCAGGACCAGGCCCTCGAAGAAATGCAGGAAGAGCGTGAGCAGGAGGTTCCGGATGTGCATCCCGTCGACGTCGGCGTCGGTCGCCAGCACGATCCGGTTGTACCGGAGCGTCTCGACCCCGCCCTCTATGTTCAGGGCCTGCATGAGGTTGTACATCTCCTCGTTGCCGTAGAGCGTGTCGCGCCTGAGGCCGAAGCAGTTGAGCGGCTTGCCCCTCAGGGAGAAGACCGCCTGGGTGTTGACGTCCCTGCAGGCCACGATGCTGCCCGAGGCGCTCTGCCCCTCTGTGAGGAAGATGGTGCTGCGTTCCGCATCGGCCCCGCCGTCGCCCAGGTGCACCCGGCAGTCGCGGAGGCTGGGGATCCTTATCGCGACCTTCCTGGCTCTCTCCCTGGCCTTCTTCCTCACGCTCTGCAGCTCCGTGCGGATGCTCATGTTGATCTGCACCTTGGCCAGAAGCGCCTCGGCCGCTGCCGGGTTTCGGTGCATGAGCTGCTCGACCTCGAGCTTCACCCTGTTGACCAGCGGCCCCCTGATTTCGGTGTTGCCGAGCCGTGTCTTGGTCTGCGACTCGAAGACCGGATCGGTGAGCCGTACGGCGACGACGCCTATGATCCCCTCCCGGATGTCCTCGGGGGCGAAGCTCTTCCCGGCGAATGAATTGATCCCCTTGAGCACCCCCTCCTTGAAGGCCGAGAGGTGGGTGCCGCCGGCGCTCGTGTACTGGCCGTTCGCGAAGGACATGTACTTCTCGCCGAAGTCGTTGGTATGCGTCAGGGCGAACTCGAGAGTCGGGTCCCTGAAGTACAGCGGCTGGTAGAGGATGGAGTCGCCGGCCTCGTCGGCCAGAAGGTCCTTCAGCCCCTCGTCCGAGGAGAACGAGGTCCCGTTGAGCACCAGCTTCAGTCCGGTGTTCAGGTAGGCGTAGTGCCTGGCCCTGTTGGTGAGGTACTCCTCGCGCATCGCATAGCCGGGGAAGACCTGCGGGTCGGGCGTGAACTCCACCAGGGTGCCGTTCTTCTCGGTGGTCTCGCCCGAACCGCCGCCCTCGGGCACTCCCCTGCTGAAGCGGACCTCCTGGTACGCCCCGTCCCTGTAGCTCACTACGCGGAAGCTCTCCGAAAGGGCGTTGACCGCCTTGGTCCCCACGCCGTTCAGGCCCACGCTGAACTGGAAGACCTCGGTGTTGTACTTGGCTCCGGTGTTGATGACCGAGACGCATTCTGCGAGCTTGCCGAAGGGTATGCCGCGCCCCCAGTCGCGCACCGAGCAGCTCCGCCCGTCGCACCTGACCTGGATGCGCTTCCCGTGGCCCATGATGAACTCGTCGACGGCGTTGTCGACTATTTCCTTGAAGAGGATGTAGACGCCGTCGTCGGGGTGGCTGCCGTCGCCCAGCCTGCCGATGTACATGCCGGTGCGCAGGCGGATGTGCTCCACCGACGAGAGCGTCCGCACCTTGCTCTCGTCGTAGACCGCGGCTCCCGTGAAGTTGGTCGGTTCTTCCATGTCGCTATATGTCGATTCCCTCTGGGATGGGAGTGCTACCGGTAGTATAAGGCCTCCGCCGCGGCGCGACACGCCACAAGATGAAGTGGCTCGCTGCCCGGAGATGCACAAGATCTGCCCATGCGCATGGATCGCCTCGAAGGTGTTCCGCCCTGTGATGCGGAGCCGGAAGAACCATCGACCTCGCCGGACTGAAGGAGAAGAGGCGTTCCGTTGCGCCGGGGCTGTCGGGGCGGTTAGAATCGCACGTCGTCACACTCGTGCAAGGTTGGAGCGATGGAATCCACTCTGGCGGAACTCGCAGGGTTCCTGAAGGGAACCGGTTTCACGGCGCTGGCCCGGGTGCCGACCCTCAGGCGCAGCCCTCTCGCGCTGCCTCTCGAACCGCTCGTTGCCCTGGGCTTTCTGCGCGGGCGCACGAACCTGTTCACGCCGTCGTCGGTTCCGCCGCTCTACCTCGCGCTGGCGACCAGGGGGGGCGGAGAGCTCCGGAACCTCTTCAGGTTCTTCCATCTCAACGCGACGATCCTCGGGGCCGACTACGAGAGGATGCTCCCGGCCGCCCTCGGCGCTGCGCTCTTGGAATCCGGGATCGTCCGGGAGAGCGGGAACGGCCTCGATTCCACGGTACGCCTCCTGCCATTCAGAGACCTGGTCATCGTATGCGATCCCGACGAGGGGGCCGACAGGAGGACCGTCAGATACGTCTATGCGGGCGGCGATTCGGTGGTCCTCGCCGACTTCGTCGAGAGGAGGCTGGGCCGGGCGGTGTTCCGAAGGGGCCTCGACCTCTGCGCCGGAACCGCATTCCAGGCTCTCTCCTGCGCCTCGAGGTGCGACAAGCTGCTCGCAGCCGAGTTCAACCCCAGGGCGGTCGACTTCGCACGGCTCAACGTCTCGCTGAATGGCCGCAAAGACCGGATAACCGTCGTGCAGAGCGACCTGTGGGAGAATGTCAACGGCACATTCGACCTGATCGTCTCCAACCCTCCCTACAACCCGATGCCCCCCGAGAAGAGGAACGAGATGGTGCTGGACGCCTTCGGCGGCGACCTGTACGGCATGGAGAAGCCTCTGGACATAGTCAGGGGGTTCGGCGAGCACCTGGCCGAGGGCGGGTATGCGGCCGTGCTGGCGGCTTCACCGGTTATACACGGCAGGAGCCTGCTGGAGGAGCATCTCCTGCCGATCGCCGTCGAGGCCGGGTTGGAGATAACCCTTCACGCCTGGGAGTACGCGAGCATCAGGATGGACCTGGATTACCAGCGGCACGAGGGGATCGACCATCTGATCAGGCTCGTGATCGAGGCCCGGAGGAACGGCAGGCCGGCGGTCAGGACTGTGCCGCTGCCCCTTCCGGTGCGGTCATTCCAGATCCTCAGGGCAAGGATGGATCTCGCCCTGATGCGATGACCCGAACAGCCTCCTGACGGAACCCAGGCCCCCGAGCGACAGCCACAGAAAAACGAACACCCCCGCCCCTGCAGGGATCCTCGTGACATCCGGCAGCGGGAGCAGGACTGCGGCGGCTCCCGCCGCCACCACGGAGGCCAGCAGGCGGGCGATCTCTAAAGATCCCAGGAAGCTCCCCGTGACGCCGCGCACCTTCAGCCACATCACGGCCGTACAGAAGAAGACCGTCAGGAGCTGCATCGAAGCGGCGGCGACCAGCCCAAGGCGCGGGATGAGGAGCAGGTTGCCAGCGAACTGGATCAGGACGGCGGCTCCGAACAGCGGGAGGACGATCGACTGCTTCTCCTGTGCGAGCACTGTCGCCAGGCAGACATGGAACAGGTAGGTCACGGGCACTGCCAGGACGAAGATCCGGTACGTCAGGAGCACCTGTGCCGGATCCAGCCCGCCGAGGAATCCGGGGCCCCATACCAGCCTGGGCAGATCGAGCCCGGCCGCGAGGAGGACGATGCACGCCGCGGCCGCCACCGCGAGGAATGCTTCGGTCATGTTCCGGATGAAACCCCGCGCCCGGGCCCGCGAACCCCTCACGGCGCGGCAGAGCTCGGGGAACAGCGCCCCGGGCAGCAGGGTGGGGGCCACCACGAGTATCAGCGCCTCATAGATCCTGTAGCACCTCTGGTACGCGCCCACCGCGGCCTCTCCGGAGTAGTTCATCACCAGCAGGTTGTCGAGCCTCTGTGTGGAGACCAGGAGCAGCCCCATCACTCCTAGGGGGAGGCTTTCCCTGAACAGCAGCGCGAGCCTTCCGCGGTCGGAGCCCATGCCGGGCCGGATGCCAAGCGAGCGGGCGGCCTGGATGCAGATGGCAAGCGAAACCGCCGATCTGAGCAGGTAGGCCAGGCCTGCCCATCCGACCCCCATGCCGGATCGGGAGATGACCGCCGCCAGTCCCAGGCAGACAGCTCCCTCTGCCAGCCTGGCGATGCCCTCGGGGTGCATCCTCTCGGAGGCCCGGAAGATCGCGAAATACGTCTCGCAGAATCCTTCGAGGATCACTCCAGCGCCGACTAGCGCCAGAAGCGCGAGCTGGTGCTGCGAGTATCCCGAGGCGGCCCCGAATGCAAGGAGGAGCAGGTAGGCGGAAACGCCCAGGACGGCCCGGAGCTGCAATGCCTCTCCGAGCGCAGTTGCGGCCGCGGCCTGGGCTGCCGCCACCCGCCTCGTCGTTATGAGGGTCGCTCCCATGTCGCTCAGGAAGAGCACGAACACCCCGAGGGCGACCGAGAACACGAGCCTCCCGAACTCCGCGTCGCCGAGAGATCTGGAATACAGCATCAGAGAGGCAAAGAATGCACCCTTCCCGGCCAGCTGCCCGCCGAGCATCCAGGCGCTGTTGTGAGCCCTGTTCCTGCCCGGCGGGGCTGTGTCGCAGCCTGCTGGATCAGGGGACGGCGGCATCCGGAGCCCTGGATGTCTCGAACACGAAGGCCGAGAACGGACCTTCGCTGCCGGGGAGGTCGAGCCCGGAGTACGTGCCGTGCGACTGCAGGACATCCATGAGGTCCTCGTCGGACATCGTGTCGCTGCCCCTGCCCAGCAGCCTGTTCAGTTCGCCGTAGGGTCTCCCTCCGAGGACCCGGGGATCGTTGGCGAGGAGTACGAAGGTGCCTCCGAGCCTCTCCTCGAGGGCGGACACGAGCGAATCGGAGTCGTGCAGGAGGTAGGCCATCCCGCAGGCGGGATCCCGATAGATGAACCAGCCTTCGGCGAACATCTCCTCATGAGGGTTCCATGTCTCCACCGACCCGTATCCCTCGTCGCGCAGATGGAGGAGGAAGGCGAGCGACGTGTAGCTGTCGAGATAGACTGCGATCGGGATGTCCCGGGCTTCGGCTGCCGCACCGGCGACCAGGGCGGCCTCGCGCAGATCCCTGTCGTATGTGCAGCGCTGCGGCAGGGTCGTGCGCGTCAGGAACGGTATGCAGAGAACGAGCGCGAGCGAGGCGGAGGCCGCCGTGGCGATCCTCCTCCACTTCTCCCGGCCTTCGAGCCCGTTCGAGACGAGGAGGAGGAATGCGGGGAAGAACAGTGCGAAGTGCCTCGCGGAAGGCCTCAGGAGGCAGACGGGGATCATGAGCAGCAGGATGACGGCCGGGACGGCCTCCACCCTGCGCAGCCGCGAGGCGATGGAAGCGAGGAACAGCATGAACAGCGCGGCACCGGGCAGGACCCACGCATCCAGGGCCCGGAGCGAGAACTGTTCGAAACTGAAGGGGGACGTGCCCGCGGAGAACCTGAGCAGAGTGCCGGCCGCCGAGAAAGGCACCCCGGCGAGCATCTGCAGCGGCCCCGACCGGCCTATCAGGTCGGATGCCGCCACATCCGATCCCGGAGCGAACCTGCCGATCTGGCCTGCCATCATCGGCAGCCAGGGCGTGTAGAGGACGGCGGTGACTGCGAGGAGGACGGCGCAGTCGGCATACCTCCTCTTCCGGAGGAGCAGGATGACAGACACGGCCACTCCGGGCCAGGCGAAATGGTGTATCCAGACGGAAACCGCGCACAGGGCGGTCAGGAGGATGAACGGTGTCCTGGAGCGGGACGACTCCACATCCCTCAGGACCACCAGGAATGCCGTTCCGCAGAGCGCGAGCAGACCGTACATCCGCAGCTCGATCGAGAGATGGAGCAGGAACGGGCTTGTACACAGGAGCAGCATCATGCGGGCAGACAGCCTGCGCCCGGCGAGGACGACCGCCGCAAGGACCGTGAGCAGCGGAAGCACACGCAGCATCGACAGGTCGTTCCCAAAGACCCTCAGCCATGCCCACATCAGCGTGTAGTACCCCGGGACATGGCAGTCCAGACCGACCTGGTCGATCATGGCGCGGAACGGGGCACCGGCCAGCGACACCGTCAGGGACTCGTCGCCCGTGAGGCTCTTGCCCAGGGATAGGAACCATAGAAGGGAGAAGAGGGAGACGGCGGCCAGGATGCCCGGCCATCCCGCAGGGCGGGCGCGCTCCGGAGTCTCCGGGATGGGCTCTTTCAAATCCGGAAGACCGCCTGCGGCTCTAGACCCGCTTCCTTGAGGATCTCCCTGCGGCGGATCTTCCTGGTGGTGGTCTTGGGCAGTTCGTCGCTCCTGAGGATGAAGCTCGAGATGTGCTTGTAGATCGGCTGACCGGCGTTGAAGTGCCTGATCTCGGCCGAGATCACGTCACGGGCATACTCGGTGGAGAGGCTCCCGCCCTTCTGCTCGGCCCTCTCGATCAGCTTCTCCATCTCGGGCACCACGACGACCCATATCTCCTCGCCCTTGGTCTTCGACTCCCTCCCGAAGACCATGCACTCGGAGATGAAGTCGGAGCGGTTGAGCTTGGCCTCGATCTCCTCGGGATATACGTTCTTGCCGTTCTTTGCCACTATGACGTTCTTCTTGCGGCCAGTGATGTGCAGGAACCCGCCCGGGTCGACGAACCCGAAGTCGCCCGTGCGCAGCCAGCCGTCCGGAGAGAGGACCTTCGCCGTCTCCGCCGGGTCGTTGTGGTATCCCAGCATCACGTTGGGGCCCTTCACCGATATCTCGCCGACGCCGTCCGCGTCGGGATCGTCGATGCGGACGTCCATGTCCGCCAGCACCGGGCCGACCGACTCGGGTACGTTCGCGCCAGGCCTGTTGACCGCCACCAGGGGCGAGGCCTCGGTCAGACCGTAACCCTGCAGGAACTTGAACCCGAGCTTGAGGAAACCCTTCGAGATCTCGGGATCGATCCCCGCGCCCCCGGAGATGAGGAACCTGATCCTCCCGCCGAACTTCGAATGGACCGGAGCGAAGAGCTTCCTGCGCAGCCCCTGGGAGCCGATGGCCTCTGCCGCGCCGGCCACCGCGAGGCCGATCCTGTATTTAAGCGCCCCCCCGGGTTTCGCCCTGATCCCCTCCATAATCTTCCGGTAGACGGTCTCCCAGAGAAGGGGGACGGCCAGGATCACGGTGGCTCCGGTGTTGGCTATGTCCTCGCCGACATACCTCAGCCCCCTGCAGATGATGTAGGTGGCCCCTGCGCTCAGGGGGGCGAGGAACCCGCAGCTGCACTCGTAGGTGTGATGGAGCGGGAGGATGGAGAGGAAGACGTCGTCACGCTCGATCTCGATGAACTGCCTGATCTGTCTGACGACGGCGATCAGGTTGCGCTGGCAGAGCATGACGCCCTTGGCCTGGCCCATGGTCCCGGAGGTGTAGTAGATGGCAGCCGTGGCGGAGACGTCGTACTCGACGGGGAGTCTGTCCTCGCCGCCTCTGCCCTCCGAGAGCATGTCCTCGAAGAGGGAGCATCCGGCGGGGCCGGCGCAGTTCATCGCTATGAGCCTCAGGTTGCGTCCGTGGCCGGGCCCGCCCAGGAAGTCCTGCATGTAGGAATAGTCGAAGAAGGCCATGTTGGCGCCGGAATAGTGCAGTATGGCCCTCATCTCCTGGAAGGGCAGCTCCCTGTCGATGGGGACGACGATCCCGCCGCTCCTGAGGGCCGCGAGGTACACCACCGCCCATGAGATGCTGTTCCGCCCGACCACTCCCACGACGGGGGACCTGTTCTCGGCCAGCATCGCAGCGGCCATCGCCTCGACATCCCGGTAGAGGTCGGCGTATGTGATGGTGCGCCAGGTGCCGTCCGGAAGAGGCTCCCTGATGGCCTCCCGCCCTGGATTGGCCTCCGCGGCCCTGGCCAGTATGGCCGGCACGCTCTCGAAGGCCGGGATGTTGTTCAAGGGTCCCCCGGGAACGATCCTGCTCACGATCCCACCCCCGAAGTCGCTCACTGCCTGTCCATCGTCGCCGCCACCCTGAACCCGGCGAACGGATAACCCAGCCCGGCGTCCAGCAGGAGTCTGGCGGCGCATCTGCAGTCACCCGGGGAGGACAGCCAGCTGCCGCCCCTGAGGCACCCAATCGTATCCGGTGCACCCTGCGGGGTCAATGAGCCCCCTCCCTGGAGGTCCGAGCACCACTCCCACACGTTGCCGGCCATGTCCACGAGCCCCCAGGGATTGCCCGGGAAGCTGCCAGCGGGCGAAGTCTCGCTGAAGCCGTCGCTGATCTCCGGTGCCCTGGCGGCAATGGTCTCGCTCGCATCGGAGCAGTTGAGGAGGGAACCGTCGGGCTGGGAGTCGCCCCAAGGCCATGTCCGCCCGTCGCCCGTGGATGCCGCGTACTCCCACTCGATCTCGGAGGGGAGCCTGAAGGACATCCGCGACCCGTCCACGAGCGTCAGCCAGTCGCAGTAGAGCGAACAGGCGGCGTACGTCACCCCCCTGACGGGGAAGCCCTCCCTGCCTGGGTTCACGAGGTAGCCACCGGCTTCGATCGCCGCAATCTCGAGGGGATAGTCGCACGCGAACAGCTCCGACAGGAAGGTGGTCTTCCCGCTGCCGAGCACGGGATCGGGCACCGCCCTGGGGTCCATGGAGTTGAGGAAGTTGCAGAACTCGAGGTTCGTCACCTCGGTCCTGCCGAGATAGAAGTCGCCCACCGAGACGGTCCGCGGGGGCAGGCCGCCTCCAGGCCCTCCCTGGAACTCGTACTCGCCGCCCGGGATGAAGACGAGGCCGCCGCCCGCCTCGGAGGGGAAGCTGAAATGGAGGGACGATGGCGTGTTGGCCGCCAGGACGATCGTCTCCCTGAGCTCCACCCGGCCGCTCACGGCGCTGACTACGTGCCGCCCGGGCTCGGCGATCCCGAGAGTCACGGGCGTCGTGCCTGCGTCTCTGCCGTCCACGAGCACGGCCGCTCCCGAGGGCCTCGATGTAACCGTCACGGGGAAGACGTAGTCGAGGTAGACCATCACGTTCCTGTCGCCGGGGAGCACGAGGGTGTCGGCAGGCACGTATCCGTCCAGCGTCACGGTGATCCTGACCCCGCCCTCCGGAACCGGGAGCCATGCCGGGGCCCTGAAGCCCGGGGAATCCTCGGGCGTAACCGTCGAACCGGAGGGGATGGTCTGCACCGCCACGAATCCCCTCGGCCAGTCGGGCACCAGCAGCAGGGCCAGCGCAGCCGCCAGGAGGCACAGCTCCGTCGGGAGCACCCAGCTCGGATCGGGGAGGCCGGCCCTGCGCACTAGTCCAGCCAGGAGTTGCCCAGAACCGCTCTTGCGTCGTCCAGGAGCTGTCCCATCGCCACGTCGCGCCAGAACCTCCTCCATATGTAGGATGGCCTGAAGTAGAATCTCCTGTGGAAGAGGCCGTAGTACTTCCGGATGGTGTCCCAGCCGAGCGTTTCATGCTCCCAGACCTCGCTCGTGCAGTGGAAGTTGTACTTGTCCCAGTCCTCCGACCTGATCCTGCCCTCCATCTTCAGCTTGCGGTAGAGCGCCGAGGAAGGGAAGGGAAGGGTCATCGAGGCCTTCGCGTAAGTCAGCGGCAGGGAGCACGCGAACCTGATCGTCTCCTCCATCGTCTCGACCGTGTCGCCGGGGAGCCCGACCATGAAGAACCCCACCGTCTCGATGCCGGCCCTGTGCGCCATCCCCACGGCATCCCTGATCCTCTCCGCGGACTGCCTCTTGTTCACCCCTGCCAGTATCCCGTCCACCCCGCTCTCGATCCCGAACGCGACCTGGTAGCATCCCGCCCTCTTCGCGAGCCTGAAGAAGCCCTCGTCCACGTCATGCACGTTGACCCCGGTGGGCAGCGCCCACGGAGCCGGGAAGCCGCGCCTGACCATGAGCTCGCATACCTCCGACGCCTTCGCGATGTCTGCGGTGAAGTTGTTGTCCTTGATGTGTATGTCCCTGAATCCGAGATCCAGCATGCGGAACATCTCGTCCACGACCCGCCCCGGGGACTTGTACCTCACGGAGTGGCCGAAGATCGTCTGGCTGCAGTAGAGGCAGTGGTGGTTGCACCCGCGGTTGGTCTCCATGTAGCCGACCGGATTCCGCCGGGCGGCTATGTGCGGGGACCTGTAGAAGCGAAGGTCGTGGAGCTGCCAGGCCGGCAGGGGCAGGTCGTCGAGATCGGCGATCATCTCCCTGGGTGCAGTCAGGATGACCTTCCCGTCCCTCCGGAACGCCACACCGGCGATCCCCGGGGGATCGTCACCCCTGCAGATCTCGACGATTGTCCTCTCGCCCTCGCCCATCGTCACGATGTCGAAGGCCCCGCTCCCGAGGACCTCTTCCGGAAGGGTGGTGGCGTGCACGCCGCCTGCGATCGTCCTGACTCCCGGGAGTTCCTCCCGCGCGATCTCCGCAAGGCGGCGGGCTTCGCTCCACAACGGAGTGGTGAAGGTGATCCCGACGAAATCGGGTCTGTATTCCCGGAGCAGCCTCCTGTAGGCCTCCTCGGGCCTCCCCTCTATCATGAGATCGGCTATGGCCGCCTCCATGCCGGCCTCCAGCAGGGCTCCGGCGAGGCTGGCGAGCGTGATGAAGGGTGCGGAGGTGATGGCGACCCGGATGTGGCTCCTGTCGTAGACGCCGATGGCGGAGGGTGGGTTCACGAGCAAAGTGCGGCTCAAGTCGTCTCCTCGGGGGCAGCCTGCCGCCCGCGGGCGGCCCTGCTCACGGATAGCACGAGGATGGTCAGACCAGCGGTGCCGGCGAGCAGGACCACGGTCAGCAGAGGCGAGGATTCCGGGCCGAAGGCCCCGAACGGATCGGCACCGGGCTCCCAGATCGACGGCAGCTCGATGCCGCTGACGTTCCATCCCGCCACCATGCCGGTGAACAGGTTCCATGCCCAGTGGACGAGGGAGAGCCCGGCGAGCCCCGTACCGAGCACCCTCAGCATTCCGAGGAGGATCCCGAAAAGCAAGATGTTGGCTATCCCGGGCGCGTCGGAACCCGGATTGTCCAGGTGGACGGCCGCGAAGAGGGCGGAGGAAGCCAGCACCGGAAGGATCCCGCTCCCTCTCATGTGGAAGGCGTCGAGGAGGAAGCACCTGAACTGCAGTTCCTCGGAGGCGGCCACCAGGAGCAGCACGAAGGCCATCGGAACCCAGCCGCCGGCATCCCCCCTGTGCAGACCGCAGATGGCCGCGCACACGCCGAACGGGAACAGCACCAGAACGGCTGCAGACGCCACCAGCCACGGTTTCCCGAACCCGAGCCTCGGCCACGGCGTCGGCAGGAGGAACCAGAGCGGCATCACCGCGGGGAATGTGCAGGCGGCTGTCCCCCAGAGCCATGCGCCCGGGAGGTCGAGTACCCCCGCCGCCCGCAGGGCGGACCTGAAGACGAACATGCCGGCGACGGCCGCCAGGACGATGCCGATCCTGGCGGGGATCCCGGGCGGTGAAGTCCGACCGCCTGGCAAATCCAGGGATGCCGTCATCCCGGCGTGCGCCTCCGGGACCCGACGATGCCGAGGAAGGAGCCTGCATCGAGGCTGGCCCCGCCTACGAGCGCTCCGTCGACGTCGGGCATCGCGAGGATGGATCCGGCGTTGCCCGGGTTGACGCTGCCCCCGTAGATGATCCTGCAAGAGCCGGCGAAGGACCCGGGATGGATCCGTGCGAGCACTTCCCTGGCATGCCCGTGCATGGCCGACGCCTGCTCCGGAGTCGCATTCCTGCCCGTGCCTATCGCCCACACGGGTTCGTATGCCACGACGATCATGGCCGGATCGGGGTCGGCAAGTCCTGCAAGGGCCGATTCCAGCATCTCCTCGACGACGGCCTTCTCCATGCCGGCATCCCGCTCGGGGAGGGTCTCGCCGACGCAGAGCACGACGCCGAGGCCCGATCCGAGGGCGGCCCGGAGCTTGCGGGCCACCGTGTCGTGCGATTCACCGAGGATGTGGCGCCTCTCGCTGTGCCCGACTATAGCCCAGGAGCATCCGGCCTCGACCAGCATCCCCGACGAGATCTCGCCCGTGAAGGCTCCCCTGCTCTCGTAGAAGAGGTCCTGCGATCCCAGCGCTGCCCCGGCCTCTCTGGCCGCCTCCGAGAGAACCGGAAGGAGGGTGAACGGGGGGAACAGGGCGATGTCCAGGTCCGAGAGCGAGCCGTCGGATCCGGCGGACTGCAGCGCCCCCAGCCAGGACAGCCCCTCGATACCGGAACCGTTCATTTTCCAGTTGGCCCCGAAGAAGAAGCGCCTTCCGCCCACGGAGCCGGCCTTCCCTGACATCAGCCCCGCCCCAGGGCCTTGAGGGCCACGAGTTCCTTGCCCTGCAGGAGTTTCAGGGCGACTCCGCCTCCTGTGGACACGAAGCTGACGTCGTTCTCGAAGCCGGCCTCGGTGACTGCCCTGGCGGAATCCCCGCCGCCGACTATGGTGACCGCGCCGAGCTTCGTTGCGGCTGCCAGGGCGGCGGCCATCCCGCGGGTACCCGTGTCGAAGGGGGTCTTCTCGAACAGGCCCATGGGTCCGTTCCACACCACGGTCCTGCTTTTGGCGATCACCGACGAGAAGGCCGCCCGGGTCAGGGGGCCGATGTCGTAGCCCGCCTGGTCGGTGGGAATGGCGTCGGAGGGCACGGTCACGGCCGAGGCGCCGGCGTCGGGCGACGGCGCGACCACCACGTCGACGGGAAGAACCAGGTCGACGCCCGCATCCCCGGCCTTGGCAGCGAGGGCGGCAGCGGTTCCGACCATCTCCTTCTCGAGCAGGCTCCTGCCCACGTCCATGCCGGCGGCGGCCAGGAAGGTGAAGGCCATCCCGCCCCCGACCAGTATCGAATCGACCTTGTCTATGAGGTTCTCGATCACCGGGACCTTGTCCGACACCTTCGCCCCGCCGAGAAGGAGGGTGAACGGCCTCTCGGGGCTGCCGGTCGCCCTGCCGAAGAAGTCGAGCTCCTTCATGACCAGCAGGCCGGCATACCCGCCCCCGAGCACGGACGGGACGCCCGTCATCGAAGCGTGGGCCCTGTGGCATGTCCCGAAGGCGTCGTTGACGTACACATCTGCGAGAGCGGCGAGTTCCCCGGCGAAGCCCGCGTCTCCTGCCTCCTCGCCGGGATGGAAGCGCAGGTTCTCGAGGAGGACGACATCTCCGGGCTTCATCGCGGATACGATCGACTCCACGCGCTTCCCGACGCAGTCGGGGGCCATCACGACCCTCCGCCCCAGCAGCTCCGACAGCCTCTCGGCCACGGGGGCGAGGCTCATCTCCGGGACCGCCCTCCCGTCGGGCCTCCCGAGGTGGCTGGCCACGACGAGAGCCGCTCCGCGCCCCAGGATGGTCGTCATCGTCGGGATGACGGCACGGATCCGGGTGTCGTCCGCTACCCGGCCCGATTCGATCGGGACGTTCAGGTCGGCCCTCAGGAATACCCTCCTGCCGGACAGGTCGGCTTCGGCCAGGGAAGGGCGGCTCACAGCCCGGCCTCGCCCATGTGCTTCAGCATGTCCACCATGCGGCAGGAGTAGCCCCATTCGTTGTCGTACCAGGAGATGACCTTCACGGTCTTCTCGCCCACGACCCGGGTGAACTCGGAGTCGAAGACCGAGCTGGCCGGGTTTCCCACGATGTCGGACGAGACCAGGGGCTCGGTGCTGTACTCGAGCACCCCGGAGAGGGGTCCGGAAGCGGCCTCCCTCATGGCCTCGTTCACCGACTCGACCGTCACGGGCTTCTCCAGCGTGCAGGTCAGGTCGACGAGCGAACCGTCGGCCACCGGCACGCGGACGGCGAAGCCGTCGAGCCTGCCCTTCAGCTCGGGGATGACCTCCCCTATCGCCGCTGCGGCGCCCGTGGTGGTCGGGATCACGTTGACGGCGGCAGCCCTCGCCCGCCTCCTGTCCTTGTGAGGGAGGTCGAGGATCCTCTGGTCGTTGGTGTAGGCGTGTATCGTCGTCATCAGCCCGGTCACGATCCCGAACGAGTCGTTGAGCACCTTCGCGACCGGCGCGAGGCAGTTGGTGGTGCAGCTCGCGGTCGAGACCACGAAATGCGACGCCGGGTCGTACCTGTGGTTGTTGACCCCCATCACGGCGGTCAGGTCGGCTCCCTTCGCCGGGGCGCTCACGAGGACCCTGCGGGCGCCGGCCGACAGGTGCGCCGCGGCCTTGTCGCGCGCGGTGAACAGGCCCGTGGCCTCGACCACTATGTCCACGCCCATGTCCTTCCACGGGAGGGCGGCGGGGTCCTTGACGCTCAGCACCCGGAAGGACGAACCGCCGGCCCTGATGGAATCCCCCTCCACCGCCACCTCGCCCCGGAACCTGCCGTGCACCGAATCGTACTTCAGCAGGTGGGCGAGCGTGCCTGGGTCCGTCACGTCGTTAACCGCAACTATCTCGATGCCGCCGATCCCGGCCGCCCTGCGGCAGACGAGCCTCCCGATCCTCCCGAAGCCGTTGATGGCTACTCTCATGGTATCCTCCGCCCTATCCGAAGAAAAGTTTGGCCATGGCATACCTGTCGGGCGGCACGGTCCTGAGGGTGCCCACCGCCTCGGCGAGATCCACGGACACGATCTCCCCGCCCCTGAGGGAGGCCATCCGCCCGGTGGCCCCCTCCTCGGCCATCTCCACCACCTTGACTCCCAGCCTGGTGCCGAGCACCCTGTCGAAGGCGCTGGGAGGGCCGCCCCTCTGCAGGTGCCCGAGGATCACGTGCCTGGTCTCTAGCCCGCTCCTCTGCTCTATCTCCCCGGCGAGCACCTCTGCTATGCCGATGCCCGTACCGAGCTGCACGTGACCGAACGCGTCGGGTTCGCTGGAATGCATGATCTGCCTGGAGAGCCCGGGGTCGGAGGCCCCTTCGGCCACCGCCACCAGCGCCCATCTCCTGCCCTCGTCGAAGCGCCTCTTCAGGAGCGCGCAGATCTCGTCGGTGTCGAACGGCTCCTCGGGGAGCAGGATCACATGGGCGCCTCCGGCGATGCCTCCGTGGAGGGCCATCCATCCCGCGTGGCGCCCCATGATCTCGACCACGATCACGCGCTCGTGGCTCCTGGCAGTGGTCTCGAGCCTGTCCAGGGCTTCCGTCACGGAGTTGATGGCGGTGTCGAAACCGAAGGTGTAGTCGGTGGCGTTGAGGTCGTTGTCTATCGTCTTGGGGACTCCGAGCACGCGGGTTCCGGAAGCTGACAGCCTGCTGGCGACCCCCAGCGTGTCCTCCCCCCCGACGGCGATGAGGCAGTCGACGGAAAGGGACGACAGGGTCTCGGCGATCATCACGAGGCCGTTCTCGATCTTGAACGGGTTGGTGCGCGAGGAATGGAGGATCGTGCCGCCCTGCTTCTGGATGTCGCGCACGTCCTCGATGCCGAGCGGCCTGGAGAGGTTCTCGATGACGCCCTTCCAACCGCGCTGGAACCCCGTCACGGAATGCCCTCCCGCCACCGCCCTGTAGACTACGGCGCGGATCACGGCGTTGAGCCCGGGGGCGTCTCCTCCGCCGGTCAGGATGCCCAGATGCACATCAACCTCCCTGTCTGTGACTGCGGAAGAAAGCGGCGGTCTCGGCCAGGTCGGCCGCGAGCGCGCGGAAATCCTCGAATCCGAGCGACTGGTCGCCGTCGGATCTGGCGCGGGCCGGATCGGGGTGGATCTCGAGCATCAGCCCGTCTGCACCGCATGCCAGGGCGGCATGGCACATGGGTCCGACCAGGTCACGGCTGCCCGTAGCGTGGCAGGGATCCACTATGACCGGCAGGCCGGACCTGGACCTGGCCAGGGGCACCGCCGAGAGGTCGAGCGTGTTGCGCGTCCAGGGCTCGAAGGTCCTTATCCCCCGCTCGCAGAGCACGACCCGTGAATTGCCCTCGGTCAGGATGTACTCGGCAGCCAGCAGCCACTCCTCGACGGTGGCCATGAATCCGCGCTTGAGCAGCACCGGGGCCCCGGACCGCCCGAGCTCGGACAGGAGCGTGAAGTTGTGCATGTTCCTGGCCCCGACCTGGAGCATGTCCACAGACTCGAGGGCGGGTCCTATCTGGCTGCACGACATGACCTCGGTGACGACCGGCAGCCCCGTCTCGGCCCTGACTTCCGACAGGATCGAGAGCCCCTCGGCCCCGAGACCCTGGAACGAATGCGGGGAGGTCCGCGGTTTGAACGCGCCGCCCCTGAGGAGCCCGGCACCTGCGACGCGGGCGGCACCCGCACACTCCCTCATCATCGGCAGATCCTCCACGGCGCACGGTCCGGCGACAAGCACCGGGGCCCCCCCGCCGAAATCCACCGGGGTGACCGCGGAATCCCTGCCGACCCTCACCACCGCTCTCATGGCGCTCACCGCCTGGCCACGGACCGGATGATGAAGGACATGATCGACCTTATGGTATCGTCCGAGACGGGGCCGGGGTTGTGACCGGCCGCGTTGTCGAGCTGCTCCTCCACCCACCCGGGATCGTACGCCTGCCCGGAGAGGGCCATGGAAGAGGCCCTGTGGTTGAGGAGCCTGACCAGTTCCACGTCCGTTCTCAGGATCTCGCCCTTCCAGTCGGCCGAGGATGGCGGAGAACCCAAAGCCTTCCTGTCGATCTTCCCGCCCGGGGTCCTCGGCAGGTCCGGAACCATGTGGAACTTGTGAGGGATCTTGTAGCCGTCGAGGATGCCCCTGAGGAACTCGCGGAGCGACGGCGACGACAGGTCGCTGCCCGGCCTCGGGACGACCCTCGCGACCACAGTCTCCCCCCTGCCGGGGAACTCCTCGCCGGAGACGGCCGTGTCGAGTACGTCGGGATGCCTGAGGATGGCCAGCTCCACCTCCAGGGGGAACACCTTGAGGCCGGCGGACTTGATCAGCCCGCCCCTCCGCCCGAGGAAGTGCAGGACGCCCGATTCCCGCCTGAACACGTCGCCGGTGAGGAACCAGCCGTCCCTGAAGTGCTCCTCGGTGGACATCCTGTCACCGGCATAGCCCCTGACGACCGCCGGACCCGAAATCCTGAGCTCGCCCTCCCCGTCGCCCTCGATGATCGCACCTCCGGGATCGGCGAGCACAGCCGAATACCCCCCCACCACCCTCGACAGCCCTTCGGCGTTTGCATCCCCGTACAGCGCGACTCCCGAGGTCTCGGTGCTGCCCCATACCGGTACTGCGTCGACGCCGGTCAGGTCGTGGAACCGCGAGAGAAACCCCTGGGAGGAGTGCATGCCGCCGGCTTCCGCGATCCGGAGCCCTGAAATGTCGGTGTCCTCGCGGCTCGAGACCCTCGCGAGGCCGTCGAGCTGGGGGGGAAGACCCATCAGGGCCGTCACCCGTGCGTCGGAGATGAGCCGGAGCGCGCTGCGGGGATACCTGCCCTCGGTCAGGACCGTGGTCCCGCCCAGGTACAACCCCCTGATGAAGAGCTCATGGGGATGCCCGGAAGCGGAGAAGAGCGACATGTGCACATCGTCGCCGCACAGCCCGAGCGCTTCGCACACGGCCGCGGTGTTGGCCAGGAGCGCGTCATGGGTGATGGGCGCGATCTTGGGCAGCCCCGTTGAGGCCGATGTCACGTTCATGTAGAAATCGTCGCCGGGATCGATCCCGGGTAGGTCGGCGGGGGTCCTCCTCCCTCCCAGCGCCTCCGAAGGCTGGAATCTCAGGTGCCTGACCCCGGCGGGAACCGTCCCCGGCCCGTCGAAGGACAGCAGCCACGACCTCGGGGAGGGCGGGAGCATCCGCCTCGCCGCGGGCTCGGGCCAGTCGCCGGAGAATGCCATGAATCGCGCCCCGGTGAGCGAAACGGCGGTGAACGAAACAGGCAGGAGCAAGGTCTTGCCGCACGAGACACCCACGGTGTCGCCCTTCCTGACGCCGGCCTCGGCGAGGAGGGCGGCCAGGTTCAGGCTGGCCGCCTCCCAGTCGGCGTAGGAAAGGCTGCCCGCATCGTCGCGCAGTGCGATCGCCCCGCCTCTGGCGGAAGCGGCCGCCTCCAGCAGCCCGTGGACGGTCGGGGGCACTTCTGTGCTACTCGACCTTCTTGCCGCAGTCCGGGCAGAACTTGCTGCCGGAAGGTATCTCCGCGCCGCACGAGCAGGTCTGCCCGCCCAGCTTCTGCCCGCACTCGGGGCAGAACTTCGCCCCGTTGGCGATGGCGGCGCCGCACTTCGGGCAGGTGGCGCCCATGGCCTTTCCGCACTCCGGGCAGAACTTCGCTGGAGGAACCTGCTTCCTGCACGAAGGGCAGACCACCAGGGCGGCCGCAGCCGCGGCGCCCTGCTGGGGCTGGCCCTGGTTGAGCGACTGGGTCATCATCTGGGCCATCGTTGCGCCCATGCCGACCCCGGCTCCGAGCCCGACGCCGGTGGCCGCCCCCCCGCCGCCCGACTCGTTCTGGGCGGCATCGCTGATGGCCGTGGCCGTCTTGTAGCGCATGTAGGCGTTCATGTCGCCCAGCGCGCCCATGGAGGAGCGCTCGTCGATCCTCTTCTGGACCTCCTCGGGCGGCGTGATGGCGTTGATGTAGAAGTCGACGAGCTGGATGCCGTACTTCTCGAAGTCGTCGGCGAGCCTGGCCTTGCCGAGGGTGCCTATCTCGTCGTAGACCCTGGCGAGGTCGAAGATGCTCTCGAGGGTCTCTCCCAGGAGGTCAGCCAGGCGGGAGATGATCACGCCCTTGAGGAATCCCTCGATCGCGTCGGCCGTATAGCGCCCCTCGGTGCCCACGAGCTTGTTCACGAAGAGCAGGCTCTCGTTCACCTTGATGGAGAACTGGCCGAACGCCCGGAGCCGGACCATGGCCAGCTCCTTGTCGCGGAATATGATCGGCTCCTTGGTGCCCCACTTCATGTCGACGAAGGTCTTCTTGCTGACGTAGTAGACCTCCGCCCGGAAGGGCGATCCCTCACCCTCGAAGGCCATTCCGACGAGCTCGGTCAGGAACGGTATGTTCTGGGTGGTCAGGGTGTGGCGCCCCGGGCCCAGCACGCCCATGGCCTTGCCGTCCCTGAAGAAGACCGCCTCCTGGCTCTCCCGGACTACGAGCTGGCTGCCGATCCGGAACTCGCCCGAGCCCGACTGGGGCTCCCTGTGGACTATCTCCTTGCCGGTATCATCGAGCCACTCGATGATCTCAAGCTTCTTGACCATCTTCGGTCCCCTCCAGGTTCCTTCAGTCCATCGGCCTGTTGCGTTCGAGATCTATCAGGAGGTTGCTCCGAGAAGCCATCCTGCCGCTGAATTTGAACAGGATGTCGAGCATGCCCCCGGTGTGGGCGGTGAACGGCTCTCCGCTCCTGGCGGCCTCTCCCAGGGAGCCCAGGGCGGTTTCGAGCAGAGCCACATCCTCCGCGAGGCCGGAGTCGAACTCGTACAGCCTGTCGAGTTCCTCCTCGCGCACCTTGTGCACGTCGAACCAGCCGCGGTAGCCCCTCTCGGCGAAGCGGACCTCGTCCGTGACCTGCTCGAGCCTCTTGACCAGCCTGTCCATGTCGCCGGCAGCAGCCAGCGCAGCCGGACCCCTGAGGCCGTTGATGACCTCGTTGAGACCGATCCTCACGGCATCGAGCCTCTGGACGAGCTGGCCCCTGAGGAGCTGGTCGTTGTCCCTCCGCTCCTCCTTGTTCTTGTAGCCCTTGTACCCCGGGATCAGCCTGACGGCCTTCTCCAGGAAGCTCAGTTTCCTTTCCTCGTCGCCCATTGCCCCCATCCTTTCCGGCAATCCATCACATGGTCAAGATACGATCGGGCATCACACCGTCAATGCTGTCCCGACCTCGCCTCCCTGATGTTGGCGTAGTGCCCGGCCAGCGTGCGCGCGAAGAGGTGGCCCCCGGACCCGTCCTCCCTGCTGACGAAGTACATGAATCCCCCCGACGTGTCCGGGTTCGCCACGGCCTCGAGCGAAGGCATCCCGGGAGAGCATATCGGCCCGGGAGGGAGGCCGGGGTGCAGGTAGGTGTTGTAGGGGCTCTCGATCCGGAGGTCGGCGTAGGTAAGCCTCTCCCTGACGGCTCCCAGCGCATACTGGACAGTGGCGCAGCTCTCGAGCCTCATGCCCGCCGCGAGCCTGTTCAGGAACACCCCGGCGACAAGGGGTCTTTCTCCGTCGATTCTCGCCTCCCTCTCGACGATCGAGGCGAGCACCACGGCCGATTCACCCGAAAGACCCAGATCCTCGACCCGGGCGAGCCATGAGGAATCGCGCCGTTCGAGCCCGGTGCGCACCATCCTGGCCAGCACCGACCTGGCGGGGAGCGAATCGGCGAACTCGTAGGTCTCGGGGAAGAGGAATCCCTCGAGGGATGCAAGCCCGAGTTCGGAGAGGAGCGAATCGTCGGCGGCAGCCTCCTCCAGGCTGTCGAGAGGCATGTCGAGGTGCTCCGACAGCAGCGGGAGCGTCTCCTCGAGCCTGAGGCCCTCGGGCACCGTCACCCAGTGGGTCGGCTCCGGCACGACCTCTCCGCGGGCCATGAGCGAGATGATGCTGTCGGGCTCCATCGAGGAGTCGAACCTGTACGTGCCTGCCTGGAACATCGTCGAGACGCCGAGCATCCTCGCCCTGGCCAGGACGTAGAGCCTCGACCTCACGAGCCCGGAGTCGCTGAGGGCACCCGCTATCCTCGCCGCACCCCAGCCCTCCTCCACCGTGAACAGGACCTCGCGCCCGCCCCCCGGGGCGCCCGAGGCCCACGACAGGGCGAGTGCGCACACGGCGGCAACCGCCGCCAGCAGAGCCGGCAGCAGGAGACAGGACCTCCTCACGATCCCGCCATGTAGCGCTCGAGGATGACGAGCGCCGCGAGGGAATCCGTCCTGCCCGTCCTCCTCCGGTGCTTCACGGGCATCGAGCGCGCCTCGGCCGAGCTTCCCCTCTCCTCGACCAGCGCCACAACGGCACCGAGCCCCCGGATCGCTTCCGCCAGGGCCTCGACCTCCATGGACATCTCTGTCGGCCTCCGTCCCGAGGCCAGGGGAAGCCCGAGGACTACGACGTCGGTGCCGTCTCCCGCGAGCATCGACCTCACGCGCTCGAGCACCGCCCTGCGGTCTCCGAGGACGGGCTCCGCAGGCAGCGGGATCCCGCCTTCGAGAATCGCGATTCCCGTCCTGGCCCTGCCGTAGTCGAGTGCAAGGGTCATCAGAAGTCCCTCCTGCCGAGGCTCCTAGCCGCCCCGCGCATCGAGGCGGCGCTCACGATCGCCGTGAGGGGCACCATGAACAGGGCGCTCTTCCACAGGGACCCGGCCAGGGCCCTGCCGCTCATGCCCGAGGACAGGTATTCCCTGGTGGAGAACGAGATCACGGTCACCATCGCAAGTACGTAGCCCATCGAGGCGAATGCAGCCAGGATCCCCCCCTGGCCGCTGGCTATGCTGGCGGGGCTGTTGTCGGTGAAGCTGGGATAGATCGCGCCCATGGCCGTGTTGATGCTCGCGAGCGCAGAGGACATCAGGATGATCGCCGCGACCGTCTCTGCAAGGAACAGCCCGCCCGCGCCCATCCTCACCGTGGACAGGATCCCGGCTCCGAGCACCAGGGGCATGATGCAGACGAGCGCCACGGCCCACTTGGTGCGGAGGAGAGTCCGGCGGGCGGCGGGCATCTGCAGCAGCGAGGCGAGGCCCGGCCCCTCCATGCTTATGGATGGGAACGAGAACCTGACCATCAGGGTCGCCATCACGAAACCCGAGAAGGATATGTTCATGAAGACAGCCACCCCCAGCCAGACCCTCTGAGCGAATTCGACGGGCAGTTCGTCGAGGTTGCCGGCATACATCAGGAAAAGGCCGCCCAGGAGCGCGAGCTGGCTCCACTGCACGGGATCCCGGGCGAAGAGCAGCGCCTCCTTCTCGACCAGCGCCCTGGACAGGCCCCCACGTCTGAAGACGGAGTCCCTCGACTTGGAAAGGCCGGCTTCGCCGGCCATCGAGGCGTGCCTCCCCCTGAATCCGACAGCGGTGAGCGAGAGGGCAAGGCCTGCCAGGACGGCCGATTCGGCTGCGAGTATGGCAGCCGCCCTCCCGGCGTACTGCCCCGGGCCGGAGGTGCCCAGCCTCGTCAGCACGGCCCCGAAGAGGGCGTGAGGCCAGGGGGAGTGGCCGGCGGCCGGGAGCCCGGCTACGAAGCGGTGCACCGCCTGGAGGTCTCCGGCACTGCTGTCGGGTATGACCAGTGAGCCGGGATCGGATCCTCTCAGGAAGACCAGTATCATGAGGGCGGACATCGCCACGGCGCCGACCGCCCCCCTCCTGAGGCTCCGGATGGACCCGAGCCGCGACAGGACGGCAAGGACTATCGAGCCCGCGGCGGTGGAGGAGAGCACCAGCGGCACGAGGAGCGCCAGACCGGCGACGGCCACGCCGGGGCCGCTGCCGGTGGCCTCGGAGAACGCCAGAATGACGGGCACGCCCATCAGGAGCGTCGACCAGCCCGCGTAGAACCAGCTCTCGGCGGTCCTGAAGACCGCCACTGCAGACGAGCGGACAGGCAGGCCGAGGAGCATCGAAGTCTCGCGCGACCTGTAGAGGATGGAGATCCCGCCTATGAGCGAGGAGACGGCGAGGAACACCGAGAAGGCCATGAATGCGGTGGAGAGGAGCCGGCCGGACAGGGCGACCCCGAACCCGGCGTCGTCCACCGCGATGAGTCTGCCGAAGAGGAAGAGGAAGAGGAGATACATCGCGGGGGCTATCACCCCGAGGGTCAGGATCCCTGCGATCAGCTTGAGCCTGTTGCACTCCCACATGGAGGCGGCAGATCCGCGTACGGATCCGAGCTTGGTCCTGAGGAGGAGCCAGACGGTTCGAAACACGCCCCGAACATAAGGGATCGGCCGGGCCGAGGCACGGAGCCGCTCGCGCAGCTATATTCGGAGCCGATCCCGTCATCACGGCGAGGCGAATGGAGGTCGGTTCCCGATGCATGCTCTGTCATTGCTGATGTCGATCATTGTCTCGACCGGTCCCGGTGCGGATCTCCTGCTCGTCGAGCGGGACGTCAGGACGGCCACGGGCGAGGGCTGGTACGAGGCGCTCGACGTGGTGTTCAGGGACGCCGACTGGTTCATAGCCCTCTGTGACGATCCGGGGAGCGTCCCGGCCCCTGCGGAGATACTGCTCGAGGGGCCCTTCGACCTCGGAGACCTGGTCGTCGTCCACCTGGCTCCCGGAGCCGATCCCCGCACGGCCGGCCTTGTCGGGACCACGATCTTCGAGAGGGGCGACGTCGCCATCGTGTCCCTCCCCCATGACAGCCCGCCGATGCTCGGCATGCCCGGGGCGAGGCTCGTTTCGCCCCTCAGGGTGGTGCGCGCGAGGGACGGGGCGTCGGCCGTTCCAACGGGCGGAACGGACGGCATGATCGACGACATGGTTGCCGCGGTGAGTCAGGACAGCATCATGGCCGTGATCCAGCATCTCGAGGACTACGGCACCAGGGTCTGCATCATGGACGAATACGACCAGGCGGCGGCCTGGGTGGACCAGTGGTTCGGGCTGCACTGGATACCGTGCGACCAGCAGTGGTTCACCTTCTACGGCGACCAGACCAGCAACGTGATAGCCGAGATCCCGGGCGCCGTCTCGCCCGACTCGATCTACATCATCTGCGGCCACCTGGACTCCATCACATGGCCGATGGAGGAGACCGCCCCCGGGGCCGACGACAACGCAAGCGGGTCGGCCACCGTGATCGAGGCGGCGAGGGTCATGGCTCCGTATCAGTTCAGGTACACGGTCAGGTTCATCTGCTTCAGCGCCGAGGAGGTCGGGCTCGTAGGCAGCGAATACTACGCCCAGTCGGCCTTCGCTGCCGGCGATGAGATCCTCGGCGTGATCAACCTCGACATGATCCTCTACGCCCCAGCCGGTTACGACTCGCTCTGGATCCCCTACGACTCCCAGTCGCAGGCTCTGGCCGAGGCGGTGGCGCAGGCGATGGGCACCTGCGTGCCTTCGCTGGACGTGGTGACCGAGTACGATCCATCGGCCACCTACAGCGACCATTCCTCGTTCTGGAACTACGGCTACCCCGCCGTGCTGGGCATCGAGTACGACGTCGACAACAACCCCTTCTACCACACGACCACGGATCTGCTCGCGAACTACACCGGGTACTGGCCGTTCGGCACGGATTGCGTAAGGGCTTCTGTGGCCGCGCTGGCGACCCTCGCCCAGCCCCTCGGGCCGTCGGGCATCCCGGGGTGTGGCACGGGAGCCCGCCCATCCCTGTCGGTTTCCCCGAACCCGGCCTCCGGAAGCGCAGTCCTGGCTATGTGCGGGGTTCCCGCGGGAGCCTTCGCCTGCAGGATCTACGGGCTGGACGGCAGGATCGTCTCGGAGTGCGCCCTCGTTGGTGAGACTCCTCTCGACCTCGACCTTTCCGGCTTCCCGGCAGGCGTCTACGCCGTGGGATGGAACGGAGAAGGGATGTCCGGCGCCTCGAGGCTGGTGGTCCTGGACTGACGCGAATGCCGGATCAGGGCCTTCCCGCCACCATGAAGTAGCCGAGCGGGAAGGCCCTTTCCGTACTCTCGGAGATGTGCCTCACGAACCGCATCCGCCCGAGGAGCGAGACTGCCGACTGGAGCAGCCCCGCCAGGAGACAACCGACGGTGGGGATGCGCAGGAGGTTCTTGCCCAGGAAGTCAGTCAGCACTTCGGGTGATCCACCCATGGGCTCGAACTGCAGGATCTCGAAGCCGGCCGCGGATGCATGGCGTTTCAGGGCGAATTCAGTGTACCGGTAGTAGTCGTGGGGTTCTTCGTGGAGGCGGTAGAGGAACGGCGTGTTCATCACCACGGCTCCTCCGGGCGACAGGATGCGGTAGAGCTCCGACCACAGCAGGCCGGGCTCCGGGATGTGCTCCATGACGTCGGATAGAATGACGGTATCGAAGGATCCGTCACGGAACGGGAGCTCCCTGGACAGGTCGCATTCGAGGTCGAGACAGCCTCTGCCGTGGATCGAGCCGGCCCAGTCGACGCATATGTAGCCGGAGACGAGAGGCCGGCACAAGCCGGCGAGCGGAGCCTTTCCGCAGCCGAGGTCGACCGTCCTCCCCCGGGCGTACGAGGGCAGATAGGTCTCGTAGAATGCTGCGATGATGTCGGAGTAGAGCCTGGAGCCGGGGCTCACCTCGAGCGGGTTGCGCGAGCCCCGGAGATGGCCCCTGCATGTCTCGAACTTGGTGGGTTTCCAGAGATCCGCGTTCCTCATGCACTCCATCCGCATTCTCTCCCGTAGTTTCGTCCGATGACCGCCACTGGTCAAGACCTGGCCGGGGAGGATCCGGATGGATCTGCGCAAAGGGGGCTTTCAACGAAAAAGGGCGGCCCCGAAGGGCCGCCCTCTCCGCTGCAGCAGGGTTATCGCCTGCTGCCCATTCCGCCGCCGGTGCGCTCCCTGTCGGTTGCGAAGTCGACGCGGACGTTGCGGCCGTCGATGACGGCGTTGTCCATGGCGTTCTTCGCGGCAAGGGCGCTGTCGGAGGAGGCGAAGGTCACGAACCCGAACCCGCGGGACCTGCCGGTGTCGCGGTCCTGGACGACGCGGGCCTCGGTGACCTCACCGTGGACCGAGAACGCCTTCTCGAGGGACTGGTCTGTGGTAGCCCATGCAAGGCCTCCGACGAACAGCTTGTTGCTCACAGTATCTCCTTCTCGGGGCTCCCGCCCCCTGTCGGCTCCGAACCCGAAGCCATCTCTTCCCCGGCTGTCAGGGCGCCGGGATGCCCAAGCCCTGAGGGCTTCCTTGGATCAGGCCTCGAATCGGGGAGCACATACACTCGACAAGGAGGGATGACGGAACCCCAAGCCAAGAATCTGAAACCGCGGGTTATATCGGGGATGGCGCATGCGCCGTCAAGACCCGGGCGGCACGAAGCCGTCCAGCCTGTCGAGCATCACCGTCAGGAGCTCGATCGCTGTCGCGGCATCGTGCGAATGGATCACCGATCCGGGGCCGTGCCCGTACCTGTTCGGGACCGACAGGCATATCGCATGCGGCCCCGCCCCCCACTTCTGCATGGAGGACGTGTCGGTGCCCCCGGCGAGGAGGATCTCCATCTGATGGTCTATCCCCGCCTCCTCGGCGAGCCCGCGGGTGAACTCGACCAGTTCGGGCGAGCTGATCACCGAGCCGTCCATGTGCTTCACGGCGACCCCGTCACCGAGTCTGGCGATGCGCAGCCGGGGCGGGGCCTCGGGGATGTCGCCGGCGCCGGTGACGTCTATGGCGATGGCGATGTCGGGGCGGACGTCCTGGGCGGCCACCGTGGAGCCGCGAAGCCCGACCTCCTCCTGGGAGGTGCCCACTGCGTGCACCTCGATGCGCTCGTTGCGGAAGCGCCTGAAGGCCTCGGCCATCACGAACACGCCCACCCTGTCGTCGAAGGCCTTTCCGAGCAGACAGTCCCCTATCGGCGTGAACGGCGTGGCCATCGAGACCCAGTCACCCCTCGATATCTCGCGGACGACCTCGTCCCTCTTCATGCCGGTGTCGATGTAGAGCTCGTCGAGCCTCAGGGCCCTGTTCAGGTGCTCGGGCAGCCACGCCGCCCTCCTCTGCACGACACCGGGCAGCACCCCGCCCTTCCGAGTGTGGATCCTCACGGCGTGGCCGATCATGTTCTCCGCGGTCCATCCGCCGAGCGGGGCGAGGGAGATGAAGCCGTCGTCGTCGATGTTGAACACGAGGAAGCCTATCTCGTCGGTGTGGGCCGCGAGCATCACCTTCGGACCGCTGCCGTCACCCTTTTTCACGAAGTGGATGTTCTTGACGGCATCCACCCTCACCGAGCCGGCGGAATCCGCGAGACGCGCGCGGAGGATCGCGTTGACCGCATCCTCCCTGCCGGACACCCCGTCGGCCTCGCAGAGGGCTCCCAGGAAACCGAGATCCATTTCGTCGACGGCCATGGCGCCCTCCTAGGGTTCTATCCAGGTGAATCCGGCCGCGTCCATCCAGCCGCCCGGCGCCTCCCCGGCATAGTCGAGCGTGCCCAGGACCGCCCTGGCCGCCTCTGCGGGGGGAAGCCCCTTCTCGAGCATGCAGTCGAGGTAGAAGAACTCGATGATCGCGCTTCCCGCCCAGTCCACGCTCTTGGTGTAGCCTGAGATGATGAAGTCCTCGTCCCAGTCGCTCCTCGACGACATGATCCTCGATGGCAGGCCGCCGCCCATCACAAGGCAGCTCGAGAAGTGCAGCAGGGCGAGGTTCCGGCACGGGGCCAGCGCCTCCGCTATCGCCCTGCCGTCGAGGGTCTCGTCGGCAAGGGAGATGCCGCTCTCCGAGGCGTGGCAGGAAAGAAGAAGATACACGCTGCCCGGCAGGGATGCGGCTTCGAGGGCGAACAGCTGGAGATCCGACCTGTCGTGTATGAACCTGTGCCTGACCCTGACGCCCTCCACCCTGGCGAAGAACGCAGCCAGCATCTCGCCGAACGAGTACTCGGGCTCGTCCATGCCCGACTGCCACTCGGCCTCGAGGATCACGAGCCAGCGAGCGTTCTCGTCTCCCTCGCCACTCCTCGTGCCCTCCCAGGGCGCCCAGACCGACGATCCGTCGGCGCGCCACTCTCCCGAGATCGCGGTTCCGTCTTCGGAGAGGTCGAACCAGCCCTCTCCCGAGGCGGCGGGTTCGGTGTAGGTGAAGACGAAGCGGCCGCTGCCGTCGATCGTGCCCTCCACCGTGCACATGCCGCTCATGACGTAGTGGCCCGAGACCGAGGATCCCTCCTGCGTGAGCACCAGGGTGCCGTAGGTGGTCTCCCACGAGCCCGAGAAGTCGGGAACGGCCCGACCCTGCCCGCAGGCCGCCGAAGGCAGCAGTGCCGCCGCGAGGAGAAGGCCGGCGCGGCTCATTCCAGCACCGCCCTTATCCTCCTGATGCCCTGGGAGGAGCTCTTCTCCGACTGGATCACGAACCTGCCCATCCCTCCCGTGCGCTCCACGTGAGGTCCCCCGCAGATCTCCATCGAGTAGCCGCCTATCCTGTAGACCTTCACCTTCTCGCCGTACCTGGACTTGAAGAGGCCGATGGCCCCCATCTCCCCGGCCTTCTCGACCGTCTCCTCCGAGAACGTGACCTCCAGGTCGGCTTCGATCGCGGCGTTCACACGCCTCGCGACCTCCGACAGCTCCTCGGGCGTCATGGCCCGGGGATGGCTGAAGTCGAACCTGAGCCTCTCGTGGGTTATGTTGCTCCCCTTCTGCTCGACGTGGTCGCCCAGCACCTCGCGAAGCGCCTTGTGCAGCAGGTGGGTGGCCGTGTGCAGCTTC
The DNA here is from genome assembly GCA_964564435.1 of uncultured bacterium. Lineage (GTDB taxonomy): Bacteria > Fermentibacterota > Fermentibacteria > Fermentibacterales > Fermentibacteraceae > Fermentibacter. The sequence goes on from CAZMAT010000001.1 coordinate 108,956, forward strand.
GTCACCATGTCGCTGTGGTCGGCGAGTCCGCCCCCGAACTTGCGGTCGAGGCCCGCCCTCGACAGCTCGCGGTGCTTGTCCAGAGCCTGGGCGTATCCCTCGGCATCCACCTCGAGGCCGTTCTCGCGGGCAAGCTCGGTGGTGAACTCCACCGGGAATCCGTAGGTGTCGTAGAGCCTGAAGGCGACTCTGCCCGGTATCGTCCTGGAAGGGTTCTTCAGGAGGTTAGGCAGGAGCTTCTCGAACTCCCTCATCCCGGCCTGGAGGGTCTTCTCGAACTGCGACTCCTCCTTCTCCACCTCGGACAGGATGAAGGCCCTGTTCCTCGAGAGCTCGGGATGGACGTGCGATTCACCCTCGATGACGAGCCTGGCGAGATCCGGCAGGATCGGGCCCTCGATGCCCAGCTTCCTCGCGTGCCTCACCGCCAGCCTGAGAAGGCGCCTCAGCACGTAGCCCTGGTCGAGGTTGGACGGAGGGACGCCCATGTCGTCGCCGAGGATGTGGGTGGACGAACGGGCGTGGTCGGCGATGATCCTCATGGACCTGCGGGCCCCTGGATCGGAGTCGGGGTCGAGCCCCGAGGCCTTCTCCAGGAAGTCGAAGACGGGCCTGAAGAGCGGGATGCCGTAGATGCTGTCGCAGCCGTTCATCATGGCCACGGTGCGCTCCACGCCCATGCCGGTGTCGACGTTCCTCTGGGCAAGCGGCTCGTATGAGCCGTCCCTGGTCTTGTTGTACTGCATGAAGACGTCGTTCCAGACCTCGAAGTACTTGCCGCAGCCGCACCCGGGGCGGCACGACGGGCCGCAGGGCGCCTTCCGGGTGTCGATGAACATCTCGGTGTCCGGGCCGCAGGGTCCGGTGACGCCTGCCGGGCCCCACCAGTTGTCCTCGCGGCCGAGGAAATGGATCCGTTCGCGCGGGACACCCATCTCCTCCCAGATTCCGGCGGCCTCCTCGTCGGGAGGGATCTGCCCCTCTCCGGCGAAAACCGTAACGCTCAGGAGGGCGGGGTCGAAGCCGAGCCATTCCCTGCCCGTGAGGAACTCGTAGCTCCAGGTGATCGCCTCGCGCTTGAAGTAGTCCCCCAGCGACCAGTTGCCCAGCATCTCGAAGAAGGTGAGGTGCGAAGGGTCTCCCACGCAGTCGATGTCGCCGGTCCTGATGCACTTCTGCAGGTCCACCAGCCTTCGCCCCGCGGGGTGCCTTCCTCCCATGAGGTAGGGCACGAGGGGATGCATGCCCGCCGTGGTGAAGAGGACGGTGGAGTCGTTTTCCGGTATGAGGGATGCGCCGTCGATGCGGGCATGCCCCCGACCCGTGAAGAAGTCGATGTAGAGGGATCTGAGTTCGTCGGAAGTCATGGGATGGAGCCTCCGGGCGGGCTAGAGGGTCTTGTCGTAGATCCTGTAGGTCTTGTACACGGCGGTGTTCATCTCATCCTCCAGGATGGTCCTGAGTGCGAAGTTGTCCTCGAGCACCCAGGAGAGCTCCGACCAGGTGACACCCATCCTGAAGCCGGTCTCGATCATCCTCGAGATGATGAGGCTCTCCAGCCCGCATCCGCGCCACTTCTCGCGCACCGCGAGCAGGATCACCCTGACGCCGTCCATCCTGATGCGGAAGGGCGGGACCTTGAGCCTGAGGAAGGTGCCGAGCAGGCTGCCCCGCGCTGCATGGAAAGCGGCGTTGGCGTCGAGGAGACCCACGGCGAAGGCTACCGCCCTGCCGTTCTCGTAGACGACCGGCGCGAGATCCTCCACCAGCATGAGGGAGAGGTCCTTCGCCATCTGCCTGAACTCCGCGTCGGTCATCGGGACGAAGCCCCAGTTGGCGCTCCAGCATTCGTTGTAGATGTCCATAAGGGTCAGGACATCCTCATACAGATGCTTCCGCCTCACCGTGCGGACCTCGGCCCCGGTCCTCCTCTCGACGAGACCGGCGAGCCTCCTCATCCTGTCCCATCTTATCGTGTCCTTCTCCAGAAGGTATGCCAGCACGTCCTTCGACTTGGCGAAACCGGCCGCCTCGATCCGCATGCCGTGGTAGGGCGGGTTGTAGGTCATCATCAGCACCGGCCTGCGGTCGAACCCGTCGACGAGAGTGCCGATCTCCTCGTTCGTGGAGAAGTTCATCGGCCCCCTGGCGGTATCCATCCCCCGAGCGCGGAGCCAGGCGGATGCGGTCTCCAGGAGCGCATCGAAGACCTCCTGGTCGTCCACGGCCTCGAGGAAGCCGAAGAAGCCTGTCCTGTCGTGATGGAAATCGTTGTGGGCCCGGTTGACGATGGCGCAGATGCGCCCCACTGGCTTTCCCGAGGAATCCCTGGCGAGGAAGCAGGCTGTCTCGCCATGCTGGTGGAAGGGGTGCCCGCGGGAGGGGTCGAGCATGTCGCGCTGCATGCTCCGGATCGGGGCCACCCAGAGGGGATCTCCCTCGTACAGGCGGAACGGGAGCTCCACGAACTCCCTGAAGCCCCTTCCCTCGACGGGTTCTATCCTCAGGGGCATCCCGGGGCTGCCGTCAGCCTATCAGGCCGAACCTGCGGCCCACTCGCTCGAAGACCTCCAGGGCCCGGTCGATCATCTCGTCGGTGTGGGTGGCCATGTAGCTGGTGCGGAGCATGGCCTGGTCGGGGGCCACGGCGGGGCTCACCACGGGGTTGGTGAACACGCCCTCCTGGTCGAGCGCCTGCCATATCCTGAAGGTGAGTATGCTGTCGCCGATGATGATGGGGACGATGGGGGCCTCGGAGTTGCCGACGTTGAAACCGAGGGACCTCAGGCCGTTCCTCGACCTCTCGGCGGCCCTGTGCATCCGGACCATCAGCTCCGGCTGCTCTTCGAGGATCTCGAGGGCGGCCATCACGGTCGCCACCGCGGCCGGCGGGAGGCTGGCGGAGAAGATCTCGGTGCGTGCCTCGTGCTGGATGAAGTCTATGACCTTGTCCATGCCGGCGGCGAAGCCGCCGATGCAGGCGAACGACTTGCTGAAGGTGCCGACCTGGAGGTCGACCTCGGCCTCGCAGCCGAAGTGCTCGGGGGTGCCCCTCCCGTGCGCTCCCATCACGCCCACTCCGTGCGCGTCGTCCACCATCACCCTGGCGCCGTGCTTGCGCGCCAGCCTGACGACGCCCGGAAGGTCGGCCAGATCGCCCTCCATGCTGAAGACCCCGTCGGTGACGATCATGACCGGGCCTTCCTCACGCTCGAGGAGCTGGTCGAGATGCTCCATGTCGTTGTGGCGGTACTTCACCACCCTCGAGTAGCTCATCCTGGTGCCGTCGATGATCGAGGCATGGACGGAGCGGTCGACGAACAGCAGCTCGTCCTTCTGGCCGAGCGCGCCGATGACGCCCAGGTTGGTCTGGAAACCAGTGCTGAAGGTGACCACCTTCTCGCGGTGGAGGAACCTGGCCAGCTTCTCCTCGAGCTCCACGTGGAGGTCGAGGGTGCCGTTCAGGAACCTGCTGCCGGTGCAGCCCGTCCCGTACTTCTGGATGGCCTCGGCGGACCTGGCCATCACGAGCGGGTGGTTGGTGAGTCCGAGGTAGTTGTTGGACCCCAGCATGATGACGCTGTGCCCCTCGATCTCCATTACTGGGCCCACCTGCCCGCTGAGGGGCTTGAAGTAGGGATAGAGCCCCATCTTCTTGACCTCGTCGGCCCTTGTGTACTCGAGGCATTTCCTGAAAATGTCGGGACGAGTCATATTGCAGCACTCCCGCGTGACGGTAATCGGCGGGAGATTGTAAGCAGGCGGGATACCCAAGTCAACGGAGCTTGCGATGAAAAAGGCCTTTCTCACAGGAGTGACCGGCTTCCTCGGGCTCCATCTCGCACGGACCCTGGCCGCCGAGGGCTGGGAAGTGTCGTCCGTCTGCAGGGACGGGTCGGATACCTCGGGCGTGACCTGCTGCAGCAGGATCGACAGGATCGAGATGCTCGACCCGGCGGCCTACGGTGAGGCGATCCGGGGGGCGGACACGGTGTTCCACCTCGCGGGCGCTACTTCAGCCCGCAGCCGGGAGGCCTTCGACAGGGCCAACGCCGCCGTCACCGCCGCCGTTCTCGAGGCGAGGCGCCTCTTCTCTCCGGAGGCGAGGTTCATATACATATCGAGCCTGTCGGCCGGCGGGCCGGCGGGCAGGGGGCCGCTGACCCCCTACGGCCGGAGCAAGCTCCTGGCGGAGTCGATAGTGAAGCGCGGGACTGGGTGGGTCGTGGTCCGGCCCCCGGCTGTCTTCGGGCCCGGCGACGACGCGATGGCGCCCCTGTTCCGAAATGCGGCTAAGGGCCTATTCCCGTCGCCGTGGGGCAGGGGGGGCACTCCCCTGGTCTACGGCCCCGATCTGGCAGGGTTCCTGGCCCTGGCGGCCGTGAAGCCCTCCCTGGAGGGCATGGTGTTCGAGCCATCCTACGGGCGCGCCTTCACATGGGAGGACATCAGGACCCTGCTGCAGCAGGCCGCCGGGAGACGGGTCACGCGTGTGGCGCTCCCGCCCCCTATGGTGCTGACTGCCGGATGGATCTCGGGCACCCTGGGCGGGATGGCCGGACGCAGCCCGGTGTTCGACTGTCACAAGGCACGCGAGATGGTTGCGAAAGGCTGGAACGCCTCGGACCCGAAGGTGGCGGAACTCACGGGATGGAACCCGCCCACAACCCCCGGAGAGGCCTTCTCGAAAACCATGGAGTGGGTCCGTCAGCGCTTGTAGCCGAATCTCCTGAGCAATTCCCTGCGCGAGGACACATCCTCGTCCGATTCGACCGCCGTCGGCGGGGAGCCGTCCACAACCCCGAGTACCCCTCCCCCGTCCGCGGCCCGGGCCACCACGACCCCGACCGGGTTCGACGAGGCGCAGAAGATCGAGCAGACCTCGGGCACCGCCCTGACTGCCGGCAGCACCTGGATCGGCCATGTGTCGCCCAGCACGACCAGGAAGACGTGCCCGCAGCCGAGGCGAAGGATGTTCTCCTCGGCGACCTTCCTGAGCTCGGGATCGGTTCCCTCGCTCCTCACCAGGCATGGTCCCGAGGCCTCTGCGAAGGCAAGCCCGAACCTCGCCCCGGGCGCGGACGAGGCGACCGCCTCGTAGACATCCTCGGCCGTCTTGATGAAGTGGGCCTGGCCGAGTATGACGTTGGATCCCTCGGGGCAGGACAGCCGCACGATTTCAAGGGACATCCCGGGCATCATCGGCCCCTCCCCGGCCGGACAGTTATCCCGGCCGTCATCTGAGCCGCCCCGCGAGCATCTCCCTTACCTCCGGCACCCCGCCCTGGAGGATCAGGTACCCGTCGGGCGGCTCCTGGGGGGTCATCTCGTGGGAGATCGGGGTGGTCATCAGCCTGCGCACCTCTTCGTGATCGCGCCCTACGGCGAGCGCCCAGCTCAGCTTCATGTAAGCGACCTCGGGGAGCATGTTCGCCAGGGGCACGACCCCCCTCTGCATCAGCAGGCGACCCGTGTCGTACACGTACATCTGCGAGTACCCCCACAGGGTCTGCACGGTCATGTAGACGTGGACGCCCGCCTCGACCGCCAGCCGGAGGGGTTCGTACAGCGGCTTGTTGACGTGGCCGAGCCCAGTGCCGGCGATGATGATGCCCCTGTAGCCGTTGTCCACGAGGCTCGTGATCATGTCGGGCTTCATGTTGGGGTAGTAGTAGACTATGGCTGCATGCTCGTCGAAGACCGGGCGGATGCAGGGCTTCCGGGAGGAGTCCCTGCGCCTGTAGTCGGGCTTGAGATAGGTGAAGCTCTCCCTGTCGACCATCGCCAGAGGGATGTCGCCGATGGTACGGAACGTGCTCCGGTAGCTCGAGTGCATCTTCCTGACCCTCGTGCCCCTGTGGAGCAGGGCGTACTTGTCGCTGGTGGGTCCGAACATGCAGACCATGACCTCGGCAGCGTCGCAGTAGGCTGCGGTCCGCGTGGCATGAATGAGGTTCAGCGCGGCGTCGCTGGAAGGCCTGTCGCTCGATCTCTGGGAACCGACGAGGACGACCGGTACGGGGAGATCCTGGCACATGAAGGAGAGTACGGCCGCGGTATGGTGCATCGTGTCGGTCCCGTGGCCTATCACGATCCCGGAGGTGCCCTTCTCGATCTCCCTGCCGATGGCTTCGGCGAGGGCGATGTACTGGACCGGACCCATGTCCTCGCTGAATATGCCGAACAGCTTCTCCGTGCTGAGGTTGCAGATGTCGGCCAGCTCGGGCACCGCACCGTACAGCTCGCCTGGCGAGAATGCCGGGATGACCGCCCCGGTGCGGTAGTCCAGCCGGCTCGCGATCGTCCCCCCCGTGCCCAGGAGCTTCACGGAAGGCAGGACCGGGTTGAACGGGAACTCCTTCTCGGGGATCTTGTAGTGGGCCTCCCGGGAGCCCGTCTTGACCGCCGCCGTCACCTTCGACGAAGCGATGCCGATGTTGTAGCCGCTGGAGAGCTTGAGTACGATGTGGCTGTCATCCGCGGTCTCCGACCTCGGCAGGATGACGCCCTGGAACGAGTTGCCGTCGGCCGTCAGATCGACGTCGTCCCATACCGAGATGCCGAACTTCTCCAGCGCAGCGCGTGCCGGACCCCTGTAGCCCTTCATGGAGTCGGAACCGGAAGAAGTCATCGCAGAATCCCTTTCGGCGGGCTTCCATGCCCTCCCTGAGTCGTGGTATTACGGCTAGAAACGTTTCCTGTGGCTGGCCGGGAGGATTCCCAGCAGCTTCCTGTAGTTGGCCACCGTCCTCCTCTTCACCTGCAGGCCCCTCGCATTCAGCATCGCCGACAGATCGCAGTCCGAATAGGGCCGGGTCGGGTCCTCCCCTTCCACGATCCTCCGGAGCTCCTCCTGGGCGGTCCTCGTCGAAACGTCCTCGGCACCGGCGAGCCTGCGGCTGAAGAAGAATGCGAGTTCGCTGATGCCCTGCGGGGAATCGAGGTACTTGCCGTTGATGGCCCTGCTGATGGTCGACTGGTTGCGCCCGAGGGCACTGGCCACCTGCTGGAGCGTCAGCGGCTTGAGCGCATCGACTCCGTCGTCGAAGTAATCGCTCTGGTACGAGGCCAGGAACTGCCCGATGCGCAGTACGGTGTCCTGCCTCTGCTGTATGGCCTTGATGAAGTGGCTGGCGCGATCGTACTTCTTCTTCACGTACTCCCTGGCCTCGGGATCGCTGTGCGGCGATTCCAGCACCCTCCGGTTCCTCTCGGAGATGACCAGCGAGGGGAATCTCGTGTCGTTGAGTAGGGCGATGTACTCCCCCTCGACCCGGATCACGGAGATGTCAGGGATGACGACGGTGTTGTTGTCGGGCGAGAAGTCGGAGCCGGGGAAGGGATTGAGGCCCCGGACCCTCTCCATTGCACCCTGTATGTCCTTCGGGGTCACCCTGAGGGCCCTGGCCAGGACAGGGTACTGCCCCTCGGGCAGCAGGTCGAAGAACTCGTCGATCAGGCGGTACTCGAGGCTGTCTGCCGGGGTGCCGCGCTGGTCGAGCTGCGCGAGCAGCGCCTCCCTCACCGTGGAGCACCCCACCCCGGTGGGCTCGAGCGACCTGACCAGCTCGACCGCCCTGTCCAGCAATGCGGGGGCCCCGGGCCAGTCGGCCGCGAGGTTCTCCCTGCCCATGGACAGGAGGCCGTGCCTGTCGAGGGAGTAGACGACGTATCTGACCGCCTCCTCCAGATCCGGTCCCGGCCTCAGATCCCGCGCCTGGGCCAGCAGATGCTCGGAAAGGGTGGTCCGCCCGACGTACTCGGGCCTCCAGGGCTCCTCTGCGGAACCTCCCCTGTAGTCCTGGGACCCGTCCTCGAGATCCGCGAGGAATTCGAGGTGGTCCTCACGCTCGTCGTCCCTCCTGGGTTCGGGGTCCTCTTCGTCAGACGGCTCCGGCGCCTCCCCCTCGGAGGGCTGTTCTCCGGCAGGGCCCTCCGTGGCGGCATCCCCCGGCTCCTCGCCGGGAGCCGGATCGTCGGTGGACTGGTCGCGGGCCGGTTCGTCCTGCTGGACCTCGAGGAGCGGGTTCTCGTTGAGTTCCTGCTCTATGAGGTCATCGAGGTCTGTCGAGGCCATCTGGAGCATCTCGAGGGACTGCTGCATCACGGGGTTCAGGGTGAGGTTCTGCCTCAGGAAGATGCCGGCTTCCTGCCTGAGCTCGGGCCTGTGCATCAGAGCCTGAACCTCTCGCCGAGATAGATCTTGCGAGCCTCCGGATCCTCCGCGAGAGCCTCGGCTGACCCGGAGATCAGCACTCTCCCGTCGAACATGATGTATGCACGGTCGGTTATGGCCAGGGTGTCGCGGACGTTGTGGTCGGTGATGAGCACGCCCAGCCCCGACCTGCTCAGGTTCCGCACTATGCCCTGGATCTCGGCGACGGCGATGGGGTCGATGCCCGCGAACGGCTCGTCGAGGAGGAGGAACGAGGGTTCCGTGACGAGGGCCCTGGCGATCTCGACTCTTCGCCTCTCGCCGCCCGAGAGGGTGTAGGCCTTCTGGTCGGCCAGCCTCGTGATGCCCAGGGCGTCCATCAGCCTGTCGCGCCTCTCGATCCGTTCGGACTTCCTGAGGCGCAGCGTCTCCAGGATGCTCATCAGGTTGTCGGCCACGGACATCTTCCTGAACACGCTCGACTCCTGGGGGAGGTAGCCGATCCCGAGCCTCGCCCTGCGGTACATGGGCAGCCCGGTGATCAGCCTGCCGTCGAGGCTAACGGAGCCACCGGTGGGTCTGATGAAGCCCACTATCATGTAGAACGTCGTCGTCTTGCCGGCGCCGTTGGGGCCGAGCAGGCCGACGATCTCCCCCCTGCCCACGGTGAGGCTCACGCCGTTCACGACGCGCCTCTTCCTGTATTCCTTCACGAGGTCGGCTGTGGCCAGCCGCTCCCATCCGCCCGCATTCACGGGCCGACCCTCCGACACCGGGGAAGACCCCCGGCCAGGCCCTGTCATGACGCCGTCTGACTCCCTGCCGCCCGCAGTCACAGCCCGCCCCCCAGGTAGGAGTAGGATCCCGTTGCCGATCCGGTGATGCAGACCGACTCCACGGAGCCCGATTCGTACCTGACCACGAGATGCTGGCCCGAGACCGTGTTGCTCTCCTCGCGGGCGGCGGCCTCGCCGCCCGCCCTGTAGACGAGGGTGACCGAGTTCATGAGGTCGACGGAATCGGGTTCGCCTCCGGCGAAGGAGAAGTACGCGCTCTCGGAAGAGAACCAGGTTTCGGAGGGAGGGGTCTCGCTGGTGTCGACGATGTACCCGTCGGCGGCCCCCTCTATCCTTATGCTCCTTATCTCGCCGTCATCCAGCTCGGCCTTCATCCAGTTGCCGGACAGCCTGTTCTCCCCCTCGGTCACGACGGGGCCGCCGAGCATCTCGACCGTCTCGTCGAGGCCCGAGTAGACGAGGAATTCGGACACCGCGGTCACTCCCTCGGAGGGATAGTCGAGGACTGCGTTCCCCTGGGCCTCGGCCCTGTCCGAGTCGGGGAGGAACTCGAGGCGGTCGGCCGTGATCACCAGGCTGTCGCCCTCCTCGAACCTTCGGAGCACGGGCTCGGAGGTGACGAAGATGCTCCCCCTCCCGCCGTCGTACATAGCGTACTCTCCGGTGACGTCCCCGACCCAGGGGCCGGTCATGTGGACCCCCCCACGAGCCACGGCCTTGCCGAGAAGCCTGAACCAGGTCACCTCGTCGGCCCTCAGGACGTTCGATCCGTCCGTCAGCTCGACGCTGCCCGTCATGACCGCCGTTCCGGCGGTCCTGTCGTAGAGGAGCCTCGAGGCCGACCCCTCGAGGGTGTCGGATTCTATCTCCACGTTCCCCAGGAACAGGGCACGGCCCGCCTGCTGCCAGACCCTCCCCGAATCGGCGGTGACGGAGACGAAGCCGTCCGTCACCTCGACGTCCCCGGCGAGATCGACCACGAGTTCCCCGTCGCCGGTCTCGCTGCCCGACGCCCTCTCGGCACTCACCGTGAAGACCCCGGCGAGGGCCGCGGTCGATGCCGCGAGCGCGAGGAGGCTACTCCTCAATGCCGACCTCCCCGCTGTAGACGGCGGTGAAACTGTCCCTCACGTCGACTCCGGCCGCCGAGCCGAGGCTCCTGTCGAGGACGACGCCCCGGCCGGTAAGATATGTCGTGCCGAGGCTGTCGGGGACTTCGAGGACCGCAAGGCAGTCCGTCATGAACGAATCGAGGCTGTCGCACCAGATGAGCTCCGGAGACGTGAGCACCCTGCCTTCGGAGGTCTCCACCCTGGCATCCCCCCAGGCTCTGAGCATCGCCCCGTTGTCGAGGGCCTCACCAGAGTCCGACGTGAGCATCGAGGCCGGCATGTCGGCCTCGTACATCACGAGCCTGACGCCCCACATGAGGAGGGTGCTGTCCTGCTCGTGGAAGGTCCCCCCCTCGCACTCGAGCCTCCAGTTCCTGCCCCCGGGGGCGGCTTCCGTCAGAGAGAAGGCGCCGAGCTGCTGGACCTCCCCCGATTCCTCCGAGTAGGTCCTCGAGCCTTCAGCGCAGGCCAGGAGAGCCAGGAGGACGGCGGCACCAGCGCTCGTGAAACCAGATCCACTGGGAGGGATCGGCCCTGATCCAGCCCTCGATGATCGCATTGAGACGTGACGTGAGGCGGACGTGCCCGTCGTCGCCCGTGAAGGCTCCCGGGTCGAGCGCCTCTTCGATGACGAGGAGATGCGAACCATCCTTCCTCCGGACGATGTGGAGAGGGACCACGGGTATATCGAACCTGACAGCCAGCCTGGCCGGGCCTGCCGGAGTAAGGGCGGGCAGCCCGAAGAAATCGACGAACTCCGATTCGACCGCGGTCGTGTCCTGGTCGATGAGAATACCCACAGCCGCGTTCGTGCGCAACAGCCCGAGGAGGGGCCGGGCTCCGGAAGCCCTGTCCAGAACGGTGATATCGTGCATGGATCTCAGCCGGCCGAGCCTGGTGTCCGCAGCGGAACCGGAGAGCCGCCTCCCGACCACCCCGGTCCGGTGACCGAGGAGGACGACGGCCCTCGGGATGAGCTCCCAGGCACCGTAATGGGCCGTGATGCAGATCGCTCCCCTCCCCTTCCCCAGAGCCTCCTCCAGGAAGTGCGCCCCCTCGACCCCTACGGCACGGTGGAACTCGAGGTCGGATGCGAAAGAGAGCCTCACGAAATCGATCATCGACAGGATCATCCCGAGATAGACCCGGAACGGATCCACATCGAGCCCCGATGGCTCGAGGATGTTCCGCCTGTGCCTGTCGATGATCGTGTTCGCTCGAGAGGGGAGGACGGAGGCGACCCGCGCAGCCGCGGAGGCCGAGGCTCTCAGCAGAGGCATCGGCGCCCGGCGGGCGCAGAACAGCAGCAGGTCGACGGCAGGCCGCTCGAGGGCGTGTCGGAGAGCCCGGAAGGGGAGCCTCCTGCTGGGCACCGCAGCCTCAGTAGATTCCCGCGCGCATGATGTCGTGGAGGAAGACGAGGCCGACCGGCCTGGAATCCCCGTCCACCACGACCAGGCTGGTGATGCCCTTCTGCTCCATCCTGGCGAGAGCCGCCGTGGCCGGCTCGGACGGGGTGGCCACCACGGGGCCGCGTATGAGCACTTCGGAGAGCCTGAGGTTCCCTATGTCGGTCCGGTCGCGCATGAGCCTGCCGAGGTCTCCGTAGACGAAGATGCCCGACAGGGCTCCCGACCCGTCCGTGCTGAAGCAGACCCCCCTGTGCCTCGTCATCGTCTCCACCGCGTCCGGGAGGAGAGTGTCCTCCGGCAGATCCGGGAGGGGGGGAGGGACCATCATGTCCGAAACCCTGCTCAGCAGCTTCCTCCCGAGTATCCCGCCGGGGTGTATCTCCGCGAAGTCCTCGGGCGAGAACTCGCAGGCGGAGAGGAGGGCCATCGCGATGGCGTCGCCCGTGACCAGCATGGCTGTCGTGCTCGCCGTCGGGGCGAGGTTGTAGGGGCAGGCTTCCGGCAGGTCGGGCAGGGGGAGCACGACTTCGGACGCTCTCCCGAGGACGGAATCCTCCCTGCAGATCGAGACGATCGGGATGCCCAGCCCCGAGAAGCGGGGCAGGAGGGCGGCGAGTTCGGGCGTGTTGCCGCTGCGTGAGAGGATCAGGGCTGCGTCCCCCCTCTCGAGGAGGCCCAGGTCTCCGTGGACAGCCTCGGCGGGGTGGAGGAAGAAGGCGGGTGTCCCGGTGCTCGTCATGGTGGCGGCGATCTTCCTGGCTATGAACCCCGATTTCCCCATGCCCGAGACGATCACCTTGCCCCGGGCGCCGTGGAGGATGCCTACCGCTCTCTCGAAACGGCCCGCTATCAGACGACGGGTCTCCTCGAGCCAGCGCATCTCGGCGTCGAAGACCCTGCCGGCCTCCTCCATCGAGCCGTTCACCGGAGCCTCCCGTCGAGCAGCATGTCGACCACTTCGCGGACGGCTCCAGAGCCGCCCGGGCGGGATGTGACGATCTGGCATACCGACTTCACCGAGGGGCGGGCGTTCGATGGGCAGGCCGACACCCCGGCGGCCTCCAGTGCTGGGATGTCCATCTCGTCGTCGCCCATGTAGAGCGCAGATGCAGGCTCGATGCCGAGATGGGCGCAGAGGTCGTCGAGCGCCTTCCGCTTGTCGCCGCAGCCCAGGAGGAGATACCTGATCCCGAGGTCCCTCGCCCGCCGCCGGGTGGATTCCAGATCGCGGAACGATATGAGAGCCAGAGCCATGCCTGTCTTCTGCAGGGCGATCAGCCCTGCCCCGTCCTGGGCGTCGAACCTCTGGCATGCCCCGCCTGGACCGTATTCCAGCGTGCCGTCGGTGAGCACTCCGTCGACATCCATGGCGAAGAGGGAGACGGACTTCACCGGGCGCCCTCCCAGTGGCGGATCGCCGCGTCGACGAGTGCGAGCGAGTCTCCCTGGCCGAGGATCGTATCCCTGTCGCTCGGGGATTCGCCGGGTCTCGGATGGGCCTCGAAGAAGAGCCCGTCGACGCCCCAGGCTGCTGCCGCCCTGGCGAGCCTCATCGCGTGACCCCTGTCCCCTCCGCTGGAGGAACCCGCGGCTCCTGGCCGCTGGAGGGAGTGCGTCACGTCGAGGATCACGGTGTCGCAGAGAGCTGCCATGACCGAAAGTGATCTGAAGTCGACCACCAGGTCGCCGTATCCGAAGAAAGATCCCCTCTCGGTGAGCATGACGCAGGGACAACCCGCCGAGCGGAGCTTCTCCACGGCCCCGGCCATGTTCAGGGGGTTCATGAACTGGCCCTTCTTCACGTTGACAGGCAGGCCGGCGCTCCCCGCCGCCTCGAGCAGGGAGGTCTGCCTGCACAGGAAGGCCGGTATCTGGATGATGTCCGCCACTGCGGCCACGCTCTCGACCTGGGATGATTCGTGCACGTCGGTCGTCACCCTGACGTGAAAGGCCTCGCGTACCGCAGCCAGGATGGACAGCCCCCGTTCCATGCCGGGCCCGCGGTAGGAACCTGGCGAGGTCCTGTTGTCCTTGAGGAAGGAGGCCTTGAAGACCCATTCGACGCCCTCCCTGCCCTCGAAGAGGGAGGAGAGCATGCGGGCCGTCTCCAGGGCGGTCTCCTCCGATTCGAGGACGCAGGGGCCGGCGATGAACAGCCTGTCAGCCAAGGATCTCCCTCCTGGCCCGTTCGAGATCGTCCGGCGTGTCGATCCCGAATCCGTGGAAGGGGCCCTCTACGATCGCGATCTCCACTCCGGCGCAGAGCCAGGAGAGCTGTTCAAGCCTCTCGCAGGCCGACAGCGGACACCGGTGAGCCTGCATGCAGCGGTCGAAGGACTCCGGGCTGAAGCAGTAGGCTCCGACATGCTCGAGAAATGAACCGGAACCGTGGGGAATCGGGGACCGGGAGAAGTAGAGGGCCGATCCGTCGCAGCGCAGGGCCACCTTCACGGACGATTCGCAGGCCGCCCTTTCGGCGGTGCAGGGCCTTGCGAGCGAAACCACCCTGCCGGGGGCGGTGTCGACCGAGGCCAGCGCGGCGATCCATTCCGGGCCGGCGAAGGGCTCGTCGCCCTGGAGGTTGATGATCCTGCTCCCGGGCCTGCCGAGCCTCCCCCAGGCCTCGTACACCCTCGCCGATCCCGAGTCGGCCGGGCCGGTCATCACCGCCTCGATGCCCGCACTCCGGACGACTGATGCTATCCGTTCGTCGTCGGTGGCCACGGCCACGAGCCCGGCCCCGCTCCGCGAGGCGCCCAGGGCGACCCTGACGACCATGGGGACTCCCCCGATGTCGGCCAGCGGCTTCCCGGGGAGGCGTGTCGCTCCCATCCTCGCCGGGATGATGACGGCGGTATCCTTCAGCGGTTTCCCAGCCAACTCTCGGAACTCCATAGGGATACGAACACGGAGGTCTCGCCCGAACCGTCCCAGGTCTCCCGCGATATGGATAAATCGAGCCCTGCGGCTCCGTCTGCGAACCTGTAGCCCAGGCCGCCCGTCCATCTCGAGGCGCCGTCCCGCCAGAGCCCGTCGGTCGAAGTCCAGCCGGCTCTCGCGGCAACCCCGCTCGACACAAGGGCCTCGGCGCCCAGCCCCAGCACCGTACCGTCGGGGACCGTGCTGCCGAGAAGGTGCATCGTCTTCCGGGAATGGAGGTCGGCTCCAAGGCTCAGCCACTCCACGGGCCGAACCACCGCACCGAGGTTGACCTCCCCCGGCAGGTCGTAGTTCTGTGAACTGCTCTCCTCGTCCGCGCCCGCATAGTCCCTGTCGATATCGATGCGGCCCCCCCTGTCCGTGAGGATGGAGGCGCCCAGGTCCACATGGCCCAGCCTCATGAGCAAACCGGCCTGCAGCCCCCAGCACGGCATGAACTTGGCTTCGTCGACGTACTCGGTGTTCACGGGGGCGCCGGATCCGCCGGGCCCGGCTTCCGTCAGACTCGCGGAGCACCGGGTGCTGCCGAACGCGCCCCTCCCTCCGACAGAGAATGCTATCCAGTCGGAAGCCCTGAGGGAGAACGCCGCGCAGGCCTCGTTGAGCCCTCCCTCCCATTCGAGGGAGCCCTTGTACCCGTCCTGGTTCAGCGTGGCGGCATCGAAGAGGCGGCTGCGCTCGGAGAGGCCCGCCGACAGGACCGCGTTCCAGGGCAGCGGGAACAGCACGGAGACGGACGGGAACCTCATGCCGCCGTCCCATGCGTCGTCATCCCCGGCCCTCCAGCCTGCGGTCCAGGTCACTCCTGTCGAGGTGCTCCACGCTGATGTCGCCGGATTGGACATGGAAAACCCGTCGGGACTCACCAGAGCCGTCGAGACCCCGCCCATCCCGGCCGACCTGACCGTGGAGGGCAGGAATTCCGAACCCATGCCCGAAGGAGGCGGTACGAAACCCGGGTACTCGGGTGCCGACAGGGCGGCGAGAAGGAGCATCTCGAACATCATGACTCTCCTGTTCGGGGTTCTGACAGGTGCGTTCCGCTCCGACGTACCCCGGGGTCGGTGACCGGTTCCATGGCCGCTGCTCAGTCGCCGGCTTCGAAGGTCATGGACTCGGTACGCCCAGGGGCTCTGGAGGCCACACCGGCGCCGGCGAGCCTGGAGGACAGCGCGGCGACCTGTTCCTTCTCGCCGTGGACCAGCACGATATCCCGGGCGGAGGCTCCGGTCCGGGTCGCGTACTCGAACAGCCCGTCGGAGTCCGCATGAGCGGAGAAGCCGTCGATCACGGCCACGGAGGCCCTTACGGCGTGCGTCTCGCCGAAGATCCTCACGGAGGTCCGGCCTTCGGCGAGAGATCTCCCGAGCGTGTTCTCGGCCATGAATCCCACGATGAGCACGGTGTTGGCGGGATTCCCGAGGCCGTGCCTGAGGTGGTGCAGTATCCGCCCGTGCTCGCACATGCCCGATGCCGAGATCACGATCGAAGGACCGCCCAGGTCGTTGAGCGCCCTGGACTCCGCGGTCGATCTCACGAAATGCAGACCGTCGAACCCGAAAGGCCCCGATCCGCTGTTGACCGCGTCGAGGGCCTCCTCGTCATAGCACTCAGGGTGGAGCCTGAAGATCGAGGTGGCATCCGTGGACATCGGCGAATCCACGAAGACCGGTATCCTCGGGATCGCGGAACTGTCCCTCAGGAGCTTCAGGAAGTAAAGGATCTCCTGTGTCCTGCCTACACTGAAGGAGGGGATGATCACCCTCCCGCCGTTTCCGGCTGTCTCCCGCACTGTCTTCCGCAGGCGTTTGACGGCATCGCCGCCGGATTCGTGCTTCCTGCCGCCGTAGGTAGCCTCCATGAGGAGTATGTCGGGCCTGGAGGAATCGAGGTCCGGATCCCGGAGTATGGGCATGGCGGGCCTTCCGAGGTCGCCCGAGAAGAGGAGCACGGTTCTCCGGCCGCCAGCGGAAAGCGTCAGCTCGACCTGGGCGGAACCGAGGATGTGCCCTGCCTCGATGAACCTGGCTGTGACGCCTTCCGCCACCTCGAAGGGCCTGTAGTAGGGAAAGGTGTGGAATAGACCCATGCTCCGCGCGGCATCGGCCGGCGAGTAGACGGGTTCCACCACCGGGAGGCCGCTGCCTCTCCCTCGGCGGTTCAGGAAGGCCGCGTCACTCTCCTGTATCCTCGCGCTGTCGGCAAGCATCAGGGCACACAGGTCGCGCGTGGCCGAGGTGCAGTGGATCGAGCCGCGGAACCCCCTCCTGACGAAGGCGGGTATCGAACCGGAATGGTCGATGTGGGCGTGCGAGAGGACGATCGCGTCGATCCCCGGGGCGTCCAGCCCGGGATCCCTGTTCAGTGCATCGCTCTCGGCCCTGCGCCCCTGATGGAGGCCGCAGTCGAGGAGTATCCGCCTCCCGCCGAACTCGACGAGATGCATCGAGCCCGTGACGGAACCGGCAGCGCCATAGAATGTTATTCTCACAGACGACCTCCGGGGATGCGACCGTAGATTATCGTGACCTGCGGCACCGCGAGGCAACTCCGGCCCTTCCCGTCTCTCCGGATTCGTGGACATGGAAAGGCCGGGCGGGTAGATTCTGGCAAATCCTTACTCACGCCGGGTTCGGCGGACGGGGGGTCCGATGAAGGCTGCGTCGTTCATTGCGGTGCTATCCGTCATGGCTTCGGCCTCGTGGGCGGATACGTACGTGTCCCGGATCGAGGGGGCGCTCGCCGACGGGAGCATTTCAGCGGGCGAGGCCGCTCTCCTGTGCGCACGGAGCGTACTCGACGAGACCGCCCTTCCGTCCTGGGTCACCGACGGAGCTTCCGCCGAGCCTTGCGGCACCGCAGCCGCCGATGCAGCCGTAATGCTGGCCGGAGGATCCCCGGACGCCGCATGCGTCGAAGCCCTGACTCTCCTGGCCAGGCCGTCGGTCGGGAGCCCCGAGTACATCTACGACTCCCCCGGCGGGCATTTCAAGATCCACTGGACCGACAACGGCCCGAACGCCTCCACCCTGGCCTGGGCCACCGCCATCGGCGAAGGCATGGACCACTCCTGGGAGCATCAGGTCGACGTGATGGACTGGGACGCCCCCCCATCCGACCTCGGTCTGGGCGGCGACACGAGATACGACGTGTATGTGATGGCTCTCACGGGCGGCACTATCGGCTACTGCTCGACTTCGGGCGAGCCCTCCGATCCCACCACGCCCGAGGCCGACTATGCCAGCCACATAGCCATGAGCAACAACGAGAGCTGGGGCGAGACACAGATACTCGAAACCTGCTCGCACGAGTTCCAGCACGCGATCCAGGACGGGTACGAGGCCGCCGAGCCGTCCTGGTTCAAGGAGAACTGCGCCACCTGGATGCAGAACGAATGCTGGGACACGAACCTCTACGCCGACTACCTCCACTCCGGAGACAACTGCCTCAGGAGGCCCTGGTACGACATCCGGACCGGGTCGATGTACTACTACGGGGCGACCCCGTGGCCCATGTACATGCAGGTCCGCTGCGCAGGCCAGGAGACCGTGCGGATGGTCTGGGAGAAGGCCGCCGAGACCGTCGGCATGAACATGCTCTCGGCCATCGACGAGACGGCCGCGAACTACGGCATGTCCTTCACGCAATGGCTCGCGGAGTACACCTGCTGGCGATGGTTCACCGGCAACCTGGCCGACGACCAGCACTACGAGGTGGAGGAATCCTCCCTCTGGACCCCGGGCCCCTACGTGTTCAGCTACCACAACGCGTCGACCCTGCCCTGGACGTGCGACGAGGGCGTCTACGCGCCCGAGACCTACGGCAACCACTGGATCAAGATAGACGTTTCGGGATACCAGGGCTGGATCGAAGTGTCGTTCGACGGCCTCGACATAGCGGACTGGACCATAGGTGTCATCCAGACCGCTTCCGACGGGTCGGACGCGTTCACCTGGTACAGCGTCACCGAGTCCCCCGCCACGCTCGACTTCGGAGTTTCGACAACGGGGTGGCAGTATGTCGTGCTGTTCGTCCAGCCCCTCACCGAGACGAGCCTGGACTTCGCCTACGACATCACCGTCACTGCACAGACCGGGATCGGGGAGGGTCAGGCAGGGCCGTTCGCTACCCTTGCCCCTTCTTCGAATCCGATGGCCCCCGGCGGTTCCTTCGAGTTCTCCATGGCCGAACCGGGTTACACGACCCTCGGCATCTACGATCTCTCGGGCAGGCTCGTGGAAACGCTCGTGTCCGGGATGACCGAAGCAGGGGAGCACAGCGTTTCCTGGAGCGCCTACGACCTTCCCGACGGAGCGTACTTCGCCCGCCTGAACGCTCCCGGAGGGGGCCTGACGCAGAGAGTGGTCCTTAGCAGGTAGGACGGGGCGGCCATGGCCGCCCGGCACAAGGCAGACCGGAGGCGAAATGAAGCTCACCGTCGCATTGATGCTTTGCATGTTTGCCATCGCAGCCGCCGACAGCGCCATGGACAGGGTCATGACGCTCGTCGAGGCGGGCGAGCTCGAGGGGGCGGAAGCCGCCTATGCCCTCGCCGCCAGCGTGGTCGATCAGAGCCTTCTCCCGGCCGAGCTCACTGACGGCACCGAGCCCGCCAGATGCGGCACGCCCGCGATACTGGAAGCCACAAGGCTCGCCGAGCTCGATCCTGACTCCCCTCTGGCGCGCGAGGCCCTGGATCTCCTCGCGAGGCCTACCCTGAGCGGTCCGGAGTATATCCTCGACTCCCCTGCGGGCTGGTTCAAGATCCACTGGACCGATACCGGCGCGGATGCCTCCAGCCTCGCGTACGCCACTGCGCTCGCGAGCGCCGCCGACTTCTGCCGCACCGTCGAGAACACCAACATGGGCTACGATGTCCCTCCCTCCGACCTCGGGATGGGTGGAGACACCAAGTATGACCTCTACATCAAGGCGATCGACGCCCTGGGCTACACCACCTACTCGGGAGAGCCCTCCGATCCCACCACGCCCGAGAATGACTATGCGAGCCATATCGTCATCCTGAGAAACATGGAAGAACCCATCCTGAAGGTGACGCAGGCCCACGAGTACCAGCACGCGATCCAGATGGGATACGACGTCGCCGAACCGTCGTGGTTCATGGAGAACTGCGCCGTCTGGATGGAGGATCAGGTCTACGACGACGTCAACGACTACGTGGGCTACCTCCACTCGGGCGACAACCCGCTGCGCAAGCCCTGGTGGGACATCAGGTCGGGCAGCGGCGGCCTGTACTGGTACGGCGGGAACCTCTGGACCAGGTACATGGCGCTCCGGATGAGCATCCCGAGCGTTCTCCAGATATGGGAACTCTGCGCCGCGACCACGGGCAACAACGTGCTGGCCGCCCAGGGGGCCGTGTTCGCGAGCAACGGCATGACCTGGGAGCAGGGCTTCATGGAGTACGGCTGCTGGAGATGGTTCACGGCGGCCAACTGGTACGCGGGATGCGGCATGTACGACGACGAGGCGACCCTCTGGACGCCCGGCCCCTATACGTTCTCCTACCACATCGAGAACACCCTGCCGGCCACCGGCGACGAGGGCGTCTACCCGCCCGAGACCTACGGCATCGCCTGGATCAAGGTCAACCTGTCGAGCTACCAGAGCAACTGGGTCAACATCCACTTCGACGGACTGAACAACTTCGAGTGGAACCTCGGGGTGATCCTGTGGGACACCGAGGGCGACCATCAGTTCCAGTGGTACGACGTCGACCTCTCCACGGGTGTGAAGGACGTCTCGGTGAACCCTGCGGGATGGGACTACCTTGTCTTCTTCCCCGCCTTCATGGGCAACATCAGCCTGGACCACACGTATGACTACACGGTCACCTACACGACCGGCATCGAAGGCGATCCCGCCCCCGAGGCCATAGGCCTTTCGGTATCGTCGAACCCGGCCGGACCGGAGACCCAGGTCCTCTTCGACCTGCCGACTGCTTCGGATGCCAGGCTGCAGGTGTTCGACATGACCGGCAGGCTCGTGTCGACCCTCCACGACGGCGAAGCTGCGGCTGGAAGTCATTCCGCCGTCCTGGGCAACCTCGTCCCCGGAACCTACTTCGTCTACCTCAGCGCCGACGGCCAGTCCGCCTCGAGGACCCTGGTCTTCGCCGACTGACGGGATGCCGCATGCATGCGGGAGGGCCGGCGCAAGCCGGCCCTCCACCTTTCGGGAGGCGGCTTTTGCGGATCCTCTCCGCGCATGGATATCTTTGCGGATCATGGAACGCCTGCTGATCGCCGCCCTGCTCCTCGCACCCCTTTCCTGCGGGGGTGGAGAGGGGATCAGGGATGAGACTCCGGCAGCCCCGGGAAGGTTCGTCTTCCTAGAGATCCGCGGCCTCCACGGCGATCCCCGGCTGCCTTCAGGATTCAGCGAGGCCGGACCGGTAAGGCTGGAGGGCTCGAGGCTGGCGGAGGACCTGTCGACCAGTCCGATCGACATCTCCGCGACCCTCGCGGCAGCGTTCGCGGCATCGGACAGGCTGGTCATGTTCGTCGACTGCCCGGTCCCGGCTGACATCGAGCAGGGCAGGGACAACATCTCGATATCGACGGGGACGGGGATGGATCCGGCATCAGCGGTACCCCTGCCCGATCCGCCCGATCTCCTCTCGGGGATCGGCACGGAAGGATGGAGTTCGCTCGTATCCAGGCAGGATGTCATCAGGGAGATCTACGTCCGGTTCGCCCCGGACATCGTGATGATCCGCTGCTCCACCTCGAACGCCGACACGGCGATCGTCCTGGGAGCCAAGTGGCTCGAATCGGTCTCGTCCGGAGGGGGGAACCTCCTGATCCTCTCCCCTCCCGAGGGCTGGTACAGGGGCTGGGTCGTGATGGCCGGCTCCGGAATAGACACCATCCCTCCCGAGGGGCTCACTCCGGCAGGTGTCATCAACACCGCCGCCCTCCTCGCAGGAGTACCCCCCGTCGTCCCTCTCTCGAGCGGGGTCCCCGCCATCGGCACGCTCGTGGAAGGAGGCAAGATCCTCCCGTGAAGAACGCCGGTCCCATCTCGAGGCTCATCTCGTGGGGCGAGGCCATGCCTGGGGGAACATCCCGGCTTGCCGCCGTCTTCATCTCCACCGTGATCGTCAGGAACATCCTCGAGAGCGTGGCGAACGGCATGATCTTCCCGCCCGAGGCATTCCTCCTGCATTTCCCCGTCGCCTACGTCTTCCCGATGCTCGGCATAGTCGCCGCCATGCATCTCGTCTCCGGATACCCGGTGACAAGGCTCATGAAGCTGATGGTCTGGGCATGGACCCTCACCATACTCCCGCCTCTGCTCGATTCTGCCATGGGAACGGGCTCGCCGATCGGGTATTTCCCCCTGGACGCCTCCAACGCCCGGCACTTCATCGTGAACTTCTTCAACCCGGCAGCGGTGCTGCCGGGCACGACCACTGGGATCAGGATCGAGGCGGCGGCCGGCTGCCTGCTCGGAGGGCTTTTCATCGGGAAGGTGTCCCGGAGCGCCTTCAGGGGCGTTGTCGGAGCCCTGCTCCTGGCTCCCCTGTTCCTCGTGTTCTTCGGGTGGCCCGGCATACTCCACTGGCTGACCGGGAGATTCTTCCCGTACGCGGGAGGCATCCAGGACTTCCTCCAGTGGCACTCCTTCACCAGGCCGCACCTCGTGAACTCGGTTCACATGACGGTGTACCTGGCGGACATCTGGCCGGTGACGCTGATCGGTGCCTGGCTCGTGGCCCGGTCGGGGGATGAAGGAAGAAGGGAGATCGCCCTCGCGGTCGGGTCCTGCAGGGTCACGGCGGCTGCCGCACTCGCGGGGACTGCCGCCGTCGCCGCCTGCGCCCTGCGAGCCCAGACGGTCACCTTCGCCGATGCGGCAACCCTCGCGGGGGCCCTCCTCGCAGGGCTCGTCCTGTCCGCGGCTCCATCTCTCGGAGGGCTGTCCGGTGCGGCGGCGCTGATCATAGCATTGTCGACGGCCGCAGCCACGGGCTGGCCGACCCTGGCGGCCGCCCTGGCCGCCGCCGCCCTGCCCCGGACGGTCCCGGAGGGGAGAACAAGGACAGCCCTGCTCGCGCCCCTCGTCCTGGTTGTGACGGCATCCCCCGTCTTCACATCGCCTGTCGACCTGCTCTCCATCCTTCCCCTGCTGGCGGCCTCGATCATCCTGGGAGCAGCTCCGGCAGGAGGGCGGCCGTGGATCGTGCTGCGCCCCCTCCCGCTCCTCCTGCCCGTCTTCGCGATCCTTCTCGGAGCCGAGCCGGAGGTGCCGGCACAGCAGGCGTGGTTCGCGGAAACCACGGATTCCTTCACAAGGAGTTCGCGGAACTCGCATGCATCCGCATCCGCCTCCCTGCTCGCAGCGGAGGGCGGGTCCACGGTCCCTCTCGCGCAGTCGGCCCAGATCATGGGCAGGGCCGATCAGGCGGAATGGCTCTCCGCCCTCGCTTCGCTCGACGGCACCGGGGGACGTGGCATGCTGCAGGTGGCCATCAATCTGGCGATGCAGGACGGGGACAGGGATGAGCTCGTCGCACTGCTCTCCACACCCGGCATGGATGAAGACGATCGCGACAGGATCATCCAGGCGCTGGCGGGATCGGCGGCATCCTCGGGCGACACGCTCCTGCTGCGGGATATGATCGGGAACTCCGCGCCCGGCGCCATGCAGCTCAGGTACTGGAGCATGGCCCTGCTCGCCCTCGGCGACACGTCATCGGCCGCGGGATTCGCTGCGGCAGCCCTCCAGGCGCCGGGGGCGGGGCCCGGCGAGTACGCGATGGCGGCATCTCTCGCGGCAGCCACGGGATCGGATTACGAATCCATGATCGACGAGGGCGTGAGGCGCTTCGGGAACAGCCGCGAGCTCGACCTCTGCGCGGTTCAATCCTCCCTCGTCTCCGGGCGGCTGGCCGCTGCGGAGGGTCCGGTGGCCAGGATGCTCGGAACGCGTCCGCCCACGTCGGAGAGCCTCGATGCATGCGCCAGATGGCTGCTCGCGTCGGGCTTCGCGGACAGCGCACTGGCTGTCGCGGAGAAGGCCCTCATGATGCAGTATCCGCCGGCCGCCGGCTCCCTCGAGCTGGCAGTCGCCTGCGCCGAGGCCGCCGGCGACACCGTCAGGGCAGGGATCCACAGGAGATACCTGACGAACGCCACCGGCCCCGGGCTCCGGATCCCCAAGGCGGGAGTACCTGACGGCGATGCCGGACAGGGTCCAACAGCCGGCTCCGCCGGCCAGGAGCGCCAGTCATGGACGGTGGAATGAGACCAGCCCGGCACGGATCGTCCATCTCCCCGTGGATCGCCCTGGCGGGGCTCCTGTCTGTGCTGGTCATCTTCGCATCGGGACCGCCCTCCTTCGACGCCATCGACGGAGCGGAGTTCACTGTAGCCTCGGACGGCCTGTCCATCGCACATCCGCCGTCACACCCCCTCTTCCTGATGCTTCTGCGCATCTTTCCCGGCCGCGGCTTCGCGTCGGGCCGGCTGATGCTGGCCATCCTCGGCGGCGCCACGGCGGTCCTCGCGGCGAAGGCGGCGGCAGGCCCGGGTGCGCTCAGGGCGCTTTCGGCCTGCGCCCTGGTGTTCTCCCCTCCGATACTCGCGCAATTCGACACCGTAGAGGTCTATGGCCTGGCCCTGTTCCTGGCGCTGGCGGCGCTTCTCCTCCGGAGTTCACCGGCCGGACCCTACCTCTTCGGGCTCTCGGTCTTCGGGGGCCATCCCCTCTGCGCACTCCTCGCACCTGTGCACATCGGCAGGCTCTGGAGGAGATGGTGGCCGCTGGCCCTGCCGGCGGCCGGCCTCGTGCTCTACGCACCACTAAGGGCGGCCTCTCCCTCCGCCCTGGATCCTCACTACACGAGGCCCGACACGCTTCGGGACCTGTCGGCCTTCTTCGGGATGTACTCGGGCAGGCTGGGCGGGATCTCGACGGAGGGATTCGCGCTCCTGGGACGCTGGACGGCGGCCGCGGTCTTACCCATGAGCTTCCTGGCGGCTGCGGGCAGGCCCAGGGCGGGTGAGATCGCAGCCCTGCTCCTCTCGCTCGGCCTGCTGGCCTTCTATGCCGTCCCCGATCCCGCCGGGATGGCATTCCCGGCCGTCCTCTCGCTCTGGCTGCCGGCTGCGCGTGGAGCCGGAAGGCTTTCAGGCAGCCGTTCGATCGTCGCCAGGGTGGCAGCACCGGCCTGCATGGCGGCGGTGGCCGCTCTCGGCCTCGCCGGATCGGTGCGCGGCAGTGACCGGATCGCGCGCACGATCTCGTGCGACATGCTCAGGGAGACCGATCCCGGGGCGGTCTACTGCACGACGGGGCACGACACCTTCCACGCATCCTATCTGCTCTCCATCGAAGACCTCAGGCCGGACGTCATCCCATCCGACACCTACGGCAACTACTTCCATCTGTCACTCCGGGAGCCCTTCCCGGACAGCATCGGCGGGAGGCCCGTGGTCGCCACCAGAGCCTGGGAGAGCCCTTCGCTGAGGCTCTCGGGGCTGGTCTTCAGGCCGGCGGACTCGGAGGAGCAGGCCGTGCGGCTGGATGTGGAGGAGCTCCGGGCGGTCAGTCCGGATGCATATGCCACGGACCTCGCTGCCGAAGCCTTCGCGAGGCTGGCCTTGCAGGCATGCGGCACGGAGAGGGATTCCCTCTCCCGTCTCGCCATGTCGATGGCGGGAACCCGGACGACCCGGGCGAGACTGGAGGCGATGCTTGAAATCCGGTGAGAAGCTCCTTCCTGCGGGTCTTCTGGCGGTCACGCTGGTGTGGTGCCTCACCCCCGTCTACAGCGAGAACATCTTCTGGCACCTGAGGAACGGCGAGGACATCCTGGACACGGGCACGATCAGGGTGGAGGACCCGTTCACATGGACCATGCGCGGGAGGGAGTGGATCCAGCAGGAGTGGCTGGCGGAGGTGGCATTCGCAGCGGGCTGGAGGGCCTGCGGGCCCCTCGGGCTGTCGATCGTCAAGGCTGCGGTCGTGCTGGCGGCGGTCTCGATGGCCGTCGCCGCCGCCCGCAGGAGGGGCGCCGCCTTCGCCGGGATCGTGCTGGTGGCCGTCTTCTGGCTGGCGGCTGCGCAGGCAAGGTGGTTCGAGCGCCCGCACATCTTCACGGACATGTTCTTCGCGGCCTACCTCCTCATACTCTCTAAGAGGCCGGAGCCGCCAGCCGCCCTGGCCGTGTTCGTCCCCCTCCAGATCCTCTGGGTGAACACCCACGCCGGATTCATGACGGGGCTCATCCTTCTCTGCCTCCCGGTGCTCGATCTCCTGGTCGAGAGGAGGATGAAGGATGCAGCTGCCTGGATCACCGTCCCCGCCGCGGCCCTGCTCTGCTCGGGCGTCCATCCCAACGGATTCAGATCGCTCTCGTACCTGCCGGACTTCCTCCGGCAGCCCCTGTTCCGCGATTCGATAAGGGAGTGGTGGAGCCCGTTCGATCCCAGGTTCGGCTCGGCATACCTCCCCGTGCTCCTCGTCCTCCTGGTGGTTGCGAGCGCCGTACTGGTGGCTTTCGCGGCCCGAACCGGAAGGATCCGCAGGCTTCCCCCCTCGGCCCTCGTAATGCTGGCCGGACTCTCTCTCGCAAGTGCCTTCGCCGCGAGAAACGCCGAACTCCTTGCTCTGGCGGCCGTCTCTACCCTTCCTGCCCTGCTCGGCAGGATACCCTGGGGGCTGCCGGCCTCGGCGCTGTGCGCGGCCGCTCTGATCCCCCCGGTCTTCGGGCTTCCGCGGGAGTTCGGCCCTCCCCGCAGGTTCGGGCTGGGCATCGCCTGGGAGATCTACCCCGTGGGCCTGGCCGACTTCATCGAGGAGCACGGGCTCTACGGCAGGATCTTCAACACCAACGAGATATCAGGTTATCTGGAGTATCGGTTCGGCGAGAGGCTCCCGCTCTACATGGACGGGAGATGCCTGCTCTACCCCGAGGGCTTCTACGCGGAATACCTCCTCCTGGCCCAGGCGCCCGACAGCCTGTCGGCCCCGCTCCAGCTCGGGCTCCTTTCCGCGGCGGACATCGAGATGGCCCTCTACGACTGGCCGGATCAGCGCGGTTCGACCGCCAACCTCCTGGCCGAACTGCCTGACTGGGAGCCGGTCTACTGGGACAGGCTGACGGTGGCTTACGCCCTGGGCGACTGGCTCGAGGAGATAGGGGCGGAGTCGCTCTCCACCGGTGCGGTCGATCCGCTGTCGGCCGAGGATGTCATGTCCAGGCCGCTTTACCTCGTCCATTCCGGCATGATGCCTGAACTCCTCACGGCATGCGGCATGGATGGCTGGGATGCGCCCGGGGTCCTGGCCTGCTGCCTGGCCTGGCGCAGCGGAGAAGAGGCGCTGGCGAGGAGCCTGGCCGATTCGCTGGAAGACGCGGATCTGCGGGAGGATGCCCTGGAAATCCTCTCCGGGGAGGCCGGGACGGCAGGCCTCTCCGATACCTGGCCTCAGCTCGCGACGCTCGGCATCTGGGTCGCAGCCTCGGAGGGCCGTGTGGCCGATGCCGCAGCAGCCGCCGAGGAATCGGGAGACGGAGTGCTGGCCAGTTCCATTCTCGTCCATGGTGGTGCCGCACCGTCCGGGCTGACCGCCCCCCCGCCTCCATGGGTGCCCGAGCACGCCTGGAGGGCTTACCGGGAGGGGACTGCCACTCCGGCCGAGGCCAGCGCGGTGCGGGCTTCAGCCGCATTCGCCTCCGGCGACGCCGCGACGGCCGTCATGGAGGCCCGCTCGCCTGGCCCCGAGGATCCCGGACGACCCTGGTCGCTCTCGGTCCGGGCCATGGTACTGGCATCGACGGGGCTGGTGGACGAGGGGATCGTGCTGGCGGACTCGGCCGTCGGGCTCTCCACCGACCCGTTCACGCTCCTCTCGGCGGGAAGGGTCCGCCTGATTGCCGGGAGGTCTGACGAGGCGGTGAGGCTGTTCGAGAGGGCGGCCGCGATGGCGCCGCAATCGGGGGATGCAGCGCTGGAGCTGGCTTCTGCCCTCTGGGAGTCGGGGTTTGTCGAGGCGTCCGTGGCTGAATACTCGAGGGCGGCATCCATCGGTGTCTACCTGCCGCCATCCGGCGTATCCAGGCTCGGATGGGGTTCCATCCTGACCGCGGGGGGCGGTTCTTGACAGGAAGGCCCCGCCCGGGCAGTTTCCATGTTCACGAACCGGCCCCCGCAGGCCGGTCTCCGGTCCGGAAGTGGGGTCTCAGATGTCGATAATGAGCAGGATCAACGAGTTTCTGGCCAAGGCGTCAAGACTCATCCTCGGGGGTGGCCGCGAAGCCCTCGAGAGCCAGCGCAGGAAGGGCAAGCTCACCGTCAGGGAAAGGCTCGACGTCCTGCTCGACCCCGGGACGTTCCTCGAGACCGACCTCTTCGTCGAGCATTCCGCGTCGGACTTCGGGATGCACTCCAAGATGCTGGCCGGTGACGGAGTGGTGACGGGCATCGGCAGGGTCGACCACAGGCCCGTGGCGGTGTTCGCCCAGGACTTCTCCGTGGCGGGCGGCTCGCTCGGCAGGGCTCACGCCTCCAAGATCACCAAGGTGATGGACGCCTCCAGGGACATGCTGATCCCCCTCATCGGCATCAACGACTCGGGGGGTGCACGGATCCAGGAGGGTGTGGACTCGCTCTGCGGATACGGTGAGATCTTCTACAGGAACACGCTGCTCAGCGGCGTGGTGCCGCAGATATCGGTCATCCTCGGCCCGTGCGCCGGCGGGGCGGTCTACTCCCCCGCCCTCACGGACTTCGTCTTCGTCGTCGACCGCATATCCAACATGTTCATCACCGGCCCCCAGGTGATAAAGACCGTCCTGGGCGAGGAGATCTCCCCCGAGGAACTCGGCGGGGCCCGCACGCACTCCGCCATCACCGGCAACGCCCATTTCTTCGCTGACAAAGAGGAGGACGCCTTCGAGCAGGTGAGGAACCTCCTGTCCTACCTCCCCTCGAGTTCGAGGGAGGATCCTCCCAGGACCGCTCCGAAGCCCCCGAAGACAGCGCTCACAAGGGATGTCATCCCCGAGGACAGGCGCAAGGCCTACTGCGTCAGGGACGTCGTCAGAGGGATAGTCGATTCCTCCGAATTCCTCGAGGTCCACGAGCACTTCGCGCGGAACATCTTCACCGGCTTCGCGAGGCTCGAGGGCAGGACCGTCGGGATCGTGGCCAACCAGCCTCGAGTCCTCGCGGGCGTGCTCGACGTGGACGCATCAGACAAGGCTGCGCGCTTCATCAGGTTCTGCGACGCATTCCGGATCCCGCTCATCACGCTGGTCGACACGCCGGGATACCTGCCGGGCGTCAACCAGGAGCACATGGGCGTGATCAGGCACGGCGCGAAGATCCTCTACGCCTACAGCGAGGCCACCGTTCCCAAGCTGACGGTGATAATGCGCAAGGCTTACGGCGGTGCCTACATAGCGATGTGCAGCAGGCACCTGGGCGCCAGCTTCGTGGTGGCCTGGCCCACCGCCGAGATAGCGGTCATGGGCCCTGAAGGCGCAGCCAACATCATCTTCCGCAGGGAGATCGAGGAGAGCAGCGACCCGGATGCCACCAGGCGCGAGAAGGTGGCCGAGTACGAGGAGAAGTTCGCCAATCCCTACGTGGCTGCAAGCAAGGGCTACGTCGACACCATCCTGATCCCGGAGCAGACCAGGGAGGCCCTGGTCCGCATCCTCGAAACGGCGAGGGTGCCGGATTCCGGCAGGATGCCGAGGCGGCACGGCAACATCCCGCTGTAGCCGCCCGCCCGAGGGGAGCAGATATGGATCCTGAGAGCCTCTGCATAGATTCGGCCATGTACGAGACCGAGATCCCCAGGAACAGCCTTCGGCCCTATCAGGGGCTGCCTGATGCCCGCGACCTCAAGGCATTCATCCCGGGCACGGTCGTGGATGTGCGCGTCAGGGAGGGGGACAGGGTCTCCGCCGGACAGGTGCTCCTCCTGCTGGACGCCATGAAGATGCACAACGAGGTCTGTTCCGCCATCGAGGGGCGCGTGGCGCAGGTTCTCGTCATCAAGGGCGACAGAGTGGAGAAGAACCAGATCCTCGTCCGCCTGGACGCGATGGTCTAGCTCCGTTCACCGGCGTGCCCGCGGGCGGCTGCCGGAGCGGTTCCCAGGAGTCTTGCGGCTGCGCCGGGGCCGGGGCCAGCGGCTGACATGGAGAAGGGGGCGGGCCGGGCCCGCCCCCCTTGCACCATCGATCCCGGGGCTATTCGCCGCGGAGCTGCTGAGCGTGCTCCATGGCCTCTATGGCATCACTCCTGCGGTTCAGACGGCTGTAGGTGCTGGCGAGGTACTCCCACCAGTCGGCGTTGTCGGGATTGATCTCGAGAGCTGCCTCGAGGGCGGAGGCGGCCTCTTCGTCCCTCTCGAGCTGGTTCAGCGCCGCGAACTTCATGTAGAGAGTGTTGGCCCTCTCCTCGTCGGTGAGGTCGGGGAGGCCGGCCGCCTCGTCGAGCACGGTCATGGCGGAGTCGTACTCCTCCTGCATGAGGTAGGCCTGGGCGAGGTTCCCGAGGAGGACATAGCTGGGACCGTTGACGTCGCGCGCCGCCTCGAGCTCGGTGACGGCCTCGTCATACCTCTCCATCTCGAGAAGGGCTGCACCGCGGGTGAGCATGATCTCACCGCGGATCGCCTGGGCGTCCTCGGGGGAGAGCCAGCCCTCGGCCAGCCCGGCGTCGACACCGGCGAGGGCGTCGTCGAACACGGACATGGCCTCGTCATACGATCCGCGGAGCAGGTAGACCTGCGCGAGCAGGTTGAGGACATCGGCGTTGGTCGGATCGATCCCGACAGCCTCCTGGAGCACTTCGACCGCCCCGTCGAGGTGGGCCGCCGAGGCCTCTTCGGTGTCGGACATGCCTGCGAGCACCTTTTGGATCATGCCGGCGTTGTAGAGCGACAGGAGGAACGTGCTCTCGGCATTGGCGAGAACCTCCTCTATCGCAGGCTTCTGGTCGGCGGGGGCGGACTCGAGCATTCCTGCCAGTTCCGCGACGTACTCCCTGCTGATGTCGGCCGAAGCCCTGAAGTGGTCGAGGGCCGTCTCGTAGTCGCTCTCCTGCACGGCCAGGTCACCCAGCATCTGGTCGAACTCGGGCCTGGCGGGGACCACTTCCCTGCCGGTCTCGAGGTAGCTCCTCGCGGAGGCGACGTCACCGCTGTCGAGAGAGAGGGCGGCCGCGTTGTAGAACACGAACCAGTACTCCTCGAGCTGGGGAGCCATCGCGGGATCGAGCTGGGAGACGTGCTGGAAGGATTCGGAAGCGCCTGTCCAGTCGCGGATGTTGCCCTGGGCCTTGCCGCGCCACATCCACAGTTCGGCGTTCTGCGACTCGCCGGCGGCTATCACGCTGTCAGCGAGATGGATGGCATCGAGATACTCGCCGTTCTGGATGTGGACCTTCACGCCGGTGACGGCGGGGGTCGAGCATGCCGCGAACGCCATGACTGCGAGTGCGGCGGCGGCGGACAATGACCTGATACTCAGCGACACAGGGGCCTCCATTCG
Source organism: uncultured bacterium (assembly GCA_964564435.1). GTDB lineage: Bacteria > Fermentibacterota > Fermentibacteria > Fermentibacterales > Fermentibacteraceae > Fermentibacter. The sequence goes on from CAZMAT010000001.1 coordinate 139,909, forward strand.
TGTTGACCTGCAGCTTACATGGGGAAAAGTATCGTCAAATTTTACCATATCCCTGGTCCAAGTCAACATGTGCCGGCACTTGACGCAGCAGCGGGCATTTCATAGTGAAAGCGCCCACGGGGAGGGAAATGGGGACTGGCACCTGTCTTCTGAAGATGATCCTGAGCCTTCTGCTGGCTTCAGCGGGTGCGGATCTGCCGTCCGCAGGCGGGATATCCGAGCCTTCAAGGGCTGCGACCGTCATCCTCGACAGGCAGGTCGTGCTGTTCACCCAGGACGGCCACGAGGCCAACCTGGCACTCGTATCCACGGGGCGTCCGGGTCATCCCACGCCGCGCGGCGAGTTCGAGGTCCTGTACAGGCACAGGGCGCCGATGTCCAGCCGGTATCACGTCAGGATGCCGTACTGGATATGCATAGTCTCCTCGGGCGAGATAGGGTTCCACCAGGCGCCGGGGCCGAGTGCGCTGAGGCGCCTCGGCGAGCCGCTCTCACATGGCTGCATCAGGCTGGGGGCTCCCACCGCGGTCTGGGCCTACGAGTGGCTGACGAACGGCTCGAGGGTGGAGATCAGATAGGGGTCTAGACCAGGTCGGGCCTCTCCCGTTCCAGGCGTGACACCACTTCCTTCAGCGACTGTGCGCTCGAATCCGCCATGACGAGGAGCACCCCGTCGGACTCCACGACGGAGATCCCGCTCAGGCCCATCACGACCACGAGCCTCCCTGGAGCCCAGACGGTGCAATCGCCCCCGCCGACCGACAGCAGCTCCCCCCTCGAGGCGCCCACCCTCCTGGCCGCAGGCCAGTCGCCCACGTCGTCCCAGCGGAAGGAGGCCGGTATCATCGCCACCCTCTCGGCCTTCTCCATCACTCCGACGTCGATCGAGGCCGAGGGCAGGGCCCCGTAGGCGCCCGGGGAGGGCCTGACACCGGGCTCGAGCGCGGCCAGGCCGGCAGCCAGGCCGGGCATGCGCAGCCCGATCTCCTCGAGTATCCTGCCGGCCTTCCAGACGAACATGCCCGCGTTCCAGAAGTGCCTGCCGCTGGCGACGAAGGCTTCGGCCCTCCCGCGCGACGGTTTCTCGGTGAAGTGCAGGACACGGTGGAATCCACCGACATCTCCGCCCGACTCGAGGTAACCGTAGCCCGTCGCGGGCCTGTCGGGGCGGATGCCTATGGTGACGAGCCATCCGTCGCCGGCCGGGCGCATGGCGGCCTCGATGGATTCCGTGAATCCTCCGGGATCGGGGATGACATGATCGGACGGGAGCACCGACATGAGGGCATCCGGGCCGGATCGGCGCGAGATCTCCCGGGCCGCCCACCCTATGCAGGCAGCGGTGTTGCGGCCTTCGGGCTCCAGCAGGAGGTTCTCCCCGGGCAGCCCAGGGACCTGTTCCATGACGAGATCCCCGAAGCCCTCGCCGGTGACCACCATGATACGCTCCAGCGGCACGAGCGGGAGAATCCTTCCGACCGTCATCGAGAGGAGGCTCCCCTGTCCCAGCAGGTCGATGAACTGCTTGGGCAGGTCCTTCCGGGAAACAGGCCAGAACCTGGTGCCCCGCCCTCCCGCCATTATCACGGCATGGACCGCATCCGCACCGGGCGCCATCATCCCGCCTCCACTTCCGGCTCCGCAATCCAGCCGCCATCTCCGGCTTCCGCAGCCCCTCCCGCACCGTCGGACACGAAGCAGATCCCTGCAGGGACGTCGTCATCCCGTCCCGGGACGAACAGCACGGAGTGCGGAGGAAGAGATGAAGATCCCGAGACTGCGCGGATCCGGTAGCCGAATCCCTGGCATGATCCGCCGGACTGATCCTCCGCGGCTTCCGGGGAGAAGTCGGTCGATTCGAGAGCCCGGGCGATGTGGATCTCCCTCGGGACACCTCCGGGTCCCGGCCTGCCCCAGTCCCAGATACGGTACGTGATGTCGCAGTTCTCCTGGAATTCGATCAAATGCACGCCTCCGCAGAGGCTGTGCACGATTCCGGGCCTGACGTGCAGGATGTCGCCGGGATGCACCGGCACTCTCCGAAGGAGGGGCTCCGGCACGCCCGCCTCCACGGCCTCGGCAAGGCGCCCGGAGGTCGTGCCCGGAAGGAGGCCCAGCACGACAGACGCCCCAGGCACTGCCGAGAGGAAGATCCACGATTCGGCCTTGCGCGGCCCGGAGCCCGACAGGCCGGGATGCACCTGCAGGGAGAGCATCTCGGCGGGATGCAGCGTCTTGGCCACGATCGGGAACCTCCCGCCGCGCGGTGCGATATCGTGCAGGCAGGAGGGGCCGTCGCCCCCCGGGGCTTCGAGCGCGCTCGATCCGGCCTGGTCGTCCCAGGCCCACCAGATCTCCCCGAAGGGCATGCCTCCGGGATTCGACAGGCCTCCCCAGATCCTCTCGACGAATCTCGGCACGGTACGGAACACCATCACCGGCCCCCGGCCCTTCCCAGGAGCGCGGAGAGCAGGGTCCGCCCGGTGCCGTCGCGCTCAGGGTGCCACTGGACGCCTACCGCCAGACCGTCATCGCTCTCGATGGACTCTATGATCCCGTCGTCAGCCCTCGCGGTGACGCTGAAACCGTCCGGCGCCGACGCGACGGCCTGATGGTGGAAGCTCGAGACCGCGGCGGACGGACCGAACAGGGAGCCTGCGAGCCCCCCCGAGGTGGTGATGCGGTGATGCGCAGGCTCGGCTGCGGTACCGTGGTGCCCGACCATGCAGCGCCCTTCCGCGGCCGTCGAGATGTCCCGTATCAGGGGCGCGCCCTCCGCGATGGCCATGGTCTGCATCCCCAGGCAGATCCCCAGGATGGGGACGCCGGCTGCCCTGGCGGCACGGTAGAGCGGGATCTCCCACCTCGGCCTCTCGTAGTCTATCCTCCCGCAGCCCTCCGGGGACATCCCGTAGAGGGCGGGATCCGGATCGTTCCCGCCGGTCATGACGAGGATGTCGATGGAGGAGAGCAGGGAGGCGATCCCGGAGCGGCCGCACGGCAGGACGGCGACCGGGCACATGCCGGCCGAGGAGGCCAGCCTGGCATAGGTCGAGTTCAGGGAATGCCTCCAGCGGCCCCAGGCCTTCGTGCAGTCGGGCTCGACGTCCTTCCAGTCGACGGTGATCCCGGCCAGCGGGGCGCCGCTACCCAATGGCCGTCATCCTCTCGATGGCGGCTCTCGCCGCGTCGGCGAGCGAACGGTCGATGCGCACCCGGGGCTCCATGTCCTCGAGGCAGGAGAAAACCGCCTCCGGGGATGTCTTCTTCATGTTCGGACAGCCGATCCGCCCGACGGCCGAGAACTCCCGGCCGGGGAACAGCACGCTAAGCCTGTGGACCATCCCCGCCTCGGTCCCGATCAGGAACCTCCCTGCGTCGGATTCCTTCACATAGGCGATCATTGCCCCGGTGCCCAGGACGGCGTCGGCCAGGTCCCAGGCCGCGGGAGGAGTCTCCGGGTGGACCAGCAGCCTGGCGTCGGGCCAGGCCCGCCTCATGCGCTCCATGTCGGCGATGTCGGCCCTGTCGTGGGGCGGGCAGCTCCCGTCGAACACCCACAGCGTCCTGCCGGTGCTGCGCGCGACGAATGCGCCGAGGTTGCGGTCGGGCCCGAACACCACATCACGGGTCGGGGCGGCCGAGACCACGGCGCAGGCGTTGGCCGAGGTGCAGCAGGCCCAGCTCGCGGCCTTGGCCTCGAGCGACGAGTTGACGTAGACGACGGTGGCGTCACCGGGATGCTGCTCCTGGAGGCGCAGGAGGGACGAGGCGTCCATGCTGTCGGCGAGCGGGCATCCGGCTCCGGGCGCCGGGTTCAGCACTGCCTTCCCCGGCGCGAGCACCGCGGCGGTCTCGGCCATGAAACGCACCCCGCACAGCACCACGGCATCGCAGTCCAGGGAGGCCGCCGCACGGCTCAGCTCCAGCGAATCGCCCACGAGGTCGGCAATGTCCTGGATCTCCGGCGGAGTGTAGCTGTGTGCCAGGATGACGGCCCTCCTCCGGGCCTTGAGCCTTTCGAGGTCGCTTCTCGAGAAGGGTCCCACGTCTAGGCCCCGTATTTCGCGAGCCGGCCTGCGGAGGCCAGCAGGATGGCCATCAGGTCGACGGCGGGAATCGTGCCCAGGGCGCCCCGGGCGGCCTCCCTCTCGTCGAAGGTGCTGCTCCACCCGCATCTCTGGGGTCCCCCGTGCAGGAGCACGGGCACCGGATGCCAGCTGTGCTGCTTCATCGGACAGGGGGTGCTGTGGTCGCCGGTGACGCATACGACGTCGAAACCGCAGGCCAGGAGCCCGGGCAGCATGGAGTCGAACGCCTCCACGGCGGCCTTCTTGGCCTCGAAACTGCCGTCCTCGCCGGCGCTGTCGGTCGGCTTGTGGTGCAGGAAGACGAAGTCCGACCCGGCCGATACTGCATCTCCGGCGGCCCTGATCTGGTCGTCCCTGGTGGAGCACTGCATCACCCCCATGCCCACGAGCGACGCCACCCCCCTGTACATCGGATACAGCGCCACGGCGGAAGCCCTGACCCCGAATCGCTCCTCCATCGACGGATATGGGCTGTAGCCGGCATATCCGCGCAGGAGCATCCCGTTGGCAGGGGATTCGCCGGCCAGGATCCCATGGGCTCTGCGAAGGAACTCGCCGATGATGCGCGAGGCCTTCTCCGCCCCTGCGGCGAGCGGAACGGGCCGGACAGGCGGCATCCCGACATGGCCGGGATCGGTCTCTGCCACGTCCCCGGAGAGTCCGGGGCCCCTGAAGACCACGCAGGCCCTGTGCTCCTTCTCGGGTCTTACGAAAACCCTCACATCCTCGATATCCATGCCGTCGAGCTTCGCCGAGAGCGCGGCGTTCGTGGCGGTGTCGATCCTGCCGGCCCTCCGGTCGGCCACGGCCCCGGAGATGTCCAGGGTGCAGAAGTTGGCCCTCACCGCCAGGTCACCGGGCTGGACCTCGAAGCCGATGCCCAGGGCGGAGAGGATGCCCCGCCCTACGAAGTACTCGACCGGGTCGTATCCGAAGAGCGCGAGGTGGGCCGGCCCGGAGCCCGGGGTGATCCCGTGCGCGACCGGGACGTGCTGTCCGAGAGCTCCTCCAGAGGCCAGGCGGTCGAGGTTGGGCTTGGAGGCCTCCCCGAGCGGTGTGCCGCAGCCGGGCGCCGAAACGTCACCGAGCCCGTCGAGGACGGCGAGGAGGATCCTGCCGCCTCCCGTTCCACGCTCGACAAGGCTCTCGACGAGCCCGTTCCCCTTCCTCACAGCCCCGCCTCCCTTCCGCCCGCGAACCGGATCGCACCGGAACCGTCGGTGCAGCCTGCCCTGAAGGGTTGTTCGCCAGCTCCCGCAAGCATCGACTCCGCCTCGGCGGCTCTCTCGGCCGGAACGGCCACGATGAGGCCGACCCCCATGTTGAAGGCCCTGCGCATGTCTTCCCGGGCCACGTTGCCCAGCCTGCGGATGAGGCCGAACACCGGGGGGACATGCCAGTTCTCCTCGATGACGGCGCCGCAGCCCTGCGGCAGGATCCTTCGAAGGTTCCCGGGGATCCCGCCCCCCGTGACATGGCAGATCCCGGCCGCGAGGCCCTTCCGCACGAGGGGCGCGACGGCCTTCAGATAGCTCCTGTGAACCGCCAGGAGAGCCTGGGCCAGGGTCTGCCCGCCCAGTTCCGGGGGGGAGTCGCCGGGCGCGAGGCCGGCGATCTCGAAGAGGACCATCCTGGCCAGGGAGTACCCGTTCGTGTGGAGCCCGGTCGAGGGCAGGCCGATCAGGGCCATGCCCGGGCGGACCCCGGATGAGGTCACCATGTGCTCCTCGTCGACCACGCCGACAATCGTCCCGGCGACGTCATAGTCGCCCGGCGAGTAGAAGCCGGGCATTTCGGCCGTCTCGCCGCCGAGAAGGGCGCATCCGTTCTCCCTGCAGGCCGAGGCCATGCCCGTGACGATCCCGGCGGCGACCGACGAATCGAGTCTGCCGCACGCGATGTAGTCGAGGAAGAACAGCGGTTCCGCCCCCTGGGCGAGGATGTCGTTGACGCAGTGGTTGACGAGGTCGCGGCCCACCGTCGAGTAGTCCCCGACAGCCGCGGCTATCTTCAGTTTCGTGCCTACACCGTCGGTGCTGGCGACCAGGACGGGCCTCCTCATGCCGGGGAAGTCGGCCCGGAAGAGGCCCCCGAAGCTCCCGAGGTCCGAGAGGACGCGGGGAGTGAAGGTCTCCCTGACGGCCTGCTTCATCAGGGATACGGCCTTCTCGCCCTCGTCTATGTCGACTCCGGCCCTGGCGTAGTCGGCGCCGGCCATCAGGAAAGACCCATGATCTGGTTCGAGGAGAGGTAGAAGCGCATGCGCTCCTCTATGGCCTCCCTGGTCAGATCCCTCATCATCGCGGTCCCGAAGCCGGATACGGCGAAACTGGCTATGACCGAGCCGTAGGCCAGCCCCATCCTCATGCTGTCGAAATCGAGCCCCCTGCCCGAGCCGGACAGGAATCCGAGCATGCCCGCGGCGAACGAATCGCCTGCTCCCGTGGGATCGATCACGTTCTCGACGGGAACCGCGGGCAGGTTGAACGGGACGGGCCCCCCGAGCGCGAGGACGCCCGCCGCGCCCCTCTTGATGATGACATACTCCGGGCCGTGTTCGAGTATCCACGCTCCCGCCCTGAAGATGTTCGTCTCGCCGGAGACCTGCATCGCCTCGGAGGCGTTCACGAAGACCATCTGGACCTTGCGGAACACCTCGAGAACGGCGTCCCGCTGCCTGTCGATCCAGAGGTTCATGGTGTCGACCGCTATCCAGCGCGGGTTCTCGACCTGACCCAGCACGTCGAGCTGCAGCACCGGGTCGATGTTCGCGAGGAACAGGCAGGGCGTGCTCCTGTAGTGCTCGGGCAGCCTGGGCGCGAAGCCCGCGAACACACCGAGCTCGGTCCTTATCGTCCTGGCATCTCCGAGGTCGGGGCCGTACACCCCCTCCCAGCGGAAGGTGGGGCCCTGGCCCGTCTGCAGCCCGCCGAGATCGATGCCCTTCTCCTCCAGGAAGCGCTTCTCGAGCACCGGGAAGTCCGGGCCGACGACGCCGACGACCCTCACGGAGTCGAAGGGCCTGGCACCCAGCGAGAAATAGACCGCCGACCCCCCGAGGGTCTCCTCGGCCTTGCCCGAGGGAGTCGTGAGGGTGTCCAGCGCTATCGAACCTACCACGAGTACGGCCATCTCTCTCCGATCCCGGAGGTCACATCCTCTCGGGCGCGGCTACACCCAGCACGCCCAGGAGGTCCCTCATCGTGTTGCGGCAGGCCGAGCAGAGCATGAGCCTGGCCCCCGACAGGGCGGGCTCGGAGGGGTCCACCACGCGGACCCTCTGGTAGAAGCCGTGGAAGGACACGGCCAGCTCGTGCAGGAGCTCGGTGAGCCTGTGGGGTTCGAGTGCCGATGCCGCCGCGGCCGTCCGTACCGGGACGGCCTCGAGCAGGCGCATCAGCCTCCTCTCGTCGGCGCCGGTCAGGAGCTCCTCGGCGCGGGATGCGTCGGTCTCCGGCACGAGGCCGGAGGGTTCCGCATTCCGGAGGATCCCGGAAATCCTGGCGCACGCGTACTGCACATAGTAGACGGGGTTGTCGTCGGACTGGCGCCTGGCCAGCTCCAGGTCGAAGTCCATGTGGGACTCGGCCTTCCGGGTCAGGAACAGGTATCTCGTGACGTCGGCGGAGCCGGCCTCCTCCACAAGGTCGCGCAGGGTGACGTAGTTGGCGGCCCTGGTGGACATCTTCACCTTCCTGCCGTCGCGCACGAGAGTCACGAACTGGTGCAGGATCACCTTCAGCCTGCGGGAGACCTCGTCTCCTCCCAGGATGGCCGAGAGCAGGGCCGTCACGTCACGGCTGGTGTCCAGGTGGTCGGCTCCGAAGATGTCGACCATAAGGTCGTATCCGCGCCCGAACTTGTCCAGGTGGTATGCTATGTCGGGCATCCTGTAGGTGAACATCCCGTTTTCGCGCACCAGAACCCTGTCCTCGGGCCTGCCCAGGGCGGTCAGCCTGGCCCAGCGCTTCCCGGAACCGGCGGGCTCCTCGTACAGGAGGGGACCCGCCTCGGTCTCCACCGCGGCCAGCATCTCCAGGGCGGCCTCCACCCTGTCCGGGATCAGGCTCGACTCGCTGAAGTACCGGTCGAACTCCACGCCGAGGACTGCCAGGTCGTCCTTTATCATGGCCATGGCCCGCTCCCTGGCGTAGTCGACGAAGACGGCGCTGTCGGAGGCCCATGTGAGCCCCCCGCCGCGCTCCTCCATCAGATCCCCCGCCCAGAGGAGGAGGTATTCACCCTGGTAGCCGCCCTCCGGGACGGGCACCTCGATGCCTCCGAGGCCGGCATACCGGGAGGCCAGGGATTCGCCGAGCAGGAGGCTCTGCCTGCCCGCGTCGTTGAAGTAGTACTCCCTCTCGACCGTCCATCCCGCCGCCTCGAGGAGCCCGGCGACGGCCTCGCCGAGGACCGCCTGCCTGCAGTGCCCCACGTTCAGGGGTCCGGTGGGGTTGGAGCTGACATACTCCACGAGGGCCCTGCGGCCGCTACCAGAGCCCCTGATCTGCGGAAGGAGCCCCTCCCTCGACAGGGCGCACGTGATCTCGCAGAGATAGCGCATCGAAAAGGTCAGGTTGACGTATCCCGGGCCCTCCGTGGTGATCGAGGAGAACACCCCGGATGGCAGCGAAGCCTCCGAGGCCAGGACCCGGGCGATTTCAGCCGGCTTCACCCCGGCCCTGCCGGCGGCTTCCAGGGCCGCCCGCGTGGAGATGTCGCCGAAGGACTCCTCCCTCGGTTCGGCGAGCACGACTTCGCGTTCGATCCCGAAGCGCGCGGCGAGGACGGCCGAGAGCCGGTCGGAGGCGATTCTCCTGGCCTCCTCAGGCCTCATCCGACGCCCCGTCCGGCGAGTCCGGGATGTCCTCGAAGTCCGCATCGCTCCAGAGCATCTCCAGGTTGTAGTACTCCCTCGTCTGCGGCTGGAAGACATGCACCACCAGGGTGCCGAAGTCGAGAAGGATCCAGTCTCCCTCCTCGTACCCCTCCTTGTGGTGGAGCCTCACTCCGAGGGATCTTGCAACATCCTCGACCCTGTCAGCGACCGCGCGGGCCTGTGTGGAGCTGGACGCTGACGCTATCAGGAACATGTCCATGGTCAGGGGGAAGCCGCTCATGTCGATCGCCCTGACCCCGAAACCCCGCCTCTCGTGTATCGCCGCGACGATCGGGGCTATGATGTCCTCGGCCAAATCATCCCTCCGGGTTCTATTGTTCTACCGGTATGAACTCGTCCCGCCTGGCCGCGACATCCCTTCCGAGATAGACGGTCAGATCGGTCGGCGGATCGCTCTCGACGCTCCAGACTATCGAGCTGTCACCCAGCCCGAGCATGGCCGAAGCCGCCCGTGCGGCCTCCGGACCCGGGACGTGGGACACGACTATCGTAGTCGCGTAGTCGTCCCTGTCGGCATCCGACGGTTCGAAGGGCATGACGAAGACGGTCTCTCCTGCATACCCGAGGAAGTACCTCTGCACGGTCCTCGCCAGACCCGCCATCCCGGACCCGTTGAGTATCCTGAGGCTCACGGTGCCGGGCGGAGGAGGGAACGAATCGGCAGCCGCCTGATCCGGGGCGGGTTCGGGTATCCTGCCCCAGATCGAGATCCCCGCGAGACCCAGGGCCAGCAGGGTCGCAAGAAGCCTCCAGACCAGTCCATGCGTCTGGAGACCCATTCAGAAGACCCCTTCGAAATACGGCAGCAGCCTCCGGTACGAGCTGTCCAGCGATTCAGAAACGACCTTCACTTCGGCGACCGCGGGCATGAAGTTGACGTCTCCCGGCCACCTGGGGAGGACGTGCAGGTGCAGGTGCCCCTCCACGCCGGCACCGGCGCATCTCCCGACGTTCCATCCGCCGTTGACGCCTCCGCAGCTCATCGCCTCCGCAAAGGCCCTCTCGGCGGCCGCGACGCCGGCCATGAGGGCCGCACCCTCCGCAGGCTCCAGCTCGGAGAACAGAGCGACATGGCGCACCGGCACCACCATCAGGTGACCGTTGGTGTAGGGATAACGGTTCAGCACGGCGAAGGCGAGCCTCCCGCGTGCCAGCACCAGGTTCGCCCCGTCATCCGTGGCCGAGGCCAGCCTGCAGAACAGGCAGCCCTGCTCCGGAGCCTCTCCGGACACGTATGCCCTGCGCCACGGCGCCCACATCCTATCCAACCCCGCCTCCCCGCAGGATGACGGTGTAGGGGGGCAGGACGGCCCCGGACGGGACGGTCGCGTCCTCGAGGATCGATCCGTCTCCCACCACCGAGCCCTCTCCGAGCGAGGTAGCCCCGGAAAGCCTGGCGAACCTGCCTATCTCCGAGGCGCCTGAAGCCGTCACGCCGTCCTCCACCCAGACGCCCGAGGGGTCGGTGAAGCGTACGCCCGCGGCCGTCAGACGCTCGACGTTCCGCCTGGAGAGCGCACGGGATGCCTCGGCGAGCTGGAACGGGTCGTTCACTCCGGCGACCTCCTCCCAGTCGCGGGCCAGACAGGCCGCGCATCCCAGGCCGCCCGCCGAAGCCAGGGCGGCTGCGTCCGTGAGGTAGAACTCGCCCTGGGCGTTGTCGTTGCCGATCCGTCCGATGAAGCCAGCCAGCGCCCGCCCCTCGAAGGCCATCACGCCGGTGTTAATCTCCCGTATCTGGCGGGTACGCTCATCCGCGTCGCGCTCCTCGACTATCCTGTCGACCAGGTTGCCCGACTTCCTGACGATCCGCCCGTATCCTGCGGGATCCGGGGCTTCTGCGGTGAGAACGGCCATGGATGCCCCGGCCGAGCGCCGCGCCTCCATGAGAGAGACGACAGTCTCCGCCCTGAGCAGAGGCACATCGCCCAGAAGGATGGCGTACTCGTCGGCGACTACGCTCCCCGTCGCACACGAGACGGCATGGGCTGTGCCCAGCTGCCTCTCCTGCACGACCCAGCCGATCCCGCAGGCCTCGAGGAGAGGTATGAGCCTCTCGCGGCCGTGGCCCACGACTGCGACGATCCGGTCGAAGCCGCACGAGGAGGCCATGTCGGCCACACGGAGCACCATCGGCCTGCCCAGGACGGGATGCATCACCTTCGGCAGGTCCGAATGCATCCGCTTCCCCGCTCCGGCGGCCAGGATGACTGCCGCGGTCAACCCAGCAGCCTCGGATCGAGGTTCCGGTCGTCGGCCATGACTATCCGGGGCACCGGAGGCTCCTCGCCCGTCTGGACCCAGACGTACTGCATCACGATGACCCTGTCGCCGGGTTTCACGAGCAGGGCCGCGGCTCCGTTGATGCTGACGGTTCCGCTGTCCCTGGCCCCTTCGATGACATAAGTCTCGAACCGCTGCCCGTTGGCGAGATCGGCCACCTGGACCCTCTCTCCCGGCGCTATGCCCGACAGTTCGAGGAGAGCAGCGTCGATCTCGATGGAGCCCACATAGTCGGTGCAGGCGTCCGTCACCACCACCCTGTGGAGCTTGGCTCCGAGGAAGCACCTGAGCAAGTCATACCTCCACCGCCCCGGCGCCGGGGCGGAGCATCAGATTGTCGATCAGACGGGTCCGGCCCGCGAGGACCGCCACCGCCAGCAGGCCGTCCCTGTCGAGGACGTCCATGGTCTCCAGGGTCGATGGATCCACGAGCTCGACGTACTGGACGGCGAGTTCGCCCGAATCCTCGAAGCCAGCCCGGAAGGCGGCGGCGAGTTCGGACGAGCCGGGCCGTCCGCGGGCCGCCAGAGCCGCTGCTGCGCGCAATCCCCCGTAGATCCGGGGGGCTTCGGCCCTCTGCGGGGGGGTCAGATAGGCGTTCCTGGAACTCATGGCGAGCCCGTCGGCCTCCCTGACGATGGGTGCCTCGACGATACCCACGCCCAGCCTCAGATCGGACACCATCCTCCTGATGATGGCCAGCTGCTGCGCGTCCTTCCTTCCGAATACGGCGGCATCGGGCTCCACCATCCCGAACAGGATGCAGCAGACCGTCGCCACCCCCCTGAAGTGGCCCGGGCGGTACCGGCCGCAGAGCACGTTCTCCATCGAGGGGAGCTGCACCCACGATGCGAAGCCTTCCGGATAGACATCGCCGGCATCCGGCATGAAGAGCACGTCGGCACCGGCCTTTTCGAGAAGGGCTGCGTCGCCGGCGGGATCGCGGGGATACCTCTCGAAGTCCTCGCCAGGCCCGAACTGGGTCGGATTCACGAACACCGACACCACCACCCTGCGACCTCCGCGCGAAGCGAGCGCGACGAGGCTCAGGTGGCCGTCGTGCAGGGCCCCCATCGTAGGTACGAGGGCCACCTCCTCGCCGGCGGCGCGGAATGCCCGCGACGCCTCCGCCATGTCCGCGGCCCTGCGGATGATCCTCATGATCCGCGCCCGGTCCTTGCGACGAAGGTCTGTATCCCGCCCCTGTGCTCCTCTACCGCCTTCACGAGCATCTCGAGATGCCCGGCGCGGGACCTGAAGTCCAGGCCGTCCGTGTTCACGATGAGCACGGGGAGATCCCTGGTGCGGAAGAAGTAGCTGTTGTACGCGTTCACCAGAGCCTCCAGGTATGACCTCCTCATGTCCTTCTCGTAGGGTCTCCCGCGCCTGGTGATGCGCGTGAGGATGACGTCGAGGGACGCCTGCAGGTAGATGACCAGATCGGGCGTGTGGACGTCCTTCTCGAGGATGGTGGCGATCCGGTCGTACAGCCCGAACTCGTGCTCCGAGAGGTTCATGGATGCGAAGATCCTGTCCTTCGCGAACATGTAGTCGGACACCACGGGTCCGGCGAAGAGGTCGAGCTGCCCGAGCTTCTGCTGCTGCCGGTACCTGCTCAGGAGGAAGAACACCTGGGTCTGGAAGGCGTAGGAGCGCCTGTCCCTGTAGAACATCGGGAGGAACGGGTTCTCCTCTACCTCCTCGAGCACGAGCCTGGCTTTCCAGACCCCTCCGAGAAGGCCGCAGAGCGTGGTCTTCCCCACCCCTATCGGACCCTCGACCACGATGTATCTCTTGTCAGGCATTCGGCCAGATCTCTCCCGGCAATGGAGGTTTCTCTACCCGAAGAATATCTCCGCTACTCCCGAGGCGCGCCATGAGTTCCTGAGCTGATGCGCCCAGACACGGAACGGGCCGGTCGCCCAGCAGGTCCGACAGGGGGGCCAGGACGAACAGCCTCCCTGCGATCCCGGGGTGCGGCAGCATCAGGTCGGCGTCCACCACCACCTCGTCTCCGAGGTAGAGCAGGTCCATGTCCAGCCTGCGCGCCCTGCCTTCCTTCACCGTCTCCGAACCGGCCGAGATCTCGATGCTCCGGCAGAGATCCAGCAGGGCGTGGGCGTCCGACACCCACAGCCCGGAGACGGCGGTGTTGAGAAAGCTGCCCCCCTCCGCACCCTCGGCCGGAGAGGATTCGAAGATCCCGGCGGCCCTGGGGAGCCTTACCCTCTCATCGCGCATGAGGGCCGACGCCGCGTCCGCCAGGAACCGGCGCCTGTCGCCCAGGTTGCTGCCGATCGCCACCGCGAACGGCTGCGTCATCCGCCGCCCCACGTGAACACGGCCCTGTCGACCCGGAGCGAGAGCGCGGGGCACGGCTTGACGGCCGTCACACGCCACCGGAGGCCGGGGCGGAGTCTTCCGAGAGTGTGGGCCACGTCGGAAACCAGATCCTCGAGGAGCCCGTACTCGAAGCCGGACAGCCCCGACACGGCGTCCGAGATCTCCCTGTAGTCGACCAGCGGAGGGGCTCCGGGGCTCCAGTCGCCTTCGCATTCGATGTCGAGCTTCACGAGCCTCGGTGCGAGCGCCTCCTCGGGGAGGATGCCCAGGGTGACCGAGAGCTCGATGCCTTCGAGCCTCAGGATTCCCGGCACTTCTTCGACCTCCGGATGGCTGACCGGCCCCTCAGGCTGTGCAGCTCGAGCTGCTCGAGCCTGCCCAGCGCCTTGATGATCCTCTCCTCGGGGAGAGTGAGAGAGAACCTCACATAGCCCTCCCCCCACGCCCCGAACCCGGAGCCCGGCGTCACGACTATGCCTGCGCCGGTGACGAGCCAGGCCGCGAAGTCCATGGAAGTCCAGCCCCTCGGGACGGCCGCCCACAGATAGAGGCTCCCGGACCCGTCGAAGACATCCCAGGAAAGCTTCCTCAGGCCTTCGAGGAGGAGCTTCCTCCGGGAGGAGTACACCGAGAGCATGTCGCCGATGCATCCCCTGCACGACGTCAGGGCTTCGGCGCCGGCCTTCTGCACGGCCGTGAACACGCCCGAATCGATGTTCTCCTTGGCGGACATGAAAGCCTTCACCAGCCTCGCTCCACCGGCCACGAAGCCGATCCTCCACCCTGTCATGTTGAAGGTCTTGGAGAGCGAGTGGAACTCGAGGCAGAGCGGCAGGGCCCCCTCGACCTGCAGGAAGGAGGCGGGGCTCTGCCCGTCGAACCTGATGTGGCTGTATGAGTTGTCGCTTACGATGAGGAGATCCTCGCGCCTCGCGAACTCCACGACCCTCTTCATCTCCTCGAGAGGCATCACTGCACCGGTAGGATTGTTGGGGTAGTTGAGGTACAGCATCCTCGCGCTCCTCAGGGCGGACGGGTCGAGCGATTCGAGATCGGGCAGGAAGGAGTTCTCCCGCTTGAGCGGGACGTCGACCGGCACGGCGTCGGCCAGGATGGCCGCGGCCCTGTAGACGGGGTATCCGGGGCTCGGCGTGAGGATGACGTCGCCCGGGTTGCAGAAGGCCATCGGGACGTGGGCGATCCCTTCCTTCGTACCGATCACGGCGGCTACTCCCATGTCGTCGCAGGCCTCCACCCCGAACTCGCCCGAGAGCCAGGACCTTGCTGCATCGAGGAAGAACGCGCTGCCCTCGTTCCTGGGGTACCTGTGGAAGGCTGGATCCGAAAGAGCCCCGGCTCCGGCCCGGACGATCCTGTCCGGCGTGGGCAGGTCGGGGTCGCCGATTCCGAAGTCGATTATGTCCAGGCCTTTCCTGAGCGCGGCTGCCTTCTTCCTGTCGAGTTCGGCGAAGAGATAGGGCGGCAGCCTGCTCACCCTGCCCGAGGCCGCGATGAGAACGGACTTCTTTTCCAAACCAGCAGACCTCCGGCACGATCCGGTTTCTTGACCCGTACTGAAGAGACTACAATAAATCAAAAGCCATCCGATCAGCGAATCCGGGTGGATCGGGACCGGATGGATCCCCGCTGATCGCACCCGCGACCGGAGGCACCCATGTTCATCCCCTTCGACGAGGAGACCCTGACCGTGAGGTCAGGCATCAGGGACCTGATAGAGCGCGTCCTGCTGCCGGAAAGCCTCGTCCCGGGCCCTTTCGACGCCGATCCGTCCGCGAAGGCGCGCGCCCACAGGGCATTCCAGGAATCCGTCAGGGGCGCCGCGCTGGAGGTCCCCCTCTCGCTCACCGACGAGTCCGGTGGCTACAGGTTCGAGATAAGCGGCCGCGCGGACATGATCGAAGACCTTCCAGGCGGCGCAAGGCGCGTGACGGAGGTCAAGACGACGGGCGAGGTCCCTCCTGCGGACCGTTCGGGCATACCCGCCGCGTTCGTGATGCAGCTCTACTTCTACGCCAGGGCGCTCGCCGGCGGGCCCCCCTCCGGGAGCGGAGTCTCCATGAGGCTCGTCGTGCTCCCCTGCTCCAGGGACGATCCTCCTCCCGTCGAGTACGAGCTCGACGCCTCGGCACCGGGCCTGGAGGAGCAGTGGAGGGCGATGCTGGGCACCGCCGCCGGGCTTCTCTCCATCTGGCGGGACAGGCGTTCGCGGCAGCTCGCGCGGCTCGCCTCCGGGGGCGTCTTCCCCTACCGCGACAGGAGGCCCGGCCAGGAGAGGCTCGAACTCCTCTCGGAGGAGGCGGCCGCGAACTCCGGCAGGGTTCTCGTCGAGGCGCCCACCGGCACGGGAAAGACCGCGGCCATCCTCTCCGGGGCGCTGGCGGCGGCGATACCGCCTTCGTGCAGGGTGTTCTTCCTCACGTCCAAGAACACGCAGAGGCGCATCTGCCTGGAGACCATCAGGGGCATGAGGGATGCAGGGCTCGACCTGGCCGTCACGGTGATGGATTCGAGGGAGAGGATGTGCGCCGCGGGCAATGCCCGCTGCAGGGCTTCGGAGTGCGGCTTCGCGGAGAGCTTCGGATCGAGGGTCAGGGATTCCGGGATACTGGAGAGCCTGATGGAGAAGGGGCTGGTCGAGCCGGCCGACCTGAAGGCCGAAGCGGCAGCGGCCGGTGTCTGCCCCTTCGAGCTGCAGCTCGCGCGGGCCAGGCACTGCGACCTCGTCGTGGGGGACTACAACTACGCGTTCGATCCATCGGTGAGACTAAGGAGGTTCTTCGACGACCCGCCCGAGGAGGCCAGGAGCGTGCTGCTGGTGGACGAGGCGGCCAACCTGCCGTCCCGGGCGAGGGAATACTACTCGCCGGGCATATCGTCGGCCCTCGTGGATGCCGCGTTTCCGCTCCCGAAGAGGTTCGGGTCGTTCCGGAGGCTGCTGGGCGGGCTCAGGGGCTCGCTCGAGAGGCTGGGCTCCGACCCTGCTCTCGCCGGAGGCGGCGAGATCGAGATCGACCCTGCGACCGACCTGTGCCTGCGTCCCGAGGCCTGGGCCGAGAAGTTCGCGAAGCTCGAAATCCCGCCGTCCGACGAACTGATAGACGTCTTCTTCGCTGTGTCGGCGATGGCGAAGGTGTCGGCGCTCGCGGGCGGCGGCTTCCACCTCCTCTGCAGGAAGGACGGAGGGGGGACGACGGTGCAGTGGTTCTGCACGGATGCATCCCGCTTCACCGGCGAGAGGTTCGCATCCTCCAGGGCCTCGGTCTGCTTCAGCGCCACGCTCATGCCTCTCGAGCACCACAGGGACCTGCTCGGCCTGGGAGAGGAGTCGGTGATGGAATCGCTGCCCTGGCCGTTCCCGGAGAACAGCCTCTCGGTCTGGGTCGACGGGTACGTGGACACCCGCTACAGGGCCAGGGCCAGGAGCATGCCCATGCTGGTGAAGAGGATATCCGGGCTGGTCGCGACGATGCCCGGGACCTGGGTGCTGTTCTTCCCCTCCTACGGCTACATGGATGCCGCCGCCCGGGCGCTCGGGCAGGTTTCGGACGCACTGCTCGTCCAGAGGCCGGGGATGGACCAGCAGTCGCGGGACTCGTTCATGGCTGAGCTGGAGAAGGGCGGGAAGCTCGTCCTCACGGTGTCCGGCGGGATCTTCTCCGAAGGCGTCGACCTCAGGGCTCCCGATCTGCGGGGCGCGGCGGTGGTGGGGCCGTCCCTGCCCTCGGTCGACCTGAGGAGCGACCTGCTGAGGGCCGACTTCTCCGCGTCAGGGAGGGACGGATTCAGGTGCGCATCCGTCATCCCGGGCATGTCGAGGGTGATCCAGGCGGCGGGGAGGCTCGTGAGGAAGCCCGGGGACAGGGCCGTGCTGCTTCTGCTGGACGGCAGATTCCTCTCGCCGCCCTATTCGGATCTGCTGCCTGCCCACTGGCTGCGGGACGGGCGCCCGAGGCGGGCGTCCTGGTCGATGCGCGAGATACGGGAGTTCTGGGAATAGAAAAGGCGGCGCCCGAGGCGCCGCCTTTCGAAGGAATACGGAATCTACCTGGTGACCGGCGGCTCGGTGGTCTCGGGGGTGACTGCCTCTTCGACGGCGGCTGCTGCGCTGTCGACGGCGGCGCCGGCCAGGGAGTCGGCGACGACGAGGGCGGAGTCGACCTCGACGAGGGCGGAGTCGACGGTGACGACAACGGAGTCGACCACGGTGGTCAGGGAGTCGACGACGTCCTCGACGACGGGGGCCGGCTTCTCGCAGGCAGCCACGAGCATCGCAACCGCGACGATCGTCAGAATAGCAATGTGCTTCATGTCCATAACTCCTTTCGAACCATTTTGTTGGGAACTACACTCCTGGGAAATGATAAGGCAAGGAACCTGCATACAGCACGCGAACGAAATATAGCTGTCTACCTGTGCAGGTCAATACCCCGTCCGGAGAGTATCCGGGCCGTGTTGGCGAAGTGGGTTTTCGCCGATCTGAACAGCGCTTCCGGGCCATGCCGGGCGACCACGGCGGCGCCTATCGCATCGATGTCGGCGCCGGCCCCCGACTTCACTTCCACACCGAGTTCGGAGGACAGCACCGAGAGTGCACGGAGGTAGGCCGCCCTGGCCAGGATGGAAGCCGCGGCCACGGCGGGCTCCTGCTCCCCCCTCACCCTGAACTCGTACTCGACTCCCCGGGGAAGCAGAGGAGCCACCCTGGACGGGGCGCAGAACCTGTCTATCACAACCCTGGTCGGGCAGGTCCCCCGGCAGTTCTCCAGCATGCCGGCGATGGCGGATGCGTGGAGCCCGGCAAGGATGTCCAGGCTGTTCCTGCCTGCCTGCATCGCCTTCATGGCGGCGTTGTACTCCGCAGGCTGGATGGAGGCCACAGCCCTCGCACGGGTTTCCGCCCCTATGGCCTCCTCGAGCAGGAAGATTCTTCGGCTGTCGAGCAGCTTGGAGTCGGCGAGGCCCTTCGATCTGAGCCTCGCCGCGGAAGCCGGCTCCAGCGCAACGGCAGCCGCGGTGAGCGGGCCGAAGTAGTCGCCCTTGCCGGCCTCGTCGGATCCTCCCGTCGGCACGGAGCCTTCGTCGGACGACAGGATCGAGAACAGGTCGCGGTCGCCCCCCGAGAACACGGCCGAAGAGCCCCTGCGCGCGGAATGGTAGAGGTTCACGCGGCAGGACCTCGATCCGTCGGTGACCTCGGTCTGGAGACCGTTGGACAGCTCGCGCAGGAATGCGACCCCGAAGCCCCTGGCCGAAAGACGGGACGACCAGTCGCGCCTCCAGGCCTCCAGCCCGCTATTCATCCCCGAAGGGGTTGTCGACCGGGATGACCGTCCCCTCGGTGTAGCTTTCGAGCAGGCAGGCTATCTCGCCTATGACGATGGCGCTGCGCATCAGCACGGGCATGTGGCGCTCGTCGTCGGTCATCCATACGAGGATCTCCCCCTGCTGGTCGAAGATGCCCTCCCCTACGAGCTCGGGCTGGACGAGGACGCAGTCGAACGTGCCTGCCGGGACCCTGATCCTCTCTTCGCGAAGAACCGTCACCTGCAGCGGGTAGTTGTCGTTGTCGGTGTGGCAGTCGAGCGTGTAGGCCTCTCCGACCTCCAGGGGCAGCGTGCGGGCGTAGTAGAGGCAGCTCAGGACGTCGAGCGCGTGGGGCGGTATCTCCACGAGCCTCTCGTCCTCGTCGTCCTCTTCGGGGTAGAAGGCGGTCCCGGCCTCCTGGTCGAACAGGACCTCCTCGGAGTTCCTGTAGTCGCCCTCCTGGAGGCTCTTGGAGAACATGAGGGTATGGAGCTGGACCATGTCGAGCAGCGCGGCGTTGGTGTCGTCCACTCTGAAGAAGGCGCTGAAAGCGGGGTTGGATCTGGCGTTGGCCGTTATCCGGTAGGCCATCAGGCCCTCGCGCTGTTCGGGGCCGGTGACCGAGAGTGTGGCGGTGCCGGCCTTCACAATGCCGTATTCGACGCTGAACTCGAGCAGTTCCCCGGGCCCGAAGGCGCCGTTCTCGACGAAGCGGGGCGAATAGTCCCCGGCCTGTCCGGCCGAAAGTCCCGCCAGCAGTGTGACGAGAAGGAAAACGAGTCTCATATCATCCATCCTCCGGTGGAGCGTCTCCAGACCAGCCATGATACCCGGGCGCGGCGGCTCCTGTTCCCCATCCGTCCCGGAGGGCCTCCAGGAGCCTCCTCCACCGGAAGCCGACCGAATCGAGCGAGTATAGCTCTTCGCAGGCATTCCTGGCACGGACCGCCATCCGCCCGGCGACTTCGGGATGCGATGCCAGATAGGCCATCTGCCTGCCGAGGGCCGCGGAGTCCCCCGGCGGGTGAAGGAGCCCGGTGCGCCCGTCGGAGATCGTGTCCACAAGCCCGTTCGTGGCCGCAGCCAGGACGGGGAGTCCGCAAGCCATCATCTCGAGGGCCGCCCGCGAGACAGCCTCGCTGGCGAGGCTGGGTACGAGCCCGATCGAAGCCCGGCCGTAGGCGGTCCTTATGTCCCCGACGAATCCCGTGAACTCGACCCGAGCGGAGACCCCGAGCGATTGCGCCTCGTCACGGAGCTGCCGTTCCGTGATCTGGGCGTCCGCCCCGGCCACCACCAGCCTCGCAGCGGGTGCGTCGCGAAGCGCCCGGAGCGCGGTCGAGTGTCCCTTCACCTCGCTGAGCCTGGCGGCCATCACGAACGTGCCCGGCGGTCCTCCCGGCCCGGGCCGGAAGCGGCCGGTGTCCACGGGCTGCGGGACCACGGCCACAGGGCCGCTCCTGCCGCGTCCATATCCGGCCCTCGACATGAACGGGCTCGAGTACGCCTCCAGGGCCGTGTGTGCGTCCACCAGCCGCGACAGGCGCGATCGGGACGGCCTCCTGATGTCGGAGCGCACCCTCACGACAGGGACCCGCCCGTGGGCGATGACCGCCGCGAGCTGGTCCTCGGACCGGTGGGCGATGATGAAGTCGGGCCTGAAGCGGGACGTCAGCTTCCCGAGTGAGTAGAACCCCGCTGCGAACGATGCCCCCTGGAGCCTGAGGGGGGCGGTCCGGATTCCCTCGGATCCGGCCCTGTCGAGGACGGGCGAGCCGGGCTGGCCGGTGAGGATCACGCGGATCCCCGCGCGCTCGAGGGCCCTGGCACCGAGAAGGGCGCCCTCGGCGGTGGCGTTCCACCACCGGCACGTGGCCATGACGAGAACCTTCAGAGGCACCTCCCGGAGCCTTCCCGGGCTACCTCCTGCTGAGCAGCTTCCCTACGATGTCGACGACGTCGTCGACGGCCGAACCGTCCTTGTCGGCGTCGAGCAATGTCCCCAGGGCTCCTGCAAGCCCGGGGTCCGCCTTCTGTTCCTTCTTCTGCTGACCGCCCAGGAAGGTCGTCAGCGTGTTCGAGTCGAGGCCCTTCTTCTGGAGCTGCTTGCCGAGGAGTCCCATGACCAGGGGGGCTGCGATCTGGAGAAGCTGCGCCACCTGTTCACCGTCGAGTCCGGTGCCCTTCGAGAGGCTCCTGGTGACGGTCTGCTGCCTTCCGCCGAGGATATGGCCCAGGATGCCGGCTCCGTTCGCGGCCTGGGGGTTCGATAGGAAGCCGCCCAGATCCTCCAGGATCGATCCGTCATGGTCCTTCTGCAGCGCCTTGTGCAGGGAACTCGCGCCGGCAGGCTCCGAGGAGTTCTTCGCCAGTGCGGTGATGAGGAGGGGGAGTACCGTCGAGAGGGCCGAACCGGTGGTCCTCTCGTCAGCCCCTATCCTGCGGGAGATGTTCGAGAGACCGTCCCCGGCGAGCTGGCCGAGGATCTGCTGAACCAGGGTACCGCTGCTCATCGTGACCTCCTTGCGCGGGTTATCCGCTCCGAGTGGCAGGCACGGATTCCATCATTCCGGGGGGCCGGGGCGGTGTCAAGGACGGCCCGCTCTATCGCTTCCGGGTCCGTTTCAGTTATTGTTCATTCTCCATTTCTTTCTCGCCGGAGGAACCGCCATGATCCGCAGAACCACCGTGAGGGAGGCGCTGGAGTCCAGCCCTCTTGGAAGCCCTGTCACCATCCCCGGATGGGTCCGGAGCAACAGGGCCTCGAGCGGAGTGGCCTTCCTCGCGGTCAACGACGGGTCGACCTTCGGGAACATCCAGATAGTGCTGGACAGGGGCCTTTTCGACGAGGCCGCCATATCGTCGGCTTCAGTGGGAGCCTGCGTCGAGGTGGCCGGCACCCTGGTCGAGTCGAGCGGTGCGGGGCAGTCCAGGGAGGTGAAGGCCACGGGGCTCCGGGTCCTCGGGCCCTGCGACCAGTCGTATCCCCTTCAGCCCAAGAGGCACGGCATGGAGTTCCTGCGCACCATCCCCCATCTGAGGCCGCGCACGAATACCTTCTCGGCCGTCTTCAGGATGAGGCACAGGCTCGCGATGTCGATCCACGAGTTCTTCGATTCGCGAGGCTTCTTCTACGTCCACCCGCCGCTGGTGACCTCGAGCGACTGCGAGGGCGCCGGGGAGACGTTCCAGGTGACCACGCTGCCCCTCGACGGCGTGCCGCTCAAGGACGGCGAGGTCGACTACTCGCGCGACTTCTTCAGGCGCAGGGCCTACCTGACCGTGAGCGCCCAGCTAGAGGCCGAGCCGCTGGCGCTGGCATTGGGCGGCGTCTACACGTTCGGTCCGATCTTCAGGGCAGAGCCCTCCGACACGAGGGTGCACGCCGCTGAATTCTGGATGATCGAGCCCGAGGCCGCCTTCATGGACCTCGACGACGACATCGCGCTCATCGAGGCCTTCGTGAAGCACATGGCAGGCGCCGTCAGGGACCGCTGCAGCGAGGAGATCGAATTCCTGACGAAGTTCGTGGAACCCGGCCTGCCGGCTCGTTACGCTTCGCTCCTGGGCGAAGGGTTCGCGAGGATCACGTACACGGAGGCGGCACGGATTCTCGGGGATTCCGGCGCAGGGCGCGTAGCCCCTCTCGAGTGGGGCCAGAAGCCCTCCTCGGAGCAGGAGCGCTTCCTTGCGGAGGAGGTGTTCGCGAGGCCGGTCTTCGTCACCGACTATCCCGCATCGTTCAAGCCCTTCTACATGCGCCTGAACGACGACGGCAGGACGGTGGCCTGCACGGATCTCCTGGCTCCTGGTGTAGGCGAGATCGTAGGCGGCAGCCAGCGCGAGGAGCGCCGGGATGTGCTGGAGTCGAGGGCCTCGCTGCAGGGGCTCGACCCGGCGATCTACGGATGGTATTTCGACCTCAGGCGCTGGGGCTCGGCGCCCCATTCGGGCTTCGGCCTCGGCTTCGAACGGATGCTCATGTACCTCAGCGGGATGAAGAACATAAGGGACGTCCTGCCCTTCCCGAGGACGTTCGGCAGCATGGCCTGACCTCTCGACAGATCCGGTCCTGCAAGATGATGAAAGGCGGATGAGCGAGATGAACGACGCCCCCAGGACAATGGTCACCATAGACGGCAACGAGGCCGCCGCGACCATTGCGCACAAGCTCAGCGAAGTGATAGCCATCTATCCCATCACGCCCTCGAGCACCATGGGCGAGTACGCCGACGAATGGTCCGCCAAGGGCAGGAGGAACCTCTGGGGCACCGTCCCTCTCGTCCAGGAGATGCAGAGCGAGGGAGGCGCGGCCGCGGCGGTGCATGGCGCCCTCCAGGCCGGCGCCCTCACCACCACATTCACGGCCTCCCAGGGTCTTTTGCTGATGATCCCCACGATGTACAAGATCGCAGGCGAACTGACGCCTGTTGTCTTCCACGTATCCGCGCGCGCCCTGGCCTGCCAGGGGCTCTCGATATTCGGCGACCACGGCGACGTCATGGCAGTCAGGCAGACGGGCTTCGCGCTCCTGGCCAGCAACTCCGTGCAGGAGGCGATGGACCTGGCCCTCGTGGCCCACGCGGCCACACTGAAGGCGCGCATCCCGTTCGTCCACTTCTTCGACGGGTTCAGGACCAGCAGCGAAGTCCAGAAGATCGAGGTCGTGGGCGACGACGCCATTTCCGCCATGATCGACACCGACGCCCTGGCTGCCTTCCGCAACAGGGCCCTCGACCCGGAGAGGCCGGTGCTCAGGGGCACCAGCCAGAACCCGGACGTCTACTTCCAGGGCCGCGAGACCGTGAATCCCTACTACCTCGCGGTGCCAGGCATCGTCCAGGATGCGATGGACCGCTTCGCGTCGCTCACCGGCAGGGCCTACAGGCTCTTCGAGTATTTGGGCGCGCCTGACGCCGAGCGGGTCGTCGTCATGATGTGCTCGGGCGCCGAGGTGGCCCACGAGACCATCGAGAGCATGACTGCCGGAGGAGAGAAGGTCGGTCTGCTCAAGGTCCGCCTCTACAGGCCGTTCGATTCGAAGGCCTTCTGTGCGGCGCTGCCTGCGACGGTGAAGACAGTCGCGGTGCTCGACCGCACCAAGGAGCCGGGCTCCCCCGGCGAACCCCTCTACCTCGACGTCGTCAACGCCCTGGCCGAGACCGGGCGGTCCTCCGTCCGCGCCATCGGCGGCAGGTACGGGCTCGGCAGCAAGGAGTTCACCCCCGGGATGGTGGAGGCCGTGCTGCGCGAGACGGCGAAGGGCGACCCGGCCCGCCACTTCTCGGTGGGCATAGAGGACGACGTGCTCGGAACCTCGCTCGATGTGGACGCCGAGTTCTGCCTCGAGACCCCGGGTGTCCACCAGGCGGTGTTCCTGGGCCTCGGCTCCGACGGCACCGTGGGCGCCAACAAGAACTCCATCAAGATCATCGGCGAGGAGACCGACTTCTTCGCCCAGGGCTACTTCGTGTACGACTCGAAGAAGGCGGGCACTCTCACGGTCAGCCACCTCAGGTTCGGCCCCAAGCCGATCCGGCAGACCTGCCTGGTGTCTCAGGCCGGCTTCGTGGGATGCCACCAGAGCATCTTCCTCGAGCAGTACGACGTGATGGGCTACGCGGCGCAGGGCGCCACGGTGCTGCTCAACTCGCCATACGCGCCGGGAGATGTCTGGGACCACCTGCCCCTCTCTGTCCAGAGGCAGATCCTCGAGAAGCAGATCCGCCTGTACGTGATCGACGCCTACAAGGTGGCGCGCGACAACGAGATGGGCGTCAGGATCAACACGATCATGCAGACCTGCTTCTTCGCGATATCGGGCATCCTCCCGCGCGAGGAGGCCATCGACAAGATCAAGAAGGCGATCCGCAAGTCATACGGCCGCAAGGGAGAGGATGTCGTCCGCAAGAACTTCGAGGCCGTGGACGACACGCTCGCGAACCTGCACGAGGTCGACTACCCGAAGAGGGAGACGGCCACGAGGGACGTACAGCCGCCGGTGCCGGCCGAGGCCCCCGAGTTCGTCAGGAACGTCACGGCGGCCATCATCTCCAAGAAGGGCGACGCGCTCCCCGTTTCCGCAATGCCTGCCGACGGCACCTGGCCCCTCTCGACCACCCGCTGGGAGAAGCGGAACATCGCGCTCGAGGTGCCGGTCTGGGATCCCTCGGTCTGCCTCCAGTGCGCGGTGTGCAGCCTCGTCTGCCCCCACGCGGCGATCCGCGTGAAGGTTGCCGATCCTTCATCACTCGCGTCCGCCCCCGTGGACTTCCGCAGCGTAGACGCGAAGGGCTCCGAGTTCCCTGGCATGAAGTGGATGGTCCAGGTGGCCCCCGAGGACTGCACGGGCTGCGGAGCCTGCGTCCATGCGTGCCCCGGCAGGAACAGGCAGCAGGAGGGCCGCAAGGCCATCAACATGACTCCCCACGCCGACGTGGTGGAGAGGGAGAAGGCCTACTTCGGGTTCTTCATGTCGATCCCCGACTGCGACAGGGAGAAGCTGAACCGCGAGACCGTGAAGGGCTCGCAGCTCATGAGGCCGCTGTTCGAGTTCTCCGGGGCCTGTGCCGGGTGCGGCGAGACCCCCTACGTGAAGCTGATGACACAGCTGTTCGGCGACAGGGCCCTCGTGGCCAACGCCACGGGCTGCAGCTCCATCTACGGCGGCAACCTGCCCACGACGCCGTACTGCACCAACGGCGACGGCAGGGGTCCTGCCTGGAACAACAGCCTCTTCGAGGACGCCGCCGAGTTCGGCTTCGGCTTCAGGCTCACCGCCGAGAGGCAGGCCGGATTCGCGGTGGAGCTCCTGCACAGGCTCGAGGGGAGCCTGGATGCAGGGCTCGTGGCGTCACTCTCCGGCAATCCCCAGAAGACCGAATCCGAGATCGCGGCCCAGAGGCGCAGCCTCGAAGCGCTCCGCGGCGCGCTGGCCCGCATCGACACGCCCGACGCGAGGCAGCTGTCCTCGATCTCGGACTACCTGCTCCGCAGGAGCGTCTGGGTAGTGGGCGGCGACGGATGGGCCTACGACATCGGCTACGGCGGGCTCGACCACGTCCTGGCCCAGGGCCGCGACATCAACGTGCTGGTGCTCGACACCGAGGTCTACTCGAACACCGGCGGCCAGTGCTCCAAGGCCACCCCGCTGGGAGCGGTAGCGAGGTTCGCGGCATCTGGCAAGGCCGTGCCCAAGAAGGACCTCGCCATGCTCGCCATGACCTATCAGAACATCTACGTGGCCAGGATAGCCATGGGCGCGAACTACGCGCAGGCCGTCAAAGCATTCGTCGAGGCCGAGTCCTACGAAGGGCCCAGCATCATCATCGCCTACTCCCACTGCATCAACCACGGGATCGACATGAGGACGGGCCTCGACCACCACAAGCTGGCGGTCAACTCGGGCTACTGGCCGCTGCTGAGGTTCGACCCCAGGAGGATCGCGAAGGGCGAGAACCCTCTCCAGATCGACAGCAAGGCGCCCTCGATCCCGTTCAGGGATTTCGCCTACAGCGAGATCAGGTTCAAGACCCTGGCAGACTCGGACCCCGCCCATGCCGAGGAGCTCATGACCCTCGCACAGGCCGAGGTCACGAGGCGCTTCCGGATCTACGAGCAGATGGCCGCGATGACCTACTGACGGCCCGGGATGGATAAGGACGAGGGGCGGGCCTGCCCGCCCCTCGTTCCATTCCGGGGACCCGACCCTTCGGGCCGGTACGGGAGTCTTTCTACGCGAGCAGGCCAGAATCGTCGGGTCCGACCTCGGGGAGAACCCGACCCTTCCGGCCGGTACTGATATGCTTGTTACGCCAGGAGGCCGGAACGCTCGTGCATCAGGGTCTCCCACAGCTCCTTCGAGGTTCTGGCCGAGAGCACCCTCTCGCGTGCCGACTCGTCCTTGAAGAGCCTTGCGAGCGATGACAGGAGCTCGATGTACTCCCTCTGCCGCTGCGTCCCGGTGATGATCATCGCCACGATCCGCACCGGCGATCCGTCTATCGACTCGTAGTCGGGTATCCCCTCGGGCCTGATCCCGAAGGCGATGCACGAGGTGGAGAGCCCCGAGATGCGGGCGTGCGGCACGGCTATCCCGAGGCCGATGCCCGTGCTCATGAGGGATTCCCGCTCGAGGATCAGCCTCTCGAGCTCGCCGGGGTCGGCGACGACTCCGGTGGCGGCGAGGAGATCGGTCAGTTCCTTCAGGGCTCCGGACTTCGTTCCGGATCCCAGAAGCCTGACCCGCTCGGGGGACATCACGTCGAAGAGGTTCATAAAAGCCTTCCGGTCTTTCCAATATGGACTTTCAGTCCGTTCCGAACCGGCAATATGTCGAAACGCGCACACGAAGGTCTAGGACGAAGCGGCACGGGCCGGCCCTGCGGCTCGGGAACCCCTGCGCCGGCGCGGGCGTTGGATGATCGGGGCGGTGGAGGGACACCGGAAGGACCCCGCAAGTGTTCAGAACCCGACCTTTCCTCCCACCCGGAGCGGCCGTCCTCGCGGCGGTGATGCTCCTGGCTCCGATCCACTCTGATGCAGTCGCGGAAGCCGGCCCAGTGGCGCTCGGGGCCCTGGCAGGAACCACGGGAGCCGGGGCCGAGGCCGGGATAGGCCTCGGCGGGAGGGCTTCTCTCAGAATCTCACACACCGTGCTCTCCGGTGCGGGATCGGTCACCTGGCACGGACTGCCCTACGAGGTGGACGCCTCGATGGGCTGGACGTCCGTCCTGCTCGACCTGCACCCGTCGGGCGGCTCCTTCAGGCTCTCCGGTGGTGCAGCCTTCAGCTCGGGCGACATGGGTGTGGCCATCGACACCAGCTCCCCCGTCGAACTCGGCGGCAGATCGTGGTCACCAGCGGAGGTCGGCACGGTCAGGGGCACGGTCTCCATGGACCCCGTGGCTCCCTATCTCGGGATCGGCTTCGACGGCGCGGGATGGCCCGGCGGCGGGCTCGGCCTGTCCACCGACTTCGGCATCGTGG
Organism: uncultured bacterium; assembly: GCA_964564435.1. GTDB lineage: Bacteria > Fermentibacterota > Fermentibacteria > Fermentibacterales > Fermentibacteraceae > Fermentibacter. The sequence goes on from CAZMAT010000001.1 coordinate 167,839, forward strand.
TGCAGTCATATTCCGTGGAACTGCGGCACGAGGGCGGGTCGCTGCCCACCGGCGTCGAGCAGGAGCTGACCGCCGCCCTCCAGGGCGAGGAGGACTCCGTCGAGAACGACCTCAACGGCGTCGGCGTATATCCCGTGATCCGGGTGTCCCTGGCGCTCAGGATCTAGCCGGTCAGCTCCCGGAGACCCCGCCCGTCAGAGCCGCGTGGGCCTCCCCGAGGAGCTTGGTCACGGGCAGGTGCTGCGGGCACCGCGACTCGCACGAGCCGCACGAAGTGCACCTGTCAGCGCGGTTCGCGGCCGGAAGCCACATGGCGTAGCTCATGGACGGGCCAGGCGACTCGGGGAACATCGAACGCTCGTCCATCAGATCCAGGACCCTCGGGATGAACACCCCGGAAGGGCACGGCAGGCAGTAGCCGCAGCGCGTGCAGCCCGTCTTCCTCAAGCCCAGATATGCCGACTGCATGCGGGTGCAGAGATCACGCCCGGCCGGCGTGAGGGACCCCGGCGGCGTGGCAGATGCCGCAGCGACATTCTCCGAGAGCTGGTCGCGGGTGCCCATGCCGCTGAGGACGATCGACACCTCCGGCTGATCCCAAATCCATCGGAGGCAGTGCTGGGCGGGCGTGAACTCCGGCTGACCGGCCCAGCCCTTCTTCACTGCGTCGGGCATGCCCCTCACGAGATCACCGCCGCGAAGCGGCTCCATGACCGCCACGCCCAGCCCCTTCGAGGCCGCGTAACGGAGCCCTGCGGTGCCGGCCTGGCTGTTCGCGTCGACGAGGTTGTACTGCATGAGGCAGAAGCCCCAGTCGAAGGAATCGACGATCGCCGGGAACACATGGGGGGCATCGTGGAAGGAGAAGCCGGCTTGCCCGATCCTGCCGCGCGCGATCTCGGCCTCGAGGAACTCGAGGGCGCCCAGTTCCCTGCACTTCTCGAACGACTCACCGTCCAGGCCGTGGAGCAGGTAGAAGTCGATCCTGCCGGTGCCCAGCCTCCGGAGCTGTATCGTGAGATACCTCTTGAAGTCCGACGGCTTCCTCATCTTCCACACGGGGCTCTTCGTGGCCACGAAGACGGAGTCGCGCGGGATCTCCGACAGGAACCTGCCGACGATCCGCTCGCTCGTCCCGGCGTGGTAGTTGTAGGCCGTGTCGAAGTAGTTCACGCCCGCCTGCCTGGCCTCGTGGAGCAGGGCGACGGCTCCGGCCACATCCACGTTCGCCCCCCAGGTCGGCGCACCCTTCCTGGACAGGAACCTCATGCATCCGAAGCCGAGGGCGGAGACCTCCGCTCCCGTACGGCCGAATCTCCTGTAGAGCATCGCGATCCTTTCGAAAACCACCGTCGGCGCCACGAAGCGATGCCGGTAAGATAGGGGATCGATCCCGTCCCGGCCCTCCCGGGCTTCCGCCGGGGAGACCGCCTCGTTAGTATTAATGGGGAATACCGACAACCGGAGGTCGAGATGGGCAAGGAAGGCATGTCCAGGGGCAAGGGGTCCTCTATCGGCGGCAAGATGGGCAGCGGGGGATTCTTCAAGAAGAACTCCGCCGGGCATACCAAGCCCGCCTACAAGCCGCCCAGGCCTGCCGGAGGCTCCGTCCAGAAAGAGATCGGCAGGGACGGCGGCACGAAGTCCATGTCGGACAGGGACAGGTCCTACCAAGAGCAGCAGCAGGACTACTCCGCCCCCGTCGACAGCGGCGACACGAACCGCAGGAGGGGGTGCTTCCTGACGGGATGCGCCCTGCCCGCGGTCATCGCGGTTTCCCTGGCGGTGCTGGCGGTATCGCTGGCCTGGTAGGTCACACCGCACCCGGGAGCTCGACCAGGCGGCGGGATGTCTAGGACGTCCCGCCCGCCTTCGTTCCGCGCACGAAATGCGGCATGTCTGCGGGAATGGGAAGCGAAAGCTCCACGAAACCCGCGAATTCGCCACCGCTGTACCACGGGCTCTGGTATATGAGCTTCCGCATCCCGTTCTTCTCGATCGTATAGGCGTTGAGGCGCTTCGTCTCGAACAGCCGATCGACCTTCACCCTCGCTGCAGGGGGATGGACTTCCCTGACGTCGCGCCCCACGAGCGCCGAGCCGCCTTCGGATGCGAAGGTCTCGGCGGCCCTTCCGTTCATGTAGAGGATCGTCCCTCCGGCATCGGTGACTACCACGGAACCCGGGAACTCACCAGTCCAGTCGGCTCTCTCCATCGCGTCACTCCTCCCCCTGGACCCCGGTCCGGGCCCTGTCGAGCAAGAAACTGAAGGTTTCCGGGAGGGGTGCCTCGAAGACGGCCCCCCCTTTCGATGACTGTACTTCTGTCCTGGATGCGTGGAGCATCAGCCTGGGCCAGGCACCACACGATTCCTTCGAATAAACCGTGTCACCGGCCACGGGGTGACCGACCGCGGCCAGATGGGCCCGGATCTGGTGCAGCCTGCCGGTGTGCGGACGGGCCTCGGCCAGCGTGAATCCGGTGCAGTGCTCCAGGGCCTTCACGACGGTCGTGCACGGCTTCCCACGGGCCTCGTCCACCCAGACTCTGCCCGACCCGAAGCGCCTGAGGGGCAGCGAGATCGTGCGGTCCTCGAGATGGCCGAGGACGACGGCATGGTACGTCTTGGAGGCTCCTCCGGACTGGAACGCCATGCAGAGCGCCCGATGGACCGGAGCGGTCCTCGCGAAGAGGATCACGCCGCTCGTGGGCCTGTCGAGCCTGTGGACGACGTAGAGCCTGGCGCCGAGGATCTCCTGGAGAATCGAATGGAGGTCGCCGGGAGAGCCTCGGCGGTCGGGGATCGATGCCATGCCCTCCGGCTTGGAGACGGCGACGATGCCGTCCCTGTCAGCGATGATGACGATCCCTCCGGAAGAGGACCGGGTGCTGGCGTCGCCAGGCTCCGGGTCCCCGGGATATGGACAAGGTCCGCTCTCCATCACAGGATTATCTGAACGCGGTCAGGCACGGTCTAGGGTCACGCCACTCCGGAGGAGAAATGGGAACACCCGTATCAGGATCACGCGAGGGGTACATCATCCTTCTCCTGGCGACGGCCCTGCCGTGCGCTGCCCTGCCGGTCGCATTCGACCTCAGGGACGTGGATGGAGAGTGCTTCGTCACCTCGATCAAGAGCCAGCAGGGCGGCACATGCTGGGCGCACGGCACGATGGCGGCCATCGAGGGCAACCTGCTGATGACCGGCGTCTGGGAATCGGCCGGCGAGGAGGGCGAGCCCGACCTGGCGGAATACCACCTCGACTGGTGGAACGGTTTCAACGACAACTGGAACGGAGATGTCGACCCGGTCTCCGGCAGCGGCCTGACGGTCCACGAGGGAGGCGACTACAGGGTCGCTTCTGCCTATCTCACCAGGGGCGACGGAGCGGTCAGGGACGTGGACGGGCAGTCTTACGATCCCGCGCCCCTCCAGTACTCCCCCGGCTATCACGTCTACTACCCGAGGCACATCGAATGGTACACCGCCGGTGACGACCTCGGTAGGATCGACGAGATCAAGGAAGCCGTCATGCAGTACGGCGTGATGGGCACCTGCATGTGCTATTCCGAGGAATACATCCAGGATTACATCCACTACCAGCCCCCGTCGAGCGAAGAGCCGCCCAACCACGCAATCGCCATCATCGGCTGGAACGACACCCTCCAGACGCAGGCCCCCGAGCCGGGGGCATGGCTCTGCAAGAACAGCTGGGGCGCGGGATGGGGTGTCGACGGCTGCTTCTGGATCTCCTACCACGACCGCTGGGCCGGGCACGAACCGCAGATGGGCGCGGTGTCCTTCCGCGACGTCGAGCCCATGCGGTATGACACCGTGCTCTACCACGACCTGCACGGCTGGCGCGACACCATGGCGGGTGCGACGGAAACCATGAACGCCTTCGCGGCCGAGTCTCCGCTGCTGGTATCCTCGGGCGGCTTCTACACAGCCTCCGACAGCACGGCCTGGGCGCTCTCGGTCTACTCGGGCTTCGACGGCAGCGAGCCATACGGTCTCCTGGCATCCGATTCCGGGATGTTCGTCCACACCGGCTACCACACCGTCGACTTCACGGAGCCGTTCGAGGCGATGGAGGGCGACAGCCTCTACGCCGTGCTCATCCTGGACCGCGGAGGCCATCCGTACGACAGGACGTCCGATGTGCCGGTCCTTCTCGGCGCGAGCTACAGGACCATCGTCGAATCCTCCGCTGCAGGAGGCGAGAGCTTCTACAGGGACGGCTCCGGGAACTGGGCGGACTTCCAGGGATGGGACGGCAACCCGTTCCCCGGAACCGGCAGCTTCTGCATCAAGCTCCTGGGCTCGACATCCGGGCTGCATGTGACACCGGACGGGCCGGTCATCGTCGAGGGGCCCTGCGGCGGACCCTTCGAGCCGGCGCAGTTCTGTCTGGAGATCACGGCCGTGTCGGTGGAGGAATGCGGATACTCGATCGGGATCGAACCCGCGGTCGACTGGCTCTCGGTCACCGGTCCGGCCCTGGGCGTGCTCGAACCCGGCGGGACCGTGCAGGCGGGCTTCGGGATCAACGCCAACGCGGCGCTGCTCGATGGCGGTGCATACGGCGCGATGATACTGGTGGACGACGTCGCCTCGGGGACCACAACCCAGGTACCGGTGGAACTCCTCGTCGGCGGGGCCGTCACCGTCCATTCCTGGGACATGTCCACCGATCCCGGCTGGGAGATGGACCCGCTGTGGGCCTGGGGAGCGCCGCAGGGCGGCGGAGGGGAGCACGGCCATCCCGACCCGGTCTCCGGGGCCACCGGGAGCAGCGTGCTCGGATACAATCTCGAGGGCGACTACGAGAACCTCCTGCCACCCGTGAGCGCCACGACCGGGCCGATCGACTGCTCTAACCTGAGCGGGACATCGCTCCGGTTCATGCGCTGGCTCGGGGTGCAGGTGAACGGCTTCGACGAAGCCGCGATCCTGGCGAGCACGGATATGAAGGAGTGGACCACGGTCTGGAGCAATGCCGGGGTCTACATGGACCTGAGCGATTCGGAGTGGGTCCAGGTCGAGTACGACATCTCCGATCTGGCCGACGGCGAGCCGTGCGTCTATCTGAGGTGGGTCATGGGCCCGACCAACGACGGCTGGCGCTACTGCGGCTGGAACATCGACGACGTCGAGATAAGAGGCATCCCGGCTGCGGGTTCCGGCGGGCTTCTCCCCGCATCGCTCACCCTCGGGGCCGCGCACCCGAACCCATCGACCGGAGCGGTTTCGGCGACTCTCGGGCTCCCGGCATCCGGCAGCGTGTACGTCGGTGTGTACGACCTGGCCGGGCGCCTCGTGACGACGCTCTCGGACGGGTGGCTCCTGCAGGGCGAGCACGAGATGTTCTGGGACGGCACGTACGGATCGGGCGAGACGGCCGCCACGGGCGTCTACTTCATCCGCGCATGCAGGGGCACGGCCGACTCGGTCTCGAAGGTCGTCCTGCTGACGGCCCCCTAGGGCTCCAGCTCGAAGAACCGGCCGTTCCAGACGTATCTCACGAGGCTTGTCTCGTCGAGCGAGGTCACCAGCGAGTCGCCGTCCTCGATCCATTCCGAATGCCGGGTCGAGACCTCGACCACGTCGTCCTCCCCCAGCTCGGGCGGGAGGACCAGGGTCGAGGAGTGTCTGAAGATGCCCGCTTCGGAGACCGAAGCCGCCTCGGGGCCCGGAACCAGCTCGTCCGCCGTTGCGACCATCAGGATGTCGCTGTTGAGATACCCGCAGGCCTCGTAGACGAAGCTCAGGACGAGGGCCGTTCCGACGCCGGAAAGCCCTTCGGCGGGGACCTCCGACGCCTCGACGCAGTAGTTCACCCGGCCGCTCTCCGAAAAGTGCCGAAGCTCCACAGGGCATGACAGGACCGAACCGTCCTCCCCCAGCAGCCTGGCTTCGCCGGTCGGCTCTCCCGAATCGTCGATCCCCGTGACACCGAGCTGGAAGAGCCCGCCCGTCGTTTCGAGCGAAACGAGGGCCAGGTCGGTCGTCCGTATCCATCCTTCGGATCCGCAGGCATCCACGCTGCAGTATTCCGCGCCGTCCTTCACGATGGTGACGGGTGTCCCTGACGTGAGATCGGACACGACGGCCGTACCCTCGACGCTGTCGGACAGCATTTCGGCCTTCTCTACGAAGACGGTCGTCTCCGCACCCTCAACGAAATGGCCGTAATGGAACTGCTGGGTCGAGAGAACCGCAGACATGATGATCGCGTTCATACCGTCCTGGACTCCATTTCCGTGAGTGCTCCCCGCGCCGCGGCCGACCGTGCGAAGGCGCATCCGGCTGGCGGCATGACCGGGTCCGGGGCTGCGAGGCTCCCTGTCGTTATGTGCGCGGCCTCCCGGCAGCCGGCGTCGCAGGACGGCCTGTACCGGCAGCCCGAGCACGCCGCCGGGCCGTGCCGCCTGAATGCGAAGGTCTTCCAGTATTCGTCGTCCTTCAGCCTGCGCCACTCCCTCCAATGCGCGAGCCTGGTCTCGGAGTGGTTGCACACCCTGACCCATCCCGAGGGGTCGATCGCGAAGAAGTGTATGGCGGCCGAGCAGTGGGTGCCTATCTTGATATGGGGGTAGTCTGCGGGGTCGGCGACGCAGAACGGCGTCTCGGTACCCAGCGAACCAGGGCGTCCCCCAGCGCCCAGCACCCTGTCGGCGATCGAGAGCATCTCCCGCACCTCGGCGGCCGACATCTCCAGCCTCCCGCGGTTCGCGAGCCCCCTGCCGCCCGGCAGGAAGCGATTGAGCAGCACCTGGCCCGCGCCCGCGATGACTGCCGCGGCCATCGTCCGCTCCAGCTCGTGCAGGTTGAGTTTCGTCACGGTGATGTTGGCCGTGACGGGGATTCCCAGCGCCTTCGCCCCGCGGAAGCCTTCGAGCACCCTGTCCGCCCCGTCGAGCCCGGTATGCGCCTCGTAGGTGTCGAGGCCGGGAAGGCTCAGGCTGAGCCTTATGCCCAGGTTCCGGCACTTCTCCAGAATCCTCCGGTCGATCAGCCTCCCGTTGGAGAGCAGGTACAGCTCCGGCGGGCGATGCTCGACCCTCAGCTCGCCGTCGACCGTCTCGATGTGTTCCGCCGTGCATGCGGAGGCGTGGCGGAGTATGTCGAACAGGTCATCGCGCAGCAGCGACTCCCCACCGGTGAAGGCGAGGCTCGTGACACCCGATTCGCACAGTTCGGAGACGAGTTCCTTCCATTCCCCGGTGCCCATCTCCGGGCGCCTGTCGAAGCTGCCGTCCGTCCTCTCCCACGGGCACGAGCAGTAGATGCACCGGTGGTTGCACGCGTACGTGGTCTCGAGCACCGCCGTCCTGGGCAGAAAGGACCGGGCCCTCATGCCCTTCATTCGACGTCGATCTCGATCCCGAGCAGGCTGCCCAGCCTCTCCAGGTTGGGGCGCAGAGGGGACTGCGACTCGTTGGAGGTCTCGTAGTAGAGCTGTCCGGTCAGCAGCCCGGCGAGCATCCTGATGTCCTCCACGTCTACCTCGGGATTGACGACTGTCCCGTCCTCGAAGGTGACGGTGAGCCTGAGCACGGGCTCGACCGAATCGGGAGCGCACGCGCTGCAGAAGCTCGTCTCGTCCAGCGCAACGTCCAGCGTGCCGGAAGCCCGGATCGCTTCAACCAGGGATCGCGCCGTGTCGATCTGCCAGAGGATGTACGGCGTCCCGCCCGCTCCATAGACCGTCTTCTCCCCGCACACCGGGCAGACGTACTCCGCAATCTCGGGGATGGGCATGGCAGCGTAGCACATCGCCCCCATGACGAACTCGGGCTCCGGCTCCTTCGCCACCGCCTCGAGGAGATGCGTCACCTCCCGCACGGTCATCGACTTCATGCCGGCCGCCGTCACTGCCGTACTCCTCTTCGAGAGTCCCCTGGCACCTGCGGCCCCCGCGGCCGAAACGGCGAGCACAAGCAACAGGATCAACAGAAGCGGGTTCACTGGCATCCTCCCCCGGGGCACGAAGCCCCGCATCCGCCGCCGGAGCAGGGATCTCCGCCCTCTCCGTCCATACCCAGGATCTCGCGGATCCTTTCGAGGCTCTGCCTGAGAGGGAGCGTACCGTCGTTGAGCGTATCGTAGTCGAGCCTTCCCGACATGAAGCCGACGAGCATCCGCAGGTCCTCGGCCGTCACAGGAGAGACGCTCGTCCGGCCGTCATCCCAGGTCACGCGGAGCACCAGCGCCGGCTCGGCGGTCGAATCGGACCTGCACGCCGAGCATAGGGAGGACTCGTCGAGCGCCATGTCCAGGGTGGACACCGAATCGAGATCAGCAAAGAGCGCCCTCGTCTCGAAGAGCCCGGTGATCGTGTAGAAGGCGTCGTCCGACGTGTCGTACACCGTCTTCTCGCCGCAGACCGGGCAGAGGTACTCGGCCACGGCCGGCATCGCCACGGGTTCGTAGCACATGGCGCCCATCACGAGCTCGGGCTCCTCCATCTTCTCGACCCGCGAGAGCATCCTGTAGATCGCGTCCCTGTCCATCGAGCCGGCCTTCCCGGCCGTGATGCGGCCCTCTCTCCCCGCCTTCCTGGCGACGGAGGCGCCTGCCAGGCAGGCGGTGGAGACGAGCGCCACCAGCATAGCGGTCAGCAGGAGCGGATTCACACGCGCCTCCATTCCGAAAGTGCCCGTATCGACAGCCCGATGATCATACCCCCGTCAATCCCGGGTAATTCCATCATCCAGCCCGCAGTTTCGGAAAGGTGAAACTGCCGGCGGCAACGGAGCTCAGACTCTGTCCCGCTTCCTCCCGAACGGGCATACGTATAGGCACTGTCCGCAAACTCCCCTGTCCATGCCCATACCGCCGGAATGGAAGTACGAGTCGCACAGATCCGCCCGGTATCTGGACTCCCTCGGCTCGTCCGCCCTGAACGGCCTGCCGCTTATGGCCTTCACAGGGCAGATGTCCATGCATGCCGTGCAGGATCCGCAGCGCTCCTCCATCGGCTGTCCCGTGGGGGGAAGCGGAGCATCCGTGAGCACCGTCGCCCAGCGCACGCGGGGGCCGTGCTCCGGCGTCACCAGCAGGCAGCTCTTGCCGATCCAGCCCAGCCCGCTCAGGTGGGCAGCGAGCTTGTGCGAGAAGATTGCGCAGATCCTACCGTCGTCCACCCTCTCCGACGATGCGACCGGAAAGGCGCGATACCCGTCCTTCTGTATGAGCGAAGCCAGCTGGGACGCGGCCGCGTCCAGACGTCTGTTCACCACCTCGCACCCGTGGGTGAGATAGCTGACCCTGGCTGCCCTCCTCTCCCTGAACGCCAGCATCTGCACTACCGTGTCCGGCAATGCAATGCCGATCGAGACAGCCCTGTCGAGCTTCGTCAGCAGCCCTTCCGACTGGCTGTCGATGCACTCTCGAGCAGGGGCGAGGTCGGCCACACCGAAGTAGTCGACGGCTCCCACGGCTCCGGCGGTTCTGGACAGGTCTTCGATCGTGGGCACCGCATCAGCTCCTTCGCTGCTGGCTTCCAGGCGGCTCCCGGCAGAGTCTTTCGATCCGGCCCGTCCGGCCCGGGCGCCGGAAACCGGCCGTCCCTTCCCTGCGACTGTTCATTCATCCGGGTCCCTGATCGGGGGATACCCCGCCCGCCTTCATCGACCCGCTCCGGATGCGCGCATTCCAAGAATCCGGTCCACCCGAGGCCGGATCCTTCGCAGACCCGCATCCGCAGGCGAGCATGAGGGCCTGTCAGCCGAAAACCTCGATCTCGGGGTGCCGGAGGCCTATCTCCACGAGCGGACCGGTCAGGGCCATCACGAATGCCAGATTGCTCCCCCGGATCACGAGAAGCCTGTCGCCCGCCGACAGGCCGAAAACCTTCATCGCCACTGCCGGGATACTCATCACGCAGCCTTCGATCCGGGCTTCTGCCATCGAGGCGTTCTTGAGGCGCAGCAGTCCGTCGCCTCGAGGGGTTGCCAGGAGCGGATCGAAGACGGTGCCCTCGAGGCGCGAGGGCAGGGCAACCCTCATGCCCCGCGAACTCCTGCTGCCCGAGAGGACCACCAGGGGGCCATCGGCCGGCAGGCCATACTCCGACACCGCCTCCGGGGGCAGCGGCACCGCGCCGGCGGGGCGTATCACGGACCATCCGAAGACGTATTTGCCGCCGCGCTCGAGTCGAGGCACTCCCACCTCCGGAGTTAGCCGCATCCGAGAAACTCCAGATCCCTGAGCCCGGGACCCCCGGCGTCCAGCGGGCCTCCGTCCGCGTACCGGCCCCGGTCGATCCAGGCTAAATGTTCTAGACTCCCGGAGTATAGCCTCCCAGCCTGCCGAGCACCTCTTCCCGCAACGCAGCAGGAATCCCCACCGCCTCGAGGCTCCGCCGGAGGAACACGAGATCGCAGCCGTGCCGCTGCATGTGCTCGATGAGGGGACAGGAGCGGTCCTGCCTGTTCCGGATGAGCTCGGTCACGAGGCGCAGCTCGAGTGCGACCGCGGGCACCGTGTAGCGGCCGCACGGGAGGAGCGAGAACCGCTCCCACGGGCCGCGGCCGAAGGTTTCGCGAGTGTCGGCTTCGGAGTCCACCTCCACGGTGCTGATACCGACTTCGACGCCCTTCACCTCGTAGTTGGCGTAGTACTGTCGCGAACAGGCGAGCCAGGCCGGTGCTTCGAGGCATCTGAACGGCGGCAGGGCGGCTACAAAGGCATCGACTCCGCCGCGTTCCCTCACCAGGATGTCGATATCCGCAGCCGGCAGCGACACCCCGTGCAGAAGGGCCGCTCCCGTGCCCACCAGCCTGTACTCGACCCTGTCGCATGCCGGCATGACATGGTCGAGGAAAGCGGTCAGCGCCTCCAGGAATTTCACATGATCGAGTGTCGGCTCAGGATGTGCGCTCATGGACCACCTTTCTCAAGCCTCAGGAATATGCAGCGGGCATCACTGGGGGAGCATGCTAAGACCCTTCGACTCCTCGCAGCGAAATAGAGAGGTAGTGTAACAGCAGGTCTCGAAGAGAACTGCGAGTACGTGTGTGGTCATCACTTCGGTTGATGGAGTAGTTAGCCCTTCGGGCTCGTCTGAGGATGTTCGCACCGGCCCTTTCGCGGTTCGCCTGGCTAGGGAATCGAAGCTTGGCGAACCACTGACGGGCCCTTCATTTCCGCAACGCGGAAATGAAGGCGTCGCCAGCTTGTTTGCGAAGCAAACATGCGAGAGACCATGACTGCAGCCTGTTGTTACGTTTCGATGACGGCTCCACGGAGGGGAGCCGGCAGGAAGCATGCTGCGGTCTTCCGGTTCTCCAGAACAGGGAGTGAGGAAGTACGATCAGGCCCTCTCATTGCCCGCCATGCAGATGAATCCTGAGATGGCTGGCAACTGCCGGGCCAGCTCATTCCCGCCGACGCGGGAATGAGCGTGGTGGAGGCGGCGGGTTATCGAAGATCCCCGCGCCGGGCCGGCATTCGAAACCCGGCCGCAAGACCGGGTTTCAGACTGGTGGAGGCGGCGGGAATCGAACCCGCGTCCGCGCCCAGGGATCCGACGGCCGCTACATGCTTAGACCGGATTAAGTTTCCCTCGGGTCGGGCTCCGGACGGCCCTTCCTCCGGTATCTCCCATTGTGTCTCGCCGTTGCCACCCGGGAGCGGGGGGACTTCGGCCAGCCCGCCTTCTTACGCCCGGCCCCCGGCGGACAGACAGCACCGGGGCGGACGCGCGGCCCGCTCATTGGAGCCGCGAGGTGCCGATGTTAGGCGGCAGTTGTACAGTCCCGCATTTTAACGAGGCTGCGGGGCCTCGGCATGCTGCCGGGGGATCTCGACCGAGCCCGTCGAAACCGATCGCCCCCACGCAATGTCCCTAGATAGACGAAAGGGCCCGAAAGGTCAAGTGGCCTTGCACAGTATTGCGGCATCTGGTATAAATGGCCTTCAAACCGGAGTCACAAGGGGAGTAGCAAATGTCTTTCAAGTGTGATATCTGCGGCCGTTCCTACGGCACGGGATGCAGGGTCAGCCATTCCCACAGGCGTACGAAGCACATCTGGAAGCCCAACCTCCAGAACGCCCGCGTCAGGCTCGGCGGGCTCGTACAGCGCGTGAAGGTCTGCACCTCCTGCATCAGGGCCGGCAAGATCCAGAAGGCCTGATCCTTCCGACATCGTCCCGCGGGCGGCTTCGGCCGCCCTTTTCCTTACCGCGCAGAGTTGATCGAGGAATCCGTCGGGAATCCCCGGGCATGATCCACCGGCGATGATCCCTTGGAGACCATGGACATGCCCCATACGGCACCGGCTGTCGGCGGTCGCCGACCCGGAAGCCCGTCGCCCGATGTCCGCATACCGGGAATGCCAGGTTCTCTTCGGTCGGATCGACGCTTGACAAGAAGCCGTATTGCGAGGAAAATGCGCATACACGCAAGGGAGGTGCCCTATGAGATACCGGCTCCCTTCAGGTGCGGTCCTGATGATCCTGTTCGCCGTGTCGCCGGCCTCCGCCACCCAGTGGGGGTATCCCCTCACTTCGCTTCCGGAAGGGTGGATCGCGACGCCCGAATGGAGTTTCGGGAGCGAGGCCTACGTCGATCTCTACGCAACCGCCTACGAATATGGGGAGAACGATATTCATGACGCCTACATCATATCGGACGGGATAACAGTCCCGGCGGCGACGGCCGGGGCGGTCCTGGAGTTCGATCACGAGTGGCTCATCTCAGCGTATAACTCAACCGAGTACGACGACGCCTACGGCCACGTTTCGGTCCTGTACTCCATAGACGGAGACACTCAGCCGTTCCTTCTGAAGTACTTCGACAGCGCCATGGGGACACCGTACAATCCGGAGGGTTCGGAGCACTTCTCCTGCTCGCTCGCCGTCTCCCCGGGCGACACGCTCCGCTTCATCTACCACGCCAGGGTGGCCGCGTCATGCTGGGGCGCAACGGCAGGCACCGTAGATCTAGACTGGTGGGTCTCGGACTTCCTCCTGACCGCCTACGACGGCCAGGCTCTCCAGCCCTCGACCTGGGCGGATATCAAGAGCTCGGTCTCAGAGAGCGGGCAACCGGAGGAATTCGAGAGGGAGCCTGGCGGACCGGGAATCCGCCGCTAGCTGCAGGGCGAGGCTTCGGTCGCTGCCGGGACGGCCTCGGCGAGCTTCTCGGGAACGCGGAAGCGGGCCTGGTTCATGGAGGCCGCGAGGCTGAACTCGCGGGCCAGCCTGGTGTAGCCGAAGCCCATGTTGATGAAGTCCCACTCGAACGGGGTGCCCGGCTTCACCTGCTCGAACACCCAGTTCATGTCGATGCCGGCCCTCTGGAAGGCCTGGGGCCAGCCGTCACCGTCCAGCCTGGCGAGCAGCGCATCCCCCACCCTGTGGTCACCCCGGGCGAGCAGGGCCTGTATGTGCGCCTCCCGGGCGCCGAGGAACCTGACCTCCACGTTCGGAACGGCCCTGAGAGCCCGCGTTATCTCGTCCCGCCACCTGCGAAGGTCTTCGACACGCGCCAGGGGGGACCACTGGAAGGCCGTCCAGGGCTTGGGGATGAAGGGGTTGATGCTGACTGACACGGGCAGGGGCGTCAGGGTCCTGATCTCGGCAACGAGCCTGGCGATCTCGGCCCTGTCGTCGTCGGTCTCGAACGGGAATCCGTAGATGAAGTACATCCTGATCCGCGAGACCGAGCCTGAAGCATTGCCAACGGTATTGAGGATGGCCTCGTTGCGGAGGCTCTTGCCTATCACGCGCCTGAGGCCGTCGGCACCCGTCTCGGGGGCTATGGTGAGCGTGGTGCCGTGCAGGTCGCCCTCGCCGAGCTGCGAAGGGTTCTCGGCCCTCTGGGAGCCGATGCTGACCTCGAGCCCGGCCGCGCGCGCGTGATCGATGAACTCGCGGAAGGACGGATGCGAATCCGGCGAGCAGGCCACGAAGCCGACCCGGGCGCCCCCGGGCATGGAGTCGAGAATAGGCAGGATGTCCTCGGGCCGTGATTCCCGATAGGGCAGATAGGCGTACCCGGGCAGGCAGAATCGGCAGTTGAAGGGGCAGCCCCGGGCTATCTCGAGCATGATCGTGTCCTCGAAGACGCTCTCGGGCGTGGTGACCACGGAGTGCGCACCGAGGCCCTCGACCCCGGCCCACTGGCGCATGATCGAAGCCTTCGGCGACTTCGCGGAGTGCACCGACGGCACGTAGATGCCGGGCAGGGTGGACAGCTGCTTAAGCAGCCTCTTCTTGCCCGCGCCCTGCGATCCCATGCTCTTGATGGTGTCGAGCAGGGGTCCGAGCGTGGGCTCCGACTCGCCTATCACCATCACGTCGAGGAACTGCGCCATCGGCATGGGATTGGCCGTCACGCAGAGGCCGCCCGCTATCACCAGCGGCCAGTCGTCGGTACGGTCGGAAGCTCTGGGTGCAATGCCCGAGAGCTTCATCATCTCGAGAACATTGATGTAGTCGTACTCGCAGGAGATGCTGAAGGCGAGCAGGTCGCAGCTGCGCAGAGCGCGGCCTCCGTCGAGCGTCACGAGGGGGCGCCCTGTCTTGCGCCTCCAGGCGAGCTCGTCGGCTTCGGGCATGAATGCCCTCTCACAGAGGGTGTCGGGCCAGTCGGACATCTGGCTGAGGACGCGCTGGAAACCCAGGGAGGTCATCCCGACGGCGTAGGAGTTCGGATAGGCTAGCACGGTCTCGAAGACGCCGCGCGACGCCCTTCCATGCGTGTGCCGTTCGCGGGAGAGGATGTCCCTGCGCCTCTCCTCGTACCTCTCGGCCGCCGACTTACGCTTCAGTTACGCCCCCCGTCGCTGTTAACACGGCAGGAATATACGCCCGGGTGCAATCCGGTCCAATTATGGACGATTTATCTGCGAATACCTCAGTCAACCGTCCTCTTGATGAACGAGGGCAGCTTGCTCTCGCTCTTCACCAGCTCCGAGTTGCCCGTCAGCGGCCTGAACGGGACGCTGAGCGCCGGGGCCTTGTCCTTCGACTGGGGGCCGAACGGGATCGAGGTGGATCGGTCGGCCGACTTCAGCACGACCTCCTCGGGCTCCACCTGGACCGGGCTCCCGAATCCCGTGGCTACCACGGTGATCCTCAGCTCGTCCCCGAGACTCTCGTTCAGGCTGGTGCCCATGAAGACGTTGGCCTGGGGGCCCGCGGCCCTCGTTATCATCTCCATGGCCTCCTCGAACTCCTTGAACCTGAAGGTCGACGATGAGGTCTGTATGTTGACCAGCAGCGCCTTTGCCCCTTCGATCGAGATCCCGTCGAGGAGCGGGCCGGAGATGGCCTCGCGGGCCGCCTCCGACGCGCGGCTGGGGCCGGTGGCCCTTCCCGTGCCGATCATCGCGCCCCCGCCCTGGGTGATCACGGTCTTCACGTCCTGGAAGTCCCTGTTGATGACGCCGGGCGTGGTTATCAGGGAGCTGATGCCCTCGACCGCGTTGAGGAGCACGCTGTTGGACATGTCGAGCATGTCCTCGAACTTGGAGTCGTCCTCGGCCAGCGTGCGCAGCCTCTCGTTGGGGATGACTATCAGCGTGTCCACAACCTTGCGCAGCGCAGCGATGCCGTGTTCGGCCTGATCGAGGCGGATCGCCCCCTCGAACTCGAACGGCCGGGTCACCACCCCGACAGTTATCGCGCCTGCATCGGCGGCCGCCCGTGCGACTATCGGGGTCGCCCCGGTGCCGGTCCCGCCGCCCATGCCGGCGGCTATGAAGACCATGTGGCATCCCGTCAGGCTTTCCTCGATCTCCTTGAGGCTCTCCTCGGCGGCCTGTTCGCCGATCTCGACGTTCCCGCCGGCTCCCAGGCCCCGTGTGGCCCGCGGCCCGATCTGCACCTTGCCGTCGGCCAGGCAGTTGTTGAGGGCCTGCATGTCGGTGTTGACCGCGACGAATTCGACACCGGTCAGGTTCGCCCTGATCATCCGGTTGATCGCATTGCATCCGCAGCCTCCGACTCCGACGACCTTGATCCTGGCCCTCCCGGTCGCCTCCTCCCCGACTTCGACGAGCTGAGTGACTACCATCTCCCCTCCTCCCGGCTCATCTGAGCCTCCCTGCTATTCCCGATATCCACTTCGTCAGTTCGCCCAGAAACCCGGTCCTGCGTCCACCCGCGGCCTCCCGCCTCTCGCGCCCGAGGAGCACGAGCCCCGCGGCGGTCGAGAACTCGGGAGCCAGCACGAGTTCGGTCGATGTCTCGAACCCCGTAGGAACGCCGGTTTCCGCAGGGAGCCCGGTGATCCTGCCCGCGAGCTCGGCGATCCCCCTGAGCCTGCTTCCGCCACCGGTGAGGATCAGCCCGCCCGGGAGGTCGACGGCATCGATTCCGGAGCGCGAGATCTCGAGCGCCACTGCCTCGAGGATCTCCTCGACCCTCTGGCCAGCCACCTGGGAAACGACGGCATGCGACACGGAGAAGGTGCCCCGCCCGCCCAGCCTCATCACCTTCGTGCTCTGGTTGGGATCGACCAGGGAGCTCGATGCCACCGCCCAATCGGTCTTCAGTTTCTCCGCCTGCGCCCAGGGGATCCTGAGAGCCTGCAGATCGGAGGTGACGGAGTTTCCACCGAGCGGGACCACTCCGAGATAGGCCAGGGTCCCGTTCTTGAAGACCGCGACGTCCGTGGTGCCTCCCCCCATGTCGGCGAGGGCTACGCCCATCTCCATCTCGTCCGGGGTCAGCACCGCAGCGCCGCTGGCGAGGGCCGCGGGGATGATCCCCTCTATGTCCAGTCCGGCAGCCTCGACGGCGCTCTCGATGTTCGAGACGGCCAGCCGGTCGGCCATCACGGTGTAGGTCCGGGCGCTGATCTGCTCGGCCATCAGGCCGATCGGAGGCTTCCTGATGCGGTCGAAGCCGTCGACGCAGTAGTCGCGCTTCACGATGTCGAGAACCCTGCTGCCGGGGGGCAGCCGTACCAGCCTGGCCGCCTCCTCCGCCCGGGCCACATCGTCTTCGGTTATCTCGTGAGGGGAATCACCGTCGGGTTTCTCGACGCTGACCGTGCCCGTCCCGTCGAAACCCCTCACGTGCGAACCGCTCACCGATACGAAGACGCTCCCGATATCCTCCGTGCAGAGGAGGGCCGCCTCGGAAACCGCCCTGTGGATCGCTTCGACAACGGCGCCTACGTCGAGCAGCATGCCTTCCCTGACCGCCCCGTCGACTGGAGCCTGGCCGGCGCCCAGCATCCTCACACCGCCGCCTTCGATCGGTTCCCCCGCCACGCAGGTCACGGTCGCAGTACCTATGTCCAGCCCGGAAAGGAGTTCGCTCACAGGGTCACCCCCTCTGTCGGGGAGGGATTCTCCCGCAGGATGAGCTGCCCGTCGAACCTGGCGTCGGCCTCGGCCCATCCGTCACGGAGCGCGCCACGGCCGCCCGCTGCGAGGAACAGGTCCATCCTGCGCCCGAAGTCCGAATACCCGAGGATCACTCTCATGCCGTCGGAGACAACTGCCACAGCTCCATCCGGCTCGACACGGATCAGATCCACGTCGCCCGGGATGCCGTCTACCTCCGCCCAGGCAGCAAGGCCGGGCAGCACGGCCTCCCTGTCCCCGCCGGCCAGCACGACCCTCGTCAGGGTATCCGAGAGGAAGGTGGGAGGCAGGGGTTCGCAGCCGCCCGTCAGGGCGACCTCGCCGAAACCGTCGCTCAGGACCAGCACGGGCTCGAGCAGCTTCAGTTCCACACCGACTCCGTCGGGGAAGACGAGCCAGACCTCGGCCGAATCGATGCCGGACACGGCTTCCAGGTCGGCTTCCAGCGAGTCGGTCGACATGCCGGTGACGGGCCGCCCGAGCCGGGCGACGAGCGCGGGGGCCACGGATGTCGAATCGACCCTGCGGCAGCCCCAGACCGAGATCCGCCTCAGATCGAACTCGCCTCTGTGCTCGAGGAACCTGAACAGGATTATCAGCACGGCGGCGAGCACCAGCGCTCCCGCTAAAGCTGCGAGCAGCCCCCCCCTGCGCCTCACGATCCCTCCCCCACCAGCCGCCTGGCCAGGGTGTCGCTCGTCCCGGCGCCCATCAACACGACGGTCGCGCAGCCGCAACCGTCCACGAACCCTTCGAGCCCCGCCGGGTCGAGCACCGTGCAGTCGGCACCTGCGGCCGTCGCATCGCGGGCCACCAGCGAGGAGTCGACTCCGGGCAGGGGCTCCTCCCTGGCGGGGAACACCGGCAGGACGGCGGACACGTCCGCGAGCGCCAGTGCGGCTCCCATGCCTGCGTGGAAGGAAGCGGTCCTCGAATACAGGTGCGGTTCGAACACGACCGCCAGGGAGCCATCGACAACCCTCCTGAGCGCCTTTATCGAGGCCTCCATCTCGGCGGGATGGTGGGCGTAGTCGGAGATAACGAGCATCCCCCCCCGCGATCCGAGGCGCTCGAGCCTCCGCGCAGCTCCGGGGAACGATTCGAGCATGCCGGCCGCATCCCCGGGCACGAGTCCCGCGAGCCGGAGAAGTGCGAGCGAAGTGGCTGCATTGCGGAGGTTCTGAAGTCCGGGGATGCCCAGCCTGCCGGTGATGTCTCCCAGCGAATACCTCTCGCCCCAGCCTTCGGGACGGACCGGGACGCAGTCGCAGGCTCCGCCGGGCCCGGTCGTCAGGACCCGGCGCCCGATCCTGGATGCCCACCTTGCGAGCTGTTCGTCCTCCACCGGCACCACCACTCCGCCGCCGGGGGCCGAGAGCTCGAGGAAGGTCTCGAACGCCGACCTGAGGGCCTCCGGCGAACCGTAGCACTCGAGGTGCTCCTGGTCGAAGCTCGTCACGGCCGCATGCAGATGCGGCAGCCTGAGGAAGGCCCTGTCGTACTCGTCGGCCTCGACCACCGCGAGCCTGCCGCCGGGCCTGAAGCCCGACCTCCAGCCAGGCACTTCGGCGCCCACCAGCACGGTCGGATCGAAACCGGCCTGCTGGAGGGCCCAGCCCGTCATGGCAGAGGTGGTGGACTTCCCGTGCGCTCCCGCCACCGCTATCACGTCATGGGCCGAGGCCAGCTCGGCCAGCATCTCGCTGCGCCTGAGCACATTCACCGAGGCAGCCCTGGCTGCCGCGATCTCGGGATGGTCGAGCGGGACGGCGGCGCTGTGGACCAGCACGTCGATGCCCCGGACGTGCTCCGGGCCGTGCCCGGGCATGCGCCTTACGCCGCCTTCGGTCGAGTCAGACTTTCGTGACCTGTCGCAGCCCTCCACCTCGTGGCCGAGATGGCGGAGCCACTCCGCAAGGCCGCTCATCCCGCTGCCGCAGATCCCCATCAGGTGGTACCTCATGCGGACGCCCCCGATGCCTCGATGAGCACGCGGGCTATCCTGTCCGCCGTATCCGGAGGGAAGAGGCCGGCCATGCCCGAAGACATGGACTCCAGTGCGCCGGGGTCCGAAAGCAGATGCCCGATGGACGCCCAGAACTCCGCGGGATCGAGCGTGTCCTGCGCGAAGACCCGGGCGCCGCCCGCCGCCTCCGCTTCCTTCGCATTGGCGGTCTGGTGGTCGCGCGAGACGCCCGGAAGCGGGATCAGCAGGCCGGGCAGGCGGAAGCGGCAGAGCTCCGCGAGAGTCATCGCACCAGCCCTTGCCACGGCGACGGTTGCGCAGGAATAGAGGACGGAGGGATCGTCCTCGAAGGCCCGTACCACCGTTCCGGCCCTGCCTGAAAGGAGGTCTCCCATCCTCTCGAGGTCGCGCTCGCCGCACTGGAGCACGAGCTGGATGCCTGCCGGGGCAGCAAGCGCGAGGTCGTTGACTGTGCGAGCCCCCTGGCTCCCGCCCAGGAGCAGGACGACGGGCCTGCCGGGATCGAGGCCCATCCGCGCGACAGCCTCGGCCTTCGGGATGACCGAGAGGCTGCTGCGCACGGGGTTTCCGACCACGGTGGAACGCCCCTCCGGGAAGTCGCGGGCTGCCCTTCCGAATCCGAGCAGGATGCGGGAGGCGAACCTCGAGGAGCACCTGTTGGCGCGCCCGGCGACGGCATTGCTCTCGTGCAGTAGCACGGGGATGCCCATGGAGCGCCCGGCGGCGGCGCAGAAGACCGACGAGTACCCGCCCGTGCAGAGGATGGCCCCGGGAGAGATGGTCCGTATCATGCTCCTCGCGGCGAACCATGCCCTGACGGCACCGAAGGGGAACTTCAGGAGCCCGGCGGGCCCGCGGTCGATCCTCGGCGGATCGAGGAAGTGCACGCGCTCGCCCATGCCGGCGTACATGCGCCTGTCGACCGGTCGCGGAGTCGCGGCGAAGTGTATCGCGACCGACCATCCCAGCCGGTTCTCCAGAGCCTCCGCCACGGCCAGCGCCGGGGAGATGTGCCCCCCGGTGCCGCCTCCTGCCAGCAGGAAGGGGTTCACCTGCGGGCCTCCGCAGATATCCTGGCGGCCGCGGCCAGCTCGATGAGCGTGAAGACGATGCTGGTCCCGCCCCACGATATCAGGGGCAGCGTGATACCGGTTGCCGGCAGCAGCCTGGTGACCACCGCGAAGTGGAGGAAGCTGCCGAGCGCCACCGATGCGGTTATCCCGCCGGCGAGTATGGACCCGAAGATGTCGTCGGCCCGCTCTGATATGCGGAAGCCCGTCCACAGGAGCACGCAGAAGGCCGACAGGACCAGGGTGGTCCCGATCAGGCCCGTCTCCTCCCCTATCACGGCGAGGATGAAGTCGGAGAAGACCTCCGGCAGGAAGCCCCTCTGCTGCCTCCCGTGGCCCAGCCCCCTGCCCAGCAGGCCGCCGCTGCCGAGAGCGATGCTCGACTGCTGGGTCTGGAAGTTGTTGTCGCTGACGCCGGCCTCGGGGTTGATCCATCCCCTGACCCTGTCGATCCTGTACTCCTCGGTGATGAGCACGGCAGACGCAGCGAGGGCGATCACGCCGAAGAGGACGAGGATGTGGCTGAACCTGGCCTCGGAGATGTAGAGCATCGCGGCCATCATGGCCAGCATGTAGAGGCATCCCGCGAAGTCGGGCTGGGAAACTGTGAGCACCGCCGGAACGAATGCCAGCGCAACGAGAGACAGGAAGCCCCTCGGGGTCCTGCCCGAGATCTGCCCCTTCGAGATGAGCGTTGCCGTGAGGAGAACGTACGAGAGCCTGGCCAGCTCGGACGGCATGAAGCGGAATCCGCCCAGTACCAGCCAGCGGCTTGCGCCGTTGACCACGGGGGCCATCGGTGAGAGGCTCAGCGCGGTGGGGATCAGGCATGCTATCGAGAAGGCATACAGCGGCCACGCCACTGCCTTCCACGCCCTCGGCCCCGCGGCGTAGACCAGCAGCGCGGACGCGAGCCCGAAGAGGATGCGCAGGAGGTGCCCCGCCACGAAGTGGTGGCTGTTCCCGAACGCTCTCATCGAGGCGAATGAGCTGGCCGAATAGACGGCCAGTATCCCGATGACGATCAGCACCAGGGCTGTCGTCGCGAGTATCCGCCCGTCCCTCCCCATCGGCGGCAGGTTCACCCGAGCGCCTCCACCAGCGAGCGGAAGTGCTCTCCGCGCCTTTCGAAGTTCTCGTACTGGTCGAAGCTCGCGCACGCAGGCGAGAGTAGGACCACGTCACCCTGCCCCGCGAGGCCCCTCGCCAGACGCACCGCCCCCTCCATGTCGCCCGCCCAGTGCATCGGGGCGGTCCCGGCCCAGGCGAGCGCGAGCTCCTCGGTGGCCGATCCGATCAGGATCAGCTCCTTCACGCTGCGGGACACGAGGCCCGACAGGTCGCCGTAGGAGGTTTTCTTCGACAGGCCTCCGGCAATCAGGATGACGGGCCTGTCGAAGCTCTCGAGAGCCACCTTGAGCGAGTCCTGGTTCGTGGACTTGGAGTCGTTGACCCACGTGACCCCGTCGAGGACCCTCACTGTCTCGATCCTGTGGGGCACGCCGCCGAAGGTGGAGAGGCCTTCGGCCAGGGCTTCCGGCGCGATGCCGGCCCGCCCGGCAAGGCAGGCGACCGCGAGGGCGTTCTCGAGGTTGTGGCGCCCGGGCAGCGAGAGTGCCGAAGCCTTCATCAGGGGCGATCTGGAGCCGTCCCTGGCGATCACTATCGTTCCCCCGAGACAGTCCGCGCCCTCCCTCACCTCCCTCTGCCTGCTGAAGAGGGCCTCCATGCCGCGGGTCAGGCCCAGGAGCGGCAGGGACTCGGGGTCGTCGGAGTTGAGCACGGTGAGATCCTCCGAGTGCTGGTTCATGAAGATGCGGGCCTTGGCGTTCCTGTAGCCTTCCATGTCGCCGTGGCGGAGGAGGTGGTCGGGGGTGAGGTTCAGTATGGCGGCCGCCGAAGGTCTGAAGGAATCGGCTGTTTCCAGCTGGTAGCTGGACACCTCCAGCACGAACCATTCCGGGTAGGGGTTCTCGATCACGGCAAGGCAGAACGGATAGCCGACGTTCCCGGCCACGCAGGCGCGGATGCCGGCCCTGTTCAGCACATGGCCGAGCCACTCCGAAGTGGTGGTCTTGCCGTTGGATCCAGTGACGGCGAGGATCGGGGCCTGGGCGTACCTCGACGCGAGCTCGATCTCGCCCGTCACCGGTATTCCGGCCTCGACCGCGGCTCTCGGCATGGGTGAGGCGGAGGGGATGCCGGGGCTCAGCACCAGGCCCTCCAGCCCGCCTATGTGCCCGAGGCAGTCCTCCCCGGTCCAGGTCTCCCCGCACCATTCGCAGGGAGCGACGGACTTGTCGTCGTCGAAGCCGACGACGGCGAAGCCGTTAGTCGCCAGGAGCCTCGCCGCGGCCCTCCCGCTGCGCCCGAGGCCCGCCACGCCTATCCTCCTGCCGCCTCCCCTTGTCCAGTAATCGTGCATGCCCGCCTACCTGATCTTCAGCGTCGAGAGCCCGAGGAGGCCGAGGAGGGCCGCGACTATCCAGAAGCGCGTCACGACCTTGGTCTCGGCCCATCCCAGGAGCTCGAAATGGTGGTGGAGCGGGGCCATCCTGAAGAACCGGCGGCCGGTCCGCCTGAAGTGGCCCACCTGGATCGTCACGCTCAGCACTTCGGCCACGAACACCCCGCCTACGATCAGCAGCAGGAGCTCGCAGCGGGTTACGATCGCCATCGAGCCGATGGCCCCTCCCAGGGCCAGGGAGCCCGTGTCGCCCATGAAGACCGAGGCTGGCGCGGAGTTGAACCAGAGGAATCCGAGGCACGCACCGGCCGCGGCCCCTGCGAAGACCGCCACCTCGCCCGCCCCGTTCAGGAACGGGAACTGGAGGTACGAGGCGTAGTTCGAGTTGCCGAGCAGGTATGCCATGATCCCGAAGGCCAGGAGCGAGACCAGGCTCACCCCCGTGGCCAGCCCGTCGAGCCCGTCCGTGAGGTTCACGGAATTGGCCGATCCGGCGAGCACGACCGCGACGAACGCGATGTAGAGGACCCCGAGGTCGATCCTGACCTCCTTGAGGAAAGGCACTATCGTCTCCGTCGGCAGGATCGTGAAGACGCCGGTGGAGAGGTCGAGGGTCCGGATGCCCGGCAGGATGCTCGAATGGCCCTCGCCCGCGATGGGCGACAGGTAGAGCCACAGCCCGATGCCCAGGCCCAGGGCGAACTGGCCCAGCAGCTTGTAGCGCCCGATGAGGCCGTTCGGCAGCCTGCGGACTACCTTCAGGTAGTCGTCCAGGAGGCCTATGAGACCCATCCAGACCGTAGAGGTCAGCACGATAAGCAGATAGGAGTTGTCCAGCCTTCCCCACAGCAGTACGGGCAAGAGGACTGAAAGCAGGATGAGCAGCCCGCCCATCGTGGGCGTGCCCTCCTTCTTCAGATGGGTCTGGGGCCCGTCCGCCCTCACGTGCTGGCCGATCTGCCTCCTGCGCAGGGCACGGATCACCGGCGGCCCGAGCAGGAACGAGATGAGCAGTGCCGTCACCGTGGCGTACGCGGCGCGGAACGAGATGTAGCCGAACAGATTGAAGAGGGAGACATCCCCCCTCAGGGGATACAGGAGCCAGTACAGCATCCCGCCTCCTCCCTCAGGCCCTCGACGACCCTTTCGAGCCCGATCGAGCGGCTGCCCTTCACAAGCAGGCAGACCCCGTCAGGGAGCATCGCCCGGAGGCTGTCCAGGGCTTCTGCGGGATCGCCCGCATGGATGACCTCGATGCCCTTCCATTCGACATCCCTGGAGGCGGACTGCATCGAGAGCCCAACCAGAACGACGAAATCGAGCCCGCACGAGGCCGCCTTCACTAGAACACGCCTGTGGAGGGCTTCGGAGCCGGCCCCGAGTTCGAGCATGTCTCCGAGGACCGCGCCCTTCCTCCCGGTCCGGGCGGAAAGGGCTTCGAGGCACGCCTCCATGGATCCGGGATTGGCGTTGTAACTCTCGTCGAGGATGGTCACGCACCCGGCCCGGATCTCCATGCCCCGGCCTTCGATCCCGGCGAAGCCCTCCATCGCTCCCGCAGCTTCGCCGGGATCCGCGCCGAATCCCATGGCGCAGACCAGTGCGGACGCTGCATCCTCCAGGAGGTGCCGGCCCGCGACGGAAAGCCTGATCCTGACGCCTGCGGGTTCGAGGACCGCTTCGGACGGGCCGATTACCCTGAGCCGGAATCCACCGCAGGGGCCGATCGTGGAAATGCGCAGACCGCGGGCCCGCGCCCTTTCGTCGAGTACGGGCTCGCCGGCGGGGATGACGCAGAAGCCGCCCCTCCTGGTGGTGTCGAGCAGCTCTGCCTTCGCCCCGGCCAGGGCCTCGTGGCTGCCGAAGAACTCGATGTGCGCAGTACCGACGTTGGTGATAACCGAGGCGTCGGGGGCGGCAGCCTCTCCGAGTTCTCGCAGTTCGCCCGCGTGGTTCATGCCCAGCTCCAGCACGAAGGCACCGGCTCCGGGATCGAGATCGAGGATCGAGAGCGGCATGCCTATCCTGTTGTTGAGATTGCCCTTCGACGAGTCGGTCGGGCACAGGGGCGACAGTGCCATGGTCAGGAGTTCCTTCGTAGTGGTCTTGCCGCTCGAGCCGGTGACGGCCGCCACTCGGCACCCCAGGCGCCGCCTGACGGCTCCTCCTGCGGCCAGGAGGGCGTCAGGCACGGACCGCACGCGGATCGTGCCGGGGCGCTCCGGGCCCGACGAGACGACTGCGAATCCGCCTCCCGCGAGAACGCCGTCGACGAAGGCATGGCCGTCGGTGCGGCTGCCGGGCATGGCGAAGAAGAGCCTCCCGGGCGTGCAGGCCCGCGAATCGATGCAGGCGCCCGAGGCCTCGGCGTCAGGCCCCTCGAGCCTGCCCCCGCAGGATGCGGCGATTTCGGAGAGCATGAACCTCATCTGCCCCGCCCGCTCCGGAGAGCCCTGCGGGCTTCCTCCCTGTCGTCGAAGTGGTGCCTGACGCCCCCGATGATCTGGTAGTCCTCGTGGCCCTTGCCCGCGATGATCACCACGTCTCCCGCCGAGGCCTCGGCCATCGCGGCCCTTATGGCGGCCCTCCTGTCGGGCTCGCGTATGACCCCTGCCGGGCCGTCGACGCCCTCCATTATCTCTGCGATGATCGAAAGAGGATCCTCGCTCCTCGGGTTGTCGCTGGTGACGATCACGATGTCTGCCAGCTCAGATGCGATGGCCCCCATCCTGGGTCGCTTGGTCCTGTCGCGGTCGCCTCCCGCGCCCAGCACGGCGATCACGCGCCCGGTGGCCATCTCCCTTGCCTGCAGGAGCACTCTCTCCACCGCATCGGGCGTGTGAGCGTAGTCGACCGCGACGAGGAAGTCCTGCCCCTCGTCGACGACCTCCAGCCTGCCTGGGACGCCAGGGAAGCTCTCCAGGGCCTCCGCGCATCTCTCGGGGCCGAACCCCAGGAGCGAACAGGCGGCGGCCGCCCCTGCGGCATTGTAGATGTTGACGCGACCGGGGATGCGCAGGGAGAAGTCCGTCCTGGCTCCATCCCTCACCAGCCCGAACCTCGACCCCCTGGCGGAGGATTCGACCGCCACGATCGAGAACGCATCATCCTCGGACGGCCCGAACGTCAGGGCTCCCCTGGGGATGGGCGAACCCGGGCTGTAGGTGCCCACGAGCGGGAACCCGCCGGGTTTGAGCAGGCCGAATATCCTCTCCTTGGCGGCGAGATACTCCTGCATCGTGCCGTGGAAGTCGAGGTGATCCTGGGTGATGTTCGTGAACAGTGCGACGTCGAACCTCACGTCGTCCACCCTCGAGAGCATCAGGGCGTGGCTCGAGACCTCCATCGCGCATGCCCCGTCGCCCGCGTCCACCATCATCCTCATGAGCCTCGCGGTCTCGACGGACCCCGGGGTCGTCTCCTTCGCCCTGCGCTCCACCCCGCCGATCCGGTGGCCGACGGTGCCCAGGATCCCGCACTTCACACCCTGTCTCTCGAGGATCCATGCCGTCATGTGGGCGGTGGAGGTCTTGCCGTTCGTGCCCGTTATCCCGACCGTCATCATGCGCTCCCACGGAGAGCCGGTGATGGAGGCCGAAAGGGAGCTGAGGAGCCTCCTGTCGTCGCCCGAGGGGTTCAGGAGGACATTCTCGCCGGGGCCGTCCACCGGCCGTTCGACTACGGCGGCGACCGCACCTCGAGCAAGGGCTTCGGCCACATAGTCGTGGCCGTCGACCCTGAAGCCGCGGACCGCCACGAAGAGGAAGCCGGGGCCTGCCTCCCGGGAATCGTCGGTGACGGCCTTCACATAGGAGTCCGACAGCGCATCGGGGATCCGGATGTCGGATCCTGCGAGGAGTTCCGTGAGTTTCACAGCCCCGTCACCAGGCTTCCTCCGTCCATCCCGGCCAGAGCGCCGGATCCCCCGGATCCTCGGGAACCGAGGGCCAGACCCGGCTCGCAGGAGAAGATCCCCGACATGATCCCGGAGAAGACCGGGGCCGCAAGGGTGCTGCCGAACCGATATGCGAAGCCAGGCCTGTCTATGACTACCACCGCGACCAGCTCGGGGCGCTCCGCAGGGATCATCCCGGCGAATGCCGAGAGATAGGCTCCGGGGCCGAACGAAAGCCTCTCCGCCGTGCCCGTCTTCCCCGCGACGGTGACGCCGTCGACCGCAGCCGACATGCCCGTGCCGTACTCGACCGCGCAGGCGAGTATCCTCCTGACCTCCTCGGCCGTGTCCCCGGATACAACCCTGCGGGAGGGGAACGAGGCCCAGTCCCGCCAGACCCCGTCTTCGCAGCTGGCTCTTATCAGCCTGGGCTGGTAGAGGATCCCGCCGTTGGCAACAGCGCTGAATGCCATGGCGAGCTGGAGTGGAGTCACGCCTACCTCCTGCCCGATCGCCAGGCAGGCGTGGGAGAGCCCCGACCACTGGGATGGCGGCCTGAGTATCCCGCCCTCCTCGCCGGGGAGCTCGAGCCCGGTTCTGACGCCGAAGCCGAAGGCCCTGCAGTAGCCGTACAGAAGGGAGTCCGACAGGAGCTGGGCGAGGCGGATCGTGCCCACGTTGCTGGAGTTGGCGATAATGCCCTCCACGCTGAGCACTCCGAAGACGTGGCAGTCGGAGATGGTCCTGTCGGCCACGGGTATCGTGCCGCGGCTGCAGTCGAAGGAGTCGGAGGCGGACACGAGCCCCTCTTCGAGGCACGCCGCCAGCGTGACGAGCTTGAACGTCGATCCGGGCTCGTGGATGCTCGCGACGCAGTTGTTCGAGGCTATCGAGCCGTCCGGTGTGCGCACCGGCCAGCTCCCCATCGCGAGGATGTCGCCGTTCGACGGATCCACCACCAGGGCGGCGCCCCAGCTGCCTCCCGAGAGCTCCACGGCAGCCTGCAGCTCCCGCTGGACGATGCACTGGAACCTCGCGTCTATGGTGAGCATGAGATCCGAGCCGTCGACGGGCAGGATGTTGTCGGCCCGGGAATCGGTGACGCTCATGCCGGGATAGGCGCTGCGCTCGACGTAGCGAACGCCCTCGGTGCCGGAGAGGAGCTGGTCGAACTCGGCCTCGAGGCCCTCCAGACAGCCCTGTCCGGCCCTGCCGAGGATCATCGAGGTCAGGTCACCGAGCGGATAGGTGCGCAGTTCGACCATGCGCAGGTTCACGCCCGCGGGCAGCCCGGCCGAGATGAACGGGAGCGCCTGCTCGTATGGTACGTTCCTGGCCAGGATCTGGTTTATCCCCGTCCTGTCCGGGACCTGCGCATCCCCTCCCGAGTCCCTCAGCCTCATGCAGAGCGAGTCTATCTCGCACTCGGACCCTTCGGGGACGTTGGGCCAGTACACTTCGAACGTCACGACGGGAGTGTTCCCCGCGAGGAGGAAGCCGTTCCGGTCGAGTATCCTCCCGCGCCTGGGCTCGAGCGCCTCCCTGTGCGTGTGCTGGGCGTCGGCCAGGCCGGCATAGTGGCCGTGCTCTATGAGCTGTATCCTGACCAGCTTCGAGAAGACCACGCCGAACAGGGCGAGCGTCAGCACCGCCGCGAGGCGGATCCGCGCGGTCCGCCTCTCGCAGGAGAAGTCATCGGAGCTGCGCAACCGCGTCCTCCGGGAGAGAGGGGTCCGCCCCTTCGAGAGCGATCATGTCGAGGGGCACGGGGCCGAGTCCCATGGCGGCACCGAGATCGGAAAGCCTGGATGGGGAGAGCAGGACCGCGGACTCGTTCTGCAGCTCCTCTATCTCGCGCTCCAGCGAGGCGCATTCCGCCGACAGGCTCTGGAGCTGCAGGGTCCTGTGGAGCCTGAGATTGAACAGGACCACCTGGCTCAGGGCGAGCAGTGCCACCAGGGTGACCACCGCGAACACGATGCGCCTTGCGTTCCTCACAGCCTCACCCCTCTGCGCAGCCTTGCCGACCTGGCCCTGGGATTCGTGCGGGCCTCGTCGCGGGACGGGACCTCCCAGGGCGGTGTCGCATGAACGAAGATTCCCGAGTCCATGAAGAACCTCTTCACCATCCTGTCCTCTATCGAGTGGAAGGTGATGACGGCGGCCAGCCCGCCCCGCCTCACCCAGCCCCCCATGCCGGCGAGCAGCGTGGAGAGGGCTCCCAGTTCGTCATTCACTGCAATGCGCAGGGCCTGGAAGATCCTGGACATGGCCCTGTTTGGGTTGCCCCTCAGGGCGCCCCGCACTGCCCGGACGAGGTCGGATGTCGATTCGAGAGGGCGCGAGGCCACGATCGCCCTCGCGAGAATCCTGCTCCTGCCCTCGTCGCCGAACCTGAACAGGATGTCGGCGATCTCCTTCTCGGGGAACCCGTTGAGGATGTCGCCGGCCGGCCGGACGTCCTCCTCGCGCGAGAATCGCATGTCCAGAGGGCCTTCGAGCCTGTGCGAGAAGCCCCTCGAGGGATCGTCGAGCTGAAGGGAGGACAGGCCCAGGTCGAAGAGCGCGGCGTCG
This sequence comes from uncultured bacterium, assembly GCA_964564435.1. Taxonomy (GTDB): domain Bacteria; phylum Fermentibacterota; class Fermentibacteria; order Fermentibacterales; family Fermentibacteraceae; genus Fermentibacter. The sequence goes on from CAZMAT010000001.1 coordinate 197,163, forward strand.
GCCATGCCGAATCCCGCTTCCGCAACTATGGAGGGCAGGTCGGTGTAGCTTGCGTTCCTCACCAGGAGCCTTCCCGGTTCGGCCGGGAGAGCGCCGGCAGCGTCCGGATCGCGGTCGACCGCGATGAACCTGGCGGAGGGGAAGGCCTCCATGAGATGCCTCAGATGGCCCCCGCCGCCCGCAGTGCCGTCGACGATCAGCCCGGGGTCGACGGTGCGCAGGAAGGCTGCCACTTCGGCTGCCATCACGGGCCGGTGCCCTTCGGCGCGCCCCGCTGCACCGATCACCACAGACCCCCTCCGCTCTAGAGCTCTATATCCAGCCCCTCTGCGACCTCTTCATAGGACACGTCACTCCTGGACATCACCTTGTCGAGCCTGTCGGGATCCCAGAGCTCGATCGAATCCATCTGGCCGAGGAAGACGACCGCGGAGCCGATCCCCGCGAGGGCGAGGAGATCGGCCGGTATGCTTATCCGGCCCTGCGCGTCGATAGAGACCGGCCTCAGATGGCTGGTGAACCTCCGGATGAAGAAGCGCTGCTTCTCCTCCTTGCGGTTGAGGCGGCCGAGCCCCTCGCGGAGGAGCTGCCACTTCTCGGGGGAGTAGAGTTCGAGGCAGCCGTCCATACCCAGGTTGAGATAGAGATCATCCCCGGTGATCTGGCGCCTGAAGGCGGCGGGCACGCTGACGCGTCCCTTCTCGTCGAGCATGTGCTCATGTCTGCCCGAGAACTCGGCCATATCCCTCCCGGGGCATATTCTATCCCACTATTCCCCACTGTCAACCCCCTGCATGGGAAATCGCACCACATGAAGGCTGAGCGAGGGCGCAGCCCGGCGGCGGCCATGCCGCTGACGGCTGCCGTACATGCATTTACGGGGATGGGATCCGGTGGGTCAGCGGCTTCTGCGGCTGCGCTTCCTGCCTGATCCTTCGGAGTAGTAGTAGTAGTAGTAGCGATAGGTGTAGTAGCCGTAGGACGTGTACATCCTGAGCGGGTCGAAGCCGTTGAGGACGGCTCCCGCGATGAACGACGCCGACCGCGAGAGCTTCGAGAGAGAGGTCTGGAGAACTCGCCTGTTGCCGAGCCTGGCCCCCACGACGAGCAGTGTGCCGTCAACCTCCGGGCTGAGGAGGAGGGCGTCGGTCACCACGGCCATCGGCGGGCTGTCGATGATCAGCATGTCGCAGCGCCCGGACAGCTCTGAGATGATCTCCTTGATGCGGCGGCTCCCCAGGAGCTCGGAGGGGTTGTGCGGGATGAATCCGCTGGGGAGCAGCGAAAGGTTCTCGATGGGAGTGGGTCTCAGGCAGGCATCGAGCGGGCTCACGCCTGCCGCCGCTTCCGAGAGGCCCGGCTCCCGCTCCAGCCCGAACAGGTTGTGCAGCACTGGACGTCTCAGGTCTGCGTCGACCAGGATGCATCGCTGCCCCGACTGGGCGAAGGTGACGGCCAGGTTCGCCGATGTGGTGGACTTGCCCTCCCTGGGGCCTGCGCTTGTCACCAGCACGCTCCTGACCGGCTTGTCCGCCCTGGCGAACCTGAGACTCGTTCGCAGGTCGCGGTAGGCTTCGCTTATGGGATCGCGCGGGGCGAAGTGGGTGACGAGGGATGGAGAGACCGTCGACCTGCCCGTGCGGGAAGCGAAGGAGCTCCTGGGGAGGTGCGGGATGACTCCGAGGATGGAGACCCCCAGGGCCTCGACCTGCTCCGGGCTCGATATGCTGCTGTCGAGCTGCTGCCTGAGGATGACGACGCCGAGGCCCAGGGCCAGGCCTATCAGCAGGCCCATCATCAGATTCCTCTGCCTCGACGGCCTTATCATCCCCCCGGGGAGGGCAGTGTCGATGATCGTGACGTTCCCGATCTGGCCTGCCTCCGCGATCCTGATCTCCTCGTAACGGTTCCGCAGGAGCAGATAGACGTTCTCGCTGACCTGCCTGTTCCGCTCGAGCCTGGCGAGGGTCATCTCGGCCTCGGGGAGCATCTCCAGCTCAGACTCTATGAGCGAGGCCTGGCGTCTGAGCACGGCCTCGCGGGTGGTTTCCGCCCGAAGGCCCGCCTCGACCTCCGTGAGCTGCCCCACGAGGGACTGCACGGCGGCCGAGGGGTTCTCGGGGAAGCGGGCCTGGACGAGGCCCTCGAGTGCGGCGGAAAGCGAGTTCGTCCTGAGTTCGATCTCGGCTTCCACGTCCGAGAGGGCCGGATCGCCCGGCTGAGCCCCGCCTGCCAGCAGTGTCGCCCTCGACGACTCGAGCAGGGCCAGCTCCCCCTGCAGAGAGGAGATGTACTCGTCGTTGACGGAGGATATCTCGTCCGCCATGCCCGATCTGAACTCCTCGAGACTGCCCGCCAGATAGTCCCGCTGCGCCCCGAGCGCGCCGATCTCGGTGCGCGACGCGGCCGCGGCCGATTCGAGAGAGACGAGCCTCGCGACGGTCTCCCTGGCCTGCGTCGAGAGGTCTATGAAGTCGTTGCTCTCCTTGTAGGACCGGAGCGAGTCCTCGTCCATCGAGAGCTGGGCGTCCATGCTGATCATCTGCTGGTCGAGGAACTCGCGGACCTCCCGGTTCTCGCCCCGCGCCTCCTCGAGGTTCCAGCGGTAGTAGGACTGCACGGCCAGGTTGGCCAGGACGGCGGAGGCCTCGGGGGAACCGCCGACGGCGGACAGCACGAAGAAATCCGTGTCCTTCATCACGCTGACCGAAATGCTGCCTGCCACGAGCCCGACCAGGGATGCCCTGAGCGCCTGGGGAGGCGGTGCGTTCCCGTCGAACAGGAGGGAAACCAGGCTGTCCGAATCGGGCGATCTCAGGATCGAGTCGGTAATGGCCTCGGCCATGCTCCGGCTCCTGATGATCTGGATCTGGTTGTTTTTGGCGGATTCGACCTCGAACCAGAACACGCCCGGGAAGTCGAGAGCCTGCGACATGTTGCTGCTGAAGTCGTAGAGGAACGTGGCCGACGACTGGAACACCGGCCTGGTCTTCATGGTGATGTAGATGCTCGCGATGAGGGACAGGACGACGAAGGTGAGGATGATCCACTTGCCCTGGCGGATCATCCATATGTACTCCCCTATCCGGAGAGTCTCCCTGTCCTCCTTCGGAGGCTGGATGCTCAGCGGTCCGCCATCAGCCATACCAGGTTCACCGTCACAATGATCTTGTAGGCGATGTCCAGGGCCTCCTTCCACCAGTCGGAGGTGGAGACCGGGACATACACCGTGGCCCCGGGGGTCAGGGCGGGCGCCGGATGCCCCTCTCCCCCGAGGAAGCCGGCAAGGTCGTACTCGACCTCGCCCAGAGACGTCACGATCCTGACAGCATCGAGGTCGGCCTTGGCGGTGGGTCCGCCGGCGGCGGAGACCGCCTCGACGAGATCGGCGTCGAACGGGAGCAGGTACGTCCCGGGGTCGAGCACCTCGCCCCATACATGGACGTTCATCTGGACCTCGCCGGTCTCCACGCCGGGCACCACGTATCCGCCCATGCCCTGCGAGAGCAGGGCGGAAAGCATCAGCGGCGTCACGGCGTTCACGGGGTGCTACCTCCTGCCCATCCCGCGGTACTCGAAGCCGAGCTTCCGGAGCTTCTCGGGATTCCAGACGTTCCGGCCGTCGAACACGACCTTCCGTCTCATGATCGAACCGAGACGGGCGAAGTCGGGTTCCCTGAACTCGAGCCACTCGGTCAGCAGAAGCAGGGCGTCCGCCCCCTCGGCTGCCTCGTAGCCGTTCCTGCAGCACTCGATCGCTCCACCGAGGATCTCGGATGCGTTCTTCATCGCCTGGGGGTCGTAGACCGCCACCGTGGCGCCCCGTTCGAGCAGCCCGCGGATGACGACCGTTGCGGGAGCCTCGCGCATGTCATCGGTGTTGGGCTTGAAAGCGAGCCCCCAGACCGCGGTTCTGAGCCCGGCGAAGGACTTGCCGAAGACGCTCTCCATCTTCGACAGGATGACCTTCTTCTGCTCCTCGTTCACCTCCGTGGCCGCCTCGAGAGTCTTCATGCGGAGGCCCTGCTCGCGAGCCGTGGCCATGAGGGCCCTGACGTCCTTGGGGAAGCAGGAGCCGCCGAATCCGACGCCCGGGAACAGGAAGCTCGGGCCGATCCTGTGGTCGGAGCCGACGCCCACCCTGACCTCTCCTATGTCGGCATCCATCACGTCGCAGAGGTTCGCGACCTCGTTCATGAAGGAGATCCTGGCCGCCAGTAGACTGTTGGCCACGTACTTGGTCATCTCCGCGCTGCGGTTGCTCATCACGATCACAGGGTTGTTGGTTCTGACGAACGGGGAGTAGAGCTCCCTCATGGCTTCCGCGGCCGCCGGATCGGAGGCACCGATCACGACCCTGTCGGGTTTCAGGAAGTCGTCGATGGCCGTGCCTTCCTTGAGGAACTCGGGGTTGCTCACGATGCTCACGGGATGCCTCGTGTACTTCTCGATCTCGGCCTTCACCAGATCGGCGGTGCCCACCGGCACAGTACTCTTGTTCACGACGACCCTGGGGCCGTCCATGTTGAGACCGATCTCCCTCGCGACGGCCAGTACGTGCTTCAGATCGGCCGAGCCATCCTCGTCCGGGGGCGTTCCCACAGCGATGAAGATGATCCCGCAGCTCCGCACCGCGCCGGCGAGATCGGTGGTGAAGGTCAGGCGGCCCTCTGCCCGATTCCTTCCGACCATCTCCTCGAGCCCGGGCTCGAAGATCGGTATCCCACCTCCGTTGAGGAGGTCTATCTTTGCCTTGTCCCTGTCGACGGAAACGACTTCGTTGCCCGTCTCGGCGAAGCAGGTGGCGGCAACCAGACCGACGTAGCCGCTCCCGACCACAGCGATGCGCATCTGTCCTCCAAGTCCTGGCGAGCCGGGGCGCCGCCCCGCTCAGGTTCCGTCGCCGCCGGGCCGGGGCCCCGCGGCCTTTCTGAAATCACCGTTCCGCACCGTGTATCCCAGCCCGTCGAAGATGCCGGCCCACTGGACCGCGAGCTTCCTCGACACGCCCAGGAGCTCGCGCATCTCCCCCAGCCGGAACTCCGCATCCCCGAATCCGCGCGCTACGGTTCCGAAGGCCTTCGCAGCCACGGAGGGAGTCGTGACAATACCCTTATCCAGCTCGATGACAAGACCCAGCTCGAAGAGAGAATCGAGCATCCCGGCGTCCGCACGGGACGCGTCGAAGCCATCCAGCCCGGCGGCTTCGATCTCCGAGACGGCTCTGTCGACCATTGCCCGGACCTCCGGAGGCATCTCCGCGGGATGCTCCGCCAGCGCGATCCTGTCTCCCTCGCGTCTCATGGCGCCGTTCTCGAGAAGCCCGGCGACGATCCCCTTCACGAACCACTGGGGGAGGCCGGGGAACACCCTCGAGATGTTCGAGGTGGGCATGCCCCTGCTGGCAGGCCTTCCTGCATGATGGAGCCGCAGCGCATCGAGGACCGTGCGGGCGGCTTCGTCGCAGCTCTCGCGGAGCACAAGCCTTTCGCTCGACCCGTCCCTCATGAAGACGGCCATGCCGCCGGACACGAGGGCGTCAGCCTCGCTCCGGGCATCGGCCGGAGTGCGGCCCACCTCGCGGGCGGTCTCGGGAAGCGAGATGCCCTGCGCACGAGCCGCCCTGAGTCGCTCCATCAGGAAGCCCCCGATGTCGCCTTCGGCCAGCATCTCCACGCGCCTGATCCTGTCGTCCCTGTTCCTGTGCCTGACCTTGGCGGTCCCTGACTCGAGTATCGTTCCCCCGCCGATGGTGGTCACCGGGGAGAAACGCCTTATCACGAACCTGTCTCCGGGCATGGAGACCACGGGTTCCTCGAGCTGGAAATGGACGTAGCCGGACGAGCCCGGTGGGAGGTCGGCCCCCTCCATCGGCACGGCCCTGGCCATCACCTCGGCGGTGCCGCAGTGGAACCTGACCCTCTGCCTCATCTGGAGAGGGAATCCGGGAAGGAGTGAAAGCTCGGTGTCGAGCGTGTCGGGAGCGGAGAGCCAGCCGGGCGTGGCTAGGCTGCTTCCCCGACGGGCCTCCTCGCGCTCGAGGCCCACGAGGTTCAGGGCGACCCTGTCGCCGACGGAGCCGGCACCCTTCGTCCTGCCCTCGTTCACGCGCATCTCCCTGACCCTGAAGGTCCTGCCGCCCGGGAGGAGCTCCAGCCCGTCGCCCGTATTGACGGAGCCCGAGAGGACGGTGCCGGCGACTATGGTCCCATGTCCCTGGAGGGTGAACACCCTGTCGATCGAGAGCCTGAACCTCTGGTCGGGCACCTCGCGTCGTGAGCCCTCGGCCATTTCGCAGAGCGCCTTCCTGAGATCCTCCATGCCCATCCCGGTGAGGGACGAGACCCGGATGATCCTCGATCCGGCATACGGGCCCTGTGAGAGAAGCTCCTCGGTCTCGGCCTCCGCGAGTTCCTGTATGTCGGAGTCGACTGCATCGCACTTCGTGAGGGCCACGAGACCCCTCCGCACGCCCAGCAGCCTGAGGATGTCCAGGTGCTCCCGGGTCTGGGGCATCACGCCCTCGTCCGCCGCGACCACGAGGAGGAAGAAGTCCACGGTCGCCACGCCGGCGACCATCTGTCTCACGAACTTCTCGTGCCCGGGGACGTCGATGAAGGCCAGCACGCCCCCGCCGGGAAGGGGCATGAAGACGTAGCCCAGCTCTATCGTGATCCCCCGGACCTTCTCCTCTTCGAGCCGGTCCGGGTCGACGCCCGTGAGCCAACGGACCAGGGAGCTCTTCCCGTGGTCGACGTGGCCGGCGGTGCCGGCGACTACCCCCACAGGGCCCCGGCCGCCTCGTCGAGCATGCGGGCGAGCGTCTCGCGCTCGTCCGGGAAGACCGTCCTGAGGTCGAGGAAGAGCCTGCCGTTCTCGAGCCTGCAGGCAACGGCCGGGCTCCGCCTGCGGAGGATGGCGGCCAGGGCTCCGCAGTCGGGCGAATCGATGACGATCCCGCGCGAGGGGATGGCCGAGTCGGGCAGGGCCCCGCTGCCTACGAAGCTGTCCATCGCGGATTCCGACGCGGTGCATCCCGATGGAAGATGCAGCCTGTCGAGGAGGGCCCTGGAGGCCTCTCCCAGCTTCTCCGGGTCGGCCGAGAGCATCGAGTAGACGGGATGTTGCAGGGCGATGTATTCAGGGTCCTCGAGGAAGACCTTGAGAGTGGCCTCGAGGGCCGCGAGGGTGAGCTTGCACACCCGCAGGGCCCGCGCGAGGGGATGCTTCCTCACGATCGACACCAGTTCCCTGCTGCCGGCGATGATACCCGCCTGCGGGCCCCCGATCAGCTTGTCGCCCGAGCTCGTCACGATGGCGGCGCCCGATCTGATGCTCATGGGCACGGTGGGCTCCTGGGGAAGGCCGAAAAGCGAGAGATCGACGAGGGAGCCGGCCCCCAGGTCGTCCATCACAGGGATGCCCGATCCGGCACCCAGTGCGACGAGATCCTCCAGTGCCACCTCCGAGGAGAAGCCCCTGATGCGGTAGTTGGAGGGGTGGACCCTGAGGAGGAGGGCCGTGGCAGGGGTGATCGCGGCCTTGTAGTCGCGGAGATGAGTGCGGTTGGTGCAGCCGACCTCGCGCATCACCGCGCCGCTCTGCCTCATGACGTCGGGTATCCTGAAGGACCCGCCTATCTCGACGAGCTGGCCCCTCGACACCACGACCTCGCGGCCCTGGGCGAGGGCGGCCAGTGAGAGGAGGGTCGCCCCCGCGTTGTTGTTCACGACGGTGGCGGCCTCGGCGCCGGTCAGTTCGCAGATCAGGCCTTCGACGTGGGCGTCGCGGTCGCCCCGCGCACCGGCCTCCCAGTCCCACTGCAGGCTGCAGAAGCCCTTCGCGGCCGACTGGAGGGCTTCCACGGCCGCAGGGGGCAGGGCGGCCCGCCCGAATGCTGTGTGGAGCACTATGCCTGTGGCGTTGATCACCGGGCCGAGGCTCGTTCGGGTGAGCGACCGGGCTTCCTCGACAGCGTCGGCGCGCACGTCCCTCGACGGCTCCGCGCCGTCCCTGATCGAGGCCCTGACGCGGTCGAGCGAAGCTCTCGCGGCCCGCCTGGCCAGCGCGTGGGGGATGCCGGGGACGCTCTGCGAGATGATTTCGATCAGGTCGTTGACCGCGGGGAGGCTCCTGAGATCCCCGCCGGCCATCTCCTAGGCCCCTTCCCGGGTGTAGGACAGCGCTCCGAGCATGCGGATCGCCTTCTTGGGGCACTTCGGGGCGCAGAGGCCGCATCCGACGCACTTGTCGCGGTCGACCGCGTGCTTCGACTTCAGCTCTCCCGAGATGGCGTTCACCGGGCAGACCTTGGCGCAGATCGTACAGCCGATGCACTCGTTGTCGATGAAGGCCCTGGGCCTGGCCGGGGCTCTGTCCACGACCGCCCCGGTCGGGCATACCGTGGCACACAGCCCGCAGTTGATGCACTTCTCCGGGTCGATCGAGGCCAGGTTGTCGGCCACAGTGATGGCGTTGACCGGGCACGCCTTCTCGCACCTGCCGCAGGCGATGCAGGCCACGGCGCACGCCTTCCGGGCGGTGGGCCCCCTGTCACGGTTGCTGCACGCCACGACCACCTGCCGGTTCTCCGGCCACAGCAGAATCAGCCGCTTGGGGCAGGTCCTGGTGCATTTGCCGCAGCCCGTGCACTTCGCGGTGTCCACGACGGGGACGCCGTTCTCGCCGATGCGGATCGCCCCGAACGGACAGGCCCTCACGCAGTCGCCCATGCCCAGGCATCCGAACCTGCATGACTTCTCCCCGCCCATCACCATGAAGGCGGAGGCACAGGACCGCGGACCGTCATAGCCGAACGCGGTTCCGGCCGAGTGTCCTCCGTTGCATCTCACCATGGCGATCTTCTTAACGGAGTCCTGGATCTCTACCCCGAGGGCGCCGGCCAGCGCCGAAACCGTGGCCGTGTTTGCGGCGACGCAGGCGTTCGGCTGGGCCTCGCCGCGGGCGAGGGCGGCGGCGAATCCGCTGCACCCGGGGAATCCGCAGCCTCCGCAGTTGGCGCCCGGCAGGAGGGGTTCGAGCTTTTCCACGAGAGGATCCTTCTTCACCGCGAGCTTCCTCGCGGCTATGGCCAGCCCGATCCCGAGAACGAGGCCGGTGGCTCCGAGCAGGACGGCCGGATAGGCCACGTCGCTGGCGGAAGGGGTCTGCGAGGTCAGAGAGAGAAGGGCCACGAGGGACTGGAGCGCCATGTCACACCCCCAGCCCAGCGAAGCCCAGGAAGGCTATCGACATCACGCCTGCGAGGATAAACGTGATCGGCTTGCCCTTCATGGCGTCTGGCGTGTTCGAGAACTCGAGCCTCCCCCGCAGCCCGGCCATGAGGATCAGGGCGAGGGCGAAACCCAGTGCGCCTGCGACCGCGTTCACGATGCCCAGCCCGAGGTTGTAGCCCGCGTCCTTGTTCAGGACAGCCACGCCGAGCACCGCGCAGTTCGTGGTGATGAGCGGGAGGTAGATCCCGAGCGCCCTGTAGAGCGCCGGGCTGAACTTGAGCAGCACCATCTCAACGAACTGGACCAGCGCGGCGATGATGAGGATGAAGACTATCGTGCTCAGGTACTCGAGGTGCAGGGGCACCAGCAGCAGCTGCCACAGGGCGTAGCAGCTCGCGGCCGTCATGGCCATGACGAAGACCACCGCGGCGCCCATGCCCAGGGCCGAGTCGAGCTGCCTGGAGACCCCCAGGAAGGGGCAGATGCCGAGGAAGCGAGACAGCACGTAGTTGTTTATCAGGATGCCGCCTATCACCAGGCCCATCACCTGGGCGAGGCCGCTTCCTCCGCCCTGCGAGGCGGCTCCCACCGCCGATGCGAGCAGCAGCGAGTGTGTCATGCCGCACGCTCCTTCCTGCGGTCGATGACGGCGAAGGCCGCCAGGACGAAACCCATGAGCACGAAGGCCCCGGGCGGGAGGATGGCTATCAGGATCGGCTGGTTCGCGTAGGCCTGGCCCAGGATGTTGAACCCGTACCAGGAGCCGCTGCCGAGTATCTCGCGGATCGTGGCCATCAGGGCCATCGCGAGCGTGAAGCCTATCCCCATGCCTATGCCGTCGAGCAGGGAGCTGAGGACGGTGTTCTTGTTGGCGAACGCCTCGGCCCTGCCCAGAATGATGCAGTTGACAACTATGAGAGGGATGTAGATCCCGAGCGACTTGTGGAGGGCAGGAGCGTAGGCGGCCATCACCATGTCGACCAGGCTGACGAACGTGGCGATGAAGACGATGTAGCACGGGATGCGGATCTTGTCGGGTATCACGTTGCGGAGAGCCGAGATGGCCACGTTGGACCAGATCAGGACGAACGTGGCGGCCGCCCCCATCCCGATAGCGTTCTCCATCGACGTGCTGAGCGCCAGGAAGGGGCACATGCCGAGTGTGATCCTGAAGATGGGGTTCTCGGTGTAGAACCCGTTGCTGAAGTCCTTCCAGAGGCTCATTCCGCACCTCCGTCACCGAAGAGGCCGGCCTGCCCGAGGGCGGCGACCCCGTCGGCCACCGAGCCCGTGACGGCCCGGCCCGTGACGGTTGCGCCCGTCACGGCGCTGATGTCTCCGCCGTCCCTCTCGAGGGCCACCGTGGAGCCGTCCAGACCCGCGAGCTGCCCCAGCCAGTCGGGCGAGGCGTATCTCGTGCCGAGGCCCGGGGTCTCGGACTGGTAGATGATGGTGCTGCCGGTCACGGTGCCGGCGGTGTCCAGGGCGACCATCGTCTCGACGACGCTGGAATAGCCCTTGCGGTAGGCGGTGAACACGTAGCCGACCCTCTGCCCGCCCGAGAGCACCTCGACGACGGCCAGTTCTCGGCCGGTCTCGGCGTATGGGTTCCCGAGGCCCGGCACGGCGAGGGAATCGAACGAGAGACTGTCCCCCAGAGAAGCCGAAATGGAGAGCATGGCGTCCGCCTTGGCCTGCTCCCTCTGGGCGGATATGCGCTCCTCGGTCTGGCCGTTCACGTAGCCGAGTGCGGCCGCGCAGAGCAGGCTCATCGCCATGAGGATGAAGCCCAGCTTGAGCATCTCACGCATGTTTCCGCACCTCCCCGAGCATCCTGGGCCTCGTGAACCTGTCGATGAGCGGTGTGGCGAGGTTCATGAGGAGGATCGAGTACGAGCAGCCCTCGGGATAGCCGCCCCATCTCCGGATGATGATGGTGATGAGGCCGGCGCCGATGCCGAAGATGACCCTGCCACTGCGGGTCACGGGGCTTGTCACCATGTCGGTGGCCATGAAGAAGCCGCCCAGCACCGCGCCGCCGGTGAGGACGCTGAAGAGGGCGTCGCCCTCGAGGAATCCAGGGCCGCCGAGGATCCAGCCGAACAGGGCGACCGCCCCGAGGTAGGCCAGGGGGATCCTCCATTCCAGCACCTTCCTCACGAACAGGTACAGGGCTCCGAGCAGCAGCAGGACGATGGAGGTCTCGCCGATGCAGCCGCCACGCCTGCCGGTCAGGAGGTTCATGTACGTTCCGGGCGTGGAGAGGTTCCCGCGAACCGCCTCTCCTGCATGGTCGTCCATGCCGAACGAGTCCTTCCACGCGCGCAGCGGCGTGGCGCCCGTCACAGCGTCGGCGTCGGGCAGGGACGACACCTGGGCGGCGGGTATCCCGCTGGTGCCGAAGCCCGCGGAGGGGTTCCTCCACTCGAACGGAGCGCTCCAGCCGGCGGTCATGAGCACTGGGAAGCTCGCCATCAGGAAGGCGCGGCCCAGGAGCGCCGGATTGACCAGGTTGCTGCCCAGGCCCCCGAAGACCTGCTTGCCTACGACTATCGCGAAGACTGAACCCAGCACGGGGAGCCACCAGGGCACCCCGGGAGGCACGTTGTAGGCCAGCAGGATGCCGGTGACGATCGCGCTCCCGTCGAGCGCGGCGGAGGTGCTCCTGCCCATGAGCCTCAGGCAGACGAACTCGGCCGCAACCGCTGCGGCGACGGAGAGCAGGACGGGGAGCAGCGCCCCCCCGAACCCGAACAGCCAGACGGCCCCCGCGAGCGCAGGCAGCAGGGCGATCACCACGTCGTACATCACCCTGCGCGTGGACTGGGGCGAGCCGAAGTGCGGCGACATGGAGACCTGGAAGGTCCTCGCCTCGGCCATCACGCCTCCTTCGATCTCTTGGAGGCCCGGATCATGTCCTGGGCCCGCTTGATGTAGTGGACGAGGAAGCGGTCGCTGGGGCAGACGAAGCTGCAGGTGCCGCAGGCCATGCAGTTCAGCGCGCCTAGTTCGTCTGCCGCGGCCCACTTCTCGTGCTCGGAGTTCACGGCGATCAGGCATGGCACAAGCTTCATGGGACATGCATCCACGCACCTCGCACACTTGATGCATGGCCCCTCGGTCAGGCGCCTGGCCTCCTTCGAGGTGAGCGCCACGATGCCGCTGGTTCCCTTCGTAACGGGGACGGCGTCGGTGAACTGGGCGAGCCCCATCATCGGACCGCCGGAGAGCAGCCTGGCGACGTCGTCGCCGTATCCCCCCGCCTCGGTTATGAGCGCCGAGAAAGGGGTGCCGACGGCGGCATCGAAGTTGCCGGGCTCGCGCACTCCGCCGCCCGACACGGTGACGATCCGCCCGAGGGACGGCTCGCCGTCGCGAACCGCCTGGGCAACGGCTGCGGCGGTGCCCACGTTCTGCACTACCACTCCGATGTCCAGAGGGAGGCCGCCGACCGGGACCTCGCGCCCCGTGACGGCCTTGATGAGCTGCTTCTCCGCCCCCTGCGGATACTTCACCCGCAGTACCTCGACCCTGACGCCGGCCTTCCGGAAGGCCTCGATCGCGTCGGGCTTGTTGTCCTCGATGCCCACGGCCGGATCGTCGACGCAGAGGGCGCGGGCGAGGATCCTCATACCGGCGGCCACATCTTCGGTCCTTTCGATCATCAGCCTGTGGTCGGCGGTCAGATATGGCTCGCACTCGGCTCCGTTCAGGAGGAGAGTGTCGATCTTCTTCCCGGGAGGCGGTGAGAGCTTCACGTAGGTGGGGAAGCTGGCTCCGCCCATTCCGCAGACCCCGGCGAGCCTGATCCTCTCGATCAGCTCGGCGGGCGTGCGGGATTCGAAGTCGGGCCAGGGTTCGAATGCGGGACCGCCCTCCTCCGATTCGGTGCTTATGACGACGACCGGGCCGGATCTGCGATGCGGCAGGGGCGCCTCCTCGAGCCCGGCCACGGTCCCGTTCACGGGGGAATGGGTGGGCAGGCTGATGAAGCCGTTCTGCGAGCCTATCTCCTGGCCTCTCGTCACCTTGTCGCCCTTCTTGACGACGGGCGTCGACGGAGCACCGAGATGCTGGCAGAGTGCTACCCTGACGGTCTCGGGCGCCGGGATGCGCCTCACCGCGCGTTTCTCGGCCAGTTCCTTGCACTCGTCCGGGTGCGCGCCTCCCGGGAAAGTCCTCAGTCTGGTCATGACCCTCCTGATCGATCGGTCCTTGGGGAGAAGTGCCCACCGGGATGTCCGGGCTGATTCCGGGGAGCGTAAAACGCAGAGGCATTCATAAGTAAAGTGCCCTGCCGGAGGTAGCCCGCAGGCTCCTAGCGCGACCGCAGGAGGCCGTCGAGCTCCTCGCGGAACTGGGCTACATCCCTGAACTTGCGGTATACGCTCGCGAACCGGACGTAGGCGACCTCGTCGACGGACTTCAGCAGCTCCATGACGCACTCGCCGATGTGGTCGGAGGTGACCTCGTCGGGGAACTCCTCGGCGACGGTGGCCGTGAGCTTCTCGACTATGTCCTTGACCTGCTTGGCCGACACCGGCCGCTTCTCGCAGGCCCGCGCTATGCCCTTCTCGAGCTTGGCCGGATCGAACGGCTCGCGCCTGCCGTCCTTCTTCACCACCGAAGGATAGCTGGTCTCGATGAACTCATAGGTCGTGTAGCGGTATCCGCAGTCGAGGCATTCCCGGCGCCTGCGCGTAGCCCTGCCCTCCTTGACCATGCGCGAATCGACGACCCTGTCGTCCATGCTCCCGCATCTCGGACACCTCATAGGCTCCCGCCTGCTCCGGGGTGATGGAAGCATTAGCGTATCCTGTGGAGGAATCCGCGTCAAGAGCGTCGCTTCTTGACTTTGCGGGGTTTTCGCCCTAGAATCGGTGCGCTCTGGTGGGAGTAGTTCAGTTGGCAGAGCCCTTGACTGTGGATCAAGTGGTCGCCGGTTCGAGTCCGGTCTCCCACCCCAGGCTTTTGCGCCCCTAGCTCAGCTGGTAGAGCAACGGACTCTTAATCCGTAGGTTCCGGGTTCGATCCCCGGGGGGCGTACCACTTCGGCGCTCCGGCATTGCCGGAGCGCCTTTCCGTTCATTCCGGCCGTGCCGGAATGAACTCGAGGAATCGTCAGCGGTTTCGCGGAGCGGAACCGCGGGAGCGATCTTGCCCCGGGCGCGCCGGGGATCAGTATAATCGAGTGTCGGTGCGCCCGTATCGCTCATTCCTGCGTCCGCAGGAATGAGCAGGCCCGGCAGCGGTTCACCATATCGCGCATCAACCGCATGGTGAACCGCGAGAGGGCCGGACCGTTCCACCTCGGATGTGCCCGATGACTCTCTCCCGCTTCCGGGCGTACCGGGATTCATGTATTATCTTCTTTTCACCGGTGCGCCCGTAGCTCATTCCTTGAGCACCGCGAGAGCGGTGCGCGCGAAAAGGAAGCGGCAGTGACTTTGCGGAGCAAAGTCGCGAGAGCGATCTTGATTTCGGGCGCGCCGGGGGTCAGAATAACCACGAATCGGTGCGCCCGTAGCTCAGCTGGATAGAGCAGCGGACTTCTAATCCGCAGGTCTCGCGTTCGAGTCGCGACGGGCGTACCACTCATTCCGGCTGAGCCGGAATGAGTAGGCACGACAGCGGTTCACCAAGGCTCTGAGTATCCTGTTCGGTGAACCACGAGAGTGCCCGAGCGATCTTCCTCAGACGTTGCCCGAAGGGCTAGTAACATTCCCTCGAACTGAAATGGATATGGCACGCCCTCTCGCAGGTCTCGAATCCCGCAAAGCGGGATGAGTCCTGCGACAGCACGGTTCGCACAGCGAACCTGCGAAAGCCTCGCTGCGCGAACCATGCTGACGGGCTACCCATCAGTTCCGCAGGGCGGAACTGAAGAGCCGGCAGACACTCCTGAGATCAGACATGCGGCTGAGCATCCCGCCCCTCGAAGGAGTTTCGAGAGGCCATGAAACAAGCCAGTGACTCCCGGCGGATCCCGGGTGCGCGACCATAGGTTCGAGAGACTCCCACAACAGGCCCATCCGACCCTTCCCGTGTGCGGGGAAGCTCCTCCGGCCCTTTCGCGGCTTGCCTCGCATTGCATAACGACCAGAGGCAAGCCACTGCCGGGCCTCTTCATCTCCGCGGACGCGGATATGAAGGACACGCGCACTCGCGGTCTCCCTGCGGGAAACCGCTGCAGCGCTACGTATCAATTCCGCAGGGCGGAATTGAAGTGACAAGTCGGGCACAGGTACTGGTTAGCTGCATGGTGCTCTGACTCTCAGCCTGTAGTACTCGAAGCTCCTGAAGCCGTGCGGGACCTCCTGCGTAACCGGTCAGGAAAGTGTAGAATCAGGGGACTGTCGGAGCTATCGCTGATCGACGGCCAGGCCGCAGATGTGATCATAGTGTTGTTATATAAGGACTTGTCGATGCATCTGAAGGATCTGAAACCAGGGCTGGCCCCAGGGGCTGGCCCCAGGGCCGGACCCCCAGGACCCGTGGGCAACGTAGTCTTCATCGGGCTCGTCAGCTTCTTCGCGGATCTCAGCACAGAGATGGTGTACCCGCTCATCCCCCTCTACCTGACCTCGGCCTTCGGCGTCACGCCCGCGCTCGTGGGTCTCATCGAGGGCATCGCCGAGAGCCTCGCCAGCCTCCTCCGGGTCTCCGGCGGCTACATCTCCGACAGGTACAGGCGCAAGAAGCCCATGGCCTTCGCCGGCTACGCCGCGGGCCTCGTCTACAAGCTCGCACTGCTGGCGGCGGGCTCCTGGACAGGCATCCTGGGCGCTCGCGTGATCGACAGGTTCGGCAAGGGCATAAGGACCGCGCCTCGCGACGTGCTTGTGAGCGAGAGCTGCGACTCCGCGAGGCTCGGTCATTCCTTCGGCCTCCACAAGGCGCTCGACATGGCAGGCTCGGCGATGGGCATCCTTCTGGCCTGGCTGCTGATCAGGTCCTCCACCGGCTCGTACGACTACGGGAGGATATTCCTCCTCTCCTGCATCCCCGCCGTGCTGTCGCTGGTGATGTTCGCGTTCATAAGGGAGACAGGGGGGAAGGGAGCGGTGCGCACCCCTCTCCACCTGCTCGAGGGCCTCGCCACCCTCGATCCGCGCCTGAAGCTCTACCTGGCCGTAGTCTTCGTGTTCACCCTGGGCAACTCCTCCAACACGTTCCTCCTGCTGAGGGCCGGCAGCGCCGGGTTCGACACATCCCAGGTGGTGCTGCTCTACCTGCTATACAACGCCGTCTCGTCGATCCTCGCCCTGCCCCTCGGGAGGCTGTCCGACAGGGTCGGGAGGAAGAGCCTGCTTGTGGCCGGATACGCAGTATTCTCGGTCGTGTACGCCGGGTTCGCCTGGGCCGGGAGCAGGGAGGTGATCGCCGCGGCCTTCGCCCTCTACGGAGTGTTCACGGCGATGACCGCCGGTGTGGAGAGGGCCTTCATAGCCGAGATCGCCCCGGCGCACCTGAAGGGAACCATGCTGGGACTGCACGCCACCATAGCGGGAATCGCGCTCCTGCCCGCCAGCACACTGGCCGGCCTGCTCTGGGACGTATTCGGCCCGGTGGCCCCGTTCGCCACGGGTGCAGGCCTGTCGCTCGCCGCCGCCCTCACGCTGGCCCTCGGGCTCCGAACCGGAGGGGAATCCGTCAGAGCATCCGCCTGAGGCAGGACGCAAGGTACTCGTACTGCGGGATGTCGTTGTAGAGCTGCGCCGAGATCCGCAGGATCCGCAGCCTCTCCCTCCTGACGTACGACACCGGGACCTCGATCCGGCACTCCTCGAGGAGACGCCTCTGGAGCGGGTCCATCCATATCCAGTCGGGCAGGGGGGGGTCGGGAGGATCGATCCAGGGCAGTTCGAAGGAGGCCATCGATCCGACCATCGAGTCGGGACAGGATTGTCCGACGCCCAGAGCTTCCGCGACGATGCCGCGGGCCCGGAGGACCAGGGATCGGTTGGCCTCCATGACGGCTGGGAGCCCGCCCGGCAGCAGAGATGCGAGGTACTCCCCCGACCGCGAGACGCACAGGGCGGCTGTGGGATCGGGGGTCCCGCCCCACTGGAACTCGATCCTGGAGGCGCTCTGGCCGCTGTCGAAGTCGCCCATGACGTGGCTGGTGGCCAGGGGGCGGGTTCTCTCCTGCATGTCAGGGCGGACGTAGAGCATGGCGCAGACCTTCGGCGAGCACAGCCACTTGTGGAAGTTGCCGGTGTAGAAGGCCGCGCCGATCGCCTGCATGTCGAGGGGAACCATTCCCGGGCCGTGCGCGCCGTCCACCAGAACCTCGACGCCCTTCCCGCGCATCGCGGACACGAGCGGAGCAGGGTCCTGCACGAACCCGGTGGAACTCGTCACGTGATCCACGACGGCGAGCCTGGTCGCGGGAGTGACCATCGACAGGAAGGCCTCGGCGGAACCCTCCGGGCCTCGTGCGGGGAACGGCATGGGCACGACCCTGCAGCGGGCACCCGCGGCCTCGCAGTGGCGCATGCAGGCGTTCAGGGTCGAGAAGTACTCGTGAGACCCGACCAGCACTTCGTCGCCCCGGCGCAGCCCGAAGGAGGCCAGGGCGGTGTTGACCCCATGTGTGGCGTTGGGCACGAACACGATCGAGCCTGGTTCTGCGCCCGTCAGGTTCTCGGCGTATGCAAGCTCCGCCTGGAGCAGGCCGGGCAGGCGCCTCACGAGGAACTCCATCGGTCCGGCTTCGAGTTCCGCCTGGAGTCCGGTGCGGAACGAGAGCACTTCACGCGGGCAGGCCCCGAACGATCCGTGGTTCAGGTAGACAGTGTCCGGGTCGAGAGCCCAGAGCTTCCGGAACCGGCTGCCGGGAGGCATCCCGGGCTCAGCGGTTCCGGGAGTACAGCCCGGTGACCGAGGCGCTGCCCAGGATGTGCCCGTGCATCGCCTCGCGAAGGTCGCGCGCGGTGGTGGAGGAGTCGGGCTGTAGCGCCGTGTCTAGCGCGTGGAGCCTGAAGACATACCTGTGGGTGCCCGACGGGGGGCTCGGGCCGCGCCATCCCGTCTCGCCCCAGCTGTTGAGCCCCTGCACGGAACCGTCGTCGAGGTGGACGGAGCCGGCGATCCCTTCCGGGAGGGACGTGGTCGAAGCCGGGATGCCATAGATGACCCAGTGCGTCCAGGTCCCGCCGGGCGCATCGGGGTCGTCGCATATCAGTGCGAAGGTGACGGTTCCGGGAGGGGCGCCGGACCATTCCAGGGGAGGCGAGACGTCCAGACCGTCGGCTGTGTATGTGGAAGGGATGGTCGAGCCGGCGCCGAAAGCCGGGCTGGTGAGGACGAATGCCATAACCACGGCCGGCTCAGCCCCTTCCCATGAACCGGGCGGTGAACGTCGCCGTGGCCAGAACCGATCCGGCCATGGCCCGGGCGAGAGTCTCGGCGTCGGATCCGTGGGGGATGTCGAGCCGCCTGTCCAGCGCATGGGCGGTGAAGACGAGCACCCTGAGGATGCCCGTACTCTCGGGACCCGTCCATCCCGGCACTCCGAAGCTGTTGACCCCCTGCACCGCCCCGTTCTCGAGCTCGGGCTCCACCGGGAGGCCGCCGTATATGCCGGGCGGCTCGGGAGGGAGGTTGTAGAGGATCCAGTGGTGCACGGGCGCCCCGTCCACTGTCTCGGTGCAGGTCATGGCGATGGAGACGGTCCCCTTCGGGGCGTTGGCCCACCCGACCGGGGGCGATGAGTTGTTGGTGGTTCTCGAGTACCAGCCGGGCAGATAACCTTCGCTGTCCACCGCACTGCTAGTCACCTTGAACGCCATCTCTCCACCTCCCTGTCATTGAAGCGGCCTCATGGCCCGGCCTCCACCGAGCCTGCCGCCGCAGCCCAATATGCACCAATCCGGCAGGAATCGAGAGCCTCCTGCATCCTCCGGCCCCGCAACCGGAACCCGCGACCAGCCCGTGGAGGATCAGATCAGGTCCTCTGCAGCAGCAGCCCCGTAAGGTATCCGCCCTGCGGATAGGACAGCAGCACGGGATGGTCGGGGGCCTGACCCATCCGGGAGATGATCCTGAGATCCCTCCCAACGTCCGCCGAGGCCGAGAAGACGATCTTCTGGAAAAGCTCCTCGCCCACAAGGCCCGAACAGGAGAACGTGAACAGCAGCCCCCCGGGCTCGAGGACGGACATGGCCTGCATGTTGACGTCCTTGTAGGCGCGGGTGCCTCGCTGGAGCGCGTCCTTGCCGCCGACGTACCTGGGCGGGTCGAGTATTACGGCGCCGAAGGATGCCCCCTCCTCGCGGTACCGCCTCAGACAGGCGGGGACGTCGGCGTCGAGCATCTGGAACCTGTCCCCGGTGAAGCCGTTGAGCTCCATGTTCCGCGACGCCGTCTCCAGGGCGGGACGCGACGAGTCGATGCTCGTCACGGTCGAGGCGCCGCCCATGGCCGCTGCGACGCTGAATCCACCGGTGTAGCAGAAGCAGTTCAGGACGGATCTGCCCTGCATGTAGCGCCGGCAGTCCATCCTGTTCAGGGCCTGGTCGAGGTAGAAGCCCGTCTTGTGGCCGTTCCTCACGTCGACGAGCAGCCTGGCGCCGCCCTCGTCGACCTCTATCTCGGCGGGCGGCTCCTCCCCTGCGAGGAGGCCGTGCCGCTTGTCCATCCCCTCCTTCTTCCGTGCATCCGTGTCGCTCCGCTCCCACACCCCCCTGGCGCCCGTGAGCGCCATGGCCTCGTCCACGATCAGGTCCTTCAGACCGTCGATGCCGAGAGTGAGGAACTGCATCACGAGGAAGCCGGCGTACCAGTCGACAACGAGGCCCGGCATCAGGTCGGAGTCCGAGTGGACCATCCGGAAGGCTCCGCCCGGCTCCGGGAAAAACGGCAGTGCGCGCCTGAGCTCGAGCGACTTGGCGAGTCTCCTGCGCCAGAAGTCCTCCCCCGGTTCCTCGCCGCGGTCCCACGAGAACAGGTGGACGGCTATCTCGGATGCGGGGTTGTAGAAGCCCCTGGCCATCCAGGCGCCGTCAGGCCCCACGACGTCGACGACATCACCGGGAGAGGCTCCCGGATCCACCTCCTGGATCGCTCCGGAATAGACCCAGGGATGCCTGTTGAGGATGCTCCTCTCCCTGTCACGCCTGATCCTGCATGCAGCATGGTTCGTCACGGGGGGCACCTTTCCCCGGCCTCCGCCGGGCTCTTCGCGGGTGTGCAGCCGGCCGGGGGGAGCCGGGCGCAGGGCGCCCTCCCCGGCATCGAGCGGGCGGGGATCGGATGCCCGGGTCTCGATCCCGGGATCAGTTCTCCAGGAGGAAGTACCTCAGGCCCAGGCCGGAGTAGCCCCTGCTCTCCACAGAGGGGAGGACGGCCTTCATCACCTCGAAGGCATCACCCAGGAGGGTAGTCTCGGAGAACATCACGGTGACCTCGACGGGCCTGCCCTCGATGTCGCGGTTGTCGAGCCTCCGCTGGACCTGGGTGAGGACGCTGTCGAGCTTGGCCTGGTTGTATTCGCCGCCGGGCAGGGCCGATGTGATCTCGATCGAGAACTCCTCCACCCGGCCGACGAGCCACTGGTCGGTGAAGAAGACCTTCATGCCGACGGGGCGCGTCGGGGAGGAGTCGGGCATCACGGACTGCACTATCAGCGGCAGCCTCTCGAACTCGGTCATCCCCTCGTCGGACCACATGCAGAGCCCGTCGAGATCGAGGTTGGCCTGGTCGCCTTCGCGGTTCTTCATGTCGATGTAGACGACCAGCGGCTTTATCGGCACGGAGGCCGGGGCTATGAACGCCACGGTGCTGCCTTCGGGGATGAGGCTGAGGTTGAGGTTGGTATGGGGCTCCGCGCTCGTGCCCTCGGCGTTGAGCTGGTAGACAATGTCGCTGCCGATCCTGATCGGGAGTGAGTCGAGAGGGATATCGGGCGCCATCGTGGCCGAGGAGTCGGCCGAGAGCCCGGTGGATACGTTCTCGGCCCTGTCGAACGAGACGAGGATGACGGTGCATAGGATCAGCCCGAGGACGCCCAGGCCCACACCGGCGAGGCCGGACTTCTTGCGGGGGATGACCACGAGATGATCGGGCCCCTCTATCCTGACGGGAATGTCGAGGGTCTTCTGGAGGGGTTCCCTCTGCTCCTTCAGCGGCCGGTTCTGATACTCGAGATCGAACCCGCAGTTGCCGCACTTCCCGGTGCCTCTGTCTCCGTTGTCGTGGCCGCAGATACGACAGAACATCACTCAACCCCCGGGCGGTGGGTGGCGCCGGCGCCATCCCGCCAGAATCTGGCGAAGAAATCCCAGTCGATGTTCCAAGCATACGCCGATCGAAGGCTGTCTACAAGTCCGGCAAGCACCTCCTCGCGCCTCGCGGAGTACAGCATCGGCATCAGGGCGTCCCGCGACTCCTCCAGGGTGGCCTGCCTCTCGGGCACGACCTCCTCGAGCCTGATGAACACGAGTCCACCTGTCCCGACGGAGCACGACAGGAACTGTCCGGGAGCGAGGGCGAAGGCTCCGGGGCCGACCTCCGCGGGGAGTTCGGACTCTTCGAGCGGCCTGGTGAGGGCCGATCCGGCATCCTCCATCAGGACCGCGGGAACGGTGAACGCCCCCGGGTCGGCGAGCGGATCGCCTCCGGCGGCGAGCAGCGCCGAAAGGGCTTCCGCCTGCGCGCCCGGCGTGGCGTATACCAGCCTGAACACGCGCTTCTCGGGCATGAGGAGCATGTCACTGTTGTCGTTCCATGCATCCTGCAGGTCCTGCTCGGTGATCAGGACCCTCGGGTCTGCGACTGCCTCGAACCATGCATCGAGGAGAACCTGTTCCTGAGCATCCCGGATGTCAGGGCCCACGACGGGGTGCTCGTCGAGGCCGAGTTCGACCGCCCTGGCCGCCATGATCTCGTAAAGGCCCAGCAGGTGGCAGTAGTCCGTCACCCACGCGGTGTCGCCCGCGGTTCTGGGAAGGTTCTCGGGCAGGTCCCTTATGTTGCACGCAAGAGAGATGACGCTCCTCTCCCCTCCATCCCACGAGATGGCCGTCATCCGGGCCTCCTGCTCCGTGTAGGGGGAGAAGTGCCCGATCGGATCGAGAGCATGCGACGCCACCAGCCCGGCTGCGGAGGAATCGACCCGCAGCCCCCGGGCCTGCACGAGGCTGTCATCGAGGATGGCCCTGTACTCCTCGGACATGTGGGCCCAGATGAAGTCCCTTATCCGGCCCTCGGCCTCCTCGAACGGGGGAGGCTCCACGGCCAGGACCGAGTCCAGCCTGAGGAACCTGAAGCCGGAGGGTGTGGAGGCGATGCGCGAGAGGTCACCGGGGGCGAGGCCCTCCAGGAGTTCCCTGTCGACTCCCACCAGCCTCGTCCTGTCCGTGGGTCCGCATCGGCCCCCGGTCGACCTGTCCTGCATGAGGGTCGTCGAGGATGCCGCGAGCGCCCGGGCGTCGGCTCCGGCCGCCACCAGGGCCCGGAGGCTGTCGGCGGTCAGGCTGTCGTCCGACTGGATGGCCGTGAAGACGAGTTCTTCGCCCATGCCGTCGTAGAAGGACCGGATGGAATCCTCCGGGACTTCTACCGAGCCCAGCTTGTACTGGAGGTAGATGTACTGAAGCCTGGTCCTGGCGGCGTCATGCATGGCGCTCGCGATCTCGGGGTCTGCATCCAGACCCCTGGCGCAGGCATCTTCGAGGATGAGGAGCCGGTCGACAGCATTCTCGGCGAACGATGTCACGGAGACGGAGTCTCCCTCGATGTTCTCGAGGATCGCAGCGGCATCGTCGTAGGAAAGGATACGGCCTCCGGCCGACACGGCCGCCGGCGCCTCCTCCCGGCCGCAGGAGAGGAGGAACATGACAGTCGATATTATGACGTACCGCATCGCTGCTCCCCCGGGGCGGCATGGCCTGGTTGGTGTTGCTGGAACGAAACAGGTTAATGTAGTTTCGCCAGTGACCTGTCAACACCGGAGGTGAACCCTCGATGCTCCCCGTCATACTCGCCGCGCTCACGGCCGCAGGTGCTGCCGCGACCCAGCCCTCACCCTCCTGGAGGACGGGCATGCAGGCCGTCGACGCCGAGACCGGCGAAATCCTGCTCGACTCCAGGGCCGACGAGCTCTTCAGGCCCGCTTCCACCGTCAAGCTGATCACCACGCTCCTGGCCTTCCGCACGCTCGGTCCCTCCAGCATCATCGAAACCGACATCCTCGCCGACTCTGCCGGATCGACGATCTACATCGTTGGTGCGGGAGCACCCCTGATCGAGCCCGACGACATCGAAAGAGCCGCGGTGGAGACAGCCTCGGCCCTCCGGGGAGGATCATGGGATCTCGTATTCGACACATCCGCCTTCGCAGACTCGAACCGGTGCCCGGGCTGGGATCAGGCCGACTGGTCGAGGGTCTACTGCCCCCCGGTGGAGGCCCTGACCCTCGGTGACAACGTGCTCGAGCTCGTCCTGACGTCCGATCGGAGTTCGGTGTCCGTGGAGGAGTATCCCGAGCTGCCAGGGCTCGAGCTCAGGGGTTCGGTGGGCGTGGGAACGGCAAGGGACTGGGAGCCCACGGCGAGGCCGGAGGGCTGGGCGACCTCGGAGCCCGTGATCACGCTCGGGGGAACCATGCCTCCGGACACCACGGTCGTCGTCTACGTGCCGTTCGCCGGAGCCCCGCGCCAGTTCGCCGAGGTCTTCGCCAACGAACTGGAGACCAGGAGCCTCAGGGTGACATCCGTAGGAGGGGGACAGGTCCCGTCGGACGAGGGGCTCACGAGGGTCGCGGTCATCAGATCTCGGCCGGTGTACGAGATAGCGGCCCAGATGAACAAGTGGAGCATGAACGTTGTGGCCGAACTCCTGCTGAGGGCCTCCGCGGGCTCCCACCCCGGCGGTGAGGCCACTACCCGGGCGGGATGCGACATGGCCGGGCGGATGCTCCAGGAGCTGCAGGGCGTCGACGGAGCGCAGATCGCCGACGGATCGGGCCTCTCGAGGCTGAACCGGATCAGCCCTTCGCAACTCGTGGGCGTCCTGCTCGAAGGTGCGGGGTCGCTCGAGTGGGGACCGGAGTTCCTGGCCTCGCTGGCGGTGAACGGAGTCGACGGAACGATGGCCTCACGGCTCTCGGACCTTCCCCCGGGGGCTTTCAGGGGCAAGACGGGCTCCCTGGGCGACACGGCCTCGCTCGCCGGGATCCTCAGGACCTCGGGCGGACGCACGATAGCTCTGGCGATAATGTGCGAAGTGCCGCAGGGCGCCGTGCATTCCGCCAGGAACTGGCAGGACGGGGTGGTCAGGGAGCTTTACGCCTGCTACTGAGTGCCGGTCGACCCACGGGCGGGCTGTCGGGCGCCGGTCAGCCTGAGGCGGAGGGGCGTGACCAGGGATTCGAGCATGACCCTGGCGGAGATCTTCGACTCTCCGTGCTCCCTCTCGACGAAGACTATGGGTACCTCCCGGATGGAGAGCCCGGCCCTCCAGGCCCTGTGGAGCATCTCGACCAGGAATGCGTATCCTCCGGCATGCTTCCTGCCTGACAGGATCGACTCCAGCCTTCCGGCCCTGATGCCCCGGAATCCGCTGGTGCAGTCGGAGAAGGGCATCCCCGTGACGGCCCTGATGTAGGAGTTCGCGGAATAGCTCAGGTTCAGCCTGAGGATCGACCAGTTCAGGACGCTCACACCCCGGATGTACCTCGAGCCCAGAGCCATGTCGTGATCGTCGAGGGCCTCGTCCAGGCCGCGGAGATGCACGGGCTGGTGGGAGAGGTCGGCGTCCATCATGAACACCCGCTGCCAGGAGCCCCTCTCGATCACATGCCTGAAGGCGGCCTCGTAGGCCCTGCCGAGCCCTCTCTCGCCCGATCTCTCCATGAGGCCGACACCGGGGTCGGATGCAGCCAGGGCCTTCACCGCCTCCGCCGTTCCGTCCGGTGACGAGTCGTCGACGAAGAGCATGTCGAAGTCGCACGCGTCGCGGACCGACCGGTGCAGTTCCGCGACGTTCTCTCTCTCGTTGTAGGTCGGGATCACGACGAGCCTGTCGGACATCCCGTCAGCTCTTGACCCGCTCGATGTAGGTATCCGTCCGGGTGTCCACCCTTATCTTCTCCCCCTCCTTCAGGAAGAGGGGCACCTGCACCACGAGACCCGTCTCGAGGGTCGCGGGCTTCGAGCCGCCGCTGGCCGTGTCGCCCTTGAGCCCGGGGTCGGTCTCGACGATCAGCAGGTCGACGAAGGTGGGGGGTTCGATGGAGATGGGCTCGGATCCGTTGAAGAGCACCTCGAGCCTGCAGTTGTCGACCAGGTACAGGGCCGTGTCGCCGACCACCCGGTCGTCGAGGATGATCTGCTCGAAGGTGTCGGGGTCCATCACCACGAGGCCCTCCTCGGTGCGGTAGAGCATCTCGAAGGTTCGCCTCTCGAGCCTCACGTCCTTGACCTTCTCGCCGGAGCGCCAGCTCCTGTCGAGGACCTTGCCGGACTGGAGCTCGCGCAGCCTGGTCCTGATGAAGGCCGGGCCCTTGCCCGGCTTCACGTGCTGGTACTCGAGCACGAGGAAGAGCACGCCATCTACTTCGATTACGACACCCTTCCTGAGGTCCGTGGTCCAGATCATCTCGAATCCTTCCGGCTTCTCATGCCTTCATCATGCCTGGAACCAGCTCCAGGGCGAGCCTGTATCCGGCAGTCCCCGCCCCGCAGATGAGGACGTCGGCTGCGCGTGCGGTGACCAGTATCCGGCGCTCAGGCTCCCTTGCCATCACCTGGCTGAGGTGGACCTCGATGACCGGGCCGTCGAAGCCCTCCATCGCGTCGCGGATGGCCATAGAGCCGTGGGCGTATCCGCCCGGGTTGATGACCAGAGCATCCAGCCTGCCCGAGGCGGCCCAGACCGCGCTCACGATGCCGCCCTCACTGTCCGACTGGATCGATTCCACGTCCATCCCGAGATCATCAGCCCAGGCCTTCACGGAGGCAGTGAGCTCCCGATAGGTCGCCGTCCCGTACTGCGCGGGATCGCGGCGGCCCAGGGCTCCGAGGCTCGGCCCGTCCACGACTAGCACCGAAGGCCTGGCGCCCCTCACTTCTCCTCCTGCCGGTACGGTTCGAGGAAGAGCTCGGCACGCTCCTCGGGGGAGAAGAGGTCGAAGAGGCTTCTGGGCTCCCGCTTCAGCCCCTGGGCCACCCTGGGTTCGGAAGCGTGGGTGGGGGCGGGGGAGGGAGAGGGGGCGGGAGCAGCCGGCCTTGCTTCAGGAACGGCCATGCCCTGGCTCCTGAGGATCCTCTCCATGCGTCCGGTCTGTGGGAACGGCGCCGGGGCGGGCTCATCTCCGGAGGGGGCCTGTCCGGGCTGCGGCGAGGCTTCGGGCGCGGGCGCCGCAGAGGCCGCCGGCTCCGTCGGAGGAGCGGTCACGTCAGCCTCCGCCTGCCCCGGGGGGGATTCCGGTCCGGCCGGGAAGGCCTGCTCGACGGTGACGGCCGGTTCCGGCACAGGTGCCGGTTCCGGCTCAGAAGCCGGTTCCGTTGCAGATGCAGGTTCCGGCGCAGGAGCGGGTTCCGGCACAGATGCCGGTTCCGGCGATGGAGGCTCGGAACCCGGCCCGGCAGGACCGTCGGCCGGGAAGGCGTCCTCGACCGGGGAGGCCGCCTGCACCGGGGGAGATTCCGGTTCGACCCGGAAGGCCTGCTCCAGGGTGACTGCGGGTTCCGCGACGACCGGCCCGGCATCTGCGGCAGGAATGGCCGAGGGCACCGCGACGGCTTCCGGTGGCGCAACCGCTTCCGGTGGCGCGGCCGCTTCTTCACCGGGCGGGACGGGCGTGGGTTCAGGGGCCGTCCTCTCCTTCCGCTTCGCCTCCTCGAGCTGCTGCTGCGCCTCCGGGTCGCCCGGATTCTCGAACACATAGTCGCCGAAGAGCTTCACAGCGTCGCGATACCTGCCCTCGACCATGGACATCTCGGCCAGGTTCTTGAGGGCCACCAGATTGAACGGATCCGTCTTCAGCACTTCCTCGAAGGCCGAGCGGGCCTCCTGCATGTCCCCCGTGCCCCTCAGGCAGCGTGCGATGACCATCCGGATGGAGTTGTTGCCCGGCCAGTCCTTCTGCCCCCTGCGGGAGACCTCGAGGGCCTCGTCGTTGCGCCCGGCTATCCTCAGCCTGTCGGCCAGCCTCGCGCAGACGACCGGAGATGGATTAGCGATCCAGTCCTCGTAGAGCTGCCGGATCTCGGCCTCCAGAGACTCAGCCATCCTGTTCCTCCACGGCGAAGGTCCCCATGAGGATCCACCCTTCGCGCACGTATGGCTCCTTTTCGGCGTCGGGATTGTAGATCTCGGCGTCGAGCAGGAAGGACCTGCCTGCATCCTGGAGAACATAGCTCGTGAACCCGCCTGCGTTAAGATGGTGCGGGTTGATCCATGCCCCCGTGAGCCTCCAGCCCGTCATGCCCCCCGTCGACAGGGGAAGCACTTCGAGCCTGGAGCGGTCGACCGAATCGGCTGAGGCATCGTAGAAGAACCTGCGGGCCATGTCCTGCCGCCAGGCAACGGCTCCGTCGGCATCCAGCGCCTCGAGGCCCCCGACCCACCGGATGCTCAGGATCAGCCGCCCGTTGTCGGACACGGGGCGCTGGAACTGCACGAAGCCGTCTTCCGGGATCCACTCGGAGGTGGCGTACGACCTGGGTACGTCCATGCGGAAGCCCAGAGCGGCAAGGCTGTCCATCCGTTCGGGGCTCGTCATGGAGGTGCTGACGAAATCCTGGAAGAGCCAGTCCCGCAGATGCCGGTTGTACGCGTCTTCGAGGCTGTCGGTGACGGCATCCGGGTCGGCCGACCCGATCACCGTGCCGAACACCCTCTGGCCCCGGGCCCAGACATCCCTGGCGCCCGCCACGGGCACACCGCCCCGGAGTTCGCCCGGCAGGCCCTGCTCGTCGGCAGCCAGGAACAGGATCGTCCTCCTGTCGCGCAGGGACCCCGTGAACTCGCTCGCGGAACAGTACGAGAACGAGAAGACTGGCTCGGGGTCGATGGTGGTGACGGTTCGCTGGTACAGGCCCGTCAGGCTGTCCGCGGCCTGCTCCTGTCCGTCGGGGTAAACCACGAGGACTCCCTTGAGCGGGCCTTCGGCCTCCCTGGCGCATCCCGCCCCCAGGAGGAGCGCCAGGAGCATCGCGGCTCCCGGAAGGGGCTTCATCTCCCTCTCCGGGAGAACAGCGGGAACACCGTCCTGGCGACACCCAGCACCAGCGGGAGATACCTGATGACGCCTGCAGCCACCGAGCGGGTCCCCTCCCGGTTGATCACATCGACCGCCGAAGTGATCGTGCCGGCCGTCCGCGTGAGTTCGCGACCCGTCCTGTCGAAGCTCTCGAGAGTCGACCCTATCCTGGGGAGAAGGGCCGAGACATCCCTCTGGAGCCTCTCGACAGAGGCTTCGAGCCTGCCCAGAGTCCTCTGCGCCTTGACGGCGGATGCCACGACCATGGCGATCGCGGTCCAGAGGCCGACGACACCGATGAGAACAATGATCTCGAGAGCGCCCATGTCTCCCCTCCGGTTTCCGGTATCCGCGATCAGGCCTGGCGTGTCAGCGCCGGGTCTGCTGCGTGCTCCGCCTTACTATTATCTGCAGCCGGCCCTTCAGGGAGTGATGCGCGCGCCCGCGCCGAGGCGGCAACGGACTGTGTTCTCCAGCAGCATCGCGATCGTGAGGGGACCTACGCCGCCGGGGACCGGCGTGAGGAGGGATGCGCGCGCCAGGGCCTCGTCCGCCCGGACGTCGCCCACCGGCCTGCCTTCGGCATATGTCGTGCCGACATCGACCACGACTGCACCCTCCCTGATCCAGGAGCCCCCGACCATGCCAGGCACGCCGGCTGCGGTGACGAGGATGTCGGCAGTCCTGCAGAGGCCTTCCAGGTCTTTCGTCCGGGAATGTGCGATGGTCACGGTGGCGTCTGCGGCGAGGAGGAGGGCGGCCATGGGTCTGCCGACGATGATGCTCCGGCCGATTACGACGGCCCTGCTGCCCCGGGGCGAGATGCCGGCATCCGCGAGAAGCCGCATCACGCCGGCGGGGGTGCACGGCACGATGCACTCCTCGCCGCGCCAGAGCCGGCCTACGTTCTCGGGATGGAATCCGTCCACGTCCTTGCGGGGGTCGATGGCCGACGCGACGGCCGATGGGTCGATGCCCTGCGGGAGAGGGAGCTGGCAGAGGATGGCATCCACCGAGGGATCGCCGTTGAGCGCCGCGATCCTGTCCAGGAGGGCTTCCTGCGAGGTGCCCGACGGGAGATCGACGAGGATGGACTTCATGCCGGTGCGTTCGCAGGCCTTCTGCTTGGATCGCACGTATCCCATGCTGGCAGGGTCGTCGCCGACCAGAATGACGGCCAGGCCCGGAGGGGTCGCCCCCCACCGGGCCGAACTCGCAATGACGCCCGCCTCTATCCGGCGGGCGAGATCCCTGCCGGGCAGCAGTGCGCCCACGGGCTAGCCTCCGATTATCTCGGTGATCTCCACGTTCGTGAGGTCCTGTCTGTGGCCGGTGCGCTTCTCGTGACCCTTGCGCCTCTTGCGGTGGAAGACCGTGACCTTGGGCCCCCTGCCGTGGGAGAGGATGCGGGCCCTGACCGAAGTGGCGTCGAGAACGGGGTTCCCGATGCGGACGCCGGCTGTGCCGGAGACGAGCATCACCCTGTCGAAGGAAACGTCCTCACCCTCGCCGCCGGGGAGCTTCCCGACCGAGAGCTTCATGCCGGGCTCGACCCTGTACTGGAGTCCACCCGTCTCGATTACAGCGTACAAGATACACCTCCGCAATCAATCCTGTGTCGAAACAACCGCGTTTATAGGTCCGGGGGCGGCTTGTGGTCAACCCGTCGCCCCGGCGCTACTGAAGGAACTCCTTCGTGATCTCCTCGTGCGAATCCAGGGAGTAGACCCTGAACTCGTCCACCCGGAGCCGATGGTCCTCGTGCAGCTCTATTTCGAGCCTGGCCTTGCCTGTCAGATACTCGAACCTCCTCCCGTCCTCCTCCATGAAGTAGGCCGCGAGCTCGGGGTGGACCGATATGACGAGGCTCTTGTGTGTCTTGCGGGCCGAGACCCTCTCGAGGAGGCGTTCGAGCCTGATGGATGCCGAGAGGGGCGAGAGCACCCTCCCGCTGCCCCCGCATCGGCTGCATGGCTCCGACAGGGACTGGGCCAGGCTCGGACGCACGCGCTTGCGGGTCATCTCCACCAGCCCCAGGGAGCTGATCTGGCATGTCTTCGTGGGCGACCTGTCGCGCCCCAGCTCGCTCCTGAGGCAGTTCAGCACCTTCTCGCGGTGGTCCTCGGTGTCCATGTCGATGAAGTCTATGACGATGATGCCGCCGATGTCGCGCAGGCGGAGCTGCCTGGCGACCTCCTTGGCGGCTTCGAGGTTGGTCTTGAGAATCGTGTTCTCCTGGCTCTTCCTGCCCACGTAGCGCCTCGTGTTGACGTCGACCGCCACGAGAGCCTCGGTCTGGTCGATGACGAGCGCGCCGCCGGACTTGAGCTCGACCTCCCGGTCCGTGATGCCGATCATCTCCTGCTCGATTCCGTAGTGCTCGAAGATCGGGGTCCTGCCGCGGAAGAGCCTGATCTTGCCGGCTAGTTCCGGCGAGAGCTTCTTGAGGTAGTTCCTGGCGGCGGTGTAGACTTCCTTCGAGTCCGTGACGAAGAGAGTCATGTCGGTGGACACGAGGTCGCGGATCGTCATGGTGACCACGTCGTGCTCCTGGTGAAGGAGCATGGGCGCACGCGACTTCACTGCCAGCGCGCCTATCTCCTTCCAGCGCTCGACAATCCTTTCTATGTCGGCCTTGAAGGCCTCCTCGCTCTGGTCGGTCCCGGCGGTCCGGGCGATTATCCCGAATCCCTCGCTGCTCACCTTCGTGACGATCTCCCTGAGCCGGGAGCGCTCCTTCCTGTCGCCGATCTTGCGCGAGACGCCGGCGACGGGGTCCCCGGGCATGCTCACCACGTACCTGCCCGCGATGGAGATCCTGCTGCTGACCCTGGCCCCCTTGGTGCCGATCGGCTCCTTGGTGACCTGTACCAGCACCTCCTGGCCGCGCTTTATCAGGTCCTCTATGGGCCTGCCGGTCTCCTCGGCGGTCAGCGGCTTCTCGTCGACGAGCGACTGGGCGAAGCCCTTCGCGTCGACGACGCCCGTCCTGACGTCGGACACGTGGAGGAAGGCGCTCCGCTCCATCCCGATGTCCACGAAGGCCGCCT
Source organism: uncultured bacterium (assembly GCA_964564435.1). GTDB lineage: Bacteria > Fermentibacterota > Fermentibacteria > Fermentibacterales > Fermentibacteraceae > Fermentibacter. Next base: position 228,659 of record CAZMAT010000001.1, read on the forward strand.
GCATCCCGGGCAGGACGGCGTTGACCCTTCCGAGGTAGATGTTCCCCACGATCCGCTTCTCGTCGGATTTCTCGACGATAAGCTCCATCAGGCGCCCGTCCTCCATGACCGCTATGCGCGTCACGTCGGGATGGGCGTTGACGATGAACTCGATCTTCAAACCAGATCAACTCCTTCATGCATCGACAGCAGCGGGACGGGGCATCCGTCGAGGGTGCCGTAGATCCCGGTCCTCATGACCAGGAGCCGCATGTCACCCATGTCCGTCGCTGCCGCAAATATCCTGTCGGGTCGCGAGGCGGGGCTTCCGAGCGCCGCCACGACATCGATGGAACCATCATCCCCGGCCTCGAGGCCTGCAAGCCCCTCCGCATCCCGGAGGAGAGCCTCCGCATCCGTGGCGTGCCTGCCGCAGAAGAGCCGGTACGAAGCGGTCACGGCCTCGCCCTCGGGCGAAGGCATGCGCCCCTCGACCAGCCTGGCTCCGGTCACCGTGAATCCGGCGGGCAGGAACCGCCCCAGGTCGAAGGGATCCCGCAGCGTGAACCCCTCTGCGAGAAGTATGTCAATATACTCGCTCACGCTCTCGAAACCGAGTGGCAGGGCGGGGCCGAACCTGAGGCGCGGCCTGGTGACATGGCCCCGGGTCGTCGCGACGAGCAGGCCGGAACGCCTCGCAGTGCGCATCCACAGGCGCGTCAGGTCGAGCTGCGACGTGAACCTGGACAGCCCTGCCCGGCCGAAGCGCACCCTCAGAGTAGCCGTGACGGGATCTGTCGTGTGGGATGCGGCCCCTCCGGCAGCCACGCGGGACGGGGCAGGCGCACCCGCGGCAGCGGGGAGGGGGTCGGCCGCCCTGCGGCCTGTCGGATCGGCAGAAACCGCGCATGCTCCGCAGGAATGGCACCCCGACTCCCTGCAGTCAGCCGTGGGGATACCCTCGAGGAACCTCCGGTGCTCCGCCCTGAGGAACTCGACGGAGGAACCGGCCTCGACGAACGACCACGGAGGGTCGGATGTCGGATCCGTCCCCTCCCTGAGCCTGTCGATCAGCTCCGGCCGCCTCTCTGCGCACGAGGCCCACAGGTCGCGCCTGAAATGCTCGCGCCAGCCTTCGAATCCGGCGCCGAGCGAGAGCGCCTCCTCGATCAGGGCGGGAGTCGCGGAATCGTCACCCAGGCCCAGCAGCCCCTCGAGGAAGGCGACGTCGGGGTCGTTGGACCCGACGGTGAAGCGCCTCGCCATGGAACGCACCAGCGAGATCCTCCGCCTCACCTCTCCCGGAGGGAGCTGGCCGCACCACTGGAGGGGCGTGTGGGGCTTGGGAATGAACGGAGAGAGAGAGATCGACACTCCGCCGCCCCTCCTTCCGGCCCTTGATGCGGCGCGCGCGGCTTCGGCCGAGAGATCGGCGATCGCCCTCAGATCAGCGTCGGTTTCGCCCGGGAGGCCAACCATGAAGTAGAGCTTCACGCCCGTGGCGCCCATGCCGAACGCGGTCTCGACGGCCTCCAGGATCACGTCGTCGCCCAGGTTCTTGTTCAGCCTCCTCCTGAGAGTCTCCGAGCCGGCCTCGGGCGCCATCGTCACCCTGCCGGCCATCCTCCTGAGCCCGGCGAGTCTGACGAAGGTATCGGGCCTGAGGGACGGCAGGGAGATGTTGACCGAGAGGTCATCCTCCAGGCGCCCTACCGTTCCGAGGAGACCTTGCAGGTCCGAGTAGTCCGAGAAGGAGAGGGTCAGCAGCCCCGCATCCTCCCATCCCGTGGATGCGATCGCCCTTCTGGCGAGCGCATCGATTTCTCCCACACCCCTCTCCCTCACCGGTCTCGAGAGCTGAGTCGCCTGACAGAACCTGCATCCCCGCGTGCATCCCCGGGCTATCTCGACCACGGCCCTGTCGTGGACGATCCGGGCCGTGGGGACCACGGGACAGGCGGGAGCGTCGGATTCGAGCAGCACGGGCGACCTCTGCCAGGCCACCTTCCTCCGCCCGAGGGAGGGCACCCAGACCCCGGGCGTCTCCGAGGCCCGCAGCAGTCTTTCGGCCTTCGGCCCGTCGCCGCAGAGTGCGTCCATCATGGAGACGGCCCCGGTCTCCGCGTCGCCGAGATAGAAGGCGTCGACGAAGGGAGAAAGGGGGAGGGGATTGGACAGGCCGCCGCCCCCGGCCACGACGACAGGATGGCCTTCTCCGCGGTCGGCCGACCTGGGCTGCATCCCGGCGAGACCCAGGAGCATCAGGATGTTGGGGAAAAGTATCTCGCAGGGTACGCCGAAGGCGAGGACGCGCCCGGAGGCCGCCGGGAGGCCGTCCTCGAGCGCCGGCCAGCCGGTGCCCCGCCGCCTCATCGCGGCCAGCATGTCAGGGGCCGGACAGAACGCCCGCCGCACGCGGAAACGGCCGGATGAGAGCAGGAGATGCCTGACCACGGCGAGCCCGAAGTTGGACATCCCTATCTCGTAGGTGTCGGGGTAGACGAGTGTCACGGATGGAAGGCGCGGATCGCCCGGAGCCGAGTTCCACTCCCCGCCCGTGTATTGCTGGGGGGCCTGGACCTGTTGGAGGAGCCCCTCCAGGTCTCCCTCAGGCCTCACTGCCCGCGCCGTCCGGCCCGGGCATGCCCGCCTCGACCACGCACGCCCTCTGGGAGACCGGATTGGCCAGCAGCCCGCGTTTCCTGTCGACCGCGACGGAGACCTCCGCCGCCCTTGCCGATGCATCCGCACGGCTCGTGCCGGCCGGGTACCCCAGGAGCCACAGGACGGAGACGTTCACGGACGTGATGCACGCCGGGGAACGGGACAGGAGCCTTGTCCAGGTTTCGGAAGCGCCGCTCGAGACCTCCTCGACCCTGACTCCCGCCCACACCAGGTCTCCCGGCGGGAGCGGCGGCAGCCCGGCATCGAGGAAGATGCCCCTCTGCTTGTTCGGGTTGAGGATGTCGGGATAGCATCCGACAGTTTCGAGAACGGCGTCCCGGTCACCCTCGGACTCGAACTCCCACAGGTCGTATCTCAGGATGGCTGAAGGAGCCGACTGCGGCATGAAGCCAGCCAGGGCTCCCAGTGCCGTGACTGCGGCCGGATCGGGCGACTTCAGGGTGACCGCGAGCAGATGTCTCATCCCGCACCTCCCAGGGACTCCGCCAGGCTCTCGAAGAACACCCTTCCGGGGCCTGGTTTCGAGTGCAGCTCGTCAGGGGCGGCATTCCGCCTGTCGTCCCCCCAGCTGCCGGGAAGCGACGGCGGCACCTGCCAGAGATGGAAGGCCCGCTCGGGATGGGGCATCATGGCCAGCACGTTGCCGGAGGGGTTCAACAGGCCCGCAAGGGCGCGGAAGGATCCGTTCGGGTTCCCCGGGAAGCCTTCCGCCTCGGCGCCGGAGACATCGGAATAGACCAGCCCGGTCACCAGGGTCGAGTCGAGCCTCTCCCTGTCGACGGCAGGGTCGAACATGAACCGGCCCTCGGCGTGGGCTATGGGAAGCGGCAGCACCGAACCGTCCGTGCGCCGGAGCCAGGGCGACCTGCCGGCCGAGGGGCCCGGCACCACATCGATCCATGCCGTCAGGTAGCCGGTCCTTCCCTCGATGTGGTTGGCCGCGAGGGAGGCCTCCACCCTGCCAGGGGTCCATCCGGGGACCAGGCCGCACTCCACCAGCACCTGGGCGCCGTTGCATATCCCGAGTACAGGCTTCCCGGCGGATGCCGCATCGAAAACGACGTCGGTGATGCGCTCCCTGGCGGCCACCGCCCCGGCCCTTATCCTGTCCTGGAAGGAAAAGCCCCCCGGGAGGACGAAGGCTTCACAGCCCGAGAGCTCGTCGCGGCCGGCGTTCCACCTGGTCACGACTCCGTCGAGGCCGCATGCCGAGAGGCACCGCGCGGTCTCGTACTCGCAGTTGACGCCGGGATACTGGATGACCGCAACCCTGGGACGCGCGCTCATTCCTCCCTCCAGACCATGGCCGCCAGCCTGTCGCGCCAGGCAGGATAGAGCCCCGACAGATCGAGCTCCCAGCCGTTGCCGGACATCGTGAATGACGGGAGCACCTCTCCGATCACCCTGACCGGGACAGGCAGCCCCGCCAGGGCCGGCAGGTCGCCGGGTGCGATCTCGAGAAGGTATCCGGGAGTCTCTGAGTAGAGCAGGACCGGATCGCGGGCGATGTCGAGCCTGGCTCCGAGGCCGTTCCATGGGCCTGATGCGAAGACCATCTCAAGGGCGGCGAAGGCAGCGCCTCCGTCCGAGACGTCGTGCGAGGCTCTGACGATGCCCCTGCCGATCCAGTCGAGGACCAGCCTCGCCATGGCGAGTTCGGCCCCTCCCCTGAACTCGGGCACCGATCCGCCCATGTAGCCCAGGCATTCGCGGTAGTAGAGGCCTCCGCCCAGTTCGTCGGCCCTGGCTCCCACGAGGACGAGAAGGTCGCCCGGGCGCTTCAGTGACATGTCGCGTGCCTTCGCGAAATCGTCCAACCGGCCGAAGACCGCTACTATCGGGGAGGGAGGGATCGAGACCCCGGCCGAACTCTGGTTGTAGAAGCTGACATTGCCGGAGACTATCGGCAGGCTGTCCCCCCCGGCGATGGCCAGGGCGCGGCAGGCGTCGGCTATGCCCTCCACGCCGCGCTGGAACTGCCACATGACCTCCGGTATCTCGGGGTTCCCGTAATTGAGGCAGTCCGTGGCGGCGAGGGGCGTAGCCCCCGTGGCCACCACGTTCCGGAAGGCTTCTCCGACGGCGTGGGCGCCTCCGAGATAGGGATCGAGCGCACCGTAGAACGGGTTCCCGTCGCCGCTGACCGCGAGCCCGGCCCGCGAGCCCGGGACAGGGACTATCACGGCTGCGTCGGCCTCCCCCGGCCTGAGATGGGTGACGCCCTGGACCTCGCTGTCGTAGAACGAACAGAGGGGCGCCCTCGACACACCGGCCGCCGAAAGGGCCATCTTCACGAGGTCGGAGGGAGGGTCGACAGGCCTTCCGGCGGGGTCGGGGCTGCCGGCAGCCGCCGCAGTCGCCGGCCTGTCGTGGGAGATGCCCTCGGTGATGGCCTCCACCGGGGCGCAGGCCACCTGCGCCCCCCCGTGGAGGACGAGGTACGTCCTGTCGTTCGTGAAGCGGCCCACGATTGATGCGCCGGCTCCCGGGTGCAGCCGGGGCAGCTCGAACTCCTCGTTGTAGATCTGCACCACGTCATATGCGACATCCTGCGGCACCGCGAGTCCGAACCGCTCCTGGGTCTCCGCGCAGGCGACGACCTCGGGGGGCAGGCCCTGCACGGATACCGGCACCCTGTCGAGCCACAGCTCGATGCCCATCCCGCCGTGGGATGCCATCTCGCTGCTGACGCACGCTATCCCCCCGGCGCCGAGATCCTTGAAGCCGAACTCGACCCCGCGCTCGAACAGCATGTCCAGCGCCCTGGCATTGGCTTCGGACACGACCCGCTTGAGGAAGGGATCGGCCACCTGCACGGCCCCCATGCCGCCCTGCGCGTCGAGATCGGCCGAGGCGAAGGTGGCTCCGCCGAAACCGGTGGCATCGGTGGGCTTCCCGACCAGGATCAGCACGTAGGGGACCCGTCGGGCGGCGCGGGGAACGAAGCTGTGGACTATCCTGTCGCGCCTCACCAGCCCGATGGACACCACGTTGACCAGGCAGTTGGATTCGTAGCCCTCGTGGAAGACCGTGTCTCCGCCGAGATTGGGGACCCCGAGGGCGTTGCCGTACTGCCACACCCCCTGCACGACACCCCTGGCGACGGCGCGCGAGGACTGCGAAGAGGGCGGGCCGAACCTCAGGAGGTCCATCACGCCTATCACTCTGGCGCCCATGCAGTAGACATCGCGGACGATGCCTCCGACGCCCGTGGCGGCCCCCTCGACGGGGAGGACCTGGGAGGGATGGTTGTGGCTCTCGTGGGCGAGGACGATGTCCCACCGGACGCCGCCCTCCTCGGTGAAGGCCACGATTCCGGCATCCTCGCCGGGGCCCAGCACGACCTGTGGGGCGCTCTTCGGAAGCGTGGCGAGATGCTTCCGCGAGCTCTTGTAGGAGCAGTGCTCGCTCCACATGGTGTCGAAGAGATGCAGTTCGAGCGGGGTCGGCATCCTCCCGACGAAGGAGGACACCTTGCACGCCTCCTCGATCGTCATCGAGAGTCTCCGGGCCTTCAGCTCGGCCGCGAGGCGGTCGGTGAGGTCCTGCATACTACCTTCCGTCAGACGTGGTGGTCCTGGAAAACGGCGGAATCGAGCCTGGAGAGCACGGCCTCGACTGCAAGATCGTCGGTGGGCTCGCACGTCCAGCTGCGCATGCGCACGGAGTCGATCCGGTCGCCTTCCTCGTTGGAGGTGCCGGGGATCTCGCGCGCGATCCTGTTCAGGACGATGTCGAGACCGTCCGTGCCCGTTCCGGGGAGGAGGAGGAGGATCGAATCCCGGGATATCCTGATGCCCGTGTCTATGTTGCGCATCGTGGCCTTCAGATGGTTGGCGCACATGCGCATCACCTCCCTGGCCAGCAGCCTGTCGGGCAGGGAGCCCTGCGGGACCTGGAGCTCGATGATGGACAGCGGGCTGGAGAACCTGCGCACCCTCTCGAGTTCGGAGTCCATCCTGACATTGAGCTGGTTCCTGCCCGGAAGGGCGGTGTCCGGGTCGAGGTCGGCGGCGATCTCGAACCTCTCGAGCAGCCTGATGTTCTCGTTGGCTGCGGCTCCGATCGCCGCGATGGCCCTCACCCTCTCCCTCACGAGCGTGGCGGCGGGCGGGATCGAGTTGAGGCAGAGCACGCCGAAGAGGACCCCCTGGCTGGTCATGGGGGCGGCGAAGTCGGGCACGTATCCCGGTATGGCCGACGCCTCTATCTGCTTCTTCACGAGCACCGACTCCCTGCGGAACTCCTCTGCGGAGAAGACGCGGCCGGTCTCGGCCACGAAGCCGACGTGGCCCTCGCCCACGCCGAAGGCGAGATGCGTTCTGAGCCTGTCGGAGAGGCCTTCCTGGAAGTCGAGGCTGAGGCGCTTGCCCGTTCTGTCCGCGAGGAAGATCGCGATGCCGGATGCGCCGGTCATGTGCTTCACGGCGCGGGCCATGAAGGCGGCGAGCTCCTCGGCCTTGCGGGCGGAGAAGATCTGTTTCACGAACTCGGGCAGCAGGATGGCCAGGTCGCGGTGCTGCTGGATCTCTCGAGCCTGATCGGCGTTCTTCTCCGAGTCCTCCTTGATCTCGCGTCTGAGATTCTCTATCTCCTTGACGCAAAGATCATTGCGCTCCTCGAGGAGCTTCCGCCTCGTTCCGGCGAGGTACAGGAAGCGCAGGAGCAAGAGCGTGGCCAGCGCGAAGCCGGCGACGGCACCAACCGCATAATCCATTCCGGTACCTCCCGGGGAAGACGGCAGAGACCGTACGAAAAGTGATTATATCTCCGCCGGTCACACCTGCGCCACAGGCTCAGCCCCCGAGGACCCTGGCCAGTATCTCGTCCTCGTGGGCGAGGTGCCTGGGCAGGCTGCAGAGCGCCTCGAGCCCCGCCCTGTCTAGGATCCCGGCGATGTCCCGCTCCTCGACGGCTTCGGCGAGGAAGCTGGTGCCGCGCTCCTGTGCACGCATCGCGGCCCGCTGGACGCAGGCATAGGCTTCCTCCCGCGTGCATCCGCCGTCGACGAGCGCCAGCAGTACGGCCTGGGAGGCGTACCTGTCCCCGCCGAGAGCGAGGTTCGCAGCCACCGCCTCCGGGAAGATCCTGAGCCCGCCGGCGATCTCGGAGGCCCTGGCGAGTGCGTAGCACGCCACGCCGCAGGCGTCGGGGAGGATGAACCTCTCGGCCGACGAGTGGCTGATGTCCCTCTCGTGCCAGAGCACGGAATCCTCCAGCCCCACAAGCAGATATCCCCGCAGCAGCCTCGCGAGGCCGCACAGGCGCTCGCTCTGGACCGGGTTCCTCTTGTGGGGCATGGCGCTGGAGCCCTTCTGCCCCTGGCCGAACGATTCCTCGACCTCGCCGACCTCCGTCCTCTGCAGGTGCCTCACCTCCGTGGCGAACCTCTCGAGGGCGCCCCCGATCGATGCGAGCGCGAACAGGAACGCTGCATGCCTGTCGCGCGCGACCACCTGGGTGGCGACGTCCTCGCGACCCAGGCCGAGCTTCCCCATCACGTAATCCTCGACAGAAGGGTCGAGATGCGCATAGGTGCCGACGGCGCCGGACAGCTTGCCTACGCAGGCGCCCTCGGCCGCGGTCTCGAACCGCGCCGAGGCCCTGCGGAGCTCGGCCAGGTACCCGGCGAACTTGAGGGCCAGCGTGACCGGCTCCGCATGCATGCCGTGCGTCCTGCCGATGCAGGCGATACCCCGGGTCCTCTCCACCAGGGAGCGGAGCGCTTCGTCGCAGGCAGAGAGCGCCTCCGAGATGAGACGCACCGAGTCGCGCAACTGCATCGCGAGCGCGGTGTCCAGTATGTCGCTGGAGGTCATGCCGTAGTGGATGTGCCTCGACTCGGGCCCCAGGCCCTCCGAGATGCAGGTGAGGAAGGCCACGACATCGTGTCGCGTCTCCTTCTCGATCTCGGAGATGCGCGCAGGATCGAAGCGGGCTCCCGCCCTCACGAGTTCGAGGTCGCCGGGAGGAACGGCTCCCGAGGCGACCCTAGCCTCGATCGCCAGGATCTCTATCTCCAGCCAGCGGGAGAACCTCGACTCGTCCGACCAGATGGCCGCCATCTCCGGAACAGAGTACCTGTCTATCAAGTCGCGACCTCCATCTGCAGCCCGGGCATCAGGCCAGCAGAGCATATGCCAGCGGCGCGGCTCCCGCCGCGAACAGTGCGCCGTCCCCGGCGATCCTGGTGACCAGCTCCCCCGGGAACGGGGTTTTCATGATCCGTGAATATCCCCAGAGCAGCCATGCGTTGCCCACCAGCGCCCAGAGGGCATGCGGGGGCAGAAGGCCGGCAAGCACGGCGGCGGAAGTCATGGCCACGGGAGCGCCCATGAAGAGCTTGAGCAGGCGCCTCCCGTTCCTTATGCCGAGCGCGATCGGGAGGGTGTCTCTTCCCACCATCGCATCCCCCTGGATGTCCACCAGGTCCATCATGAGCGACCGGCCCAGGAAGAGGAGGAGGAGGTGGACCGACCAGACCAGGACCCCTGCAGGAGCGGCCTGAGACACGCCCGATGCGAAGTCGGCCGCGAGCGGGAGGAGGCAGAGGAGAACCACCCAGCCCATCGCGAACAGGATGTCCCTGGAACCGGGCAGGGCCCTGAGCCCTCCGGGCGGGAGCCTGCTTCCCCCCATCAGCGGGCTCGAATACAGGGCATACAGGACGAGGGAGGCGGCATGGACTATCCCGTACACCGGGCTCAGGCGCACCGACAGTGCGATGCCGGCCGCCAGAGCGGCGAAGCCCTGGACCGCGATGGCCGTCGAATGCCTCCTGATGAGCGCCTGCCTCTCCTCGCTGTCGACACGGGACAGGCCCGACTCGAGTATCGCGTTGAAGCCGTGCAGTGCGAACAGCACGAGGGCGGACACGAGGGAGGGCAGGAGCCTCGGCCCGGTTCCGAGGATCGTGCCCCCCGCCAGCCCGATAAGCAGGGCGATCGGGAGGATGTGCCAGTTCTGGAATACGACACCGCGCAGGAAGGTGTAGGCTCCCCTCACCCTGGTGCCCTGGATCTCCTGGAGCCTCCCGAGCACCCGCCTGATCTCCCAGCTCGGGGTCGAGGCGCCCGCGGTGAGGACGATCCTCCTGAATCCAGCGATGGCTTCGGCGTCGAGGTCCTCGGCCGTCTCCACCAGGAATGCGGGCAGCCCCTTCTCCCGCGCGATCGCGGCGAGCCTGCCGGTGTTGGCGCTCTCCCTCCCGCCGACGACGACAACGCAGTCCGCCCTGGCGAGCAGGCTCCGCAGCTCGGACTGCCTCGAGGCGGTGGATTCACATATCGTATTCTCCCACTGGAGGTTCGGGAAGCGCTCCTGCAGCGCCTCGACCGTCCTGTCGAAGAGCTCGGAGTCCTGTGTGGTCTGCGAGAGCAGGAACGGCTTCGGCAGACAAGGCAGGTGGGGGACGTCGGAAGGCCCCTGGATGACGAAGGATCCTTCTCCTCCGGCGTATGATCTGAGAGCGCGGACCTCCTGGTGCCCGGGATCTCCGAGTATCAGTACGTCATGGCCGGAGGCGCGCCTGGAGCGGGCTGCGGATAGAGCCCTTCCGACCCTCGGGCACGTGAGGTCCCTGAGCTTGGCGGTCGAACCCGACTCGAGGCTGCGCCGCTCCTCCAGAGTGGTTCCGTGGGTTCTGAGGAAGAGCACCCCGCCCTCCGCGCCGGAAGGATCGGTGCATATCCCCACTCCCCGCTCGGAGAGGGCCTCCAGGACCAGCGGGTTGTGGACGAGGGGGCCTATCACGCGGAAGGGGCCCCTGCCTCGCTTGAGCTCGGCCAGCACGAGGTCCACCGCACGCCGTACGCCCCAGCAGAATCCGGAGCTCCTCGCAACCGTAACGCTCAAGGAAACCTCCATGCCGACCGGATGAATCTACAGAAGGCCGGGATCGGCGGCACCCCCGGCAGGCCGGGAGTCGCCGCCCGTTCGAATAAAAAAGGGGCGCCGGACGAGCCGGCGCCCCCGGGAACCGGAACCGGTACTAGTTGTACAGGGCCTTGATGGCGCCCCAGGTTTCGCTGTTCAGCGCGAACTCGCCGGTGGTGCGGATGAAGTAGTCGCCCATGCCCCACGGCTCCCAGACGATGAAGTCATCGCTGAAGAAGCTGTGGTCGGTACCGGAGTAGGTGGGGTCGCCCAGCACCGAAGGCCAGCCGCCGCCGGACATCTCGGTGTTGATCAGGACCCAGAACTGCTCCTCGGTGATCAGGGGGGAGGAGTAGTTGGCGTACACCGCGGCATAGTGGGTGGCGGTGACGGAGGTCTGGTTGAGCTGGGTCACAGGTGCGGACACGTCGCCGTTGTAGACCTCGGCGTAGAAGGACGCGGTGTCCCAGGGATAGCTGGCGTGGTGGTAGAACCAGAACTCGGTGTTGTCGGCCTCCCAGGTGCCGGTGGTGCCGAAGTCGGTCACGTTGAACCATACGCCCCTGTAGAGCCCGCCCCAGGTCAGCCAGTTGGCGGTGGCGTCGTCATACGACAACGTCGCGTCTGTTCCGGGGATGTACAGCGGACGATCCAGCTGAACGGTGTTTGCCGCGAAAGCCGCGACTGCAAGGGCACCTAGCACGAAAAGAACCCTCTTCATCAAGAGCCCCCTTTCAAGGGTTATGGGTACTCGCGAGGCTAGTATGGACGGAGGCCGCAGGGGTGTCAACCCCGGGAGGGTCCGGTGCGCCCGGTGGCCGTGACGAGCCTGCGCAGCTCGTCCCTGAGCTTCGCGGCCTCCTCGAACTCAAGTCTCGAGGCGGCATCGAGCATCAGGGCCTCTATGCGCGCAGCCGCCTTCTCCGGATCTCCGGGAAGGTCGGAGAGGTCGGGGGCCGGGCCGGCCTTCCCTGCGGAATCCGCGATGCTGGTGGCGCGGAGTATCTCCTCCCGGGTCTTCGTGATCCCCCTCGGGACGACCCCGTGCTCCTCGTTGTACGCAAGCTGTCTGGAACGCCTGCGCCCGGTCTCCTCCATAGCCTCCTTCATGGAATCCGTGACGGTGTCGGCGTACAGAATGACCCGCCCTGCAAGGTTCCTGGCAGCGCGGCCGGCGGTCTGTATCAGGCTGGTCCTCGAACGGAGGAAGCCCTCCTTGTCGGCGTCGAGCACGGCCACGAGCGACACCTCGGGAAGGTCGAGCCCCTCCCTGAGCAGGTTCACCCCGACGAGCACGTCGAACTCGGCCAGCCTGAGGTCGCGGAGGATCGAAACCCTCTCCAGTGCGTCTATCTCGCTGTGGACGTACCTGGCCCTGATGCCCAGATCCTCCATGAAGGATGCGAGCTGCTCGGCCATCTTCTTCGTGAGAGTCGTTACGAGAACCCTGCCGCCGCTCTCCACCGTGCGCCTCGTCTCCTCCAGCAGGTCGTCGACCTGCCCTGTGGCCTGTCGCACGATGAGAACCGGGTCGACAAGCCCGGTGGGCCGCACGATGAGCTCCACGACGCGTTCCGACTTCTCCAGCTCGTACGGGGCCGGCGTCGCGGAGAGGCAGATCTTCTGGCCGGAGACAGCCTCGAACTCCTCGAGGAAGAGGGGCCTGTTGTCCAGCGCCGAGGGCAGGCGGAAGCCGTGCTCCACCAGCGTCTCCTTCCTCGCCCTGTCACCCCTGTACATCCCCCTGATCTGGGGGATGGTCCTGTGGGACTCGTCGATGAACACGATCATGTCTTCGGGGAAATAGTCCAGGAGGCATGCAGGCCTCTCCCCCTCGGCCCTTCCGGCGAGGTGGCGGCTGTAGTTCTCGATGCCCGGGCAGTAGCCGGTCTGGGAGAGCAGCTCGAGGTCGTATCCGGTCCTCGACTGGAGCCTCTGGGCCTCCAGTATCCTGCCCCGCGCCTTGAGCCAGAGAAGCCTCGCCTCCAGCTCCCTCTCTATGAGCGTTATCGCCTTGTCCAGGTCCAGGGCGGCAGTTACGAAGTGCTTGGCGGGATAGATGTACGCCCTGTCGATCTCCCCAAGGAGCCTCCCGGTGAGGTGGTCGATCTCGCGGATAGACTCTATCTCGTTGCCGAAGAACTCGATGCGCACTCCGGTATCGGCGTAGGACGGAACGACATCCACGACATCCCCGCGCACCCTGAACCGGCTGCGCGTCAGGGCTATGTCGTTCCTCTCGTACTGCATCTGCACGAGGGACATGCAGAGGTCCTCGGGCGGCAGGACGTCACCCCTCGAGAGTTCGATACGGGTGGTCTGGAAGGTGGAGGGGTTGCCCAGGCCGTAGATGCAGCTCACCGACGCCACGACGATCACGTCGCGCCTGGAGAGGAGGGCGGCGGTGGCCTTGAGCCTCAGCCGGTCGAGCTCGTCGTTGAGATCGGCATCCTTCTCGATGAACATGTCGGATGAAGGGATGTAGGCCTCGGGCTGGTAGTAGTCGTAGTAGCTGACGAAATACTCGACGGCGGCTGCGGGGAAGAAGCCCTTGAGCTCTCCGTAGAGCTGGGCCGCCAGGGTCTTGTTGTGGCTGAGCACGAGCACCGGCCTGTCGAACCGCTCGATGACCCTCGCGATCGTGTAGGTCTTCCCGGAGCCGGTCACCCCGAGGAGGGTCTGCCAGGGGGCTCCGGCCTCGATGCCCCCGGTGAGTTCCTCGATGGCCCGCGGCTGGTCTCCGGCAGGCTCGAAAGGCGCTTCAACCCTGAATATCCCCATCGGTGCACTCCAGACCGGTTCCACCTATCGTTCGCGGCTGGTCTCCGGCAGGCTCGAAAGGCGCCTCAAGCCTGAACATCCCCACCCAGGGACTCAAGATCTATCTCGACGGCCGCAGCCGGTCTGCCGATGCCCAGTTCCGTCAGGAGGGCGGGATGGATCTCGCCCATCACACCTGCATCCTTCCCGTCTATCACGACCCGGCAGCATCTCCCGGGGATGAACCTCGGGTCGCCTGCGGGGGAGAGGGCGAGGGAGTGCCCCCGGCCGAAGCACACCAGCGCCATGACGGAGTGCACCTCGCCGAAGCCCGCGTCGTTCCCGGTGATGAGCAGGGCCATCCGAACCGTCGTGTGCGGACCTCCGGGACCGCCGTCGTCCTCGAGCACCTCCCCTGTCTCGAACAGCCTGTGGGGATACGGGGCGTGGGCGCTCGCGGATTCAGCCGCCAGAAGACCCGGCAGCAGACTGTTCCTGACGGCGCCGTATTCCGAGGTCATGGGGTTCAGGATCCTGACGATCCCGGGCGGTGTGCCGGGCCTCGCCGCGGAGGTGAGCACGGGGAGCAGGAGTTCCTCGCAGCCGGCTCCCGCCAGCATTATCCTGACCGCATCGGCGAGGTCCTCCACGGGGGCGGTCGAACCCATGGTGAAGCCCTCCGGCGGAAGGGGCTCGAACCTGTCGATGCCGTGGCCGATGGCGATGTCCTCGACCAGGTCGACCCAGTGCAGCCCGTCGTGCCTGTATGGAGGCATGACCGCCTCCACCCCGTCCGCGCCGATCGTCCATCCATCCCAGCCCATGCGGGACAGCGCGCGTTCGATGTCGGCATCCGACGGCACGTCGCCGGTGATGCGGCCTATCCCGGCGCGGTCCGCACGGAGGCGGTCGGCGAACCTGAGCGGCGTGACCGTCGACTTCCCGCCAAAGGGTGTCGCCCTGTCGTAGGAGACGACGGCGGGTCTGATCACGAATCCGCGGTCCTCGAGGTTGCACGCGAGGATGGAGGCGGTGAGCTGGACGGTCGTCCAGTCGGTGCCTGTGACCTCGCAGAAGATGTCTCGGTCTCCAGCCCTGAGCCTGCCGGTGCCGTCGCTGTTGATGACGGGCGGATACGAGAGCACGCATCCGCGCGCATCCGTCAGGAGGGGGTGGAGTTCCATGCCCGAGAGCAGCCCGGCGTACTTCCGGCCCGTCTCGGTCTGTTCCAGGATCTCCGACAGGGTCATCGGGGATTCGTGCCCCAGCGGGACGAAGCTCACGGAACCCGGCGCGACGGCGGAGTACCTGACCGGGAATTCGATGTCGCCCGAGCGGTAGAACCCTATCGCCGCCGTCCTGCGGTTCCTGCCGAACGAGGAGGCCAGCTTCTCCTGGGAGGCGATCAGCGATTCGAGGCAGCCCTCGGAAAGCCCGGGGCCGTCGGCGAGGAAGGCGGCGATCCAGGGACGCACCGCCGCCGTGGACGGGTCGACCTCGATCCTGGCACCGGGTTCGGCAGGATCCTGCAGGTATCTGCGCCGTCTCCCGGAGAGCGCTGCCAGGCCGCGCGCGACGCCTTCCACGCACCAGAGGTCGGGCCTGTTGGTGTCGTTTAGCTCTATCTTGAGCACGTCACCCGAGGACTTGAGCTCTGCCTTGAGCGGCACGAGCATGTCCTCGAGCGCTCCACCTCCGGCGAAGTCGCATCCCGAGAGCCTGGCCAGCTCCTCCGCGGAAACCTCGATCTTAGGCACGAGGCACACCTCCCCCGCCGCCGGGCATCCTCTCGGGCCTGACCCTCATCGCCCTCAGCCTGCCGATGTCGTCGGTCATCAGATCGCGGATGTCGGAGAGACCCATGGCGGTCATGGCCATCCTGTCGAGCCCGAGCCCCCAGGCGATCACCGGGACGCTCACTCCGAGAGGTTCCGTCACCTCGGGGCGGAACAGCCCGGCGCCGCCCATCTCCATCCATCCCGTGGCGGGATGGAGTATGTGCATCTCCACCGAAGGCTCTGTGAAGGGGAAGTACCCAGGGTAGAGCTTGTAGCTCCCGGCCCCCGCGAACTGCGTCGCGAAAAGCCTGAGGAGCCCCACGAGATGCCGGAGGTTCGTGCCCTCGCCCAGGACGATGCCCTCGATCTGGAAGAAGTCCGGCAGGTGCGTCGCATCCACCTGGTCGTACCTGAAGCAGCGGGCGATGGCGAAATACTTCCCGGGAGAGCGCGGCGACGAGGCGAGGCACCTCGCCGAGAGCGCCGTGCCCTGGGATCTGAGCACGGGAAGGCCCGCCCTCGTTTCGTCGTATTCGTAGTCCCAGCCTCTGCTGCCGGTGCCGCCTCCGCTCCTGTGGGCCGCCGCCACCTTCGCGAGGATGTCGGCCGCGGGTTCGAACCGCCTGCCGCCGGTATCGAGGAAGTAGGCATCGTGTATGTCCCTCGCGGGATGGAACTGGGGCATGAAGAGGGCGTCGCAGTTCCAGAACTCGCTCTCGGCGATGGAACCCTTCATCTCGCTGAACCCGAGGGCCACGAGCTTCCTCCGGATCGAATCGAGGAAGACCCGGTACGGGTGGAGCCTCCCGGAATGCATCCTGGCTGCGGGGATGTCCGTGTCGTAGCGCCTGAACCTGACCTCGCGCCACGATCCGTCGGCCAGCATGGCGGGCGTGAGCTGCCCGGCGATGCGCTCGGTCCTGGCGCGTTCGAAGGCGGCCCTGCCTGCCTCGTTGAGGCGTAGCTTCTGCCTGGCGGAGGCGGAGAGGACGAACTCCGCCCTCCCCCGGCCCCTCCTGGGGCTCCTCTCGGACACGAGCGCGGCCACGTCGCCGTCCAGCGCCTCGAGAACCACGGTTCGGCCTGCCGCAAGCGGGGTGTAGACGGTCTCCCACAACCTGCCGAAGACGCCTGTACCGGTTCCGGAGGCAGAGAGCCCGGTGCCGCCCCTCGAGACGAGGCCGGCCTTCACCAGCGCCCCCAGAGCGCTTCCCCATCGTGCGGGCTCGAACCTGGAGTCGGCCTGTGCCGAAGGCAGGTCGCTCAAGCCCGCGGAGATCATCCCGAGCAGCAGGATCTCTGGAGTGCCGCCGGCCGCAGCGCATTCCAGGCCCAGCGGGCCGAGTTCGACCCGGGTCTCGCCGGGAACCGTGGTCTCCTCCACGAGCCCTCTCGATATGAGCCACTGCGATGCCCGCCGGTAGGAGCCCTCGTCGGGGAGCCCCTCCGCTCCTATCAGTTCGTCGTCCCAGGCTTCGCCCCTGGCGTCCAGGCTCGAGAGAAGAGCTATCTCGAGAGGATGGAGATCCCTATCTCCCACCGCCGCCTCCCCTCGTGGCAGCCAGCACGGTCCCGGGATCGACGAATACGCCCTGCTCGGGGCGCGGCACCCTGTTCTCGCCCTTGAGCACCGAGCCGCAGTCCGGGCACTGCGCGGTCCTGGGGTCGATGGTGGCGTCGCAGACCGGGCACACCAGCTGGAGCCTGGCGTCCACGTAGGACGCCAGTTCGCCGGCGGTGACGAGGCCGTTCCCGTCGTCGTCGGCTTCGCCTCCAGCGCCGTCGAGGAGTATCGGCGTCAGGATCCTCTCGCTGACGCTCAGGTCCTCCCTGGCTGCGGTGAGGACGAGCACGTTGGAATCATCCTCGAAATCGTTCACCAGGCCTCCGGAGTGGCAGGCATCGGCCAGCAGGACCACCCGGGCCGCATGCCCCGAAAGTGTCCCGGAAAGCCAGTCGTCGCTGATGTCCTCGTCGTAGAGGCAGATCGTCTCGTCGGTGGCGTCGGGCTCTTCGGAGCCCCCGCTGCCCGTGACGTCCTGGCTCCCGTGGCCGCTGAAGAACACGTACAGGACGTCGCCCTCGCCCGCGGCCGAGAGGGTCTCCTCCACCGCCCCGCGGAACGCGCCCGCCGTGGCGGTGTCGTC
Source organism: uncultured bacterium (assembly GCA_964564435.1). Taxonomy (GTDB): domain Bacteria; phylum Fermentibacterota; class Fermentibacteria; order Fermentibacterales; family Fermentibacteraceae; genus Fermentibacter. The sequence goes on from CAZMAT010000001.1 coordinate 245,883, forward strand.
GACGAGGAGGATCACGTGGTCGGGATCGACACCCTGGCCGGTGACGAGGAACCTGTAGAAGTCGAGAGCGTCCATGCTGGCCCTGTCGAGGACATCGGCCGCGGACGGATAGCCGCTGATGCCTGCAATGACCGCCCACGTCTCCCCCGGGCCCCCTGGAGCCGCGAGAGGCTCGTCGGGGATGATCTCGGCCGATATCGTGAAGGGGCCCTGACCGTCGCGTTCGTATGTGTAGACGGTGACCGCATAGGTTGCAGCCTCGCCGGTGTGGAAGGAGATCTCCTCGTCCCCGGCGGCGTCGGCCGAGCTCACCCACCCCTGGGCCATCCTGTCCAGCCCCGGGCCGGACACGAAGAGGTCGAAGTCGGTCTCCCTCTCGGCCCCCCGCAGCCTGATGCTCAGCACCGAGGAGGCCTCCGACCTGGCCTGGAAGATCGCTACGGGAGCCGATGGATCGAGCTGTCCGCGCACCGTGCCCGACAGCAAGGCCGGCCGCGAGGGTGAGATGGTGAGCCTGCAGTCAGTCGCGTCGACGTTGCTCGCGAATCCGGGGCTCACCCAGAGGGTGTCTCCGCCCTCCACCCACATCGCCAGCCGCTCGTCCCCCCGCTCGGTCGTGAGGGAGACCACGGGCGGGCCGTCACTCCTGAAGACCGTGAAGTCGCCGTCCCTGGTCTTCTCGAACTGGGCTGCGATCTCCAGCATGCAGTCGGACGGGGGAGAGATGCCCACCACGAACGACCTGCCCGAGGCGAGAGTCACGAGGGTGTCCAGGCGCTCGCCCCTCACGGCTTCGAGCCCGCCCATCTCGCTTATCTCATATCTGATCCGGTCCGAATCGCCGAAGTCGTAGGCCCTCACCTCGGCAATGTAGCCGTCGCCTCCGACCGGAAGCAGCAGGGCCTCCTGGCAGGAATAGGTCGACGAGCCGGCGAGGTATTCGCCTTCGATGTCGTAGAGCGCGAGATCGATGTCCCCCGACTCGGAGGAGCTGCCCAGGTCGAGCATCCTCCGCAGGTCAGACGAGGCCACCCTGAACCTGGCGACGTAGTTGTTCCCGTCGAGCGTCCCCGTGCGGGTCCCCGAGAGCGCGGGGAAGGCTCCCGTGCGCGTGGCGGAGAGCGAGAAGGCTCCGTCGCCCGCCTTGTTGTACCTGGAGACAACCACCACGAGGGTCTCGGACGGCATTGCGCAGACCTGCACGGATTCGTCGCCCTCCGTGCTGTACCCGCCGGCCCAGAGGTCCATCCCCGTCCCGTACACGTCCAGATCGAGGTCGGTGGAGCTCGTCCCGTCGAGCTCGAAGCGCCAGGTGCCCTCCCTCGGGGGGACGAACCTGAAGGCCTCGCTCATCTCGTTGGCCGACACGGCACCCGACTGGACCGAAGCCGGAGCCATGAGCACAGGGGCCTTGTCGGCGACCGTGATCTCGACGCTGGAGCCGGGAGCGCCCTTCACCTCGACGAAGAACCAGTAGTCGGCGAAAGCGGAGAGCAGGAGCCCGCCCCGCTCGCTCGTGGCGAGGGCCTCGCCCTCCTCGTCGTAGGCGGTGAGGCTGGCGGCGGGGTCCGAGGAGACCCTGAGGAAGACATAGTCCTGCTCGAGGATGCGAACCCAGGCCGAACCGTCCTCGAGTACGACCGAGCGGCTCTCTCCGGAGAGCATGAGAGGGACCTCGGAGGCCGGCGGGAGGACCCCGCTCAGAATGGCTGCGAGAACGAACGGATTCATCTGTCCTCCAGGTGCTTGACGAATGCTCCCGGGCCGGAGGGGCCCGGTCCGGTTCAGGGGCCTATTATGAAGACTCTAGCGTACGGCGGCGAACGGATTGGAGCGTGCCTCGTCGCCGGCCGTGGTGTCGGGTCCGTGCCCGGGGTGCACCACTGTTCCGGGGGGGAGCGTGAATATCCTCGTCCGGATGGATTCTATCTCGACCGCGATGGACGCGCCCCAGAGGGGACCCACGCCGGGCAGGCTGTCGATCCCGACGGAACCCCTGAAGAGGGTGTCGCCGGAGACGAGATGCCCGGGGAACAGCAGGCCGATGCTGCCGGGGCTGTGCCCGGGGAGGTGCATGACGACGCAGGCCGGCACGCCTTCTTCGAGCCGGTCGCCATGGTTCAGTTCGAGGTCCAGGCCTCCGGTCGAGAGCCTCGTCCCGAAGGCCTCGGAGCCGTTGAGATCAGGATCTGTGAAGAGCGGCAGGTCGTCGGGGTGCCCGGCCAGAGGGACGCCGAGCCTCCCGCTCCACCAGCGGGCGTCAGAGATGTGGTCGCAGTGGCCGTGTGTGAGCACCACGAGCCCCACATCCCACCCGGAAAGCATCCTGTCCACCCGGGTTCGCTCATCGGCGTCCATCGTGGATGGGTCCACCAGGACCGCCCTGCGCGTGGCCGGGTCGCCGGCCAGGTAGCACCTGGTCCACGTCCAGCACCGCGCCACGCCGGTGCTCAGTATGACAGGGGCTTCAGGAGAGCTCATCCGCGAAGGCGCCGAAGCCCGGGTGGGACATCTGGATCCCCTCCGCGGCCTTGAGCCTGGCCGAGAGGTCGTACATGCACAGGAGCGCGTATCCTCTCAGGTCCCTTCGGTAGTGCACGGTGGTGGGGAGCCGTCCGCCGGGATGCGACAGGAGAAGGCTCTCGTGCTCCCCGGGGGGAAGGTAGCGCGGCCAGACGGAGAAGGTGACCCTGAGGCAGGGGGCGAAGGGATCGGGGACCCTCATCATGGTCCTGAGGAGCTGGAAGTCGCCGCCGAGATGGTGGACGGCCGACCTCATCTCGGCCGGAGTGCGCCTGCCGTTGGATCCCGGAGATGGCATCCTGGTGACGAAGTCGAGGCCCTCGCCGGAGGGATAGCCCAGCTCGAGCAGCGCCGCGGCCTCGTCGAGGCATGCCGACATGAGCTCGGCCGCCGAATCCGCAGGGAGGGACGCCGACACCTCGGCCAGGTCCGGCCAAAGGCTGAGCGTCCTCGACAGCTTCTCGACCCTCGATCCGGCTGCGCTCCGCGATATCTCGCGAACGTGGTTCCTGAGGGAGGCGAACTGCGGTATCCAGACCGTCGCCCGCCTGCCGCCGCTCCAGAGGGCGATGTGGTAGAGAGCCCTGGAGACCTGCCACGAGGACTGGAAGGAGCTGGGGAAACCGGTCATCGGCCTGATCTCGGGTGGCACGTCCTCATCACCTCCACGAGCCAGGTCCTGTCTATGTCGGTGTAGATCTCGGTGGTCCTGATGTCGGCGTGCCCGAGGAGCTCCTGGACGACCCTGAGATCCGCTCCGCCCTCGAGCAGATGGGTTGCGAAGGAATGCCTGAGCGTGTGGGGATGGGTGGAGACGGGCACCCCCGACAGGACTGCCGCCCGCCTGACGACGTTCCAGAAGGTCATGCGCGAGAGGGGCCGGCCTCCCCTTCCGGGGAACACGTATCTGCTCGACCTCCCGCCGAGGATCTCGAGCCTGGGCCCGGCCATGAAACGCCCGAGCCAGCGCGCAGCGACGCCCCCGAGCGGGACGAGCCGCTCACGGCCGCCCTTGCCCTCGGGTCTCACCCATTCGTCCTCGAGGGAAACCCTGTCGGTCGTGAGGCCGGTTATCTCGCTCTCGCGCAGGCCGCATCCGTAGGCCAGCTCCAGCATCGCCCTGTTCCTCGCCGAAACCGGCGTGCTGCCGTCGAAGGCCTCCACGAGGGCGGCCGCCGCCTTCGGCGAGAGGACGTCCGGCAGCCTGCAGGGGACGCGGGCCGGCGGGAGATCGGCGACGGGATTGCCGCTCCTGAGGCCCTCGGACTCCAGATATCGGAAATACCCTCTCAGGACGGAAATCTTTCGCCTGATGGACACGGGCGAGATGCCCGCCTCGCCCAGAGAGGCCGCGTAGCGTGCGATCGAGCCGGCATCCGCGGAATCCAGCCCGGTGCCCTCCCCCTCGAACCAGAGCTCCGCCTCGGCGAGATCCGACCGATATGCCGCGACGGTCGCCCTCGAGAGCGATTTCTCGAGCGCGGCGAAATCCAGGTAGTCCCTTGCGGTATCATCCATTCCGGTTGAGCCAGCTGATGAACCCGCCATGCGCCGACTCCCTCTGCAGCCTGGACGGCTGGGTGGAACAGATGCTCAGAGTGACGCCCGGACCTTCCAGCATGGCGGCGATCTCGGCCGCCTTCCCGGGCTGCTGTCCCGAGGCGATCCTGACCGGAGGCGGGCTCCCTACGAGGGCGAGGGCTTCTTCGCGCCTGAACTCGAGCCTTTCGCACAGGGTCGCGAGAAGGGGCTCGACCGCCTCGCCGGAGACCGCACTGAGGTAGACCGAAAGCGATCCGGACCTGGCGGAAGGCGGACGGGACAGAAGCGGAGGGGTGTCGCACGAGGACGGGGGGATCCTCTGCAGGTCCTCCAGGGTCGGGATAACAGGGGGTTCCTGTGGCGACCTGCCCGGCCATCTGAAGCACAGGGCGGGGGGCGCCTGCCCGGGCATCCGGCTCTCGGGGAGGAGTGGAGGCTCGTCCTGCGCTTGACATGGCGGGGGATCGACCGGGGGATCTCCCGCTGGCTCCGATTCTCGGGCAGGTTCCGGCGGTGGAGGGCAGCCGTCCGGCCGGACCGCCGGACTCACTGCCGAGGGGTCCGTCGCCTGGACAACGGCTGCAGCATCCGCTCCGGGTGCCGCCTGCGAGCCGGGTGCGGCAGCCGGCTTCCCGGCAGGCGCCTGAGCGGGATCCTCCCTGGCCTGCCTGAGGTCCACCATCCCGCCGGCTTCGACGAGGACCCTCTTGATCCGCCGGGCTGTTTCGTGGTCGACGGAATCCTTGAGGACGAACGGGATCCTGGACAGCCAGACGACTATCTGTTCCGGCGGCAGTCCGGAGAGCTTCTGGAGGGTTTCGCGGAGCCTTGCCCTGTAGCCGGGCCTGAAGCCCGTGAGGACGACCCTGAACTGCGTGGCCTCGGGGATCGCGGATGGGCTGACCGAGCAGCTGAGCCCAAGGTCGCCCAGGGTGCGGGATAGGGCCCGCGCCCTCTCCTCGTCGAAATCCTCCCCCACCACGAGGCCTGTCCTCCTCAGGGCGAGCAGGACCTCGCCCCTTCCCAGACCGGTCAACTCCTCGAGAGTCGCGAGCGTCCCGGGGGACGGGTTCTCCGCCCTCACCAGGACCTTCCAACTCATCTGGAGCCAGTCTGGGCGGTCTGCCTCCTCGCCAGGTGGATCCTGTCGCCGACGTCCACGAGATCGCCCGTGATGTTGGAGGAGACCAGCGCGGAACAGGTGGTGGGATCAGCCGTCAGCACGACCAGCTCCGAGATGGGGATGTCGGCCGTGATGACCCTGTTGCCGGCCACGTCCTCGGCGATGTCGCCGTAGTTGTAGACGACGAAGACGTCGCCGGGTTCGAGCCCCGACTCGGTTCCCCTGTCGAGATAGACCACGTCGTAGGCGTAGGTCCTGGATAAGTCGGGGTCCTGGAGACCGATGACCCATGCCGTCTGGTCCTCGGCGGCCGGTGCTGTATTGACTGGGATGTCGTGCGCCGGCACGTACCATTCTATCCTGTCGCCTGCGTTGATCGGCATGAAGCTGTGCTCCACCAGCGCGATCGAGGTGGTCTCCGTCACGGAGGTCACCCTGAGGAGCCCGGCCACGCGCACGATGAAGCCTATCTCCTCGCCCGTCTCGGGCTCGAAGGCCGTCTCCCCGGGTTCGAGGACCCTGAAGATGCTGTTGACGGAAACGCCGTCGCCCGAGCCCATGTCGATCTCGACTATGTCACCTGTGTAGGCGTCGTCGTTGCTCTCGATCTCCTGGTCCTCGACGTTGACCGCGAGAACCGAGCCCGGTGAGGCCAGGGGGCCTGTGGCGACGAAGCCTGCATTCTCGAGCCTGATCCTGCTGAGCATGGGCACGGTGGCTGTGAGCGTGGGTGCCTGCACGTAGGACGGAAGGCTCGTATAGACGGAGGTTCCCGCAAAACCGGTCGGCGATCCGGGGAGGACGATCTCCATGCCCGGAGACAGGTACTCGACGCCTGCGATTTGTGGATTGGCCGCCAGGATGTCGTCCCAGAACTCGGGGGTGCCGTAGAATCGTATCGACAGATCCCAGAGCGTGTCGCCGTACCCTATCGTGTAGGTGGAGGAGGCCAGGGCAGGCACGGAGAGCGCCAAGAGCGCCAGTACGAACAGGAAAGAACGCATCCGACACCTCCATATCCGTTTCCGGCGCCCGGTCCCGCCCGGGGCCCGGCTGGCCGGCATGAATATCATAACTTCATAAAATCTAGAGTTGGCGGAGGACGGAAGTCAATGATCCGTTCACTTTGCCGGGAAGATGGCGAATGGCGCATCTCCTCCGTCGCTCTCGACTGTGATCGACACCGTGTAGCACCCCGAGGGTACGCCCTGCGAAGGGGCGTTCACGGCCAGCTCGAGGTTCCCTGCCCGCCCAGCGATGCCGGACCAGGAATCTCCGATCGAGAAGGGCTCCCCGTCTGATCCGATCCGGCCCACGAGGCATCCGTCCGGCGATGCCGGCGCGAGGGAAAGAGTCGTGGCCGTCCGCTCCAGACCCTCCGGATCGGTCGCCCCCGTGCCCACGATGGAACGGCCTGCGGCCAGCACCACGATCCTGGAGCCCTGTTCGACCTCCACGTGGGTGTCGGTCCAGCCGGCGCAGGCATGGACATCCAGCAGCAGGGACTGCGTCGAGGAAGGCCCCCATGTCACCGCGGCCACGTCGCGCATCTCGAGAGCGGTCTCACGGCCCGACTCCGAAACGGTGAGGACTCCGGATTCGAGCGAGACCCTCCCCCTGTAGAGCGCCCCGCTCCTGAGCAGGACCGAAGCATCCTCCCCGGGCAGCGGTACGGAGAAACCGTCGAACTCGGCTCTGGCTGCGTCCATGCCGGTCAGGCGGCCGTACACGACCCGCCCGCTCCCGTCCACCAGCCTGTCGGGCTGCCTGCCGCATGCCGTGATCGAAAGCGCCAGCGCAAGTGCCACGATTCGCTTCATCAAACACCGTCCCCGACGAGGAAAATGCCGACGGCATCCTCGATCCTGTCGATGGCCACGAACTCCATCTCCCGCCTCAGCGACTCGTCTATCTCTTCCAGATCCCTGGTATTGTCACGCGGCAGGAGGACCCTCCGGATGCCGGCGGAATGCGCCCCCAGCACCTTCTCCTTGAGGCCTCCTATCATCATCACCCTGCCGTGGAGCGTGAGCTCCCCGGTGACCGCCACGTCCGCCCTGAGAGGTCTGCCGGAGACTGCAGAGAGGATGGAGAGGGCCATCGCCACTCCTGCGGAAGGGCCGTCCTTGGGCGTGGCTCCGGCGGGCACGTGGACATGGATGTCCATCTTCTGGAAATCAGCCGAGCAGCCGTATTCCGATGAATGAGCCCTGACCCAGGTCAGCGCTGCCTGCGCCGACTCCTTCATCACCTCGCCGAGCTGCCCGGTGAGTGAGAGCCTGCCCGTGCCGGGCATCGTCGTGCTCTCGACGAAGAGGATCTCGCCCCCCGCCTCGGTCCAGGCGAGCCCCGTGGCCACCCCAACCCTGGGCTCCCTGCCCGCGGTCTCGGAGAAGTACCTCACCGGCCCCAGGAAGTTGGCCACCGAGCTGCCGGTGATGCTCGCCGCGACGCTCTCCCCCGAGGCGACCCTCACGGCCACCCTTCTGCAGATCTTGCCGATCTGCCTCTCCAGCTCCCTCACCCCGGCCTCGCGCGTGTACCCGTCGACAATCGCCCTGAGCCCGCTCCGGTGGAATCTGGCGTTCCGACCGACCAGGCCGTTGTTCTTCACCTGCTTTGGAACGAGATAGCGCCTGGCTATCTCGAGCTTTTCGGCCCCGGTGTAGCCGGAGAGCCTCAGGACCTCCATCCTGTCGAGGAGGGGCGAAGGGATCGTGTCGAGCTGGTTCGCGGTGGTGATGAACTCCACCCTGCGCAGGTCGAACGCCACGTTGAGATAGTTGTCCCTGAAGGTGAAATTCTGCTCGGGGTCGAGGACCTCGAGCAGGGCGGATGTGGGATCCCCCCTGAAGTCGCGGCCGATCTTGTCCACCTCGTCCAGCATGAAGACCGGGTTGTTGGTCCCCGCCTCCCTCAGGCCCTGGACTATCCTTCCGGGCATCGCACCCACGTAGGTCCGCCTGTGGCCCCTTATCTCGGCCTCGTCGTGGACCCCTCCGAGGGAGATCCTGACGAAGCGCCTGCCCATGGCCCTTGCGATGCTCTTGCCCATAGACGTCTTGCCGACGCCGGGAGGGCCCACGAAGCACAGGATGGGGCTGGGCGCAGACGGATTGAGCTTCTTCACGGCCAGGAACTCCAGGATCCTCTCCTTGACGTCCTTGAGATCGTAGTGATCCTCATCGAGGATCCGCCTGGCCTCCGACACGTCCAGCGAGTCCTCGGAGCCCTCCATCCATGGCAGGGCGAGGATCCAGTCGATGTACGTCCTCGAGACCGCCACCTCGGGAGTGCCCGAGGGCATCCTTGCGAGGCGGTCCAGTTCCTCCTCGGCGGCCTTCCTGACCTCCTCGGGGAGCCTCACGGAATCAAGCCTGTCCCTGAGCTCGGCAGCCTCGGGATTGTCGCCCTCGCCCGACCCGAGTTCCTTCTGGATGGCCTTCATCTGTTCCTTGAGCCAGTACTCCTTCTGATCCTTCTCCATCTCCGAGCGGACCTGGCTCTGGATCCTGTTCCTCAGCTTGAGGATCTTCACTTCCTTCGCCATGAGTTCCGACAGGAGCCTCAGCCGGCTGAGGATGTCGTCCTCTTCGAGGATCCTCTGCTTGTCGGCGACGCCCGCCTCTATCCCGCCGGCCGCCACGAAGCCGAGCCTCTCGGGATCCCTGAGCAGGCCCACGAGCTGCACCTCGTCGGGAACGCCGGGTGAGAGCTCCACGATCTGCTTGAGCTGCATCTCGATGTTCTTGCGCCAGGCCTCCATCTCCTCGTCGCGGCCGGGGAGCTCCGTTTCGAGCCTCTCGATCCTCGCGACGAAGTAGGGAGTCGTCTGGACGTACTCGAGTATCCTGAACCTGACCAGGCCCTTCAGACTCAGCCTGATCACGTCGCCGGGGAACCTGTAGAGCTTGACTATCCCGGCTGCGGTGCCCACGCCGAAGAGATCATCCGGCTCCACCGGGACGGTGTCCTGGTTCCTGACGGCGACCAGCCCGACTATCTTGTTCCCCACCACCGCGTCGTCCACGAGGCTGATCTGGGCCGTGTCGGTCACGGTCAGGGGTATCAGCGCATACGGGAACGCCACCCCGTCCTGGAGCGGAAGGATGGGGATGGTATCGGGAAGCTTGAAACCGTTCTCGTCAGTCATCCGGATTCTCCTGGTCGACCCTGATGCCGACGGACCCTCCGGGGGCCTTGGGCATCTCGATGCAGAGGACGCCGTCCTTCATCGAAGCTCTAACACCGTCTACGTCTATTCTGCAGGGGAGCTGGACATCGCGCTCGAACCGCCCGGTGCGGATCTCGAGCCTCTCGGCGGACAGCCCTGTCTCGGGGGGCCTCCTGGTCCCCCTGACGATCACCGAACGGGGATTCGCGAAGAGCTCGACCTCCCCGAGGTTCATCCCGGGGAGTTCGACGTGCAGGACGAGCATGTCGTCCGTCTCGTACAGGTCGACGGGCGGTGACCAGAAGCCCGCGAAACCCTGGATCAACGCCCTGTCCGCCAGTCCTATTCGATGTCGAAGCGGATCTGGACCGTGGTGGTGACCTCCACGGGCTGGCCGCCCTGGGTCGCGGGCTGGAATCGCCACTGCCTCACGGCGTCTGCGGCGGCCTGCCCGCAGCCGAGCCCCAGCGGATCGTTGGTGACCTGGACATCCGTCACCGAGCCGTCGGTGCCGACCCTGACATCGAGGGTGACGTAGCCGTGCAGGTCGCCCCTCTCGCTGGCCACGGCCGGGATGGACGGAGCGGACTGCTGGATCGCGAAGGGCGGTATGACGGGCTGTTCCTCGATGATGTCGGGCTGCTGCACCCTCTCGGCGGCCGTGTACCTGATCATCGTGTCCTCGCCGAGCGCGATCGTCACCGAAGTGGTCTGGTCCTCGTAATCCGGGTTCGTGAGGCTGACGGAGTAGGTCCCGGGCTCGAGCTCGATGGGGGGCAGCGGAGTCTGGCCGTATGACTGTCCGTCGATCGTGACCTCGGCCCAGGGTTCCGGCCCGATCAGCAGCCGGCCAGTGGTGACGATCTCGACGGGAGACACCGTCTGGCTGAATCCGTCGGCGCCGAGGGTGATGGACCTGGACCAGTCCTCGTGCCCCTCCATCCTCACCAGCACCGTGTGGGGGCCCCTGTCGGCGATATGGGTGATCCTCCTGCCGGTTCCGACCTGCACCCCGTCGACCATGAAGACGGCGTTCCCCTCGATGTCGCCGGCCAGGGTCAGGGAGATCTGGGATGTCTGCGACGAGAGGAGGGCCAGGGCCTGGTCGAATCCCGCGGGAGTGTCGACAAGCACGGTCTCGGGCAGGGAGTTGTACCCTTCGAGAACGGCCTGGAAGACATGCTGGCCCGTGGGCAGGCTGACGGTGAGCGAGTCGGTCTCCTCGCCGTCGACGAGGAAGGACACCGTGCCGGGAGCGGGCTGGGGCTCGCCCTCCGGCATCAGTATGCTGAAGCTCACGGGGACCGTGTTCGTTCCTATGGAGTCGAGGACGACCGCCTCGTCGAGAGTGAAGCCCTGCTGGAGATCCAGGGTGCGGGAATAGACCTCGTAACCCTGCGCCCTGATCTCGAGCTGCCTCGTTCCGAAGTCGACCCCGGTCAGGATGTATGCTCCGGTTGAGTCTCTGAAGAGGGCCTCCCCGTCCAGGGTCACCGAGAGGTCCTCAGGGCCCTGCACCGCAAGCGATATCGAGTAGGGCTGCACCTGGGGAACGTCGGGGATGTCGGGCGTACGCGGCTTCAGTATGGCCAGCAGCAGCAGGCCAGTGACGGCGAGGGCCACGACCCCGATCACGATGAAGAGGATGGGGTTCCTGCGACGGGTTTCGGCGCCTGCAGCCGCTGCACGCACGGGTTCCTCGCGGCGGACGGCCGCGGGGGCCGCCTCCTCGACGGGCGCACGGACCGGCTCGGGAGCCGGCTCTCCGACGGGGATGGCCACCTTCTGGAGCTTGTCGAAGAGCTCTCTGACCGTGGCGTCCCTGGGGTACTTCTCCCGCGCGGCCGCGGCTTCCTCCAGGGCTTCGGAGAACTCGTTCGCGGATATCCTGCGGCGTATCGACGCGACGGCCGACGAGGCGTCCCTGGGGACGGCCGGGGCGGCTGCAGCCGCCGGGACCTCTATGAGATCCTCGGTATCGATCTCCAGCTCTTCCGGTTCCCCGGCGGGAGGAACGGCCGGGGCGGGGGCCTGCACCCTCTCGAGCTCCGCGACGAGCTTCTCGAGGGCGGGGGCCAGGGCCCAGAAGTTGAAGATGTTCCAGGCCTGCTCGAGGGCGCCGGCGGGATCGCCGGATCTGAGCCTCGTGAAGCCCAGGTCCGCGAGGTTGTTGGCTTTGATGCTCCGCTTTATGGACCTGATCCGGCGGTTGATCTCCTCGTTCTCGGCCTCCTGGCGGCGGGCCCGCTCGAGTTCCTGGAGCGCGCGGATCTCGTCGCCGGCATCCATGGCTTCCTGGGAACGCCGGATGCACTCCTCCACGAAGCCTTCCGATGCAGGACCCTTCGCCTCCTCGGTCGCATGGGCCCTCATGGTCCTGGACCTCTTGAACACCTTCATGGCGGCGATTTCGCGCTCGATGCTCTGGATCTCCTCCCGTACGTCGGCGTTGGAGGGATCCATGTCCAGGGCCTTGCGAAGCGTCTGAAGCGCCTGGTCGCGGTCACCCGACTCCACCTGCCTCCTGGCGGTGCGCAGGAGATCGTTCACTCGATCATCGGATGCGCTCATCAATCCCCCCTGTCAGGGTTCCCAGGATATGCTCGGACAAGCCCGATCACGGCCGGTACACGGGCCCATCCCCCCGAAGCAATATAAAACGCGGCCTGCCGCTGACAACCGTTGATGCGACCCGGGCCGGGAAAGGCACGGATGGCGTTCCGGACGGGTACTTCAAGCATGGTGCCCCGGTTCCGCGCCGAACCGCCAGTTCATCTCAGACAGGGCGCCCTCGCCGGGCGGATGTGCCGATGCCAGAGCGGAGGCCCGCTCCAGGAGGTCGGAGTCGGTCATCAGGTCTGCCACCCTGAACTCGGGCAGACCGGACTGCCTGGTGCCGAACACGTCTCCCGGGCCGCGAAGCTCGAGATCCCTCCTCGCCAGCTCGAACCCGTCGTTCGACGCCTCCATGGCCCTCAGCCTCTCCATGGCCTTCTCCCCCGTGTCCCGGCCTGCAATGAGGAAGCACCACGAATCCCTCCCGCCGCGCCCGATCCTCCCCCTGAGCTGGTGGAGCTGGCTCAGGCCGAACCTGCCCGCACCCGAGACTATCATCACGGTGGCCTCCGGCACGTCCAGACCGACCTCGACGACTGTCGTACTCACGAGCACTGCCGTCCTGCCGGCTGCGAAGTCCCCTGCGCGGGCATTCTTCTCGGAGGCCGGCATGGTCCCGTGGAGGAGCCCCACTCCCCCTGCGCCGGCCGGCCCGGCCTTCAGACGTTCGTACGCGGTGGTGGCATCGAGGAGGTCCTGCCCCTCCGTGGCCTCCCGCAGGGGATACACGATGTACGCCCTCTCCCCCGCGGCCAGCCTCTCCAGGAGCTTGTCCATCGCCTCCCTGCGCCCCTCCTCCCCGAGGACGCGCGTGTGCACAACGCCCCTCCCGGGTGGCATCTCGTCGATGACGGAAACGTCGAGGTCGCCGTAGAAGGCCATGGCGAGAGTCCTGGGTATGGGGGTCGCCGACATGATGAGCAGGTGAGGCCTGGGGACGAGGCCCCCCAGCATCGCCTCCCTCTGTTCCACCCCGAACTTGTGCTGCTCGTCCACCACGAGCACGGCGAGGCGCGGCAGAGAAACGGGCTTTTCGAGGATGGCGTGGGTTCCGATCAGGAGCATCGGCGCCCCCGTGGAGGCGTCGCGCAGGATGTCGGCCCTCTCCTGCCTGGAGGTGCCCGCCGTGATGAGCCGCACGTCCACTCCCATCGGGCCAAGGAGCCTCGACAGGGTCCTCTCGTGCTGTGTTGCCAGTACTTCCGTGGGAGCGAGCAGGGCGGCCTGCATCCCGCTCCCGGCCGCGGCACGGCACGCGAAGGCAGCGACCGCGGTCTTGCCTGAGCCCACGTCGCCCTGGAGGAGCCGCCGCATGGCCGATGCCCGGCCCAGATCCGACGACAGAGCGGAGAGGGCGGAGGACTGGGCTCCGGTGGGGATGAAGGGCAGCCCGGATACGAACCCGGCGAGGACCGCGGGTCCGGACTCCAGCGCAATGCCGGGGATGGCCGAGGCTCCGGCCCGGATCCGCCGCAGGAAGCACTGATGCAGATAGAGCTCCTCCAGAGCGAGGAACCTCCGCGCCTTCTCGGCCTCTTCCGGACTCCCGGGCCCGTGGGCGGCGGTGAAGGCATCCGACCGCGAACCGAACCCCGCCGAAGCGGCCTGACCGTCGGGGAGCACCATGGTGAGGTCGCTGCCCGCGGCATCCAGGGCCCGCCTGACCAGCCCGCGCATGACGCCCTGCGAGAGCCCCGCGGTGAGAGGATAGACCGGCAGCATCCCTCCCGACTCCAGGGCGGAACCCATTGGGCCGTCCGGGAAGAGAAGCTCGGGATGAGCCATGGAGAGGCCCCTGAAGAAGTCGACCCTGCCGGTGGCGATCAGCCTTGCGCCCCTGGAGAGCCTGGCCCTCAGGAACCCGGCGTTGAAGAAGACGAGGTCGATCTGCCCGGTACCGTCGCTGAGGAGGGCGTGAAGAAGGATCCTGCCCCCCCGGGCCCTCCTCTCGGCGACATGCACAACCTCGCCCGAGACCGTGGCCGGGATCCCGGGCTCGAGGGATCCGATCGCCCTGACGGAGCGCCTGTCGAGAAAGGTCCTGGGCAGGTGCAGGAGCAGGTCTCCCACGGTGCGCACACCCAGTCTGCCGAGCACGGCGGCCCTCGAAGGCCCGACTCCCGGCAGGCTGACCACCTCATTCGCAAGCATGCCCATGGCCATGCCCCGATAGTATCCACGGCGGGCTCCGGGTGCAACCCCGAGGTCTTGACGGATAATGCCTGCGCTCATATTGACGGGCCAACGCCAAGACACGGAGGTCTCTTTCGGCCATGGACCAGGTTTCGCTCAAGGAGCTACAGCAGGCGGTCGCCAGCGACCCGGGAGACATAGAATCCCGCCTACTGCTCGCAAGGCGGTACATGGAGGACCACGCGCCCCGGAAGGCGATCGGGATGCTCGAGCAGGTGACGCGGCTCGATCCCGGACACGCCGAGGCATGGCTCCGCACCGGGCTCTGCTGGGGAATGGCCATCCTGGAGAACCTTCCTCCCGTAGAACTCTGGGGGGAGGAGAAGGACGAGGAGCTGATGGTCGAGAACGCCCTCCACGCCCTCGAGAAGGCCATCGAGTTCGACCCCGAGATGACCTCCGCCTTCAATGCCATGGCCAGGATCTTCGTGATCCGCGGTCAGGACGAGGAGGCCGTGGAGCTCTTCTCCCAGTCGCTCCAGCTCGATCCCTCCCAGCTCGACGTCGTCGACGAGCTGAAGGAGATCACCGGCACCCCCGCATGGGAGCTCCTTGACAAGGAGACCGACATGGGCGACGAGGAGGACTCCTTCTAGCATCCCCGGCTTGACCCGGAACCCCGCGGGTCTTATAGGAAAGCACAGGTTCGCTTTGTTCGCTTTCGCTTCAACGCGGAGGTAGCGCAGTGACACCTGTATACGCCCTGCTCCTCCTCGCGCAGGTTCCATCCCCCGAACCAGCCTGGAGCTGGGACGTCCTGGTCTGGGACATGTCGGGACCTTCGACCTGGCTGGGTGCCGGCCACGACTATGTCGAGGCGCTCACCACCCCCGACGGCGACCTTCTGGTCTGCGCGATCGCCGATTCCGAAACCGACTCCCTCAAGCTCTTCTCCTCGGTCAACGGGGGCTCTTCCTGGGATATGCGCAGGATACTCTCCAGCTCATGGACCCTCGAGGACCCGGAGATGTACGTCTCGACCGCCTCCGCCGAGGACTACCTGCACATGTTCCTAGTCTCCAGCGGCGACGGGACAAGCGACTACATCATCGGCCTCAAGCTCGGCCTGCCCCACCTCAGGGTGCTCGGCATAACCGAGATTCCCTGGAACCAGGCGGGGATGGACTCCCTGAGGTCGGTCACCGCAGCATGGAATCCTGTGACCGGCCAGCACAGGCTGTTCGCCGACGACGACTCGGGGAACGTCTACACGGCATCGAGCACGGACGGCCTGACCTGGAGCGACCCGTCCCTGCTCCTGACGAACGCTTCGAGGCCTGTCGCGGAGGCCGGCCCCGGAGGCCGGTTCCATGTCGCCTACCAGGAAACAGTGATCGGCGACATACACTGCGCCACCCTGTCCGGCACGAGCCTCACCGACGCCGTACTCGGCTACGGAGCGCCGGAGGCCAGCCCCCGACCGGCCGCCGAATGGACCGGGGGACAGGCCGTCGCGGTGGCCTGGCACGACGCATCGGGCCAGGTGGTGCTGTCCATCTCCGATGACCACGGAACCACGTGGGGACCGCCCGTTCAGGCCGGCACCGGGGCATACCCCTATCTGGGGGTGGCTGCAGGCTCCTCCAGCGCGCTCATGGCCTTCGTCGACTCCGGCACCGGCCTGATAAGGGTCCTGTCGGCCCCCGACCTCCAGTCTCTGCCGGGTCAGGAGGGCGCCGTCCGTGGAGGAGTACCGCCGTGCCTGGAATGCCCCCCGGTCGTCTGCCAGGGCTATCTGCCCTCGGACCAGGTGCTCTTCTACCTGGGGCAGGGACATGAGGATATCTGGTTCGATTCATCTCTCTACACCGGGATCTCCGATTGGGAGACCGGCGGGATGTGTCTCGAAGCGGGCCCCAACCCCTCCTCCGGCTCGTTCAGCGCATCCTGGTCGACCTCCGGGGGCGGATCTCCGGCATTCCTCAGGGTCTACGCGGCGGACGGGAGGCTGGTGGACACCGTCGTCGAGTCTGGCGATCCCGAGGGAGCGGCATTCTTCGGGGGCGACCTGCCCGCCGGGGTCTACATCCTGAGGCTTTCGTCCAGCGCCGGATCGCTGTCCAGGAGGATGGTCCGGCTCTAGCGGGGCCGCGCCTGCCTCGCCCTGACCAGCGATGCGACGGCCGATGCCGCGGGGCAGGATCCGGGGAGGATCCTCTCCGCGAGGCCGGTCATGAATTCGATCTCGGTCCTCCTGCCCGCCTCCAGGTCCTGGAGCATGCTCGCCCGGTTGTGGGATGACTCGAGGAGGAACCCGAGCATCCCGCGGGCCTCCTCCAGCGCTTCCTTCCTCGAGGCGGCGGGCACGGCGGGGGTTATCTCCTCCAGTATCCCGTAGACGAGGGGGGCGAGCCCCGCAGGGTGGAGCTCGTCGTTCCGGAGCGAGGACAGCGCGGCAACCGGGTTGAGCGAACTGTTCACGAGCCATTTGGCCCACCTCGCGATCTCGAGCGCCCTGCGAGGCCGGGGAGCGGTAGCTATCCCGGAACCCGCGAGCAGGGACTGCATGAGCCCGCCCTCGAGGACGATGAGCCCGCCGGGGTGGATGATCACGGATCCAGGCCCGGTGCGTTCGAAGCCGCCCAGGATCACCGCCTTCTCGACGGAGTCCCAGCCGGGGCCCCAGGCCTCCTCCAGCCCCATCCCGTTGCACAGGCACGCATGCGCCCCGTTTCCGGCGCGCCGCGACACGGCCGAGGCATCGCCGAGATCGGTGGCCTTCACTGCCATCACGACGGCGGAACAGCGCGGTGCCCGGCCGGCCGGGAAGTGCCTCACGATCCTCCGGCGCTCCGTCTCGCCCGAGGCTTCGACCTGCATCTCCGCGTCGGGGCTGCCGTCGGGCCCGACCAGGACGACGTCCAGATCCGCGGAAAGGGCGGCGGCGAGGCCGATGCCGACCGCGCCGTCGCCCCATATCGCGACGGTCCCGCCTTCCCGGCCGGAGGCCGGGATACGGCGCCCGGGCACTACTGGACCGCCTTCTCCTCGCACTTCTGGGCGAAGCTCTCCAGCTTCTCGCGGCCCTTGGATATCAGCTTGTCGGCCTCGACCTTGCCTGTCTCCACGAGCTGCTCGCCCTTGGAGTAGGCATCCTCGGCGGCCTGCCTGATCTTCGCCCTGGTCTCCGATCCCTTGGCGGGAGCGAACAGGAGCGCAGCGACGCCTCCTATGAATGCACCCGCGAGGAAGGCCCAGACCTCTCCACCGCGCTCTGACATGACAACTCCTCCTCTCGTGGCTTCACACCCCGGTTCCACAGCAGTGCTTGTACTTCTTCCCGCTGCCGCACGGGCAGGGGTCGTTCCGGCCCACCTTGGGGACCTCCCTGCGGACAGTCTGGACAGGCCCGGGCGCGCCCTGCGGCTCGGCCCCGCCCCTGGAGCCGGCCCCCGGCGCATCGGGCGAGGCGGAAGGCCTGGCGAGGCCCGGCTGATACGCCCTTCCCGCGGGCAGGCCCTCCCTCCTCAGGGGGACGGCCTGCTGCGGCCAGAGCGATAGCACCTGCTTCACGGCCAGCTTGTCGATCTCGTCCAGCAGGTTCTCGAAGAGGCCGAATGCCTCCTTCTTGAACTCCACCAGCGGATCCCTCTGCCCGTACGCCCTGAGACCTATGCCCTCCTTGAGATGGTCGATCTCGTAGAGGTGCTCCCTCCACCTGACGTCTATCGACCGCAGGACGGACCACTTCTCGAGCTCCCTCATCAGCGGGGCGCCCAGGCGCTCCTCCTTCATGCGGAGGAAGTCCATGATCCGGGAGACGGCGATCCTCCTGGCCTCCACGGGATCGTCCGTGCGCTCAGGCAGCCCTTCCAGCCCGATGGATACCCCGGAGAGCTCCATGAGCGAGAGCCTGGCCCTGTCGAGGTTCCACTCCTCGGGCTCGGTTCCGTCCGGGATGTGCTCCTCGAGCACGAAGCCGGCAGTGGCCGAGACCATCTCCCGGACCTCCTCGGTCAGCCCCTCGCCGGTGAGGGCCTGGAGCCTCCTGGCGTATACCACCTCGCGCTGCTTGTTGGCCACGTCGTCGTATTCGAGCAGGTGCTTCCTGATGCCGAAGTTGTATTCCTCGACCCGCTTCTGGGCCTTCTCGATGGCCTTGGTCAGCATCGGGTGCTCAATGACCTCCCCCTCCTTGTCGCCGTTCTTCTTGAGGAAGTCGATCATGCGCTCGGATGCGAAGAGCCTGAAGAGGTCGTCTTCCAGAGAGAGGTAGAACCTGCTCGCGCCGGGATCGCCCTGCCTGCCGCTGCGGCCCCTGAGCTGCCTGTCGATCCGCCGGGCCTCGTGCCTCTCGGTGCCGATGACGAAGAGACCGCCCGGGACGCGCGTGCCGTCGGGGCCGGTGACCATCCTCACCGAATCGTCGATCTTGATGTCGGTTCCGCGCCCGGCCATGTTGGTCGCGATCGTCACCGCGCCGGGCTGGCCGGCCAGCGCTATGATCTCGGCCTCGGACTGGTGCTGCTTGGCGTTCAGGACGTTGTGCGGGATGCCCCTGGCCGTGAGCAGCCTGTGGAGCGTCTCGGAGACGTCGACCGAGACCGTGCCGACCAGGACCGGCTGCCTGGCCGAATGCAGGGCGGCCACCTCGTCGATCACCGCGGCGTACTTCTCGCGCTTGGTCTTGTAGACCCTGTCGTTGTGGTCGCGGCGCACGACGGGCACGTTGGTCGGGATGACCACCACGTCGAGGTCGTAGATCGACTCGAACTCGGAGGCCTCCGTCTCTGCGGTTCCCGTCATGCCCGACAGCTTGTCGTACATCCTGAAGTAGTTCTGGATGGTGATGGTGGCGAGGGTCTGGGTCTCGGACCTGACCTCGACGTTCTCCTTGGCCTCCAGTGCCTCGTGCAGGCCGTCGCTGAAACGCCTCCCGGGCATGAGCCTTCCGGTGAACTGGTCGACTATCACGACCCGCCCCTGGTCGACGACGTACTCGACGTCCTTCTCGTACATCTGGAAGGCCCTCAGGAGCTGGTCGATGGCGTGGAGGGCCTCGGCCTTCCTGGTCTGCCCCTCGAGCGCCTCCTGTCTGCGCTTCAGCTTTTCGTCGTCGGGGATAGTCAGGGCGTCTATCTCGCCTATGATCTCGGATACGTCCCTGAGGAGGAAGAAGTCGGGATCCTCGGGAGAAAGGAGCTTCCTGCCCATCTCGGACAGGTTCACCGAGCGCTCCCTCTCGTCCATCGCGAAGTACAGGTCCTCGTCGAGCTTCCCGAACGCCTTGTCGCGCAGCTTCTCCGCCTCGTTCCTCTGGAGCTCCCTCAGCCTGTCGGGATCCTGCAGGGACTTCTGGAGCCTCCGGTGCTTCGGCGCCCCCCTCCGGGCCTTGAGGTAGAGTTCGGCCGCCTCGTGTTCCTCGCCCGCATCCCAGAGGCGGTCGGCCTCGGCGACTATGCCGCCGACCAGTTCGCTCTGCTTCGAGACCAGCCTTCCGACCGCTCCCCTGTAGTCCTTGTACTGAGTGGCCGTCCTGGCCACGGGACCGCTTATGATGAGGGGGGTGCGGGCCTCGTCCACGAGGACGCTGTCGACCTCGTCCACGATGCAGTAGCGGAAGCCCCTGTGGACGCGGTCCTCCAGCCTCACGGCCATGTTGTCGCGGAGGTAGTCGAAACCGAACTCGTTGTTCGTGCCGTAGGTGATGTCGCAGGAATAGGCCGCCCTGCGCTCCGGAGGGGTCATCCCCTGCTGGATGCAGCCTACGGTCAGGCCCAGGAATTCGTACACGGGCCCCATCCACTGGGAGTCCCTCAGGGCCAGATAGTCGTTCACCGTCACGAGGTGGGCGCCCCTGCCGACGGGCAGCCCTTCGATCGGCTCGAAGGTCCAGCGTGCGGGGGCGGAGCCCCATTCACGCTCGGCCAGGGCCGTCCATCGCTCGTCGAGCGGGAGGGCGTTCAGGTACATGGGCATCACTGCGACGAGGGTCTTGCCCTCGCCGGTGGCCATCTCGGCTATCCTGCCCTCGTGGAGGACGATGCCGCCCATGAGCTGCACGTCGTAGGGCACCATGTTCCACCGGGTGTCGCGCCCCGTCACCTTCCAGGAGCGCCCGCAGAGTCTGCGGCAGGCCTCCCTGACGGTCGCGAAGGCCTCGCAGAGTATGTCGTCGAGGGTCTCCCCCTCCGCGAGCCTGCGTCTGAAGACGTCCGTGGAGCCCGCGAGCTCCGCGTCCGTCATGGCGGCGATCCGGTCGGAGAGCGCGTTCATCTCGTCGACCAGAGGGCGCATCCTCCGGACGTGCTTTCTCTGTCTGTCGCCGAAGAGGGTCTTCAGGAAGCCGGTGATCAAGTCAGTCCTCCGCTATGAAATGACAGGCAAGCGCGTACCCGGCGGCCGCGCCGGCCAGGTCGGCGAACAGGTCCCATGGGTCGACGCATCCGCCATCGCGGGCGTCCCATATCTCCTTGGCCACGCCGAGCCCCAGGGCGAACGCGGCACCAGCGGCCTCCGGGGAGCCTCCTCCGGCGTCGCAGTGCCCGGCAACCCCGGAGGCCGTGCATCCCGCATCGGCGGAGATGACGGCGTGCAGCACCCTGTCCTCCCTCGCGAGCGGGCAGCCC
The DNA here is from genome assembly GCA_964564435.1 of uncultured bacterium. Classification (GTDB taxonomy): domain Bacteria; phylum Fermentibacterota; class Fermentibacteria; order Fermentibacterales; family Fermentibacteraceae; genus Fermentibacter. Next base: position 266,623 of record CAZMAT010000001.1, read on the forward strand.
GTGGAGTGTATAATAACGCCCGCGAGCAGGACGAGGACGATGATGCCGGTATGCCCCGGCTCACGCGCCTTGCCTTCCGACCCTGCTCCGGGCCAGGGCGGCCGGGGGAGCACCAGGCCCAGGAGGGCGAGGAGCGCCGCAAGGACAGCCCAGAGCCTCCTACTCATGCTCGTACAGCCTGGTCATCGAGAGCAGCGAATCCGACACCCTGACGAACTCCTCCGAGGGTCCCCCGAGCAGCAGCGCCTCCGAGAGCCGCTGGGAGGCCAGCTCGAGCCGCCCGTTCCTCATGTCCGACCGGGCGGCGGACACGAGCCCCCATCCCAGCGACCTGAGCGCATCCGGCGTCGTGAGCGCCTCCACGGACCTCCTGAGCGCCCAGAGGCGCCTCTCCTGATCTCCCTCCAGCGAGGCGACCGAGGCGCAGGCATCCCAGTATCCCGGCTCGAACCATCTCGCGCGCCTGAGCACGAGGAGGTTGGCCGCCGCCTCTTCCAGCAGCCCCGCCCCGCAGAGCTCCTCCACCAGCATTGACCTGTAGAATCCCTCGTCCGGAGCTAGTTCCACGCATCGCCTGAGGAGCTCGAGCGACCTGTCCCCCGGCCCTTCCGCGCCCTCCAGGACGGAGAGCCAGCAGCAGGCGTCGGCCGCGGTGGAGTCGTCGGGAGACAGGGAGCTGTCGCGCAGGTACCGGAGCGACTCCTCGTGGCCGCAGGCCGCGGCATGGTAGCGAGCGGCACCGCCGTTCCTGACCAGACCGGCCAGCTCGAGCACCTCCGGCTCCCTCCCGGAACGCCTAAGGGCCTTGAAGTACTCCGCGAGGAACAGCTCCTCGCCGGGCTCCATCCTCCATGCCGCGAAGGCATGGACGCAGGCGCTGTCGGGCATCTCCATCAGGTTGTACGCCCTTGCGAGGCGCCATCGGGTCCAGGGGTCCCAGGGGTGCTCGGCGGTTTCGGCCCGGAGCGCGGGGATCGCCTCCGCCACGCGTCCGAGGTGCATGAGCGAGTCGCCGGACGAGCCCAGGAGCGCGGCTGCCAGGACCGTTGCAGGGAAGGGGTTCAGTTGCCTTCCAGAGCGTCGCCCTCGAAGGCGCCGCTCATGTGGACCTGGAGGAGGAAGTTCTCGCTGGGCTTCCAGTCGAGCCCGACCCCTCCGAGATAGTATCCGGCATCGGGGCCGTGGAAGTCGAGCAGTCTGGAATAGCCGAGATCGACTTCGGCGGTGACGTTCGGGTGCAGCAGGAAGCCCATGGAACCGACATAGGTGCCGGTTCCGTAGGAATACCCGCCCCCGCTGGTGAATGAGAAGCTCATCGAGCTCGAGAAGTCGGGCCTGAGCAGCGGCGAGCCGTTTCCGAAGAGGTCGAACCGGCCCGGATCGAGCCCCAGGGCCGAGCATGCCTGGAATGCGGCGAGTGTCAGGAGAAGCGCTCTCATCAGGAAGACCTCCTCAGGCTGTCCGGAACGAACATAACGGCCCCCCGGCCCCTGCGCCATAGTCGCCGGGAGCTGCGGCCGGCCGGTTCATCGCGGTGCGCAGGCCCGGCCCGTGAGGATGAACTCCCCGCGGCTGCCTTCAATTACCAGCCTGGAGCCGGAGAGTTCCAGGACGGCCGGGCTGTGGGTCACGATTATCGCCGTCCTGGCCCCGATCGCCCGGGGCAGTGTGGAGAGCAGGGCCTTCTCGGACGATGCGTCCAGGGCCGATGTGGGCTCGTCGAACAGGAGGATGTCCGGGTTGCCGACCAGCGCCCGCGCGATGGCGAGCCTCTGCCTCTGGCCGAGGGAGAGGCCGAAGCCGCCTTCACCGAGCATCCTGTCGAGGTCGGAAGGCGTGGATGCGAAGTCGGCCCCCGCATCCCTGCAGGCCGCGAGCGCCTGCTCCGGGGTCGCGGATGGAGCGCCGAGCCTGAGGTTCTCGAGTATCGTGCCCGAGAGGACCGAGGCCTCCTGGGGCACGAAGCCCATCCTGGCCCTCACGGAGCGCCTGTCGTACTCGTCGAGCGGGATGCCGTCGAGGAGTATCGAGCCCGAATCCGGCCTGTAGAAACCGAGCAGGAGCATGAGCAGGGTCGTCTTGCCCTCCCCGCTGGCCCCCGTGACCGCCATCGTCCCGCCCGGCGGGATCCTGAAGGAGATCCCCGAGAGCACGGGCTCGTCCGGGGAATAGCCGAAGGAGACATCCCTGAACTCCACCTCCCCCGACAGCCGGTCCACCCTCCTGGATCCGCAATCCTCCCCCGGGGGGGCGGTCAGGGCCGTCACCCTGTCGACAGCTGCGAGGGACTGGGGTATCTGGGTCGTGAACGAAGAGAGCCTTCGGGCAGGGCCGAGGGTCGAACCCAGGAAGGACAGGAAGGCGAGCAGCGAGCCGAGAGTCATCGACCCGCCTATCACGAGGTAGGCCCCCGCGCCGGCGGCGCACAGCCGGGCCGCTCCGGGCACCAGCTCCAGGAGCAGCCCCGCGGCGGTCCCCGAAGCCGTCCTCTCCATCATCAGGCCGAACATCCTCCCCAGGCCCTCCCTGACACGGCCGGACATGCGTTCCTCCGCGGCGAAGGCCCTGACGACCGTGCCCGCCGCGAGGACCTCCTGGAGGTCCCTCGAGACCCTGGCCCCCTCCTCCATCGAATGGAGGCCCAGGTTGCGCAGACGGCGCGACATCGCGCCGGCCGCCAGCAGCATGGCGGCGAGGAACGGGAGGCACAGGAGGCCCAGGCGCCATTCCATGGACATCATGAGGGCCACGCCTGCCGCCAGCCGGACTACGGATGCGGCGAGATGGACCGATGCGCCCGAGAGGAACCAGGAGACACCCTGTATGTCGGATGTGACGCGGGACATGAGGTACCCGGTCCTCTCCTCGCCGAAGAGCCTTACGGGCAGGGACATGGCCCTGCCGAGGAGGTCGCCCTGCATGTCCGCGGTGGCTGCCCCGGAGAAGCGTGCCGTGGCGTACTGCTCGAGCGCGCCGGCGATCAGGAGGAGCAGGCCGAGCCCGGCCAGGAGTGCCAGCCTGGCAGGCAGCATCGAGGTGTCCCCCGCCGAGATCGAGTCGTCCACCACGCTCCGGGTCACGAACGGAACCGCGTATCCGAGCCCGATCGAGGCGAGGGTCGCGGTCAGAGCCGTCACGCCGTCCCCTGCGTGCGCCCTGGCGTAAGGAAGGACGAGGCGAACGGCGTCCGCGATCCCGGACTTCCCCCCGGCGGGTCCCAGGGGGTCGGGGGGCCGTTCCCTCCGGAAGCCGGAGAGAGCTTCGGAGATCATGCGGGATATCATCCCCGACCCTCCCCCCGGGGGTGGTCGATCACGAGCGAATAGAGCCTGCGGCAGTGGAACACGCCCAGGCCTGGGATCCATCGGGCGACGGTGCGCCCGCGGTGGACGTACCTGGTCTCCGGCCCGTGGGGGCCCTCTAGCCTGACCTCTCCTATCCCGGGCCGCCAGAGGGCCGTCGCCAGCGATCTCAGGACCGCAGGCGCGGCAGGCAGCCGCCGGGCGAAGGCTCTCCGCAGGGACGCCCATGCGCGGCTCAGGGCCGCCTGTGCGATTCCAGCGGCACCGCCCGGAAGGGGCGCCCGCCTTCCGTACCCGCGCAGCCTGCCCCTCGCGAGGTATGCGAAGGATGCCGCGTCGACGGGTACGGGGTCCTCGGAGGGACAGCGGTCGCCCTTCGTCACCAGCCTGCCGTCCTCGAGCACGCGGAGCACCCTGTGCACGACCAGTCCTTCACCTCCCGGGGGCGTGAAGACTATCACATCCCCCCTGCCGACCCTCCCGAAGTCAGTTTCCATGCAAACGAGGACGTCCCCCCGCCGGAGCAGCGGGTACATGCTGGTCCCGGTGTAGAAAAGCGTCCTCACCGTGCTCCGCGCACGAAGGCATCCACCGCGCCCCAGTCCAGCGCCTCCCTCGTGAACCAGATCCTCCCGCAGGGCAACGACCTGCAGAGACGGAGCATCGAGTCGAAGGCGGCATCCCTCACCCGGGGCGGCAGGTCTTCGAAATATGTCCTGTTGTCCTGCCACAGGAATGCGAAGGCCTCCCTGGGATCGATCCGACCTATCCCGAAGGAGTCGGACTTCTCGAGGATGAACACCCCCGCCGCGCGCCCGCATCCGGCCTGCCCCGACAGCTCGTTCCACGGGGTGGGATGGACGGCGAACCCGTCGCCGGAACCGACGACGAGCATCCTGTCGTCGCCGAGGACGGAGCCTCGCGGAGCCAGGCCGGAGGCCGTGGACTTGCCCCCCGAGTCGGGGGCGGCGAGGAGCACGGTGCCGCATCCCAGGGAGATGCCGGCGGAGTGGACAAGGAACGCCCCCAGGGAGGGCAGGAACAGCGAGAAGAGCTTCCTGAGGGAATAGAAGGCTGCCGGAGTCGAAAGGGCATCCCTCAGCCCCCCCGACACGAAGACGCTCGCCGAGAGCCTCTCGAAGTCCCTGATCTCGACTGTCATGGAGTGGGCCAGAACCGAGACTGCGGCGGGACCCGAAGCCCTGCCCACGGCGCCCTCGATCTCCGCGAGGATCCTCTCAGACCTCGCGAGGCGCATCCAGTCTCCGCGGTCGCGAGGGATCTCGCATCCTGGAGGCAGAAGGAGCGGCAGGAGCTGTGAGCCGCCGCTTATCCTCGCGGGGCTGTGGCAGCGCGCGAGGGCCCGGCCTAGCCTGAGTTCGGCGCCGGGCGCCTCCGCTTCACCGTCGGGGATCTCGGAAATGCTGTGCCGTACGTCGGGTCGCGCATCGAGGCAGGCAGGCGGTGCGAGGTATCGCTCCATCCGGGGATCGGCGAGAGCCGGAAGCGGGATGTCGGATGAGGTGAGGAAGCCGAACGGCCCGATGCGGTGGTTCGTCACCTCCGGACACGTCATGGCGGAGGGGAGTCCGGATGGGCTAGAATGCCGTTCCGGAAATGCAGTTGTTGGCGGCCCTGTGGCCGTAGTCGCAACCGCCGTACTCCGGGTCGAGGCCCGTGGGTCTGCAGCCGGTGGGGTCTCCGGATTCGGGCGCGATGCCCGTTACGCACGTGATCACGCTGTAGAGGCCCGTGCCGTTCATGCATGTCCCACGGCTATGGCCCTCGGCCGTGCGGCCCGAGAGATCCATAGCTATCGGCGGTTCGTATGCCGGTTTGAAAGAAGCCATTCTGACCTCCACTGCATCCCCGATAATAAGGATGCGGGGCGTCCCTGAAAAGTGACCCCCCCCGAGCTTCAGAACTTCGATCCGGAGATGCAGTCGTTGAAGGCCCCGGTTCCCGTCTCGCATCCCGCGAGATCGGGCGAGAGGCCGACCGGGGCGCAGGGCCTCACGTGCGCCACCTCCGGGGAGTTGCCGCTGACGCAGGTCACCTGACCGACCAGCGCGTTGCCGCTGGAGCAAATCCCACGACATGGCCCCCCTCGGCCACTCCTCCCGACAGGTCGAGAGCCAGCGGCGCCTCGTACTCCCTCGCTCCTGAACCCGTAGACGACATGTCACCTCCCGTGCGTTCCGAGAAGCCGCGATGCGGGGAACAGTCCCGTCTGCGAGGCCTCCTCGCAGAACCAGTAGGAGGAGTCGAGCCTTCCCGTCCTGTGGTAGTTCCCTGCAGCGCAGACGCCCATGCAGGCGTTCCTGTGGATGCAGTCCGAACACGGCGCAGAAAGGGAACCCGGCAGGACTGAACGGAGTTCCTGGAGTCCCGGGGATGTCTCCCACACCTCGCGGACGTCGGATCCGGGAAGCCTGCCGTAGACGAGTTCGGGATAGGCGGTCCCGATCCCGCACATGGCGAGTTCGCCCCCCGAGAGGATGCCGAGGATGTTCAGTATGCGGCATGCCACTGCGCCTCCCTCCAGCAACTCGCCGACGGGCCTGAAGGCCGGGGGAATGTCGAAGACGACGCGGAAGCGGGAGTCGGGGCCGCCGGCCATGCCGGCGCGTATCGTGGAATGGAGGTCGATGAGCGCCCGCATCGACAGGCGCCCGGGCATGTCGCTCCCCCGGCCGACGACCTGCACGTTGTTGAACTTCACCGAGCCGCAGCCCATGCTCCTGGCGAGGGACACCAGGGGCAGGGCCTCGTCGGCGTTCCCTTCGTGCAGGGTGCAGATGACCTGCGGACGGAATCCCTCCGACACCAGGACACGGATGCCCTCCAGGGCCATGTCGAAGGATCCCTGAACCCTTCGCATCGCGTCGTGCGTCGCCGGAGAGGCGCCGTCGAGGCTGACGGAGATCGTCCTGAAGAGGCCGGTCTCCCTCATCATCCTCGCCGAGGAGGGATCGACCAGGGTCCCGTTGGTTTCCATGTGCATCCTGAGGCCGCGGGCCGCCAGGAGCAGCACCATGTCCGCGAAGCCGGGATGCAGCATGGGTTCTCCTCCGGTCAGCTTGACCGACCCGAGGCCCAGAGGAAGGGCCTCCTCGACGGCCTTCTCGAGGATGGACAAATCCAGGAAACTCGATCGGGAGGCCCCGGGATCGAACTCGGGGGAGATCCAGCAGTGCCTGCAGTTGAGGTTGCACCCTCCCGACACGTAGAGGTAGAAGGTCCTGAGCGGGGGCGCTTCAGAAGTCAATCCTGACCCCCGTTTCGGAGACGAACCTGGCGTAGCAGTCCTCGGGGTTCGGCATGTCGAAGCTGCCGGTCTCCTCCAGGGCTATGCCGGGGCAGCTCCCGTTGCAGTAGGGCGACCATTCGCAGGCGGAGCAGCCGGGCAGGGAGCTCATGGGCTTACTGCGCCTCTCACGAAGGGCTGTCAGCACGGGATGGCTCCTCCAGATGTCGGCCATGGAGTCGGTCAGGGCGTTCCCGAGCGCCAGCCTGTGCAGGACGTGGCACGGCACGATGGTCCCGTCGTGCATGATGCTCGTCCTGTCGAAGACACAGCCGCATCCCGTGAGCGAACCCATCACCCAGGACCGGGGCTTCTCCCCCGTGGCCCTGGCACGCTCCATCTGCGAGTAGGCCAGCCTCTTGGCCTGCGGGCCGGCCTGCGACCTTATCCTGCCGGGCCATTCCGCCTCGAGCCTCTCGAAGACCCTCATGGCTTCGAGGCGCTCGGCGTTGGAGAGGCCGCCCCCGCTTCCGTCGCAGCCCGCGCCCATCCTGAAGGATTCGTTGGTGCTGAACCAGTCGAGCCCGAGGTCTCCGAGGATGAACGAGGCAGTGCGCCCTATGCTCCCGAGGTTCGACAGGGAAAGCGTCATCCTGGCATTCACCGGGAAACCCGCCTCCTTCAGAAGCCTCGTGCCGCGCACGGCCCTGTCGAAGCTGTCCGGGCGCATGGAGTCGTGGACGGGTGCGTCAGGGCCGTCGATGGAGACCTGTATCGAATCCATCCTCAGGCGCCTTCGACCGGAGTCGAGGGCGCGGATCGCCGTCTCGTCGACCAGGGTTCCGTTCGTGAGGATGGTGTACCGCATCCCGGCGTCCAGCAAGGCGTCGATGATCTCGAACAGGTCGGGCCTGGTGAAGACCTCTCCCCCCGTGAGGCAGACCCTCATCACCGAGAGGCTTCGCAGGACGTCGACGATCCGCAGCCACTCGGCGGTCGAGAGGTCGGAGCGCCAGTTCATCTCGTCGGCATAGAAGCAATAGGCGCAGCGCAGGTTGCACCTTCCAGTGAGGGCGAGGTCGGCCGATGCGGGGGTCCTGAGCGCCTTCATGCCGCGTCTCAGCCCCCCGTGGCCCTTCCCATGAATCCCGCGGCGAGGAGGTCGCACACGAACCTGTCCACGTCCTCCCTGACACGCCCGGGGGGAACGGAGTCGAAGGCGGCGGAGAGGGCCGAAACCATCTCATCCTCCGTGACTCCGTCGCACATCCTCCAGACGAGGAGCCCTGTGGCGTTCAGGACCCGCACGTCGCTCGTGTCGGGGTTGAACAGGAGGGCGCCGTCCTCGTCCTCCTCGCGCAGGACCACGTCGGGATTCCGGTGGAGCAGCCCTCCGGTTCCGGGCAGGGATCCGTCCTCGGTCATGCCATCACCTCCGCGTGCTCTCTTGAGAACAACCCGCCCGCCCGGCGGTTCCGCGCCTGCGAGACCTCGCCCGCTCGAAGGCGAGCGCGGCCAGCCCCACGGCCACGGCGAACCACAGGGTCGCGAACCTCATGACGATCGTGACCGCAGTCGCCCCCGCCCTGCCCAGCGAAGGGCCGAGCAGGCCTCCGATGGTCAGCTCGGTGAGCCCGAGCCCTCCGGGTATCATCGAGACCGCACCGGCGATCGTGCCGGCCGAATGCGACAGGATTGCGAGCCCGGGAGTCAGCGGCATCCCGAGAGCGGCGGCGGCAGCCTGGAGCACGAGTGCTTCCGCCCCCCAGGAGGCCACCCCCAGAGGGACGGTTATCAGCAGGCTCCGCGGGTCGAGGAGCCCCGCGCAGGTCCCCCTGAAGGTCTCGAGGGCATCGCGCCGCGAGGAGAAGAAGCGGATCCTGCAGAGGAGCCCCGAGAGCCGGTCGAAGAGACGGCGCGAGGAGACCAGCGCCACCCCGGCCGCGCTCGCGGCGATGCCTGCAGCGACCACCGGCAGCACTCCGGCCCCGCCCGTCAGGATGGCTCCCATGACCGCCAGGAGGACCATGCTCATCAGGTCGGTGATCCTCTCGGCCACGACCACGGGCGAGGTGAGCTCGACGGGTATCCCCTCCCCGTCGCGCAGGAGGCATGACTTCAGGACCTCGCCGAGCTTCCCCGGAGAAACCGTCATCGAGAAGCCCGCGAGGAACACGAGGAGGCTCCTCCCCGCAGGCAGGCGCACGCCTGTCCTGCCGAGAAGGTACTGCCACTTCAGGAATCTCAGGGCGTAGTTGACCAGGGGCAGCCCGAGCACGGCCGGGAGCCAGCGGGGGTCGAACGCGGAGATGGCGCTCGAGAACTCCGGGGCGTCCGAGAGCAGCACCAGGGCCGTGTAGACCAGGAGTGCGGCGAAGACGGTGAGGAGGGCGCGCTTCAAGGAACCGCGGACCCCGATCCGGGTGCGGGCTCTGCGCCTGCCCCGCCCTTGCCCGGAAGCCCGGGGAGCATTCCCTCTATCTCGGCGTGCAGTTTCTCGAAACCGGCGAGCCCGTCGAGGAGCGAGAGGGCCTTCTTCGAGAGATCGAGGGCCTCGCCGGCCTCGCCCAGGAGGCTGCTCGCCCTTGCGGCCAGGGCCAGGGCCTGGGCCCTCGAACCCCTGGAATGGTCTCCCGACGGCATGAGCTCATATGCGGTCATGGCGTGGACCAGGGCATCGCGGGGCTGGTTCCTGGCCAGCCCGAGGAGCGAGAGGTTGATGTGCACCCCGCTCCTGGAGGCCCCGGTGCGGATCTCGAGGGCTTCCTGCAGCAGCCTGCCGGCCTCGTCGAGGCCGGGCTCCTCCCGCTTCTCGATCAGCAGGCCCGCCAGGTTGACGCCCAGGCTGGCAGCGAGCCCGGGCTCCCTCTCGAGCGCCTTCCTGTAGTACTGTTCGGCCTGCGCTGCATTCCCGCGCCCCGATTCGATCAGTCCGAGCTGGCCCAGGGCCGTCCCGCCGGTGTCGCCCTTCTGGACTGCCTCGGCCACGACGTCCTCGGCCTCGTCGAACCTGCCAGCCCTGATGAGGAAGTAGACGAGCGCATTGGTCAGCGGGTCCTTCACCGACTTCCTGTCGCGGTTCCTCTGGAGCATCCTGATCATTTCCTCGACGCGGCCCGAGGCGGCCAGGACGGCCGCCCTCCGGAGCTGGATGCTCTTCCAGGCCGGAGTCCTCATCAGGAGGAACCCCGCGAGGGTGAGGACGGCGAGTGCGCCCAGAGCCGCGGGGATGTAGGCCGTCATCTCGGTCTGCCTCCGGATCCGCTGCGCGAGGTGTCGAACTGGGTGAAGTCGGGGATGGTGGTGTCCGAGGCGAACGGGGACAGCGCGGTATGTATGGGGCAGTAGGATGTGGGCTGGGTGCCGGCCCAGAAGAGCTCGTCGACCGCCTTGTCGCCGCACTCGGCGTTGGCCAGGAAGCCCGACTGCCTGCATATGACGGCATGTTCCACCGCGCCCGAGGGGGCGGCAGGGAATGACGGCGCCGACGAGGCGTCGGCCCCTGCGAAGGCCCTGCGCATGAACCTGCTCCAGATGGGCACCGCGATGTCGCCTCCCGCCTCGCCTCGGCCGCTCTGGAGCCTCATCCTCACGATATGGTTGTCGTATCCGACCCATACCGACGCCACGAGATCGGGGGTGAAGCCGATGAACCAGGCGTCGGCGTAGTCGCTGGTGGTGCCGGTCTTTCCGCCCGCATCCCTGCCGGCATAGGGCCCGGCCCCCCAGTACCAGCGCGATCCCGACGCGGTGCCGGCCCTGACCACGCTCTGGAGCAGGTTGTTCATGATCCAGGCGCCGGTCTCGCTGAGGACCCTGGAGCCCTGGGGAACCTGTTCGTTGGTCTCCAGTACGTTGCCGTACCTGTCGACCACCCTGAGGATACCCGTCGCATCCCTGGCGATGCCGCCGGTTGCGAACGGGATGTAGGCCTGCGCCATCTCGAGGGGGCTGACCATGCAGCTTCCCAGCGGGAGCGAGTTGACTATGGGCAGGTCGGTCTCGATCCCCATGGCGGAGGCCCTGGCGGCCACGGCCTCGATCCCCACGGCCATGCCGACCCTCACCGCCGACACGTTGTAGGACCTGGCTATGGCCTCCCTCACGGTAACCATCCCGTGGAAGCTGCCGTCGTAGTTCCTCGGCCTCCACTGGCCCGGGGAGAGGTCGACCACGACCGGCTGGTCGAGGACGACGCTTCCGGGCGACCAGCCCTGCTCCACGGCCTCCGCATAGACGAACGGCTTGAAGGAGCTGCCGGGCTGCCTCCGGGCCTGCACCGCCCTGTTGAATTCGCTGTCCTGGAAGTCCCTTCCGCCGACCATCGCCCTTATGTATCCGGTCCTGGGATCGACTGCCACTATAGCGCACTGGACGTAGTCAGGGGCGCCCTCGATGGTGTCCTCGACGGTCTGCCAGTAGTCCCAGGAGCTCTCGTAGCGCAGCCTCTCCGGGTCGTCCGCGTAGGTGACCGTGGCAGGATCCCACAGGGGCTCCCTCAGGGCCATGACGCTGTCCATCGCGAATTCGGCTGCCGCCTGCACGTCCGGGTCGAGCGTGGTGTAGACCTCGAGCCCCTGTTCGTAGACCGCCGACCACCCGTATCTGGAGACCAGGTACTGCCTGACGTACTCGGAGAAGTAGTCCCACTGGTCCTCGAGCTCGGGCCTCACCACGTCGACTCCCAGGGGCGACGCGCACGCCTGGTCGTACTGGTCGCTCGTGATGCAGCCGTCCTCGCGCATCATCGATAGGACGACGTTCCGGCGGGTGGTGCAGCGCTCGGGATTGCGCACGGGGTTGTAGCCGCTCGGGTTCCTCGGCATGCCGACCAGCATCGCGGCCTGCGCCAGCGTGAGCTCGGCCGCGGTGGTCCCGTCGAAGTAGGTCCTGGCGGCGGCCTCGATGCCGTAGGCACCCTGGCCGTAGAAGATGTGGTTGAGGTACATCTCCAGGATCTCCTGTTTGGAGAACTGCCTCTCGATCTCCATCGCGATGAAGGCCTCCTGGAGCTTCCTCTGTATCGTCTGGTCCGGAACGAGGAACAGCCCCCTGGCGAGCTGCTGCGTGATGGTGCTCCCGCCGTGCCGGGCGCCGGTGGTCAGATCGACGTAGACGGCCCTGACCAGCCCCCGGATGCTGACCCCGTTGTGGGTGTAGAAATCCTTGTCCTCCGTGGCGATAAGCCCCTGGATGACGTACGGGCTGATCTGGTCGATCTCGACGGGGTACCTGTTCTCCACGAAGGCGCAGGCCAGTTCGTTGCCCCTGCAGTCGTAGATCCGGGTCGATGCGGAGGGTTCCCGCCCGCGGAGCCCGGCCACCAGGATGTTCCCCCTGGCCTGTCTGAAGGCGGTGCTGCAGTCGTTGTAGACCCTCCACATGAAGCCGCCCGAGAAGAAGATGCAGATGGAGGCCGCGATGGCCGTCCATTCGAGTACCGCGCGCGCCCTCCCTGCCGGGGCGCTATTCGACAGAGCCAAGCTGGTTCCTCCCGAGCACTGGTGTTCCATCCTCGTACCGGAGTACGTATTCGTAGGCGCCCGAGTTCCCGATCAGGGTGACCTCCCGGCAGCCGGCCGCCGCCGCGGGCCTCGAGGAGAACTCGGGATGATAGTCGCTCTCGTAGTCCTCGTACGTCCTGAAGACGATCCGGTACCCCGTGGGCGTGCCCTCGAAGAGATACAGGTTGCCCGCGAAGTAGACCACCCTCTCGGGGTCCAGGTCGCCGTTCATCTCCACACCGAGGGCCCGCCAGATCGTCATGCCGATCTCGTTCTCGAAGCGCTGCTCGGTCTGGTGGGGGTCTAGGTAGATGATCTGCTGCCCCAGCGGCTCCTCGTCACCGCTCGTCAGTATGGCCGGGAAGGTCGCCGACAGTGTGTCCAGCCTCTCCACCTGGTCGCTCACTGCCAGGAAGTTCGCGGTCATCACCCGGAGCCTCTCGACGTCCAGGGTGGAATCGGGGGCCGGGGCCTGCCCGGTGGTCCGGAGTATCTGCATGGATTCGTGGGCATCGCGGATGACGGCCTTGGAGAGGAACGCCATCTCCCTCCAGGTGGCCACGAAACCGCCCAGTTCGACGGGCACCGACGACAGGTTGAACGTGGCCCTGTCCTGGACGATCTGCATGGCGGCCGCCCTGCGGATGTTGCACCAGGCGAGCCCGGCATAGGAGGCATCGTCGAGGGAGCCGATGTAGCTCTCGAAGCCGGTGCCCCGCTCCCCTGCCGCGGAAGCCGACGAGTAGTGCGCGATCGAGTCGATCCTCGCGCCGTCCAGGAGCTGCCTCGCTATCCTCATCTCGAACCGCGTCTCCGGGCTCGACATGATCAGGCCCGCAGTGCGCTCGACGCTCAGCGAGTCGATGACCTCGCCGGGGATCTCCTCGCCGAACCCCTCGATGAGCCAGCCGGTTTCGCCGAGCACGAAGTCGATCCGGACGATTGCCGGACTCTCCATCCTGGTGATGGAGCAGTAGTAGGATGTCCTGGAACCCGTGCTGTCGGTCAGGATCTCGGTGAGCCTGCCGGAGGAGTCGAAGCCCCTCCATCTGCCGAAGACGGTCCAGGGATCGCCGCCGGTGGATTCGGAGGCCTCCCTCAGCGCCGGGGCGAGGAGGCCGAGGCACGAAGGGTCGTTCAGGGCCAGCAGCCTGGAGAACTCGAGGCCGATCTCGAGCGGGGAGGCCGGGATCGTTGCTGCGCTGTCGGCCGGTACGACGACCTGCCCGCCGCCCCGGCCTCCGCAGCCGGCTGCCAGGACCAGGAACATAGCCGTCAGAGACAGGATCCTTCTCATTCCAGCCCCATCGTCACGGCCATCATCTCCCCCGGTGTGGTTGCTCCGGAACAGACCTTGCGGGCGGCATTGGAACGGAGCGTCCTCATGCCGTCCTCCACGGCGAGCCTCCTGACCTCGCCCGACGGCGCCGAGCGGGACAGGGCGTCCCTGACGCGGTCGGTGACCTCCATGACCTCGAAAACAGCCGTCCTGCCCTTGAAGCCGGTGCCCCTGCAGGCCCTGCAGCCCCTGCCCCTCCTGAAGCTGCACCCCTGGGCCCCGGCGAGGCCGGCCGTGGCGAGAAGAGCGGCCGGGGGCTCCCAGACCTCCGCGCATTCGTCGCAGACGACCCGGACGAGCCTCTGGGCGACGATTCCGATCAGGGTGCTGGCCAGGAGGAACGGCTCGACGCCCATGTCGAGGAGCCTCACCGCGGAGGAGGCGGTGTCGTTGGTGTGCAGCGTGCTGAGGACGAGGTGCCCCGTCAGGGCGCAGCGTATCGCGCTCCTGGCGGTTTCCTGGTCGCGTATCTCGCCCACCATGATCACGTCCGGGTCCTGCCTGAGTATGTGCCGCAGGGCCGTGGAGAAGGTGACGTCTATCGCGGGCTGCACCGCTATCTGGTTGAACTCGTCCGTCACGAACTCTATCGGGTCCTCGATCGTCGTGATGTTCTTCTCGGTGGTCGAGAGAGCCGTCAGGGTGGAGTAGAGCGTCGTGGTCTTGCCGCTGCCCGTGGGGCCCGTGACGAGGAGCAGCCCCATGGCGCTCTTCACCAGCCTGCCGAACCTCCCGCTCTCTTCCTCCTCGAAGCCGAGCCCGGAGAGGTCCTGCATCAGGATGCCGGGATCGAGTATCCTGAGCACGGCCTTCTCGCCGAACGCGGCGGGGATGGTGGAGGACCTGATCTCGACCGGCTTGCCCTCGAAGTGGGTCCTTATCCTGCCGTCCTGGGGCCTTCTCTTCTCGGCTATGTTCATGCCCGCTATCATCTTGACCCTGGACAGGATGGGGAGGTGCAGCTTGCGCGGCAGGCTGTAGACGTTGTGCAGGACGCCGTCGATCCGCAGCCTCACGACCGTGTGCTCCCTGTGAGGTTCGAGGTGGATGTCGCTGGCCCTCTCCTCGAAGGCGTACTGGAGCAGATGGTTCACGGCGTTGACGATGGGCCTGTCGGTAGGTTCCAGCCCGCCCGGTGTCTCGCTGGAGACGTATCTCTCCAGGTTGCCGAGGTCGACGTCCTCGTCGCTCATCGACCCCACCTCGCGGGCGGCTGCCACGATCGAGCTGTGGAGGCCGTAGAACTGCCGGATCACCTTGGCGATGTCGGTGGGCCTGCTGATGTAGAGCTCGATCTCCTTGCCGAGAAGATGCGGGAGATCCTCGACGGGCCTGGGATCGGTGAAGTTGCAGGTCGCCACCATCAGCCTGTCCTCGTTGCTGCCCACCACGACCGCATGGTTCCGCTGGGCGAACGCTCCGGGGAGGGAGGAGGTGACGAGTTCGTAGTCGAGTTCGAGCGGGTCGAGGTTGCGGAAGGGGATGCCCGACTGCTGCGAGAGGAATGTGTAGAGAGCCTCCTCGCTCACCAGCCCCCTGCTGACGAGGATTCCGAGAAGCGACGGATCGGGGCTCTGCCAGAGCCTCGAAAGCCTCTCCATGCCCTGCCTCGAGAGGAGCCCGGCCGCCTCGAGCCGCCCGGGAAGGGCCGCGAAGTCGAGCCTCGGTATCGATCTCACAGGGTCTCCAGTACGAGGCTGCTGTTGACCCTGTCCCAGATGAAGGCCCCGCGGAGCTCGGCTTCCGCCGACACGGCGGCCTGTCCGGTCATGGCATGGATCCAGCCGATGGTCTGGCCGTCCTCCACCGGGAAGCCCGACTCGGCGGCCTGCTCCCAGCCGACTTCGGGGCGGATGGTGTCATCGACCCTGGTCCGGCCGCCGCCCAGGCGCCTGACGACATCTCCTGCCACCCCGGCGTCCACACCCGTCCAGTAGCCGGTGCGGTCGCTCCTGACCTCCCTGATCACGGGGGCATGCGGAAGCGACTCGAAGGCGGAGAGGTCTCCGCCCTGCGCCTCCACGGTCCGGACGAAGGCGTTCCAGGCCGACGAGTCGTCGAGACGCTCGGCGCACCGTGCCTCGAGCCCGGCCATGCAGGCTTCGTCGGATGCGTCGCCGGCCAGCATCATGGCCGTGAGCTTCACGGCGAGGTCGCGCACCACGAGAGGGCCTCCGCCCTTCAGGACGGAGACGGCCTCGGCCGTTTCGAGCGAGTTGCCGGCGGTACGCCCGAGAACCACGTCCATGTCGGTAACGAGGGCGCGGGCGCTGGTGCCGCAGCCCCCGGCCACGTCCACGAGGGTCCGCGCCAGGAGCAGGGCCTTCTCGCGGGTCTTCATGAAGGCGCCCCTGCCTGCCTTCACGTCGAACACGAGGCGGTCCGCCCCCTCAGCGAGCTTCTTGCCGAGGATGCTGGCGCATATCAGCGGGATCGACTCCACCGTCGAAGTGGCGTCGCGCAGCGAATACAGGACCCTGTCGGCCGGGGCCAGGTCGCTTGTCTGGCCGCACATGGCGAACCCGCAGCGGCCGACGACATCCTGGAACTCGCCGACGTCCAGGCGGGTCCTGAAGCCAGGAATGGACTCGAGCTTGTCCAGCGTGCCCCCGGTGTGCCCCAGTCCCCTGCCGCTGATCATGGGCACGCGCAGCCCCATCGAGGCCGCCAGCGGGGCCAGCACGAGCGAGATCTTGTCACCCACGCCGCCCGTGCTGTGCTTGTCGGCCAGGGGGCGCGGATCGTCCGGCCAGGACAGCACGGTGCCGCTGTCCCTGATCCCGAGCGTCAGCTCCACGGTCTCGTCGCGGTCGAGGCCCCGGATGAAGGCGGCCATGAGGAAGGCCGACGCCTGGTAGTCAGCCACTTCACCGGCGGCCACTCCGCGGGCGAATTCCGAGAGGGATCCCGCGGGGCATCTGCCGCCATCCCTCTTGAGCGCGAGGAGGCGGGTTATCTCCACGGGATACCGAGCCGGGAGAGCAGGGCTCCCAGGTAGCCGGTACCGAGGGGATCGATCACGAAGAACGCCAGGGCGAGCGCGGCCGCCACCAGGACCCACACGACCCAGGCCGGGAGGCCCCTCCGCCTTCCGCGGCCGACACCCTCGAGGACGGCCCCGACGCTGGCCCTGCCCTCCGGCAGGCCCGGAGCCAGCACTTCGTCGAAGGAGTGGATCTTCTTCCTCCTCAGGAGCGAGCGGATCTCCGACACGCTCCGTGCGACCACCTCGCCCCTGCCCGACAGAACCCTGTACTGCACCGGGCCGGGACGCGCGCCCCCGGAGGCCGGTTCGGCGCAGGGAGGCTGGGGATGGGGCGCAGGCTCGACCCGGACAGGACCGGGAGCGGCCCCGGCGCTCCATTCGGGAGAAGGCGCCTCGGGTGGAACGGGCTGCAAGGCCGGGCCGGCGGACTCGGGTTCGTCGGGGGTCCGGTCGCCCCAGGCGCCCCGGGGCCATGACTCCGGCTCGAAGGCTCCACACTCGGAGATCGGCTCCCACGGGCCGCCGGCGAGGGATATCTCGGCGTCGACGGGCACCCTGGACTCGGATATCCAGGCCTTCACCGTCTCCATGTCACCGGGGTGGTATTCGATCCTGTCGATTCTGAGCCTGGGCGGGGTTTCGCCGCCGACGGACCCCGCGGGCCTGAGGAAGGGCGAGAGCCTCGGGAGCCCCTGCGCGAGCACGCCTCCGGGCGGGGTCCGCGGCCCTTCTATGACAGCGTCGCTGGTGAGCCTGCCCTCCCTCGTCCATCTCACGACGGTGTCGAAGTCGGGAGCAGTATAGGCATCGTCGCCCATCCTGACGGTCCACCAGTTGGAGGGATCGAGCAGTTTCCCGAGATCGGGATGGTCACCCGCACGGGACCATCCGCCGTCCCCGGCGGGCCTGATCTCGTCGTCGGCGGTGATGCGCCTCTCCGCAGCCCACTTCACAAGGACCTCGACGGAGGGGGCGCGGTAGACCCTGCCCTCCCGCCTTATCTCGTAAGCGCCTGAATCGGCCATGTTCCCCCCTCGACAGCCGGCCCGGTCAGGGTTCGATCATAACCACGTGCGCGGCACCGTGGCGACAGACCGCGCACGGTACGCACCGGCTAATTAAACCGTATGGCATGCCCCAGCGCAAGGGCGGCCTCCTCGTGCGTAACTCCCCCGCGCCGCTCGGCGGACTCCACCAGGATGTCCAGGTATCCCTCCCACCAGTCGGGGACGGAGCCTCTCGCGAAGAAGCGGTGGTAAAGCCTCGGGCCGGGAAGGATCGAGACGAGGAAGGCGGTCTCCCTCACCCCGAGGTCGCGGATGCCGGTCCCGAAGTAGTACAGGGACGCCTCGGCGAAACCGAACACGTCCGGACCGAGTTCGACGATGTTCGCGTAGATCTCCAGGATCCTGTCCTTCGACAGGGTCTCCTCCAGCCTCCAGGTCAGGAAGACCTCCTGGAGCTTCCTGGCCAGAGTCTTCTCGCGCGAGAGGAAGAGGTTCCTCGCGAGCTGCATGGTCAGGGTCGATGCGCCCCTCACGAAGCCGCCCTCCCTGATGTCGGCGACGAGCGAGTTCCTGATGTGCTCCGCGCTGAAGCCGGAGTGGCTGCGGAAGGTGCCGTCCTCGGAGCAGCAGAGCAGGGGTTCGAACCAGGGCGGCATCTCCGAGAGCTCGACGAACTTTCCGTTGGCCGATCTGCTGAGTTGGATGAGCCTCGTATTGCCCCAGCTGTCGCGCATCCTGCAGGAACCGCCCCGTACCAGGCGCGCCACGTCGACCGGGCAGCTGACGACCGAAAGCCCGTCCGCGTCGACCAGGATCGAAAGGTCGGAGCTGTCGGGCCACTGCCGGTCGATCGAGAGACGGACGTCCAGGCCGAGGGATCCTTCCAGAGCCGTCCCGGCAAGCGGACCCAGCAGGGATGCAGGGATGGAGGCGGCCATGGCCTCTCCGGGGATGCAGTCGTTCCAGATGCGGGCGGTCAGCCTGTCGCGGTCGCCCGTAA
The DNA here is from genome assembly GCA_964564435.1 of uncultured bacterium. GTDB lineage: Bacteria > Fermentibacterota > Fermentibacteria > Fermentibacterales > Fermentibacteraceae > Fermentibacter. Next base: position 285,008 of record CAZMAT010000001.1, read on the forward strand.
GGGCTTCGAGGCTCGCCCTCAGAGTCATGGTTCCCAGGGAGAGGAGGCAGGAATCCACGCAGAGACGCCCGGGCTCCACGGTTCCCGAGGCGGATACCGAGCACGAGAACCGGATGGTGTCCCCCGCAACGTGTTCGGAATAGATCGCCGCGCTGTCCATCCGGGCATCCAGGTCGAACCTGCAGGGCTCCCCTCCCTCGAATGTCAGCCGGACCTCGCCCTCGGGGTCGAGGGACATCCAGGCCGACGGTTCATAGGAGAGGAGGATGTTGCCGGCGACGGCTTCCGCCCCGCCGAGCCCCGTCGCCACGGTCAGTTCCGAGGTCCGCTCGGAGTAGGACAGGGAGAAGGGTGTCGCGGCACCCGCCCCGCCGGTCCCGACGGCCGTCCCCTCGAGATGGACGGAATCGTCCGTGGCAATCCCCTGGAGCGATCCGGAGAACCCGGTTTCCGTTATCAGGGAGGGCAGGTCCGGGTCGAAGAGCGGGATCCCGGTACAGCCGTGGAAGTCGGCCCTGAAGGAGACCTCGCCTCGCACGCCCCCCGCCTCGACGGAGGCCGATCCCCAGGGCCCGAGCGCGAGCCCTGACATCTCGACGGAGCCCGACCTGAGCGAGGCGCGGCCGGAGAACACCGTAGTGTCCGACCCGGCCCGGGTCACCAGGGCCTCTCCCAGCACCAGGAGGGGCATGTCGTCCGGACCGCCGCCGCCTCCTCCTCCGGCCCTGCCGCGGCCCGGCGGCAGATCGACCCTGCAGGACGGGATCAGGATGCTGTCGACGGACGGGACGGGCACGCCCATGCTCCAGTAGATCACGGCTTCGTCAGCCTCGAAGCCCAGCCCCGGCATGTCGACGTCTGCAAGCAGGAGCACGCCTGGCGCAGCCCGGACCCTGCCGACGGAAGCGCTCCCGTCGATGCGCGAGAGGGCGTACCTGGCCCCGGCGCCGGGCAGTATCCAGAGCGAGGCCGCGAGCAGGGCCGGCAGTGCGGCCAGACACAGGATCCTCGCGAGGCCGGGGGCTGCCCGGTTCAGAGGGAGCGCGCTCCCGATGCCACCGCCGCCTCTATCTCCTCGAGGATGGCAGACGCGGCTGCCCGCGGATCGGGTGCTCCGCTGACCGGCCTTCCCACCACCAGGGCGTCTGCTCCCGCCCGGACGGCCGCCTCCGGCGTCGCGATCCTTGCCTGGTCGCCCCTGTCGGATCCCGAGGGTCTTATGCCGGGTGTGACTATGAGGAAGCCGGGACCGGTCGCGGAGCGCACCGCCGAGGCCTCCCCGGGGGAGCATACCACCCCGTCCATGCCGCTCTCGGCTGCCATCCCGGCGAGCCTCACCACCGTGCCCCCCGGCCCGAGGCTCCAACCCATGCGCTCCAGGTCCGGGGCGCCGAGGCTTGTCAGGACCGTGACGGCCAGCATGCGCACCCCGGTGCCCGAAGCGGCCGAGGCGGCGGCCTTCATCATGGCCGCCCCGCCCGAGGCGTGGACGTTGAGGAGGGCCGGCCCCGAGGCGCAGGCCGCCCTCACCGCTCCCTCGACCGTGTGGGGGATGTCGTGCAGCTTGAGGTCCAGGAAGACCGGGAAGCCCTCGCCCGAGAGCTCCCTCACAATGTCCGGCCCGCGTCCCGTGAAGAGCTCGAGACCGATCTTGATCCCCACGCCGAGACCCCGCAGGGGGGCCAGCAGTTCGGCCGGGGTCCTCCCCATGTCGCTGGTCAGGGCTATGTAGAGCCTTGTCCCGGAGTATCCGGACGGCATCAGCGTTCCTCCTCCTCCTCGAATCCGATCACCCTCAGCCGCACGTCGGCGGTGCCCGTGTCGATCATCCCCAGCCTGTCCGCAGCACCCCTCGAAAGGTCGATGATCCTTCCTCCCACGTAGGGGCCCCTGTCGTTCACCCTCACGGTCACTGTCGAGCCGTTGTCCAGGTTCTCGACCTCGAGCAGGGTGCCGAACGGGAGCGTCCTGTGGGCGCAGGTCATCGCGTTCATGTCGTATCTCTCGCCGCTGGCGGTCTGCCTGCCGTGGAAGCTCCCGGCGTAGAAGCTGGCCGTTCCCCTCTGCTCGAGGCCGGCAACGAGCGATGCCGCACCCCTCACGCCGCCCCTGTAGACCGGCCTGGGGGCCAGGCAGCCCGAGGCCAGCAGCACGAGGGCCGCGAGCGCTGCACCCGTCAGGTTCCGCAAAGCAGGTCCCGTATGCCGGCAGTCAGCTCCGACGGCAGGGAGGGCCTCCTGAGGAGCCCCGTCCCCACCTGCACGAGCGAGGCTCCCGCGGCCAGCAGCTCCAGCACGTCACCCGGCTCCCAGACTCCTCCGGATGCTATCACGGGTATCCGCACGGCGCGGCCGACCTGCCAGACCCTCGCCACGACGAGGGGCAGGAGGGCGGGCGAACTGTAGCCCCCGACGCCCCTTGCGAGCGCCGGCCTCCCGGTCCTCCAGTCCAGCTTCATGCCAAGGAATGTGTTGCACACCGTGACAGCGTCGGCTCCCGCATCCTCGGCGGCCTTCGCGGCGGATACCATGTCTCCGCCGTTCGGGGTGAGCTTGACGGTGACCGGCCTGCGGGTCTCCAGCCTGACCGCCCGGGTCACGGAGGCCACGGCCGCAGGGTCGACCCCGAAGGCCATCCCGCCGGCCTCCACGTTGGGGCAGGACACGTTGACCTCGTATCCGGCATGGGAGCCGCTGGCTTCGAGAGCGGCCACGGTGGACCCGAAGGAACTCACCGACTCGCATGCGACGTTCAGCACCAGGGGTCTCGACAGGCCGGCGGCAGCGGGCAGCACCTCCGAGAGGACCCTGTCGAGGCCGGGGTTGGCGAGGCCGATGGAATTGAGGAGGCCGTACCCGGTGTCGTGGATCCTCGGGGGTGCGTTCCCGTCCCTCGGTTCGGGGGTCACGGCCTTGGAGAAGACGAGGGCCACGTCCTCGAGAAGGCCCATGGCGTCGAGTTCCAGGCCGAATCCGCAGGTCCCCGAGGCCAGGGCGACCGGCCCGGGGACGGGGATGCCCCAGAAGGAGCCGGGCAGGCCTTCGGTGACCGGGTTCACTGTATCCTCTCCCAGTCGACGTCGCAGGCCCTGAAGACCGGGCCGTCCTTGCAGCACGACATGAAGCCGCCCCGGGAGGAAGGCACGGGACATCCCCCGCACACGCCCCACCCGCATCCCATGCGGCTCTCCATGGACACCTGGATCCTGCCGAGGACACGGGGAGGGGCGGAGGCGACCACGGCTCTCATCATCGCCGAGGGACCGCAGACCGCGATGGAATCGAACGAGTCCCACTCCACATCCTCGAGCAGGCCGGTGACGAGGCCTCTCGCGCCGACGGAGCCGTCCTCGGTGGCCAGCACGGTCCCCGGCGGACAGCACGATGTCCCCCGCACGGTCCTGGTTCCGGCCATGACCACTGCTTCGTCCGCGGTGGAGAGAAGGAACGGGAACCCGGCCATGCCGAGCCCGCCCGCCACCATCAGCCATCTCCCGGGAGACGTCTCCCAGCCTCTTCCCAGCGGCCCGAGGATCCGCACCGAATCGCCTTCGGCGGATCGCGACAGTATGGACGTGCCTGCTCCGACGACGTCGAAGAGGAACGTGACAGAGCCCGCCCCCGGATCGCACGAGCTGAAGGTCAGCGGCCGCCTCGACACCGGGAATGCCCCGGGGGAGGGTTCGAGCATGGCGAACTGTCCGGGCCTGCACTCCGAGGCGATCCGCGGGGCTTCGAGCGCGATCCGGAAGATGCCCTCGTCCGCCTGGCTGCAGGCGATCACCCTGGCATCCGAGTCGACAATGCCTGCGCTATTCATCGGGCTCCTCGAACGCGCCGCCCAGCCTGTCCTGGGCCGCGGCACCCTCGGCTGTCCCCGGGTACCTCTGGACCAGTTCCGCGGCATAGCTCTCCACCAGGCCGTCCTCCATCATGGCGGCCTCGGACGAGAGATAGGCGATCCACAGGAGCGCGGGCTCGCTGTCGAGCCTCCATCTCGAAGAGAGCGCCCGTTCGGCGGCACTCCAGGCGGCCTCGTAATCGCCCGCGCCGTAGAGGTCCCACGCGGCCTCCAGGAGAACGGATGGCCTGGCCCTGGCGGCAGGCCCGGGCGGGAGGCCAAGCTCCTCCTCGATCCTCCCGGCAAGATCACCGGAGTCGCAGAGCGCGAGGGCCTGTTCGAGCAGCGCGATGGAGCTGTCGCGGCCAATGCCGGGATTCCCCGACTCGGAGACCAGGGCCATCGCCCGCACGCGCCCGTCGGGGCTGCCGAGCAGGGCCCTCATCTCGCTCATGGCCAGGGAGTCCGCGCCGTATAGGTCCATCCTCTTCTCGGCGGCGAGGAACCTGAAGAGGTCACGGTCATCGGGCGAAGCCGTCTCGAGGGTATCGATGTAGGTCTTGAGGAGCTGCAGCTCCCCCAGCCTGTCGGAGGCCAGCCTTATCCAGAGGTAGTCGCCGCTCCTGCCCGAGAGCTGCGCGAGCACCGCGAGCGCGTCGTCGAGCCTCTTCTCGCTCTCGAGCAGCAGGGCTTCCAGGTAGAGGGCCTCTGCGCCGACCTCCCTCGACATGTCGAGCTCCGCTGCATCGGCATACGCGTCCAGGGCCGCCTGCACGTCGCCCGCCGCCTCGGCCGCCCTCCCGGACAGCAGGGAGATGGCCGCCAGCTCGCGGTTGGTGCTGTAGGATACCCTGAGGGGGGCGAGGATGGAGACGGCGCCGGATGGGTCGCCCGCCTCTATGGATGCATCGGCCGCCGCCGTGAGAGCCCTGTAGTACCCCGCGCCCCTGCCGAACAGCCGGGCCGCCTCCAGCGCGGTCGTGACAGCGCTGTCGGGCATGCCCAGGCTCGAGAGCACCCGGCTGCGGGCGAGCTCCGTCTCCGCCATGAGGCTGTCGGAGAGGTCCATGGATTCGAGCGTGTCGAGCACCGAAGCAGCCAGGCCGGGCTCGCCGGAGAGCACCAGAGCCTCGGCCTGCCTGAGCCTGGATATGGCGAAGAGGTCCCTGCGCTGGCCGGAGACCGCGCCGAAGGAGGCCGCCGCATCCGCATACCTGCCCAGGGCCATGGCTGCGTTCCCGATCCCGATCGTGGCCATGTCCATCATCCGGCCGTCGTCGGTCATGACCATGACGGAGGAGTAGGCCCTCATCGCCTCCTCGTAGCTGGAGGTCCCGCTCCCCGAAGTCGACCGGGATCCCAGGAGCAGGAGGGCGTCCGCGATGAGCATCTGTGCGTCGTCGGCCCAGCGGCTGTCGGGGTAGAAGGCCAGGACCTTGCCCGCACCCTCTATCGCATCCCTCAGGTCCTGCTCCTCGCCCGCGGACGGGTTGTCAGGGTTCTGCCGGACGCTGGCCAGAGCCTCGTCGTAGGACTGGCGCGCGTTGTAGAACGTGTTGAAATACGCGCAGCCCGAGACCAGGACGGCCAGGACCGGGACGAGGGCGCGCAGCGGCAGGCCGTCAGGGGACGAAGTCGCCGTCAATGTAGACCAGCCTCCTCTTCCAGACCGCTCTGACCCTTCCCCTGAGGGTCCTCCCGAAAAAGGGCGTGTTCGTGGAACGGGAGAAAGTGTTGTCCCCGGATGGGGTCCACTCCTCGCACGGGTCGAACAGCACGGCCTCGAAAGGCCTTCCAGGCGCCAGAGACGGGCATGGGACCCCCAGGATCGAAGCCGGCCCCGTCGTGAAAAGGGAGAGCATCCGCAGCGGGCTCATCGCACCCGTCCGCCCCAGGGCGTCGAAAGTCACGGGGAGCGCTGTCTCGAGGCCGGTTATCCCGAAGGGGGCCCCGGCGAGACCGGCCTCCTTGAGCCGCGACTCGTGAGGGGCATGATCGCTCGCCACGGCATCGATCCAGCCTGCCCTGGCCCGCTCCACCAGGCCCTCCCGGTCGCGCGACGACCTGAGCGGAGGGTTCATCTTGGCGCAGGTGCCCGACCGGAGCACTTCCGATTCGTCGAGGGCCAGGTGATGAGGAGTGGCGTCGCATGTCACGCACCCCCCCCTGCCGGCGGCTTCGCGAACCAGGTCGACGCTCCGGGGCAGGGAGAGGTGCGTCAGGTGAACGCGCCCCCCGCATGCCTCTGCCGCTTCGAGGGTGAGCGAGACCGCTCCGGTCTCGCTCGAATCGGGAATGCCGGCGAGACCGAGCTCACGGGATACCGGCCCGAGATTGACGGCCCCCCCGCGGGAGAGGTCCGTGATCTCGGGGTGCTGGATGAAGACCCTCCCGGCGGCGCCGGTGGCGGTCATGGCTTCCGCGAGCAGCGCGGGATCGAGCACCGGAGCGCCGTCGTCGCTGAAGGCGGCGGCCCCTGCCCGGGCCATTCCCCCGATGTCGGCTACCGCATCACCCTTCCGGCCCCGGGTCACGCAGCCCACGACCAGCAGATCAGCGGTCCCGGCGAGGCGCCCCCTCTCCGCCATCTCCACGACCCTCGCTGGAGTGTCGACGGGCGGGTCGGTGTTGGGCATGGCGGCCACCCTCGTGAATCCTCCGGCGATGGCGGCCCTCAGGCCGCTCTCCACGGTCTCAGAAGCGGTGGCCCCTGGTTCCCTGAGATGCACGTGCATGTCGGTGAGCCCGGGGAACAGCCAGAGGCCGTCCGCATCGACCACGAAAGCATCCGGGGCCCGAGCCTCTCCGGGCTTCGAGAGGCTCGAGACGGTCCCGTCCTCGACAAGCAGGTCCGCAACTGCGTCGAAGCCGGTTGCGGGGTCGACGAGACGCCCCCCCCTCACCAGGACGGGCCGGGAGGCGTCAGTCAGAGTAGTCCCTGCCGTCCGGCCCGTGCTCTCCGCCGAAGTCGGGAGCATCCTCCCTGCCGTGACCTTCGCGGGTGGCTACGATCCGCCTCTCCGGGAAGGGGTTCCAGTCACCGCGTCCGGCGATCGCCTCGATCACGGCGGTTCCGGTCCCGATGGAGCCGAAGGCCTCGAAATACCTCAGGGCCCATTCCTCCGACTCCCTGGCGATCCTCTCCCTGATCTCGGCGGGGAGGGACATGACGAGGGAGTGGAACGGGCGGTTGAGGTTCTTGTAGTCGCCCGAGGAGCGGGAGTATCCGAGCCTGTCCGCGTGGGCCACCATCAGGTCCCAGAGTTCCGTCGTGACGCCGCGGTCGGGCCGCTTGACGTAGGAGCCGTTGTCTATGACGGCGTTGCCGCTCGCGGGGTCCATCTCGATGCCGAACACGATGTTCTGCCAGAGCGTGCCCACGTTGCCCTTGTGGATGCCGTACTCCCTGAAGTGCCCCACCTTGTCGAGGGGGGTACCGCTGATTCCGTGCTGAGCTATCACGCATCCGAAGGGCCCTATGGCGTCGGCGATCTCGCGGGTGCGGCCGAGGTCTATGCCTTCGCTCTCGCCCTTCGATGCATCGTAGGTTCCGTGCTTCGAGCCGTTCGAGATGGCCAGCCAGTCGGGGAAGATGCCCCAGGAGTTCAGGCCGCCGATGAAGTACTCCGCCTCCCCGACCGTGGAGAGGACCCCGGCGCCCTTGATCTCGCCCACCTCTACCTCGAGCCCGGCGTACTGCGGGATGTGCATGGCGACGTCGCGCGTGAAGGAGAGGTTCTCGAAGTCGGGATTGTGGGAGGCGTCGATGGCGACCGACGTCCAGCCCATCGAGATCGCACGCGGGATCTCACGGGCCGCGTCGTCCCTGTCGGCGCGCGACTTGACGGCGTAGTGGTCCATGTGGAGTGCGTACACGACGCCGTCGCCCAGGTCCGACGAATATGCCTGGGCGGTCTGAGGCAGGTTCTGATAGGTCACGCCGGTGTACTTCCCCTCGGACTTGGCGAGTTCGAGCATCACGAACGAGTCGGCCCTCCTGGCGGCTCTCAGTATCCCGAGCGCGCTCAGAGGGTTCCTGATGTTCGCTGCCATGACGATGGCGTTCCTGGCGCGCGCGACCGAACAGATGTCCCTTCCGCTCACGAGGGCGCACCTCGAGTCGGGCAGGGCCGCCCTGACGTTGAGGGGCCTGAGGTCGAGCATCCTGTCGTATGTGCTGGAATCCACCATGATCGCCCTTCCTTGTATGATGGCAGCTTGACCCCGCCGGCTGGTTCGCTAATATGCGGCTATCGTTTCCGGAGGGGGAATGGCGAAGGCTTCCAGGCTTCTGTCGGGGATCGCGGGGTCGGGCTGGTTCGCCCTTGCCGCCCCCGCCCTTCTCCTCGCCAGGCACGGAGCGGGGCTCGCGGAGTCGTGGAGCACGCACGCCTTCGCGACCCTGTGGCTCGTGCACCTGGCCTCCGTTCTGCTCCCGGACGGGAGGCGCCTCACGGAGAGGATCAGGGACGACCACTGGATATCCCTGCTCCTCTGCCTGACCATCGCAGCCATGGCCTGGGCGGCCCTGGCCGGAGGCGGGCGGGACGCGGTGCTCGGGGCCCTGAGGGCAATCATACAGGTCGGGGTCAGCCTGATCTCCACCAGGATCCTCGTGCAGCGCCTCGGGGCGTTCCTCACCGACCACGTGCCGGTATGGCAGATACTGCCCATCTCCTTCGCGGCCATAATAGCGGCCGGCGCCGGCCTGCTGCTCCTGCCCGCCGCCACGGTCGACGGCGTGAGGCCGCTCGACGCCCTTTTCACGGCCACCTCCGCAGTGTGCGTGACGGGGCTCACGGTGGTGGACACGGGATCGGTCTACACCCACTTCGGACAGATCGTGATACTCGTCCTGATACAGGTGGGCGGGCTGGGGCTGATGAGCTTCTTCGCCTTCTTCGCCCTCTTCCTCGGTCACAGCGTAGGCCTCGGGCAGAGCCTGTCGATAACGCGGGCGGTCGATGCGGAGTTCACCAGCGACGTCAAGAAGGCCATAGGCTCCATCATCGGCTGGACGGTCACGGTCGAGGCTTCCGGGGCCCTGCTCCTCTATACCGCATGGAGGCCGGTGCTCCCGGGTCTGCACAAGGCGGAACTGGCCTGGCAGGCCGTCTTCCACTCCGTGTCGGCCTTCTGCAATGCGGGCTTCAGCCTGTTCCCGAACAACCTCGAGAGCTTCAGCGGCATGCCTTCGGTGTGCCTCATCATCTCGGGCCTGATAGTCGCTGGCGGGCTGGGCTTCGCCGTCCTGACCGGCCTGGTGACCGCCGTGCTATCCACGCTAAGGGGCAGGCGGCACAACAGGCTCGACGCCCACTCGCGGCTCGTGCTACTGGTCACCGCCATCCTCATCGCGGGGGGAACCGCCTTCGTGCTCCTGGTGGAGTGGAACGGGGCCCTGGGCGGCATGGCGCTCCCCCAGCGGGTATCCAACGCACTCCTCTGCTCCGTCACGCCGAGGACCGCCGGCTTCGACACGATCCCGATGCTCAGCCTGCATCCGGCTACGAGGCTCGCCTTCATCGCCCTCATGTTCATCGGCGCCTCGCCCGGAGGCACCGGCGGCGGAGTGAAGACCACGACCGTCGGGCTGCTGGCGTCGGCCGGCCTCTCGCTGCTGCGGAAGAGGCCCCAGCCCGAGATGTGGCACAGGATGGTGCCCCTGCACGACCTCCAGAGGGCTGCGTTCCTCCTGTTCTCCTGCCTGCTGGTGTGTGTGGCGTCCTCCGTGCTCCTCGTCCTCTCCGAATCGGCTTCTTCACCCAGGGGCCAGGAGGATTTCGTATTCGAGGCGGTAAGCGCTTTCGGCACGGTCGGCCTCTCCACCGGGGTGACCGGCGAATTGACCGTGGCCGGCCGCTGGATAATCATTCTCACGATGTTCACGGGCAGGGTGGGGCCCTCGGTGCTGGCGGCGCTGACCGTCAGGCCCAGGACGCTCGCCTACAGGCTCCCTGAGTGCAGGATAGGGATAGGGTAGGAGGGCCGTGCAGTCCGAACACAGGAAATTCGCGGTGCTGGGCCTGGGCAACTTCGGCTCCAGCCTGGCCAGGAACCTGGCGGACCTCGGGTCGGAGGTCGTCGCGGTCGACTCCGACGAGAGGAAGCTCGACGAGCTGGCCGACAAGGTCACGCTCGCGGTGTCCTTCGACGTCACGGACGAGACCCTCCTCCGTGCCCACGGGATAGACAACGTCGACATAGCCATAGTCGCCATGGGCTCCGACTTCGGCGCCAGCGTGCTCGTGACCACCATCCTCAGGGACATGGGGGTCACGGTCCACTCCAGGGCCACGACCCACCGGGAGGCCAGGATTCTCCGGGCGGTCGGCGCCAGCCAGATCTACATGCCCGAGAAGGACCAGGGCGAGCGGGTCGCCCGGATGCTCCAGCACGACAACGTCGAGACATATGTGCCGCTGGCCGGCGGCATCGACTTCGTGCGGGTGAAGCCCCGCGCGTCGATGATAGGCAAGTGCATAAGGGACCTCGACATAAGGCGCGCGTTCGGGGTGAACATCGCCTACATAGGCAAGCTGGAGCCCGAGGAAGGCATGAGGACCTACAGGATCCCGCTGCCCGACGACATCATCGAGCTGGGTGACGACCTGTTCATCCTGGGCGGGCGCACCGACCTGGAGAGATTCCTGACCTGACGGTCGTATTCTTTCGCACATCGGGGGGACGGGGGCGCGGCAGGCCCTGCACGGGCCGCCGGGTCAGATCTCCAGCAGAGAAGCCAGGCCGGTGGCCTCCAGGGCCATCTTGTTCTGCCGGTTCGAGGTGATGAAGAGCTTCGAACAGGCCGCCGGGGCGGGGTGCTTCTTGCACATCGAGCCAATCAGGGTCGCGAACACCTTCGGGATCCTCTCGGCCTCGGAGGGCTGGGCCTGGAGGGACAGACCCTCCTCGGTGGAATAGACAAAGGATGCCAGGCACACCTCCTTGTCCTTCAGGGTCTTGAAGACGTTCATCGCGATGTTGGAGCACTCCGGCCAGGTGGGGATCGCAGCCTCGAGCCAGGTGTTGAACGCCCCGACCAGGAGCTGGGCTTCGGATATGCCCACGGCGGCCAGGTCGCCGGTGGCTCCGGGGAAGAGGTCCGCGGTGGTCTCCGGGGGGAGCTGCCCGGTCAGGTAGGTGAGGATGTCCCTGCCCTTCATGGAGACTCCGGCGCCCCAGGCCACCTGGAGCTTCCCGCCCTCCACCGGGACGAGCGTCGACAGGCTCCCGGCCCTTATCCTGAGCAGGCCCGAATCCTCGGTTCGGCGCAGGGCCTTCAGGACCTCCATCAGGTCGCCCCTGTCGTTCTCCAGGTCCTGCAGGACCGGTTCTTCGGAGCAGCACCTCACCAGGGAGGGCAGGGAGCCCTCCTCCACGAACCTGTAGGTGAGTGTCAGCTCCCTCTTGTCGCGCCTGAGCCAGTTGATGAACGCAGTGACGCTGGGGCCCGAGTAGCCGATTATCGTGTAGGGCCTGCCTCTGCGGAGTATCATGTAGGCGAGGGGTTCGTCGGCGTCTATCTGCCAGTAGCCGTCTCCGGCGAAGTTCCTGTCCTCGAGGGCGCCCTTCACGAGTTCGTCGAGATTGATGAACTGGAGGGGGACACGCTCCAGGAAGGTCCTGGAATACGGCAGCGCCTCCCTCGCCAGCGGCCCGCTCATCTCACCAGCCGTGCGATCCGCCCCAGGAGGGGCAGCCCGTCGCCGGGGACCCACGACCAGTAGATGCACATCGCCTCGCCCTTGACCAGGTCCTGGTCGAGGGGGCCCCAGACCCTGCTGTCGCTGGAGTTGTCCCTGTTGTCACCCATCATGAAGACGTGCCCGGGCGGGACTATGTAGGAATCCCATTCGCGCGTCGCTCCGCGTGCGATATCCTCGAAGGCGAGGTCGGGCACCCTCCCGCGCAGGGAGGGGATGCATGCAGGCCAGGCGATGTCGAGAGGATTTGGCGAGAACCTGTCCTGGAACTGGACGGGGAAGGCGGACGGCTCGCCGTTCACGAACAGGGTGTCGTTCCTGACGCTCACGGTGTCGCCTGCGAGCGCCACGGTGCGCTTGATGAAATCCCGGTTCATGTCCGCGGGATACCTGAAGACCAGGATGTCTCCCCTCTCGATCGTGCCCAGGGCCGGCATCAGCAGGCCCTGTTCGCCTCCCCTGAAGGAGTGCAGGGGAGGTTCCAGCCTGTCGGTCCAGGGTATGCGCTGCCCCTTGGCGGCCTTGAGGACCAGGATGTGGTCGCCCACCAGGAGGGTGCCCTCCATGCTGGGCGACGGGATCCGGAAGCTCTCTACGACGTAGGGCCTCAGGAAGCCGAAGAAAATGATCAGCGCAAGAGCAAGCTGCAGAAACCAGTCCAGCACCTTCGCCCTCGTCACGGGGACCTCCGGTATCGTTGGGATGGTCAATGAATAGGGTTCGGGTGCTCTGTGCGTCAACACGTCGAAGTGTTCCGGCTTGCCGGAACACTTCGACACATCGATGATGCAGGGCGAAGCCACTCATCATCGATCAGTCGAACCTCGTCAAACGTCGATGAGGCACTTCTCATCGACAATCTGACGAGGACCCTGGGCCTGCCGGAACACTTCGACAAGTCGATGATGTGCGGCGGAGCCGCATATCACAGACACCCCGTATCCCGGGGCATTATTGACAAATGGTGAACACCGGCACAATCATGCGCCCGGAGGGATGCCCTGCATGTCGGAGTTCTTCGAGGCTCTGTATACTTTCGCCCCCGGCGGGGTGCCGGTGGGAAGGATCGCCATAGCGCTGGCGGTGGTCGCTGCCGCCTTCGCGCTCTCCGCGATCGCCAGAGCGGTCCTCGGCAGGCTGTCGAAGAGGCTCTCCGGCATGCCGTCTAGGCTTCTGGCGAAACTCCGCAGACCCGTCGGATTCCTCGTCCTCCTGCTCTGCTGCTACGCCGCCGCCAGGACCCTGCCCGTCTCGGAAGGGGTGGTCACCGTCCTGGACAAGATCCTGCTGGTCGGGTCGACCGGTGCGGTGGTCTGGGTGCTCGTGTGCATCACGGACTGCGTGGCCGAGGGCCTGGCGGTTTCGGCGAAGGCCAGCGACTCCCGGTTCGACGACCAGATGCTGCCCATACTCCGGAACACGGCCAGGGTGCTGGTCTTCGTGCTCGGGGTGGTGTTCGTCATACAGGCCTTCGGCTACCCCGTAGGGGGCATCGTCGCCGGCCTCGGGATAGGCGGCATGGCGGTCGCCCTGGCCGCCCAGGACACCCTCGGCGGCATCTTCGCCTCCATCGCCATCTTCCTCGAGAAGCCCTTCATGGTGGGCGACTACGTCGAACTGCAGGGGGTCCAGGGGACGGTGTCCGACGTGGGCATCAGGTCCACCAGGATAAGGACGGTCGAGAGAACCCTCGTGACGGTGCCCAACCGCAAGATAGTCGAGAACGTGGTCGACAACTGGGCGGGCAGGGACTCGAGGCGGACGCTGATGTCCTTCGGCCTCACGTACGACACCTCGCTGACGGCGCTCGAAGGCTTCCTCGAGAAGCTGCGAGGGGAGCTGCGCGGAGATCCGGAAGTCGAGCCGGATTCATGGTCGGTCCATTTCAGAGGCTTCGGCGAATCCTCACTCGAAGTCGAGGTCCTGATGTTCCTGAAGACGGCCGATTACCGGCAATGGCTCTCCATGCGCGAACGGAAGGGCCTGATGATCATGAGGGAGGTCGAGGAGGCGGGCCTCTCCTTCGCCTTCCCCACACGCACGGTGCGCATCGAGCGATGACCGGGAACGCTGACGGCCACCGGCAGCGCCTGCGGGAGAGGTTCCTCGAGTCGGGAGGCAGGGGTTTCTCCGACCGTGACGTGCTGGAGCTGCTCCTCACCTTCGCCCGTCCGAGGATGGACGTCCGGGAGGAGGCTGCCGGCCTGCTCGAGCGTTTCGGCAGTCTCGACGGCGTGTTCAGGCAGTCCCCCGACATGCTGATGACTTCCCAGGGCATCGGGCCGGCGGCGGCCATCCTCCTCTCGATGGTCACGCTCGCATCCCAGCGTGCCGCCAGGCCGGCGCAGCACGAGTGCATCCTCGACAGCGTCGAGAAGGTGAAGGCCTACCTGGCGGCCAGGCTGGGCCCCCAGCGCAGGGAGAGGCTGGTTGCCCTCCTGCTCGATTCCAGCGGAAAGCTCCTCGGCGAGAGGGACATCGAGATGGGCACCGTGGACAGGGCATCGGTGCACCCGAGGAACCTGGTGGAGAAGGTAATAGCCCTGAACGCCACTTCGGTCATCCTGGTGCACAACCATCCCGGCGGCAGGGCCGAGGCCAGCCGCGAGGACAGGGCCCTGACGGCGAGGCTCTCCGAACTGGGCAGGAGCCTCGGGTTCCGGGTGCTCGACCACTTCATCGTCGCGGGCACGGAGGTCCTGAGCTTCAGGGAGAGCGGTCTCATGACGGGGGCGGACTGATGCAGGCGATCGCGGGGCTGGTCCTCGCTTCCGCCCTTTCCAGGCCGGGGCTCCCCTACTTCTCGGCCGACGGGGCCGGCACCAGGTCGGTATCGCTCTCGGCCCGCGTCGTGCTCGAGGTGGTATCGGCCGATTCGTCATGGTCAGGCGGCGGGGAGAGCCACTGCTACTCGGTGGACGGCCTGCGGATGGTGTCGGAGGCAGGGGCGGACACGATAGCCTGGATAGCCGATCTCCCGGCACAGGCTCTCGCATCGGCCAGGGCCGCGGGATCGACCGAGTCGGAGGAGACCCGCACGCTCCGCATCCTCGCGTGCACCGAGTCGTACATCGGCGGCAGGATCACCGTCAGGTCCGACAGGGACGGGAGGCTGACCTCGTCCTACGAGGCTCTCAGGACCTGGCTGCTCTCGGGCGTGCCGCTCGACCTTGAATCCGTGGTCCAGATCGACTCGGTCTTCACCGAGGAGCTCAGGGCCGCGCTCGACGCTCCATCGTCCGCCGACCTGGACATCTGGCTCTGGTCGAGGGGCCACTGGCTCGACCCGCAGAGCTTCGTGATCTGGATGGACGACGGGAGCCCGCTGCTGCGCATCGGGCTCCCGTCCTGGACCGGTTCGGACTCCATGCTGATCGTGGAACTGGATCTCGCAAGGCTGAACACGGCCCACGGGGCCATGCTCGACTAGCCCGGCCTACTCCCCCCTGGCGTACTCGAACAGCCCGCCCGACAAGTAGATGTCCCTCGCCACGCCGCTCAGCGGCCTGCCCTGGAACGGCCCCCCGGCGCCCTCCACCAGGCCGGTGCCGAGGTCCACGGTGACTTCCGAGAGGTGGTCGAACACACCTTCGGGGAGGCCCGGAAGCTCCACTAGGGGCAGCGCGCTGTTGATGCCGTTCCTCTTGTAGATCGCGCCGAACGACCTGGCCAGAACCGCCTGCACGCCGAGGGCCTTGAAGCAGTCGACGGCATGCTGCCTCGAGCTCCCGGAGCCGAAGTTGTCGCCGGCGAGGACCATGTCACCAGGAGCAGCCTTCGCGGCGAAATCCTCGAAGCCCTTGAGGTTGCCGAACGCGAACTGGCCCATCTTCGACACGTCGGTGACGGCGAGATGGGCGTTGTGGTAGATCATGTCGGTGTCGATGTCACCGATGAGAGCGCCGTCGCGCTGGAGCACCCACAGGCGCCCGGTGAGCCTGGTCGGACGATCACCCATCTCAGTTACCCCCGAGTTCGCCGACGGACGCTATCCGGCCCAGAACGGCGGACGCCACCGCGGTGCCCACGCCGGCCAGGTACGTGTCCCCGGCCCCCTGCTTGCCGGTGAAGTTGCGGTTCGACGTGCTCACCTGGATCTCGCCCCTGCCGGTCATCCCGATCTGGCCCGAGGCGCACCCGCCGCAGCCAGGGTTGCTTATGATCCCGCCGGCCTCGAAGATGTCGGAGATCATCCCCTCCTCCATCATCGTCCTCCATACGGCCCTGGTCGCGGGGACGACCTTCAGCATGACGCCGGGGGCCACCTTCCTGCCCTTGAGGAGCTTCGCGGCGAGCCTCATGTCGTCGAGGGTGCCGTTCGTGCAGCTCCCGATGAAGGCGCCGTCGATCCGCACGTCCTGGAACTGGTCTGCGGGATGGACGTTGTTGGGGTTGGGCGGGGCGGCCACGAGAGGCTTCAGGCCCTCGATCGAGAGCATGTACTCCTTCTCGTAGACCGCGTCGAAATCGGCATAGACCGCCTCCGCCTCGGTCATCCCGAAGAAGCCCAGGACGCTGGGATTCGGCGGCAGGAGGATCGTCACGGCGCCCATCTCGGTGGCCAGGCTCGCGAGCGTGATGCAGTCCGAGAGCGAAGCCGCCTCGAGCCAGGGGCCGGTCACCTCGACGGACTTCCCGAGGAGCTCGTGGTGGTTGAACCTGCCGAGCATGGACAGCGCCACGTCCTTGGCCTCGGCGCCGGGCGACGGCATGCCCTCGAGCACGACCTTCACGGAATGCGGGACCTCGAACCAGACCTTCCCGGAAACGAACGAGAAGGCGATGTCCACGTCTCCCATGCCCTGCCCGAAGGCGCCTATGGCTCCCATGATGTTGAGGTGGCTGTCGGTGCCCACGGTGGTGGAGCCCGGCCTTGCGATCCTGTTCTCTATCACTACGTGGGAGCCGATCCCGGCATCGACGTCGAAGACCTTCAGGCCGTGCTTCCTCGCGAAGTTGCGGATCGTCTGCTGGTTGTCGGCGTAGGGGATCGTGTTGGCCGGCACGTTGCAGTCGAAGGTGAAGAAGGTCTTCGAAGGATCGGCGACCGGCCTGGCCCCGCCGTTCTTCTCCACGTTCGCGACGACGCTCGCTCCGGCGAAATCCCTCGCGGTCCTGCTGTCGATCCCGATCCAGACCTCGTCGCCGGGCCGGCAGTCCCCGGCGCCGTGGGCTGAGAGGATCTTCTCGATCATCGTTCGGCCCATCTCTGCCTCCATGTCGTATCGCACGTATGCCAGCCGCCCCTCGGGTCCCTTCCGAGCTCGACGGCCCTGGTGAACATCTCGGGGAGTCCGGAAACCCTCGAGGACTCCCGATAGGATGCGAAATCGTAACGGGTCGCCAGCCAGAATGCAGACAGGCCCGCCTTCCGCGATACATCGATCACCATGGCGGAGGCAGCAGAGGGGAGGGTGCCCGCGCCCACGCTACCGGGGTTGAGGATCCAGCCTCCCGGCCTCGTCACCACCTGCGGCTCGTGGGTGTGCCCCACGACGAGCACGTCACAGCCGTTCCTGGAGAGCTGGAGGTCGTAGACCTCGTCGGCCGCCGAGGGTGGCAGGGATCCGGCGACGTTCCCCGGCAGCCCGTGCGTGAAGAGCATCCTCCTGCCCTCCACGTCGAGCCGGAACTCATCCGGGAGGCTCCTGAGCCAGGAGGAGGCCCCCCTCGAGACGCGCTCCCTCGTCCATGCCAGCACTTCGTCGGCAAGCCTCTCCCAGTGGGAGTTCACGAACTCGTCGCCCGTGCTGTCCCTGCGCCTTGCCACGGCCCTGTCGCAGTTGCCCTGGATCGACTCGACTTCGTGCTCCCTGGCGAAGGAAACGCACTCCTCCGGGCAGGGGCCGAAGTGCACCAGGTCGCCCAGGTTCACCACCATGTCGGGAGATTCGAGCAGCAGGGCCCGCCAGGCGCTCTGGAGCGCCGGCAGGTTGCCGTGGACGTCGGCCAGAACACCTATCCTCAAATCCTGAAACTCCTGTCGTAAAGGAGGCTCGCGCCGACGGCGCGCACGTGGGCGGGGACATCCGCCCCGGCCATGCCGGCGAGCAGAGCCGCGTCGCCTGCCTCCACCGCCGCCCGGTACCGCGGGGAACCCGAGAGTATGTCCACAGGCATCCGGTCGTAGACGTATTCGTACGGCGGCGGGCGCCAGCCCGTCTCCCCGCTCCGGAAGCACACGGCGAGTATAGCCAATCCGGCGGCGAACGGGCGGAACGCATCCCGGTCGGTCACGGTGAGGATCGCGCCCCTGCAGGTCCCCCCCGCGTGCTTCGAGAAGGTGGGGACGAACCGGTGAGGCGACAGCACGGCCCCCGCGAGGGCTTCGGAGCCGTTCAGAGCGCCGCAGACCACATCCTCGTCGAGCCACGGGGCGCCGAACACCTCGAACGGCCTGCAGGTGCCCCTTCCCTCGGACAGGTTCGTGGCCTCCAGAAGGCACATTCCCGGGTAGACCAGGGCCGTGGCGGGAGTGGGCATGTTGGGGGAGGGATGGACCCAGGGATACCCAGCGGGGAATCCCTCCAGGCAGGATGTGGAGAACTTCTTCACCAGGGGCTCCGGAAGGCCTTCGAGGGCCGCGAAGTGCCGCGCGAGCTCGCCTGTCGACATGCCGTGCCTCACCGGCAGGGGATACATTCCCACGTACGAAAGCATGTCGCCGTCCTGCACCGGGCCTTCCACCCGCGTGAGCCCGGCCGGATTGAACCTGTCCAGCACCAGCACGGGGATGCCCGAGCGCGCGGCGCACCTCATGGTCAGCGCCATCGCGTAGACGTAGGTGTAGTACCTCGAACCGACATCCTGGAGGTCCACCACGACGCAGTCGATCCCTGCGAGCATGCCGGGGGAGGGCTCGCGGCTCTCGCCGTACAGGCTGTGGACCGGGATGCCCCAGTACGGATGGGGATGAGTGGACCACTCGATCATGTTGTCCTGGGTCTGCCCCCAGAACCCGTGCTGCGGGCCCAGGATCGCCGCCAGCTCGATCCCCGGCATGCCGTGGAGGACTTCGGCGGCCGTCCTGCAGCGCCTGTCGACGGCGGCGTAATGCGACAGCAGGGCCACCCTGCGCCCGGGGATGTCGAGGGGCTCGAGGAGGTCGAGCCCGTTGAGGGGCCCGCCGCAGATGCCGTTCCCGGCTGCGTTCCCTTCGGAAGTGGAGGCCATCAGAACTCGAGGCGGTCGCCGCGCATGAGGAGGACGGCCCTGTCCCCGAGGCGCCGCGAGAGGTCCCGGTCTATCTCCTGCCTGTACCACGGCTTCAGGTGGAAAGCGTAAATGGGCGCCCCCGGCCGGTCCAGCACCCGCAGTTCGCGCTCGAGCAGGCCCGGGGTGAGGTGGTCGCTGGCGATCGCGAGGTCGGTCATCGAGTCGGGGAACGACACCTCGGCGATGATCATGGCTATGTCGGGGAGCTCGCGCGCCCTCTCCCAGATCTCGGTGGAGGGGCCCGTGTCGCCGGTGTAGATCGCGGCCCGCCCGCCGGGGGATCTCAGCAGGAAGCCCCTGGCCCCCGCCCCGTGGTTCACGGGCACGGGCATGGCCGAGAGCCCTCCCGGAAGGTCCATCCACACGCGGTCCTCTATCGTCTCGTAGACTATGGCCGGCCCGTGGGTGGTCCTGATCCGGCTGAAGTCGGGCCAGACCAGGTCGTTCATGTAATGGGTCCTGACGGCCTGGAGCGCCGCGTGGCTGCCCAGCACGCGCAGGGGCGCGTCCCTCAGGCTGGCTGCGGCGTCGGCCACGAAACCGAGCTCGAGGATGTGGTCGAGGTGTGCGTGCGTGAGGAGGACCACCTCGATCGTCCGCTGCTCGTCGTCGCGAAGGCTGGCCGCGGAACCGGCGTCGATCAGCAGCGACGGGCCGACCTTCATGGCCACGAGGGAGCTCCCGGAGTGTTTCCCGCCATCGGCGCCCAGAACGTCGACGTACATCAGGACACCTCCCCGCGGGCACTCTCCGGCCCGCTTCCGGCGCTCACTATCCTCCTGGGGAGCAGGGGGTTTATCCTGGCCACGACCTCGTAGTTGATGGTGCCGGCCCAGGAGGCCAGCATCTCGGCCGGGACGCACTCGTCGCCGTCGCGACCGAGCAGGACCACCTCGTCCTCGAGGGCTGCTCCTGGAACGTCGGTGACGTCGGCCATGCACAGGTTCATGCAGATGCGCCCGACCACCGGGGCCCGCATGCCGCGCACGAGCACGTGTGCGGCGTTCCCGAGCGCCCTGTCGTAGCCGTCGTAATAGCCAACCGGCAGCACGGCGATGCGGCTCGTCCTCGTGGTGCGGTAGCTGCAGCCGTACCCGATGAAGCTCCCCGAAGGCATCTCCTTTAGCTGGACTATTCGGGTCTTCCAGGCGAGCACCGGCCTGAGGTCCGGCACCGGGCGGCCCGACAGGCCGGCCGAGAGGAACGTCTCGCGCGACGGCCAGAGGCCGTACAGTCCTATGCCGGCCCGGATCATGTCGAACGATGTCTCTGGGAAGAGGATGGCCGCTGCGGTGCAGGCAGTGTGGACCACCCGCGGCCTGTCCGGCCCGAAGCTCTCGAGCACCCTGCCGAATACGTCGAGCTGCGACTCGGCGTACGAATGGTTGAGGGTGTCCTCGATGTTCGCGAAGTGTGTCGAGAGCCCCTCCAGCTCGACGCCGGGGATGGAGCGGGCACTGGCGGCGAACTCGGCGGCCCGCCCGGGATGGATGCCCTGCCTCCCCGTGCCTGTCTCGACCTTGAGATGCAGCCTCGCCGGCGTGCCGGGTGAGGCGCAGGCACGCAGGGCGTCGAGCGTCTCGAAATTGTAGACGGTCAGGCGGAGGTCTTCCGCAAGCGCCTCGTGAAGCCTTCCCAGGGGGACGTGCCCGAGCACGAGCACGGGCCGGTCCTCACCAAGCCTGCGCAGTGCGATGCCCTCGTCGATGGAGTTGACGCCCAGCCAGTCGGCCCCGGGGATGAGCCCGACCATCCCGGCCAGCCCGTGGCCGTATGCGTTGCTCTTCACCACCGCGCACACGAGGGGGCTGCCCCCGGCGGCCCGCCGGAGCTCGCCGAGGTTGTGCCCCGGCGCGCCGGCATCCAGTTCCACCCACACGAGATCGCCTGCGCTCATGGCGAAAGCATATCAGGTCGCCCGGAATCGATACAACCCGGTGGAGGCGGTGCACGGACCCGCCCGGATGGGTTATAACTCCACTCCCTGGAGGTGGGCATGTCCGAAGTATTCCTGACGAGGACGACCGATTGCGGACGGGCTGCCATGAAGGCGCTCCTGTCCGGCTTCGCCCCGGGCGTCGACGGGGGCACCGAACTCTATTCCGTGAAGATCCATGCCGGAGAGGCGGGCAACACCAGGTTCGTCCAGCCCTCGAAGGTGAACGCCGTGGTCGAGGCCCTGGGGCTGCCCCGGGGAAGGACCTTCCTCACCGATACCACGGTGCTCTACAGGGGAAGGAGGCTGACGGCCCCCGCCTACCTCGAACTCGCGCAGGAGCACGGGTTCGGGCTGCCGGCGACGCCCCCCTTCATCATCGCCGACGGCCTGCGCGGCACCGACGAGGTGTCGGTGAAGCTCCCGTCCTGCTGCGAAGGCACCTCGGCCAGGATCGCCAGGCTGATCACGGAGGCCGACGCCATGATCGTGATAAGCCACTTCAAGGGCCACCTGCTGACCGGCTTCGGCGGAGCGATCAAGAATCTCGGGATGGGCTGCGCGTCGCGGGGCGGGAAGCTCTACCAGCACTCGCCCGTGAAGCCGTCGGTGAGGCCGTCGAAATGCGTGAAGTGCGGCATGTGCATGGCGCACTGCCCCGCCGGGGCGATCTCAATGCCCTCGGGCCCGGCGGAGATCTCGGCCACGAGGTGCATCGGCTGCGGCGAGTGCATCCAGCGCTGTCCGAAGGGAGCGATAGGAGTCGACTGGAGCCAGGACAACGGGGTTTTCGTCAGCAGGATGACCGAGTACGCCGTGGCTGTCGTCTCCTCATGCCGCATCCCCGTGTACGTCAGTTTCGTGACGGGGGTCAGCGGCGACTGCGACTGCCTGGAGGATCAGGACGGCCTTCTCGTGGACGACATCGGCATCCTGGCCTCGAAGGACCCGGTGGCGCTCGACCAGGCCTGCCTGGATCTCGTCACCGAGGCTCCTGCTGCGAAGGGTTCCCCGGTGCCTTCCGCCGGGCGCGGGGTCGACAAGTTCGCGGCCTTCAGGCCCGGCATCGACGGCACGGCCCAGCTCGCCGCCGCGCAGATGCTCGGCCTCGGCTCCCGCCGGTACGAACTGGTGGAGGTCTGACGCAGGAACCGGGTCATCCGGGTCCGGGTCTCCGGAATGGCGCCTGAATGATGGAGGGGCCTCCCGCGGGAGGCCCCTCGCCCGATGTACTTCGGTACTAGCGGTTCTGCCTGAGCAGGTCGCGGATCTCCGTCAGCAGCTTCACGTCGGCCGGAGGCTCCGCCGGGGCCGCCGGGGCCGCCTCCTTCTTCTTCGTCAGCTTCGTCACGGACCTGACGAGGAGGAACAGCACGAACGCGATGATCAGGAAGTTGACCAGCTTGTTGATGAAGATCCCGTAGTTGATCGTGACGGGGACGGGGGGCATGCCCGCCTCGGCGGCCGGCTTCGAGCCGATCGTCAGCGAGAGGTCGGAGAAGTCCATGCCGCCCACCACGAGCCCGATGGGGGGCATGATGACGTCCTCGACCGCCGACGACACGATGGCTCCGAAGGCCGCACCGATGATCACCGCCACAGCCAGGTCGAGCACGTTGCCCTTCATGGCGAAGTCGCGGAACTCCTTCAGCACGTCATCCCTCCCCTTCCGGCCGCATGGCCCTCACTTTCACGATCGATTGCGCAGGGGCTCCCCACGGGAGCCCTGGATCAGCCTCAACCGCCTGTCGAGTAGGCCTGGGCGGCGTCGAGATCGTCGAGGGTCACCGCCCATTCCACCGAGCCCATGACCGGGGAGTTCATGCGGGTGTAGGTGTCCCCGTCCTCGTCGATCAGCCTGATGCTGTAGATGCCTGTGGGCAGCTCGATGGAGAGGGTCTCCCCCTCGGTGAGGGTCGAGTCGCCGAGCCTGTTCTCACCCCAGCCGGCCGCACCGAACGGGGAGATGTACACGGACATCATGTCCCATCCGCCTGTGGTGTTGGTGATGGCGAGCGAGGACGCCGACGCCTGCGCGGCCAGCCCGGCGACGGCGAGCGCCAAGATGATCCTTGCCAATCCGCCTCCCGTCAGGAGCGTGCGGGGCCCTGTCCTAGTCGGCCTCGTAGTCGACGCTCCGCCTGTCTGTGCAAACCGACCTCACGATCGGCACCACGGCCATGTGGGCCGGGTGCTCCCTGTAGACCTCGAGCGCCTTCGCCGAATCGAACTCGGAGAGGAGCACGATCTCGGAAGAGTCGGCCGAGGCAGCGGTCGCGACCCCGACCTCGAGCCGCTTGAGCCCGGGTATCCTCCCGTTCAGGGACTCGAGGGCCCGCTTCACGCGGAGCGCGTTCACCGGGCCGGTTCCCGGATCGCCGCTCTCCCTCACCTTCCACATCACGACGTGCCTGATCATCTTCCTCCGCTCCGAGGGCCTAGCCCGCTGGACATGGAGACTGATCCGGAATATACCCCCGGAAGCCGTCCGATAGTCCAGCTTTCACGGGAAGCGCGCGGGAGATCCAGCAATGCCCCTCGAGATACACCCCGACGACCTGAGGTTCCGCTTCGGCAGGACCGGCGGGCCCGGCGGGCAGAACGTCAACAAGGTGAACACGGCGGTGAGGCTCGTGTACGACTACGCACGGTCGAGCTTCCTCACCGACGGGCAGAAGGCACTCCTCTCGGCCGTGGCGACCCGTACGCGCGACGGGGAGTCCGTGATCGTGGTCGAGGCGGACACCCACCGCACCCAGGGCATGAACCGGGCGCTCGCCCTCAGGAAGCTCCAGGAGATCGTCGACAGGGCACTCGAGCCGCCCCCTCCCGAGCGGGTGGTCGTCACGGGCCTGCCTGCCTCGGCCAGGGCCGTGCGGGCCAAGAGGAAGAGGCGGCGGGGCGCGGTGAAGGCTTCCCGACGCCACACCTTCGAGGAGGAGTGGGAGTAGCCCGGCATGCCCTCTGGGACGGAGGCGGGAGTTGCGGAGGTGGAGTTCTGGACGAAGCCCTGCCTCGTGGCATCGGGGGTCACGATCCATCACGCCCCCGTGGTTCAGGTGGCGCCAGGCCGCCGAGAACGCGGCGCCGTCCTGGATATGGCGTACCGGACCCGGCCGCCCTCCTGCACGGGCCTCACCTCGATGGCGCCGGGAGTCAGGTCGCGGAACCGGCCCACCGCCTCTGTCAGTTCGTCGAGCCTCCGTGCGCATTCGGCCGCAAGGTCTTCCGCCAGCGAGGCCGTCTCCCCGCACTCGAAAGGGCTCATCAGCGGCCCGGGTGCGAGCGGGCGCCAGGCGCCCCGGTCGAAGGCCATCTCGACCGAGTTGTCGAAACCCTCGCCTGCGGCCGGATCGCGGTGGATGACCGCCCTGTCGCGCAGCCCGAGCAGCCTCCTGTGGAGCGCGACCCGCCCGGGATCGACGATCTCCTCACCCAGCCTGACGGGTTTCCTCTGCCGGAATGGCATGGCATATGAGGCTATCATGCCCTGCACCAGCATCCTCATGACGAGGCCGTCGCCGGGCTCGCCGTCACCGGAGCGCCGCACCACCTCGCGCGCACACCCGGCCGCATCGGTGAACGCCGTCCACGCGAAGGCCTGCTTCCACATCTCACGAATCAGATCCATGCTTCTCAACAACTCCTGTCGAACACTCCGTCTTCCCCTCTGGACACCATGCTTCGCGTATCAGATCCTTGCCTCTCAGCGACTCTCCTGACCGACTGCGATCTGCTGGGATTGTCCTGATACCGTTCCCAAGATCCTGGCGCGAGAGACTCACACCACTCCACCCCGGTATAATCTTGCGCCGTTCCGGCGCATGAGCTACAATGCCGTGAACGGCCCGCAGCCGGTCGGAGGCCGGATGCCCGCTCCAAGAGAGATAGAGACTCCCGTCGATCGCTTCTTGACATTTTACACCTTTCTGTGTAAAGTTCGGTGATGAAGCGGGCCGATCTCGAGAGGAGGCTCCGGGAACTCGGCTGGATTCTGCTCAGGCATGGGAGCAGACACGACATCTGGTCGAAGGGTGAGTTCGAGATCCCGGTGCCACGGCACGTCGAGATCAACGAGTACACGGCGAAAGAGATCCTGAAACAGGCCTGAGATGGGAAACGATGAGACTTGCCGGACGTATCTTCAAATCAGGAAGGTATTGGGCTGTCGAGGTGCCGATGCTGGGGGTCGTGACCCAGGGCAGAACCAGACCCGAGGCATTCGAGATGATCGCGGATGCGGTGGAATGCCTGATCGACCGCGATGGCTTCGAGATAACCATTCATCACGGCACCGACGAATACTTCGAGATCAGCTCCGAGAGCGAGAGCGAACTGGTTGCGCTCCTGCTCCGCCGGCAGCGTGCGATCCACAGACTGACACTCGAGCAGATGGCCGGGAGGCTCGGTGCCAGATCGCTCAACTCATACGCCAGATACGAACAGGGTCGGGCGATGCCTTCGGTCGCCAAGCTCAGCGCTCTCCTCTCGGCGCTGTCCGAAGGTTCCGACTTCGTCCTGGAGCCCTCGAAGCTGTAGCAGTACCATTTCCCCCGCCGCACGAGGTATCGTGACACTCCGCACCCGTACTCCCGTGTGCAATTCCCGGCCGGTACGATAATGCCGTTATCGCGACCAGCCTGACTGGAGGCTGGAGCACCGATGAAGCATGTGAACGCTGCGACGATCGACGAGTACCTTGCCGGTCTGCCTGCCGACAGGGCTGCGACGCTGGAGAGGCTTCGCCGGATCATCCTCGAGGAGGCACCGGGCGCGCAGGAGTGCTTCAGCTACGGCATGCCGGCGTTCCGGTTCGGGAGGCTGGTGCTTGTAGCCTTTGCGGCGCGCAGCGGCCACCTGGCTCTATACCCCATGAGCGGCGGCATCGTCTCGGCCTTCGCGGGCGACCTGGATGGATTCGACACGAGCAAGGGCACGATACGGTTCCAGCCCTGGAATCCACTACCCGACGAACTGGTCCGCAGGATCGTCAGAGCCAGGATCGAAGAGATCCGGCGCTGAAGGCACGCCCGCCCGGGCCGGCCTGTCCGATCCATGCCGTCGCGAGGCAGACCGGGAGCACCTTCGGCATGCCTGCTATCCCTTGAGCGTCTTCTCCTCCGCCCTGCAGTCGAACAGGTCTGAGCCGCACTTCGGGCACTTAGCGTCGTACCAGGCGAAGGGCTCCCCGCAGGAGGGGCAGGACCACCGCACCCGCTGCTCCTCGAGCCAGCTCTCGAGGCCGATCTCTCGTATGCGCCCGAGGTTGGAGAGCACCACCGAGTGGTGCGGGGCATCGTCGTTGCGGAACTTGACCAGCTTCTCGCAGGGGAACGTGTCGCACTCGGAGCAATTCCCGATCCCCTTCGCCTTCGTGCACGATCTGAAATCGCAGTCGCGGCAGAAGACTGCCGTCGTATCCGACAGGCAGCCACGGCAGACCAGATCGGCGGGATCCATCTCCCAGCTCTTGGCCAGATCAGCCAGGGTCCCCTTCCGCCCGGCGTGTATAGTGGGGCATGCGCCGCAGTAGAGCCCGCACGGGGCATCGAAGCGTTGTTCCATCGTCTCCTCCATCAGGTATTCCTCGGTTCTGCGGAAGAATGTCGAAACGGGATCACATGGTCGAGGGAGGGAGAGACGGATCGGCCAGGCGGGTCGTGATGTGTCAGTCCGGAGCGGGTGGCTTCCGAGCCACTACGACGAGCACATGTGACTCGTCGCCGAATGGTCTGCCGGCGAGGCCGTCGAGGAGCCTCATGTCGGTGAACCCGACGGAGGCCAGCAGGTCGCGCATCTCGGTTGCTCCGTACAGCCTCATTCCGTAGCCGTACTCCCGGCGCTCCGCCCCCCGGAGGAGGATCCAGCGTGAGGAGCTCCAGGCCCAGGCCTCGTCCACCGTCGCCTCCTCCAGCAGGATGCTCCCGTCGGGGTCCTCGCGCCAGTTCCTCGAACTCCCGGAGGGACAGTATCTCTTCACGACCTCCCTCGGAGTCACCGCGAGGAGCAGGCTTCCGCCAGGCGCGAGTGACCGGAGGCAGTTCTCCAGCACGAGCCTGTCGTCCGCGGGGTCGGCGAAGTAGCCGAAGGAGTTGTACATGCAGATGATGCTGTCGAACGCTTCCGGCTCGACGTAGTGCCTCATGTCATCGCAGACGAACCTCGCATCCAGCCCGCGGGAGGATGCCGATGCGACGGCCTCTTCGATGAGGTCGGGGTTGAGGTCGACTCCCGTGACGCGACAGCCTTTCGCGGCGAGTTCGAGCGAGTGCCTCCCGAACCCGCAGGCGAGGTCCAGAACCGATGCCCCCGGCTCGAGTGCGAGAAGGGAGATCATCCTGGCCGCGGCTTCGACCGAGGAACCGATCAGCCTGTCGCTCCAGATGAACCTGCGGTTCGCGGACCAGTACTCCCTGTCGCGGAACCATTCTTGGTCGGTCGCGGTCATCTCCCGGCCGGTATCACCCATCCATCCTCCAGCGGTATTGGCAGTCACGGCAGGAGGAGGATCCGCAGAGATGCCTCCGATCGTCCATTCCGCCATGTCACGAAGTAGCATCCCGGCGGCACCGGAGCGCCGTGATCATCACTGCCTCCCCAGACGGCGGAGTGGGACCCGGCCCCGAGATATCCGCTCGCGAGAGTGTCGACGAGGCGCCCCGCCAGATCGAAGACCTCGAGGGTCGAGTACCCGGAAGCGGGCATCTCGAAGGAGATCGTAGTCGAGGAGGAGAACGGGTTGGGCGCGGCCGACAGGCCGGGGATCTCATCTCCGCCCGGCCCTGTCCCGGTCTGAGTCACGGTGAAGCTCGCCGTGTCGCTCGCGACCACGGCGCCCCCCGACCAGGAGTCGACGATGAGCCCGTTCGGGCCGACATCCGCGTACAGGTCGTCCCTGTAGGTCCACTTCAGGCCGGTGCCGAACGCGTAGAGGTTGTAGTCCGTGGAGGCGAAGTACATCACGCCGTCGGTGATGGCCGGGGTGGACTGGAGGCCCATGTACCCGGGGTTAGGGTCGTAGCTCCAGATCATCTCGCCCGTGGAGGCGTCGGCGGCGTTTATCAAGCCGTATTCCTCCCCGAAGCCTCCCCAGAAGACAACACCGTCGGCCACAGCAGGCGAACCGTGGATGGATGCAGGGATCGACCAGATGATGGATCCGTCGGACATGTCCAGGGCGGCCAGCACTCCCGGGTCGGGGGGCGGTGCGACGTATCCGCAGATCACGGTGTTTTCGAACACGGCAGGCGTGGGTTCGACGGGGTACCCGCCGAGCGGTGTCGTCCACTCCAGAGCGCCCGTCACGGCGTCGAACCTGTGTACCGCCCCGTCCATCCCTCCGATGTAGATCTTCCCGTCGACGATCACGGGCGAGGTATCATGATAGCCGTCCTCGACCGTCGAGTTCGACCAGATAACGTCTCCAGTCGAGGCTTCGAGGGCGCACAGCAGACCGCCGTCCTGTTCGGTCCCCACGAAGAACATGCCGTTCCACCCGGCGATGCAGTTGCCTATACACCCGTCCAGATCCCTGCTCCATAGCACCTGCCCGTTCTCCACGGATAGACAGTACACGGTTGCATCAAAGTCGGGGTTATAGACCGCCGTCGCGCAAGCCACTCTCCCGTCCATCACGCATGGCGTGCCGCCGTCGTTCACTGCCCCTGGATAGGTCCAGATCCTCGTGCCTGTCAGAGCGTCGATGCAGTAGAGGGAGTCCGACGAAAGGTACAGCCTCCCGTCGACATAAGACGGCGGATCGTCCGAACCCGCGGTCGGATAGCTCCAGATGACGTCCCCCGTCGCGGCATCCAGGGCGTAGAGAGTCATCCCCTCGGTGGACGAGTAATAGACAACGCCGTCCACCACGATCGGGTTCACGAACTCGTGCATGCCGCCCGTCACCGGCGCCGTCCAGAGAACCTGGTTCGTCATGGGCGCGGGCGATTCCGAGAAGCCGTGATGCACGTTGCTCTGCATGTAGGTTGGCCAGTCCGTGCTCAGCCTGGGCACGGGGACGAAGGGCTCCCCGTTCAGCGAGAACGTGACCGAGTCGGGCAGAACGTCGTCGTTCCCAACCAGCGTACGGAGCGTCAGCCAGTCGCCGGCGAAGGTGGCACCGTCGGCCGGTTCGACGATCTCGACTGCCACTGTCGACACGGCGGCGAGGACTAGAATCGGGAAAGTCATCACAGGTTCCCTCCGGCAGAATGGACGATCCGCATCATGGTACCATCTCCCCCCTCGAGTCGAACAGCGTCTTGATCTCAGCCCAGGTGGCGCAGGCCAGGGAACCGCCCCCGCTGGATCTGATGAAGAAGTCGCCCAGCGTCCACGGCATCCAGCCGCCCGGCCCGCCGTAGAAGCTGTGACAGACGGGTGGCGGCGAAGAGTCGCTCAGGATGGATGGCCAGCCTCCGCCGGACATCTCGGAGTTTTCCAGGATCCAGAACTGCTCCTCGCAGACGATGGGGGAGGCATAACAGGCGTACACCGCGCCATAGTGGGTGGCGGTGACGGATGTCTGGTCAAGCTGGGCGGCCGGGCCGGAGGAGTCGCCGTTGTAGATCTCAGAGTAGAACGACGATGTATCCCATGGGTAGCTCGAGTGGTGGTAGAACCAGTACTCCGAGTTTTCTGCCGGCCACGGTCCCGGTATTCCGAAATCCGTGGTGTTGAACCACACTCCCCTCCACTGCCCGTTCCATGACAGCCAGCCTGCGGAACCGTCGTCGTAGCTCAGCGTGCCATAAGAGCTGGGCACGTAGAGCCGGTGTTCGAGCCTGAAGCTGCCGCCTGATGCCTGGGTGACGGCGGTTGCGAGGATCAATGCAGCAATAGATCCCATCCCGGCCACCTCCCGGTTCCAGCCGCGGAGGCCTCTCCTGGCGGCATCCGCAACCTTCATGCCGGGGAAAACATATGGCATCGTCCGGAAGGAGTACACTTCCGACAATCCGTCGGGGATTCAGGATGGCTGGATCGGATCAGTCCGTCGGGGGCCTAACCACCCTCCCGGTCCTCTCGAAGGTCGAGAGCACCCCCATGTGCCTTGCGACCGCCTTCTCGAACCACCGGCCGTGGAACCTTGCGATGTAGTTCAGCTTCCAGAGGATCCGGCCGATCTGGAACGGTTCGATGGGGTCCTCCGGCCAGTCCAGCAGGTATTCGTAACCCCGCCGGAAGGCCGCGAGCAGGACGGCGTACCTTTCGTCGCCGGTCGCCTCCAGCAGGTCCAGCATGGCCATCGCGATGTCGTGGCTGCGGAACCCGTTGACGGTGTCCTCGAAGTCGAACGGATGCAGCCTTCCGTGGTGCAGTTTGATGTTGTCGTGCCACAGGTCGCAGTGGATCACCCTGAGGTCGGCCCGGTCGATCCGGTCGTAGGCCCTCTCGACGAGACTGTTCATCCTCAGGACGGCCTCGCGGCTGTCTTTCGGGAGCCGGGCGAGATTCGCCTCGTCGAGCAGCAGGTTCGGCTCGCCGCGTGACAGCCAGTGCTCGAAGCGCTTCGTCGTGAAGCCGGCAGGAGGCATCCAGGACTTGCCGTGGATGTGCAGCCCGGCGAACAGGAGACCCATCTTCGCGATGCTGGCCTCCGACAGGTGCCTGCCGAGAATCCTGCCGGGAACCCGTGTCATCAGGGTGACGTGCCTCGGTTCCGGCACCCCGTCGGTCCGGAGTTCGAAGACCGGGAGGCCTTCGCGCGTGCGGATCACTTCCGGTGCGCCGACATCGGTATCCCTGGCGAGCGCCTCGAGCCACATCGCCTCGGAAACGAGATCGTCCAGAGTGCGCCAGGATGGATGGCCCAGCCGGAGCATGAGGCGTCGGCCGTCACGGGTCGTCACCCGGTAATGGAGGTTCGTAACGGCGGCATGGAACTCGATCGCCGGGTCATGCAGCTCGTAGTGCGACAGGGCAAGCTTCGCAAGGGCGAAGAGCCGCCTCCTCCTCCCGGCTGGTGTCAGTGCATCGAATTCTTCCATACCGGAGTATCTGCGCTTACCGCGCGATGGTCAACGAAGAACCGATCCGATGCGTCCGGAAGTCCGGCCTGGTGTCGGCAACACGGTGCAGGCCCGGCATCGGTGACATGGCGCCGAGGGTTCGTCATCATTGCGAATCCATTTCGGAAGGAGGCGGCGTTTGTACTGGAAGCCGGCCCTCCTGGGCGTGGTGTGCTTCCTGGCCCAGACAGGCGGCAAGGCCTGTGCGGCTGTTCCCTGGCGGACCGCCCAGATCCAGTATTCCTGGCCGCTCAGGCTGGGCGGCGAGATAGGGGTCAACTTCAACAGGTCGTCGATCTTCTGGGTGATGACCGGGCCTTTCATCTCGGTTTCTGGCGGCCGGGATGGACTCGGGCTGAATGTCGGCCACAAGGAGTTCCTCCCCATCCTGGCGCCCATAGCCGCTGGAACAGGCCCGTCCGCACTCTACCTGTGGGACGACGGGGGCTCGACCTTCGTCGGCGCCAGGGCCATCATCTCCATCATGCTCGTATCGGTCTCCTCCGGAGCCTATCGGAGGGTCTCGGGCGACCTCCACGACGATTGGCTCTTCAGCCTCGGCGTCGGTGCGGGTTTCCCATAGGAGGTGCCATGTCCGGTGTATTTCTCGTCCCGCTGATCATCTCGGCCGGGATCGAGGTCCACGAGTGGGGGGTGCTGACCTGGGACGGCCAGGTCCTGACCTCGGCCGTAGCCCCTGCTCCGGCAGTGATCGACCCCGGGGAGATGGAGACGGGCGCGCCCGTGCTGTTCTTCCACGGGGACGAGTTCACGGGAACGGTGACCGTGGCCTCGCCGGGTCTGCTCGACTGCGTCTATCCCGATCCCGATGCAGCGGTGGGTCCGCTGACGGGCCTGCGCGGGCTCGGGTCCTTCATCGGCTGGGAGATATCGGCGACGCGAGAGGAACCGGCCGGGTACCCGTCGTGCGGGAGCGGTACGGCTCCTCTGGATTCCGACTTCGCGTGGGCTGCGCCCCTGTGGCGCGAGGGCGACGCCCTCTACCTGACGAGGGACGACGGCTTCAGCGAAAGGTTCCTCTACTACGCCGGCACCATCAGGCAGGGATCCTTCCCGCCGCCGCTCGCGGGCTTCGCGGTGGCCAGCGCGGAGGAGGACACCCCCGAGACCGGGATGGTGCTGCTCTTCACGAGGGCCGGATCGGGTGACGTGCACTTCGTCATTGCTCCCGGGGGCGACGTATCGATGGCCGCCCAGGCCTCGCCCTTCGTCTACTCGTTCGACGAGGTGGTCGCGATCCTCGAGGGATGGGCCGACGGAGATCTGACGCACGAGGAGGTGCGCGCGCTCTGGCTGACCTGGGAGGTCGAGCTCCTGGGCGGGAGCTGGCCCACCGGCTCGCGGGCCGTCTTCGTGGTGCCCGACGAGCTGGTGGAGAGGACGAGCACGATCACGGTGGAGCCCGACGGGGATCAGCCCGTGGAGATCAGGCGGTTCTTCCTGGGCATCGTCGACGTCTGACGGGGGATCAGAGCCTCGTCCCCACCCCCAGGGAGAGCTCCATCACATCCATCGAGATGTCCATCAGCCGGAAACCGTCATCCTCCAGACAGGTCTCCAGCCAGAGCCACCTCGCGCCTAGCCCGAGTACGAGGTCGGGAGACAGGTTCCAGTCGACGCCGAGCTGCGCCGAAGGCGTGACGCAGGCGGGCAGGTCGAGGGAATCCAGGCTGCCGCTCTTCTCCCAGAAGAGGACGGCTCCGCCCCCCGCACCGATGTACACGTCGAACTCGCTCCTCGGCAGAGGCCTGCACTGGACCGCCAGGGTCACCGGCAGGAACTCCACCGAGCCCATGGGATTGTCCCCGTCCGCCCCTGCGACCTCGTGGGAGGCGTTGGCCACAGAGAGCTCCACTCCGAACATGGGGGTGACGGCTCTGTACACCGAGCCTGAGATGTAGACGGCGCTGTAGAAGTCGATCTCGTCCGCGGCCGTGTAGGTGTCGATGCCGTCGATGCATGCCCGTGTGGAGACGGTCCAGCTCCCGTCGCCGCTCGACGCCGCTGCGGATGCGACCAGGAGAACCAGCAGAGTCCGCATCGGAGACTCCCTTCGATCTGCACCCGGCTCCCGGCCGGGCGGAAGGCCCGCCCGGCCGGCCAGCCCGGATCCGCTACCTGAGCAGGGTGGCCATCCTGGAGGCGGAGCCCGAAGGGGTCTCTATGCTCAGGATGTAGAGGCCGTCGGGCACCCCGGTCCCGGGGGTCCAGGTGACGTCCAGGGCAGAGGCGCCCGACTCGCCCTCGAAGACGGTCTCGACCAGGCGCCCGGCCAGGTCGCGCACCTCGATCCTGACATGCGTCCCCCCGGCCACGGCCATCTCCATGGAAACGGACGAAGAGAAAGGATTCGGCCCGAAGCGCCGGACGGACAGCCCGGGGACGGCCTCGGGGCCTCCCCCGATCCCGGTTCCGGAGAAGACGAAAGTGTCGAACCAGGAGCCGGGGGCGAACCTGGGATGGGCCTCCGAGCGCCCTGAATCGTCGGTTGCGGCTATGTAGTACTGCACCACGGTACCCGCGGCGGCGCCGGGGATCGAGGCCTGATAGGTGTCCTCGCCCGTCGGGGTCATCGCCGCCTGCGTGAACGCGCCGGACGTGCCGTACCTGTAGTAGAGCGCGGTCATCGTGAGGCTGTTCGAGGGGTGGCACCGGATGAAGGCGCTCACCGCCACGGGCAGGTTCTCGGTCTGGTACTCCGCCACCGGCGTGTGGTCGATCCAGAGCATCTCGGGGTCGGTGACGCCCATGGCGCGGCAGTGCAGCGCATCCGTGTTCAGCCAGTCGCCGTAGTAGAAGCCGACGATGTCATATCCCGGCAGCGCGGCCTGGTATGACGCTAGGGCGGGGGCGTCGTTGCCCGTGTTCCACGTCGGGACGTAGACCCTGTCGTTGATGATGATGCTGTTGGTGTAGCCCTCCGTCCCGCTCGAATACACGCGGAACACCTGGTAGGGCGTCCCGTACGGGCCCTGCATCCCCGAAAGCAGGTCGGCCATCGCCTCGAGGGCCGCGTAGTCCTGGTGGGAGGGGGGGACCTGGAGTATGAGGATCCTGTCGGGCGAGAGCAGCTTGCCCCAGCAGTCGATGTGGTCGATGTAGGAGGCCTGCGGGTCCTCGGGCGTGAAATAGTCGTCGACGCCGCAGTAGAGCAGCATCTGCGAGTCGACCCAGTCCTCGTCGCCGCCGTTCTCGTCTATCACGAGCGCCGATGACATGGACGTTCCCAGGCCGCTGGACATGTAGTTGCCGCCAGTGTGGATGATGTCGGAGGTGTAGACCGGCATGTCCCAGGCGGTGCCGAGGGCGATCGGGAAGTTGTCGTCGTCGGGCCTGGGCCTGTTGTAGTCGAAGTCGAAGATGCCGGCCGAGCCGTCGTCGAGCATCAGGAACCAGGGGCCGTAGTCCCTCACCCAGATCGAGTTGGTCGGGGCGAAGACGAAGCCCACGTTCGCCATGTTCACGCCCTGGGAGGTGAACGCCGAGGTCACTCCCGCCTGCTCGGACGACTGGCATATCACCCAGACCTTCGTGTGGTTCGAGAAGTCGACGATGACGGTGTACGGAATACCGAGGGGCCAGCGTATGAAGACGCCGGTCATCGGCTCGAACTCGCCGGGGCTCCTGACCCCCTCGCCGGGGGGCGGGGTGGCGGAGTTGTAGGTACCTATCTCGTCGAGCCTGAGCAGCTCCTCCGGGGTGAACCCGATCGGGAGAAGCTCCTCGGTACCGCAGACCGACGTCTCGGCCGATGCCGCGAACGCCATGCCGGCGGCGAGAAGGACAAGAGCAATCCTCATCGCACCCTCCGTCCTGGAGCTACTTCAGGGCCTCCTCCCCGCCGAACCTCCGTGCGGGGTCGAGTGCCGTCAGAACTTCCGAATCACCCGGGCGCAGCGCCCCGGTGATCAACCGCGACACGAGCGCACCGGTTCCCGGGCCGAGCATGAAGCCCTGCCCGCACATGCCCAGCGCGGCGACATGGTTCCCCGGGCCCACCCTGCCGATCAGCGGCGAGCCGTCGGGGGTCTGCGGGTAGGTCCCCCTCCAGGTGCGCCTGACCTTCAGGTTGGCGAGCCTGGGCAGCAGGCCCACCATGCGGGGCGCCACCAGGGGCAGGAACTCCGAGGTCTCGCGCGTGCAGATGCCGGTTATCGGCGGGTCGGGCGTGATGCAGAACACCACCTGCCCCGTCGTGTGCTGGTAGAAGTAGTAGTTGGCCGAGCCGGGGATCCTCCTGATGTCCACGACCATGGGGGTGAAGAACCTCTCGACCGCCTCGGTGACGCCTGCCTCGTGGCAGTCGGGGTCGACCCTGACCTCCGCCCCCGCCATCCCCGCCACCTCGCGGGCATGGGAACCCGAGCAGTTAACGACGCATCCGCAGGGATACCGGCCCGAACCGGTGATCACGGCCTCGACCCTGCCGCCCGAGACCTCCATGCCGGTGACGGCCTCGCCGAAGCGGAACTCCGCTCCGGCCCTCCGGGCCTTCCGGAAGAAGGCGTAGACCGACTCCATCGGGCTCGCGCTGCCGTCGCCAGGCGACCAGGTCCCGCCCAGGAGCCCCTCGCGGGCGATGCCGGGCACGATGGCTGCGATGGTCTCCGGGCCGGCCCAGTCGATGTCGAGGCCCGCCGCGCGCTGGACGGGCAGCATCCTCTTCAGCAGATCGGCGGTCTTCTGCTCGTAGGCGACATAGGTGTAGCCCCCGCGGAGCCAGCCGATGTCGTCGCCCTCCTCCTCGCGCCAGCGGCTGAAGGTCGAGATGGAGTCGAGGCAGAGCCGCACCTTGGAGGGTTCGCTGTGGGTCGCCCTTATCCCGCCGATCGCGCACTTGTTGCTTCCCTGGCCGGCCGAGGCGTTCCGGTCGAGGCAGAGGACGCTGAGCCCGGCCGAGGCGAGGTACATCGCCGAGGGGGTGCCGACACTCCCGGCGCCGATCACGACTGCATCGTACGATCTGCTCATTCCCCGCACCTCCCGCTGAAGAACCCCAGCGGGGTCTCGGCGAACAGCGGCCTTTCAGTAAGGGGTTCGATCTCCGAGGGCGGGATGCCCTCCTCGCGCGCTATCCGGGCCAGCAGCATGCGGCAGGTCTTCCCGCCGCACGCCCCGAACCCTGCACGGGTGAGAGCCTTTAGCTCGTTCAGGTCCCGGACGCCCTCGCGCAGGTGCCTGCGGATCTCACCGGCTGTCACCCGCTCGCAACGGCAGACTATGGCATCGTCGGCCAGCGGAGCGATCAGGGCCTCGGGCTCTGATGCCGTGTCGGCATCCGTCTGCACGCGCACTCCGGCGACCCTCGCCGCGATGCCTGGGTCTACGGCGACCCTCAGCAGGATGGTACGCCTGCCTCCGGGCACCTCGCGAGTAGCGAGCAGGGCGCCCTTCCCGAGGGAGCCTCCCTCCCAGTCCGTCAGCTCGAGCTCCATGCCTGCCTTCAGACCGGTGGAATCGAGCTCGAAGGGGATCGTGACGGTCGGCCTGGCGGGATCCTTGCGGAAGTCGACGAGCGTGATGGCGAGGCCCGGGCAGACCGAGACGCACTTCTCGCAGCCGATGCAGCCCGCGGAGTACTCCGGTATGCCCAGGATCGGGTGGCCGGAAGTGCCTATCAGGTTCTTCGGGCATGAGGTCATGCACGGGTTGCAGGGTATCTCCTGCATGCAGTGGAGCACCGGGAAGACGCCTTCGCGGCCGGCGGGAACCGAGTAGGGGTGGACCGCGCCTCCGGGGCTCTTCAGCACCGCGCCCTTCTCGATCCAGTCCGCGGGAGGCTCCTCGAGGCAGAGGCCCAGGGAGCAGGCGATCTCCATCCCCCTGATCCTCCCCGAGAACATCGCTGCGCTGGCCTCCGCTATCTCCTCCGCATCTCCGGCCATCGAGGCGGGGATGCCGAAGTCGACGGCCTTCCGGTGGAACTCGTTGACGGGGTCCAGGCCTACGGCGACCAGCAGCGTATCGACCCTGAAGGTTCGCCCGGTTCCCGGCACGGGCCTGAACGATCCGTCCACCGCGGCGATGGTCACTGCCTCGAGGGCCTCGGTGCCGTGGGCCGCGAGTATCGTGTGCCCGGTGTAGATGGGCACTCCGAGCCTCCTGATCTTGTCGGCATGGACCTTGTACCCGCCGCAGGACGGCATCGCCTCCACCAGGCCCGCCACCTTCATCCCGGCCTGCAGGGCGTGATATGCGGCTATGAGGCCCACGTTCCCTCCGCCCACGATGAAGATGCGATCGGAGGAGCGTATCAGGTCGCGGTTCACGAGGGTCTGGAAGGCCCCGGCGCCGTAGACTCCCGGCAGAGTGTTGCCGGGGAACACCAGCGACTTCTCGCGGGCGCCCGAGGCTGTCAGAAGGTGCCTGGGCCTCACGAGCACGTATCCGCCCGGCCTCCTGACGCCCACGAGGCCGTCGGAGAACACGGCGAGAACCGTGCTGGAGGTCCAGACCTCCACCGAGGGCTGCGAGGCGAGCTGCCCGGCCAGGATCGACGCGATCTCGATGCCTCTGGTGCCGGCGTAGCAGTCCTCCTCCGAGCCGAAGAACTTGTGGGTCTGGAGCACCAGCTTGCCGCCCGGCCTGTCCTTGTCGTCGACCAGGATGGTGCGGGCTCCGGCGCGCCCCAGCTCCAGGGCCGCGGCGAGGCCCGCGGGGCCTGCGCCGATCACGAGGACGTCGGTTTCCACCGTAGACGGGGCGGGGACATCCGGGCCGGGCTTCTCCGCAAGCGCGGTCAGCCCCTCGACGCTCCGCACGTCCATGCCTTCGGCGAGGGCGGTGACGCAGCCCTTCTGCAGGACTCCGTCGATCAGCAGGTTGCACTGCGAGCACTGGCCGTTGGCGCAGAAGATGCCCTGCGCGCCCCCGTCGGCCCTGTGGTGTCCGAACACCCTGATGCCGTTGGCAAAGAGTGCCGAGGAGACCATCTCCCCCCGGCGGCCCATGAGTTCCTCCCCGTCGAACCCGAAGCGGACGTATTCCGGCTCCGGGCAGGCGAGCACGGGGTGGCTCGCGATACGCCTCTGCGTTCTTTCTGTGGACACTGGTTCAGCTCCCCGGACCCCGCGGGGTCTCAGGCTCGGGTTGATGGAAAGGTTACGTCTCGACAGGCGCTGACTATAAGGATGAGGCTCCCCCGGGGGCAATCAGCGGGAGAGCTTCTTCCCCCTGCCCCGCTCCCACTTGGTCGCGAATGCGGGCCGCTTGTGGGCCCTTGCCTTCAGGAAGCCCCTGCACCCGGGATACCTGGAGCACCTCCACACCTCGACGTGGGGATACCTGTGGAAGGTGCAGGGCGAGGAGCATACCGGGCAGAGATGCTCGACCGAAGCCTCCGCGACGTCTCGCCTGGCCTCCGCATCGAGCTTTTCGTGAGCCCTGCGCCTCTCGGCCTCCCCCCCCATCTCCGAGAAGAGCCTTCGGAGGAGGAACAGCACGATGAACGCTCCGGCGATCATCAGTACGAGCTGCAGTCGGTCCAATTCCGGCAGGCTCCTTCTGCGTTGACAGATATGCCTCTGTCGGGTAGATAACCAATTCCGGCACGGCCGGTAACAGGCTGTCGAAGGCCTCCCGATTATCGCATCGCATCTGGTAATCATCCAGGAACGGAATGGAGACAGGGTTGAAGGAGCATACACCCCAGACGTTGAGGACGGTTGCGGTCATCGGTCACGGGTCGGTCGGAAAGACCAGCCTCTGCGACTCCCTCCTCTTCGCAGCCGGAGCCGCGGACCGTCTCGGAAGCGTTTCCGACGGCACCAGCGTATTCGACTTCACATCCGAGAGCCGCGACCGCAAACAGAGCCTCTCGGCCTCGATAGGCACCTGCGAGTACGCCGACCACCGGATCAACGTCATCGACACCCCGGGCTTCGCCGACTTCTACGGCGAGACCATAGGGGCCATAGGCGTGAGCGACGGGGCCGTCCTCGTGCTAGACGCCAGCGCCGGCGTCGAGGTGGGCTCCATCCAGACCTGGGGTTTCGCGGCGAAGGCCGGGGTCCCCGTGGTGATCTGGGTCAACAGGATCGACCGTGAGAACGCCGATTTCGACAGGGTGATGAACCAGCTCCGCGAGACCCTCAACAGGAAGTGCGTGGCCGTCTCGATCCCGATCGGGTCAGGCCCCTCCTTCGGAGGATATGTCGATGTCCTCTCCGGAAGGGCCTTCGACAGGGCAGGGAAGGAGATCCCCCTCCCCGCCGGCGAGAGGGACAGGGTCGAGAGCGCCCGCAAGGAACTGATCGAAGCCGCGGCGGAGACCGACGAGGCCCTGATGGAGAGCTTCTTCGCCAACGACACCCTCTCCCCGGAGGAGCTCGACCATGGTCTGAAGGCGGCCGTGGCCGGGCGCGGGCTGTTCCCG
>CAZMAT010000002.1:0-131259 GCA_964564435.1 uncultured bacterium
GATACTGTCACATCCTTCCCGGCGATTCTGTCTATCCTAGAAACGGCGATGACACTTGAGGGATCTCCCGTTCAGCCCCTCGCGGTCAGTTCCCCGAACCGGCGCACGGTATCCTCGAGGAAGTCAAGCGCCTCGTTCACGGGAGCCGGGGTCTCGAGATCGACTCCCGCGTCGCGGAGGAGGTCCAGCGGCCTCTTGGAAGAACCTGCCGAGAGGAAGCCGAGATACGCCTCCAGCGCGCCCGGCCGTCCCTCGAGTATCCGCCGGGACAGAGCCACGGCCGAGGAGAGGCCGGTGGCGTACTTGTAGACGTAGAAGTCGTAATAGAAGTGCGGTATCCTGGCCCATTCCGCCGCGATGAGGGCGTCGTCGCCCGAAGTGTTCAGGGCTTCGCCGTGGTAGAGGCGGACCAGTTCCAGGTACTTCGAGTTCAGGAACTCGGGGGTGAGCGCACCGCCCTCCTCGACCTCCCTGTGGATCAGCCACTCGAACTCGGCGAACATGGTCTGCCTGAAGACCGTGGTCCTGAAGTCGTTGACCAGCCTGTCCAGCAGGAAGGCCTTCATCCCGTCGTCGCCGGTCTTCTTCATCAGCATGTCCGCGAGGAGCATCTCGTTGGTCGTCGAGGCGACCTCCGCCACGAGGATCCTGTAGTCCGAAGTGTGGTAGGGCTGATGCCTCCATGACATGAGGCTGTGCATCGAGTGCCCGGCTTCGTGGGCCAGCGTGAACACCGAGTCGAGAGTGCCGCTGAAGTTGTGGAGGATGTACGGCATCGAGTCGGCGCATCCTGTGGAATAGGCTCCCGAGCGCTTGCCGACGTTCTCGTACCTGTCCACCCAGCCGCTCCTGAATCCCTCCGACAGGTCGGCGACATACATTTCGCCCAGGGGGCGGACCGCCTCCAGGGTCATCTCCACTGCCTCGTCATAGCCGTACCTGCGCGTAGAGTACTCGACCGCCGGCAGATACAGGTCGCAGGGGGACATCGTGCCGAGGCCGAGGGCGGCCTTCTTCGCGGCGTAGTAGCCGTGCATCACGGGCAGCCTGCCGTGGACGGCGTCGATCAGGGCCTCGTAGACGCCGGTACCGACCAGATCGTCGAAGAGCGAGGCCGCAAGCGCGGATGCATGCCTCCTCGCCCTGGCCGTGAAGATGTGCGACTTCACCTGGCCGTTGAGGAGAGCGGCCGATGTGTTCAGGTTCCCCGACAGCTCCCTGTAGTACCCGTCGAAGGCGGCCCTCCTGACCTTCGGATCCCTCTCCTCCATGAGCGGCACGAGGTTCGAGTTGGTGAGCCTGGTCGGCCTGCCCTCGGCATCCGTTATCTCGGGCAGCCTGGCGGGCATGTCCACGTTCGAGAGCTTGCCGAATCCCGCATGGAAACCCTGGAGGGCGTCTCCAGACATCGCCAGGAGCTTCTCCTCCGGTTCCGAGAGGGTGTGGGGGCGGTATCGCAGCATCTCGCCCAGCCAGGAGGAATAACCTTCGAGCGCCGGGGTGCGGAGCCATCCCGACATCACGGCCGGATCGATCGAGAGCAGTTCGGGCATGAAGAACGAATGAGCCGTCGCGACCTCGTTCCTCCTGGCGGTGCACCTGTCGTCCATCGAGGAGTGGAGGGCATTCGAGAGGTCCTCGTCCTGCCTCATGCTCGCGTAGAGGCCCAGCTTCTCGAGGACCCTCCTCTGTGAGAGCATCTCCGACACCGCATGGGCGAGCGTCTCCGGCGATTCACCGAGCCTTCCAGCCCAGGCCGCGAACACACGGCCGTAACCCTCGGTGGCCCGGAAGGCCATCTCCCATTCTTCGTCGGATCTGAAGACGGCCTCGACCGCCCATCTGTCACCTGCCGCAACCTGGTCTCTCCTCGGAGGCTGTCCAGACATCCCGTTACCATCCTTCTACATGATCCGGGCAACGATGCCCCCGTGGACATCCTGCCCGGGTATCTCTGCGCATCCCGTCCGTCCCCGGACGCCGTTCTCCGGTCCGCCAAGTATAGGCCGCGGGCCTCCGGTTCCGCCATGACCGCCATGAAGGGTCGTCGCGGTGGCGATGGCCCCGGAGACCCTCATCGGCCATGTTCGAGGCATCGGACGCACTGCTGCATCACCAGGAGGACGGATGCGCTCCCAATCCATGAGGAACCCCCTTGCCGAGAGGATAGGCCTCTCCGGCAGCCTCGGCAGGATGATGATCGGAGTCGCCCTGATGGCGGCCGCCGGGAACGTCTTCTCGTCGGTGATGCCGGACTTTCTCTTCAACGTCCTCCGCGTGGGCGGAGACACCCGGGGGGCCCTGGAGGTCCCCAGGGAGCTCCCGGGATTCCTCCAGGTGATCCTGGTGGGCCTTGTGGCGGGGATGGCCCGGGGGAGGGCCCTGAGCCTATGCTTCCTGGCCGGGGTGGTGAGCTTCCTCGTGCTGGCCTTCGCCGGCTCGTCCTTCGCGGTGTTCATGGCCTGCATGATCCTCTGGTCGGCGGGCATGCACCTGTACGTGCCCCTGAGGGACGCCCTGGCCATGGACCTGGAGCCCGGGCGCGGGAGGGGCTGGATCCTCGGTACGGTGGGAGCCTACAGGTCCGCCGGACTGATGCTGGGAACCGGGATCGTCTGGGTCGTGCTGGGCAGGATCCGGGGCGGCTTCGGCACGGTCTACGGAGCGGCCGCAGCCGTTCTGGCCCTCGGCTTCGTGCT
This sequence comes from uncultured bacterium, assembly GCA_964564435.1. GTDB lineage: Bacteria > Fermentibacterota > Fermentibacteria > Fermentibacterales > Fermentibacteraceae > Fermentibacter. Next base: position 2,700 of record CAZMAT010000002.1, read on the forward strand.
GACCATGGCCATCCCCAGGGTGCGGGGCGACAGGACGGAGGGTGAGCCGGGGCCATCCATGAAGGAACGGTTCGTCCTGCGCAGGGAATACAGGCTCTACTACATCCTCGCGATCCTCTTCGGGGCGAGGAAGCAGATCTTCCTGACATTCGCGCCATGGCTGCTGGTGAGCATGTTCGACCAGAAGGCCCCCGACCTGGCTCTGGCGATGGGGGCTGCGGCGCTGCTGGGCCTGTTCTCGAAGCCGCTCTTCGGAGATCTCATAGACAGGTACGGGGAGAAGTCCGTCCTTACCGTGGAGTCGATCCTCGTGTTCGCCATGTGCATCGGGTACGCCGCGGCTCCGTCGGTCCTCGCGCGGGGCGCTGCCCTGGCAGTCCTGTACTCGCTCTACGTCCTCGACGAGCTCCTCTTCTCGCTGAGCATGGCGCGCACCACCTACCTCTCGAGGATCGCCAGGTGCAGCGGAGACATCGTGCCCACCCTGGGCCTGGGAGGCACCCTCGACCATGCGGTCTCCATGCTGGTCCCCGCAGGTGCGGGACTTCTGTGGGCATTCCTGGGGCCCTGGTCCGTGTTCTGCCTCGCAGCAGTGGTGGCCGCAGTGAATCTCGTCTTCGTGAGGAAGATGGAATCGAGATAGAAAAGGCCCCCGGTCTCCCGGGGGCCCTCTCCGCTGTCTGGAAGAAGCTACTGGGTATCCATCTGGTCGAGGGTGACGCTCCACACGAAGCCCTCGGGTCCGATTTCCTGGGTCCAGAGGGTGTAGGTGTCGCCGTCCTCGTCTTCGGCCTTCATGTCCCAGGTGCCCGTGGTGATCTCGACATCGAAGGACTCGCCGGGCGCCAGTATGCGGGAGCCGAGACGGTCCTCGCTCCAGGGCGCGTCGGAGGGGTCGATGTAGATGAAGGAGATGTCCCAGCTGCCCAGGTCGTTCCTGACCGTGACCGTAGCGGGGACGGGGACGGGCCTGGCCTCGTCGATGTCCTCGGGCTTGACTGCGACGTCCGCCCCGGCGGTCTCGCTGACCGCGATGCCCTCATAGGTGTAGGTGAAGTCGGTGTCGTCGACGACCTGGATGTCATACGAGCCGGGCTCGACCCAGACGGTGATCTTCTCGTCCGGGAAGACGATGTTGGAGCCCATGTACTCGGTGGTCGGCTCGGTGCCGGTGGGGTCGACGTACAGGTACCACATGTCGTAGTCGACGAGGTTGTTGGTCAGGGTGATCGGGTAATGACCCGTTCCGACGTGGACATGCTCCCAGTTCAGGTCGTCGAGGGTGACCTCCTTGACGAAGCCCTCCTTGGGGACCGTGACGTTCTCGAAGAAGTAACTGTCGTCATCCTCGTCGATCACGAGGATGTTGTACGTGCCGGGCAGGAACTGGAACTCGGCACTCTGGCCGGGCGTGAGGTCGGTGGCCTGCAGATCCTCGCCACGGCTGACCTGGGTGGTGGGGTAGATGTAGATCTGGGCGATGTCGTAATCGCCGAGCGAATTGGTGACGGTGACGGGCACTGTCTTGGCGCAACCCGCTCCGAACAGCACGAGAGCGCCGGCAAGCAGCAGCAGGACTCTTCTCATCATCCCTCCATCGAGAGTTGTACAGCAAGGACCATGTCGAAACATGCCAGGCATACCCCGACCATCGTGCGCATATCATCGCGAAGCGCAGAACAGGTGTCCATACCGGTTGCCGCGTACGTTCCGGGGCTCAGTCCATGTCGGACAGCGTCGGCGTCCAGGAGTAGCCGGAGGGGCCTACCTCGGCGCCGTAGTTGCTGTATGTGTCGCCGTCCTCGTCCTCGACCATGATGTCGTAGGTGCCGGGGGCCACGTTTACCGTGATGGTGTTGCCGGGCGACAGGATCCGGCTGGAGCCCAGCCAGTCGTTGCCCCACTCGGTCATGTCGGCCGAGCTGACGTAGACGAACCAGATCTCGTAGCTGCCTAGGCCGTTCGTGATCCTGACGGGGCAGCTCCCGGAACCCGCCTCGAAGTCCATGCCGGCCTGCATGTCGGAACCGAAGGTGTCGGCCTCGATCTCATGGGCGAGGATGTCGTCGACGGTCATGCCGGAGCCGGCGAGACCCTCGTCGATGGCGTCCTTCATGAACTGCTCGAAGTCGAGCCTCCATGCTCCGTCTTCCAGGACGAACTCGGTGGTCTCGTCGCCGTCGATGGTGGCGGTGACGACCTGCGCCCTGTTGCCGGTGATGGTGACCGACGTGATGTCCCGGGAGAGGTCGGACATGTCGACTTCCGACATCATCTCGGTGAGGAGCTCGCTTCCGGTATCACCCATGCCCATGCCGTAGAACTGGAAGGCCTCGGCCAGGTCGTCGAGGAAGGTGCGGGTGTTGGAGCTCATCATGTCGTAGGTGGCCTGGTAGTCTCCCGCCTCCAGATTGTCGGTGAGGTCGTTGTAGGCGGTGCGTACAGCCTGCTCCTCGGGTGATCTGCCGCATGCGGATACCGCGAGGAGTAGCACGAACAGCGATGTGAGCAGCCTGTTCAAAATACCTCCATTCCCCCTGTCGGGCTTGATCGAACCAGCCAGCGATGTTAGCGTACTCGTATCCGCTCCCCGTGTCAACATCCGGTTCGGGGTCCGCAAGGAGTGCTGCATCGGTGGGTGGCCTTGGCTGAAGAGACCGGCGATTATCCCGTCAGGCTCCGCTTCCCCCGCGAGGGGGAGACGGACCCGGTGACGGGGCTGCCCCCCAGGAAGGCGCTGGACGAGGATCTCCCCAGGCTCCTCAGGCTCATGGCCGTCGAGCGTCTTCCTCTCTGCGCGGTGATGATCGACATAGACCACTTCAAGCTCTTCAACGACAGGTGGGGCCACGCCATCGGCGACATGGTCCTGCTGCACGTCTCCAGGCTCATCAGGGAGAGCGTCCGCTACAGGGGTGAGGCCTACAGGTACGGCGGCGAGGAGATCACCGTCCTCCTGCCCAACTTCGACAGATCCGAGGGCCTCGCGGCGGCCTCCAGGATGGTGAATACGGTCGGGCATTCGCCTCTCTCGATACCCGCCGACGATCCCTCGATCCCGGTCTCCGCAAGGGTTCAGGCGCCCGGTGGCGGCTCCGGCACGGTCAGCCTCGAAGTCGAGATCTCCGCCGGGGTCTGCAGCACCCTGGACGTCACCGGGGCCGAACTCATAGTGATGGCCGACAAGGCGCTCTACGAGGCCAAGGAGTCCGGCAGGAACTGCGCTGTCGAGTTCACGCCCAGGCTCAACTCCGAATCCAGGACGATCAAAATCGGAGTCACCTATTTCGGCAAGAGCCCGATCTTCGACAGGAACAGGCTGATCATCAAGGCCTGGTTCCCCAAGCCCGACGCCCAGGAGATAGAGGCTAGGGAGATCACCTTCCTCGACTCGAGCGTCAGCGAGCCGCTGTCGCTGGCTTCTCCTCCGGGCGGACTCATCAACAAGGAGATCCCCGGGCGGGTGGTCTTCGTAGAGAACAGGGGCAACTACATCTGGTTCGAGTTCGAGATCCGCGAGGAGGTCTTCGAACTGATGTGGAGCCAGGTCATGAACAGGAATGCTTCGGGCGGATCGGCTTGAGGACGATCCTGAGGTGCGCCTCTGTCAGGACGGGGCGGGGGACGCCGCTCGGGCCCAGCGAGATCTCCGTGAGAGACGGCGTGATCGAGCGTATCGTCCCGCTCGGGGGGGAAGCGCCCCCCTGCCATGCCATCCCATCCTTCTTCGATGCGCACTGCCATCTCCTCTGGATGGGAATGGAGAAGGCCGGCCTCGACCTCTCCGGCTGCAGGAGCGCCGCCGACATGCTCGACGCGCTGGCCGGAGCCCCGGCGGGGGATGACGGGGCGATCGTCAGGGGCGAGAAGTGGGACGAGAGCTCCTGGAGCGCGGCTTCGCTCCCGTCCCTGGACGAACTCGACAAGGCCTCGAGGGGCAGGCCTGTCATGCTCCGGAGGGTGTGCGGACATGCCGCACTCGTCAACTCGGCGATGCTCGCGCTGCTCAGGTCTAAAGAGCCGGGCGCCTCGACCTCCGGCGAGGGAGGGAGCGCACTAGTGATCGAAGGCCCCGTGCTCAGGGCATACCAGCTGTTCCCCCCCACGGACCGCGAGTTCGCGTCCGCCATGCAGTCGGCGGCCGTGATCGCCTTCTCCGAGGGTGTCACCGGGCTCGCCACCACCGAGTCTCCCGGACATGCCCAGATGATGCCCGTAATACTGCCGCCGGAACTGTCGGTATCCGTCAGCGTGTTCGCGGACGATCCCGCCGCGTGGCCGGATGCCTGGACCTCCGGCAGGGTGGCGGTCAGAGGCGCCAAGGTGTTCCTCGACGGCGGACTCGGCGCGAGGACCGCCTCCACGGACGGAGCCTACTCCGACGGATCCTCGTGCGCTCCATGCATGGACGGACGGCGGCTGGCCCTCCTAGTGGGTGAGGCGAGGAGCAGGGGCCTGGTGCCGGTGGTGCATGCCATAGGAGCCCGGGCTCTCCGCCTGCTCGACTCGGCCGGGACGATCCCGGCGGGTCCCGGACAGCCTCAGGAGATCAGGGTCGAGCACGCCGAGGATCTGGAACCGGCCTGGCCGGGCACATGGAGGCGCGACGTCCATGTCTTCTCGATGCAGCCGAACTTCGTCAGGCGCTGGCAGGGCCCCGGGGGGATGTACGAGGAGAGGCTGGGAGCGGCCCGCGCGCGCAGGCTGAATCCCTTCGCCCTTCCGCTCTCGGCCGGCTTCAGGCTCGGGTTCGGCAGCGACGGGATGCCGTTCGGCCCCCTGTGGGGCATCCGCGGTGCCATCCGGCACCCCGAGCCCTCCTTCCGCCTCGGCCCGGAGGATGCCCTGAACGCCTATACCCTCGAGGCGGCATCCATTTCGGGCTTCGGCGATCTGGCCGGACCCCTGGCCCCAGGCAGGCGGGCGGACATGGTGCTGCTCGACGGCGATCCAGGGATAGACGGCATGGAATCGCCGAGGGTTCTGCTCACAATGGCCGGAGGGAGGGTCGTCCACACGGACGGGCGCCTCCCCGGAGGGAGCCTCGGATATGACGGACTGGCGTGATGTGGAATCCGTCCTGCGCGATGCGGTGTCGAGGGGGCTGGACGAGGATGCGGCCTTCTCGGATTCGGCTGTCGAAGCCCTCGGCGCGAACGCCTCGAGACGCGCACGGGCGGCTGCAGTCGCGAGAGGCAAGCTCGTCCTCTGCGGGTGGCGGGCCGTCGAGATGGTCTTCGAGACGCTCGGCGGAGGGGTCGATGCATCCAGGTCGGTCGCCGACGGTGAGGCAGTGGAGCGGGGCTGCCGCATCGGCATCCTGTCCGGACCTGCGGGTATCCTCCTGCGGGGCGAGAGGACGGCGCTCAACATCCTCAACAGGATGAGCGGCATCGCGACTGCCACCAGGCTCCTCGTGGAGGCCGTCGAGGGCACGGGTGCCGAGATACTGGACACCAGGAAGACGACGCCGGGGCTCCGCGCGCTGGAGAGGTATGCCGTCAGATGCGGCGGAGGGCGCAACCACAGGTTCGACCTTCACGAAATGGCCATGTTCAAGGACAACCACTGGCTGGCGGCCGGCAGCCCGGAGGCCCTTGCGGAAGCCGTGTCCTCGGCACGGAGCGCCGGCATCCCCGTGGAAGTGGAGATCGACAGCCTCGACCAGCTCGATCCGGTGCTGGGGATGCACCCCGGCAGGGTCCTCCTGGACAACATGAGCGTGGCCGCGATGAGCGAGGCTGTCAGGCGGGCACGGGGCTCGGGCATATACATGGAGGCTTCAGGCGGCATCAGCCTCGCCACCGCAAGGGATGCGGCAGGCACGGGCGTGGACGGGATCTCGACCGGGAGCATCACGCATTCGGCCCCGGCAGCCGACATCTCACTCGACTGGGAGGAGTAGAGTGCCTTCAGGAGTGACGAACACGCCCTGGGACGACCAGGGTATCTCCCGTCCCGCAGCCGACATCTCACTCGACCGGGAGGAGTAGAGTGCCTTCAGGAGTGACGACCGCACTCGCGATGGACGTCGGGAACACCAAGACGGCGATCGGGCTCTTCGAGGGCGGAGATCTGCTCCGGAGCTGGCGCGTGTCGACCCGGCACTGGACCCCGGACGAACTGGGGCTGCTGCTGCGCGCCATGCTCGAAGGCAGGGGGGAGCAGCCGCCCGCACTGCTGTCCTTCGCCACCGTCGTGCCTCAGGTGAGGCATGCCATCGAGAAGGCCGCGGCGGACTACCTGGGTGCCGACTTCATCGAGGTCTGCGCTGCGACCTCGGGCATCAGGGCATCCTATCCCAGGCCCGAGGAGCTCGGGCCCGACAGGATTGCGAACGCCGTCGCGGCGGTCCTCCTCGGGAACCTGCCCGCCATAGTGGCGGATTTCGGGACGGCCACGACCTTCGACGTGATCGACGCCCGGGGCGAGTATCTTGGCGGCGCGATCGCCCCCGGGATAGGTACGGCCGCGTCAGAGCTCTTCCGGAAGGCGGAGCTGCTCAATCCGGTCGATCTCGACCTGCCAGGCAGCGCGCTGGGGAGGACCACGGCCGAGGCCGTGAGGTCCGGGGTGCTGCTCGGTTCCGCAGGGGCGGCCGACAGGCTGGTGGAACTCCTGTCGCCGTTCGCCGGGGACGGAGCGGTGCACCTGGCGACCGGAGGATGGGCGGAGGGGATAGCCGGGGTCTGCAGGACGCCCTTCGTCGTCATCCCGGCGCTCACCCTCATGGGTGTCAACGAGGTGGGGAGGAGATGCAGGGAGGGCATATCGAGATGGCCCGGAAGGTAGTGCTCGGCATCACATCGAGCGCGGCCGCCTACAAGGGGGTCGCGCTGGCGTCCATGCTCAGGAGGAGCGGGTTCGATGTGGAGGGAGTGCTCTCCGGTCCCGCCACCAGGCTCATCGGCCCGGCCCAGCTGGCGTGCGTCACCGGCAGGGCCGTCCACACAGACCTCTTCCCGGCCCAGCCGGCCGATCCCATCCCGCACATCAGTCTCAGCGAGTCTGCGGCGCTGGCGGTGATCGCCCCCGCCACGGCCCATTTCCTGGCGAGGATGGCCTGGGGCTTCGCGGACGACCTCCTCACCTCGACGATCCTGGCGTGCGACTGTCCCGTGGTGGTGGCCCCTTCGATGAACAGCAGGATGTGGGCAAACCCGGCCACGAGGGAGAACGTGGAGAAACTCGCGTCGAGGGGGGTCCGCATCGCCGGTCCCGTGAGCGGGGCTCTCGCCTGCGGCACTTCGGGCGAAGGCAGGATGATGGAGCCCGTGGACATCCTCTCGATCTGCCTCGGGATACTCGGAACGGGAGCCTGATGGGCTGCGATCCGGTCGAGACCGTCAGATGGGCTTCCGGAGCCGTGAGGATTCTCGACCAGAGAGCGCTCCCCGGCAGTGTCGAATACCTGGACTGCCGCACCGTGAGCGAACTCGCCCATGCCATAAGGACCCTCGCGGTCAGGGGCGCCCCGGCCATCGGCATCGCAGCCGCCTACGGAGCGGCCCTCGCGGCTCTGTCGGCCTGCCCGGGACCGGGTTTCGCGGTCGAGGTGGAGGCGGGCATGGACCTGCTGGAGGCCACGAGGCCGACGGCCGTGAACCTGTCCCGCGCCCTGGCATCACAGAGAGCGGTTTTCCGCGACCCCGGGAACTCGGGCATGATCTTCGAGGCCCTGCTCGCGAACGCGGATTCGATCCTCGCAGCGGATCTCGAGGCATCGCGACTGATGGGCCGCCACGGAGCCTCCCTCCTGGGGCCGGGATCACGCCTCCTGACCCACTGCAACGCCGGCGCGCTCGCGACCGGAGGCCTCGGGACGGCGCTCGCCGTGTTCTACGAGGCATGGGACAGGGGGCTCCTCACCTCCGCCTTCGCCGACGAGACCAGGCCTCTCCTCCAGGGTTCCAGGCTCACGGCCTGGGAGCTCGCACGGGCCGGGATCCCCGTCACCGTCCTGCCCGACTCGGCTGCGGCCGGACTGCTGGCCTCCGGAGCCGTCGACGCGGTCTTCACCGGCGCCGACAGGATCGCCTGCAACGGGGACGTCGCGAACAAGCTCGGTACCTATCCGCTGGCCCTCGCAGCGCGCGAGGCGGGCATCCCGTTCTACGTCGTCGCCCCGCTCTCCACCTTCGACCCCTGGACACCGGACGGACCTGCAATCCCGATCGAGCAGAGGGATGGTGGAGAGGTGACCTCCCTCGGAGGCTGCAGGACCGCACCCGCCGGAGTCTCCGTCTACAACCCCGCCTTCGACGTGACGCCGGCCCGCCTCGTCTCGGCGTACGTCTGCGAGCTGGGCGCGATGCGCGGCAGTCCGAATGATGCGATGAGAGCGTTGACAGGAGGTTCCTGAGACGGTACTTTAAGCGACTGGAGGCAGTGGGGTCCTCCGATCGGGTCCGGGCGCGGTTTTCGCGCGACATGGGGAAGGGCCCGCGGAGTCGGCTGGGTTTCTCAGGGGGGCCGGGCGGCTTCCTCCAGATCCGGAGGCGTGACTTGGGCAGGGCCGTCGGAATAGACCTGGGTACGACCAATTCCTGCATGGCGGTGGCCGAGGGCGGAGAGATCGTGGTCATCCCCTCCGGCGAAGGCCAGCGGGTGATGCCGTCCGTGGTGGCCTTCACGGCCAAGGGCGAACGGCTCGTGGGCCTCGTGGCCAAGCGGCAGGCCATCACCAATCCCCGCAACACCATATGGAGCATCAAGCGGCTGATGGGCCGGCACTTCGAGGAAGTCTCGGAGGAGCGGATGAACGTCAGCTACGAGGTCCGGGACAACGAGAAGGGCGATGCAGTGGTGCGCGTCTTCGACCGCGACTACACCCCGCCCGAGATCTCCGCCATGATCCTGCAGCGCCTCAAGAGCAGAGCCGAGGAATTCCTGGGCGAGCCCGTCACCGAGGCGGTGATCACCGTACCCGCATATTTCAACGAGGTCCAGAGGGAGGCCACGAAGGCCGCCGGCAGGATAGCCGGGTTCGAGGTCAGGCGCGTCCTGAACGAGCCCACGGCAGCCGCGCTGGCCTTCATGGAGCCGACCGAGAGGAAGCGCCTCGCCGTGTACGACCTGGGCGGAGGCACCTTCGACATCAGCATCCTGCAGGTCGTTAACGGCGTGTTCGAGGTCATGGCCACCAGCGGCAACACCCACCTCGGCGGCGACGACTTCGACGCCAGGATCGTCGAATGGATCATCTCCGAATTCAAGCGCGAGCACAGCCTCGACCTCAGCTCCGACCCCGTGGCGCTCCAGAGGATCCGTGAGGCTGCCGAGCGCGCGAAGTGCGAGCTCTCGACGGTTCTCGAAGCCGGGATCAACCTGCCCTTCATCGCTTCCGACGAGGAGGGGCCGAAGCACCTCGAGATGTCGCTCACGAGAGGCCTCCTGGAGAGCCTGATAGAGGATCTGGTCAAGCTCACCCGGGAACCCTCCGAGAAGGCGCTGAACGACGCCTCCGTCCGGCCCGAGGAGATCGATCACGTGCTCCTGGTGGGCGGCTCCACGAGGATGCCGTTCGTGCGGAAGATGGTCGAGGACATCTTCCATCAGAAGCCTGCCCACAGCGTCAACCCCGACGAGGTCGTCGGCATCGGGGCCGCAGTGGAGGCTTCCGTCCTCACGGGCCAGCGGAAGGACCTGGTCCTTCTCGACGTGACCCCGCTCACGCTCGGTGTCGAGACGCTCGGCGGGGTGATGGCGCCGATCGTCGAGAGGAACACTCCCATACCCATCAAGCGCAGCAGGATGTTCACGTCGGCCGTCGACAACCAGCAGGTGGTCAGCATCCACGTCCTGCAGGGCGAGAGGGAGCTGGCCGAGGGCAACAGGAGCCTCGGACGCTTCGAACTCGTCGGGATCCCGCCGGCCAAGCGCGGCGCCCCGAGGATAGAGGTCTCCTTCGAGATCGACTCGAACGGCCTGCTCAGCGTCTCCGCGAAGGACGCGATCACCGGGCGGCTCCAGTCCATGCGGGTCAATCCCAGCGGGGGGCTCTCGGAGGACGAGATACACAGACTGATGAAGGAGGCCGAGGCCAACGCCGAGATCGACAAGGCCAGGATGAGGCTCGTCGAATCCCGGAATGCGGCCGACCAGGCCATCTACGATGCACAGAGGGTGCTCGAGGCTGCCAAGAAGCATCTCGAGAAGGAATCATGGGAGGAACTGGACACTGCGCTGGTTTCCCTGCGCATGACCAGGGACACGACCGACAGGGTCAGGATCGCGAAGGAGACCAGCCGGACGTCCGAGCTGGTGACGCAGGTGTCGAGGCTCATAGAAGTGCTCGACAGCGGCTCGATAGGAGCCTCGGAAGAGCAGGACCAGCTCTATGTCCTCGAGGACAGCCCCGAAGAGCCGCACGAGCTGTAGCTCTTGATCCGGCCCCCGCACATGCCCCCGCATGACCGTCCTTCATGGGCGGTGAGGCGGAGCGCCCCCACACGGAGAGTCCGATGACAGCCAGGAACCCGTACGAGGTGCTGGGCGTCCCCAGGGACGCCGGCACGGACGAGATAAAGAAGGCCTACCGGAAGGCGGCGATGGAGTGCCATCCCGACCGCAATCCCGGCGACAGGGCTGCCGAGGAGCGCTTCAAGGAGATCACCCTCGCGTACGAGATCCTGAGCGATCCCGACAAGAGGGCTCGGTTCGACAGGTTCGGAACCGCCGACGGAGGGCCCGACATGTCGGATGTCTTCTCGGGGTTCGGCCTGGACGACGCCATCAGGTCGTTCATGGATGCCTTCGGATGGGGAGCGGGGGGATTCGGGTCGATGTCGGGCGCCGGACCGGGGGGCGGAGCCGGCCCGTCCGCCTCGGGTCGCGACATAGAGGTCGATGTCGATCTCGCCCTGCAGGAGGCTGCCCACGGAGGCCCCAGGGAGATCAGGCTGAAGAGGAACGAGCCGTGCGCGGCCTGCGGGGGCACCGGCCACGATGCGGCCGCCGGCTTCGACGAATGCCGCGAGTGCTCCGGAGCCGGGAGGGTCCGCACGGCCAGGAGGACGCTGCTGGGAACCTTTCAGTCGGTCTCTGCCTGCCGTGCCTGCGGAGGCTCGGGCCGCATCGCCCGGAAGAAGTGCGCCTCGTGCAGGGGCGCCGGCTCGGAGCAGGTGGAGAGGTCCATCTCCGTCGACGTCCCCGCCGGGATCTCGGAGGGGTACTCGATAAGGCTGCGCGGGCAGGGAGACCACCCCGGCGGCACCGTCCCGGGAGATCTCGTCCTGCATGTCAGGAGCGTCGACTACGGCCCCTTCTCGCGCAGCGGCGACAACCTCGTGTACCCGCTGACTGTGAGCTTCCCCGATGCCGCTCTGGGATCGGGCTTCGACATACCCACCGTGGAGGGCGGGACCAGAAGGATCGATCTCCCGCCGGGCACCCAGCCCGGTGATGTGGTGAGCATCCGTGGCGCCGGGATGGGAAGGCTCCGCGGCCGGGGCAGGGGCGACCTCGAGGTGAGGATCTCCGTGTACGTTCCCAGGAGGCTGAGCCAGTCGGAGAAGAAGGCCCTGAAGGAACTGGCTGGATCGGGCAACTTCCGCAAGGGGTGAGGGCGTCACGCCCGGGAGGGCAGGCCATGCACACCGACCTCTCGAGGCTCGAGTTCGACAGTGTGCTCGACATCGTCGCCTCGCTGGCCGGCAGCGCGAGGGGGGCCGGGCTCGTCTCGCGGCTCGAACCGGCCGCCGACAGGGCGGAATCGATGTCGCTCGCGCTAGAGACCGTCGAGGCAGCCTCGCTCCTCGCTGCAGGCGCGTCCCTGCCGGGCGCCTCGGCCGATCCATTGTTCGACGTCATCTCCCTCCTGGAGACCGGGGCGGTGGCCCTGGAACCTTCGTCCCTCCGGGCCGCCGCCGAGGCGCTGGACTCCCTCTCGTCGTTCCGCGCACGCCTCGATGCGACAGGTCTGCCCTGGAGGGATGGCGTCCTCGCCGACAGGCTCCTCGAACTGCCCGACCTTGCGCCGCTCACCCGGCATCTGCTCAGGATCACGACTCCTGAGGGAACCGTTGCTCACGATGCCTCCGAACTCCTCGCCAGGCTCGCCCGTTCGGCCGCGAGGCTGCGTGACGGGCTGGCGAAGGATGCCGCCAGGATATCCGAGAGGATGGTGGCGGCGGGTGTCTCGCGGGATGCCCCGCCGACCCTCAGGGACGGCAGGACGGTGATCCCTGTGGTCGCCGCCAGGCGCGCCTCCGTCCCCGGGATGATCCATGACAGGTCGGATTCCGGGGGCACTCTCTTCATCGAGCCCGCCGAACTGCTCGAAACCGGCAACAGGCTGCAGGAGACGCTCATGGATATGGCCCAGGAGGAGCGGAGGATACTCCGGGAGGCGACCGCCCTGCTCCGAGAAAGCGCCGGGCCCGTGAAGGCCGGCGCCGGCTCGGCGGTGCTCCTGGACTGCATCTTCGCCAGGGCCAGGTACCACATGGAAGCCGGGACGACGTTCCCGCCTGAAGGTCCGCTCGACCTCAAGTCTGCCAGGCATCCCCTCATCCCCCGGGCCGAGTCCGTCGCCAACGACATCTCGTTCCCGGCCGACTGGAGGGCCGTCGTGATAAGCGGCCCGAACGCCGGCGGCAAGACCGTCCTGGTCAAGACCATCGGTCTGGCGGTCTGCGGAAGCCAGAGCGGCCTCGGCGCCCTGGCGGCGCCCGGGTCTTCGCTCCCTCATTTCTCGACGATCCTCGTATCGATCGGCGACAGGCAGTCGCTCTCCGAGAGGCTCAGCACCTTCTCCGCCAGACTGAAGGACGAGATCGGGATGCTCGATTCCGCCGACGGAGGGACTCTCGCGATCATAGACGAACCTGCCGGTGGCACCGATCCGCTCACCGGCTCGGCCCTCGCTGCCGTCCTGCTGGAAGGCCTGACCGAGAAGGGTGCGAGGATCGTGACCACGACCCATCTCGGCCAGCTCAAGTCGCTGGCGTCCACACACCAGGGCTTCTACAACGCCTGCATGAACTTCGACGAGGAGAGCCTCTCGCCCGACTATGGCTTCAGATTCGGCACCCCGGGCTCCTCCTACACGTTCGAGATCGCTCTGCGCATGGGCTTTCCCGCGCCCCTCCTCGAGAGGGCGTCGGGGCTGTCCCAGGACGCATTCCGGCTCGACAGGCTCATCGCCCAGCTCGATTCGGAGATCCAGGCGCTGGAAGGGGAGCGTTCCGAGGCCAGGGCCATGGCGGAGAAGGCGGAGAAGCTGGGGGCGGAATTCGAGGAACTCGCCGAGCTCCAGCGGCGCGATGCGTCGAGACAGAGGGAGGAGGCGGCACGGAAGGCCGACGAGCTCATCCGCGAACTCAACTCCCGGGCGGACTCCATGCTGTCGCGGCTGCGCAGCACGGATGCCGGGGAGAGGAAGGCCGCGAGAAGAGCCATCCGGGAGCTTTCGTCCCCGATCCCGGCGCCTCCACCGGAACCTGCGCCGTCAGGCCCGGCCCGGCCCGCCGGGTTCTCCCCGGGAGACCTGGTATCCGTGGATGGCTGGAAGGGCACGGGAGTGGTCGAGGAGGTGAGGGGCTCGTCGGTCGTGGTGAGGTTCGGCGTGCTGAGGGTCGAGAGGGCCCCGGGAGACCTCGGGCCCGCGGCAGGGGATGGACCCCGCAGGCTGGAGGCGCCCGCTGCCTATTCCGTCGAACCCGTATCGGGTGAGATCGACATGAGGGGCATGACGGCGGAGGAGGCCCTGGGGCTGCTAGACATGAGGATGGACTCCTGCCTGGCCTCCGGGCTCACGAGGCTGCGCATCATTCACGGCAAGGGTAAGGGCGTGCTCATGAAGGCGGTGCACGACTTCCTGAAAAGGGACAGGAGGGTCGCGTCCCACGGCATGGCCGAGCCGCACGAGGGCGGCACGGGCGTCACCATCGCCATCCTGTCGGACAGGCGGTAGCGCGTGTACGACGATGCAGCGGTGTCCAGGGTCAAGGATGCAGCCGACATAGTCGCGGTCATCGGAAGGTACGTGCCTCTCAGCCGAAGCGGTTCCGGCCACAGGGGGCTCTGCCCGTTCCACCGGGAGAAGACGCCCTCCTTCCACGTATCCCCCCAGCGGCAGGCGTTCCACTGTTTCGGCTGCGGGGCCGGGGGCGACGTGTTCACGTTCCTGATGGACTTCCTGGGCGTCTCGTTCCGTGAGGCGCTGGAGGAGCTGGCCTCCGAGTACGGGATCGACGTCTCCGACGTCCCGAGGCAGGCCGACCCGGGTGCGCCGCTCAGGAGGATCCTCGAGGAAGCGCATTCCTACTATGTGCGCTCGCTCGCATCCGGCGGATCCTCGGGCGCCCGCTCCTATCTGGAGAAGAGGGGGATCTCGAGCGCCACGTCGGAGAGCCTCGGGATGGGGTGGGCGCCTCAGGGAGGCGGTCTGCTGAGACATCTCTCGGATCGGGGTTTCTCCTTCAGCACTGCCGTCGAGGCCGGGCTCGCCATCCGGCCGGACTCGGGACAGACCTACGAGAGGTTCCGCGAGAGGCTCCTCTTCCCGATACGTGACAGGAGGGGGAGGACAGTCAGCTTCGGAGGCCGGGCGACCGGTGCCGTCGAACCCAAGTACCTGAACGGGCCGGACACCCCGGTCTACCACAAGGGCGACCTGCTATACGGCTTCAACGAGGCGAGGGCTTCCGCCAGGGACATGGATACGGTGATCCTCGTCGAAGGCTACTTCGACCATGCCAGGCTCTACCAGGAGGGCCTGCAGTGCGTGGTCGCCACTTGCGGGACGGCGCTCACACAGCCGCAGGCGAGGCAGCTCGTTTCCCTGGCGCAGGGTGTAGTGGTATGCTACGATGGAGATGCCGCGGGAGCCAAGGCGGCCTTCAAGGCCTGCGAGGTGCTCCTCGCCGAGGGATGCTGGCCGGGAGTGGTCAGGCTGGACGAAGGCACCGACCCTGACGACTTTGTGGCATCCCGCGGCATGGATGCATTCCTTTCGAAGGTCGAGACGGCCCTCGATCCGGTGGCCTTCGCGATGTCCCTCTCGGGGGGCTGGAGGGGGCTGGAGGCCTCCGGCAGGGCGGTGCAGGCGGTGAAGAGGCTCCTGACCCTGGCTTCGAGGGCATCCGGGCCTGTGCTCCGCGAAACGATGCTCAGGAGGATTTCGGACATGACCGGATACTCCATGGAGACCCTCTCGGCCCAGCTCGAGCAGGAGAGCCCCGAGAGGCCCGCCAGGAGGAGCGTGGAGACGCCCCGGATCGGCGCGTCGGACATGTCCCTGCTCAGAGCCCTGATGTCCGGAGCCGACGGAGGGCTGGACGCCGGTCTGGCATCTTTTCTCGAGCCCGGCGACTTCGGCCCGGGCCCGGCGCGCGAGCTCTTCGAGATCCTCGCGGCATCCGCGGCCGGGGGCGGGCGCCCGGCATCCGTCACGGGGATGCCTCCCGGACCGGCATCCCTCTACACCTCCATCGCCGTCGCCCAGGATTCGAAGGGATCCCTGGAGGAGCAGGACAGGGCGAGGATCAGGGAGAGGGTGGAGAGAAGGCGGTCTTCGCAGCGCCTGGCGGAGCTCAGGGAACGCCTCGGGGATGCCGGTGCGGATGAGAGGAAGGCGATACTGAAGGAGATCTCGGGGCTCGGGTCGCCCGCCCGTGATCAGGGTGGGACCGATGCCTGACCTCAGTTCGGGTACCCTCTTCTACAGGGCGATAGATGTGGTGCCCGTTCTCACCCCCGAACTGGAGAACGACATCGCGCAGAGGATGGACGAGGCCAGGGTCGCCATGCTGGAGGCCCTGCTGGCCGATAAGGACGGCAGGCGCGCATTCCTGGAGCCCCTCTCGGCGCTCGCCGCCGGCCTCCCTTCCGACCAGGACGTGCTCGACAGGGGATACTGGGGCGTCAGGAACGGGCTTCTCCCCGAGGACAGGCGCGACAGCCTGGCCGGAGCCGTCCGCATGATGGAGGATGAAGGCCTCTCGGTGGAGACCGTCATGGCGCTCCATCCGAACTGGGATTTCGTCGAGAGGACGGGGGCGGCCCTGCTGGAGAGCCCCCGGCAGGCCGAGGACGCCTCCGGCGGTCGGGCAGCAGAGCGCTTCGAGGCTGCCAGGGTCGACCAGGCCAGGGTCCTGGAGAAACTCGTCGAGGCCAACATCAGGCTCGTGGTGAAGTGGGCCAGGAGATACGGCAAGCTCACCCCGGTGGACGAGATGGATCTGGTGCAGGAGGGATGCGAAGGCCTGATATCCGCCGCAAGGAGGTTCGACTTCCACAGGGGCTTCAGGTTCTCGACCTATGCGGTCTGGTGGATCAAGCAGGCGATCCTCAAGTCCCTGATGAGGAACTCGAGGCTCATCCGGATACCGGCCCACGCCACCATCATGCAGAGCGAGGTGAACAGGGTCAGGCACGTGTACCTCGAGCGCCTCGGGCGATATCCCACGGAGGAGGAGCTGGTCGAGGAGGTCGGTGTCACGCTGGAGATGCTTAGGGCGATCCACTGGTCCTCCATGGAGACGCTGTCCCTCGACAAGGCGCTCGGGGAGGACGGCGACTCGACCGTGCACGACCTGATAAGCAGAGCGCCCCAGGGCCCGGGTGTCGTCTCCGAGGCCGTGAGGCGCGACCTGCGCGAGAGGGTCGACAAGGCCCTGAGGACTCTCGACGAGAGGGAGAAGGCGATCGTCATCAGGAAGTTCGGCCTCGACGGCTCCGAACCGGTCACGCTGGCACAGATCGGGAGGGAGCTCGGCCTGAGCCGGGAGAGGGTGCGACAGCTCGAGGCCAGGGCCTTCGGAAAGCTGAGGAGGATCGGCATCCTCTTCCCTGAGGACTGCGAGTGAGAATCCCCGCCGCGCCTGCAGCCCTGATTCCTTTCGCGCTGGCGTGCGGAGGGGGCCGGGAGCCGGGACCCGTCGAGGAGGCCAGGCTTGCCGTCTTCGGCCCCTCCCTTGTGGAACTGGCGTGCGAGGGCGGTCTCGAGGACAACGTCTGCGGCGTGGACAGGTACACGGAGTGGCCTCCGTCGCTCGACGGGGTGCCCAGGCTCGGCGGGTATCTGGACCCCTCGGCCGAGGCACTGGCCCTGCTCGGTCCGACGGATGTCCTCTCCGTCGGCAGGAATCCCGAACTGCAGTCGATCTGCGGCCTGATAGGGGCCGGATACCATGCCTTCAGCTTCGACACGTTCGAGGATGTCATGGCTTCCGTGGAATCCCTCGAAACCGGCTGGGGGGCCGATCTCTCGGGATACCGGGCCGGGCTGGCCTCGACCCTGGATTCGATCCGCGAATCCAACGGGGGCAGCGGGCCTTCCGTGGCCGTGGTGATATGGCACGAGCCCGGCGACGGCATGATGACCCTCGCCGGCCACGGGACCTGGTACGAGGGCCTCCTTTCGAGGATGGGCCTCTCCCTGGCGGCCCCCGATGCGGGCACCTATCCGTCGGTCTCGGTGGAGGGCGTCCTGGCACTCAGGCCCGGGTTCATACTCCACCTGTTCCCCGGGATGGCCGGTGACAGCGCATCGATCGTCACTTCGGAGAGGGAGTTCTGGGGGGCGGCCGAACTGCCCCCCGGCATGATCGTCTTCGCATTCGACAATTTCATGATGATCCCCGGCTCCAGGCTGCCGGCGATAGCCAGGCGGATCGGCGCTCTGTGCAGCGTCTGACCGTCGAGGGCCTGTCGGCCGGATATGGAGGGAACTCAGTCCTTTCGGACATATCCTTCCGCCTCGAGGAGGGCGGCATCTGCGCCATGATAGGGCCCAACGGCGCGGGCAAGAGCACCCTCCTCAGGGCGATCCTGAACCTCGGCACCCTGATGTCCGGCCGTGTCACCATCGCAGGCGCCGATTCGAGGACCCTCACGAGGCTCGAAATGGCAAGGCTGACCTCGTTCCTCCCGCAGGAGTACAACCACGGCAGCCGGCTGACAGTGCGGGAGACCGTCCTCCTGGGCAGGCACCCCCACAGGCAGCCCTGGAGCACCGACAGCGCAGTCGATCTGGGTATCGCCGAGGAATGCATGGATCTGACCGGGGTGGCGGGTCTGGCGGGACGGCCTTTCTGCGAGCTCTCGGGAGGGGAGAGGCGCCTCGTGATGCTGGCCTCCGCACTTGCCCAGAAGCCGGTTCTCCTCCTCCTCGACGAGCCCGCCGCATCCCTCGACTTCCGTCATCAGATAGAAGTCTGGAAGCTGCTGGGGCGCCTCGGGAGGATGGGCGTGTCGGTCCTGGCCAGCACTCACGAGATTGGCATAGCAGGCAGGTTCGCCACCAGCGTGCTGGCAGTGGCCGGGGGGGGCTCCAGGGCCTTCGGCCCTCCGTCGTCGGTCTGTACGGGGGAGATCCTGAGCGACGTGTTCGGGGTCGACCTCGCGGTTTCGCAGGACGGGTACGGCGGGTTCTCGGTCGTACCGCTGCTGGTGGGCGAGGCGTGAAGACCGGCGGGCGGCCCCTTCTCTGGATAAGCCTCGCCCTGCTGGTGCTTTTCGGAGTCGTGCTCTCGCTTTCATGCGGCCCCCTGGGATTCCCGGACGATCCGCTCGCGCTCAGGCTCAGGATTCCCCGGGTCGCGCTCGCGCTGCTGGCCGGATCGTCCCTGGCCGTGTCCGGCTGCATTCTGCAGGGCCTGCTGCGGAACGACCTCGCCACGCCCTACACGCTAGGCATCTCCGCGGGCGCCAGCCTTGCCGCCGGGGCCCTGATAATCCTCGAGCCCATGATGCCGGTAGTCGTGTTCCTAGGAGCGGGATCGGCCGGCGCCCTTGCTGCCTCCGCCGCTGTCTGGGCCCTTGCAAGGGCCTCCGGAGGGGGCGATTCGTCGAGGCTTCTGCTCTCCGGAGTCACGGTCAACCTGGTCGGAGCCTCCCTGCTCCTCCTTGTGGAGTACTTCAGCCCCGCCTCCAGGCTGGTGGAGATCATCAGGTGGATGATGGGCGACCTGGCGGCCGTGGACGGCGCAGTCCCGCTGTTCCTCCTGCCGTTCGTCGTGCTGGGGCTGTCGCTCTCCCTCCCGAGGTCGGGCACCCTCAATCAGCTGTCGATGGGCGACGATCTGGCCGCCTCGCGCGGAGTCAGGGTTAGGGCGGAGAGGAACGCACTCCTTCTGGCAGCCTCGCTCCTGGCCGGTGGAGCCGTGGGCGCGGTCGGGCCGGTAGGCTTCGTCGGGCTGATAGTGCCGCATGTCATGCGGAGGTTCGCCGGATCGGACAACAGGGTCCTGCTTCCCGCCTCCGCGCTAGGCGGCATGGCGGTGCTGCTCCTGGCCGATGTCGTCTCCAGGGTGGTCGCGGCGCCCGCAGAGATCCCGATCGGGATCGTGATGTCCCTTCTCGGGGGACCGTTCTTCCTTGCCCTCCTGTTCAGGGAGGGCGGCGGAGGGTCCTAGATCAGTATCCCGCCGGGAGCACCGGTTCGGGCTCCTGCGAGTTCCTGCTCTCTCTGAGCGCCTGTTCGAACTCCGCCCTGAGGTCCTCGACCGATGAGGCTTCCCTCAGGATGTCCAGGAGGCTCAGGACAGACATGGAACCGTGTCCGGTCTGCACTCCGAGGTACATCGGAGCGAGAACGGCCGGATCGGAGGGCATGGGCAGCTCGTTCCTGCTCACTATCTCGGCGATCATGGCACCACCGCCCGTCCTGAACGGCCCGATCGGGGTGAGGAGGGGCTCGGTCAGGGCTGCCAGGGCGAAGTCGGCGTTGGCGAGCAGTCCGCCGTAGGATTCCGGGTCGGATAGTGAGGCGTTGCGCACATCCCTGGTGGTGAACTCCGGGGTCGTTCCTATCGGGAGCGACTCTGCGGAGGCATAGATGCCGAGCGAGATCCCGGACGCCTCCATCTCCGCCAGGGCCCGCGAGGCGGCTGCCATCGAGGATTCCGCGGCGGCGGCGGTATATGCCGTCATCAGGAGTTCACCGGACGACTCGGCCTCCTCGAAGGGCACGAGGCGCGTTTCGAGGTTCCTGTCGAGCATCCTGGCCACTATGAGGGCCGGATAGCCGCCCCTGTACGAGGGGGAGAAGAAGACCGGCCCGATGGAGTCCACCCAGGCGGTGTCGAGCGCGAAGGCCCTCATGCCCTCCGGGATGCCTTCGGGCAGGGCCCCGTCCTCCTCTATGTAGAGTTCGCCCCAGTCCATCACCATGAGGGATTCGGCCACCGGGACGGAGCCGGCGAGCAGCCCGGACATGCTGTCCTCGACTCCCTGCACGGTCGCGTAGAGCGCATCCCGGCCGGGCAGGACCGGCGACTCCCAGTGGAGCACGGTGAGCGTGTCTCCGGCGCCCGGATCCTCCATCGAAGGAGCGATCGACGTGATCATCACCCTGTGGGCGGAGGGCACGCCGGTTCCCCGCATCGACTGGCCTGTGAACCCCTGCGAGAGGCTGCCGGCCGGCGGGATGGAGTCCACTCCCATGAAGGCGAGCATGTTGCCGCGGGTGATCAGCATCGTGTCGGGGGAGGACTGGGACATGGCGAGTGAATCCACGACGCCCTGCGCGGTTTCGATGTCTGAAGAGCCGGGCTGCACTGCGATCACGGCATATCTGACCCTGGCGTTGGGCGGATAGGTGAAGAGCTCGGGGTGCGAGTCATAGAAGGACCTGAGCTCCTCCGGGCCCGGGATCGGGGGTGTGGCCCGGAACGCGACGAACCTAGCCGTGACGGGCATGTACGATGATGCGATGAAGTACGACAGCTCGGCCCGCGAAGCCATGTTCTGCATGCGGCATGCGGCCGGGAACATGGCCGCCCTCATCTGGAGGACGTTCTGGTAGAACTGTGACTGGAACCCGGGAGTCTCCGCGAACTGCCTCCAGGCGGCATCGACGTCGGTGGTGCCCATCATCTCGAGGATGGCCCGGATGTATGCCTCGCCCGACACCTCGTCGGGCATGCTCCAGTGGATCCTGCGCAGATAGGCGTCGCGGAGCCGGTTGTCCACCATCTCGTCGAAGGCGGCGTCCTGGATCCTGTACGACATGGCAGACAGCTCCGACTGGGGGTCGGGGTGGCCCGCCGCCTGCATCTGGCTCTCGAGCCTCGTGTACATGGAGGAAATGCTGGCGTCGTACTCCTCGGGCGGGACATCCTGTCCGTCCACCCGCGCAATCGCGCCGAGCGCCCCACCCCTGTTCCTGTTGCGGCCGGTGCCCCAGTCGACGAAGATGAGGACCACGAAAGTGACAATTATGGCAATGAGGAATATCTTCGCGTTGTCTCGAAACCAGGTCAGCATCTTTATCTCCCGATTGTTGGCCGCCGTCCGGATTGATCCGCAACAATAAGGACGGGAGGTCGGCAGGGCAAGCCTGCGGAGGGATTGTTGAAGGCTTCTTCTCTTCAGGGCTTTATGGACAGCGTCCGGAAGGCAGGCCCGGGATCGGTCTTCCTCGCCTGCGGTACGGAGCAGGTGCAGCTCTCCAGGGTGAGGGACGCGGTGAGGAGACGGTTCTGTTCCGGACTCGGATTCGAGTACGGAGCAGTTCCTCCCGACGAGGCCGAACCCGGCCTGATAACGAGGATGCTCGAGGAACCCTCGCTGTTCGCACCCGGCCGGCTCCTGAGGCTTCCGGAGGCCGACAGGCTGCCGGCCGCCGTCAGGCGTGAGCTCGTCGAGGCCGCGTCCGCTCCCGGACGGGTGGATGCCATCCTCGTCGAATCCACCGAGACGGCGCTCCGCAACTCCTTCAACGCGTCCCTGGACGGGCTCCCTGGAACCGTATCCTACGTCTGCTGGGACCCTTTCGAGAAGGACATGCCCGGGTGGTGCGACGTGCTGGCGGGGGAGCACGGCCTCGCGCTCACCGCCGGGAGCAGGAGCGCACTCGTGGCCTGGGCCGGCGGCAGCCTGTCGAGGCTCGACGACGCCGTGAGGACCGCTGCTGTTTTTTCCGGCGGCAGGACCCTGTCCCAGGCCGAGATGGCGGGTCTCCTCACAGGAGTAGCGGACCCCGGCGTGTTCGATCTGGCGGACGAGATATGGGCGGGGCGCAGGGGGCGTGCAATGGCCCTTGCGTGGAGGCTTCTGCAGGCCGGGGAGGAGCCGGTCGCTCTGCTTGCGCTCATCCAGAGGCAGTGGGAGAAGCTCGAGGCCGCGAGGTCGATACTCGCCGCAGGCGGCGGGCGGAGGGAGATCGAGAGAGAGACAGGCCTGCCCCGGGGCGCCTCGGACCGTCTTGCGGATGCTGCGGCGAAGACGTCAGTCCCGCCGCAATGGATCGCATCGGAAGCCCTGGCGTCCTCCGACCATCAGCTCAAGACCGGGGGTGAACCCTTCACGGTGTTCGCCGCGCTGATACACTCCTTGACACCGGAACAAAAAGTATATTGACTACGTGAACTGCGGGCGTCCGCGTCCGCGGCCGGACTCGGACCAGGACAATAGGCGTGAGCCCCTGCCTGCTTCTGCAGGTCCATCAGTCCCTCGAGAGGAGTTGACATGGCGGAGGTTCTTGAGGAGAAGATCCAGGAGCTGCTGTCCAGCCGTACCGAGCTCGCCGACAGGCTGGCCAACCTGGAGAAGCTGAAGGCAGAAACCAACGAGAGGGTTTACAAGAGGATCCGGCAGGATTATCAGGACCAGCTCGACAGCGTCCTCAGTTCGATCTCCGCCGAGAGGGGGACCCTCGAGGGCAAGGTCGCGGAGCTGAAGAAGGAGATCGAGCAGAGGGAGCGGCGCTACACCGAGGAGAGCGACAAGGTCGACGAGCTCAACCTCAGGGCGAAGCTGAAGGAATACGACGCCAACGACGGGTCCTTCCGCGCCGAACTCGAGGACGCCAGGCACTCCAGGGCCGCCACCGGAGCCGAGCTCGAGAAACTGCGCTCGGAGCTGGGCGATCTCAACAAGGTTCTCAAGGACGTAGACGAAGCCACCTCGGCCCGCAAGTCGGCCTCGGCCTCCAAGGCCGCCAAGGAGGCCCCCGTCGAGGAGCCGGTGGATCTCGAGATCGACGAAGAGATCGAGGAGGAGCCGTCAGCCGGTTCCGAGACCAAGTGCCCGTCCTGCGGCCACGTCAATCCTCCCCAGAAGCTCTTCTGCGAGAACTGCGGCAGTTCGCTCGACGAAGAGGAGCCCCTGGACGAGGACTTCGACCTGGTGGACGACGACCTCGACCTCTAGGCGATCCGCCCTGAAGGTCGCGGAGCCTGTGGCGATGCCGTCACGGAGGCCGTCTTTGTCACATCCTGCCCCCGAGGATCATCTCCAGTATCTGGACTGCGTTGAGGGCGGCGCCCTTCCTCACGTTGTCGGCCGTGATCCACATCTGGACCACGGATCTGTCGGAGGGGCTCCTCCTCACGCGACCGACATGCACGCCGTCCCTGCCCTCCACCTCCGCCGGCGGGAGGCCCTGCCCGAGGAGAACCACTCCGGGCGCCCCGGAGAGGACCCCGCAGACCGCGGATACATCGATCATCTCCCGGAACCTGATTGTTACGGATTCGAGATGTCCCACGCGCACCGGCACCCTGGCGCAGGCCGGGAACACGGGGAAGCTCCTTCCCATGATCTTGGCCGTCTCCCGCGAGAGCTTGGTCTCCTCCTCGCAGTAGAGGTCCCCGTCCAGGGGGCCGATCGAGGTGAGGACGTTCCGGTGGTACATCTCACCCCTGCTCCTCCCGGAAAGCCCCTTTTCCTCGCTTTCGAGCTCCACGAGGGCGGACGAGCCTCCCCCCGAGACGGACTGGTACGTGGACACGGCGGCCCATTCGATGTCGAACGCGGCGGCGAGAGGCGCCAGAGCCACCACGAGCTGTATCGTGGAGCAGTTCGGGTTGGCTATGAGCCTGCACCCGGCCGGGACGGCCCCCGGGTTCACCTCCGTGACCACGAGCGGGACTCCGGGATCCATCCTGTATCTGGCGGAGTTGTCGATCACGACTGCGCCCCTGGCGACGGCCCGCGGAACCCATTCACCGGCGGTCTCGGCTGTCGTGGCGCCGAGCAGGAAATCGCCCTCTCCCACGGCTTCGTCGGTGAACGCGGAGACATGCACCTCGGCGTCGCCGTAGGGCACGGTCCTGCCCTCGGAGGATCCGGAGGCGAACGCGAGGAAGGACGATGCGGGGAGATCGAACCGATCGCGCACGATGCGCGCCATCTCCCTCCCGACGAGACCTGTCGCTCCCACGACACCTATTCGCATCGGATCCACCCCCGGGATACGGCTGTTGGGATCACGAGCCCGAGCCGCACAACCGTTTCCATGATCGCCGCGGTTCTGCTCGCATCGGCCTGCTCGGGCACCAGGATAATCGATTACAGGAGGTCGGAGGTAGCCCGCGACGGCGGTTCGATAACGGCCGTACCCCTCCCCGGGATCATCGGAGGGGCGAGATCCTCGATCGACTGGGCCCCTGCCGACGAGTTCCCCATGACGCTGGCCGACCGGAGCGACGTCACATACAGGCCCGACCGGTTCCCCGGCTCTCCCGGGATAGCGAAGCTGGTCGAGAAGATCCTCCAGGACGAGGGGGTCCCGCGTGAGCTGGCCGCCCTGCCCTGGATCGAGAGCAGCTACCAGGTGGGCTGCTACTCGAGCGCCGGGGCGGCGGGTCCGTGGCAGATCATGCGCGGCACCGGGACGCAGCTCGATCTCCGCATGGACTCCGAGATCGACGAGCGATACTCCTGGACGGCATCGACCAGGGCCGCAGCCAGGTATCTGCAGTACCTGCACGGCCTCTTCGGGAGCTGGGGCCTCGCGCTCGCCGCATACAACTGCGGCGAGGGGGCCGTCCAGAGGGCATCCTGCAGAGGCGGGACCTCGATCGAGAACCTCGATCTGCCGGGCGAGACCCGCAGCTTCGTGCCCAGGTTCGCAAATGCCCTCCGGGCCTACCAGTCCGTCGACATGACCGGCGATTCGCTGGCCGTCATATGGGCTCCGCCGAGCCTGGACCTGAGGCTGCTGGCCGCTTCGGCCGGCATCCCCCCGGAGAGCCTCGTGATGCTCAACCGGGAGTTTTTGAACGAGCGCACTCCTTCGTACGGCGACGGCTGGGAGATGATAGTACCGGCCTCGGCGGCGGCTGCCGCCTACTCTACGGCCTGGACGATGGACACCGGCGGATACCAGGTCAGGGAGGGCGACACGTGGGATTCGATCTCCCTCGCCCTCGGCGTCGAAACCGCCGGTCTGCGGACCGCCAATCCGACGGCGTCCCTGGTGCCGGGCACGAGGCTCGTCCTACCCGAGCCCGAATCGATACCGGTGAACGTGGAGAGCGGCGAGAACGAGGGCTACTTCTACTACACCATCCGGTCGGGCGACACCCTCAGCGGCATCGCCCAGACCGTCGGCGCCAGTTCGGCTGATGTCGCCGGCTGGAACGAGATGTCGCGGGATGCCATCATCCATCCCGGGCAGCGGATCCTCCTGAGGGGGACGCCTCCGGCCGGATCAGGGGCGGCTCCCGCCCCCGCCCCCTCCTCTCCGGCACAGTCCGCGGATGCGGGTGTCACGCACACGGTCGTCCAGGGCGACACGCTCTGGGACCTCTCGATCAGGTACGGCGTCCCGGTCGAACAGATCCAGGCTCTCAACCTGATGTCCGGAAACAATCTGAGGATCGGCCAGGTCCTCGTGATCAGGGCAGTGGATTAGGATCTAGATGGCTCTATTCGAACTGGTGTCCGGAAACAATCTGAGGATCGGCCAGGTCCTCGTGATCCGGGCAGTGGATTAGGATCTAGATGGCTCTATTCGAACTGGTGTCCGGAAACAATCTGAGGATCGGCCAGGTCCTCGTGATCCGGGCAGTGGAGTAGGATCTAGATGGCTCTATTCGAAAGCAAGCAGAGAAGGCTCTTCAAGGTCATCAAGTCGATGGCGGACTCCGGCAACGTCGACCAGGCCGCCACGAAGGTGGAGCAGGACCTCAAGATGCTGCTCGAGACGCCGGAACTGGCCCGCGAGCTCGTGGCCTTCCTCATGGACATCGGCTATCCCGACCTCTCGGCCAGGGCCGGCGAGGAGATCATCAGGCTCCACAGGGACCTGGCCACGCCTGTCGTCAGGCTCCTCGAGGACAGGCAGGCCGACTTCCCCAGGTCCTTCGAGCTGCTCCGGACCCTCTGGCAGATCAAGCTGCGCCAGCGGGACTACACCGGTGCGATCGAACTGCTGAACCGGGTCGACAGGTCCGCCGAGACCAAGCTCTTCGACGCCCTGGAGTCCGGTGCCAGGAGCGCGGAGCGATTCGCCACCGACAAGCTGCTCGAGGGCGACATAGACAGGTACGTGGGGTGGAGCCTCGCCCAGTTCCGCAAGGGCAGGGTGCAGGAGGCCCTTGATACGCTTCTCCGCGCGGCCCAGAAGTCCGCCAGGGCCGACGAGAGGATCCCGTCCGTGGTGGAATGGATCGCCACGAGGAAGGGCGACGCCCGCGACCCGCTCGGAGTGCTCTATCTCGTCAGGGTGTACCTTGCTTTCGAGAACGCCGAGCTGGCCCTGCGCAACCTCCCGGACCTGTTCGAGGCTCCTGTGGACATCGTCAACGGCACACTCGCCGTCGTCGAGAAGGATCTGATCCCCCTCGACCTCACGAACAAGAGCAGGATCTACTTCGTCAGGCTCCTCGCCTCCGCCGAGCGCTTCGACGACGCCGCACGGGAGCTCGAGCGCCTCTTCGAGGAGGGCGACAGGACGCTGGATTTCGAAGCCGCCCTTCGCGACCTCGTCTCGAAGGCCCCTGCGAACGCCCGCCCTCATCTCCTCATGGCCAGATACAAGAAGGACCGCGGAGAGAACACCATTGCGCTGGATTCCCTCGAGAAGGCCTTCACCTGCGAGGATGCGGCGTCCAGCCCCCTGGGGGAGACCGCCGCGGCCTTCCTGGACCAGGGCATCGACAGGGACGAAAGCATCGCGAGGAAGCTCGCCGAGTTCATGACCGAGCGCGGAACCGTCTCCGACGCTGTCTCCGCCCTGTGCAGGCTCGTGGCCGGGGATCCCGAGTGGGTCCAGGGGATGATCCAGAAGCTTCTCCAGAAGGACAAGAACAGCGCCGAAGTGCTCACCCTGCTGGCCGTCACGATGCAGGTCCGCGGCAGGGAGTCCGAGGCCGCGGCCACGATGCAGCACCTCCAGGACCGCAAGGACAGGAAGTCACGCGAGGACATCGTCCACGTCCTCAGCCACTTCGACGGGCTGATGGAGCAGTACCCCGGTCTCCGCAGGATGAGGGCATCGGTGCGCGGGGTGGCGGGCCGTGAGGGGGAGGCCGCATCCGACTGGTTCTCCCTCCTTCTCTCGGGCGAGACCGTGCCCGAGCGCGGCCTCGAGGACATCAGGGAGTCGAACCTGCACATCCGCAGGGCCGACGAGCTCCTGGCTTCGGGATTCTCTCCCGAGACCCCCCAGGAGGCCCTGCTGGGCGCAGTGGCCGCCATCTCCCGGAACATGTTCGACAAGGCCGACACCTGGCTGATCAAGGCCTGTTCGGATGCGAACCTCGCACCGGCCGTCGCGGGCCAGGTCTCGGTGCTGCCCGACACGTCGCTTTCGAGGCTCAGCCTGGAAGTGCTGCTCCCGATCTTCGCTGATACCGGTGCAGCGAAGACCGCGGCCGACATCATCCTCCGCACGAGCGGATCCGACGTCTGGAGGATGGATCTCGTCTCCAGGCTAGCCTGGGGCGACCCGCCGGCGGAGGTCCTGTTCAGGCTGCGCGCCTTCCTGGCCGAGGGGAAGCTGGCCCTGGCAGGCGGCGCCCTCGGTTCCTCCGACATCAAGGATCCGGCCCTCACGGGACTGGCGGAATTCTGCAGGCGCATCTCGGCCGGCGACGTCGAGGGAGGGCTGACCCACCTCGGCGACGTAGTGGACGACAGGCGCACCAGCGGTCTTGCATCGGGCGTCCTGGAGACTCTTCTCGACGATCCGGGAAAGCACGGGGCACAGGTCAGGATGTTCCTGGCGAAGGCCTCGGCCACGAACGGGCGGTATTCGGAAGCCTGCGCCTGGCTCCAGCCCGTCCTGACCTCGCCCGGCGTGACCGACCTCCTCGAGCAGCTCGCACATGCCAGCCCCGGCATGGTCGACGCCCCTCTCATGCTCGTCAGGGCTGCTGCGCTGTCCGACGACTTCGACCAGCTCCGCAGGTTCTCGTCGATGGTGCTCGAGATGAACGCGGGGAAGGCCGCGGAGATAGCCGCCATCTGCGAATCCAGCGGCAGCGAGAGGGGATCCGGCCAGTGCCTGGCATTTGCCGCCGAGCTCTCCGACCGCTACCAGCTCCAGCTCGATCCCGACGCGCTCCTGATCAAGGCGGTGCTGGCGGATCCCTCGCTGGCTTCGACAGCCCTCCTGAGGAAGGGCGGGGGTCCGTCGCTCAAGGCGGTATGCGCCATAGCCACCGCCAATGCGGCGGCCTTCTCGGACACCATGAGGAGGCGGCAGGGCCTGAGCGTGCCGGTTTCCCGCGCTCTTGCCGAGCGCGCGCTCGAACAGTGGCAGGCCGGCCGTGACGACGAGGCGATGTCCCATCTGGCAGGAGTCTTCGCTGCCTGCGACATGCGCGACATGGAGACCGCCGTGCTCAGGAAGCTCGCATGCGACGGCATCGGAGCCTGGCGCACCAGCGCGGCTGAACGCCTCCTCGCGGACACGCTGGACGGCAGGATGACCAGGATGGACTTCTGGAACTCCGTCCGCGACCATTCCGTGATAGAGAAGGCAGTCGAGGGAAGGCTGGGTGAGGATCTGAGGAACGGCCGCGCGCCCGCAGCTGAAGTTTCCGCGGCGGCAGGCGCGGTCCTCGCATCGGGCCTCGAGATAGAGAGGCTGCTGGGCTTCGGCGAGCTCCTGCTCGACGCCGGCGGCGGCGGCGGCGGGATGCTCGGCGACATAGCCCGCGCGGGGTACGAGAAGTGGAAGGCTTCGTCCCCGCCGGTCCCGCCCTCGTTCGACCTCGTCAAGCTCCTCGTCTCGTCGGGCATGCTGCCCGAGGCCTCAGAGGCCGCCTGGACGAGGATGGACGACAGGATGCTGTCGCTGGTCAGGGATGGTCTGCAGAAGAAGAGATCCTCCGCTTCCGGGACGGGGCTCTCCGCCGCCAGGGATCTGCTCCTGTCCGGCAGGGCCGCAGAAGCGCTCGCCGCCCTTCCCGGAGGAGACGATGCCGGAGCCGAGGCTGCCGACATCTCAGCCACGGCGCTCTGGAGGCTCGGCCGCAGGAGCGCGGCCATCGACCTCTGGATCGAGGCATTCCGGAGGACCGGAGACGCACTCCTGCTCCAGAGGCTCCACTGGGCTCTCGGCGAGGCCGGCTATCCCGCCGACCGGGCCGCCCTGGAGCGTTTCGTGGAATCGAGACACAGGAACCTGCTCCCCGGGCTGGGCGGCGGTGCCGCTCCCGCGGGAAGGCTCTCCACGATATCAACGGTGTGATGAAGCGAGAGGGGAAGGTCACGGGATGAACGAGGGCGAGGGCACGACTCCTTCCGAGCTCTCCGTGAGCAGTCTCATCACGGGCATAGGCAAGCTGGTCTTCGAGATATCGGGTCAGACCACGGCCATCGCCGGCAAGGTCGACTCTCTGGAGAAGCTGGTTTCGAACGGTCTGTTCGAGAGGCTCGACCGTCTCATCCAGGGGGTGGAGACGCTGCAGACCATCTCCGGGCAGGCCGCCGCGCAGCAGGCGCAACCCGCCGTCTTCGTGCCGCCCGCAGGAGTGGTCGCCGGGGAGGCGCAGCCTCCGGCGGCATTCCCCATCGAGAGCCTGACCGCTCCCCTCGAGGCCGGGATAGCCAGGCTCGCGAGCCTGGAGTCCCGTGTCGAATCGATCCAGAACACCGTTTCCGAGACCGCCGGCAGCATCACGGGCATCGCCGGACCCATCGGCACTGCCGTGTCCGATTCGGCCGGGAAGCTTCTCGAGAAGGCCGGGAGCGAAGGCCAGGAGATACGCAGGCTTCTCACGGAACAGGACGAGAGGATCGGCACGCTGCTCGAGGCCGTGCTGCAGATAGGGCAGTCCACCCGCGAGGTCTCCGGGGTCGCCGCGGGGATCCCCGGCCGCCTCGACGCCCTGGACGGGTTCGTGAACGGGATGCCCGAGCTGCTGGGCCGGAAGATGTCGGAGGCAACATCCTCCGGCATCGCTCCCGTCGAGTCCGGTCTGGCCGAGATGGGTGCAGGCATCGCCGCCATCCCGGCCGCGGTGAAGGCCCTCGAGGACGGCCTTGCCGCTAAGGTCGCCGATCTGGACGCGCGGACCTCGGGCGCCATATCCGGGCTCGGCGGCACCCTCGAGGCGCAGAAGTCCATCCTCGACGACATGAGGATCACCCTCGGCGAGGCGGCTCAGGGTCAGGAGAAGACCCTGGCCGAGATGGCCGGCCTCCTGAAGACCCAGAAGGACGCAGTCAACCGGACTCGTGTCGACGACCTCAACAACGAGGCCATACACAGCTTCAACCAGGGCCGGCTCCCTGAAGCCGCCGCAGCCCTCGCATCGGCGCTGGAGATAGATCCGGAGAGGCCCGAGCTCCTGGCCAACCTCGGACACATCCAGGCAGCCTCAGGAGACATGAAGGCCTCGGAGGAGACCTTCAAGAAGGCTCTGATGAAGGACCCCTACCTCGAGCCAGCCCTGTCCGGCCTCGGTCTCCTCTACGTGAAGACGGGAAGACCCAGGGACACTCTTGAAATACTCGCGCGCTTCATAGAGGATCCGGCCCCTTCCTCCAGGATCGCCCTGGCGTGCTCCAGGGCCATGGTCTCGATGGAGAGGCATGCGGATGCCATCGCACTGCTCCAGCGTGCGCTGGCGGCCGATCCCGGGAACCCGGACCTCCAGACCGAACTGGCCTCCTACAAGGCCGGAAACTGATAGCGGGACGCTCCTGGATCATATGCGCATGTCAGCTCTGCTCATGTCCGTCCTGGCCCTCTCGTCGTGCAGGGCCGTGGAGGATGGCGGTCAGGCCGTTGCGGCGCTCCCGCCAGACCCTTCGACAATCGAGACGGCTGCTCGATCCGCAGCGGACGAGGGGTTGAACGGCGAATCAGCCCTCCTCTACATCCAGGCCGCCGGGCTGAGGGCCGAAGGCGACCCCCTTCGGATGTCCGACGCCAGAGCCGCAGCCCTCCTTCTGGACGAACCGTCGATCCCGTGCGCGCAGATCCTGCTTGCGAACCCCGATTCCCTCGACGCCCTGCTGGCCGTGGTGGCCGGAGGGGCCGGGATCGCGCCCGCGATGCTCGAGATGTTCGCCGACAGCCTCGTGCCGATGCCCGAGTACGCCGCGCTCCTCCTGGCCGAGAGCCTCGTCGCGGCCGGAAGGGGGGAGGAGGCCCTCCAGGCCCTGAGCTATGCTGGAGACAGCTTCCCTGCGCAGACCGCCGGCGACCTCGTCCTGGCCCGGTACGGCGCCCTTCTCTACGCAGGTAGGCTCGACGAGGCAACGGCTCTCAGGCAGGGGGTCCCGGCCTCCGACAGCGTTCTCAGGTCACGTCTCCTGGGAGCCCTGGGGACATTCAGGCACGAGAGCGGAGCCGCAGGGTGGGAGGATGCCTTCTCGCAGTCGATAAGGCTATGGCCCTCCGGATACATCCATGCCCCGGCGTTCGCCCTCCTGAGGCCCAGGCTGCTCTCCGACAGCGCTTTCTCCGCCGGGCTGGCCGACGCATTCTACTCCGGAGGCCTCTGGAACGAGCTTTACGACATCGCCGTCCATGCGCAGGACCCTCCCGGCCATCTCGTCTATCTCGCCGCCCGCACCCGCGACAGGCTCGGATCCTACGACCAGGCCTGCACCCTCCTCGACGGCTACCTCGATGACTGCCCCGGGGGCGCAGATGCCGAGAACGCCCTGATGTACCTCGGCCTCGACCTGGCCCGCGGCGGGCTGCCCGATTCGGGGCTTGCCGTGCTCGACCTGTGGGAGTCGCGCTATCCCTCCTCGCCGCGCCGTGGCAACATCCCCTGGTACAGGGGCAGCATACTGGCCGAGTACGGCCGGTGGGCCGAGGCCCTTCCGCATTTCGAGGCCATGATGGCCGATTATCCGTCCAACGTTGCCGCCGACGACGCGCATTTCTTCCTGTGCCTCGCCCTGCTGGAGACCGGCCGCGGCAGTGAGGCGGCCGCCGATCTGGCATCCTTCTCGCGGGAGTCGGGAGAGAGCGTCTATGCCCAGTCCGCCAGGTATCTCCTCGGGAGGCTGCTCGTCGAGGAGGGCGACGCTTCCGGTATGGACACCCTGAGGGCCGTATCCCGCCTCGGCTCCGAATCCCTGGCCGCGAGGTTCGCACAGGTGCGCCTGGGGGCCTCCCCGCCGTCCCCCGGGATCTCATCGGAACCTCTCGAGGCATGGATGACGAGGAACGGAGTGGTCCCGGCGCCCCCGACCGCATCCTCGAGGCGCGGGGTCGTGCTGCTCGATGCTGGCCTCAGGCGGTGGGCCGTGGCGGAGTTCAAGGCGGCCGAGGAGGAGGTCGGGGGAGGGGGCAGGATGGCCCTCTTCTACCTCGAGCACGACGTCTGGGAACGGATGCCGAACTGCGGCTGGAGGCTTTCGACGGTGGCGCCCGAACCCTGGCCCGCCGACCTCTGGCGGCTGAGGTATCCTGCAGCCTGGCCCGGACTGGTGCTCCGCACGAGTGCGGACTTCGGCTTCGACCCGCTGCTGGTATGGTCCATCATGCGGCAGGAGAGCATGTTCCAGCCCGGTGCGAGCTCGCCGGCCGGAGCCAGGGGCCTGATCCAGATGATCCCGAGCACATCCGAGTACGTGGCCGCGCAGGAGGGATGGGAAGACTACTCGCCCGACGCGCTCTTCGAGCCCGCGGTCTCCTTGAGATACGGCATCTGCTACCTGTCGGGCGTCGCATCGGAGGTGGAGGGGCCGGTGAAGCTGCTCGCATCCTACAACGGCGGGCCCCACAACGCGGCCGGCCGCTGGGGGGCCTCCACCCTCCCGGACGACCTGTTCTTCTGCAGGATCACGTTCAACGAGACCAGGCGGTATGTCGAGAAGGTCCTTGCCAACTACGAGATCTACAGGCTCCTGTATCCCTCCATGGCCGGCCTGGCGCAGCCCAGGTTCACGGCTCTCCCGACCCTTTCGCACCGCGCCGGGTCGATGGACTGATCCTCCAGACCGCGACCGAATCCTCCCCGCATACTGCCGGTGACGGGCTCCCGAAGCCCTGCACGAACTCCAGGGCGCTGCCGGCCTCCGATATGACGCCGGAATACTGCCCCGGGAAGGCGATCAGCCAGTCGGATCTCGCGCCTATCCATGCCCATCCCGCCCTGGAAGGCCCCGGGAGCCTCTCGGGCGTGACGAGCCCGTCCAGGTCGAGGATCTCGAGCCCCGTGATCCAGGCGATCGCCCCGATGTCGCCGGAAGCCGCCACATCGCCTTCCGAGGCCAGGGAATCCACGAGGAGCGCCGGCGCGATGTCGATCGCCCGCACGTCGCCTGCCGCGCGAACCCTCTGCAGGGCCATGAAGGCCGCGCCCGGGACCATGAGGAGAAGAGCCGCGGCGAAGGCCGGGATCCCCGGGCGCCCCGGCAGCAGGCGCAGGTTTCTCCCCCTCAGCCATGCCGACGCGGCCGGCATGGCGGCGCAGAGCCACGGAACGTGGTACCGGAGCTGGTTGAAGTGGTTGGGAGCTGTGGCGAACGCAGCGGCAGCAAGGAGAGGGACGCAGAGCCAGGCGGGATCCCTCCTTCCGGCCATGCCGGCGATCCCCATGAGCGCCGCCGGGAGCGCCAGCGGGGCCGTCAGGAGGAGCCTCGCGACCAGCCCGGGCAGGCCTGCGAAATCCAGGCCCGATGTCTTGGCATGGAAGGTGGAGGGCAGGGGAGAGCCCGAGGCGTGCAGGTTCCAGGCCGCCCAAAGAACGATCACGGCAGCCGGTGGGAGGATTCGGAGCGAGAACTCCCTGCGGCCTCCGGCGCAGAGCACCGCAGGGATGCAGAGCAGAGCGGTCTCAGGCCTTGTCAGGACCGCCGCAGCCAGCAGGAGACCCAGAGGCAGGCCTCCGAGGCGCCTGGACGCCAGCCCGGCGGTGACGACGGTGGCGAGGAGAGCAGCCAGTGCCGTCTCCATCCCGCTGGAGGAGTGGAAGATCAACGGTCCGCACAGGAGCAGCAGAGGCGCCGCCCCGCCGCCTGAGAGCACCGCGAGGGCTCCTGCAGCCGCCGACATGCCCATCAGCGCGGCCGGTGCCTCGCTTCCGGCCAGGGAGGCCGCGGCCGACGGCAGCACCCAGACCGGGCTCGTGAGGCCTGTCGAGGGAGTGCCGGGGTTGAACTGCATGAATCCTCCCCGGACGAGGTTGCGGCCGAAGACGAGGTGGATGTAGGTGTCGTCCAGCGGGGCGGCCGGCGGCGAGACGGCCATGAGGGCCGCGCTCAGCCCCAGCGAGAGCGCAGCGAGGACAGATCTGGAACGCCTGGATGGCATCGGAGTACTCATGTATCGAAGATACCCGGCCGGGTGGGTCGCGAGGCAACCAGTCCGGCAGCCCGGGGTGCCGGGGGCCGGGCGGGGAAGTATCATCGGGAGGGGAGAGGGAAGAAGCATCGCTGGACGGGATGGGGAGGACAGAGGGAAGAGCAGCAGGGAACCGGAAGATGAAGGTCAGAGGGTGAAGGGGAAAGGGTCGAGGGGGAGGTCGATGGGTGAAGGGCGGGGAGCAGTGTCGACGGCAGTCTCGGCCTTCCTCGTCGCCGCGGCGGCGTGCGCGCCGGGCCCGGCCGGTCCGCAGGGAACGGTCGATCTAGACGTGGAGATCGTGATGAACTGCATGCCCTTCCTCGATCCGGCATCCCAGCGGGCGTCTGCCGTCTCGCTCGTCCTGGGGGCCGACACGTTTTCTCTCGAAACCGGCGACACCCTCGCGGCAGGCCATGCGCTGACGACCCTGCCGCCTCCCTCTCCGGCGCTCGTCCTGTTCCGGCACGAGGGCGGAGGATGCGATGCGGCCGCCCTTGCCCTCCCGGAGATCACGGGCGATACGGCCTGCCTCGAAGTGCATGCCGGATACAGGATCAACGAGGACATGTTCGTGGCGGAGGCGTCCGCGGGCGGGTTCCTGCCGCCGGATCCTCCGCTGTCGATCCTGTTCGTCGGGAACAGCTACACTTTCGCCAACGGAGGGCTCCCGGCCCATGTCGACTCCCTGCTGTCCGGGGGATTCCCCGGCCTGGAGGCCGTGGTCGCCGGATACACGGTCGGTGGCGCCACCCTGGAGGACCACTTCCACGACCCTGCGCTGAGGATGATGCTGCAGTCACGGGAGTGGGATCTCGTCATACTCCAGGAGCAGAGCCTCAGACCCATCGAGGATCCCGAGGCCATGTGGGAGTACGCCTTCCGCCTCGATTCGCTCGTCACGGCCTGCGGAAGCCGGACGGGCTTCTTCATGACCTGGCCGAGGGAGTACGCCCCCGGGACGCTCGCAGATCTTGAATACGCCTATTCTTACGCGGGGGCTCACCTCGACGCGTCCGTCGCCCCGGTCGGGACGGCCTGGCTCAGTGCGCTCGGGATGGAGCCCTCGCTCGACCTCTGGGAGGACGACCAGAGCCATCCCACGATGACCGGAACGTACCTCGCCGCCTGCGTCTTCTACTCTCTCCTGACGGGGGAGAGCGCACAGGGCGCCGGATACGTCCCCGGGGGCACAGGCCCCGGGGAGGCGGCCGTCATCGCCCAGGCCGCCATGGATGCCGTTTCAGCCAGGGCTCCGGTCGACTGGCGCTGGTTCTGATCGTGCCGGGCCCCCGGGTGCCGCCATGTACCGAAGTATCTGCAGGAAAGGTGGATGAGATGTCTCCCAGGAACCTGTCCGCGGCCGCCCTGGCCGTCATCACGGCGGCTTCTTGCTCGTGCAGCATCACCGATCCCCTCGGATTCTCGAATCTGTCCTTCAGGCTCGAGAACACAGAGGACTTCACCATCTGCGGGATAGAGCTGGACAACCTCTCCGAACTCGACGCCGCACAGGTCATCCAGGTGGTCTCTTACTGGGCCGAGGGCGAGGTGCCCGTCGACATGATCCTGAACGTCGGGATACACAATCCCAACGACGGCTCCTCCGGCTTCCTGCTGGCCGCGGCGACGATCCTGTCGATGCCGTGGGACCTCTACATGGATTCCGAGTCGGGAGCCGGCTTCGACACGACCTGGGTGGCCTCGGGCGAGTGGCTCGACCCGTTCGAGGTGCCGGGCGACTCCACCACGACGATCCTGCCGCTCGACATAGGCTTCGACGCGATCCAGGTGCTGTCGGCGATGGATGCGCTCGATTTCATAGACCTCGCCCTGGCGGTCGGCGGAATCGACGGTGATCTGAGGGACGACGATCACCTCGGTAGGCTCCTGCTCGAGATCCAGCCGTCGATAGACACCCCGTTCGGGACCTTCACGTATCCCGATCCCCTGGGCGTGAGGCTGGACTGGGTGGAGTAGGCGGCACGGCACTTCCCGCCGGGCGGGCCAGCGGCTAGATTAGCGCAGTCGTGTCCTTTCATTTCCCGGCTACATAAGTACAGAGAGGTGTGGAGATGTCCAGGAGGATCTTCGAGGATCTGTCGAAGCTGATCGAGGGCAAGAAGAAGGATGGGCTCTACAAGGAGGAGCGCATCATCGAGTCCCACCAGGGCGCCGAGATCACGGTGGGCGGGCGCAGGGTCCTCAACTTCTGCGCCAACAACTACCTCGGCCTGTCCAGCCACCCGGCGGTGCTCCAGGCCGCCAAGGACACAGTCGACAGGCGCGGGTACGGCATGTCCAGCGTGCGCTTCATCTGCGGCACGCAGGACATCCACAAGCAGCTCGAGAAGAAGGTCAGCGAGTTCCTGGGCACGGAGGACACCATCCTCTACGCAGCCTGCTTCGACGCCAACGGCGGAGTCTTCGAGCCCTTCCTCGACCAGGACTGCGCCATCATCGCCGACCAGCTCAACCACGCCTCCATCATCGACGGCGTGAGGCTCTGCAAGGCCAAGCGCTACGTCTACTCCCACATCCAGATGGGCCCGGGCGAATGCGAGTTCGACGGCAAGAAGCAGCTCGGCCTCGAGGGCGTGCTCCAGCTCGAAGAGGTCAGGAACTGCAAGTACCGCATGATAGCCACCGACGGCGTGTTCAGCATGAACGGCGACCTCGCGCCTCTGGACAGGATATGCGCCCTGGCGGAGAAGTACGACGCTCTCGTCATGGTCGACGACAGCCATGCCTCGGGCTTCGTCGGGAAGACAGGCCGCGGCACCCACGAGTACTTCGGCGTCATGGACAAGGTCGACCTCATCACCACGACGTTCGGCAAGGCCCTGGGCGGCGCCAGCGGCGGCTGCACCAGCGGGCGCGCCGTCCTGATCGACTGGCTGCGCCAGGTATCCCGCCCCTACCTGTTCTCCAACACCGTGGCCCCGTCGGTTGTCGGCGCCACGATGAAGGTCCTCGAAGTCCTGAGCGGTTCCACGGAGCTCCGGGACAGGCTCGAATGGAACCAGAAGTACTTCCGCGAGAAGATGACCGCCGCCGGTTTCGAGATACTCCCCGGCGACCACGCGATCGTCCCCATCATGTTCACGAAGTTCACGCCCGACGACGCACCCGTGGCCCAGGCGTTCGCGAAGGACATGCTGGCCGAGGGGATATACGTGATAGGCTTCTTCTATCCGGTCGTGGCGAAGGGGCAGTCCCGCATCAGGGTCC
This sequence comes from uncultured bacterium, assembly GCA_964564435.1. Taxonomy (GTDB): domain Bacteria; phylum Fermentibacterota; class Fermentibacteria; order Fermentibacterales; family Fermentibacteraceae; genus Fermentibacter. Next base: position 40,366 of record CAZMAT010000002.1, read on the forward strand.
AGCTCTCGGCCGCACACACGAAGGAACACATAGACAAGGCCATCGAAGCCTTCGTGAAGGTCGGCAGGAAGCACTCGGTCATCTAGCTGCGCGACGTATGCGACAGTGGAGGCGGGGCTCCGGCCCCGCCTCCACTTTTCTGAAGACCATGCGTATCGAACCCGGGATCTGCTGCACCGCCGGGCCCCGGACAGCCCGGCTCTTGCCCGGAAGCGGAAGCCCTCATAGAATCTTGACATGAGAAACACTGCACGGCCTAGGTCGTCCCTGCTGGCAAAGGCCGCCCTGCCCCTGCTGGTCGCCGGGCTGATCGCGGTGATAGCGGGTTTCGTCTACGACGTCCTCTTCGCGGGGATTCCCTACCAGGACCCCCCTCCGGGCATTGCGGCCGATTATGCCCGCCATTCCGAGGTCGCATCGGGCATCAGGCGGGCAGGGGCGGCCCTGCTGTCGGCGGGTGTGCTGGCGCTGATCTACGCCCGTATCGCACGGCCTCCCGGCTCCGTGACCCGCTGAACAGAGCCGCCCAGGAGCGGGCCGCGGCATCGATGACCTCGAAGAATGCTGTCGGGAAGGCTGTTTCCACCTGCATGAAACCCGCGATTTGCGTCAGGGTCTGACAGTGCATATATTCCTGACCTGAGAATGCCTCTTTTGCCGGTTTCCGCGGATGTGCCGCCCCCTCAAGAGAGCCTGCTCACCGCGGGCCTTCACGGTTTGAAATGGATAGCCCGCAGCCGCGCTTGTGCGGCCGTTTCTCCACCACGCGTCCGGCGGGTCTAGATCTGTAACAACGAAAGCCGGACACGGAGAAAATGACTGAACAGACGAAGACGGCAGCCATGACGGCCAGACCGTCGGCAGACCAGGCCCGAGCAGCGGAACTCGAAGGCGTGTTCCGCGACCTGATACCCGAGATCAGGAGGGCCATCGCAGCAGAGGGCTACACAAGCCCGACACCCATCCAGGAGAAGTGCATCCCATACCTCCTCGAGGGCAGGGACATCATGGGCACTGCCCAGACAGGCACGGGCAAGACCGCAGCCTTCGCGCTCCCGATGCTCCAGAGGCTCTTCGCCGATCGCAGGGCGCCGGTCCCGGGTTCGCCCCGTGCGCTCATACTGGCTCCCACCAGGGAACTCGCGGCTCAGATAGACGAGAGCATCGGCTCCTACGGCAGGCATCTCCGGCTGAGCCATGCCGTGATCTTCGGAGGGGTGAACCAGTCGCGGCAGACCGCGGCCCTCTCCCGCGGGACGGACATCCTGACCGCGACTCCGGGAAGACTCCTCGATCTCATGGGACAGGGGTTCGTCCGCCTCGAAAGGGTGGCGATATTCGTCCTCGACGAGGTCGACAGGATGCTCGACATGGGGTTCATCCCCGACATCCGCAGGGTGCTCGCACACCTGCCGGCCGAGCGGCAGACCATGTTCTTCTCGGCCACCATGCCTCGTGACATGGTGGATCTCGCAGGCACCATGGTGAGGAATCCCGTCAGGGTCTCCATATCCCCCGAACAACCCACGGTGGAGCTCGTCTCACAGAAGGTCCTCTTCGTGGACAAGGTGAACAAGGATGCCCTCCTGGTCTCGCTCCTGAACGATCCCGAGGTGTCCAAGGCCCTCGTCTTCACCCGCATGAAGCACACGGCCAACAAGGTGGTCAGGAAGCTCCAGGTGAACGGCATACAGGGAGAGGCCATCCACGGGAACAAGAGCCAGGCTGCGCGCACCAGGTCCCTCGAGGAGTTCAGGCACGGCAGGTGCAGGGTCCTCGTCGCCACCGACCTCGCGGCCAGGGGGCTGGACGTCGAGGACGTCTCGCACGTGATCAACTACGACATGCCTCTGGAGGCCGAGACCTACATCCACAGGATCGGCCGCACCGCGAGGGCCGGCGCAGCCGGCGACGCTCTCTCGCTTTGCACGGCGGAGGACGGGGCCAGCCTCGCTGACATCGAGCGCCTGCTCGGCGAGCCCGTGCCGGCAGAGAAGGAACACGCATTCCATTCCGAGGAAGCCTTCAGGATGACCCGGAACTCGGGCCTTGCACGGGGTGCAGGCGGATCCTCCGGCGCAAAGCTCGTCTATAACGGCATCAGGAGGCGCGGCAGGCGCTAGCCCGCATCCATCCCCGACCTGGACACGGAGGCCGCCTGCGGGCGGCCTCCCTTGTCCCAGCCTTCCGTCGTAGTATCGTAGAGCTTCGGCCGGGACGGGGCCGGAAGAGGGGATGGAACCTGACTTGATTCTCGACGGTGTATCCTGCGGCAGGCTTCTTGACGACCTGTTCGACGGGCTCTACATAGTCGACAAGAACAGAAGGATCGTGTTCTGGAACAGGGCTGCGGAGAAGATCACGGGATTCACCGCGACCGAAGTCACGGGTTCGTCCTGCTCTGACAGCATCCTCAACCATGTCGACGTAAAGGGGAGGAACCTGTGCACGGGCGCCTGCCCGCTCGCACAGACCCTCACCGACGGCCTCCACCGTGAGGCCGACGTCTTCCTGCACCACAGGGACGGGCACAGGGTCCCGGTTTCGATCCGCATCAGCCCCGTCACCGATGCCGCGGGCAACATCACTGGAAGCGTCGAGATCTTCTCCGACTCGAGCCGCAGGTCTGCAACAGAGTCCAGGATCAGGGAGCTCGAGGAGATGGCCTTCCTCGACGATCTCACAAGGATCGCCAACAGGAACCGTCTCGAGAGCGAGATCACAGAAAGGCTGAACCGCACCGGGGCGGTCGGCAGGGGTTTCGGCCTGCTGTTCATGGATATAGATGACTTCAAGAGCTTCAACGACACATACGGGCACGACACCGGCGACCAGGTGCTGAAGTCCCTCGCCGGCACCCTGTCCGTAAACGCCCGCCCCTCGGATTTAGTCGGGAGATGGGGCGGTGACGAGTTCGCCGTGATAGTCGACGGCTGTTCGCCGGAGAGCCTCGCCGCAGTCGGGAACAGGCTGCGCATGCTCATAAGCGCATCGTACGTGAGGGCAGGCGAGCTGTCGCTCCGGACGACCGTGTCCATCGGAGCCACCGTCCCCCGCCCTGGTGACACCCTCGAGTCGATGATCAAGCGGGCGGACGGGCTGCTCTACGAAAGCAAGCGCGGAGGCAAGGACCGCCTGTGCAGCGGATAGCCTCGATGCCCCCGGAACCCGCATGGAGGATCTGATGCCCGGACAACTCAGGCGATGCGTCGTGCTGGTGGGGGGGGCCGGGGGCATCGGCCGATCCGCTGCGGGTCTCTTCCGCCTCGGCGGGTGGGACATCCTGCTCGCGGACCGTGACCCGGCAAAGCTCGTGGATGCGGTAGCATCCCTGCCGCCAGGCCCGGGATCGGTGTCGACACTCGTACTGGACATGAACGACGGCGAAGCCGTGCGCAGAGCCTCAGAAGGCATGAAGAGCGATGGCCTTCGCATGAGAGCTCTGGTCATCGTCGCGGCCGTCCACGGGACATGGCCGGCCGAGCTCCTGCCCGATTCGGAGATCGACAGGGTGATGTCGACCAACCTGACTTCCCACATGAGGCTCGTGCGCGATCTGCTGCCCCTCCTGGGCGAGGGTTCGAGGCTGGTGGGAGTGAGCTCGATCGCCGCAAGCGTAGGCGTCCCGATGTCCTCGCTCTACTCGGCTTCGAAGGCAGGGATGGAGGCCTTCTACGAGTGCCTCGCCACCGAGCTCTCGCACAGGGGCATCAGGGTCTCGGTGGTGCGTCCCGGGAACGTGGACACCGGCTTCAACGAGACCGGCAACGGCTTCCCGGGCTGCGGCGATCCTGCCGTGGACCTCGCCTACGCGAGGGTAGTCTCGGGGATAGACAGCAGCCTGGGCATGCCACCCCGGAGGGTGGCCGACGCGGTCTACCGGGCTGCGACGAGCCGCAGCCCGAGGTTCCTGTACGTCGTTGGGATGAACGCTCTCAAGGCCCACTGGGCCGTGAGGATCCTGGGCAAGGGGCTCGCAGTGCAGCTCATGGCCAGGTTCTTCGGACTGGACGGCCCGGGCGCGAGCCGACCCGGGCAGGGAGGGAGCCGATGAGATTCCTGGCTGTTATCGTGCTGATCCTCGGCATCGTCTTCTTCATCGCATCGGCCGACATCGGGCAGAGCGGGAACATGATCCCCCGCATGATCATAGGCGCTGTTCTGTGCGGGGTGGGCGTCTTCCTGTACGTGCATTCCGGGAGGAAGGGGCACGGGGATGCTTCGCAGGACGCCCCCGCTCAGAGGATCGAGTTCTCTGGAGACGTCAAGCTGCAGGAGATCACCTGCAGCAAGTGCGGAGGCGCGCTGTCATCGAAGGATGTGGCGGTGAAGGCCGGCGCAGTTTTCATAACATGTCCCTACTGCAAGTCCGAGTACCAGGTCGAGGAAGCCCCGAAATGGTAGCGCACCGTATCTGGCTTTTAGCGACGTTCGCCGCAGCCGTTCCAGCATCCGCACAGAACTATAGATTCGAGATCCCGAAGTATGTCTGCAACGTGTCCCTTGAAGAGGACGCCACTCTCGCGATATACTACGAGATAACGTTCCACTGCATGCCGGGCGCCGATCCCATCGACATCGTGGACATCGGCTTCCCGACCCGGGACTACGACATCGCAACGGTCGCCGCCGAGATCGATGGAACGCCCCTCTCGACCATAAGGCCGTCCGAGTACATCGAGGTGGGGGTGGAGATCCCTCTGGGCGACGAATCGATCATGCCCGGCGAGACCTCGGTTCTCCGGGTGAGCGGCAGCAATCCGGGCATGGCCTTCAGGGATTCCTCAGATCCTTCGTACGCGTCGACGGAGTTTTCTCCGACATGGTTCAGCGCCCCTTACCTGCAGGGCGAGAGCAACTGTGTCATCTCGTTCGCCTTCCCGCCCGGCGCCGATTCGGCGTCCGTCAGGTATCACGGCATGCCCTTCACCGGCGCATGGGTCTCCGATGACGGAAGGGTCGTCTACGAGTGGCGCATGACCGTGGCCATGTCCTCTGCGATAGACATCGGAGTCTCCTATCCCGCCTCTCTGCTTTCGGTGGAGGTTGCGGACGCCCCGCGACAGTCATACGGTTCGGGCGGGGGCGTCGACAGGTCCTGGATGGAGGTCGCCTGCCCCGTCATCTGCGGTGCCGCCTTCCCCCTGGCCTTCGCCCTGATCCTGGCATTCACGATCATCAACGCCAACCGCAGGAAGCTCGACTACCTGCCCCCGAAGCTCGGGGTCGAGGGTACGGGGATAAAGAGGGGGCTCACGGCTCCTATGGCGGCGATGCTCCTCGAACTGAAGCTCGACAAGGTCTCGGCGCTCATCCTCTACGGGCTGGTGCTCAAGGGCGCCGTCGATCTCGAGTCCGACGAGACGGTCCCCGGCGCCCGGCCCGTGATGAGGAGGAGAACGCCGGCGCCCGAAGGCCTCCACGACTACGAGAAGGGTTTCCTGGAAGCTCTCTCCGAGGGCCCCGGGGGCGCGGTGAAGGTCGATGCCGACGGCCTGCAGAAGGTCTTCGTCGCGATGGTCAAGGACCTGAAGGAGAAGATGACGGGCTTCTCGGCACGCGAGACCAGGGAATACTACAGGTCCATCATATCCACTGCCTGGAAGACGGCCTCCGAAGCGGGCACCCCCGAGACCGTGGGTGCGGTCCTGGGCGAGCAGCTCCAGTGGATGATGATGGACAAGGATTTCGATGAAAGGGTGGGAAGGCTGCCTTCTGCGGCCTACATCCCGATAGGGTCCCTGGGCTCCCACGGGACCGGCCGGCTCGTGACGGGCCGGGGCAACGTCAGTATCGTCCAGGCCTGCTCCCGCATCGCCGGTACGCTCGAGTCCGCGGCGGGAGGCATGGTGTCATCGTTCTCCTCGATCGCAACCGGGGTCGCTTCCGTGACGAATCCGATCCCGGTGAGAACTGGCTATGGCGGGAGATCGGGCGGCGGATCGTGCGCCTGTGCCTGCGCATGCGCGGGGTGTGCCTGCGCCTGCGCCGGAGGTGGGAGATGAAGCTCTTCGACAGGACTCCTCCTGGTCCGATAGCACCCGCCGGGCTCCACCACTACAGACGGGGTCCGAGGAGGATCCACCTGAGGGTGGGGCGGGACGGCAGCGGCGTGCTCTCCATAGACGCATCGAAGATCGTCCATCTCAACCGGACCGCCTGCGACATGGCCTGGCTCGTACTCGAGGGCGTGCCGCGGCGCGAGGCGGTGAAGAGGATCAGGAGCCTCTACAGGACCGGTTCCGGCCGCGCGGGGGAGGACATCGATTCCGTCGGACGGGCCATCGATGCGTTCCTGGAGGAGGGCTCGGCCTGCCCCGTGGAGTTCCTGGGGCTCGACAGGCTCGAGCCGTTCTCGGTGCCTGTCGAGGCGCCGTTCAGGGCCGATCTCGCCCTGACCTACAGGTGCAACGTCGACTGCCTCCACTGCTACAATGGAGACAGGGAGAGCACCGAGCTGGACACCGGCTCCTGGCGCCGGATCATGGGCATCCTCTGGGATGCGGGGGTGCCGCACGCCTGCTTCACGGGAGGCGAGGCCACGCTGAGGGACGACCTGCCCGATCTGATAGCCCATGCCGAGAGCATCGGCATGGTAGCCGGACTCCTGACGAACGGAGTCAGGCTGGCCGGCAGGGCATACCTCGACACGCTGGCAGGGGCCGGCCTCGACTACGTCCAGATCACCCTGGAATCCCCGGAGGAACCGGTCCACAACGGGATGACACGGTCCGACTCGTTCGCGAGCACCGTCGAGGGTCTGAGGAACACTGCAGCTGCGGGCATCTACGCCATCACCAACACCACGCTCACGAGGCTGAACGCCGGAACCGCAGCTGCGATGCCCGGCTTCCTGGCGAGCCTCGGGATCGGTGCCTTCGCGATGAACAGCATCATCCACAGCGGCCGGGGGCCGACCTCGGGCGTCGAGCTCTCGCCGGACGAGACTCGGGACATCCTCCTGCGGGTGAGATCCGAGGCCGACCGCCTTGGGATGAGGATGATCTGGTATTCGCCGACCCGGTACTGCGATCTCGACCCTGTCGCACTCGGGCTGGGACCCAAGAGGTGCACTGCGGGACAGTACAACATCTGCGTCGAGCCGGACGGCTCGGTCATACCATGCCAGAGCTACTACGAGAAGGCTGGGAACCTGCTCACCGACTCCTGGGACAGTATTTACAATTCCCGCCTGTTCAGGTCGATCCGCGAAAGGGACTGGCTGGGCGGGGAGTGTCTGGAGTGCATCGACAGGGACCTCTGCGGGGGAGGCTGCCCGCTTCCTGCGGACGGTTCCGGGGTCGCGTGCCCCGACATGCTCTCCAACCCCTGAGACGGCCATGTCAGGGGGATGGTACGGCCTGCCCCTCGAGGCCAGGGATGCCGTCTACCGAAGGCAGGCCTGCGAGACGGCCTCGCTCAGGCGCTTCATCTACGGCCTCCTGAACCCGAGGTCCGCCGGATCGGTGCTGGAGCCGGGATGCGGGACCGGCCTGGTTCTCGAAGAGGTCTCGACCCTCACCGATGCGGTGCTCACAGGCATGGACCGGGATGCGGAGGCTCTCTCCATGGCATGCAGCAGAACTGCTAGGCTCCATGCCGTCGAGTGCGACATAGAGACCGCCGCTCTTCCCCTCTCCGGGATCGTTCTCCTGTCCCACGTCCTCCTCGAACTGCGCAATCCCGGGGAGTTCCTGCGGAGAATCCGGGATTGCCTCGAAGGGGGCGGGAGGCTGGCCGTGCTGGGGGAATACGACTGGGATTCCGCTGAATGCCGGGGAGACCACGGCGTGCTCTCGAAGATGAAGCGCTCCATGGCTGACGACGGCCTCGATCTGGCCCTGGCAGGCAAGCTGCCCGGGCTCCTGGAGAGGTCCGGCCTGCGGGTGATGCACTCGGGGAAGACCGTCTCGGCCCGGCCATTCGATGCAGGATTCCTCTCCGGTCTTCCAGGCGTCCTCGGGGAAGGCGAAGCCGCCCCCGAATCGCCTCTCCTTCTCCCGGTGAAGTGGGCGGTATGCGTGAGGTGACTGGGGATCCCCGGACCGTACGGGTTGGAGGTGCGCCCGGGGTGGAGCTCCATGTGCGCCGGAGCACCAGGGCCAGGCGGGTGAGTCTGCGGGTTTCGGCCGGGCGTGCCGAGCTGGTCGTCCCCGCAGGCGTGTCCGAGAGCAGGGCCAGGGAGTTCGCGGAGTCCAACGCCGCCTGGATAGTCCGCAAGCTCGAGGAGTCGCGCGGGCATGCCGGCCCGGTGCAGGCCGCCGCGGGTCTTCCCGGCATCGACGTGCTCGCCTCGGAAGGGGCGAGGTTCCCGTACCGCGGAGCAACGGGGGTCTTGCGGGTGGAGATCGGGGACGCCAGCAGGATGAGGGTCGAGAAGGACGGATGCTTCGTCGTGCATGCCCCGGCGGGCGCAACGTCCTTCGACGTCGAGAAGGCACTCAGGGTGTTCCTGGATGGAGAACTGGAGAGCGTGTTCGGGATGTGCCAGGCCAGGTTCCGGGCGGAGACGGGCAGGACAGCCGCCGGTCTGAGGTTCCGTGACATGAAGACGCTGTGGGGGAGCTGCAGCGCATCCGGCATGGTGACGCTCAACAGGCAGCTGTCCCAGCTCCCGGTCGGGATCGTCGAGTACACCTCCTACCACGAGCTCTGCCACATCGTGGTGAAGGGCCACGGGAGGGAGTTCTGGAGCCTCCTGGCCGGTCTGGTCCCGGATTTCCGGAGCTGCAGGGATTATCTTCGGAAGTGCCGATAGCCGGAGACGGAATCCATGAAGTGTCCGACCGGGCGGGAGCTCAGCGGATGGGCGGGAGCGATACCCTCCGGCTCGATCCCCGCGACCAGACCTCGGCGTCCAGGCTGTCGGCCGACTGCATGAGGAGGCCTCTCACGGATTCCGGGTGGTAGGTCCTCACCGTGTCCACCCTGGTGATGACGTCACCCGGCCTGAGCCCGCACTCGTCCGCCATGCTGCCGGTGTCGACCGCTACGATGAGAACTCCCGCGGGCCTGCCCGTATCCGCACCGGCAGAACAGGACGTGGCCGTGATGCCGAAGGGGACGTCGTTCCTGGGGGAGCCCATCATGGCCAGATCCGCCCATATGTACCACATCTGGGTCGGGATGACGGCGAGATAGTCTATGGCCGATGCCGTGATCGAACGGCTCTCGTAGGTCACCACGCCCGTCACCAACCCGACCAGGACTCCGGTGGAGTCGAAGGCGCAGGCGCCCATCAGCCCCTCCATCCTCGGGGCCGAGAGCAGGAGGGCGCCGTCGTCGTAGTGGCGCTCGACCCTCGCGGAAATGGAGATCAGGCCTGAGATGCCCTGCCCGACGAGGTTCAGTACCTCCCCCGTCCCGGGCACGCGGCTCCCTGGCCTGGAGAACTCGTCGAAGATGTCGTCCCCGAAGGAGAGTATCGCGATGCCGAGATCGGGGCAGATGTGGACCGTGTCGGGCTCGTAGATCTCGCCGTCGAACTCGACGAACGGGGGCGAGTCGGGCCCCGCGAAGGCGCTCAGTGCGGCGACATGCCTGTCAGAGATGGCCACGCCGGTGGAGAGTTCGGTCACTCCCGGCACCCTCTCCCGGCGGATAGTCACCACCGGCGGGAAGGAGGCCTGCGCGGCGAGGGCCGCCATCAGCACGGCATGGAGGATCATGGGGTCAGAAAGTGACCAGGCTGGCTGGCCTTATGTAGGCTGTCAGGGGAGGCGTGGTGACGTCGTGCTTCCAGGATTCGCCGACGTTCTCGGCCTTCTCTGCAGCTGCGTCGATCGTGCTCTGCATCTGTCCCCCGCCGCCGCCCAGGGTGAGCCCCAGCGCTATCAGCAGAGCGGCCACGAAGGGCAGAGCCACTGCGTATCTCCTGCGGATCCGGCTCCTGGGCCTGATCTCCATAGCGGCCAGCCTGGCCCTGACGCGCTCCTCGAGATCGGCCGGGGGCTCGGGCCTCGAAATCTCCCGGAAGACCCTGGAGATGTCCCTGTTCATCTCGAGCATGCGCTTGCAAGACCTGCACCCGGCGGTGTGGAAGTGCAGGAGCTGCTCCTCGCCGGGGCCCGACCTGCCGTCGATGACCCTGTCCATCAGTTCGAGGGCTTCCCTGCATTTCATCTCCAACGCTCCCATGCCTCGCTGAGGGATTCCCTCAGCTGTGCCCTCGCCCGGTTTATCCTGGATTTGACGGTGCCTATCCTGACGCCGAGGACCTCCGAGATCTCCTCGTAGGTGAGCTGCTGATCCTCGCGCAGCAGGAACGGTTCGCGGTAGTGGACGGGGAGCCTGTTGATCGCCTCTTCGAGGGAGGCCCGGAGTTCCCGCCTTCCGGATTCGTAATGGGGGGTGGTCGCCACGGGGCTGGTCAGGTTGACCGAATCCTCGGGGACCTGCATCCAGTGGGACCTCCTCCTCCACTCCTTCTTCGCCAGGTTGCTCGCGATGGTGAAGATCCAGGTCACCAGGGGGCGCTCCGGGTCGTAGTGGTCCCTGTACTGGTGTACCCGGCAGAAAGTGATCTGGAGGAGTTCCTCGGCGTCGTCCTCGTTTCCGAGCATCCTGATCAGGAGGGAGTAGACCGGACCCTGGAACCTCCTGATGACCTCGGAGAACGCTGCCTCGTCGCCCTTGCACAGGGCGATCATCAGCTCGGAATCGGTGCGTTCGTCCCTGACCTTCTGTCGACCTTTGACCAGCCTGACTGCCACTTCACCCTCCGGTATCGGCCCTGTGATCTTCTCTCGGCATTATACCGGAACCCCGCCTCCGTGTTCCAGGCATCATCAGTGCACGAGCAGGGCGACGGGCATCGAGAGGCTCACGGCCGCCAACAGGGCTATCACGGCGATGCAGACAGCATTGTAGAGCCTGCCGTTGACATGGCTTCCCATCTGCGAGGCGTCGTTCACCAGTATTAGCATGAATACGAGCACCACGGGCAGCACCAGCCCGTTCACGACCTGCGACCAGAACATCACCTTCATGTACGGGATACCCGGGATTAGCATCGAGCCGGCTCCGAGCACGAGGAGCGCCGTGTAGAGGACGTAGAACTGGGGGGCGGACCTGAAGTCCCTGCCGACCCCGGACTCCCATCCGAATGCCTCGCATATCGTGTAGGAAGTCGAGAGAGGAAGGATGCTAGCCGCGAACACCGACGCATTCAGGAGCCCGAACGCGAAGAGGTACGAGCTGAGCCTGCCGGCGAGGGGCTCCAGGGCCCTTGCCGCGTCGGCGGCGCTCTCCACTGGGATGCCCGAGGTGTGCAGCTCCCCGGCGCAGACTATCACGATGCAGGAGGCCACGAGACTGACCACGATGCATCCCAGGACGGTGTCCAGCCTGGAATAGGCGTAGTCCTTCACCGGGATGTTCTTCTCGGCCACGGAGGCCTGCTGGTAGAACTGCATCCAGGGCGCGATCGTGGTGCCGATGATCCCCACCGCCATTACCACGAACGGCCCCGAGAGGTCGAGGTCCGGCTGCACGAATGCCCGCGAGATGGCCGGGAGATCGGGCTGCATGATGAAGAGCGTCAGGGGATAGGCCAGGTAGAAGACGCACGCCACCAGGAACACCCTCTCGACGATCCTGTAGCTGGCCTTCGTCACCAGCAGCCATACCAGCGCGGTGCAGACAGGGATCGCCACCGAGGGCGGCAGGCCGAGGATCTGGCCGGCCGAGGCGATGCCGGCGAACTCCGCGGTGATGTTGGCGAAATTCGTGGCCAGGATCAGCACCATGAGGGAGAACGTCACCCTGACCCCGAACCTCTCGCGGATCATGTCCGACAGGCCCCTGCCGGTGACCACGCCCATCCTGTTGACCATCTCCTGGACCATGACCAGGAAGACCGTGACCGGGATCATCAGCCAGAGAAGCCTCAGGCCGAACTGGGCCCCGGCCTGGCTGTACGTCGCGAGGCCCCCTGCGTCGTTGTCCACGTTGGCCGTGATGATGCCCGGGCCCATCACGGCCAGGAAGAGGGCCGCCCGCCTCCACAGGCCGGGCCTGCGAACCTCCCCTCCCGCTTCAGCCCGCAAGCCGCGCCAGCCTCGGGAGCAGCTCGTCGAACGCGTGCTCGAAAGCCACGATGCCCTCCATAGCCCCGTATCCGTCCACCACGGGCAGGGCATGCAGCCTGAACTTCATGAACAGCTCGGCGACGCGGTCGAGGTCGTCGTCGGGCGAGAGGGAGGTCAGCCTGCGGTTCATCAGGCCCGCCACCGGGGTCTCGGGCGGTGACGAGAGAAGGGTCCGCAGGGACAGGACGCCCGAGAGCCTTCCCGATTCCGGCTCGAGGCAGTACATGTAGCCTATGAACTGCACCCCGGAAGCGTTGCCGGCTATTATCCCCAGGGCGTCTCCGACGGTCGCTCCCACCGGGCAGGAGAGGTATTCTACCGTCATCAGCGAGGCCGCCGTGTCGTCCTCGGCCTGTGAGAGCCTCTCGATGAGGGCCCTGTCGGTGTCCTCCATCTCGGCCATGATGTCCTGCTGGGTGTGCTCGGGAAGCATTCCCACTATGTCCACCGCCGCCGCCGGCTCCATCTCCTCGAGGATGTCGGCCGCGGTGGCCGAGTCGAGATCGCAGATGATGGCGGCCTGCACGGCTTCCTCCGCCTCCTCCAGCACGTCGGCCACCTGCGGGGTGTCGAAGGAGCGCACCATGGCGAGCCTCTCGCCAGGATCGAGCTCCTCGATGATGTCCGCCAGTTCTCCGGGATGGAGCTGCCTGAGCTGCTCCTGCCTGAGCGTCAGCTTCACCGGCTCGTTGCCCGCCGCGGGGAGAGGCTGGACGAACCGCCACGAGACAAGCTCGTCCTTGCCCTTCCAGCCGAGGGCGGTGACGGCCTTCGAGAGCCCGCCGACCATCCCGAGGCGCCTGGCGAGCCCGGTGAGACCTATGTCGACATGCACCAGGAACATCCGGCCTGAGTGCGCGAGGAGATGGATGTCGTTGACGCGGACCACCTTGGCGCCTTTGACGTCCACCACCTGCTTGTCCAGCAGCACCCTGCGGAGATGCTGCCAGCCGGGGTCGGAGGGAGGTTCGGCGTCCGAGGCTCCGCCCTCCATGATCCCTCCCGAGAGCAGCGCCCCGCAGAGCCGCGCATCCATGGGGATGGTCCTCCTGCCGCGGCGGGTCGAGAAGATCGCGGCCTCTATCTCCGGGAACTTCTCGGAGAAGGAGACCACCAGGTCCACCAGCCTGCCGGAGAAGGATCCGTCAGAGGACCTGACCCTCCTCCCGAGGAGATCTGAAAGGTAGAGGAACACGCTGCCTTCAGGCATGCCCCACCTCCTCCGTACGCTGTCTCATTCCCCGATTATCTTCACGAGCACGCGCTTCCTGCGCCTGCCGTCGAACTCTCCGTAGAAGACCCGCTCCCAGGGTCCCAGGTCCAGGGCGCCTCCGGTGATCGCGAGAACCGCCTCCCGGCCCATGATCTGCCTCTTGAGGTGCGCGTCCGCATTGTCCTCGCCCCTGTTGTGCCGGTATGACGACACGGGCTCGTGCGGGGCGAGCGTTTCGAGCCAGTCGTCGAAATCCCTGTGGAGGCCCGGCTCGGCATCGTTCACGAACACGCTGGCGGTTATGTGCATCGCGTTGACCAGGCAGAGCCCCTCCGACACCCCGCTCTCGGCGACAGCCTGCTCCACCTGGTCGGTGAAGTCGACGAAGCCGCGCCTGGCGGGTATCTCGAACCAGAGCTCCCTCCTAAGTGATTTCATGCTTCATCCTCCGGGGATGGTTCGAGCAGGCATGTCCCGGTCTCGATCGAGGCGACCTCCACGCAACCCTCCAGCATAATGGATTCGGCCCTCGAGAGCAGCGATCCGACCGCGCCGGGAGTGCCTGAGGTGCAGGAGGCCGCGAGCCAGGCCCTGCCCGGCATGTCGGGAGGGCCGGTCTGTGCCACGGAGAACCCGAGCCCCCGCAGCCTGTCACGGATGGAGACCAGGTCGCCCCTTCGCTCCTTCAGCGTGTGCGCGCCCGGGAACCTGAGGTCGGCGAGCAGGATTCCGGTCCAGGCCTTCGGCCCGGGGGTGTCGCGCATCTGTGGGCCTCCCGCGGGCTCATGGCCGGCCCCGCGGACCGGCTGGGGAGAGGAAGATCGCGGACAGGGGCGGGAGAGTGAGCACGAGCGAGCATGGCATGCCGTGCACCGGCACTGGTTCGGACTCCGTGCCGCCCAAGTTGCCGGTACCGGACCCGCCGTACTCGAAGGCGTCCGTATTGAGGAGCTCGGAGTACCCGCCCGGCGACGGGACGCCGATCCTGTATCCCCTCCTGGGCTCGGGGGTGAAGTTGAACACGCACGCGACATGCCCGCCGGAGGAGTCCCTCCTGATGAAGGAGACGACAGTGCTGGCGGTGTCGCTGAAGTCTATCCATCCGAATCCGGACGGGTCGTGGTCGAGTTCGTGCAGCTCCGGCCTGCCTCGGAGGAGCCGGTTGAGATCGCGCACCAGGCTCAGGATACCCCTGTGCGGGGGATGATCGAGCAGTCCCCAGTCGACCTGGGCGTCATGGTTCCATTCCGTCCGCTGCCCGATCTCTCCGCCCATGAAGAGCAGCTTCTTCCCGGGGTGGGCCCACTGGTAGGCGAGCATCAGCCTGAGGTTGGCGAACCGCCTCCAGTCGTCGCCCGGCATCTTCCCCAGGAGGCTCGCCTTGCCGTGGACGACCTCGTCGTGCGAGAGCGGAAGCATGAAGTTCTCGCTGTAGGCATAGAGCTGCGAGAAAGTGAGATTTTCCACGTGGTGCTTCCTGAACACCGGATCCAGCGACATGAAGCCCAGCGTGTCGTGCATCCAGCCCATGTTCCACTTGAAGGAGAACCCGAGCCCGCCGGCCCACGGAGGGCTCGTGACACCCGGCCACGCCGTGCTCTCCTCCGCTATGGTGAACGCACCCGGGTGGAGGCTGTGGACCCTGTCGTTGAGCTCTCGAAGAAAGGCTGCGGCATCGAGGTTCTCGCGCCCTCCCTCCGGGTTGGGGATCCATTCCCCGCGCTTCCTCGAGTAGTCGAGGTAGAGCATCGACGCAACGGCATCCACTCTCAGGGCATCGACGTGGTAGCGGTCGAACCACGACAGGGCGGCCGACACCAGGAAACCCCTCACCTCGTTCCGGCCGTAGTTGAAGATCAGTGTGCCCCAGTCGGGGTGCCTGCCCAGCCTGGGATCGGCGTGCTCGTAGAGGGCCGTTCCGTCGAAGGTGGCCAGCCCGTGGGAATCGGAGGGGAAGTGGGCCGGGGTCCAGTCGAGTATCACCCCGAGCCCGGCCGAGTGGGCCCTGTCCACCAGGAACGCGAAATCCTCAGGGGAGCCCATGCGGCTGGTGGGGGCGAAGTACCCCAGGGTCTGGTACCCCCACGATCCGTCGAAGGGGTGCTCCATCACCGGCAGGAGCTCGATGTGGGTGAAACCCGCCTCGGAGGCGTACGTGACCAGCGACTCCGCCAGCTCGCGATAGTTCAGGAACAGCCTGCCGTCGCCGGGCCTCCGCCACGAGGGCGCATGCACCTCGTAGACGGACATCGCGGAACGGAAGCGTGACGCCCCCGCCCTGCGCTCCATCCAGGCCCCGTCGGTCCATTCGAATCCGGAGGCCGGGGTCACCACGGAGGCTGTAGCCGGCCTGAGCTCGAACCTGGCACCGAAGGGATCCGCCTTCTCCCTGGTGATCCCGTCACGGCCCGTCACCGAGAACTTGTAGAGCTCCCCGGGAAGGACCCGGGGGACGAACAGCTCCCAGACCCCCGACGGTCCCCGCGAGCGCATCGGGTGACGCCTGCGGTCCCAGCCGTTGAAGTTGCCCGTGACGCTCACCGTGGATGCATTCGGCGCCCATACGGAGAACAGGACGCCCTCGACGGGCCCCGCCCTCCAGGGCCTGGCGCCGAAGACGTCGTAGGCCCTCCAGTGCCGGCCCTCGTTGAAGAGATGCAGATCGAGGTCGCCGAGCTGGGGCAGGAAGCAGTAAGGGTCCTCCGTCGACCAGCACTGGCCATCCAGGGTCTCGAAGGAGAGAACGTAGGCGAAGGGCGTGGCCGGCTTCCCCGAAGACCAGACGAAGAGGCCGTCGGGATGGACCCTGGTCATGGGCATCCTGTCGGCGCCCGCCGGGGTCACGAAGGCCGCCGATGCCGCGGGGCAGAACGTGCGGATCTCCACCGGGCCGCCTCCCGGCCCGCCCAGGGGATGCATGCCCAGGAGCGCGAACGGGTCGGCCAGTCCGCCTCGGACTATCGCCCCGATCTCGGTGTCGGTGAGTGCCGTGGCCCCGGACATCGCGCCTCCAGCCCCTGCGGGAATGACTCGGGTTGCGCCAGAGTATAAGGCGGGCAGGGGTCTTCCGGCACTCCGCAGTTCTTGACAAGCCACCCGTACGGGGGAGATTACACTGAGCCGTGCGCCGGGCCCTGTTCCGGCGAGGCCGGTGAAGTGATTGGAGGCAGCGCATGCTCTACAAGGTCCCGGATACCTTCGACCCCGCAGACGGCGCGTTGAGCCTGGCGATGTTCCTGGGCTCCTGCGCCGTTCTCCTGCTCCCCAGGATATTCCTGCTGGCCACTCTCCAGAAGGCCCTCGGGAGATGCCCGTACGACAGGCGGTCGCTCAGCCCCGGGCTGGTATGGCTGAGCCTGGTACCCGTGTTCTCCCTGGTGTGGGACTTCGTCGTGGTGGGAGCCGCGAGCACCAGCGTCGGGAACGAGCTCAGGAGGCGCGGCATCCCGCCCGAGGCGGCGGACACGGGCATCGCCTTCGGCCTGGTCTCCTGCCTGCTCGCCCTCTTCCTATGGATCCCGTTCGTCAACTTCCTGGTGGGCATCGGCTTCCTGATCTGCTTCATCATCTACTGGGTCAGGATCGCCCGCGCGTCGAACCTGCTGGCCTCGACTCCCGTACCTGCCGCACCTGACGCGGCGCGATGATGCCCTGGGAAGTCGAACACGCCGAAGGGGGATGCCGGTGATCATCTACGATTATGGTGGCTACAACGGTTACGACGACACGAGCCTGTTCGCAGGCATCGCTGCAATAGGGGTCTTCGTCGTCGCACTGATCGGCCTCGTCGTCCTAGAGATACTCTTCCTGCTCTCCATGCAGAAGGCCCTGAACAGGTGCTCTCCGTCTAGCCGGACCATGGAGCCGGGCATGGTCTGGCTGCAGCTCATCCCCGTATTCGGGATGGTGTGGAGCTTCTTCGTGGTTCTCAAGACGAGCGAATCGCTGGATGCGGAGATTCGGGCCCGGAACATTACGGGTCAGGAGAGGAATCCGGGCAGGGGAGTGGGCCTCGCGAGCTGCATACTCTCGGCCTGGGTCTCCCTGGTCGGCTGGATACCGTACATCGGCCTCTTCCTGTCGTTCCTACCCGGGATCGCCGGCGTGGTCTGCTGGATCATCTACTGGGTCAGGATCTCTGGGATCACACGTATTCTGGATCCGTTGCCCGCTCCAGCCGGGGCGGAATGAACGATAACCGACTGCAGGGGATGGAGGATCGTCCATGGCTGGGGATGAGCACGGCGTGAGTGATGAGGCTCCGAGGCGCAACACTCTCGGTATCCTCTCGGTCTGCTTCTGCTGGCTGCCTCTGGTCGGCCTGGTGCTCGGGATCATCTCCCTCGCCGTCAGGGAGAGGAGCCCCGTCCTGGGCGTATCCGGCATCATCCTCTCGATCCTGGCGCCTCTGTTCGCCTTCACGGTGCTCGGGGTGGGCTGCGCCTCCTGCGCAGTCAGGGGAGCGGGCGAGGCGGGGGAGTTCCTGGAGGAGGCGACCTGCCAGGCCCACATGAGGGCCGTGGCTGATGCAGAGGCCGTCTATTTCGACAAGAACGGCGGGTACGGCACCATGGAGGAACTCTTCTCGACGGGCCTGCTCGATGACGTCGCGGATCCATCCTGCCCGACCTGCGGGGCGGATGTGGTATTGAGCATAGATGCAGACGGATTCACCGTCGCCTGCCCGTGCGGCGAGCACGGCTCGGTGGTCGACGGCATGGCCGACTGGATCTGAGAGCCGCGGAATAGAGAGGGGCGGGGTCTCGGCCCCGCCCCTCGTCGTGCCGGAAGGCGTCTACGCCTGGGGAGCCGCGCCCTGATCGGGCTTCAGGAGGTTGAGCTTGAAGCCGAACTGGCCGATGACCGGCAGCGGGACGGCCTTGCCGCCGAAGCCGTTGAGGGCGCCCATGACGAGCAGCACGAGGCAGAACACGCCCCAGATCCATCCGAGGATCGGGATGGCTATCAGGAGCATGCCGATGAGGAGAACGAGGGCCTGCTGGCAGTGGTACAGCGTGAACCTGTTCTCCTTGCCCGTCAGATAGGCTATGAGCCAGCCTATCCAGGTCAGATAGGCGACTCCTGCCATCGCCTTGCCCTCGTCGATCTCCTGCTGCGTGAAAGTGTAGTTCGGATCCATCGTGCCCCTTTCAGGAACGAGCGTGGCAGCGCCACGCTTCCCATCTCGTGCGGCTCAGCCTGTGCCGGGCCGCCCTCCACGGAACGGGAACCATCACTCGCGGACCGGGATATTGTCATGTATGGGCGGCGTGGTGTCAACTCCGCGGGCCGGTCTATATTCGGTCGAGCTGACCGTGCAGATGGTCTTTCCCCTGGAATGCAGCCACCCCGGGAGGGCGTGATGACGATCGAGGATTCCAATCTGAAGCTCTTCTCCATCTTCCACTACGTGCTGGCGGGGTTCGTTTCGTTCTTCTCCCTGATCCCCCTGCTGTACCTGGGCATGGGCGTCATGTTCAGCCTCGCGCCGGCCCTGTTCGAATCCAAGGGGGTGGAGGATGCTCCGCCGGCGATCCTCGGGTTCATCTTCGGCGGGATCGGTCTTGCAGGGACGCTCGTAGTCCTCTCCATGGCCGTGATGCTCTTCCTCGGAGCCCGGAACCTAGGCAGGGCGAGGCATCTGACGCTGTGCACCGTGGTCGCTGCGCTCTCGTGCTTCTTCATGCCGTTCGGGACGATCCTCGGGATCCTCACCCTGGTCGAGCTGAACAAGCGGGAAGTCAGGGCGCTCTTCGAGCCCGCGGCGGCCGCCGCGCCGGCTGTTCCGGCGTGAGGGGAACGCATTCCTCGTTGACAGCGGGCCGGGCCGGAGCTAGCTTCGATTCCGACTGCATGGAGGTCGGCGGTGCCCGAGACTGTGGAGACTGACAGGCGAAGCAGCCCGCGCGCGAGGGTCGACCTCGGCGTGAGCCTCAATGTCGAGAACATGCCGGCCCTCCCCGTCGCGGCGCTCAATCTCAGCGCCTCGGGGATCTACTGCACATCCCGCGACAGGTTGGGGGAGCTCACGAGGGTCGACCTCGTCCTGAGGCTCGACGACAGGTTCGTGATCCCTGCCAGGGCGGTGGTCATCCGCGAGGAGGAGCTGCCCGACGGCAGCTTCGGCCTGGGGATGTTCTTTACGAGCATACAGGACGAGCACAGGGCGCTGATAGCCGAGCTCGTCTCGGGCAACCGCACGGGGGAGAGGTCATGAAACCGTCCGCCATCGCGCCGCTGCTCCTGCTGGCTCTCCCCGCGTCCTCCGCGAAGTACGCCGGCGAGTTCATGTACATCGGGGCCGGAGCCCGCGCGCTGGGCATGGGCGGGGCGTTCTGCTCGGTGGCCGACGACGCCACCGCCGCCTATTGGAACCCCGCCGGACTTGCGTACCTCGACGGGCGCCAGATACAGCTCATGCATTCCGAGAGGTTCGGAGGCATGGTCAAGTACGACTATCTCGCCTATGCACAGCCCTACGGCGGTTCGGCCGTCTCCGCGAGCCTCTTCAGGACCGACGCCGGCGACATAGCCGACACGACGGACCTCGAGTGGTTCGACACCGGCTCCGACGGAGTCGCGGGTGTCGATGGGGAGGGAGTGCCTGGCGATTCCGGCAACGACGACTTCGATCCCTCGTCCAATCCCGGCGGCACCGAGAACAACGGCGAATGGGACCCCGGCGAGGAGCTGATCTACGACGAGGGCAGGATCTCCTGGGGCAGCGCCGTCGACTATGCGCTCTACCTCTCCTGGGCTCGCCCCGTCGACGAGCTGCTCTCCGTGGGCGCCAGCATGAAGGTGATCCAGCGCACGCTGATGGACCACAGCGCATTCGGCGTGGGGCTGGACGCCGGGGTCAGGTGGACCCCGAGCGAGGTCTTCTCTGCGGGCCTGAACGTGCAGGACACGTTCGGGACGCACGTCTTCTGGGACACCGGAAGCAACGAGAGCGTGCTCCCCACCGCCAAGCTGGGCGCCTCCACGAGATGGAACCTCGGCAGGTTCTCCACCGTGGTGACGATATCGGCCGACGGCGACTTCAGGTTCGAGGGCAGAAGGTTTTCGGCCCAGTACCACGTGGGCGATGTCAGTCTGGACACTCATTTCGGCACTGAACTGCTCGTGAGGGACCGCGTCGCGCTGAGGCTCGGGTCGTCGGAAGGCTCCTTCACCGCCGGAGCCGGGCTGAGGCTGGGCGTGATGGGCCACCCGGTCAGCCTCGACTACGCCTTCCTGGGTCACGAGGACCTCGACGACACCCACAGGATCTCGCTCGGCATAGGCATCTGACCCCGGTCGAATGACTTTCAGCGGGGAGCTCCTGAGGAAAGCCGTCCACCTGGCGTCGATCGTCATACCCCTCGCCGCCCTCCTGATGGAGAAGACCCTGCTCGTGATGGTCCTGGCCGGAGCCGCGCTGCTGCTCCTGCTCGTCGACTACCTCAAGCTCAGGAACCACGGGTTCAAGGCCTTCTTCATGTCCGCATTCGGCGA
The DNA here is from genome assembly GCA_964564435.1 of uncultured bacterium. Taxonomy (GTDB): domain Bacteria; phylum Fermentibacterota; class Fermentibacteria; order Fermentibacterales; family Fermentibacteraceae; genus Fermentibacter. Next base: position 61,165 of record CAZMAT010000002.1, read on the forward strand.
GCTCCTCCGGAAGCACGAGAGGCAGGGCGGGATAACCGGCTCCACCATCCTTGTGGCCTCCGCCGCGCTGACGATCCTGGTCTACAGGCAGGAGACCGCGGTCGCGGCGCTTCTCTTCCTGAGCCTGGGAGACAGCATGGCAGCCCTGGTGGGCCGGCGCTACGGCAGGATCAGGCTGGTGTGCGGACGCACCCTGGAGGGCAGTCTGGCGGCTCTCCTGAGCTGCCTCTTCGCGAGCGCCGTCCTCCTCCTGATATGCCCGTTCTTCGGCTGGCACCTCACTCCCTTCGCCCTCATCGCCGGCTCCCTCGCCGCAACGGTGGTCGAGCTGGTGGACATCCCGCTCGACGACAACTTCCGCATACCGGTCATCTCCGGGCTGGTCATGGAGCTGCTGATCCCGGGCTGACGCCCGGGACAGGGAGGCGGGATGGAAGCCGTTCCGGCGCGCAGTTACTGGATGGAGGTCTACGGCTGCCAGATGAACGTGAGCGATTCCGAGAACATCTCCGGGATCCTCGAAGCGGCCGGCTGGTCGAGGGTCGAGGATCCCGACGAGGCCGACGCCATCCTCGTCGTCACCTGCGCCGTGCGTGAGCATGCGGAGATCAGGGCGCTCGGCCGCATCACACAGCTCGGTGCGAGCCGGGGAGGGCGGGGGAGGCCCGTCACGGCGATCTGCGGCTGCGTTGCCGAGGAGCACGGGAAAGCCCTCCTCGACAGGTTCCCCGCCATCGACCACGCCGTGGGTCCCGACAGGTACATGGATCTCCCCGGAATCCTCGCGGGAGGGAGATCCGCCTCGATCGGGCACGGGGATCACCACTACGAGGGCGTCGTGCCGGCCAGGCGCACCTTCCCGAGGAGCTTCGTCACGATCATGAGGGGATGCGACAACTTCTGCAGCTACTGCATCGTGCCCTACGTCAGGGGCCGCGAGAGGAGCCGCGAGGTGGGCGCGGTGATCGACGAGGTAGCCTCTCTCGCATCCTCGGGCTACGGCGAGATCACCCTGCTGGGGCAGAACGTGAACTCCTACCGTTCTGGCGGGATCGGCTTCCCCGGGCTCCTGGGGCGCGTATCCGCGGCCGCGGGAGGCGCCTGGGTCCGGTTCGTCACGAGCCATCCCCGCGATCTCACCCAGGACCTGGTCGATACCATGGCGTCGTGCCGGAACGTCTGCAGGATGCTCCATCTCCCGGTGCAGTCCGGCAGCGACTCCGTGCTGGCCGCCATGAACCGGGGATACACTCGCGCCGCATATCTCGCGAAGGTTCGCATGCTCCGAGAGGCGATCCCGGGGATCGTGCTGTCCACCGACATGATCGCGGGGTTCCCCGGCGAGACGGAGGGGGATCTCGAGGACAGCGCGGCCCTCCTCGAGGAGGTCGGGTTCGACTATGCCTTCCTGTTCAGGTATTCGGAGAGGAAGGGCACGGCGGCAGCCTCCATGGAGGGGTCGGTTCCGGTGCGGACGAGGCTCGAGAGGCTGCACCGGCTCCAGGACATCCAGGGGGCGGTCACGCGGAGGCTTTCGGCGGGGCTTGCCGGAAGGCTCGTGCCCGTCCTGGTCACGGGGCCGGGGAGCAGGCCCGGCCAGACCCTGGGCAGGACCGCGGGCAACAGGGCCGTGGTCTTCGAGGGAACGCCCGCTCCTGCAGGCCGCTTCGTCCTGGCGGAGATCGAGTCAGGCGACGGCTGGACGCATTTCGCGCGTTTCGAGAGGGATCTGGGGGTGTACGAACGGTTCGAGGCATGCGAGGCATGGGCCGGCGCAGGCCGCTGAAACCGCTGGAGCGCGCATCAAGGAGGATCCTGGCGCGCATGCTGGGCGGTCCTGCGCGCCCGGCCACCGGCTGCGAGCCGCCGGAACCGCGTTCCGTGCTGGTTGTGAGGCCGGATTCGAGGCTGGGCAACCTCGTGCTGGTGCTGCCCCTGATGGACGGGCTCCGGCGCAGGTTCCCCGATGCGCGGGTCACCCTCCTCGCGAGCGACCGCTTCGCCGAACTGCCTGCCGGGCAGGGTTACGACGTGCTGCCCGTCGCCAAGGCCCGGATGGCCTCGCGCCCCTGGCTCTTCCCGGGGTTCGCAGGGAGACTCCGCGCCATGGGGTTCGACTGCGCGGTGGACGCCTCGCATCCCTTCGCGTTCTCCCTGTCTGGAGCCGCCGCCTGCCGCCTGTCGGGAGCCGTGACGAGGATCGGTTCCGGAGCTGGCGGGCAGGAGGGCTGGTACACCCACCTGGTCGCGGGGATGTCGCCCGGTGACCACGAGAGCCGGACTCTCCACCGGCTGGGATCGCTCTGGAAGGGATGGCCGGGCTTCTCGCCACCGGTGCTGAAGGCCCGGGGGGCGTCGTCTCCCGGAGGCATCGGCCTGCACGTGGGGGCCAGCAGGGGCAAGTTCATCCCCCAAGACATGCTTGCCGGGATAGCCGCAGGGCTCTGCGGGATGGGAAGGGTGACTCTCTTCTGGTCAGGCCCGGAGGAGCACGCGATCGCCTGCAGCCTGGAGGGCCGGGGCCTGGCGGTTTCTCCAGCTCTCGACATCGACGGGCTGCTCGACGCCGTGTCGGGGCTCGACCTGTTCGTGACGGCCGACAACGGACCCATGCACGTCGCCTCGGCACTGGGAGTCCCCGTGCTGGCCCTTTTCAGGTTCCCCAATCATTCGAGGTTCGGCCCTCTCTCGGAGGGATCGAGGGTGCTCTACGACCCCGGCGGGCCTCCGGCCGGGATGGTTCTGGAAGCCGCCCGCGGGATGCTCGCAGGCCGGGGGGGCGCCTGAGGGGAATGGACGCCGGCCCGATGCCGGTCAGTCGTCCGGGTCGTCCTCTCCCTCTTCTTCGTCTTCATCATCATCTTCGTCGGAGTCTTCCAGTTCCCCGTCTGTGTCCGCTCCATCCTCGGAAGCGCTCCCGTGCGGCTTGTCAGAGGTGCCCGGGCGCGAATTCCTCGCCTTCCGGTCAGCCGCCAGTCCGTCCAGCACCTCCCGGACGGACATCTCCGTCGACGCGAGCCTCGACCTGAGTTCGCGGATGAGCTCGGCCGCCCTGCGAACCCTCGACTCGAGCTCGTCGAGAGGGCAGTCCTCCCTGCCGACACCGTCCACTATCCCTGTCAGCTCCTCCATCTGCTCCTCGAATGAGGGTCCCTTCCTCCTGCTCATCCTTCACTCCGTTCCGGTCCGGGTGCGCCGCCAGGACCCGAGGAGCCGGGGTGCGCCGGATCGTCGCGCTCCACGGCCTCGGTCCGCGCGGTGATGCGGCCGTCGCTCAGCCTGAGCCGCACGAAGCGGCCCGGGGACGTTCCTTCAACCGATCTGATAACCCTGCCATGCTCGTCGCTGGCGATGGCCCATCCCAGGGCGAGCATCCTGGCGGGTTCACGCGCCTCCACGGAAGCTGAGAGGATGCCGATCCTCCTGTCGGCTTCGCGGAGCCTGCGCCCGCAGGCCTTCGGGAGCTCCGACAGGGCATCCTCGAGATGGATGCCGGCCCTCTCGAACCTCCCGGAGAGCTTCCGGATCGAAATGCCGTCGGACAGGGCGGACAGCCTGCGGTCGGCGGAGGCGATGCTCCGTTCCGCGGCCGGGCCGAGCCACGCAAGGCTCCTGTCCAGAGTAGAGGTGACGCCCCTCGAAATCGACGCCACGCCCGAAAGCAGAATGGCCGCCGAGGACTCGAGCCTGCCCATCTCCGCCCCGATCCGGGGCAATATCGAGGAACCGAGCGCCCTGGCGGCCCCGTCGAGTGCCTGCGCGGCATCGGCCACCCTGTCGACCAGGATGGACGCCGCGTGAGTGGGGGTCTTGGCCCTGGTGTGGGCGACGAAATCGGGCACGGTGAAGTCTATCTCGTGCCCGATGCCGGAGATCACCGGCACAGGGGAGGCTGCGATCGCCCTCCCGACCGGCTCCGAGTCGAACCAGGCCAGATCCTGGGCCGAGCCACCTCCCCGGGTGATGACGACGGCATCCAGCCCTTCGATCCTTCCGAGGCGGGCCATGGCGGCGAGGAGCGACTGCCCCGTGGATACGCCCTGCATCACGGCCGGATGGAAGACGACCTCGAACGGGAAGCCGCTCTCGCGCAGAGTAGAGAGGAAATCCTCGAGCGCCGCGGAGCCGGGGGCGCTGATCAGTCCGATGCGGAGCGGCAGGGCCGGGAACGGGAGGGAGGGGTTGCGGGTAGTCAGGCCCTCCTTCGCGAGCCTGTCCACGACCGCCCTCAGGTGGAGTTCCGCAGCTGAACCGAAGCTGTAGGGATCGAAGGCCTCGACGATGAACTGGAACCTGCCGGAACGGGGCCAGAGGTCGACGCGCCCGAGGACCCTGACGCTCATCCCGGGCTCCGGCTGGAAGAGCATGCCCATCCTTGCGAAGTCCCTCGCCACGATCGAACGTGCGCCGGCAAAGAGCACGCAGTCGACGGATGCCGCCGCCTGGCCCCCGCCGGCGGTCTCGTCGAGGAGCTGGAAGTACGTGTGTCCGCTCTGGCCGGCCGAGAGCCTCCCGGAGAGGGAGCCCCTCAGCCATACCGGATAAGGGAAGACTGTCTGGAAGAGGTCCCGGACCTTCGTGTTCAGCTCGAGAACGGAGATGTCCCCGCCGGGCCCGGGATTCAAGCTCAGTAGACCTTCAGGTCGTAGCTCCCGCCGGTTTCGCCTATGTCGTGGATCACGATGAAGGCAGGGCCGGTATAGGGGGCCGTGAGGGTGAAGCTCTCGGAGCCCTCGCTGCCTCCGTCGGCCACCGAAAACCCTCTCGCGTAGAGGTAGTCTTCATAGTACGGGAGGCTCATGAACTCGTCGAAGTCCATCTCCCTGGAGGCTACGGTGACATCGAAGTCCGCTGGGGGAGGGGGGCAGTCGAGGACGATCCAGTAATCCGTGCCCTCCATCACCGTCAGCGTGTACACGGTGGTGGCGCCCCTCTCCAGCACGTCGGTGGAAGAGAGGAGGGGTTCGGTCGACAGAAGTGCAGCCAGTACAAGCAGATCGATCATTGCATCCTCCTGATCGGTCCGGGTGTCATGCCCGTCTAAACTGCAGATACCGCCGTCCCGGGTCAACTGTTCCCTCGTTCGGGCATCACGTCATGGCGGAATCCATGGCCGTCCCGGAAGCCACCCGTGGTGGATCGGACCTCAACCGGCCATGCCATGAGATGATGAACCGATCCGAACCCGTGTCCGGGACGCCCGGCCCATATCGCTGGAGAGAAGGAGAAGGCTTCACCGATAGTTGATTTATCGGCGCAATAAATAAATTACGCGAAACCGGAGCAGGTCCGTCATTCCCCGTCCGGGCGTCCCGGGTTATTATCGATCTCCGGCCGGGAGTACCCGGCATCTCGATGGAGGAGCGACTTGGGAATAGTTCTGGATGCGATAGAGCAGAAGCACAGGAAGAGGGCCGTGGCCGCTGTGGACGATGCCGGACTGGTAGTGCCTCTTTCCGACGAGGCCGCGGCGGGAGCCTCCTATCATGCGGTGCTGCCCTGGGTGTCCGAGGGGCGAGAGGTCTACAGGCGCAGCCTGATCCTGGCGCTCGATGCTGCCTGCCGCAGGGTGTTCCCCGGATCGAGCCTGTGGGTGGAGCATGCCCTGTCCCTCGGGTACAAGTGCAGGCTGGAGAACAGGCCGGGCGTCTCGAGCCAGGAGATCTGCGGCGCCCTCACGTCAGCACTGGAGTCGATGATCGCCGCCGACATCCGGTTCGGGACGGCGATGGCGGGAAGGGATCCAGGCGTGGCGATCCCGGATCAACTCGGGAGGTGGTGGGACGGCTCGATCCCCTACCGCGTCAACTCTCTCGAAGGATCCTCCGCCTTCGGCACCGGTCCGGTGCTCCCGTCCACGGGGATGCTCGAGCTGTTCGAACTGCACCCGCTCGACGCGGGCTTCGTCCTGAGGTTCCCCGGCTCCCTCGAATGGCCTTCCATGGCGCCCTGGGAGGACAGACCCAAGCTGGCCAGGGAGTTCGACCTGGAGGAGAAGCACGGATCGAGGATGCGGGTCAGGGACATCGACGAGCTCAATTCTAGGATCGAGGAGGACGGAGGCCTCGAGGTGGTGGCGATGAGCCACTTCTACCAGGAATACCGCCTGACCGAGATCGTGATGGCTCTGGAGGGCATGTTCCCGATGCGGCGGGTCGTCACGATAGCCGGGCCGTCCTCGAGCGGCAAGACGACCTTCACCAGGCTCCTGGGGATGTCGCTGAGGGCCCAGGGCTTCGGCGTGAAGAGCATCAGCGTCGACAACTACTTCAGGAACCGTGACGAGACCCCGAAGGATTCCCACGGCGAGTACGACTTCGAGTGCCTCGAGGCTCTGGAGACCGACCTGTTCGGCAGGCATCTCAGCGAGCTGCTCGACGGCCGGGAGGTGCTCCTGCCCGTGTTCGACTTCATGGAGGGGGTCAGGCGGGACGGGCAGACACCGATGAGGCTGCTCCCCAACGAATTCCTGCTGATCGAGGGCATCCACGGGCTCAACGACAGGCTGACCCCGGGAGTCGATCCGTCGGCCAAGTACAGGATCTATGTTTCGGCCCTCACCCAGATGAACATCGACAGGCTCACCAGGATGTCCACCTCGGATTCCAGGCTCATAAGGAGGATGACGCGCGACAGCAGGACCAGGGGCTATTCGGGAGATGAGACCATCCGGAAGTGGCCGAGCGTCAGAAGGGGCGAGAGGCTCCACATCTTCCCCTTCCAGGAGATGGCTGACGCGATGTTCAACTCGTCCCTTCCATATGAAATCCCAGTCCTGAAACCATTTGCCACACCTATACTCGAAACCGTCCCCGAGGGGGGCGGGTCTTTCGACACGGCGCGCAGGCTGCTCTCTGTCTTTTCGCTGGTGAGGCCGATAGACGCGGATGTCGTCCCGAGGCTGAGCCTTCTCAGGGAGTTCATCGGAGGGCACCTGCTGGGGCAGGGCTGACCGGGACGGGAGGTCGCGATGCTGATCCCCCTTGCCATCCTCATGGTGACGATAGGTTCGCCCGACGGCGGACCCGGACACAGGGTGGCCGCCCTCACTCGGCATGACGGCACTGTCGGCGGCATGGCCGCGGCCCCGGCCGACCAGGACGTGGTGCGGTACGAGATAGATCTGGAGATCATCCCATCCGAAGAGGAATTGGACGGATCGTGCAGGGTCTGGTTCACCCCCGGCACCACCCCGCTGACGGACCTCCTCCTCGAACTGAAGTCGCTTTCGGTGCAGTCCGTCACAGGCCCGTCGGGCGCCCTCGAATACACCCACGAGGGAGACACCCTGCTCGTTGATCTTGGTCAGACCATCTACCAGGGCGACACGTCCTGGGTCGACGTGGCCTACTCCGGCCAGCCCTGGAACGAGGGGCCGGGCAAGTTCGGCGGCTTCTGGTTCCATCCCTATGTCTCCTACCAGATGGGCGTCGGCGTCTACACGATCCCTCCGTCGCTCGGCAAGTGCCTCTTCCCCTGCCATGACCACCCAGCCGACAAGGCCTCGTTCGACTTCCTCGTCACGGTGGACGACAGCGTCGAGGTCGTGGCGAACGGCAACCTCCTGGGTGTCTCCTACTCGGGCGGGAAGGCGACCTGGCACTGGGCGATCGACGAGGAGATGTCCACCTACCTCGCGGCGGTCTCGGCATCGGAGTACGTGGACCTGGTCGATCCGACCTACTCCTGGATCCACTACTACGTCTACCCGTCCGAGATCGCTGACGCCCAGGGCAGCTTCCAGAACGTCGACCTGATGATGACGAGGCTCCAGAGCCTGTTCGGCCCGTACCCCTGGGACTGCAAGTTCTCGTACGTCGAGACGCCCAAGGGAGACATGGAGCACACGTCAGAGGTCTACCACCTCCAGTCCCTGATAAACGGGCAGACGAACAACGACCCCATCGTCGTCCACGAGATGGGGCACTCGTGGTGGGGGAACTGCGTGACGGAGTCCGACTGGGACGACGTCTGGCTCTCGGAGGGGTTCGCTACCTACTGCGAGGCGCTCTGGGCGGAGTACTACGGCCCTGACGCCTACGACGACTACATGGTGTCGGACATCATGATACCATATCTGCAGAGCGGCGAGGTGTTCCCCCTCGGCGAACCCGAGGAGCTCTGGGGCTACACGACGTACCAGAAGGGCGCGAGCGTCCTGCACATGCTCCGGAGCGTGGTGGGCGACGGGTGCTTCTTCGATGCCCTCTCGGAGTATTTCGGGGATCACGCCTTCGGGCTCGCGACCACCCAGGACCTCCAGGGACACTTCGAAGACTCCTTCGGGTCGGATCTCTCGTGGTTCTTCGACGAATGGGTGTACGGTGCGGGTTATCCCGTCTACGATATCGACTATGAGATCACGCAGACCGGATCTGATTGGGAGCTCGACATCACGGTCTACCAGGCCCAGGGGAGCGGGACGTTCTTTACAATGCCCCTGGAGTTCTCCGTGCACGGGACCGGCGGTGACTCGCTCGTGACCATGTGGAACGACGTCCAGGGGGACAGTGAGACTTTCATCTTCGATTTCGAGCCCCAGAACGTGGCCTTCGACCCGGGACATCATGTTCTCTCCACATCGCTGCTCGATATCGAGCCCGACGTCCCCGAGGGCGGGGCAGGCCTCCTGCGGGTTTCGCCGAACCCTTCGGGCGCGTCGGGGCTGGTCATCCACTGGCCGGGAATGGACGGAGAGCAGTTGAGCATCGTGGTCTATGACCTCACGGGAAGGGTAGTTGCCAGCAGGTTCCTCGAACCGGGCGAGCGCTCTCTCGGGAGGCTCTCCCTGCCCGCGGGCACCTATCTTCTCGAGGCCGTCTCGTCGTGCGGCCTGCGCCAGACCACCCGCCTGACCATCCTCTAGGCTGACCATGAAGGACAGATCCGCACGGCGGGCAGCGATGCTCTGCATTCTGCTCCTGTCGGCTCTTCTGCCTGTTTCCTGCTCAGACCCCGAGCAGATGTCGGTTCGCACGGACTCCGCCCTCGACGACACCCTGCGGAAATGGCAGGAGTACATGGAATCCTCGGCCGAAGGCCTCTGGGAAGGCCAGGAAGATCACCGGATCGTAGTCGAAAGGCGCTGGGATATCGGCTTTGATGAACTCGCCGAGCCCCTGTTCTACGACGGCTACTTCATCGACGCATCGGGCGACACGATCGTCATCGCCGATCGGGCCACCCAGTCGCTGGTCTGCATCGACACGACCGGCGCCCTGCTCTGGAGGGCGGGCGAGGAAGGGGAGGGGCCTGGACACTTCCTCGAGATCGGCCAGATGTCGATCGGTGATTCGACGATCGCCGTGGTCAACAGCGGGATGTCCTTCGTCGACATCTATTCGCGTGACGGTCAGTTCCTCAGGAGACTCTCCTCCGTTAGTAATCCCCAGTGCGTCAGATATGTCGGCGACTATGGCCTTGCCGTCCTCTCGAAGCGGCAGCCCGGCGGAGATGTCCATATCGTGGATGTCGATGCCGACAGCATCCTGTTCAGCCTCGGCGAGGCCGCCTGGGAACCCGGAAACGAGGGTGACTGGTCGGTCTACGACCTCTGGTGCGACTTCTTCCCCCCGGACCATCTCGTGTACGTCAGCCAGTTCGAGTGCAAGATCATCATCTGCGATCTCTCGAACCGGACGAGCATCTGCGTCCCGACCCGCGAGTTCCCCTTCGCCGTGATAGAACCTGAGATAGAGGTCACGGGCGGATCACTGAGCGGGATGTACTACCCGCTCCTCAGGTCTGTGTTCATGGGGCCAGAGGGCGAGATAAGCGTTGCTGTCACCAACATCATGGCCGACGGCAGGATGTTCGGGAGCAGCCAGGCGGACAGGCGTTCTCCGGTTGCTCTGATAGACCGCTACAACCTGTCCGGTGAATACCTCGGGACCTGGTGCCTGCCGGACTCTTCCCTGCTCAACATCAGCTACAACGGGGACGGATGCCTGGCCGCCATGCAGCACTCGACGGGCGATCTCATCATCTACGACCTGCAGGGCCGATAGTGTCGCTCCTCTTCCGCATCCCATGCAGCTTCCAGGGCAGGGACGCGTACGTGGTGCCGGACCAGATCCGCACAGTCGACCGGGATCGCCTCTCCGGGCGAATCGGAGCCGTCGCCCCGCAGGTGCTCGAGCGCACCCTTCCAGTCCTCCGGGAGATGTTCCCACCCTGACCAGGGTATCCAGTGTATACCATCCGCCCCTCACCAGCCTTCAGGATGTATGCAGACAGTCAGCGCCCGAGCAGCACCACCGAGCCGGCGGGTTCGCCACCTGCGACGACCCTGTAGGTGCCGGGGGCCTGACCTGTGATGTCGACAGACACCCCGCCGCCAGTGGCGGTCGTCGATGCCACGAGCCTTCCCGCCAGATCCACCACTTCTATCAGGCAGCCTTCGGGTGCCGACACGGTGAACACTCCCGCAGTGGGATTGGGGCTGGGGGCGTGTGACACCTGCATGCCCTCATCAGGAGCGGATGTATACCAGAACTTGTATATGGCGCCCCTGGGGCAGTAGTTGACGCATATCCCGCATCCTGTGCAGAGTTCGGGGTCGATGACCGCGTCGCAGCCCTGGATGCTTATGGCGCCTTCGGGACACGACCATATGCAGTTGCCGCATCCGTTGCAGATCGCGGGGTCGACCTGGTAGATCCACCCGAGGACGGAGACGATGACTGCCAGCACGGGTACGGGCATCAGGCACCCCTCTTCCCTATGCGGGGCTCCCGCCGCGTGGGAGCCGGGTTCGGCATCCGAGCCTCCTCCTCTGGATCTCGGAGGCCACTATCGCCACTACACTGGACACGTTGAGGCAGTTCCTCGCGCCGGACTGCACGAAGTGCACGGAGAGCCCGCAGGCGGAGAGCGCCTCCGGGCTGATGCCGAGGGCCTCGTTGCCGAAGAGGAACGCGTCGGAGGGGTCGAAGTCAGCCTCGTAGAGAGAAACGCTGTCCTCTGTTCTCTCGAGGGCCACGACCCGGCGGCCGGTGCCCGCAGCCCACATGACCGCATCCCGGGCATGCTCGAAGTAGCGCCATGGCACGGAGGCCTGGGTGCCCCTGGCGGAGTGCGCGAGCTTCCGGTTGCCTGGCACGGCGCAGACCCCCGTGAGGAGCACCGCAGCGGGGGAGACGGCTTCGGCGGTCCTGAACGCGGACCCGACGTTGAATGCGCTCCTGAAGTTGTCGAGGATGAACAGGGGAGTCGTCCCGGGCGAGTGCAGCCTCGTCTGGAGGGCTGACATGTCCCTTTCGCCCTGGCTCTTCTGGCTCACGGCCTCGTACATCTCGGGCATCTTCCTCGCGCCGGCTCTTCATCCGCTGGCCGGTACCGCGCTGGTTCTGGCAGGCCTCGCATCCGCAGCCTCGGGGAGGAGGCTCGCAGGCAGGCTGCTGCTCGCCTCGGGCCTCTTCCTTCTGGCCGCATCCGGGAAGGTATCTCATGCCGGGTCTTCCCTGCAACCCCCGGGTAGGTCGGGCGTGTTCGAGGGCCGCGCAGAGGTGGTGACCCGCGAGGGTGCGGTGCTGTGCTGCGACGCGGGCAGGATCTGGCTCGACGGCAAATGGATCCACACCGACACGATGGAGGGAGACTCGCTTCGGGTCCTGGGGCTCGAGCAGCGGGGCTCGCTGTTCGTCTGCGACCACACCGTGATCAGGTCCCGCGACCCGTTCGCTAGGCTGCGGAGGAGGGCTCTGGAGACCTGGCGCGCGAGGCTCGGTCCGGGCACTCCGTCGGCCCTGGCCGCCGCTCTCGTCTCGGGAGACAGGTCGACCCTGTCCGACGCCGTCCGCCTTCTCTTCAGGGAGACCGGGACGACCCACATCCTGTCGGTATCGGGCTACCATGTCGGTGTCGTTGCAGCCATGTCATATCTACTCGTCGGAAGGGGGCTCAGGCGCAGGCGACCCCTCTTCGCCGCCCTGGTGTGCCTCGCGATGACGGCAGTCTACACCCAGTTCTCCGGCGCCAGGCCCCCCGCGGTCAGGGCGGCCGTCATGGCCGTCTCGGCAGCGTTCCTGCCGGTGCTCGGGATCAGGGCGCCGGGGCATTCCGTCTGGGCCATCGCCGCCGTGGCCGTGCTCGCTGCCGATCCTGAGTCGGCATACGACGCCGGTGCCCAGATGTCGTTCGTGGCCGTGCTGGTCCTGACCACGATCAGGTGGCGGTTCGGGCCGGCCTGGACGGCACCCCTGACCGGCCTCTTGTCGGGTATCTCCATCACGCTGGGGCTGGCGCCCATCCTGACGGGGCTGTACGGCGGCCTGGCGCTCGCTTCGGCTCCTGCCACGGTGGCGACCACGCCTTTCATGGCCCTCACGATGTTCACGGGTGCGCTCTCGCTGCTTCCTGTCATCTGGATGCCCTTCGCCAGGATCGAGGAGTGGTCGGTGTTCCTCTGGCTGAGCCTGCTGGGGCTCATGCGGCTGCCGGTGGTGCGGTTCGAGGGCGGCCACTGGGCCTGGCTCTGGGTGGCCGCCATGGCCTCATGCTGGCTGGTGTCGGAGAGGAGGGGCTTCCTCCGAAGGTTCGGCTGAGCCTACTGAGCGCTCTCGAAGGTTATCAGGACGCTTCCGCCGTTGTCCAGCGCGTCTTCGGTGTGGTCGAGCCCCAGGGCTTCGACCTGGGCACCGAGGGGCAGGTCCAGCATGAGCGTGTCGCCGGGGAGCACCGCCGCCGCCCAGCGCCCCTCCCCGGGCTGGTGGACCACCAGGACCACCAGGCCGTCGTATTCGCTCAGGTTGTCGTCCTCGACCAGGACCCTGTAGCTGCCGGACGAGAGCGAGATGTCACGGGCGCGGTCCATCACGCCCAGGTGATAGGCGGCCGACACCGTGATGCTCGGGGTGAGCTGCGGGATGAACGGCAGGAACCTGACCGAGTCGACCGCGGAGGGTGTGGTGACCACTATCGTCACGGAATCGGAGAAGCCGGGGTCGGGATGCCAGGTGACGCTCCTGCCGCCCGCCGTGGGTTCGTCGCTCTCGGCGAACCTCCCGGCTGAGCATGTCCAGACCGCTGAAGGCCCGTCGGGCAGGAGGGTGGACAGGTAGGTCGTCCCCGAACCCGATGCGTCGATCGAAGCCACTATCCCGGAATCGTCGAGGTCCTGGCCCGTGCTCTCCGACACTATCCAGATCCCCAGTGCGAGAATGGGGATGACGAAGGGGAGGGCGATCGCGACGACGGACCTCACCCTGCTGGCCGTGCGCCTCCTCAACTCGAACCTCCCTCGTCCGGGGCGTCCGCCCCGAGGATGATCGCCGCAGCCTCCGAAAGATCAGCCGCAACATGGTCGGGGGGACTTCCGGGCCTGGCGAGCCCCGCCTGCTCCCGGCCCCTTCCAGTCATGACCAGGACGGTTTCGAGCCCGGCCCTCCTGCCCATCTCCATGTCGGTCTCCGCGTCGCCCACCAGCCAGCCCCCCGGGGGAAGGCCGAGGTCGCGCCTGGCAGCCTCTATCATGCCGGTTTCCGGCTTCCTGCAGGTACACCCCTCGTCGGGCCGGTGCGGGCAGACGTAGACGCCCGAGAGCCTGCCGCCGAGGGCACCGATCCTGTCCGACATCAGGGCGTTTATCGAGTCGACCGTCGATGCGTAGACCAGTCCGCGGCCGATCGCCGACTGGTTCGTGACGACGACCACGGGATGCCCGGCGGCGGACAGGGCGGCTGCGGCCTCGAGCGCGCCCGGTATGGGCATCCACATGGACAGGGTCCTTACGTAGTCGGGGACGTTCTCGTTGATGACCCCGTCCCTGTCGAGGAAGACGGGCTCGCGCACCTAGCGGCGCCTCCGTCTGTGGTGCTCCACCAGGTCGGCCAGGCCCTCCTCGAAACCTGTCTCGGGCTTCCAGCCCAGCACTTCGGCTGCGAGCCGCGCGTCTAGAGATATCCTGAGTATCTCCTCGGGGAGGGGAGGCCCCTGCTCGGGCACGAGATCGGTACCCACGAGCTTCCTGATGATGCCGTCGAGCTCCCTGACCGACCTGCCCTCGCCCCATCCGATGTTGAAGATGCGGCCCGATATGTCGCTCCTGTCGAGATCCATCGCCATGAGGTTGGCCCTTGCGATGTCGCGCACGTGGACGTAGTCCCTGAGCTGGCTGCCGTCTCCGTTGATCCTCGGCCGCCTGCCCTCGAGGTAGGCCAGGGTGAAGATCGCCGTCACCCCGGCCTCGCCGTGCGGGTTCTGCCTTGGCCCGTAGACGTTGGGATACCTCAGCACCACGTAGTCGAGGCCGTAGAGGTGCCGGTAGAGGAAGAGGTAGTGCTCGACGGTATGCTTGCTTATGCCGTAGTGGCAGATCGGGTTGACGGGATGGCTCTCGGCCACGGGGATGGTTTCCGGCTCGCCGTAGACCGCGCCCCCGGTGGATGCGTAGACGACCCTCCGGACGCCGCCCGACCGAGCCGCCTCGAGCAGGGAGATGGTTCCCCTTATGTTCACGTCGGCGTCGAACAGGGGCTCCCTGACCGACCTCCTGACGTCCATCTGGGCGGCATGGTGGCACAGGATGTCGAATCCCCCGTCCCTGACGACGGATGCGGCCTCCGGGCTCCTTATGTCGAGCTCGTGGAACACGGCGCCAGGGTTCAGGTTCTCCCTGAAGCCCGTGGAGAGGTCGTCCATCACGTGGACCTCGTGACCCCTGTCGATGAGCATGTCGGCCACGTTGGACCCTATGAAGCCGGCGCCGCCGGTCACCAGTATCCGCATGTGGAGCCTCCGTGTTTCGGGTCTTCCGCACTCCTGCATCCCTGGTTGTGGACAGATGCGCGCGGGCGTAGTCATCATACTGCGTCTGGAGGTCATGATGAAAGTACTCGTTGTCTGCGGGGGGCGTTCCGCCGAGAGGGAGATATCCCTGGAATCGTCCCGGTTCGTTCTCGAGTCCCTGGCCCGTGCCGGGCATTCCACCGTGACGGCCGTCATCGGTTCCGACGGGGCCTGGACTGTCGACGGCGCCGGTGTCTCCGTCGACATGTCGAAGCCCGTGTGGGAGCTGTCGAGGGGCGGTGCCTGCATAGGATTCGACGTCCTGTTCCCGGTCCTGCACGGGACGCTGGGGGAGGACGGGACGATCCAGGGGCTCTGCGAGATGGCCGGGTGGCCCTGCGCCGGGGCTGGAGTGATGGCTTCGGCTGTGGGTATGAACAAGATCGTGTTCAAGAAGCTGGCCTCCGGCGCCGGCATCCCGGTGGTGCCGTGGATCGAGATACAGGCGGGGCGTCCGGTCCCCGATGCCGGTGAGATCATCGCCGGGCTGGGGCTGCCGCTGTTCGTCAAACCCGCACGCCTTGGATCGAGCGTGGGCATCTCGAGGGCGGCCGATGCCGGGGAGCTGGAGGAGGCCGTCGCCAGGGCCCTGGAATACGACGAGCTGGTCCTGGTGGAGAAGGCCGTCGAGCACGCGAGGGAGATAGAGGTGAGCGTGCTGGGCACCGGCGCCTCGGTAGAGACCTCCGTCCCGGGCGAGATCGTCCCGGGGAGGAGCTGGTACGACTACGAGGCCAAGTACGGCTGTTCCGACTCGCGCCTGCTGATACCCGCCATGCTGGATGCCGGACGGGCCGCGGAGGTGCGCGCGCACGCGGCTCAGGCCTTCTCCCTGCTCGGGGGGAGGGGCTTCGCGAGGGTGGACTTCCTGGCGGGCGACGACGGGGTGTACCTGAACGAGATCAACACGATACCCGGTTTCACGGCCATCAGCATGTTCCCGAAGCTCTGGGAGGCCACGGGCCTTCCCGCGGAAGGCCTGATGGACGCCATCCTCCGGGAGGCCCTCTCGAGGCCCCCCGTCGGACTCTGGAGGTAGCCTTGGGCAGGTTCAGGGTCGACCTCAGGAGCGACACGGTGAGCGTGCCGTCGCTGGGCATGCGGAACGCCATGGCCCACGCCGAGGTCGGTGACGACGTATACGGCGAGGACCCAACCGTGAACGCCCTCGAGGAGAGGGTGGCCGGGATGCTCGGTTTCGAGGCCGCCGTCTTCATGCCGAGCGGCACGATGTCGAACGGAGTCGCGGTCAGGGTGCTGGCCGAACCGGGCGACGAGGTGGTGTGCGGCAGCAGGAGCCATGTCTACATCTTCGAAGGGGCCCAGGCTGCCCTGAATGGAGGCATCCAGCTCCACAGGCTCGACGAGGGGCCCGACGGCCTGCCCGATCCTTCCGAGATCGACGCGACCCTCGCCAGGAGCCCCGACATCCACTTCGCGCCGCGCAGGCTGGTTTGCCTCGAGAACACGCACAACACCCTCGGAGGCCTGGTGCTGCCGCGTGCGAAGGTCGACGCCGTGCGCAAGGTCGCCGAGGCGCGGAAGGCGAGGCTCTTCCTGGACGGGGCCAGGCTCTGGCATGCCGCGACCGCCCTCGGGTGCGACATCGCCGACCTGTGCTCCGGGTTCTCGCTGGTCACGGTCTGCTTCTCGAAGGGGCTGGGCTGCCCGGTGGGCTCGGTGCTGGCAGGCGGGAGGGACGAGATAGCCAGGGCGCGGTGGTTCAGGAAGCGGCACGGGGGCGCGATGAGGCAGACCGGCATCCTCGCGGCCGCCTGCAGGTACGCCCTCGATCACAACCTGAGGAGACTGGAGAGGACGCATTCCTGGGCGAAGGCCCTGGCATCGGCCGCCGCTGCCTCCCCGCTGCTCGAGGCCGATCCTTCGCGCGTAGAGACAAACATCGTGATCGTGAGGACCCCCGGAATCGGTTCCGATTCGGTCGTCTCCGCCCTGGGCAGCCTCGGGATAGGCTGCCTGGCGATGGGCCCGGAGAGCTTCCGGCTCGTGACGCATCTCTCACTGGCGGACAAGGACGTGAGGTTCGCCTCGGACATCCTGTCCGCATTCGGAGGCTAGACAAGGATGAGGGCGGGAGTGATCGGTGTCGGCCATCTCGGCTTCCACCATGCGAGGATCCTCAGGTCCCTGGCGTCAGAGGTGTCGGTTTTCGACGTGCGGGAGGCAAGGGCGGCCGAGGTCGCGGCCGAGCTCGGGGTGAGGCGGGAGGCGTCCGCCGCCGATCTCCTCTCCAGGGTCGACGCCGTGGTCATTGCCTCGAACACCGTCACCCACTTCGACGTCGCGATGGAGGCCATGGCGGCCGGCAGGCACGTCCTGGTGGAGAAGCCCATTGCGTCGGATTCCGAACGCGCGGCCAGGATGGCCTCGGAAGCGGATTCGAGGGGCCTCGTGCTGGCGGTGGGGCACGTGGAGCGCTTCAATCCCGCGGTCGTCGCGGCCGGATCGGCCATCAGGGACCCGATGTTCATAGAGGCGCACAGGCTGGCGCCCTTCAAGCCAAGGGGCACCGACGTCTCCGTCGTGATGGACCTGATGATCCACGACATCGACCTCGTCCTCTCGTTCGTGGATTCCCCGGTCGCCGAGGTGCATGCATCGGGCGTCGCCGTCCTCACCGACAAGGTCGACATCGCGAGCGCCAGGGTGCTGTTCGGGAACGGCGCCGTGGCCAACCTCACGGCCAGCAGGATATCCAGGGAACCCATGCGCAAGCTGAGATTCTTCCAGGAGAAGGGGTACGTCTCCGTCGACTTCGCAGGCAGGACCGTCGAGGCCCTCAGGGTCGAGGGCGACTCGATCGTCCCAGTGCACGTCGAGGTGAAGGAGGCCGATCCTCTGACCTGCGAGCTCCAGGACTTCCTCTCGGCCTGTGCGGGCGGCGGGAGGCCCCTCGTCGGCGCCGCCGAAGGCGTCAGGGCCATCAGGGCGGCCGAGCTGATCTCCTCCAGGATGACCCCGGGACGGGCCTGATGCTCCTGATGGTCTCCGCCGGGGAGCCCTCGGGGGACCTACGGGCGGCGGAGCTCTGTTCCGAGCTCTCGAAGAGGGCGGACATCCCGTACTTCGGCCTGGGCGGCGACGCGATGGCTGGCGCCGGCGTCGAACTGACAGCCCACCTCGCCGACTATTCCGTCATGGGGTTCTCTTCGGTGCTGGCCTCGCTCGGCAGGCTCCGCGCGCTCGAGAAGGAGCTCAAGCGGCAGTGCCTCGCCAGGAGGCCCGACGCACTCCTCCTCGTCGACTACCCCGGGCTGAACCTGAGGCTTGCGAAATGGGCGCGGACAAAGGGGTTCAGGGTCGTCTACTACATCTCGCCCCAGTTCTGGGCCTGGGGGGGATGGAGGCTCCGCGGGATCGCCCGCAGCGTCGACCTGATGATCACGCTCTTCGGATTCGAAGCCGGGATCTACGAACGGAGAGGCGTGAAGGCGCTCTGGTGCGGACACCCCCTGGTCGATTCCATACCGGCTCCTTCACCCGGGGGGCAGGCCCTGGCCCTCCTTCCGGGAAGCCGCCCCGACGAGGTCGCGAGGCTCCTTCCCCGGATGCTCGACTGCGTGGACCTGACGAGGGCTTCGGGCGACAGCCGGGAGGTGCGCGTCGCCGTATCGCGTACCGTGCCCCGTGAACTCTACGAAGGCGCTGCGCAGAGGCGATGCACCCTGGTGGAAGGGACCGCCGCGGCCCTGCCCGGAGCCCGTGCTGCTCTGGTCTGCTCGGGTACGGCCACCCTGGAGACCGCGCTCCACGGAGTGCCTTTCGTCCTCATGTACAGGACATCGTCGTTGAACTACCTGCTCGCCAGGCTCCTCGTCAGGGGAGTGGACAGGATCTGCCTCGCCAGCATCGCCGCCGGCAGGAGCGTCGCGCGGGAGCTGGTCCAGGGGGATGCCACCGGTGCGAAGGCCTTCGAGGCCCTGGCGCCGCTGCTTGCAGATTCTCCGGAAAGAGCTGCCGCCGTGGGGGGCCTGGATCTCGTGCGAAAGTCGCTCGGCCCGCCGGGAGCCGCGGCCAGGGCCGCGGAAGGCGTTCTCGGCAGTCTCGCCGCGGAGTTCCGTGATACGTGATCTCGCCTCGGGCGACAGGGGCTTCGCCGGCCTCATCCTGCTGACCCTGCTCCGGGCCAGCTGGAGGGTCGACTATCGGAGGCCCCCCGCAGGCCGTGCCGGGCGCCCCAGGGGGCTTCCCGTCCTCTACTGCCTCTGGCACGGAAGGCAGATCCCCCTCGTGCTTAGCCACCGGCGCGAGGGCGTCACCAGCCTCGTCAGCCTCAACAGGGACGGCGACTACGTCTCGAAGGTGGTCGAGCTGCTGGGTTTCCCTGTGATCAGGGGGTCGAGCTCGCGCGGCGGGCTCGAGGCGCTCCGGAGGATGGCCTCGGTGCTCAGGTCGGGCGTCGACTGCTCCATCACCCCCGACGGCCCCCGCGGACCCGTCTACAGGGCCAAGGCCGGGCTCGTGCAGATTTCCAGGCTGGGCCGCAGGCCCGCCGTTCCCATAGCTTCGTCGGGATTTCCGGCAGCCATATTTCATTCCTGGGACTCCTTCAGGCTTCCTCTGCCTCTTGCCAGGATGGTCGTCGTAGAGGGGCGCGCCGTGCCTCCGCCCCCGGGGGGCGTGAAGGCCTCCCAGGCCGCGCTCCACATCGAGCACGAGATGATGCGCGTGACGAGGCTCGCCGACTTCCTGTCGGACCCCTCCGGCAGGCTCTTCGAGGCGGCGTCGGAAACAGCCGGGCGCCTGCTCGGACCAGCCGCCGCCGCGGCCATTATCCGCAAGCCATGGGAGGAGCGCAGGCAGAGGATGGGGATCGTCGCCTCGAGGGCCGACAGACCGGTATGGATGCACGGCTCCTCCGCCGGCGAGATCAACGGGCTGCTCCCTCTGGCCGTGCACCTTCGAGAGCGGGGCGTCCCCGTCCATCTCACCTGCTTCACGCCGGCCGGCAGGGAAGCCGTCGAGCGGTCCGGAGTGGAGGGGAGCTTCCTGCCCCTCGACAATCCCGACTGGGTGGGCAGGTTCCTGAGGGCGGTCGGGCCCAGGGCCCTCGTCCTCGCCGAGACCGAGATCTGGCCCAACCTCCTTTTGCGCACCCTCCTGGCATCCGTCCCGTGCATCTCGGTCAACGCAAGGATCTCCGCCGGGAGCCTGCGCGGATACCGGCTCCTGGCAGGCGGCTGCGTCGGCAGACTGCTGTCGTGCTTCTGCGCGGTCCTCTGCAGGACGGGAGATGACGCCGCGAGGTTCAGGGCGCTCGGGGTCGACCCGTCGATCATCGAAGTGACAGGCGATACGAAGGCCCTCAACGACCCCGGCGATCCCCCCGCGGAATGGAGGGAGAGGCTCTCGGACTGCGGCCCGGTGCTGGTGGCGGGATCCACGCGCCCGGGAGAGGAGGAGGCAGTGGCCGCCGCGGCCCGTGAGGCAGGGCTCTACCCTGTGATCGCCCCGAGACATCTCGAGAGGCTGGGGGAGGTCGAAGCGGCCCTGGGGGGGCTGGGGTTCAGCATCATGCGCTGGTCGGAGCCCGGGCCTCCCCCGGATGACGGATGCATGATCGTGGATTCCAGGGGCATGCTCTCCCGGCTCTACGGATGCGCCACCGTCGCCTTCGTGGGCGGGACCATCGCCCCGTTCGGAGGGCACAACATCCTGGAACCCCTTCTGCGGGGCATTCCCACCGTGGTCGGTCCGAACCACGGGAGCTTCGCCCGGGAGGTCGCGAAGGGCGTCGAGATCGGCGCGGTCGCGGTCTCCGACCCGGATGGACTCTCCGAGGCCCTTCGGCGGATGATGACCTGCGGTGCTGATCCTGCAGCAACAAGGGATCTGGGCATGTCACCCGGGCGCGAGGCGCTCGGACGCTTCGAAGAGGCCCTCCGCAGGGCCGGAGTCTGGATCTGAGGCCGTGAGGAGGCCGGACCGGATCCATGCGGCTATCGCCGCGCGGCGCGGGGGATGGAGGTACGCGGGTGCGGCCCTGGGCCCCCTGTCCGCCCTCTACGGCCTGGCAGCCGCTCTTCGGAGGCGGGCATCGGCCATGGGGATCGGGCGCAGGGTCAGGGCCGGAGTGCCGGTAGTGAGCATCGGCAACATCGAGATGGGCGGCATCGGCAAGACGCCGGTCACGATCTGGCTTGCCCGCAGGCTGGTCACCGAGGGTTTCCGGGTGGCTGTCGTGGCCAGGGATCTGAACAGGAGGGCGGGGGAGCCGCTCAACGCATCTCTCTCGTCGCGTTCCTCCGGGGCGGGCGCCCCTTCCGACGAAGCGCTCATGCTCGCATCCGACCTGCCGGGATGCAGCGTCTACGCCGGTCCGGACAAGGCGGCGGCCGCGCTGAGGGCGGCTTCGGAGGCGAAACCCGACATCCTGCTGGTTGACGACGGTTTCCAGCACCTCAAGCTCCACAGGGATATGGACGTGGTCGTCCTCGACTTCGAGCACCCGCTGGGGCGGGGAGGGGTGCTTCCGGCAGGCACGCTGAGGGAGTTCCCGTCGGCCCTCGCGGCCGCCGACTGCTTCTGGGTCAACAGGGTGCCCGCGGGGCGGACACCCGGGTGGCTCGCCAGATCACTCGCCCTGTTCTCGCAGCGCGCCTCGGTCGTGAACAGCCGCCCGGTCCCCGTGGCCCTCGAGATGCCCGGAGGCGGGAGCGTCGATCCGAGGGGGCTCAGGGTGCTGGCATTCTGCGGGATAGGCAGCCCCGAGTCCTTCCGGGGCACCCTGGCTGAAGCAGGGTGCGATGTGGCGGGATTCTTCGACTTCCCCGACCATCACGCCTATTCGCTCTCCGAACTCGTGGGGATGGAGGAGCGAAGGAAGGAACTGAAGGCCGACCTGCTGGTGACGACCCGGAAGGACGCGGTCAAGCTCGGAACGCCGGGCATCAGGCTCAACATATGTTCACTCAGGATCGAACTGGAGGTCTGGGGCGAGGCCGACCGCCTGCTGGCGGAGATCGCTGCCCTGGCCGGGAGGAGCGGGAGATCGTGATCAGGAGATGCGACGTGCTGATCATAGGAGGCGGCCTGGCCGGCATGTCCTGTGCGCTGGAACTGCCCGGGTCCGTCAGGGTGCTGCTGCTGAGCAAGATCAGCCTGCCTGCCGGCAGCACGAGCCTTGCACAGGGCGGCATAGCTGCGCCGGTGGGCGCCGATGACAGCACCGAGCTCCACCTGGACGACACGATCAGGGCAGGCGGCGGCATGGTGGACGCAGGCGTCGCGCGGGAGATCATCTCGCGGGGGCCCGCCCTGATAGAGAGGCTGGCCTCCTGGGGGGTGCGCCTCGAGGGCGCCGACGAGGGGGTCGGCAGCATGGAGGGCGGCCACAGCCGCAGGAGGGTGCTGCACTACCTGGACAGGACCGGCAGGTGGATCAGCGATTTGCTCACCGGGTTGTGCCGGTCCCGGGGGAACATCGAGATCATGGAGGGGGCGTTCGCGATAAACCTCCTCACCGCATCGAGGTCGGAACCCGCCCAGACCGCGGCCGGGTCGGACAGGTGCCTGGGCGCCTACGTCCTCGCCGACGGGGAGGTGTCCACCGTCCTGGCATCGGAGACCGTCATTGCCACCGGAGGGGCGGGGAAGGTCTACAGGTACACCTCGAACGACGACTGGGCCACCGGGGACGGGATAGCCATGTCCTGGCGCGCCGGCCTCCCCGTGCGGAACATGGAGTTCTACCAGTTCCACCCCACATGCCTGTTCCACCGGGACCGCAGGAACTTCCTGATCACGGAGGCGCTGAGAGGGGAGGGGGCGGTGCTCCGCAACCTCTCGGGCGAGCGCTTCATGGAGCGCTACGATGCACAGAGGCTGGAGCTGGCCCCGAGGGACGTGGTGGCCAGGGCGATAGACTCGGAGATGAAGAGGCTCGGGCACGACCATGTCGTCCTGGATGCGACCGCCCTGGGCAGGAGGGCTCTGGAGGAGAGGTTCCCCGAGGTGACCGAGGGTGTCACTTCCGTCGGCATCAGGCCATGGGATGAGCCGATACCGGTGGTGCCGGCTGCCCATTACTGCGTCGGCGGAGTCGTGGCTGGCATCGACGGTTCCACCGAGATGGAGGGGCTGAGGGTGGTGGGCGAGGCCGCATCCACCGGGCTCCACGGCGCCAACAGGCTGGGCAGCAACAGCCTTCTCGAAGCGGGAGTCATGGGCATGGAGGCGGCTCATTCCGTGGCCGGCTCGCTCAGGCCGCTCCCCTCCGATCTCTCGGTGGGGGACTGGTACTTCGGGAGGGCGAGGCCCCTTTCGGAGATAGTGCTGATCGAGCACGACTGGGCTGCAGTGAGGAGCACCATGTGGGACTACGTGGGCATCATCCGGACCGACCGCAGGCTGCGCAGGGCGCTCCGGATACTCGACGTGATCTCGCGCGAGGTGGAGGAGGACTACTGGTCCCTCCTCCCCCAGAAGGACCTTCTCGAACTGCGGAACCTCTGCGACGTGGCCGGCATCATAGTCCGTTCGGCGCTCCTCCGGCGCGAGAGCCGGGGCCTCCATTACAACCTCGACTGCCCCGACACCGTGCCGCCCGGGAGGGACACGGTGATAAGGCACTGATGAGGGCTCGCCCCGGCCCGTTCATCTCCCGTGCGCAGCTCGCGGCTCTCCTCGCCCTGGCGGCGTGCTCCCCGGCCCCTGTCTACACCGGCGGGGGGATCGACTGCAGGGGGGCCGCCTGGTCCGCCGGGGTCTCCTCGAACGCCGGGGAGCCGGTGACGGGCGGCGACAGGCGCATGATGGACATCATCGAGGGCTGGATCGGAACTCCCTACAGGTACGGGGGGGAGACGAAGGATGGTGTCGACTGCTCGGGCTTCACGCAGGCCGTCTTCGCCGAGATGGGGATCGCGATCCCCAGGACCGCGAGCACTCAGGCGGAGGCGGCCCGGCAGGTCCAGCCCGGCGACCTGAGGTTCGGCGACATCATCTTCTTCAACACGTCGGGAAGCGGCATATCGCACTGCGGCATCTACATAGGTGACGGGTTCTTCGTCCACGCCTCGTCGAGCCGGGGAGTCGTCCGGCAGTCACTGGCCAATCCGTACTTCTTCAGCAGGATAGTGGGCGCCGGCCGGTTCCTATAACCCGTCGAACCCGGGGGGAAGCGGCTCGTACATGCCCAGGCAGAAGCGCACGGCCATCAGTCTCAACTCGCTCGGAGCCGACGCGTCCTGCAGCAGCCTCGTCCAGAGCCTGCCGGCAAGGTAATCCTCTCCCGTGACCATGTACGCGATGGCAGCCGAAGCCAGGGCTTCGGCGGGAGGGTACTCCGCGGCCACGGCGGCCTCGAGCCTGGCCCGCGCAGCCATTACGTCGCCCTCCTCCCAGGCCATGAGTCCGAGCAGCAGGGCGGCCCTGGGCTTCCCGGACACCGGTTCGAGAACCGCCCGTGCGGAGCCGGCATCCATCCTGCCGATGAGGAGCAGCGCCAGGTCGTAACGCGGCACCGACCAGCCGGGATCGGCAGTGATCGCCTCCCGCAGGCTCGCCTCCGACTCCTCCTCGTGACCCGCTCCATGCTGACCCGTGGCCTCCCTCACCAGCCTGGCCGAGGCCAGCCTGTCCTCGAGGGCATCCCTCATGGAAGGGTCGAGAGGGAGGGTGACGATCGAGCCCGTCGCCGGAGCCTGGTCGGGCATGAAGCCCGACGTGAGGGCTATGGCCTCGTACCCCTCGCCGTTCTCGGAGTCGAGGATGGCCCAGGCCAGGAACCTCCAGGTGTCGCCATCCTGCCAGACGTAGTCGAGGGTGGTGCCGCCCGAGACGGCGATCTCCATCCCCGGCGCGACCGCGGCCTCCCTGGGCGCGCACGATGCAGCTGCAAGAATCAGGGGCAGGAGGGACATCCTCCTCGCGCTCATACGGCCTCCGACATCGCTGCCGCCTCCGCCAGCACATCCCTGACGTCCTCCTCCGATTCCACCCGGACGGCCCTGGATCGGAGCGAGGCGGCTCCGCGGAATCCCTTCAGGTAATGCACGAGCTGGCCCCTGAAGGCGTGGAACACGAACGGTTCGGGCATGCAGGCCCTCATGAGCGAGAGATGCTCGAGCACTACCGGGGCGAGTTCGCCCGGCCCGGGCTCCTGGGTGCCGGTGCCGGCCACGGCCCTGAAGAACCAGGGCCTCCCGATCGCACCGCGTCCTGCGAGGATCCCCGACGCCCCGCACGAATCGCGCATCCGCAGAGCCGCAGCAGGAGTGGTCGAATCTCCGTTCGCCACGACGGGAATGGGTGAGGCCTCGACGATCCAGGCCATCTCCGCGAGCCTGACGGGGCCCTCGAACATGTCGGTCCGGTAGCGGCCGTGGACGGCCAGCGCGGAGGCGCCCCGTGCCGCCGCCATAGCCCCGATCTCACGGGGGAGGGGCTTCGAGGAATCCCAGCCGAGCCTGATCTTGAGCGTCACGGGGAGGCCGTCCGCCCCCGCCGACACAGCCGAGACTATGTCGAGCAGCCTTGGGACGTCGAGGAGGAGAGCTGCGCCCGACCGGCTGGCGAGAACCTTCCTGACGGGGCAGCCCGCGTTGATGTCTATGAAGTCGAAGCCCATCCCGGAGACGGTGTGCGCGGCCCGTTCGAAATCGGCGGGTTCCGAGCCGTAGAGCTGGACACCGAGGGGCTTCTCGTGGATCGAGAACGAAAGCAGCCGGCACGATCCGGCGGACTTCCTCGAGAGCCCCTGGACGCTCACCATCTCGGTGACGCACGATGTCGCACCGAGCCTCCTGCAGATGATCCTGAAGGCCGAGTCGCTGAAACCGGCCATCGGGGCCAGCGAACAGCCGTGGGTGTACTCCCTGGGCGCCGCGGTCAACTCCGCCCCCCGGGGCAGGATCGGCCTGAGAGGATCTCGAAGCTCGCTGCCGCGTCGAAGGAGCTCCTCACGAGAGGCCCGGAAGCAACTGCCAGGAAGCCGGCGGCGAGCGCCTCGGCCTTCCAGTCGTCGAACTCCGCGGGAGTGACGAACCTGTCCACGGGATGGTGGTCGCGGCCGGGCATCAGGTACTGGCCGAGCGTCAGGATCGAGACGCCTGCCTCGCGCAGCCCGGAGAGGGACTCCCTTATGTCGCCGGCCTTCTCTCCGAGACCGAGCATCATGCCGCTCTTGGTGGGCGTTCCCGGAGCCATGGCCCCGAACCGGGCGAGGACCTCGAGGGATGCGCGATACGAAGCCCCCGGCCTCAGCATCGGGAAGAGCCTCTCCACCGTTTCGATGTTGTGGTTGAAGACGTCGGGGCGGGCGTCCGCGACCAGGGAGAGGCTGGCTGCATCGCCCCCGAAGTCCGGCGTCAGCACCTCCACCCGGGTGCCCGGGCACAGCGCACGGATCTCACGGATGGTGTCGGCGAAGACGGATGCCCCCCCGTCGGGCAGGTCGTCCCTCGTGACCGAGGTAACCACGGCATATGAGAGCCCGAGATCCCAGACGCTCCCGGCGACCCTGCGGGGCTCGCCGGGATCGGGCGGGGGAAGGGGGCCCGACGCCTTGCGGACGGCGCAGTACGCGCAGCGCCTGGTGCAGGTGTCGCCGAGGATGAGGAAGGTCGCTGTGCCCTTGTCGAAGCAGCGGCCCTGGTTGGGGCAAGCGGCCTCCCTGCACACGGTATGGAGGCCGGCCCCGCCGATGAGCCTCCTCACCCTGGCGGCCCCGTCACCGCCCAGCGTGGATGTCCTGAGCCATTCCGGCATGCGGTCCCTCATTCCCATACCAGCGCCTCCCATTCCAGGGAATCGCTCATGGCCTCGAGACGGCTCCCGTCGAGGTCGCCTTCCGCAAGAGCTTCAGGAGTGCATCCCGCGGCTCTGGCAAAGGCGGAGTGGAGCGGTTCCCGGACGTCGCCCGGGGTGATCCCGGGGATGAAGTCGCCGAGGCCGCGGACACCGGACGAGAGGGCGTCCCTTACGGAGCACCTCGATTCGGCACCCGCCCCCGGGAGGAAGTCCGCGAGCCTCACCTGGTCGTTGTGCACGATGATGGATCCGTGCTCGAGGAACGCCCCCCTCCTCCGGGCCTGGGCGTTCCCGACCACCTTGCAGCCGGATACGATGACCTCCATGCGGCCGTGCGACGTGAAGCAGGGGTTCGAGGCCGTCCCGCGGGGGAGATGGTGCCTGTCCGCCCGGGCCAGCGTCGCGGGCACGCCAAGGGATCCGAGCGCTTCGACGAGCATGCCGCCCGTCATGGCGAGGCTCTGCTCTATGGAGCCCGACGCGGCGGGATGTCCGGGCGCTGCCGCGATGCAGTACGTGAGCTCGCTCTCGTGCCACACCGCCCTGCCCCCGGTGGGCCTGCGCACCGCTCCCACGCCGGCCGCGCGCAGCGCTCCGGCCGAGATCTCCCTCGAGGGGTCCTGGAGCCTCCCGATCGAGACGCATGCAGGCTCCCAGGTGTAGGTCCTGAGAGCGAACGATATCGCTCCGCTCTCGGCCATCGAGAGAAGGAGCGAGTCGACCGCCATGTTCCACGGGCCCCCGGAGGCGCCCGACATGATCTCGATGATCCGACCCAACCGTCCTCCGGTCCCCGGCGGTGGAACCGTTGTCATCGCCGGAGGTATCAGATAGATTGAACAACAACGAACCGGAGGTGCCCTTGAGAGCGATCCCGTTCGTCATGGCGGCCGTCTGCGCCCATGCGGCCTCCGGAGACGGAATATACCGGGATGCCGGAGCCTCGGCATTCCAGTTCCTCAAGATCGAGGTCTCGGCCCGCGCCGCCGCTCTCGGCGGCACCGTGCTCTTCAATTCCGGGCCCCTCTCGGGATTCTCGTGCCCCGCGGGCCTGGCGCGCCTCGACGGAGCGAGCGTCTCGGCGAGCCATGCCAGCTATTTCGGCTCCGCCAGCCAGAACACGGCCTCTCTCGTGGCGGCCTCCGGAGGCCTGCGTTTCTCCGCGGGGATAAACGCGCTCTCGGCGGGAGGGCTCGAGTACAGGGGCGACGAACCGGTGGCCGAACCCCTCGGGACCTTCGACTACCTCGATTTGGCTCTCTCCGGTGCGGTTGCGGCCTCGTCGGGCCCCCTCGATGCCGGTGCAGGCGTGAAGCTGCTGCACGAGGAGATCTGGGAGACCGACGAGTGGGGCTTCACCGTCGACGCCTCGGCCGCGGTGCACCCCCTGCCCTGGCTCGACCTGGGCCTCGCAGTGCAGAACATCGGTCCCTCGGCCGACTTCGGCAGCCGACCCGGGTACCGGATGCCCATGACCTGGAGGGCCGGGGTCTCGACCCGGGCCGAACTGCCCTGGGCCGGCCCCGCCGCGCTCTCCATCGAAACCTGCAAGCCCATCGACAACGACATGTCCGGGGGAGCGGGGCTCGAGCTCTCGCCGGCCGCCTGGCTCGACCTTAGGGGCGGTTACAGGCTCGGGAACGACTCCCAGGACCTCACCGCCGGCATAGGCCTGTCCGCGGGTGCCTGGGCCCTCGACTACGCGTGGATCCCGGGTGCGATGTCCCTGGGGGACGTCCACAGGATCGTGCTGACCACCGGGATCTGACCTGAGCGCCATGCGGATCCTGCTGACGAACGACGACGGCATCGGAGCGCCCGGGCTCGAAGCCATGGAGGCTGCGCTCGGCTCCTCCTGGGAAGTGTTTGTCGTTGCTCCGGCAGCCCATTGCAGCGGGTCCGGACACGCCCTGGGACTCTACCGCGACATCGAGGTCACGAGCATGGGCGGGCGCTCCTGGTCGGTGGGCGGGACCCCCGCCGACTGCGTCAAGCTGGCGATTCGCGAACTGCTGGGGTTCATCCCCGACCTGACGGTCTCCGGCATCAACCCCGGGCCGAACCTCGCGAACAACGTCCACTACTCCGGCACCGTAGCCGCCGCGAGCGAGGCCGCCTTCTGGGGCATACCCGCCATCGCCGTCAGTTCCGGGTCCCCTTCCCCCTCGCACCTGGGCTGCGCCGCCGAATACGTTGCAGGCCTGATCCGTTCCGGCGTGCATGCCTCCATCCCCCCGGACTCTGTGCTCAACCTCAACATCCCGGACGCCCCATCGTGCATGCTCGGCCCGCCGGTCTGGACGAGGACGGGCAGGTTCTCCCAGGACGCCCCCTTCATAGTCCTGGAGCCGGGTCGATCCTACAGGTACGGCAGGTGCCCCGAACTGCCCCTCAGGGACGAGACAGGCACCGATGTCGAGGCACTCAGGGCCGGGTTCGTCAGCGCCACCCTCCTCGGGCTCGACAGGAGCCTTCCTGGTTTCAGCATGCCGCAAGGGGGCTAGGCATTGGCGCCTGTTCTCCTGGCTGCCCTGATCCTCGGCACAGATGCGGTCTTCCTGAGGCACCAGGCCCTTGTCGACCTGGCGTGCGACTCGGCCGCGGCGGTCGAGACATCCCTGGAGGTGGTCATCCCCCTCGATGCCGCAGGTGTCTCCAGGTTCTCGACCCTGTCCGTCCCGTACGACAGCTGGAATGAAACCGTAACTGTGATCACGGCCGAGCTCCATCCCCTGCGCCCCGGGAGACCCGACTCCGAGGCCGCCTCCACCGAGAGGCCCAGGCCCGGGCTGGCCGAAGCCGGCAGGCTCGAGAGCAACTTCAGGGAGTATCTGATCGAGTTCCCCGGCCTCGAGACAGGCGACACCATATTCGTCTCGACGCGCCGGGAGATACGCAGACTGCCCCTCGCCGACGCCTACAGCTACTCCTTCTACACCCAGTCCTCGGACAGCATCCATTCGAGCTCGTTCACGGTCCGCTGGCCGAACGGGGTGCCGCTGCACTTCACGGGACCCGGCCCCCTGTCCGATTTTACGTCGGACGGCGTGAGGACGGTGGAGTGGCGGTCGGGCCCGATGGAGCCTCTGCCGGTGCTGCCCCTCGGGGTACCGGTCGAGCAGGAGGCCGGGCACGTCACGATCTCCTCGCATTCACCGGGCGAACTGGGCGTCCTCCTGTACGGGATCCTCGATCCTGGCATCCCGTCCGGCGAGGAGCTGTCGGCGCTCGCCCCGGTTCTCGACTCGACCGGTACGGATCCGGACACACTCAGGGCTTGGGTGGCCTCGAACATCTCATATCTAGGATCGGGGATTGGCACCGATCCCGGCTTCACCCCCCGGACGCCGTCCGAAACGCTCTCGGACAGATGCGGGGTGTGCAGGGACAAGTCGGTTCTCCTGGCCGCGCTTCTAAGGGCGGCGGGTCACGGCGCCTGGCTCGGCCTGACGAGGACCTCGCACCCCCTCGATCCGCTCTGCGGCATCAGGGACTTCGACCACATGGTGGTCCTGCTCGACAGGGACGGCGTGTTCGACGTGCTCGACCCCTCCACCACAGGCCATTCCACCCCCGCAAGCTATGCGCTCCGGGGCCTCCCGGTCCTCCCGCTCGCCCCCTGGTGCGAAGGATACGTGACGGTCCCCGACCCCGGACTCGATTCCCTCAGGATGAGGGTCTCCCTCGGATTCTCACCCGGGATGGACAGCCTCTGCGGCACGATGGAGGTCGGTTTCGCGGGAGCTGCCGACGAACTCTGGCGCGACATGCTCTCGCGCGTCGACCCCGGGGCATGGCCGGAGCTTCTGGAGGCGCTCTTCGGCGTCTCGCCCGGGAGCACCCTGGGAGTTCACGGCGATCCGTGCGACCCGCTCTCGGACTTCTCCGTGTCGGGGGCGGTCTCGATCCCGTCCCGAGCGGTCGAATCCGGGGGGATCCGCATGATCCTACCCGGGCTGGCGGATCTCGACGTCGCGGGATCGAGGGTCTCCGCCCTGCTGCTGTCGGCCCCCGACCGCGACGGCAGGGTGCAGGGCACCGATACGCCCCTGCTGGAAGTGCTGGAGGGGGCCATCGCCATCCCAGGGGGCATGACCGCATCACCGCCCGGGCCCTTTGCCGGCGGAGGCTACTCGGTTAGTGCCGGGCTGGAGGGGGATTCGCTGGTCTGGACGGAGATCTGCGACCTCGGCAACCATCCCGCCGGGACGCTCAGGGTGACCGCGGCATTCCGGTGTTCCGGCGATGGGCGACGGATCCGCCTGGAGGAGCCGTGACCCGCGCACCGCTCGTGCTCGTGGCCCTTGCCGCCCTGGCCAGGGCATCGCAGCTCTCCATGGACATGTCCGAACAGGACGGCGATCTGACGACCATCCTTTCCGTGGACGGGTTCGATTCGAGGAGGTATCCGGTCCCGTTCGATCCGGAGTTCATGGACGTCCGGCTCCTGGATGCCTGGGTCGAATCGGCCGACGGGACGAGATCGGACCTGCCGGGCTGGGCCGTGGACACGCTCGGCAGTTCCTCCGGGATGCCCCTGGCCCTTGTCGTGGCGTTCCCCGGCAGGATGGACGGAGGGGGATTCCTCCGGGTAGAGACCGTCGACCGCGGAGGGCTGTGGGACGACGGCGCGTGGCTGGGCTTCACCGCACCGGAATGGGCAGACAGCGTCAGGATTACCATGCGCGGCCTGGGGGAGGAGCCGGCCTGGGAGGGTGACGGCTTCAGCCTCGAGATGGACGGATCCGACGCGGTATTCACCGCCGTCGCTCCGGCGGGGCGCCTGTCCGTCTCCACCATACCCGGCTGGCGGGCGCTCTACTCGATGATGTCGGAATCCTACCTGGCGGCCCTCGATGCGGAGAGACCGACCTCGGTGGCCGGGGCCGCCCTCGAGGCCGGCGCTGCCGGAGCCGACATCCCGGCCGTCATGGCCAGGCTCAGGACCATCGTCTGCAACAGCTTCACCCTCGAGTCGCCGGGGCACCCCTGCCGGCTGTTCGCCGTGGATCCCATCGACGAACTCATGAGGAGCAGGAGTGCCGACAGGCTCGAGCTTGCGCTCGTAACCGCAGCGGTTCTCGACGAGGCCGGGATCGCGACCGAACTGCTGTTCGCCTCGTCGGACCCGGCATCCGTCCCCGTCCCCGTCGACTGGGACAGGCCTGTCATCTCGGCAAGGCTGCCGGACGGCAGGAGCCTGCTCGTCGATCCCTCGGCCTATCTCAACAGCGCCTTCCACATACCCGGGAGGGAGTCGCTCTCCATGCTCGGCCCCCACGGAGACGCGCCGTCAGCTCCCGCCGCGGGGGGGCCCGAGGACTACTGGAGGGAGACCTGGGATATTTCCGCCGACGGTTCGTTCAGGCTCGAACTGTCCACCGGGGGCGCCGCCGATTCGCTGCTCAGGCACAGGCTCGCGGGCCTCGACGGGCCGCCGGCCGCCGCGGCGCTGGCTCTATGGCTGCTGTCCGGGGGCCAGGTGGCGATCATCGACTCGATGGAGACGACCGACCTCTACGATCTGGCCGAGGGAGCATCGCTCGCTGCCGGCGGACGGCTGGCGGGCGGCGTGGTGCCGGGCGAGCCCTCGAGGCTCCCCCTGCTCCCCGGCTGCTCCTGCCCGGGAATGCTCAGGACCTGGAAGCTTCCCGGGAGGATCGAGGCCGCGAGCGACGGGCTCCGCATAGAGGAGGACGGCTGCACCGCTTCCGATACCTCCTCCCTCTCGAGCGCCCCCATGGTCCTGCTGGGGGATGCAAGATGACCATCCGTGACATCGATACTGCCGGAGCAAGGGAAGTCCCCGGCGGTCAGGCGGAGGATGCCGGCTCGCTCGGTTCGATCCGGCAGGAGGGCAGGAAGGTCGCCCGGGCAGCCGGCCTGATGGGCCTGCTCACGCTGCTCAGCCGCATCCTGGGGCTGGCGAGGGACGTCGGCCAGGCCGCCGTGCTGGGCACCGGCATGGCGGCGGATGCCTTCACCCTGGCCTTCGTGATCCCCAACATCCTCAGGAGGCTCTTCGGCGAATCGACCGTGAGCGCCGCCCTGGTGCCCACCTTCACTTCCACGCTCGTTTCGAGGGGCGGTCGCGAGAGTTCGAAGCTGGGATCGAAGGTCCTGACATTCTCCGCACTCTGCCTGTCAGCGCTCTCGATTCTGGGCATCCTGGCGGCGCCTCTCCTGGTGGCCCTCTTCGCCCCCGGCTTCGGAGAAGTGCCCGGCAAGGCCCTCCTCTCCACCCAGCTCCTCAGATTCCTCTTCCCCTACATCCTCTTCGTCGGGACAGCGGCCGTCGTGATGGGGATGCTGAACAGCGCACGGCACTTCCTGACTCCCTCCCTGGGGCCGGTGCTCTTCAACCTGCTGGCCCTGGCAGGACTCTTCGCGCTGCCAGCCGTCTGGAGGGCGGACGCTCCGGTCTGGCCATACTCGGCGGGCATCCTTGCCGGGGGGATCGCGCAGCTCCTCGTCCAGCTCCCTGCGCTTCGCAGGAACGGCATCTTCCTAAGACCCGACTTCGGATTCCGCGACAGCGAGTTCAGGTCCGTGCTCCGGCTCGCCGTTCCGGCTCTCGTGGGGCTCGTGGCCGCCGAGTTCAACGTCCTGGTGGACCAGATGGTGGCGTCCCTGCTCGAGGAGGGCAGCGTCGCGGCTCTTTCCTACGGCAACAGGATCATGCAGTTCCCCCTCGGGATCTTCGCGGTCGCATCGGCTACGGCGCTGCTGCCCACCCTGAGCCGGCAGGCCGCGGCCGGGAGGCTTTCGGAGGCCAGGAAGACACTCGGATACGCGACACTGGGTCTTGCCGCGCTGCTGGTGCCGGCCACCCTGTTCACATCGGTCCTGGGGCGCCAGAGCGTCGCGGTACTTCTCTCCAGGGGTGCGTTCGGCGCAGATTCAGTCGACCTGACCGCGTCCGCCCTGACCTTCTACTCGATCGGACTGGTCTTCTACGGCGGAGTGAAGATCACCGCACCCGTCTTCTACGCGATGAGGGACACGAAGACCCCCGCCATGATAGGCATGGCCTCGATGGGTCTCAACATCGTGCTGAACGTCGCCCTGTCATGGCTCTTCATCACGACGGGATGGGCGAGACCTCTGGCCGGCGTGGCCCTGGCCACCAGCCTGTCGTCGGCCGCCAACCTCGTCGCTCTGCGGATTGCCATGAGGAAGAGGCTGGGCCCCGGCATCGGGGCCCCCGCAAGGGCCTGGGCGGCCGTCCCGGCCGCCTCGGGGGCGTGCCTCTGGCTGCTCTTCGCCATGAGGCCCCTGGTCGACTCCCTCTGCGAGGGCGGCACCCTTCCCGGGCTGGCCGCCCTGACACTCGCTGCCCTGGCATCCCTCGCCTGCTTCCTGATCGTGCTCGTCGCCGCTGGCGGCCGGGGGACCGTCTCACTCCTGAAACTCGTGCTCGGCCGTGGCGGGGAAGCCGTCGCTTGATGCCGCGGCGGGGGCGGCCCCGCACCTGCCGGGGGTCTACCGGTTCATAGACTCCTCGGCCGCCATCCTCTACATCGGCAAGGCGGTCGACCTCAACAGGAGGCTGAGGGGGCACCTCGCTAACCCCGGAGACGAACGGCACAGGATCATCCTCGAGAAGGCCTGCACGGTCGAATGGACCGTCACCCGGTCGGAGGTGGAGGCGCTGGTCCTGGAGGCCGACCTCATCCGGATCCACAAGCCTCCATACAATGTCCGCCTGCGCCAGGACCACAGGTTCCCGTTCCTCGAGCTGACCACCGACGAGGAGCTGCCCAGGCTGGTGGTGACAAGGAACGTCGATCCTTCGAGGGACATCCCCAGGTTCGGGCCGTATCCGGATTCCAGGACCCTGCGCTCCCTGGTCGAGTTCCTGCAGGAGGCGTTTCCGCTGCGCAGATGCCGCACCCCTGAGCCCGCCTCGCGCACCGGAAGGAGCTGCCTGCTCGGGCAGATATCCCGTTGCCCGGCTCCGTGCGTCTCGGACAGGGGGGACTACTCCGGGAACGTCGAGGCGGTGCTCAGGATCCTGAAGGGCGACTGGGAGGGAGCGCGGTCTGGGATACTGGGGCGGATGGAGGAGTCGGCGGGGGCCATGAGGTACGAGGATGCAGCGAGGTGGCGCGATCTCCTCGCCAGGCTCGACTCCTTCGGATGGCCCGCCCCGGAGACCGCCAAGGACAGGGTCAGCAGGGACATAGCGGCAGTCAGGGAGAACTGGGGCATCATCCTCCAGATGCGTTCCGGCAGGTTCACCGGGGTCGTCAGGCTGCCCTTCGAGAGCCGATGGAGGCAGGCCGGCGTACCCGAGCGCCTGTCGGTCCTTCTCCACACCTACTATTCCGAGACCGGCGACATACCCCGCGAGATCCTGACCACCGAGGATCCCGCGGATTCCGGCATGCTCTCGCAATGGCTCTCGGACAGGAGGAAGGGCTCGGTCACAATTCATGCTCCTGCGAGAGGGGCCGGCAGGGAACTCGTGGACGTGGCCCTGAAGGACCTGGATCACTTCCTGGCCAGGCTGGAATGGAAGAGGCCCGGGGGGAGGGCCGAACGCACGAAGGCAGCCCTGGAGGCGCTGGCGGACATGCTGGGGCTTCCGGCCCCGCCGGAATGGATGGTCGCCCTCGACGCCTCGACGATACAGGGATCCTATCCCGTTGCCGCCCTGGTGAGCTTCAGGGGCGGCAGGCCGGACAAGTCGGGGTACAGGAGGTTCTCGATGGCGCAGGGCATAGGGCGGAACGATCCTGCGATGATAGCCGACTCCGTCGGGAGGTTCCTGTCCGGCATCGAGAACGGTGTCCTGCCCGACCTGTTCCTGATCGACGGCGGGATCACACAGCTCAGGGCTGCAGTCGTCGCGGCGGGGGAAGCCGCCGACCGGACCCTGTTCGTGGCCATAGCCAAGAAGGAGGAGGCCCTGCTGTGCGGCAGGGAGGAGCGGCCGGTGTCGCGGAACCCGGACGAACCCCCCATGAGGATCCTGGTCGCCATGCGCGACGAGGCGCACAGGTTCGTCCTCCACTACCACAGGACCAGCCGCTCGCGAGGCGAGATCAGGTCGGTCCTCGACGACATACCCGGAGTGGGGCCGTCGCTGCGGGCTCTCCTCCTGACCAGGTTCGGCAGCGTGGAGAGGCTGCGGGCCGTTTCGGAGGAGGAACTCTGCACGGTGCCCGGGATAGGCAAGGCGAGGGCGGCGCTCCTCAGGAGGTATATCGATGGATGGGAGTCCCCGGAGCAGGTTCGGGTTCGTGGAGAAGGAGATGCACATCGATCGGAGGGGATGGGTGCTGAACCCGTTCGACCATCTCCCGGGGGCCGGGACGGTGACTGACTGCCACGCCTTCTCCATCGAGCCGGGCTGCCGCCGCGGCGGGCACGTCCATCCCGGCAGGGACGAGCAGGTCGCAGTCCTGCACGGAGAGGTCTTCATCGGCGATACCGAACTGGGATTCGAGGAGAGGATGTCCGCCGCAAGGGGAGGGCTGCTGGTGATCCCTCCCGGAGTGCCCCACGTGTTCGAGAACAGGGGCCCGGAGACGGCCGTGGCGCTCTGCTTCAGCTCGCTGCCCTCATCGACATGAAGGGCGGCGAGTCCTCCCTCTACCCCCCCGTGAGGGATTTCCTCCGGCGCCTCGGGTACGAGGTCAGGGGAGAGGTTCTGGACTGCGACGCGGTGGGGGTGAACGGCTCCAGGATCGTGGCGGTCGAACTCAAGTCCACCTTCAGCCTGAAGCTTGTGCTGCAGGCGGTCGAGAGGCTCTCGTGCGCCGATTCGGTCTACGTGGCGGTGCCTTCGGACTCCCCCTCGCTGCGCGGCAGGCAGACCCGCAAGCTGCTTCGCATGCTGGGGATCGGCCTTCTCTCCGTGGACACCCGGTCGGGCTCTGTCGATCCGCTGCTCGATCCGGGCGAGTACCGGCCGAGGCGGTCGAGGACCGGGCGGGCCAGGCTCATGGCCGAGCACAAGGCTCTGGAAGGCGACCCCAACACCGGGGGGAGTGCGAAGCGCGGAGGCAGGATGACCGCCTACAGGCGCAGGGCGCTGGCGGTGGCCGCGTTCCTGGCGGCCAACGGGCCCTCGCGGGCAGCGGAGGCTGCCGCATGCCTGGGCGACCCGGGGGCATGGAGCATCGTATACCGTAACGTTTACGGCTGGTTCGAGAAGACCGGCCCGGGCACCTATGGGCTGACCCCGAAGGGTGCGGCCGAGTCCGCTGCATGGTCGACCGCGGGAGCCGGCGCGGTCAGAGGCGCAGGGGAGTGATGAAAGGGCGGCCGGGACCCGGCCCCGGCCGCCCTCGGTGTATCCCTGCGGATCAGCGCCCCAGGTAGACCATGCTCGATGAGCTGGAGCCCGCGGCCGTGTCCAGCCTGACGAGGTAGCACCCGGACGCCATTGGAGCCCCGCCGTCGGACAGCCCGTCGAGGACAGTCATGCCCGAGGAGGCCGATGCATCCTGGGAGACCGTCCTCACCAGCCTGCCCGAGACATCGAATACCGACAGCGTAAACCCGGCCGGTTCCGGCATGGACCAGCACACGGAGAAGGACCCGGATGCCGGGTTGGGGCTGACGCCCGAGGCGACCCGCTGGCCCTGTCCAGGAGCGCCTCCGCCCAGGCCGGTCTGGTTGGTGACGAAGAGCAGCGCCGGGTCGCCCAGGTAGTTGTTCTCCTGCAGCACCCAGTTCTGCATCGACATGCCTCCGGCCGCCTTGAACGCATCCTTGGCCGCCGCCTGCATGTCGCCCACCCTCTGCACGCCCAGCACGAACATCTGGTTCGAGAAGTGGACCTCCAGATGCTCCGACGGGCCCATCGAGGGCGGCGCCCCGTAGCCGTTGTTCGAGTTGAACATCACGGCCACGGCCCCCCCGGTGGTCGAGTACATCAGCCTCTCCGCGCTGCAGCCGGAGACCGAGAGCTGTCCGGCGAGGC
The DNA here is from genome assembly GCA_964564435.1 of uncultured bacterium. Classification (GTDB taxonomy): domain Bacteria; phylum Fermentibacterota; class Fermentibacteria; order Fermentibacterales; family Fermentibacteraceae; genus Fermentibacter. The sequence goes on from CAZMAT010000002.1 coordinate 98,657, forward strand.
AGGCTATGGAATGGAACACCGGGAACATGCCCCAGTTGGTCATCTGGTTGATGAGGCCGGCCGTGATCATGCTGGTGGGGGCGTAGTACCAGTAGATCCCCGAGGAGAAGCCGTGTCCCTGGGGGGAGACGTAGCTGACCCCTTCGTTGATCACTTCGACCTGGTTGTTGGGGTGCGACCCGGACGAGTACTCGTAGAGCTTCGTCTCTATCCAGGAGCCGGGGATCCTCTTGCAGATCGAGTCGCAGACGAAGCGCCCCCAGTAGCCGTATTCGGGCCACAGACCGGCTCCGCAGAGCAGTGCGCGGGTCCTCCATGAACCTGCGGGGGAGACCGTCTCGTATTCGATGGTCTTCTGGACCATCGTCGCGACCTGCGCGGGCAGGTCGGTGCTGAACCTCCCCACCGCGATGTCGGAGTAGTAGTTGATGCCGTCGGTGTTCTCGCCGTAGAGGTGGTCGCCGTCGGCGTCCCAGGTGCCGTCGAGGTCGCTGTAGTAGAGGTCGGCGGTCTCGTTGAGAACGGTTCCACCGCCTATGTCGAGGCTCGAGAAACGCTGGGTCGGACCCCAGTCGCCCACTATGAGTGCATACATCAGCCCGTGGTTGAGGTAGGCGTCCTTGATGTAGTTCCTGATCTGCTCCTGGGTGTCGTATCCCGTGTAGGAGGAGTAGATCCATTCGGTGGAGACGAATTCGGCCGTCATGCCCGAAGCGTTCCTGTGGGTCACCAGGGGCTCGAGGGTGGATTCGAGGGCCGCAGGGGCTATGACCACCCAGGATGACCAGTCGGTCCCTTCTCCCCGGACGGAGGGTCTGCAGGCTGCGAGGTCCTCAGGGTTCGCCACGATGCCTTCGAGTATGGATTCGGCGTTCTCCAACTGCGCCGCTCCGAGGGTGAAGGCGTCTGCTGCTGGGTCGTCCTCCCAGCGGAGGGTCACCCTCGCCTGCGTGATGCAGGTGACGGAGCCGGATGCCGGATCGAAGGTGAAGGGCGTGAACTGCACGGTGGCGAGGCGGAAGCCCGTGCGCGTCCCTGTCTCGACCGATACGACGTTCGATGCAGGGAAGGACACGCCGCCCATGTAGACGCCCGGGTCCCTCAGGAAGGGGCCGGGATCGGATCCCAGCGGTACGGACCTGACGGGGAGGATGTCGTACATCCCGTCGACCCCGGTCTCTGAGATGACTTCGATCGAGGCTTCGACGGCCGAAGCTCCCTGGGGGATGACGAACGTGCGCGCCATGGCAGGGAGGTCCGGCTGGCCCTCGGGGAAGCACGATCTCCCGCCGGGCCAGTAGATGGCATCTCCTCCCTCGTATGCCACCATCTCGTAGCCTCCTGCCGGGATCGAGAAGTCGAAGGATGCCGCGCCGGCGGAGGCGGCTGCCGGAAGTGCGGACAGGCAGAACGAAACTGCCGCTGCGAGCGGGATGCGTACCGCTGCTGTCATCGATGCTCCCTCGCGCTGGTGTGATACGAGAGGAACGGAGTTTCGGAAGGTCCGGTTCCGGCCCGGTTCTCGATGCGCGAAGATAAGCGGGGCACGGCCCATGGGGGAGTGTGCCGGTGCGCCTTCGGGGCGCATTTGATATAACTGGCCGGTGTCCATCGGATGTGCCGGGATGGCTCCATCGGCCGGAGACGGCGGGAGGAAGAGATGGGAAGGACGCTCGATGACCTGAAGCAGGCGTTCGCCGGCGAGTCCCAGGCGAACCGCAGGTACCTGGCATTCGCGAAGAAGGCCGACGCGGAGGGGCATCCGCAGGCTGCAAGGCTTTTCAGGGCAGCGGCCGAGGCCGAGACGGTGCATGCCCATGCCCACCTCAGGGCCATGGGCGGCATCGGTTCGACCCGTGAGAACCTCGAGGCGGCCGTTGCCGGCGAGGTGCACGAGTTCGAGAAGATGTACCCCGCGATGATAGAGGACGCCAGGACCGAGGGCGAAGCCCAGGCCCTTCGCTCGTTCGAGTTCGCGAACGCGGTCGAGAGGATCCATGCCGGCCTCTTCGGGGCCATGCTCGGAAGCCTCGGCCAGGGCGGCGGGCAGTATCCCTACCACGTCTGCCCCGTGTGCGGATTCACACTAGAGAATGGAGCCCCCGACGTCTGCCCGATCTGCGGCGCGAAGGGGTCCTCCTTCGTCAGGATAGACTAGCCTTCCGGGATCCGGCCCGCCGGGGAGTCAGCCCTCCGGCGGGCCTCCCTCTCCGCCGCACAATACAGAGAAGCACCTACCGTCCCGGACCGATTCGAGCCCTGCGGGTTTGCCCGCTTCGCGGCTTATTCCCATACTTGCGTTAACAAGGCTTGCCGGGGTGGTGGAACGGCAGACACAACGGACTTAAAATCCGTCGACCTCGGTCGTGAGGGTTCGAATCCCTCTCCCGGCACCAGTTCATGCAAGGACCCGATGGACTCGACGTCCTTCGGACGGAGGCCATGCCTGCGATAAGGGTGCTGAGCGACGAAGTGGTCAACCTCATCTCTGCCGGAGAGGTGGTGGAGAGGCCCGCATCCGTGGTGAAGGAGCTCGTCGAGAACTCCATAGACGCAGGTGCGGCCTCGGTCGATGTCTCGACGGAGCGGGGCGGCAGGCAGTCGATAACCGTCAGGGACGACGGGTGCGGCATGTCGCGCCACGACCTCCTGCTCTCCGTGCAGCGGCACGCCACCAGCAAGATCATGCTGGCGAAGGATCTCGACAGCCTCTCCACCCTCGGATTCCGCGGGGAAGCCCTTCCCAGCATCGCCTCGGTCACGCGCCTCTCGATCGTCACGAGCGACGGTTCAGAAGCCTGGGCCCTCTCGATGGAAGGAGGGGTGCTGGGGGGCGTCACTCCTGCCGCCCGGACGAGGGGGACTACGGTCACCGCGACGGGCATATTCTTCAACCAGCCCGTCAGGAGGCGCTTCCTGCGATCCGAAGGCACCGAGGAGTCCTGGGTCCGAAGGCATCTCGAGGGCCTGGCCTTCTCGAACGACAGTGTCTCGATCAGCCTCTCGTGCGACGGGAGGGAGTCCTTCTCCATACCCGCGGGTACTCTCGAATCGAGGCTCAGAGCGCGGTTCGGAATCCCGGGCGGGATCCGCGCGGCAGCGGGGGATGCATCCGCCGGGCCGGGAACAGCCTCTGTAGTGTTCTTCCCTGACAGGACCTCGGCCTCCAGACAGCACGTGTATGTCGTCGTCGACGGCAGGCCAGTCTCGGTCAGGGCTGTTTCCTACGTGATCGAGAGCATGCTCGCAGGGCCTGCCGGCTGCCCGGTATGCGTCTGCAGGCTCGATCTCCTGCCCGGCGAGTGCGACGTGAACGTGCATCCCGCCAAGCTCGAGGTCCGCCTGAGGAACCCTTCCGGGGTTCAGGCCCTCGTCGCATCCGCCGTCTCCGCCGCCTCGGCGGGCAGATCCGCCGCGGTCGGCCTGGCCCTGGGCGTGAGGACCGCCGGGACAGTGGGGAGACAGGCCTCCTCCGCCGCACGGGACGGGTACGGAAGACCCCCGGACTTCTTCGACGGGGGCGCAGGCATCATGTCCCCCGGCCCGGACCTGCCCGCGCACGGACTGGTTGCGCCCCGGGCCTCGGCCGTGCAGCAGGTGGGGCGGAGCTACCTGGTATCATCGGTATCGGGAGGGATCGTGATAGTGGATCCCCACGCAGCACACGAACGGGTCCTCTTCGAGAGCATCCGGAAGGGAGTCGCGGGCCGTCAGCGCCTCCTGCTGCCCGAGCAGTTCGATCCGGGTCCCGGGCAGGCCGAGCAGTTCGAGGCGTTCCGCGACATGCTCACCGAGGCTGGTTTCGAGATAGAGGCATCCGGCGGGCAGTACACCCTCCTCTCGGTTCCGGAGGGCGTGAGGCATGGCGCAGAGGCCGTGATGGAGATCCTGTCGGCGCTCTCGGAACCCTCGAAGGCGTCCCTCCCCCCGCTCGACCAGATAGCGGCGGCCGCCGCCTGCGCCGGGGCGGTCAAGCTGGGCGATGCGCTCGATCCGGAGCAGGCAGCCGAACTCCTCGACATGCTCTTCGCGACGTCCGACCCGTTCCATTGCCCGCACGGCAGGCCCACTCTGATCGAGATATCGGACGCGGAGCTCGCCCGGAGGTTCGGCAGGTGACCCCCGCTCCCCCCATCCCGGTCATCACCGGGTGTACGGCCTCGGGGAAGACGGGGCTCGCCCTCGCGATGGCCGCGATGATACGCATGGAGGTCATCAGCGCCGATTCCAGGCAGATCTACAGGATGATGGACATAGGCACCGCGAAGCCGACCCGCGAGGAGAGGGAGGCTGTCCCGCACCATCTCGTGGACATCATGGACCCGGACGGGACCTACTCGGCGGGCACGTTCGCCAGGGAGGCCTCCGCACTCGCTCCCGCGATACGCGCGAGGGGGGCGGTGCCCGTCGTGGTGGGCGGCACCGGCCTGTACCTCCTGGCCCTCACAGGGCGTTTCGATCCGCTTCCTCAGGCCGACGGGACCCTCAGATCCATCCTCTCTGCCTGCGAATGCTCCTCGAGGGGCTTCGTGCGGAGGTGTCTGGCGCGGCTCGATCCCGCTTCCGCCGGGGCGCTGCACCCCGCAGACGCAGTGAGGGCCGTGAGGGCGCTGGAGATCACGCTGCTCTCGGGCAGGAGGGCGTCGAGCCTCAGGACCGGGGCTTCAGGACGGGGTGACGGGTTCAGGATCGCCAGGGTGGATGTCCCCGGCCACGATCTGCGCAGGAGGATATCGGCAAGGGTCCGCGCGATGCTCGAATCCGGTCTGGTGGACGAGGTCCGACGGCTCGCCGCGGCGGGTTTCGGCCGGGATTGCGCCCCGGGGCGCACCATCGGCTACAGGGAGGTGCTGGATTCGCTCGAGGCTGGCGGTTCGGGCGATGATGCGGCAACAGCGATCGAGAACGGCACATGGCGGTTCTCGCGGAGGCAGAGGAACATGCTCCGCCGGCTCCCGGCGGATCTGGTGACCGACGGGGGCGACCCTGGAGCCTTGTTCGAGACCCTGTTCGGAGACGGGGTCCCATGATCACCGACAGGGAGGGATGGATCGTGCAGAAGGTCGGCGATACGATTTCCGAGCATGTACCGCTCGAGGAGGTGAGGATCGAGGACGTCGACTGCCTCGATCCGCCTGAAGACTGGAACCCCGACACTCCGGGAGCGGAACCCGTTCCTCCACCCGTGCTGATTGAGGAGGAGGGGAGGTTCTCGCTCCTGGTGAACCACGACTCGTTCTGGAGGGCCCGGGCTGCAGGCATGCTCTCCGTCAGGGCGCTGGTGGTCAGGAATCCCGTGCACATTCCCCCTGCGCACAAGGCCGTGAAGAACAGCCTCGAGGAGGCACTCCTCTTCGACGGGCTGCTGCGCACCGCGATCGTCCCCAACAGGAGCCGCCTGGCCGAACTCCTGGATTTCTCGCGGGCCAGGATCACGCAGGTCCTGAATGTCCTGAAGCTCCCGCTCGCCATACGCCGCGAACTCCTGGTGACGGGCAGCATCAGCGAGTTCCACCTCCGTCCCCTGATAAAGATGGACGACGAGAAGAGGCAGATCGCGTCTTTCCGCAAGCTCCTGGCCGACGGGCTCACCGGCAGGCAGATGGCCCTCTTCGCGGCATCGGGCGAGGAGGGAGAGGGGCAGGCCGGGGTCGACCTCGAGAGCCTGATGGCACAGCCCGTCCTCGTCACTCCCCCTGGACCCTCCGAGCACGCAGCGGATCCGCAGGCGGGGCCGCCGGCCTCCCCGGCGCTGCTGGAGAGCACGGCAGGGGCCGAGGCGGAATCCGCACCGGAGGACGCGGGCAGGGCTGAGCATGATGCTTCGTCGGGGGATCGGACGAAAGCTCCGCGCCAGGTGGCGAAGCCCGACCAGGCTCGCAGCGATACCCCGTCTTCGGCCGAAAGGGCTCTCTATATGAGGGCCAAGGGCCTCCTCGAAGTGCTCGGCACTCTCCGCGAGAAGGGCTGGGAGGAGAAGGCCACGAGGAATGGTGCCACGCGTGAGGAGATGGTGTTCCTGGAGGGAGTCTCGCTGCTTCGCAAGGGTCAGTACGAGAAGGCGGCCGAGACGCTGACCAACGCATCGCACCTGTCGAGGGGGAACGCAGCGGTGTTCTTCTTCCTCGGCAGGAGCTACAACCTGCTCGAGAAGCTCTCGAGCGCCGAGGAGTACCTTCGTGCGGCCTGCGAGCATGTCCCGGACGACCCGGACATCCTCTCCGAGCTAGCCATCGTGCTCGAGAAGCAGAAGCGCTACACCGAGGCATCGAGCTTCTACAAGAGGGCTTCGGCGATAAGGAACCCCCCGGCCCCCGCCAAGGGGAGGAGGCAGTGAGGTACCGCCTCCTGTGCGCCTCCGCAATGGCCGCGGTCATGGCGGGATGCGCCAGGATAGCGGCACCGTCCGGCGGCCCCGAGGATACCGAGCCGCCCTTCATCGTCTCGCTCTCTCCCGAGCCTTCCGCCGGCACGCCGGATCTCGACGAGGTGGCGATCCGGTGGAGCGAACGGATGCAGGAGAGCTCCGTCGAGATCAGGGTCTTCCCCGCGATCCCGATCCGTGTCGGCAACTCCGTGGGAAGGACCGTGGTATCCCTCGAGGAGCCGCTGGGTGCCCGGACGATGATCCTCCATGTCTCCGGCACGGCGGCCGATCTGCGGGGAAACAGGATCGTCCAGGCGGTGGACCTGGCCTACAGCGGCCTGGACACGCTCCCTTCCGGATCCCTCAGGATCGGGCTCGCCAGACAGGGTGGGACGGTGCTCGGCGGGTCCGTCCAGATCGATGTGCTCGACGCCCTGGGAACGATGGTCCGCAGGACGTCGCCCGATTCGACCGGATCGGCTGTGGCGGGATGGCTCCCGGGCGGCGCCTATTCGGTGATCTGCTTCGAGGACGGCGACGGCAGCATGTCCTGGGAGCGCGACATCGAAGCCGGCGCCGAGACCACCGTGGTGATCGGCGACGCCGACTCCCTCGATCTCGAACTCGTCCTGACAGTCGTGGACACGGTGGGCCCGAGGCTCGTGCAGGTGCTGGCGCTGGACGAGTTCCACGCGCAGGTGGACTTCAACGAAGAGCCCGCCCTCCCGGCCGATGCACGGCGGGTGTTCGGCATCCGCGACACCTCGGGCGTCCCGGTGCCCGTGCTCGGCTGCTGGTCGTCCGGTTCGAGGGAGGAGAGGTCGCTCGTCCTGGCCACCGGCGGGATGCCGGAAGGCGTACTGCTCCTCCGGACGGAGGGCGTCACCGACCTGCTGGGCAACGCGTCGGCGCCGGATTCGATCGAGTTCGAATCGTCGGACTCGGCATCGGTGGACACGATCCGTGTCAGGTCGACGTTCCCCGCCCCGGGTTCCACGGATGTGCCCGCATCGACCTCGGTCGTCTTCTCGCTCTCCGACTGGGTCGATCCCGATTCCCTGGCGGGCGCCTTCAGCATGACCCGGGTCGCCGACAGCACCGTGGTGGAGGGCGTGCTCAGGGCCGACGACGGAAGGTCCTTCACGTTCACGCCCCTGCACGACCTGCTCGGGGAGGAGCAGTACAGGGTCGAGATAGGACCCGGACTGGTCTCGCCTGCGGGAGACTCACTGGGATCGGTGGGTTGGTCCTTCGTGGCGGCATGGGGCGACGAGCCCGGGAGCATGGAGGGAACGGTCTCGGGAGGCGGGGCGCGGATAGTCCTGGAGGCCCGTGCGGCCGGTTCCGGGGGGGCCTCGATCAGCGTCGGGATCGACCCGGGCAGGTTCCTCCTCGAAGGCATCCCGGCCGGGCGGTACACGGTCTCGTGCTGGTCCGACCGCAACGGCAACGGTGCGTGGGATCCGGGCGAGCCCTACGGGTCGTGGCCCGGGGTGGTCCTAGTGCGCCCGGGGACAGTGACCGGAGGGATAGATGTCGAGATTCTCCCCTGAAGCTCTCTTCGACCCCGCATCGTGCACGTCCTGCGGCAGATGCCTGATGGTCTGTCCAGTATCGGCGGTCTCCGGCGACCCCGGGAGCCGCCCCTTCCCCTCGTTCGATTCACGGAAATGCATAGCCTGCGGGCACTGCGCAGCCTTCTGCCCGGCCGGCGCCTTCGGCTCCTCAGAGCCGGCAGGCGTCGAACCGTGCAGCGGCGATTCCCTGCTATCTCTGATGAAGAGGCGCAGATCTACGAGGTTCTTCGATGGGAGCTCCATTTCGGATGCGGAACTCGCGAGGCTCCTCGAGCCGGTCGGCTGGTCGCCCACCGGAGTGAACGCCTGCGGCCTGGCGGTCAGGGCCTTCAGGGGAACCGAAGCCCTCGCGCTGGGCACGGGAATCATCAGGACGGCCCGCCTGCTCGGGAAGTGCGGGCTCCTGAGGATCCTGGGCGCGCTGACCGGGACCGGCCCATTCCTGGAACGCGAGGCGGCGGGGGAGGATCTCGTCTTCCGCAAGGCGCCGCTGGTCCTCTTCTTCTTCTCGCCACGGCGAAACCCGACCTCCCTGAGCGACGGGATCATAGCAGCGACCCTCGTCATGACCGCTGCGGAGGCCATGGGGCTGGGCACCTTCTGGAACGGCGTGGCCCGGGCGCTCTACCCCGTGATGCCGGGATGGAGGAAGTCCTCCGGGGCCAGGCCGGGGATGAGGCTCTGTGCGGTGCTCTGCGTCGGCAGGCCGGCCTGGGGCTGCAGGCCGATCCCTCCTCGCGACTGGGAGCTGCTGGGACCGTCTATTCCGGGGACGGGACGGGTCTGAAGGGCATCGGGTCGTGGAGGTCGGCCCGCCAGGTGTCGGGCCTGTAGAAGCCGTTGTGCAACAACAGTCTGGTTATCGAGTAGAGCGCCATGTCCACCCTGCCGAGCCTCAGGCGGCCGCCCGAGGAACCCACGTCTCCGAGATCTGCAAGGGCTCCGTCGACCAGGAATCCGAACTCCGCCACCGGGGAGCCCTCGTACTCGATCGTGCCGAGCCTCTCCTCGACCCACCGGCCCTCGGGGAGGCGCCCGCCGGGCCATGCGGCCGTGCAGATCTCGCCGGTCCTCACGCCCAGGCAGGGTTCCATCTCCTCCAGCACTCCGGTCAGGGCGGGGGCCCACAGCTCGGGAGGCAGGCCGGTGAAGCTCCTGTGCCTCATGGTGTGGTTCCCTACAGCGTAGCCGTTGTCCAGCAGGAAGTTCAGCTTCCGCTCGAGGAGCTCCGCCTGGCCGAAGGGCGTCTTGTCGAGGGAGATGTTGAAGACCGCCCCGCGGCCGAAGTCCGGGTGTTCCGAGCAGAAGGACTCCATGATCCCCACGGCGCACGAAGGGTCTATCCGCAGCGACCCGTCGGCGTCCTGGACATATTCGAACTGGCTCTGCCATCCGTCGTCGAACGTCACCATGACCGGGCTGCGCCCCTCGGGCAGCCTCGACAGACCGTCCGCCAGATCGTCGGGGGTGATCAGGTAGAAGCCTTCCGAGCAGAGCTGCTCGAGATCGCCCCTGAACCTGGCCGCGCTTACCGAGAGGCGGCCACCGGTGCCGATGGAGTGGTAGCACAGGATCGGGAACCCGTCCGGCGCCGAGGATGCGTCGACAGTGCCCGATGTGTCGGGGGGCGGGCACGCGTACACCCCCGGCCCGGCGAAACCTGCCGTGATGGCTGGGATCAGGGCGAGTGCGCAGGTCAGATCAGCTCTCCGGCATTATCGTGATCCGGTCCAGCACGGCGCTCGTCCAGCCGTCCACGAATATGCCGGTGCGCCCCATGACCGGCATCGTGGTCCTGACGACCTGCAGGAGCTGTCCGTTCACGTAGAAATCGACATAGTTGCCGTGTATCTCCGCTGCGAGCTCGATGCTCGCGGGATCGTAGGGGAGCAGCCGGCTCGTTTCGAAGGGGTCGAGGCCCATCACTGGAGTCCACATGCTCCCGAGGCATCTCTGTATGGTATACTGCCCTCGGGAGTTGACTCCTGCGAGCAGGAAGCTCCCGTCGTCCTCCGCCCTGAGAACCAGACCGAGGATGGAATGGGGCGACGATTCCTCGATCTGGAAGACGGCCTCCACGGTGCCGTCCCTTGTCAGGGCGGCTGTCGAGAGCAGCACCAGCGGGTCGCCGGACGCGGAGTTGTCGATGTGGAGCCCGCCGTGATAGACCTCGAAGCGGCAGTCCGGCCCGAAGGGCGCGTCTGTGAGGTCGTCGAAGCTGCAGTTGAGCAGAGTGTCAGTCAGCTCGGGCGCCAGCGCCTCCACTGCCGCTCCCGGCCCGGGTTCCCTGCCGATGAGCGGGCCTGAGAAGAAACCGGATGTCCGGGTTCCGCAGGAAGCGGTCAGGAGCATGAAAACCGCCGCGACAGGAGCAGGCTTGATCGAGAACAAGGTCTTCCCTCCCCGGACGATTGGTTTTGCGCACCGGATCAGGCGCGAAGCTAAGGCCGCGATGCTCGCCTGTCCAGTCGCGTTCTGCTGCGCCTGCGGCCCTCAGCGGCCCGTTCAGACTGCAGTCCCGGCGGACTCGTCCTCCCGGGGGGGCGTCACGACGGTCCTGCCAGGTGCGCCCGCCGTCTTCGGCGTCGTGGCCGCCGGACCGGACACCGTCGAAGTCTTCTGGGCGGAAGGTTCGCACGTCGGAGACATCATCATCGTCGCCTCACCCGGCTCCCGGGTCGGTGCGGGGGACACCCTGGCGGTCGGAACGGACTCGGTGGCCGTCATGGAACTGGAACTCGCCGGGATGTCCCTGGCCCTGGCCGAAGCCCGCTCCGAAGCCACGCCGGCAGACTCCGCGCTTCTCGCGGAAGTCGCTCTTGCCGCGGCCAGGTGCTCGGTTCTCGAAGCCTCGTCCAGGATCGCCCTTCTCTCGCCTTTCGAGGGGGAGGTCCACTCGGTATCCTCCTCGTCGGCCGGGCAGCCCGACGGAGGGAGACCCGGAGCCGAGATGGTGGCGCAGGGCCGGAGTCTCGTCTCGCTCATCCCGCCTCCTTCGTCCGTCATGCTTCGCTGGCCGGAATCCGCCGGAGAACTCCGGCTCGTGGAGGAGAGGGACGGGACGGGCATATATTCAGGAGAGGCTCCCGAAGGGGCCTTCACATTCCCGGGTTCGTTCTCGCTCCCGCGGAGGGCTGTGCTCGATTCGGGTCTGTCGAGCTTCGTGGTGCTCGGAGGGGGCGACAGCATCCGGATCGAGCCCATCTGTTCGGACGGGGATTTCGTCACGGCCCTCGGACCCATCCCCGGGGGAGAGGCCGTGAGGGTGTGGACGGGGCCGTGAAGGCGCGGCCGCCTCACGCGGAGGTTTCGGCATGAGTTCGACCGCAGGAGTCTCCTTCGAGACGGGGCTCTCGTTCCCCGGGCTGCCGGCGCTGCCGCTCGAGAGGTTCGCGGAGTGGCGCGGGAACGGCAGACTCGGTTTCATGCAACTCCCCTTCCAGAGGGAACTCGCTGCCTCGTGCCTCGAACTCGCCGGAGCGTTCGCGGGTGAGGTGGACGACGTGATAGTGGACGGGATAGGAGGGTCGGCGCTCGGTGCCAGATGTCTCCTGTCGGCCCTCGGCCCGGGGGGCGGCCCCCGCATCCGCCTGGTCGACTCGCCCGATCACCGCACCGTGGATGCGGTGAAGAAAGCCTGCGATCCGGCCAGGACCCTGCTGGTCGTGGTCACGAAGTCGGGGTCCACGGCCGAGACCATGTCGGTCCTCCTGTCGCTGTACCCGTGGCTCCCGGCAGGCATCAGCGACCGGCGCACCGTGGCCGTCACCGATCCTTCCAGGGGCGATCTCAGGAAGCTGGCCGACGACAGGGGATGGGCCTCCCTCCCGATACCTCCGTCGGTCGGCGGCCGCTACAGCGTGCTCTCCCCGGCCGGTCTGCTTCCGGCCGCCTTCGCCGGTCTGGACATCCCGGCCCTGCTCGACGGTGCCGCGGATGTGATCCATGAGTTCGACCGGAAGGGCGCGGAAAGCCTTGCAGGGCGCCTGGCGGCCTGCTGGCTGGCCTTCTTCGAGAGCCATCCGGTCCACGTGTTCTTTGCCTACAGCGACAGGTTCTTCGACATGGCGCTCTGGTTCTCGCAGCTCTGGGCCGAGAGCCTGGGCAAGAGGAGGCCCGGGGGCGGTGCCGGTCTGGGCCAGACTCCTCTGGCATGCCGGGGGCCGGCCGATCAGCACTCACTCGTGCAGCTCTTCATGGAGGGCCCCCCCGACAAGTTCTTCACCTTCCTGGACATGACCGAGCCATCTCCGCCCCTGCCCGGGGGCTTCGAGGGGTATCCCTCGGCAGAATGGCTCACGGGGAGGACGCTGGACGAGCTCAGGCGGGCCGAGTCCTCCGCCACCTCGGCCGCCCTCGCGGAGCGCGGGCTCCCTGTATGCAGGCTCCACGCCGGTGAATCGCCTTCGGAGAAAGCCGTGGGTGCGCTGCTCTCAGCCATGGAGATCGCCACGGTGCTCACGGGGCTTGCGCTGGGGATCGATCCGCTCGACCAGCCGGGGGTCGAGCGGGGCAAGCACCTCACCTTCGCGGGCATGGGCCGGCCGGGCTGGCAGTGATACAGGCATTCCTGGCGATCTCCTGCCTCGCCTCCTTCGAGGCGTCACCCCTGGACCTGCTCGAGACCGGGATCATGCTGGAATGGTCCGAGCTGCCGTTCATGGCCGGGCTCGACGCGCGGACGACGGTCGACGGCCGACCGCTCCTTCTCTGCGGAGGTCCGGGGGTTCCCCTGCCGCCCTGGGGCTCCTTCGAGCATGTGGAGATCCTGAGCCCTCTCGAGGCGGGTATCTGGGGAGGCGGAGGCTGGACGGCCGAGTTCTCGACCCCCGGCATTCCCGACAGCAGCTACGGGAGCGCAGTGGGCCTCCTCGAAAGCACCGCCGGCAGGAACAGGTACTCCGGACTCCTGCTGAGACCGCTTCCACTCGGGATGGGCGTGAGCGCGGCACTTGGCCGCGAGGACACCATCTCGACCCAGCTCCTAGGGCTCGAACGGGGGTCCCTGTCCGCGACGGGCTTCCTCTGGCAGGGAGCGGGCGGCGGCGACGGCTACTCGGCCGGCTTGTCCTACCGGAGGCCGTCCTTGTCGGCCGGCTGCTTCCTGGCATCGCCCGTCGAGGGCGAGAGGCTGGCAGAGCCCACCGCGGCCGCATCGGCCTCCCTGGGGCGGCTGACCTTGGAGTCGGCGGCCGGGCTCTCGGCATGGGACTCCCTGACTCACGCGGAAGCCCATCTCAGATCCTCCTTCGATGCGGGGCCCGCGACGCTGATCGCCAGGGGCGACATGTCGTCGGACTCGGGGGAGACCGAGTTCGCAGGCACGGCGGGGCTGCTCTGCAGGATCCCCGGAGGCCCCGCTCTCGGCGCAGGGTTCTGCAGCATCCCCGGAGGGGTCTCCGGCTTCCTCGCCACCGCCGGATGGGGCCCGGCAGGCGCCGAGTTCTTCCTCGACGGGAGCGACGCCTCCGCCGGCGCGCACATCACCTGGCCGGCCTGGCTGGGGCTTTCGGGCTTCGTGTCGGACAGCCTCCTCAGGGGTTCCGTATCGGCCTTCCCCGGGTTCGGTTTCGGAGGGAACGGACGCATCACCATCGGGGGCAGGCTCGTCGCCCTGCAGTCCGACCCGGGTGACGGTTCGGGAAAGGTGGAGAGCACGTCGGCCGACGCGTGCATCTCGCTGAACATCCTCGGCTTCTCGCTGGTGGGCGCCCTGGAGGATGCTTTCGACGATGACGACAGGAGAATGTCGTACGGGGTCGTGTGGGTCTTCTCCGACGGCCCTCCGTGGGAACCGCAGGAGGAAGACGGGAGGGGGTCGTGAACTCTGCCGGAAGGATAGCCGTCCTCGCCTCGGGGCGGGGGAGCAATTTCGAAGCACTCTGCACATCCGACCTCGGAGGCGCATCGGTCGTGCTGCTGGCCTCCGACAATCCCTCTTCGGGCGCTCTGCTGAAGGCCAGGAGGATGGGCGTCGAATCGATCCGGTTCGACCCGGGGCCGGGGAGGTCGCGCGTTGCCCCGGAGGCGGAGAAATCGCTGGCAGACCTGCTGGTATCCAGATCCATCGACCTGGTCTGCCTTGCCGGATTCATGAGGATTCTGGGCGGTGCCCTTCTCGAATCCTTCACCGGGCGAATCCTGAACATCCATCCCTCCCTGCTCCCCGCCTTCCCCGGCCTGCACGCCCAGGCCCAGGCCGTCGCCCACGGGGTGAAGGTGAGCGGCTGCACCGTGCACTATGTGGACACCGGCACCGATACCGGCCCGATCGTGCTCCAGGCCGCGGTGCCCGTACTGGGGAGCGACACGGCCGACTCGCTCGCCGAGCGCATCCTGCAGGAGGAGCACAGGATCCTCCCGGAGGCCGTGAGGCTCCATTTCGGGGGCAGGATCAGGATAGACGGCAGGATCGTGAAGAGCCGTATTCCCGACAGCCCGGCGTAGTTATATTCCTCACCGGCGGATATCCGGAGGATTCTGGGATGACTCTAACATGCCTTGCCTGGCTCCTGGTCTTCTCGACATCGAGCGATCCCGACCCGGGTCCGGCCCGCATAGGCCTCGGGGTCGACGGGAGCATGCTGCCCGGTTCGAGGATGTCGCTGATGTGCCATCCCGGCGAGACGCTCGACCTCTCGACGGCCGTGCCCTGCACCTGGACCTTCTCGGCGGGGGAGCCCTCGTCCTCGGAAGGCGCCTCGGTCGCCTGGACGGCGCCTCGGAGCCATGGCACCTTCAGGCTCACGCTTGCCTCGGGCGAAGCGGTGCAGGAATATGCGGTCATCGTGGTGGTCGACGCCTCGAGATGGAGGACCCCTACTCTCAATTCGTACCCGGTCGGGCTGTACGGCGACGGCAACTCGCGCGGCGACAACCCGGAGAGCTTCGTCGAGCTCGGTGCAAACGGAGGCGGGGTGCGGCTCTCGAGCCATTTCACGCTGGGCGAGTTCCTCGGGCATACCGAAGGCGCCTATCCGCAGTACCTGGCGCTCGACCTCAGGCTGGTGGACAAGCTCGAGGCCCTGATAGAGGCCGTGGGGCGCGAATACCCCGAGCCGGTGGACATCAACGTCATGAGCGGCTACAGGACTCCCGACTACAACAGGTCGATAGGAAACGAGACCGATTTCAGCGCACACCTGTACGGCACAGCCGCGGACATATGGATCGAGGGCTTCCCGCCCAACGGCCTGATGGACGACATCGACAGGAACAAGAGGATAGACGTTTCGGACGGCGAACACGTCGTGGACATCGTGAGGCGGATCGAGGCATCCGGCGGCATTTCGGTGGGCGGGGCCTCGGCCTACCGCTGGACACAGCAGCACGGCCCGTTCGTCCACATAGACGTCAGGGGCAGGCCCGCGAGCTGGCAGACCCAGCTCAACCTGGTCCCGGATCCAGTCATATAGCCCGGAGGGATTGTCCTTGAAAGCACCCGGCAACACGACTCTCGTGCTCGGGTCATGCCTGGCCGCCAGCCTGGCGGCCCTGCTGGCCATGTCGATCACTCTGGGATCCGAAAGGCGGAGGAGCGCGGATGTGCTGGCCGAGGCACGCGAGGCCATAGCGCTGATGGATACCCTGGTCTCGGCCGATTCCTGCATCGGCGCGTTCCGCGACTCGGTCGACTACTACAGGGACCTCGCCCTGTCCCTCCAGCTGCGCATCGCGGCAGACAGCACGGCGGCGGTCTACCCCGACTACTACCTGATCATCGACACCGGCCAGAACAGGTTCCACCTGAGAAGGGGAGACCTGCTCGTCAGGTCAGGCTACTGCGGGACCGGCAAGGGCTGGACCTCCAACGGCACCGGCGAATCCTGGGACTTCAACACGCCGCGCGGGCTCAGGCATGTCCTCGGGAACGGCACCAACCCCTACTGGTTCAGGCCGGACTGGTTCTGGCTCGAGCAGAACATGCAGCCGCCCGATCCCGGCCAGGTCGTCATGCTCCCTCAGGATCTGACCTACGCCGAGCAGATAGCCTTCTACAACGACTCTCTCGATGCGTCCGAGAGGCTCTACGTCAGGCAGGTGCCCGGCGTTCTCGGATCCTACAAGATCGACCTCGGAGGCGGCGTGCTGCTGCACTACGGCACCGGAAGGGGCAACAACGTCAGCCACGGCTGCATAAGGCTGGGCAGCGCAGATCTGGAGGCCCTCTACAGGACCCTTCCCGTCGGTGCGCCCGTCCTCATCTACTGAGTGAAGGAGGGGAGCGTGACGACCCGGTCGGAGACCCTGGCTGGCAGGCTCCTGTCATCGCGGTTCGGGCCGCTCTGGGCCGTGCTCGGCGCGGCCTGCCTGGCCGCCCTGGCCATCCTCGCCTTCAGAGGATCCCGCGCCGAACGCCCGGAAGAGCCCGGCCAGGCGCAGGGCACCCTCACGGTGCCAACCATGCCTGATTCCATCAGGGACGAGATCCCCTCCACCTGGGCCCAGCCCCGCAATGATCCGGCCGGCCGGGGCGTGTGGGGCCCCGACATCGAGGCCCCCCTGGACACCCTCTGGAGGATCCATACCGGTCTCGAGTTCTTCGCGGCCCCCGCCCTCTGCGGCAGCACCCTGTACTTCGGCGGAAGCGACGGCATCTTCCGCGCGGTGGACGCCACCGACGGCGCGGTGCTCTGGTCGTTCGGGACCTCTTGCGGCCTGAGCGGCGAGGCGGCCGTCGGCGCCACGACCGTCTTCTTCAGCGGGCAGGACGGATATGCCTACGCCCTCGACCGTTCCACCGGAGCCCTTGTCTGGAAGACCGGCCTCGGATACCATCTCTTCGCATCGATGGGCATCCTCGGCGACTCCATCGTGGTGACCGGCAACTCCGCCGGTTCGATCGCCGCGCTGGACGCGCGCACCGGTGACCTTGCGTGGTCCGCGTCACCGGGCGGCGTCGTGCTCGGTCCCGCCATGGCCGACACCGTCGCCGTCTTCACTACCGAGGACGGGGTCGTGTGCGCCTACGGCGCCGGGGGGGAGGAGATCTGGAGGCGCGACTTCCCGGCCCAGGCCTCGGCTCCTTCGGTTTCCGGGGGATCGGTCTATGTGGGCTTCGCCGACGGGGTCGTGAGGAGCATGGACCTCTCCTCCGGGTCGGTGGTGTGGGAGACCGACCTCACCTCCCAGTCCGTGAGGACCGTGGTGTCCAGGCCGGTCGTCGCGGGGGGGCGGGTTTTCGCCGGCACCTGCGACGGCAGGGTCGTGTGCCTTTCCGAAGGCGGGGGCGCCCTTCTGTGGGAGACCGGGCTCGAGAACTGGGTCCAGGTCCCCCCGGCGGTAGGGGACGGGAAAGTCTACGTCTGCTGTGACGACAGACGGTTCCACATACTCGACGCCGCCACGGGCGCCGTGGAATCGAGCATGGAGATGGGCGGCTACGCGGGCACGGCCCCGATCATCGCCAACGGTTCGGTCTTCTTCGGCACCGCCTCGGGCGACTTCTTCGCGTTCCTGGGCACGCCTGGCGATTCCGGCGGCCAGCCTTGACATCCTGCATCCCGGGCAGGGTCCATGCCGGCTATCTCGTCCTGGCGGGCGGGGCGAACTCGGGCAAGTCCTCTCTCTTCAACAGCCTCGTCGGGAGGACGATCTCTCCGGTCACACAGGGGCGGGGAACGACCCGGCTGCCCCTCTCAGGGGTATGCCACGATCCCGGGTCGGGGGGACAGGTCTGCATCATCGACACGCCGCCCCTCCGAACTGCACTGGGGCTCGAGATCCTCGGCTGGATGGACGCAGCCTGCCTGACGGTAGATGCCACGAAGCTCGACGAGGAGCTCGCATCGCCCGAGACGGAGAGGTTCCTCGACCTCTTTTCCGGAAGGCCGGTCCTGCTGGGTCTGACCCATGTCGATCACTTCCCGCCCGGCCTCTGGCAGGCGCTGGTCAACCAGGCGTGTCTATTCCGCGCCTTCGCCGGTGCCCACGCCATCTGCCCGCCGAGGGGGACGGGAGTGCCCGGTCTGCTCCGTGACATGCTCCGATCCCTGCCGCCGAGGCGGATGCTCTTCCCTGGAGACTGCACCACGCTCCACTCCGAGCGCTTCCTCGTATCCGAGGTGATAAGGACGGAGCTCTTCAGGGTCCTGCCCGAGGAGATCGCCACGACCACCGCGGTCCAGATCGAGGAGTTCTCCATGCGCGACTCCAAGACCTACGTCAGGGCGAATCTCGTCGTGTCGAGGCACTCCTACAAGGGCATCGTCATCGGAAGGAGAGGGCAGACCCTCCAGAGGATCACCGACTGCGCCGCGAAGGGTGCGGGATCTCTGCTGGACAGGACTGTCCTGCCGGACCTCTGGGTGAAGGTGAGGGAATCCTGGCCCGACAACCCTCACGACCTGCTCGAGTTCGGCTATGTCGTCTGAAGCCTGCAGGATCAGCCTCGAGCAGTTCGAGGGTCCCCTCGACCTTCTCCTGTACCTGATCAGGCGCGACGAGCTGGACATCCGAGAGGTGAGGGTAGCCGAGGTCGCGGGGCAGTACCTGGCCTACATACGCGCGGCCGTCGAACTCGATCTCGACGTCGCGAGCGAGTACCTCGTGATGGCCGCCACCCTCACCAGCATCAAGAGCAAGGCGCTCCTGCCGGCGAGGAACGCAGCTCCGGAGGAGGATCCGGAGCGCATACTCATGAGGCAGCTCGTTCTCTACAGGGCCTTCAAGGAGGTCGCGGCCGAGCTGCGCGAGAGCGAAGAGGTGTGGCGCAACGCTTTCCCGGCGCCGGGGGAGAGGGAGAGATGGGCTTCGGACGCGCCCCCGCAGGCGGAACCGGGCTCGGTCAGCCTGCTCGACCTGCTGAGGGCTCTCGATGAGCTCTCGACTCCCTCCGAGGAGCCCGTCCAGAGGTACAGGAGACCCGAACTGACGATATCCGAATGCGTCGCGATGATTTCGGCCCGGCTCCGCCACGGGAGGGGGATCAGCCTCGGTGATCTCCTGGGTCCGGGATCCGACAGGAGGCTTCTGGTGGCATTCTTCGTCACGATCCTGGAGCTCTCCCGGCAGGGTCTCGTCCGCTTCAGGCAGAGAGCCCCGTTCGGCGACCTCCTCCTCGAGCGCGAGCCGGCCTGGACCGCGTCCTCCGGAACGCCTTCATCTCCTTTGACTTTCTCACCGGCCGGAGATGTCTGAACGGCATGCTCGACGTGACGGCTCTCGTACCCATCAAGACTCGCTTTCCACTAGTATCTGCGGCACGGCAGGAGAAGGCGGGGGTGACCGGACGGCATGCTCGACGTGACGGCTCTCGTATCCATGGAGACTCGCTTTCCACCAGTTTCTGCGGCACGGCAGGAGAAGGCGCGGGTGACCGGACGGCATGCTCGACGTGACGGCTCTCGAATCCATGAAGACTCGCTTTCCACGATTTCCTGCAGCACGGCAGGAGAAGGCGCGGGTGACCGGACAGCATGCTCGACGTGACGGCTAGATCCATCGAGGGCCTGCTCTTCGCAGCCGACAGGCCCCTGAGCATGGAGGAGATCTGCGACCTGACGGGATCGGGCGCCGATACGGTGCTCCAGGCCATCGGCCGGATAAGGGCCTCGCTCGAGGACGAGGGCCATGCGATGATCCTCCAGGAGGCCGCCGGCACGTGGAGGATGGTGTCCGATCCAGCCGTCGGGGCCACGGTCGCACAGCTCTACGAGGAGAGGAGGCCCGGCAGGCTGAGCAGGGCCGCTGTGGAGACGCTCGCGGTGATCGCCTACAACCAGCCCTGCACCAGGGCCGCCATCGAGGCCATACGCGGCGTCAACTGCGACAGCGCGGTGAAGTCGCTGCTGGAGAGGAGCCTGATACGCATCTGCGGCAGGCAGGAGACTCCGGGCAGGCCCCTCACCTACTCCACGACGGAGGGCTTCCTCAACTACTTCGGCCTGGACGACATCGACCACCTCCCGCGAAGGCGGGAGATAGAGGAACTCGTTGGTACGGAAGGAGCCGCCGATGGCGCCGACCTCTTCTCGAGCTAGGGCTGCCGGAACCGGCAGCGGCGCGGATCCCTCCGAAGGCATGCGGCTCAACCGCTTCCTCGCGCGGGCTGGAGTGGGTTCGCGCAGGGCCTGCGACGAGATCATCAGGCAGGGCCTCGTGACTGTGAACGGCAGACGCCCCGAGTCCATCGGGGTGCAGGTCGCGCCTGGGGACAGGGTGGAGTACTCCGGAAGGAGGATCGTCCTCCCGGTGCCGGCAGCGTATGCCTGGAACAAGCCGGTCGGGGTCGAGACGAGCATGGCCGACAGGAGCGGCAGGCTGAAGGCCGTGCTGGCAAGGCTCAACCCCGGCTGCGTGCCGGTCGGCAGGCTCGACATCAACACGGGGGGCCTGCTCATCCTCACCAACGACGGTGACCTCACGAACCGTCTGACCCATCCCAGGTGGGGGATCGAGAGGGAGTACATCCTCACCCTGGGCGACGACATGCCTTCGGGGGTGCTCCAGAAGCTCCGGGGCGGGATCCCGATAGGCCCCGGCCCTCTCTGCCGGCCGGTCGCGGTGACCCCGCTCGGCGCCAGGCGTCTCTCGATAGTGCTCACCACCGGCAGATACCACGAGGTGAGGAGGATGGCCGCCGCCGCCGGGCTCGCACTCGCGGCGCTGGAGCGCATCCGGTTCGGGCCGGTATCGATCGGAGACCTTCCCAGGGGCGAGCATCGGAATCTGTCACGCAGGGAGATGCAGATGCTCTACTCGCTGGTGGGGATGGAACCGCCATCGTCTTCTTGACGCCGCACCCGGTCCGGCAGATAATTCTTCCCTATGTATAAAAGAGGGGACGTGACCTTGTCTGGCTGACGTAATAGCCATCGACGGACCAGCCGGTTCGGGCAAGAGCACCACCGCGCGCCTCGTCGCGGAGGTGCTCGGTTTCTGTTACCTGGACACCGGCGCCATGTACCGCATGACCGCCCTCCTCGCCTCCCGGAGCCCTTCAGCTTCGACAGACCCCGATGCCGTCGCCCTGATCGCGGGTGCGAGCAAGATGTCCGCCGGGCCGGATGGAGCCTTCCTCGACGGGGAGGACGTGACCTCCCTCATCCGCACATCCGAACTCGGAGAGGCCGCAAGCCTCCTGTCCGCCTCGCCCCCGGTCAGGCGGGCGATGGTGGCCAAGCAGCGCGAGGCTGCCGCCGGCCGCGACATCGTTGCCGAGGGCCGCGACATGGGCACCGTCGTCTTCCCCGACGCCGTCCTGAAGGTCTATGTCACAGCGGACATCGCAGTGAGAGGCATCCGCAGGACGAGGGACCTGGCGTGCCGCTCCGGCGCCCGTCCCTCCGAGGTCTTCGCCGATGTGGTGGAAAGTCTGATGAAGAGGGACGCCAGGGACAGGGAGAGACCCGACAGCCCTCTCAGGCGCGCTTCCGACGCCTTCCTGCTGGACACCAGCGCCATGTCGGTCCGAGAGCAGGTCGAGAAGGTCGTGTCCCTGTTCCGTGCGGCCGGGAGGCACGGAGCATGATGGACAGCCGCTCGATGCATGCCATCCAGAGTTGCGGCCGCGCAGTCTTCCGGATCGTATTCGGTCTGAGGATCAGCGCTGCCGGCAGGGTGCCCCGCACGGGCGGCCTCCTGATCGCGAGCAACCACATCTCCGACATGGATCCTCCCGTTCTCGGGAGCTGCATCCCCAGGACGTTGCGCTTCATGGCGAAGAGCGAGCTCTTCAGGGGCCGGGCGCTGTCATGGATGTTCACGCAGCTCGGAGCATTCCCCGTGAACAGGAGGGGAGTGGACCGCACCGCCCTGAGGACGGCCGAGTCGATCCTCGGGGATGGCGGTGCCCTCCTCATCTTTCCCGAGGGCACCAGGAGCACGGACGGCAGACCTCTGCCTCCGAAGCCGGGCGTCGGCCTGCTCGCATCGAAGATGCGAGTCCCGGTGCTGCCGGCATTCCTGCACGGCACCGACAGGCCGCTCTCCGCGCTCGCGCGGAGGCCGCGCTTCTCCGTGTGCCTGGGCAGGCTCATTCTTCCCGCAGAGATGGAGGAGGCCGGCAGGTCGGGCGGCATTTCCGCCATGGCCGGGCTGGTGATGGAAAGGATAGTGGAAACGGGTGCCGAAGCTGGCCTGATACGGGCCGAGAGGAGTGCGAATTGAGCGAGAAGGAGTTCTGCGTCGGACTGACGCCGGAGGAGGTCGAGAGGATCGAGGGCTTCGAGTACTCTCCCGACGAGAGGCGGAAGCTCGAGGAGACCTACGACGGGACGATCACGACGACCGAGGTGAAGGTCGGGACGATCCTCTCCGGGACCATCCTGCAGAGAGTCGGCAACGAGGTCGTCGTCGACATCGGGTACAAGAGCGAGGGCGTCATCCCCCTGTCCGAGTTCCGCGAGGACGAGGAGATCGTACCCGGCCAGCAGGTCGACGTCTACATCGAGACCCTCGAGGACCAGGACGGGAGGGTGAGCGTCTCCAAGGAGAAGGCCCACTTCCACAGGGTCTGGTCCGACATCAAGGCCGCCTACGACAACGGCACGATCCTCGAGGGCACCGTCCTCAAGAGGATCAAGGGCGGTCTGGTCGTGCGCATCATGGGTGTCGACGCATTCCTGCCCGGCTCCCAGGTGGCCCTCAGGCAGGTGCCCAACCTCGAGAAGTTCCTCAACCAGAAGCTCGAGTTCCGCGTCATCAAGCTCAACAAGAGGCGCAGGAACATCGTGGTGAGCCGCAGGCAGGTTCTCGAGGAGGCGCGCTCCGAGCTGAAGGAGAAGCTGATCCGCGAGCTCGAGGAGGACCAGGTCCGCACCGGCGTCGTGAAGAACATCACGGACTTCGGCGCGTTCGTGGACCTCGGCGGCATAGACGGCCTCCTCCACATCACGGACATGAGCTGGGGCAGGGTGCGCCATCCCAGCCAGCTCGTGAACATCGGCGACGAGATAGAGGTGAAGGTCCTCAAGTTCGACCGCGAGCGCGAGCGCATCTCCCTGGGCCTCAAGCAGCTGCAGCCCTTCCCGTGGGAGGGTGTCGCCGAGAGGTATCCGAAGGGCGCGATCGTCAGCGGCAAGGTCGCCAGCATAACCGACTACGGCGCCTTCATCGAGCTCGAGCCCGGCGTGGAGGGTCTCATCCACGTCTCGGAGATGTCCTGGACCAAGCACGTCAGGCATCCGTCGAAGATCCTCAGCGTGGGGGACGATCTCGAGGCCGTAGTGCTCAACGTGAACGAGGAGGAGCGCAAGATATCCCTCGGGCTGCGCCAGACCCAGGAGAACCCCTGGGATACGATAGAGGAGCGCTACCCCGTGGGCTCCGTGGTCGAGGGAACCGTGAGGAACCTGACCAACTTCGGCGCCTTCGTGCAGATCGAGGACGGGATCGACGGCCTGGTGCACATCAGCGACATGAGCTGGACCAGGCGGGTGACCCATCCCTCGGAGGTGCTGGCCAAGAACGACGCCCTGAAGGTCGTTGTGCTCAGCATCGACCGCGAGAACCACAGGATATCCCTGGGTCTCAAGCAGACCACCGACAACCCGTGGGAGACCATGGACCAGAAGCTGCCCGAGGGCACGGAGATCCACGGTTCGGTGGTCCAGCTCCTCGAGCGCGGAGTCGTGGTGGACCTCGGCGACTCCATAGAGGGATTCGTCCCCCTGAGCCAGCTCGGCTGGGAGACCCTGGAGCATCCCGAGAAGGTCCTCCGGATAGGCGACGACCTGCCCCTCAGGGTGATCGAGGTCGTGCCCAGCAGCAGGAGGATAGTCCTCAGCGTGCGCAGCTACTTCAACGGCAGGCCGATGGAGGAGCTCAGCGAGTTCCGTGCGAAGCTGGAGGGCAGGCCTCCGGCCGAGCCGGTACAGCTTCCTCCGCGGGCTACGATATACGACGAGGAGGGCGGCCGTTCCCTGATCGAACCCGAAGTGGAACCCGCGTCGGAGGCACAGCCCGAGGCCGCGCCGGAAGGCGGGGAGGCCTGAGGGTCCAGATGGCGCTCCACGGCGCCGGAACCGGTTGCGGATGGTCCGGGTCGGCTTCCTGAACCTCGGGTGCAGGCTCAATGCCTGCGAGACCGAGTGGCTGGCGGCCCGGAAGGCGGAGGAGTCCGGGGGCGAGGTTGCAGCCTCGCCCCTGGATGCCGATCTGATAGTTCTCGGAACCTGCTGCGTGACCTCCAGGAGCCAGTCCAAGTCACGCAAGGCCGCCAGGAGGCTCCTTGCGGAGACATCTGCCGGCATAGTGCTGGCGGGGTGTTCTGCAAGGCTCTTCCCCGGAGATTTCCCGCAGGACGGCAGGATCATCCGCGAGGACTGCCCGACGGGCCCGGTCCACTCGCACCGGACATGCCATGGCACGAGGAATCGCGGACTGCTGAGGATCCAGGACGGATGCTCCAACCGCTGCACATACTGCGTCGTACCAGATGCCAGGGGACCGTCGAGGAGCTTCGGCAGGTCGTCGATCCTCGATGCCGCAGGCTCCATGGCCGATGCGGGGTTCAGGGAGATCGTCCTTACGGGAGCGGACATAGTCTCGTACGGGAGGGATCTCGGAGATCCGCGCGGCCTGCCGGGGCTGCTGGGCGATCTCCTCGAGTGCGGCCGGTTTCGCGTTCGTCTCGGTTCCCTCGAACCCATGGGTCTCGCAGGCACCGGGCTTCGTGCGCTGGCTATCCCCGGGGTGTGCAGGCATGTGCACCTGTCCATCCAGAGCGGCAGCACTCAGGTCCTCCGCAGGATGGGAAGGGCCTGCAGCGGGGACGATGTCGCCGACGCGGCGCGTGAAGCGAGGAAAGCATTTCCCGGCGGGATCGTCGGATGCGACCTGATAGCGGGCTTCCCGGGGGAGACCCCGGAGGATTTCGAGCAGAGCCTGGCACTCCTGAAGGGAGGGCTCTTCGACTACGCCCATGTCTTCCCGTTCTCGCCCAGGCCAGGTACGCCGGCATCCGGTTTTGCCGACCGGGTGCCCGCAGCTGAGGTATCGCACAGGGCCGCCGTTCTCCGGAGGGCTTCGACAGCCGGCAGGCGGAGGTTCGAGAGAGCCCAGGAGGGGCGGCGGATGTCCGTGCTCGTCGAGAACAGGCGCAGGCAGGGGATGCTCACGGGGATCTCGGACAACTACGTTGCCGTGGCGGTGCCAGACGGGGCCGTGCCGGGATCCATCATGGACATCGTGCCGTCACATGGAGAGATAATCCCGTTCCGGCAGGCGGGGGAGGAGGCCTGAGATGGCCTTCCTGATCGGGCTGACCGGACCTTGCGGGTCGGGGCAGACCTCAGCCGCCCGCATCCTTGCCCGGGATCCCCGCGTGAGAGGGGTCTGCAGCCTGGATGCCGTCGGGCACAGGCTGATGGAGAAGAGAAGGATCCGCGCCCGCGTCGGAGAGAGGCTGGGCATAGACGGCCTCTCCTCCATGTCCGCCGGGGAGGCCAGAAAGCTCCTCGGCTCCATGGTGTTCGTCGACGACGACGCCCGGGAGGGACTCGAGGCGGTGCTGCACCCCCTGATGAAGGGCTGGGCCGCGCGTGCTGCGGGCGCCCTTTCGGCGGGGGAGGGAGTGTATGTCCTCGAGGGGGCGCTCCTGGTCGAGATGGGGCTCGACCGCATGGCCGACGCGCTCGTCGTGGTGGCATGCGAACGGGAGGAGTGCCTTGCGCGGGCCGTGGCGCGCGACGGGCTCGACGCGGCATCGGCAGAGAGGCGACTGGACAGCCAGATGCCCTTGACGGAGAAGATCAGGAAAGCAGATTGGGTGATCAACAACGGTTCCGGTTCCCCGCCGGATTCGCTCCCGGGGCAGATAAGCGTCATCCTGGGTCAGATCACCGGGTCTTACCACACGGGATGACATCGGAGGTGACATGGCTCACAGAACCAGGCGGCGCCTTACCAAGACAGAACTCAAGAAGGACCCCGTTGCCGAGAATCTCGCCAGGGCATGGGAGTTCCTCCGCACGCACGTCAAGGAGACCGCCATCGCATGCGCCGCGCTGCTCGCGGTGATCCTCATAGTCCAGAGCGTCATCTCTTCGGGCAGGAAGCAGAACGCGGACAGCATGGCCCGCTACCTGCTGGCGGAGACCATCTTCGAGCAGGCCGAGCAGCTCGTGGCTGCGGGCAGGCCCGAGGAGGCCGCCGCCGCTCTCAGCCAGGCCTACACCATTGCCGGCGAGGTCTACGACAGGAACCAGAACAGGGACTGGGGCCGCAGGGCCGCCATCCTCGCAGCCAAGGCGGGCATCCTGCTGGGCCGTGAGACCGAGGTGATAGAGACCCTCCAGACACTCCTCGCCGCAAGACCAGACGGGATGATCGCCCAGAGCGCGAGGCTCCACATGGGCATCGCACTCGAGAACCGGGGCGGCGTGGAGGATCTGGCGAACGCAAGGGTGAACTACGCCGAGGTCGCGGCGGATTCCACCGCATTCCCACTGATGTCAGCGGATGCGCTGGCCGGGTTGTCGAGGCTCTCCCTCCTCGAAGGCGACAGTGGGTCCGCGAGGATGTTCCTGCAGGAATCCATGGAAGTGCGCGGCGACACCACGGATTTCGACATGTATCAGCTAGCGCTCATCCCGGCTCAGCCGGAATAGGCGGGACCGGCAGCTGCCCGCCGCTGCGGGCTGACAACCGCAGGGCGGGCAGCAAAGAAGGCCGGATAGGCGACAGCCGATCGATCCGGTTCGCGCACCCTGTATCAGTAAAACCAGGGATTTGGAGCCGCAGCACGAGCTCCGTCACCCGCACTTTACATAATATCTCTTATCGGACATTTCATTTCCGCTGGAGATGTACACTCCGGCATTCTCGCGGCTTGCCCTTCAGGTTATCCCGAATGTGGCAAGCCGCTGCCATGCCAGCTCACTCCTGCGGACGCAGGAATGAGCGTGTCGCCAGCATGATTGCGGAGCAAACATGCGAGAGACCATGAACGCAGGCCATGACGTACGCATGCTGCCTGCTCCCCTCCGGTGGAGCAGGCAGGAGTTCGAGCAGCAGGCTGGATCGCTCTCGCAGTTCTCGAATCCCCTGAAGCGGGAATGATGCTGGGAGCCCCCCCGCTCACGCGGAGGGGCGCCTGCCGGGTATGAGAACCCTCTGTCGGAATTACCTGGCGAGGACCATCCTGGCGCTCTGGGTCGAGCCCTGGGAGGTCATGCGGCAGATGTAGACGCCGCCGGGGACGGGAGCGCCGGATGCGGTGCCGTTCCAGGTGACGCTATGGCCGCCGGAGGCGAACGAGGAGCCCTCGGCAAGAGTCGTGACGAGCCTGCCGCTCATGTCGAAGATCTCGATGCTGACGGGGCCGCCGTTGTCGAGGCTGAAGCTGATGGTCGCGACGTCCATGAACGGGTTCGGGGAGACGCCGAGCCCGGTGACCGAGGATACGTCGCCATCAGAAATGCCCGTGTTGTTGAAGAAGTCGAAATACAGCGCATATCCGGAGATTCTGGTGTATTCAACAGCATGAACGGTTCCGCTGGTGATCCAGCCGGGCGTTGGACCCCAGAGGCCGGTTGCAGCCTGGTCGTTGATCTGTAATGGAGTGGAAAAGTCATCTGGATTCGTATTGAGGGAGTAGCTGACATAGACGATGTCGCCTGGATCGCTGTTGTAGGCGAGCGCCGCCACGCCTGTATTCTTGTTCGCTCGCAGGGACGGCATGAACTCATCGCCCGTGCCGGCCAAGAGTGTCCCATAGTTCCAAGCGGTCCCGTTTTCGGTCCAGTAGTAGCCGACGTTACCTGAGCCGCCGGATTCGAATGTGACAGTGATCCAGCCCACGATACCCCTGCTGTAGGCAATGTCGCAGTTCTCGAGCTCGAATCCAGCCGTATTGTCGCTCACCTGCACCGAAGAGAGCCATGTGGCGCCGTAGTCGGTGGAGCGTCTCACCCGGACCTCGTCGTTGGTGGTCAGGCGGGTGTCGATGAAGGTCACACCAACCACACCGCCGGCTCCGGCGGAGATCGCCGGGTAGGGAGTGGTCCCGGGATCGATGAAGAGGCTGATACCATTCACCCAGCCTGCTCCGCCGAGCGCGTTCCGTGCAACCCATACATCATTTGCAGACCCGTTTGGGACGAAGGTCACGTAGAGCCACCCGGAGGATCCTATGTCGCCGTCCATGTCGGCGAAGGCCACATCACTGTAGACGTGGTCCCATGCACCTGCGGACCCGTCGACGTGCCATCTGCGGAGGTAGAGGTCGTTGGTTCCAGCGGGCTCGTTATACATGCAGAGAACACAGACCCAGGTGGAGCCACCGGTCGTGACGATCCGGATCTTGGCGTTCGAAAGGGCTCCGTCCGTATTCGTGCAGACGCCCCAGTAGGACCAGGTGAAGCCGCTGTCAGTCGAGCGGAACACAATGATGCTGTCTCCAGTGGTATGGTCCGTGTCAAAGGCTGCGTATATGTAGCCTGTGGCGGGATCGAGATCGAAGTCCTGGCTGTTCCCGACGCCGCCGCTGCTGGAGTAGATGAGGCGGTCCATGCCCCAGTCATACTCCTCCAAGGGGACGAAGGCTGAACTCTCATCCCTCAGCGGGGGCAGGATGCCCTCTAGTGGCGATACCTGGCCCGGTACGTAGGTCGGGTCGTTCGGATCGGCAAGGTACTCGGCAGGGATGGAGCCATAGCAGGGTCCGTACTGCACTCCGTCGGGATTGTCTGCAGCCTGGGGCGTAATCCACGGGGTTGTAGCGACCATCGACAGCATCGACACGAGGAATGCATGCATCAATTTCCTCTTCCCGGCGGTTGTGCCGCCAATCCACAAAGCCCAGGATCGGATGGGTAACCGGATCGGGAACGATATGATTGTCGTCCATCCCGGTCTGTCTGTCAACGGATCTCCTTCACGGGAACTGAGGATTATGAGATCCAAACAGACTCCGGCCACGAGATACGTTTGTGCCTGCTCCCCCGTGGGAGCAAGCAGGAATGTACGCTGCGGCCCTCTCGCGGTTCGCCGGGCACGGTACCCGCAGGTTGGCGAACCGCTGTCGGGCCGGCTTGTTCCTGCAGACGCAGGAACAAGCGAAGCGCCCCCCCGCCTTCGCGGAGGGGCGCCCGCCGGGTTGTGAACCCTCTGTCGGAATTACCTGGCGAGGACCATCCTGGCGCTCTGGGTCGAGCCCTGGGAGGTCATGCGGCAGATGTAGACGCCGCCGGGGACGGGAGCGCCGGATGCGGTGCCGTTCCAGGTGACGCTATGGCCGCCGGAGGCGAACGAGGAGCCCTCGGCAAGAGTCGTGACGAGCCTGCCGCTCATGTCGAAGATCTCGATGCTGACGGGGCCGCCGTTGTCGAGGCTGAAGCTGATGGTCGCGACGTCCATGAACGGGTTCGGGGAGACCCCGAGCCCTGTGACGGTGGAGACATCGCCGTCGGCTATGCCCGTGTTGTTGAAGCTGTCGAAGTAGAGGTCGTAGCCGGTACTGGTGTATTCGACGGCCGAATAGGAACCTTCGGTGAGCCAGCCGGCGGTCGGACCCCAGCTCACACCAGTATGGTCGTTGATCTGGACCGGATCCGTGAAGTCGCTGGGATCGGAGACGTTGGACCAGGCGAAGTTGACGATGTCGCCGGGGTCTACGTTGTAGGCGATCGTGTTGTGGCCCGTGCCCTTGGAAGCGCGCATCGAGCCGGCGTACTCGTCATCGACGTTCGGGAATGTGGTGCCGTACGTCCATGCCGCGCCGGAATTGGTCGAGTAGTAGTAACCGAGGTTTATGCCCGATGAGAAATCGAACGAAACGCAGATCCAGGCGCTCGTCCCCCTGGCGTGGGCGATGTCGGTGCCCGAGAGATTTGCGGCGCCGGAGTTGTTGCTGACCTGCTCGGAACTCAACCAGGAGGAGCCGTAACTGGTGGAGCGCTTGATCCGGACTTCTTCGTTGGTGGTGAGCCTGGTGTCGATGAAGGCCACCGAGACGACCCCGCCCGTGCCTGCAGCGATTGCGGGGTACGGATGTGTCTGGGCGTCGCCGAACTGCAGATCGTTGTTCACCCAGCCGGCGCCCGCCAGTGCGTTGCGGGCGACGAAGACGTCGTACTCGGTATCGTCAGGGACGTAGGCGACGTAGAGATAGCCCGACGAGCCTATGTCGCCGTCCATGTCGGCGAAGATGGCGTCGTCGTCGACCTGCTCCCAGGTAGCGTTGGAGCCGTCGGTGCGCCATCTCCGCATCCAGAGGGCGTCGGATCCGCTTGTCTCGTCCCATATGCCGAGAACACAGACCCATGTGTAGCCGCCGGCCGTGACCACGCGGACCTTGGCGTACCCGACAGCGCCATCCGTGTTGGTGCAGATGCCCCAGATCGCCCAGGTGACGCCGCTGTCGGTGGAGCGGTAGACCAGGAGGCTGTCGCCCGTGGTGTGGTAGGTATCGAAGGCCGCGTACAGGTATCCGGTGGAGGGATCGACGTCGAAGTCCTGGCTGTTCCCGACGCCGCCGCTGCTGGTGTAGATGAGGTGGTCAGGACCCCAGTCGGAGCCCTCCCAGGGGAGCGTGCTGCTTTCCTCGTCCCTCACGGGAGGCAGGACGCCCTCGAGGGGGTTCTCCTGGCCCGGGACGTAGGTCGGATCGTCTGGGTTGACGAGTGACGATGCGGGTATGGAACCGTAGCTGGGCTGGACGATTACGCCCTCGGGCGTGTCGAGGCTCGTCGAAGCGGCAGTTCCGGCGGTGAGCGCCAGTATGGCCGCCGTCAGCACGGCAGACAGTCGGTACGTCATGTTTCCCTCCCTGGCGGATCAACCGCCCAATCGTACCCTCTCAGCCACCCCGGCTATGATGAGGGATACCATTGAAAAGAAATTTTCCTCCATTCCGGAGGCGATGTCAACGGAGGGTCCACGGAGGGGGTCAGCCTTTCCCTCTGCCCCCAGCCTCGTCGAGGACTTCCGCGCATTCCGATCTCAGCCGGTCGAGCGCTGCCGCACCGGTCTCCCCGACCGCCAGGGCCTGTTCCAGATCCTTCCAGAGCCTCTGCACCCTTCTCTGGAGCATCAGCGGCGCTCCCCTGTCGCAGAGGAGTTCGATGGCCTCGTCCCTGGCGAGAAAGGGCCTTCTCGAAGAGAGGACATCGGCGATCCCCCTCTCGAAGGCGGAGAGGAGCTCCTCGACATCTCCAGCGTCCTCGATGCCGGAAGAGGGGTCGCTCCTGCGCCGGCTGCGGAGCAGCAGCACCAGCGAGAGCACGACGGTGCACGCGGCGACGGCTATGAGGATGATCACCGGTCCGGACCCGTCGCCTGGCCGATCCAGCCCTGCAGAGACCGAATCGTCGCATTCGGGGGGCATGTAGTCGACATGGATGGAGCAGGCGGGGATCGTCGTGAACCTGTACTCGAGGTCGCGGGTGTCGAACCAGGGCAGGCTGTCCCCGCCGGCCGAAACCGTCCCCGTGTCTGTCTGGACGAGCAGGAATCTCTGTCTGAGGGTATCGCCCGACACTGAGGGATCGCCGATCGGGGTGACGGTCGCCGGACCCTCGATGCGAGGAATGGGAATCGAACGCATGGACCGCGTTCCGGGGCCGGTCGCCTCGAGGAGCAGCAGCCTGTCGCACCCGCTCCTGGATGTGTCGATCAGGCGCAGGCCTATGCTGTCGGCCACACCGGTGAATCCCGTGGGCATCCCGTCAGCCGGGAACGGGGTCACGTCGATCCGCACCGTGTCGCCCGTGACGGTGTGGATGGGGCCGTCGCCGAAGAACATCTCCCCCGCCTCGTACACGTTGGCCGACATGACGGGGAGGCGCACCTCCCCGTCCGAGGCGGCGGTGACCTCCAGCGTGTTGAGACGGCTGCGCCTGGCGCCGTCATCCATGACACGCCAGACCAGGGTCTCCGGTGACGACACCAGCCTTGCCGTGCCGTTCTCCGGAGGGCCCCAGCCCGTCTCCACGCTCTTCACCATGAGCCGTGACACCAGGTAGTAGTCCACGTCGAAGGGAACGCCGGGGTAGATGCGATCGGCCTCCACCACGGCCATTATGGCGAGCGGCTTCCCGTAGGTTGTTGCGTCATATGGCCGCATCCCTCCGACCGGCATCACGAAGATGCTCTCCGCAGGCATGCGGTACACCCCTCCTCCGCCGAGGATGACGATCATGGGGCCGACAGCCTGGGGGCCTTCGAATCCTTCATATGTCTGAAAGATGAGTTCCAATCTGCATAAGGATTCGGTGACCCCGTTCACGGACCTGGTGCTCCTCATGGAGCGGCTGGAGATGAAGGCGAGGCCGTCCGAGAAGACCGGCTGGGTCGACAGGGACGTGCAGGAGGGGTCGTTCGACGAGAGAGAGAGGGTGAAGGCGGATCCGGCCTCAACCGAGTCAGGGTGTTCGACGGCTACGGATGGCTGCCCAAGGAGGCAGGCGCCCAGGAGCAGCCCCGGCATCACCAGTCCGGGCCCCCCGCGATGCCTGCAGGCCGCCCCCGGAGACTGTCCGAGGGTGAAGCCTCCTCGACGAGATCAAGGAGGAGCCTCGCCTGTTCCTCGGTCATGCCGGTCTCCGGGTCGACCTGGTCCTGCTGATCCTGCTGGTCCTGCTGATCCTGCTGGTCCTGTTGATCCTGCTGGTCCTGTTGATCCTGCTGGTCCTGCTGGTCCTGTTGATCCTGCTGGTCCTGTTGATCCTGCTGGTCCTGTTGATCCTGCTGGTCCTGTTGATCCTGCTGGTCCTGCT
>CAZMAT010000002.1:131359-251284 GCA_964564435.1 uncultured bacterium
TGATCCTGCTGGTCCTGTTGATCCTGCTGGTCCTGTTGATCCTGCTGGTCCTGCTGATCCTGCTGGTCCTGTTGATCCTGTTGGTCCTGTTGATCCTGCTGGTCCTGGGGAGGGTGGAGTCTCAGCCAGTTGAGCGCTGCCTCCAGGTTGTGCGCGTCGCATCCAGGGAATTCCCCGTCTCCCAGCAGATCCTTCAGAATCCCGGCGGCCCTCTCGACACCCGTCCGGTCCTCCCCCGCCATCGACGAGGCAAGCAGGGTCGCGGCCCTGGCGGACATCATGGTGTCGGGGCCGGCGCAGCCGGAAAGCGTGGACATGAGAGAGTCGGCACGCGCGAAGTCACCCAGCATGAACAGAGCCGCTGCAAGGTCGTACGGAGCGCGTTCGAATCCCGGCATGCGCTCCGTCAGCTCCTCGAAGCACTCCCCGGCCTCCTCGAACCTGCCTCCCGCATAGGCGGAGACGGCTCTCTCGTAGATGTCACGCAGAGGCTCGACCGCAGGCTGGGCGGCGAAGATCAGCACGAGCGGCAGCAGCATGGCGGTCATCTGCCCCTGGCCTCCAGTGTGAGCGCGACGCAGGCGAGCAGGAGCCCGCCCGCGAGGAACAGGTGGAACCTGCGGCCGCCGGAACCGCCGGCCACCCTTGCGGCCATCCGCGCCCTCTCCCCGGACAGGAGCTCGCTCACGAGCGCCGGGAAGTCGTCGGTCTGGGACAGTCTGACGTAGAACCCCCCGGTCCTCTCGGCGAGCTCCCTCAGAGGCTCCTCGCAAAGGGCCGTCCGCACCGTGTCGCCGCCTGTCGTCCTGAAGCCGCCCGCCCCGTCGGGGAGCGGTATCGAGTCGAGCCCTCCGAGGCCCACCGTCACGATCGTGAGGCCGGCGTCCCTTGCCGCCTCCACCGACCTCTCCACGGAGAAGTCGTGGAAGCCGCCGTCGCTGAAGATGATCCCGACCCTGGTCTCGAGGTCCTCCTCTGGAAGCGAGGCGGACATCGCATCGACGAGTGTCCCCAGTTCGGTGCCCGCCGGGAGCGCATTGTCGCCCCAGGCGCCCGCGGGCAGGCGGGATGCGAGGAATTCCCTGTCCAGGGTACCGGGGACTGCCAGCCGAGCCTGGGACGAGAAGAGGACCAGGCTGAACCTGACTCCCGGGAACCTGTCCATCAGACCCAGGATCTCCGCCGAGGCCCTCCCGAGTCTGGAAGGGGTCTCGTCCGTCGAGGACATCGACGAGGAGACGTCGAGTGCCAGGGAGACGTTGTCCCCTCCGGCCGGGATCGCCGCCTCCACCCCGCCCCAGAGGGGGCCGGCCGATGCGACGGCGAGAAGTGCCGCGGTGGTGCACCAGAGGATCCTCGATGCGATGCGCGCGGGAGGAGGGCATATCTCGACTCTTCCCCACAGGGCGGGTCTCACGAATTCCCGCAGGCGCTTGTTCTCCGACTCCAGCCACCTCGAGCGGAGCCACCACCAAAGTGGAGCGGCGAGCGCGAACAGGAGGAGGAACGGCCTTTCGAAGGACATCAGTCGCCCGCCACCTTCCTGAGCCTCCACCGGAGGATCTCTCCGAGCGCCAGAAGGATCGAGCCCGCCACGAGGAAGGGCATGTAGATGTCCTTGTAGACGAACAGACCCTCCGGGGGCAGCGTGGATGCCTCGAGGGAGTCTATGGCGGCGTACACATCGGCGAGGTCGGACGGGCTGCCCGCGTCGAAGAGCCTGCCACCGGTCATGGAGGCTATCCTCGAGAGTGTCTCCGTGTCCACTCCATAACCGCTCGATCCGGTGCCTATGGCTACGGTGTAGACCCTGAGGCTGTCGCCGTGCAGAGTCCTGATGGCCTGCGCCACCTGGATCGGATCGACCGTCCCGGCGTTCTCCATGCCGTCGGAAAGCAGGACGATGACCCTCCGCGAGGTCTGCGAACCCTCGAGCTCCCGGGCTGCGACCGCAAGGCCCGCCCCGATCGCGGTGCCGTCCTCGAGGGTGCCGATGCCCGCCTTGTCGATGAACCGTGACAGCGTGCCGTGGTCGAGGGTCGGCGGGCAGAGGGCCAGCGGCTCGGCAGCGTAGACCACCAGGCCCACCCTGTCCGTGGGGCGCCCCTCGATGAACGTGAGCGCGGCATCCTTGGCGGCTTCGAGCCTGTTCGGGGCGTAGTCCTGCTCCAGCATGCTCGTGGAGACGTCCAGCGTGATGATGAGATCGACGCCCTCACCTGCGTCGGGCAGCCTCTCGAACCCGTTCTGCGGGCGCGATGCCGCCACCGCCAGCAGCAGGAGACCCGCGAGGGTGGGCAGTCTCAGCGGGAAGGTCGACGATGCGGCCTTCCCCGTGTCGAAAGGGCCCGTGTAGCACTGTGCGGGGCCCCGCGACCTGCGGGTCGAGGCGATATGGATGGCCAGGAAGACAAGGAAGGCTGCCAGGACGGGCCAGAGCTCGAGCCGCGTCATCTCCCGCCCCCGAGCGACGCGAGCTTCCTGATGTCTGACTGGGCCTTTTCCCGGGTGGAGCCCCAGCCGGCATATCTCTGGAGTCCGATCTCGCGGACCAGATCCTCCGACCCTTCCAGTATCGGAACGATCCCGGCCTCACCAGCCAGAGCCTTCCTTATCTGCCTGTGGGTCAGGGCGTGAAGGTCGCGGCCGGAGCGCATCCCGAGGAGTTTCCTGAGAAAGAGGTCCAGCTCCCTGTATAGCGCCATGTAGTCGCCTGAAGCGAGATATGGGCTCTCGAGCAGGGCAAGGACCGCCTCGGCGAATCCGTTCCCGGACAGAACCGGTTCGTTGCGGACGGGTGCTTCGGAACGCCTCCTCCTCCTTGCGAACCACGCGGCCAGGGCCGCGAGCAAGGCGGCTCCGGCGCCGACGGGCAGCCAGGGGAATCCCGGAGGAGCCTCGCTCCACAGGACCCAGAACGCAAGACGATCCAGATAGTCGGACGGGAAGCCCGGGGGTATGTCCATGGCGAGAGGGGCGACGAACACCTCCGCGACACAGGAAGTGTCGGGCATCGTCCTGTCCACCACGAGGACGGGCGGCGCGACCATGAGAGTCTCCGGAGCGCCTCCCGGCCCGGGATCCACAACCGCTGCGAGAGCGGGAAGAGCCAGCGTGTCGAGCGCGAGCGGGACGATGAGGAAACCCGTCGAGTCGGAGGAGAGGACGGTCCAGTCCTCCGTGGACTCGAGCGGCTGCGGGGTCGAGCCGGGCGGGAAGTCGTACGGGGCCGTCACCGGCACCCCGAGGCCAGAGCCGGCCGCGATCCCGGCGGCGAACAGAAGTGCGGCCGCTGGACGGATCAGTGCCTGCGCCTCCTGCGTCTGAGCTCGAAGAACCTCCGGAGAGGGAGGACGAGGTCGTCGGATGTCGAGATGCTAACGAGATCGAATCCGCATGTCCTGGAGAGGGCCTCCCGCTGGGCATTGATCTGGGCCACCATGGACGAGAACGACTTCCGCCAGGATGGCGATCCGGTGTCGACCACGCGGGTAGCGCCTGTTTCGGGATCCCTGAAGCGGACGAGGCCGATGTCCGGCATGCTGACTTCGCGAGGGTCGAATACGTGGATTCCCACCAGGTCGTGCCTCCTCGAGGCGGCGCCGAGGAGCCTGGAGGCTCTCTTGAACCTGAAGTCGCTTATGACGAACAGGAGGGCCTTGCGATGGATCACCCTGCCCAGGTAGGCGAGGGCCCTGTCGATGTCAGCCTCCTCCTGCCTGCCCCTGGAGGAGAGCACCTTCTGGACGACGGCGAGCGCGTGGTTCCTTCCCTTGTCGGGAGGGATGTAGTCGACCACGTCGCCCGCGAAGGAGAGCATGCCTATCCTGTCCCCCGTCCGGACCGCCGCGAGCGCCAGCAGGGCGGCGGTCTCCGCGACGCGCTCCTCCTTCGTCAGGTTCATCGAGCCGAACCTGAGGCTCCCGGAGAGGTCGAGCAGTATCACGACCTGGAGCTCCCTCTCCTCCGTCATCAGCTTCACATGGGGAATCCCGGTCCTGGCCGTGACGTTCCACTCGATCAGCCTCGGGTCGTCACCCTCCTGGTAGGTCCTGATGTCGGAGAACTCCATGCCGCGGCCCCTGAAGGCGGAGCGGTACTCCCCTCCCATGAGCTGGTCCACGAGGCGGCGGGTCGTGATCTCGATCCGCCTGACCCTCTTGATGAGGGAATGGGCGTTCTCCACGGCTCCGGCCTACTTGACCGGGACCCTGCCGAGGATCGTCTCGATGATCTCCTCGACGCCGACCTCCTCGGCTTCGGCCTCGAAGGAGCGGATGATGCGGTGTCTCAGGACGTCGGGGGCGACGTCCTTGACATGGTCGGGGGTGACGAAGCCCTGTCCCTCGAGCATGGCCCTGGCCCGTGCAGCGGCCTGGAGGCCCAGCGATGCCCTCGGGCTGGCCCCGAAGCTTATCAGGCCCGCCAGTTCGGAGAAGCCGGCCTGCTTGGGGAAGCGGGTCGCGGCGACTATCCTGACGATGTACTCCATCACGCTCTTCTCGACCGTGACGTCCATGGCGAGCCTCTGTATCTCGATCACCTCCGCGGGGGACATGACCTCCTCCGCCGAAGGCGGCTGCGAGGCGCCCATGCGGGAGATGATCTCCAGCTCCTCCTGCTGTGAGGGGTAGTCGACCCGCAGCTTCAGGAGGAACCGGTCGATCTGGGCCTCCGGGAGCGGATAGGTGCCCTCCTGCTCGATCGGGTTCTGGGTGGCCATCACGAAGAAGGGCCTGGGAAGAGGGTGCGTGTTCCCCCCGAAGGTGACCTGCCTCTCCTGCATCGCCTCGAGAAGGGCGCTCTGTACCTTTGCCGGCGCCCTGTTGATCTCGTCGGCCAGGAGGATCTGGGCGAAGACCGGACCTCTCCTGGCCTCGAAGACGGCCTTCTCCGGCAGGTAGACCATGGTGCCGGTGAGGTCGGCCGGGAGGAGATCCGGAGTGAACTGGATCCTGGAGAAGGAGGCGCTCACGCACGAGGCCAGAGTTCTGGCGGCGAGGGTCTTGGCCAGGCCCGGCACGCCCTCGATGAGCACGTGGCCGTCACAGAACAGGGCCGTGAGCAGTCCGAGCCTGAAGTCCTCCTGCCCCACGACGACCCTCGAGAAAGTGTCCTTGAGCCTCTCGATGCGCGGGGAGAGCTCCCCTATCCTCTTCTCAGTATCCTCGATGTTCTGCCTCGACATCCAGTTTCCTCCTGGCTTCGGCTAGTTCGTCCCTTACGATCCGCTCGTAAAGGGCCAGATCTCCCTCTTCGGCGGCCTCGAAGCGCATGACGAGAACGGGCTGGGTGTTGGACGCCCTCAGGAGGCCCCATCCCCCGGGGAAGTCCACTCTGACCCCGTCTATGCCGGTGGTCGGGAAGCGGCTCGAGATCGATTCCTTGACAAGGTCCACGATCCTGAACTTGTCCCTGTCCGGGCAGTCCTCCCTGATCTCGGGCGTGGCGTGAGCTTCGGGAAGGCCGGACAGAAGGTCGGACATCGAGCCGCCGCTCGACGAGATGGTCTCGATGAGCCTGAGCGAGGCGTACAGGGCGTCGTCGAACCCGTAGTACCTGTCGCGGTAGAAGATGTGCCCGCTCATCTCGCCGGCCAGGAGGGCGTTCTCGTCGAGCATCCTCTGCTTGATGAGGGAGTGCCCCGTCGCCGACATCACCGGCCTGCCGCCCGCGGCCTCGACCAGGTCGTAGAAGATCCGCGAGGCCTTCACCTCAGAGATGACTGTCGCGCCGGGATTGTCCTCGAGGAGAGCCAGGGCGAGCACGGTGAGGACCCTGTCGCCGAACACCGTCCGGCCGCGGTCGTCCACCACGCCCAGCCTGTCGGCGTCTCCGTCGAAGGCTATGCCGAGGTCGGCCTTCTCGGACACCACGGCCGCCTTCAGGTCCGCGAGGTTCTCCTCGACTGTCGGATCCGGGTGGTGGTTGGGGAAACGCCCATCCATCCCGCAGTATAGAGGCACGACCCTGCAGCCCAGCTCCCCCAGGATCCTGCAGGCGGGCATGCCGCCGGTGCCGTTGCCGGCGTCGACAACGACCTTGAGCGATCTCTCCAGGCAGAACTCCGCCAGGAGCCTGTCCATGTAGGGCTCCAGGACGTCCATCCGACCTGCTGCGGGCTCGCTGAATGCCCGCGGGCCGGGTGAGTCGGCCAGCACCGAAATCTCGTCGCCGGAGAGGGTGTGCGTGCCCTTCATAAGCTTGAAACCGTTGTATTCCGGGGGATTGTGGCTCCCGGTGATCATGGCCGTCGCATCGGGGCCGGTGGTGTAGGCCGCGAAGTAGGTCATGGGCGTGGTCTGCACCCCGAGATCGACTATCCGGGCACCCGCGGATGCGGCGCCGATGGCGAACTGTTCGGACAGAGCGCCTCCAGAGAGGCGGCAGTCCCGGCCGATGGCCAGGATTCCTCCGGGGCCGGCCAGCATCCCCGTGGCGTACCCTATAGTGCGCACCGTCAGGTCGTCGAGGTCCTCCGGGTAGAGGCCCCTGATGTCATACTTCCTGAAGATCTCTCTGTTCATCCGGTTCCCCCTGCGATCCTCGCGGAGCGGAGATGGTGGGGAGCTCGATCGTGAACTGGCCCTTCTTCGCAGCCTCCTGGATCCAGCCGCCGTGTCCGGCGACGATCTGCCTCGCGAGCTCGAGCGACAGCAGGGAGGGCGATGCCTCCGTGTTAACAGAGCCTCTATAGTCGAGCGATATTCTGGCGGTTCCCTCCCCGGCGGACAGGTCTACATGGACCATGCCGCCCTTCCCTGCGAACCGTTCCGTCTCGGAGACGATCGCATCGAAGGCCTGGCGCAGGTATCCCTCGTCGCCGGCCACCAGCACGCCCGTATCCATCGCGACCGTCATCGAGACGCCACGCTCCGACAGGCGGGCGGAGGATGCCTGTACCACATCCGTCAGCACGGCTTCGAGATCCGTGACAGCACCGCCCGAAAGCGGCGGCGAGGCCGACTTGCCCGAGAGCTTGTCCAGTGTGACTATCTCGCCGATCAGGTCGATGAACTTGCCTATGTTGTCGATCTCCTTGGACAGGAGGCCGAGCTGCTCCTTCATCCATTCCGGGCATTCCAGCGGACGGGATATCTCCTCGGTCGCCGAGCGGATGGATTCGAGCGGTTTCTTGAGGGACTGGCCTATCCTGGACAGCAGTTCGGAGCGCAGGTTCGCCGCGGAATCGAGTTCCGAGAGTGCTCCGTCGAGATCGCGCCTGAGGGTTTCGTTCCGCCTGCGGGCCGAGTTCAGCCGGCGCCTCGTGATCTCCAGCGCGAACAGTGCGCCGATGATCAGGAGAGCAGCAAGCCAGAAAGGGACGCTCTCGATCATCGCGGCACGTTCTCCGGGGATTCGGTGAAGGGGTGCTCCGGGCTTCCGGCCCGGGTCGCCCCCCTACTCGACACGGGCCTGGATCCGCACCAGGACAGGGTCCAGCTTCTCGGCCGCCTTCCTTTCGGCTTCCGCCTGCCGCTTCCTGCCAGTGGCCTCGTACACCTGGGCGGTGTTGAGATGGAACCCGACGAGGGCGACGGTATCCTTGCCGGCGAGGGTCATCCCCTTCTGGAAGTGCTCCTCCGCTTCGTCGAACCGACCCATGTCGAGGTAGCACCTGCCGAGCATCTCGCGGGCCTTGATGCGGTGTTCGGGGCTTGCCAGGACCTGGCTGAACTCGTCCACCGCCTCGCGGAGAAGCCCCATCTCCCGGTAGGCTATGCCGAGGTCGTAGTGGGTGTTGTAGTCGTCGGCCGGGACGGCGGCCTCGATGCCGTCCTGGAACTCCTTGACCAGCGCCGCGAGGGCGCGGGCGGAATCGGAGTCGAACATGCGGTCGATGTCGGCAAGGATCGACGCTATGTCGGCGTAGTTGTCGGCGTCGGCCAGGCCGGGCCGCACGCCCTCGAGCAGGGTCACGGCCATCGTGAAGTCGGGATCCGCCTGTACGGACGCATCCAGCGCGGCAACGGCCTCGTGAGGGCTGTCGTTGAGAAGATAGGCGACGGCGAGCCTGTAGAGCGAACGGGCCTGGCCCTCCGGGCCGAGCGAGGTCCTGGTTCGCACCAGCTCGCGCGCTGCCGCCAGGGATTCGGGGCAGATGTCGAGAACGCCCTCGAGAAGCTCGAAGACCATCTTCTCCCTGCCCGTCGCCCTGTATATCTCGGCCGCCTTCAGATAGGCCTCGACGGCGCCGTAGAAGTCGCTGACATCGAGGAGGAGGTTGCCCAGCTCCACGTAGCCCAGGGCGTCTCCAGGGCGCTTCTCCAGACGCTGCTTCATGTCGAGCACCTGTTTGGAGAGCGCCTCCCGCACCTGCCGGGTGGAGACCAGACCCATGTCGACGAGAACGTCGCCGAGCCTCTTGTGGTCGCGCGAAGCGAGCTGGATCTCGAGGCCCCTGAGTACGTCGCTCGCCTTGAGGAGGCCGTCGGCCACGAAGTACTCCCCTATCCGCTTCCGCTGGGGGACCTCGGGCTCCTCTTCCGCGTCATCGGCCTCTATGAAGTCGCCCGAGTCGAAGGCGACCTGCTCTATCTTGATCTCCTCCTCGACGGGCTCCTTCGGCCTGAGCTCCTGGCGGAGCTCCTCGAGCATGCTGACCATCTTCTTGTGCTCGGGGAAGCCCCTTTCTGCAGCCATGGAGACGCAGCGGTCGAGGATGCTCTCCTTCTTCTGCACGAAGGCCACCCTTGCCAGGCGGAGCACCCAGTTCCTGTCCTCGGGGTCCAGCCTGGCGAGAGCCGTCAGGGCCGTGAGCACCATGGGATCGTTCTTGTCGGTGGCGCTCTTCAGGAATGCGACGTACTCGCGGCGTGCCTGATCGGGTTTGCTCTGCTCGTCGAAGCAGGTGCCCATGACGAAATGGGCCGAGGCGAAGGAGGGTTCGGCCCTCAGGGCCTTCCTGCTCACGGAAAGGGCCACCATGTGCAGCCCGTCCTTCATGTAGAGCTCGGAAGCCCTGGCGAAGTGCACCAGGGCCTCGTCCTTGCGCTTGAGCTTGAGCAGCACGTCACCCGCGCTGTTGTGGACCGAAGCCTCCTCGGGATCCTCCTTCAGGACGGCCTGGAAGACGCGCAGGGCGCTGTCCAGCTTGCCCTTCTGGAGGAGGTCGTGCGCCTTCTTCTTCAGGGAGATATCGGCCATCTATCGACTGCCCAGCCTTCCGTCCGCCCTGCTCCAGGCGGGTTTCGACGCGGTATGGACCGAGAGAATATCAGGCGCGGCGAGGTGATAGGGTATCCCCCTGTAGTCGTCCAGGTCCCAGACCGTGAAATCGGCGTCGGCTCCGGGTGCCAGGGTGCCTTTCACGCCGCCGAGTCCGAGCGATGAAGCCGCGTTGGCCGTGGAGGCAACGAGCGCCTCCTCGACGGTGAAGCCGCACCTCGATACCGCGGTGCTGATGATGAAGGGCATGGACGGGCAGTAGCAGCTCCCCGGATTGAAGTCCGTGGCCAGGGCCACCGAAGCGCCGGCGTCGAGGAATCTCCGGCCGTCCGGGAATGCCAGGCCCAGGTTGAATGCAGTGCCGGGCAGCAGTATGGCCGTCGTGCCCGAGGCGGCGAGAGCCGCCACGCCGGCGTCTGCCGCAGCCAGGAGGTGGTCTGCGCTGCCCGCGCCGATCCGGGCGGCGAGTTCCGCCCCTCCGCACGCCGTGAACTC
This sequence comes from uncultured bacterium, assembly GCA_964564435.1. GTDB lineage: Bacteria > Fermentibacterota > Fermentibacteria > Fermentibacterales > Fermentibacteraceae > Fermentibacter. The sequence goes on from CAZMAT010000002.1 coordinate 141,023, forward strand.
GTCCGCGTGGATCCGCAGACCCAGGCCGGCGTCGGAGGCGGCTCTGAGGAACCTCTCGCTCTGGGCTGCATCGAAGGCGCCATGCTCGCAGAAGACATCGGCGAAGTCGGCGAGCCTTCTCCCCGCGACGACGGGCAGCACCTCCGAGATCACGAAGGAGATGTAGTCGTCGGGCCTGCCTTCGTACTCGGGGGGTACGGCATGGGGACCCATGAACGTGGGCACGATGGTCTGGGGCGATGAGCGGGACGCCTCGCGCAGGAGCTCCAGCGCGGCGATCTCGCCTTCGAGATCGAGCGAGTACCCGCTCTTGGCCTCGAGGGTCGTGGTGCCGAACCTGAGCATGTCTGCCAGGTGCAAGTCGAGTGCGGCGGCAAGCGTCTTCCTGTCTGCCGATCGGGTGGACCTCATGGTGGAGGCGATGCCGCCGCCGGCGCCGGCTATCTCCAGGTAGCTCCTGCCTTCGGCGCGCATGGCGTACTCGGCCTCGCGGGTGCCTGCGAAGACGGGGTGAGTGTGCGGATCCACGAAGCCGGGCATGACGAGCATGCCGCCTGCATCGAGGGTCACCGCGCCGTGAGATGCCGTGATTGCGTACCGGAGTTCATCGGTGGAGCCGGTCCAGACGATCCTGCCGCCACGGCAGGCGGCGGCCCCGTCCGTTACCACTCCGAGGAGGCGTGCGTCTGCGCCACGCCGGGCGGCGGGGCCGCCCGGGATGGTGATCAGCTGGCCCGCGTGTACGAGCAGGAAGTCGGCATCAGGCAACACGCCCTGCACATCACTCCGGGAGTACGGAAGCGACCCTCCTGCTGTTCATGGTATGGAACCTGACCACGCCGTCCGCCTTGGCGAACAGGGTGTCGTCGGAACCGATCCCGACGTTGGTCCCGGGATGGATGGGAGTGCCGCGCTGCCTGAGGATGATCGTGCCGGCGGTGACGAAGCTGCCGGCGGGGGCCTTCACGCCCAGTCTGCGGCCAGCTGTGTCCCTGCCGTTCCTGGAGCTGGAGCCTGATTTCTTGTGAGCCATGAGGCACCTTCCTAGTTCTGGCGTACGAGTCTGGCGGATGCCGTCCCGCTGCCGTCAGTGAGCCTGGCGATGTAGACTCCGGCCGGCACCGGGGCGCCCTCCCCCGTTGTACCGTTCCATGTGATATCGGCACCGCCTGCCGGAACATCGGCGGCGAAGACCGAACGGCCGGTAATATCGAAGATCGTGAGGCTTCCCTCAAGTCCTGTCGAGCAGCCGAGCGAGACAGGCCCGGAGGAGGGATTGGCCGATGCGGAGATGGCGAGGGAGCCTGCGGCGGGCGTCGAGCCTCCGATGCCCGTGGCGTCGAACACGAAGCTGACCTCGACCCTGGCCGAGGAGCCGAGCGCCACGTCGGACACGGTCTGGGACGCGAACCCGGATACGGTGGCCGTGATGTCATAGGTCCCGGGGAGGGCCGGCTTGGCGTAGTCGCCCATGGTGACGTCGGTGCGGCAGAACATCATCGGCTCGCTGTCGGCCCCGTCGGTTCTGGTGACCTGGATGTTCGCGTCGAGAGGCGTTCCGTAGCTGTTGGTCACGGTGCCCCAGAAACCGTAGGTACTGTTCACGTAGAAGTCGAGCAGCGCCATGTAGTGCTGCGACGCGAGGAGGGGCCAGTCGGTGTACTGCTTGTCGGAGTGAACCTCTATCGTGTGGTCGATCCCGCCGTATTCGCCATAGCTCCAGTCGTTCACGTCGCCGGTGATCACGTACCAGGCCCAGCCCTCGGTGACCCAGAAACCCGGAACCTGGCACAGGGCCGCGTAGTCGTTCGCCATGGAGACGATCAGGGTCGTGTCCGGGACTGCCGCCGAGGAGTAGTTCCAGACGTAGTTGAAGCAGGCTTCCCCTCCGTGGAGCGACATGCTGGCGCAGAACGGATTGTGCAGGGAGGTCTGGGCGGGCCATTCCGTCATCGTGATGTCCCTGAGGCGCTGGGTCTCGGGTTCCGAGAACGGGCCCGATCCGCCGCCCCCGCCGGACTGCCAGTGATAGCTGAGGTTGCGGTTCAGGTCGACGCCGTTGCCGTTGTAGCGGCTGTTCGAGTAGTAGCCGTCCGGGTTCATCACGGGGATCACCCAGGTCTCGGCCGTCTCCACCACATACTCGCACAGCGGGCTCGTGTCGGCGTTGTCGGCCAGGTTCCTGAGGTAGTTCAGCGCGACCATGCCCCCGGCCTTCTCGTCACCGTGGATGGCTCCGATCAGGCGGAACTCGGGCTCTATCTCCTCGGTGTCCACGTTGTCGGAGACGACCACCGCGTAGATGGGCCTCCCGCCGTAGCTCGAGCCGATGTTCTCGAGCCTGCAGATGCCGGGGTTGCGCGCGACTATCGCCTCCAGGGAATCCGTCACTGCATCGAGCGACGGATAGGGGACGAGCGGCTCCGGCTGGGACACAGCGGCGGGCATGAAGCCCATGCGGAACAGGAGAGCCTCGCCGTCGGCGTCGACATAGATGCGCGCCCGCGAGTCGCGGACCGACTCGATGTCGAATCCGGCCGCCTCGAGCGCACGGATGTCCGCCGGGCCGACGGGGGCGATCCATACCGAGTGGAAGGCGCAGGGCTGGGAGTATGCGGCCTGGAACAGCAGCAAGAGTATGGGCAGGAAACGCATCGCATCGCTCCCGGGTTGGGATGGGTGAATCAGGATAGACTGTAGTAAAATCGCCCGGGGACCCTGTCCGGTCAAGCTCGGACTTGAAGGAGCCGTGCCGCCAGCTTAGAATGTGGATATCGGGATCGGGGCGTGGCGCAGCCCGGTAGCGCACCTGCTTTGGGAGCAGGGGGTCGCCGGTTCGAATCCGGCCGCCCCGACCACCTCGCCCGCGTCGCGGGCGAGGCGGAGGCGACAGTGACTTGCGAAGCAAAGTCGCGAGAGCGATCCAGCCAGGAACTCGAATCCCTCGAGGGCTTCCACGCGAACTCGTGTCCGGAGTGAACTCCTTCGAGCCGGGTCACTAGCTTGTGGCCTTCAGCGGCTACCTGTGCCTCGCACCGGGCTCCGGCGCGGCATTCCAGATGGTGTCGAAGGCGGTCTCCCACCTGCGCCCGGAGGCCAGCCTCCTCGACTCCTCCGCCATGCGTCCGCGGAGAGCGGGATCTCTGGCCAGGGTCAGGATGGCGTCCGCGAAGCTGCGCACATCCCTTCCCCGGGCCACCAGGCCGGTCGCGCCGGGCTCGATGATCTCCATGGGTCCGCCCATGTCCGTGACGACAGCCGGGACGCCCGATGCATGCGCCTCCAGGACCACGTTCCCGAAGGTGTCCGTGGTGCTGGGGAACACGAAGACGTCGGCCGAGGCATAGGCCCTGGACAGGTCATCGCCCCTGAGGATGCCGCAGAAATGGCAGCCCATCCCGCTGAGCCTCACCGTGAGCTCTCCCAGGAACGGTCCGTCTCCCACCAGGAACAGCTCGAGTCCGGGGAACTCGCCCCGGGCGAGCAGGAAGGCCTCCGCCAGGATGTCGAGGTCCTTCTCCCTGGAGATCCGCCCCACGTACACCAGCTTCACGGAACCGGAGGAGCCTCCGAACCTGGTGAAGAACCCGGGGTCCCTCCATACCGGCGAGAATGTCTCGAGGTCTATCCCCCTGGGGAAGATCGTCATCCTGGACCTCGGGACTCCGAGATTCTCGAGTTCGGCCATGTAGTACCTGCTGGGAACCATCACCAGATCGGTGGCGGAATAGAACCAGCCCATCGCCGAGGCAGCGAACTCGCCCATATGGCCGTCCTGGGCTATCTGGTTGACGTGTCTCGGCAGGTCAGTGTGGTAGATGCCCAGGGCCGGGATGCCGAGGAGCTTGGCGATCAGCAGGCCCGAAAGCCCGACGAGGCCGGGGGTCGAGATGTAGATGGCTTCGAAGTCGTTGTCCTCCACGAACCGGAGCAGTTCCAGGAACGGAGGGATGGAGAGCAGCTTCGATTCGTAAGCGGGGACCGGGAACTCACGCACCGGCGGGAAGTTGACGACCCAGCCCTCGAAGGACAGAGGCCTTCCCTGGGACGCCACGACTGCCAGGCGCCGTCCGTCCTCGACTGCGAGGCGGCTGAACTTCTGCAGCGTCCTCGAGACTCCGTTCAGGTCATCGATCGTATCCGTGAACCAGGCCCTCGCCCCGCTCCCGGGACGGGGCGGGCAGTCCGGAGTGAGGGCTGCGAACTCGGCAGCCGCCCTGCGCCCCCTTCTCATGTTGAAGAACGACATCGGGTAGGGGGCGTTGAGGAGGAGGACGGGGATGAGGGCGGAAACGGCCTCGAAGGCCTCGAGGAACTTGCCGTCGGTGATGCGCCTGAACAGCAGGCCGGAGAGGCGGTCCAGGAGCCTGTTCGTGGTGTTGCTGAAGATCCGGAACGTGCGCTCGTCGATGTCCTCTCCGCGGGGCTCGCCCCTGGCCCAGAGATCCTTCCCGATCTCGAGGAGTTCCTCGAGAATGAAGCTCTCGGGACCGGGGTCGGGAGACGAGAGGGTCTTGTGGTAGAGGGTGTGCAGGGCGAGATCGGCCTTCTGCCAGAGCGTCGGCTGCCCGGCGCCGCCCGGCGTGAACATCCCGTCGGCCGCCGCCGAGGCGAAGTGGGGCAGCTTCTGGGCCTGGAGCCTCTCGCGGTAGAACGAGTAGGCGATCGAGTAGATGGAGTAGGCCGAACGGATGGCCGTCCCGCTCATCCCTCTGGGCACTCCCATCCCGGAGGAGATCTCCGCCAGGTATTCGACCGGACTCCTCGCGGAAGGCACCTCCGTGCAGGCCTGTCCCACGAACCTCCCGCACCTGTCGTCCGAGCCCCCGATGAAGCCTCCGAAGCCGGGGTCACCCCTGACGAGCCTCACCGCGGGCGCCACCACGTCGTTCTCTGCCGCGAGCCTGCTCCCGTTGAGGGACTCGACGAGCGGGCACCTCTTCATGACCATGGCGAGCTCGTCGTATGACGGGGCCGGCCCCTCGGAGTGGAAGGGGTGGGCCAGCGCGAACGGGATCCGCCTGTGCTCGAGGAAGTCCGCGAGGTCCTCGAAACTCTCGCGGAGGCGGCAGAACTCCTCGTGATCGCCCGGTTCGAAGCCGTAGGCCAGGATGTGCACGACCGCCCTGCTGCCGTGGAGGTAGGTCCTGATCTCCTCGCCCGTGAAGACGCCCGGCTGGCCGATGATCCTCATCACGCCCTCGATGGTGTTGATGTCGGTGACGGTGACGAAGTCCATCCCCCTCGACCGGGCCTTCTCGTACAGGAGTTCGGGCGGGGTGAAGCTCTCAGGAGCCTGGAGTGCACGAAGGAACCAGTATCCTGCCGCCTTCGAGTACATCGAGTGCACATGCATGTCGCACCTGGGCATCGCGGCCTCCTCCCCTTCCCGGAGCTATTCGGGGATTATCAGGATTCCCTGGGGGCCGTCGCCAGCCTGGAGAGTGTCGAGGGGCGTCCAGGCATCGGCATCCATCATCAGCACGATGTCCGATCCGAAGCTGGTGATGAACAGGGTGTCACCAAGCGCCGCCACCCCGGTGACGTCGAATCCGGCGTTCCTGGTCTCGAAGGAGCCGGTTTCGTCGTAGATGAACACGTTGCCGGTCATGGACCAGGCATCCCCGGCGGCGAAGCGGTCGCCCAGAAGGCACGGCAGGCACGGATTCCCCCCGGTGGCGATGGTGACTGCGACATTCGGGATCGACGGATCGATGATCGTCACAACTCCGTCGTCGGCGTATGTAGTGGATGAGGCGTGGATCATCCCCGTCTCCTGGAAATATCTGAGGGTCATGGTGTTGGGGGGGGTGGGAAGAGTATCGAGCACCTCCCCTGTCGCCGGATCGAGCACGAAAGTGCCCTGCACCGAGGCGTCCGGGTAGTTCTGGGTGCTGACGAACAGCCTGCCCGATGCGATCGCTATCCCGCTCGCGTTCGGGATTCCGTAGAACTCGTCCGTCACCTCGTGCGTCGAGAGGTCTATGACGCACACGCAAGGACCGCCGATCGACTCCCCCATCAGGCAGGACACGAAGAGCCTCTCTCCGTCGGTGCAGGCGCAGTAAGGGTTCACCCCCGCCGGCAGGGAGATCTCGGCTGTGATCTGTCCGGGCTCCGAGGGATCGAAGAAGGAGATCGAGTTCGACAGCGAGTTCACCACGGCGATGCCGCCGTCGTCGAGCAGGACGATGTCGTTCGGGGCTTCACCGGTCACGAAGGCTCCGAGGATGATGGTGCCGTCCTCGGGGTAGCAGATGTCGACCGTGTAGCCTAGCCCGTCTATCCAGGCCACCCCGGGACCCGTTCCAGGATCAGAGGGTCCGGTGGTGGAACCGCATCCGGAAACCGTTGCCAGAGAGATTGCAAGGGCGGCGTGGAGCTTCTTCAACGGAACCCCTCCCATTTCAGTTCGGCCGAGAATGTACGGCGGCGGCCGGTATAGCCGTTCGTCTCCTCGTACCGTGCGTCAAGGATGTTCGTACCGGCGAATGCGATCGAAAGCCCGTCGATCCAGGGGAGCGGAGCGGAGAGCGAAGCCCCTACGAGCGAATAGGCTGGCAGGACGGCGGTGTTGGCAGCATTGATCCACCTGTCCCCGGTCATCGAGATCGAGAATCCAGGGGTCATTCCCATGAGCGGGGCCTCGACGATGAGGCCAGTTGTGATCCCGGGTCTGTAGGGGAGCATCATGCCCTCGTTCGTTGATCCCTCGACGGCGTCAGTGATGCGCTGAACGGACATGGAACCCATGGTCCGCAGGAAGGCGGTCCGCACCGTCCAGGAGAGTTCCATCCCGCGGCGGAGTACCCGGGCGATGTTGCATGGGCTCCAGATGCCCCCGGACGACGGCGTCCAGATGATCAGGTCTTCCGAGACGGCGTAGAACACCGAGATGCCGGCGGAAAACGATCCGAGCGAGATCCCCGCGGCCAGGTCGGCCTCGGTCGAGGCTTCAGGAGCGAGATCCTCATTCCCTTGCGCGAACGGGTCCGAAGGCCAGTAGAGCTCGTTGAACGTCGGCCTCCTGAAGCTCTCTGACAGTACGGCCTCGACCGTTAGCCAGCTCCCGGCGGGAAGGACCGCTGAAATCCTCGCTCCGGTCCCGGGGCTCTCCCCCGTGGCTGCCTCGGCTCTCGCGGCGGCCGAGAGGAGAAGGGGTCCGGCATATGAGGAGGCGAGCACGCCTATCGAGGAGATGGTCCTCCCCCTGGAACCGAGGGCCGTTCCACCCGCCCACTCCCTCCGGAGGTCGGCCGAGGCCTCGATGGTCAGAGGCAGGTCTGAAGGAGAGAAGGTGACGGCTGCTTCTGCAGCGCCTTCGCTGTGGGTGTCACGGGTGGAATCGGGAGAGTCGGAGATGTAGCGGATGCCACCGGTGTGGATGGATCCCTCGGCAGAGAATCCGGCGCCCATGCCGAAGGCGATCCAGGAGTCGAGGGAGGAGCGGTTCGTCGAGGCATCGGAGGGCGACCAGTCAGGGCTTTCCACTTCGCCGGAGGCACTCGTAACCAGCGTGCCGACGGAGAATGCCCCCCTGGACGCACTGAACAGGGCGCCGCCGGCGCGGCCGCGCCCGCCCGACGGTCCGGTAGGCGATGAGAAGGAGCATGAGAGCCGAGAGAACCCACCGATGGGGCTCGATGCGCCGGCCCAGAGTCCCGCCCTCGAATCTCCTCCCGCGAAGACCGATGGCGGATCGTCCGGCGCGGCGGTGGCTAGCTCGACTGTTCCTGCCAGCCCACCGTCGCTGAAGGCGGACCCGCCGCCCCTGGCCAAGCGCATGGAGGAGAAGAGCCCCTTGAACATGCAGACCGCCGGGGTGCCGTCCATGGAGCTGCGGATCCTGTGGCCGTCGATGCTCCAGCCGATCTGCGACGGGTCGGAGCCTCTCAGGGAGACCGAGAGGACCGATACCGCCCCCCCGTACTCGCGCACGACCACTCCCGGTGAGAGTATCTCTATTCCGTGAGCCCCCGGCATGCCGGGAGACGGGATCCCCGCAGCTTCCACATCCGAGACGGCCAGTCCCTGCGAGGCGGCGGAGGGCCTTCTCGCCGTCACCGGTATGAGCACACCGCTCGGAAGGGCATCGGGAAGCAGGATTATCCCGCCATCCCACGGGACCATGCCGCTCCATGGCTCGTAGCCCATCGCGCTGACGCGGGCGGTGTCGCCCGGCATCACCGGCCCGGTGAAGCTGCCGTCGGGGCCGCTCATCGAGACGATGCCCCCGGTCTCGAGGGCCGCTCCGGCGACAGGGGAGCCCGATGGATCGAGCGCGCGTACGGGCCGGGAGTCAACCCCGGCCGCCGTGATCACCGCGATGATGGGCAGGATGAACAAACCGCCTCCTCCGCTTTCGGTGCGGATGGAGGCGGACCCGGGGATCCCCCTGGAGCGGAGGGATCGTTCCCGCTGTCACGCGGCGCAGTATCCTGGCTTCCGGATCATCCCCTTCCCGGCCTTCCCGCCCATCCGGGCAGTGGCAGCTATCGGTTCGGGTCCCCGGTCACAGTGGCGCCACCGCGGCGGATTCACACCGCCTTCCTGCACCCGCACGGGCTATTGATCGGGCAGGGCGGGCCGGCTGTCAAGGCGGGGGCAGGCAGGGGAAGAACACCGATGGACGGGATCAGCTGCAAGCAGCAGGGAGGTCACGGGCCGGCAGCAGTCGGAGCACGAACATCGAGGGATCAGCGAAGAGTAGACAGGAAGGACTGTTGGTCAGCAGCAAGCGACGAGCGATGAAACATGGATCTACAGGATGGACAGGATCAGCGGGCATGTCGACGGTCCCATGCGGTCCCGACGGAGGCCTTCCAGAATTCTCTCGGGACGTCCCCGCCGGAAGCCATGGCCAGACCCTGGGAGTATTGATGGTTCTATCAGGTCCCGACAGAAGCCTTCCAGAATTCTCTCGGGACGTCCCCGCCGGAAGCCATGGCAAGACCCTGGGAGATCGAATGATCCATGTTGTTGTACCAGAACGTGCCGCAACGGCCCAGGAGCCTGAGGCCGGCACGAGGGCGGATCGCGGCGAGGCGTTCCTTGTAGTCCAGCGTGTAGACGGGATAGCTCCGCCGGACCTTCTCGGGCGAGATGAAGAGGATGTCCTCCGGCATCGCGGCACCCACCCTGCCCAGATCCTCCATCAGACGCTGGATCATGGACGAGGGCGAATCCCAGAGCGGATCCCCGGGTGGGCAGGTCACCTCCGCCACGAGGCTGTCGGCGCCCCTGGGCACCATGGCCTCGCTGAAGTTGCGGGGGATGGAGAGCCGGCTGAAGCAGATCCCTGGCTCCCCGAAGTAGCACCACTGGTATGAGTTTTCCGTCCGGGCCCTGAGCGCGACGTTGTAGACGATTGTGTCCATGAAGTGGAGTTCGAGCCCGGGGTATGCTTCAGTGACGGGTGCCGACCAGAAGACCTCCGAACCTTCGACTTCGCTCCCGTCCGAGAGCCTGACCCCGCGTACGGCTCCCCCGTCCTCGAGGAGGCCCGCAACCCGGGTCGAGAGGCGTATCGTGCCGCCAGACGCCTCGATCCTCCCGGCCAGCAGGTCCGGGAATCTCTGTATCCCGCCTCTTTCCGGATAGATGAAGCTCGTGGTCACCGGGGAGGGGAAGACCAGGCTCCTGGCTAGAGAGAGAAGACTGTCGGCCCTCACCTTCCTGTCGATCACGGCCCTGTCCACCCCTGCGGCGGCCCAGTCCGTGTGCAGCTCCGATCCGTCGAGGCCGGTGAACTTGCGGGTGTAGCCCCTGAAGAAATGCCGGTAGAGGTTCCGCCCGTATCTCGCGATGATGTGGTCGGCGAAACTGGCGGGGGTCCCGCGGGTTCCCACCCTGAACAGGTCGAGCGCCGACGGGAGGAGCATCGAGAAGGGCAGCTTCGTCACCCCCCCCAGCGAGAGAGGCCAGTCCTGATATCTGCCGGCGATGTAGACGCTGCTGGCCCTGGGGATGGCCGTGATCTCGGAGCCGAGTATCTCGAGGAGGTACGCCTGTACGGCGGTGTCGGAGGTGTGGAACCGGTGGGGGCCGATGTCGAAGCGGAAGCCCTCGCGCGTGAAGGTGCGGGCCAGCCCGCCCGGGGAATCCTCCCCCTCGAGGATGGTGACCTCGCACCCGCCTCCGGCGCAGAGCCTCTCGGCGAGGGTGAGCCCGGCCACTCCGGCGCCCACCACGATCTTCCTCTCAGCGATTGCCATGTCCGCCACCTTGTCCCGGGCGGCTGCTCCAGAGCAGGGGCACAGCCGCGAGCAGCCCGAGGAAGGCCATCATCATCCAGAGGATGTGCACGCCGAAGCCGGCCGTCACTATCCCCTCGCCGGACACTCCGAGAACCGCGAAGCCGGCGGTCCAGCCGGCCTCGGCCGTACCCAGGCTGAAGAGCCCGTGGACCGGCAGGGCCATTATAAGGTCGGTCACGGCCCCGGCAAGGAAGATCTGCCAGAACTGAGGCTCCTGGAGCCCGACCGCTCTCGCCAGCAGCACGAACATCGACATCTTGGCCGCCCAGGTGGCGACGGAGAGCACGAATGCCCATGCGAACCTGCGCTTCGACGTCATCCAGATCGCCGATGCCTCCGCCAGGGAATCCATGAAGCCCCTGGCCCGGCTGCCGCGGCTGAAACGACCTCCGATGCCGGAGAAGAGCCTCATCAGGAACGGGAGGAGCAGGATCCCGGCAGCTCCCGCGACGACCGCCACGCAGGCCGCGATGAGCACCCCGCCCCCGGCTCCGTAGAGGATAGCACCCGACACGATCAGGCCGAGAGACGCGAGATCCAGCAGCTTGGCGATGATGACGATGCCCGTGCCCTGCCCCGCGGGCACGGATGCGTATCCCCGCAGGAGCCCGACGAGTGCAACGTCGGAAAGGCGGAGAGGCAGGGCGTGACCGAGGCCGGCATGGATGGCGGTGATCCGGAGTGCTTTCGTGGATGGGATGCCGTCGCTGCTGAGGAGATGCATCCTGACGGCGCGGATGCAGATGCTGGCCGCGTAGAGCAGGAATGCCGGCGCCAGGAGGGATGCATCGGTGGATGCCAGGGTGTCGGAGATCTGCGACACCCTCTCGCCCAGCCTGCCGGAGGCCCCGCCCAGCATCAGCCATGTCGCCGCCGCCCCGGCGAGGACCGAGAGCGCAACTCTTGCCCACCGGAACCGTTTGTCCAATGTTCCTCTCCGGTTTGCCGGAAACCCTCATGGATGGACACAAGCTATGATGCCTGCAGCTCTTCGTGTCGAGGGCCTGTCCAAGACCTACGGGCGCCTCCGGGCGCTCGAGCCCCTGACCCTTGATATCCCTGGAGGCGCCGTCTTCGCCCTGCTCGGGAGCAACGGGGCCGGCAAGAGCACCTTCATGAAATCCGTCCTGACGCTGGTGAGGCCGGACTCCGGAACGGCGCTGATCGGAGGGGTCGATTCCAGGATACCCACATCGCGAGAGCATGTCAGGTATCTCCCCGAGATAATCCGGTTCCCCGGCAACCTCACCCCTGCCGTCATGCACGGCATGCTCCTGCGCGTGAGGGGACGGGGCACCCAGGCCGACCTCATGGAAAGGTGCGAGCAGCTTTCCTGCACCGAGCTGGCCAACCGGCCGTTCTCGAAGATGTCCCGCGGGCAGGTGCAGCGCACCGCGCTCGCGATGGCCTTCGCCGGCGAGCCCGGGATGCTCTTCCTCGACGAGCCGTCCAACGGCCTCGACCCCGAAGCCAGGATCGAGCTGAGAGCTATGGTCAGGGAGCAGGCATCGCGAGGTTCCACGATCGTCATCAACTCCCACCTCCTGGGCGAGGTGGAGGCGGTCTGCGGCATGGCCGCATTCATGAAGAAGGGCCGGGTCGTCGCCTCCGGAGAACTGTCCGGGCTCGTCCGCCACACCGGCAGGGCGAGGATAGAGACCTCCTCCCCCGTCGAGATGGCCGCGTTCCTGAGGAGATCGGACCTCGAGGTCTTCGAGTGCGATCACGGGATCGAAGCGACGGTCTCGGAGGGGGCCTTCCCCGGTTTCGTAGCCCTCGCTGCAGGCTCGGGGATACCTTTCACCGCCGTGGAGATGAGGCGCGAGAGCCTCGAGGACCTCTTCGTGCGCCTGGCGGGTGGAGGTGCTGCATGAAGGGCATGGCTGCGCTCTTCGAGGCGGGGATGAAGCAGATGTCGAAGAACCGACTGATCACGATCCCCGTGGGACTCGCCCTGCTCTATCCCCTTCTGGTGACGCTGCTGCTCACGGGGATCAGGACGACCGACCCGGGCGAGGCCGCGAGCCCCGACACTGCCTTCGGCGTGATCTTCATGACGGTGCCGATGGCGGCTACGCTGGCGACGGGCTTCATAATGATACTCGGGAGCTCCCTTCTCCCCGAGGAGATCTCCGCGGGCAGGGCGGGATACTGGATAGCCCAGCCGGTCTCCAGGAATTCCTACTTCTCCGGGATGACCGCGGCTTCCTTCGCGGTCTGCTGCATCGTCACCTCGATCCTGTTCTACGGTACGTCGGCGTCCATACTCGCATTCCTGCCCTACAGGCCGGCTGCGATCGTCTGGGCCTTCGCGTGCCCTCTGTTCTGGACGGCCGCCAACCTGGCGCTCGTCACACTGGTGTCCCTGCTCATCCCCAGGATCGCCTCCATCATCGTCTGCCTCGGCGTGGCCGGAGTGTCGAACTTCCTCGGGAGCGTCTCGCAGGTGGCGGATGCCGTACCGCAGGGCGCCTTCGCGGAAACCGTGAGAGTGGTCTCGACGGCCGGCTTCTTCATCTTCCCGGCGGACCCGATGCTTCGGCTGGCGATGGCAGGCCTGAGGCCCGCGGATTCCTCTATCCAGGAGATGATCACCTCTATGGGATTCGCGACGACTCCGCCGGCGTGGCAGATAGCCTACGCGGTCGTGTGGTCCGCCGCCGTCTTCTGGCTTGCTGCCGCCAGGTTCAGGAGGATCGACCTGGCCTGAAGCGCATCACACGGACTTCAGAGTCCGACTGCGCCCTCGAGGTGCTTCGCGAGCACGGCGGTCATCCGGCTGTGATCCTCGATCCCCGTGCATTCCCTTATCGAATGCATCGACATCACGGGATTGCCGACGTCCACGGAGGGGACTCCGAGCCGGGTGGCCAGCATGGGCCCGATGGTGCTCCCGCACGGGATGTCGTTCCGGCATGCGAAGACCTGCACCGGAGAGCCGGCGGCCGACGCGCACTCCCTGAAATAGGCCTCCGTGAGGGCCGATGTTGCATACCTCTCCTGCGCGTTGACCTTGATCACCGGACCTGCGTTGGAAAGAGGCCTGTTGCCGCGCTCGAACTTCGACTCCCAGGCGGGGTTGACGGCATGTGCGGCGTCGATGGAGACCAGGACGCTTGCCAGGAGAGCCCTGTGCATCTCCCGGGTGCCGCCCGAGATGCATTCCAGCAAGGTGTCGAGGAATCCCGACTGGGCGCCGGCGCCGGTCGAGGAGCCCACCTCCTCGTTGTCGAACAGGCACAGGACCGATGTGGACGGGGCCCTGCCCGCAGAGAGAAGCGCCCCGATCCCGGCATGGCACATGGCCAGGTCGTCGATCCCCTGTCCCGTCACGAATCCGCCTCTGATCCCGCCGACGGACGGCGGCTGGACATCGACGAGATGGGCCGTCCATCCCGACAGTTCCTCCGCCGTCAGCCCGCAGGAGCCCGCGACGGCCTCCGCCAGTTCGCCGTCGGAGAAGGAACCGGAAGTCAGGATAGGCTGGATGTGGTCCTCCTTGTTGAAGGAGAATCCATCCTCGTTCATCCCCCGGTTCAGGTGCATCGCGGGCATCGAGATCCTCGCCGCCATCCCGGGGATGCGGAACGGCACGGTGCGGAGGCGGCCGCCTTGCTCCCTGTGGACAGCCGTGCCCGCCAGGCCCAGGTCCCTGTCGAACCATGTCGAGAGTATGGGTGAACCGTAGATCTCCACGGACAGGACGGAATGGCCGCCTGCCTGCCTTACCGGGTTGTTGCGCAGGCGGAGTCCGGGGAAGTCCGTGTGCGCGCATGCGATCCTGAAGCCTGCGGTGGATGGTTCATCCGTTCCGAGCCTGGCCGCGATCAGGGAGCCGGTGCCGCGTCTGACGAAGAACTCGACAGGGAGCTGCCCGTCCAGCAGCCCGTATTCGGTTGTTTCGGAAAACCCGCCGCTGCGCAGCAGGTCGCAGGCCTTCCCGACGGCATGCCCCGAAGTGGGCGAGGCTGCCAGGAAGTCTAGGAGTCCCTCAGGTCCCATGCGGGAGCCTTCCTTTCCTCAGAATGGCTGCGGGCCGGGTCGCCGGGGCGGCCCGCGGGGGCATCGGATCCGGCGCGGCGGGAAGAACCGCGTGCTGCTGCGCCGCTCCTGACCTGGAACATGAATGCCTCCAGCCTCGCGTCGTTGTCGGTATCCTCCTGGCCGTCGAAGGCAAGGTTGAGCCACGGCAGGCCGGGCAGATCCCTGCGTAGGCGCTTCGATATCGCGGTGACGATCGTCCCGGGCAGGCAGGTGAACGGGAGCACGTTGACGGCCCCGTCGATCGCCCCCCTCCGGGCGAGGGCCACGGGCGCCCCTATGCAGAGTATCGCCTCCCCCCCGATGTTCTCCTTCATGTAGGGTCCGGCGGCTTCGAGAACCTCGGCGGCCCCGGGGTGGTGCCGTCCGGCAAGCAGCCCTGCGAAGGGGCGTTCCAGGTCTCGTTTGACATACTTGATGAGCAGGCTCTTGGCCGCCGCCCTGAGGATGTCCGCGGGCTTCCTCGAACGCAGGGCGCGCGTCATGAACGTGTGGTTGACGAACTCGAACCACTCCAGCACCCAGGTCGGCAGGACCTCCCCGCCGAGCGCCTCGATCCGGTCCTCCGTCCAGGAGTTCGCGTATGGATCGTTCCTGACGTAGATCTCACCGAAGACAAGAACCAGGGGCCTCTCGACGCCCGAAAGGGGGATCCGGCCGAAGAGGCCTGCCGACTTCCGCATGGCCTCGCCCAGGCCCTCTCCCTTCTCCATGGCCCTCTCCACCAGGGACATGGCGGTGGTGAACGCCCTCGTTGCGTCGCCTTCCCTGGCTTCGTACGGGCTCGTGCGCCTGTACGCGGCCTTGAGGATGTCGGCACAGGTCGTGCCGCGGAGCAGGTCGAGCTGGAACGACGGCGAATCGAGGCCTGGCACCGAAGTGTAGGAATCCCTGGAGGAGGCGGTGATGATGGGCACGGAGGAGTATCCCGACCGGTCGAGCAGTATCCTGTGGTATGTGCAGTACTGGCCGAACCGGCAGGGGCCCGATGCAGTGCCCATGAAGAATGCCGTGCGGTCGGGATCGTTCTCCCCCAGCACCTTAAGCATGTTGCCCGAAGTGATGATGGCGGGATAGCACTCCTTGCCCGATGTGACGGTCCTTCCGAGAGCTACCGTCTCGCGGTCCGTCTCCGGCATCTCCCTGGCGTCGAGCCCCCTCCTCCTGGCCGCGGCGGCCACGAGCGCCGTGCCGTGACCGAGCCTGGGGACCCAGATCGTGCGGCCGACGGCTTCTCCTGCCCGCCTCCCGGGGAATTCAGTGATGCATGCCCGACTCTCCCCAGCCGAGGCGGGGAGGGAATCGAGGAAAGCCTCGCAGCGCGTGATCATCCCGGCATCGGCCGAGTGCTCGTCGGCCTCCAGGGTGAGGAACGGCGTCCCTTCCATGAGGGACGAGAAGTGGTGGTGGATGAAGGAATCCGGCCCGCAGCCGAAGTTCGTGAGATAGACGGCGCGGAGCCTCGGATCCCTCTTCACGGCCAGGGCCGCGGCCAGGATCTTCTGGCCGTAGTGCCAGTACATGTCGGGGCAGAGTGCTGCAGTCTCCCTCATCGGAAGGTCGAGCATCTCGGCGGGCATGACACCGACCCCCATGCGCGACAGCTTGGCGGGGAGATCGGAGCTCACGGAGGGGTCGCATCCGTTGTAGGGCCTGCTCACGATCACGAGCATCGTGCCGTCTTCGGGCAGAGCGGCGAGAGCCTCCCTTCCGGCATCCCGGATGGACCGCTCGAACGAGTGCTGCGCCGCCAGAGCCTCCTCGACGGCCCTCGAGGCCTCGCCCGAAGTGCATCCCACAGACTCGCCCAGAGAGATCATCGCGGCCTTCCAGTCCGAAGTCTGCCCTGTGAAGTCGAGAACGGGGGCCAGCACCCCGATTCCCCTTCCGGCGAGCCCGAGGGAGGATTCGATGACGTAGGGAGAACCCGAGACGTACGGGCAGTTCTGAGCCTCCTCGAATCCCTCGTGCCTGAAGGCCCTGAGCATGGACGGGAGGAAGACCCTGCCGACACCCCGTTCGAGGAGATCCAGCACGTGGCCGTGGGCGATCTTCACGGGGAAGCAGGTCTCGGCAGCGACGTTCTCGACTCCCTTGTGCACGGTGGCCCCGGTCGAGGGCGACGACAGCACCACCCCGAAACCGAGGGACTCGAAGAACTTCCTGAAGAAGGGGAAGAACTCCCAGAACCAGAGTGCCCTGGGGATGCCGACGAGCCTCGAAGGGTCGGCGCCGGGATCAGGCGGCGTGTAGCCCCGCAGCAGGATCTCCTCACGGATCGGGAAGAGGTTGACGCCCTTCCCGCCGGCCGGTCTCCTGCCCGTCTCGTACTTCTCGCACCTGCCGCCGTAATGGAGCCGCCTGCCGTCGTCGAACCCGACCGAGTGGATCTCGCAACGGTTGGGGCAGCCCTCGCACACGAAGCTGGACTGCGTGTAGGAGGTCCCGGAGAGGCCGAAACCGCGGAAGGACGAAGGCTTCCCGGCAGACCTGTCCCTGGCGATCAGCGCGGCCCCGATGGCGCCGGTGACGTCGTGGTCAGGAGGGACCGTCACGGGTCTGCCGAGGACTGAGTTGAAGGCTGCAACCACGCCGGCGTTGTACGCCGTGCCGCCCTGGAAGAGGATCCTGCGGCCGGGCTTCCTGTCACCGACCACCCTGTGGAGGTAGTTCTGGACTATCGAATAGCACAGGCCGCCCACGATGTCCTCGACGGGGGCTCCCGCGGCCTGATGGGCGACCACGTCGCTCTCCATGAAGACGGTGCACCGCTCGCCGAGCCCGGAAGGGGCCGGAGCCTCGAGGGCCACCGGCCCGAACTCCCGGATGCCCAGTCCGAGACGTTCCGCCTGCTCTTCGAGGAACGATCCGGTACCGGCGGCACAGACCTTGTTCATCTCGAAGTCGACGACCCTGCCGCCCTTGATGCTTATGTACTTGGAGTCCTGACCGCCTATCTCGAACACGGTATCCACGTCGGGGCAGGCCTCGACGGCCGCCCTGGCCTGCGCGGTGATCTCGTTGACCACGGTGTCGGCTCCCGTGAAGTCGCCGATCATGTAGCGGCCGGATCCGGTGACGCCCGCGGAGAGGATTCTCGCCCCCTCGCCGAGAGTCGCGCCCACCAGCGCAAGGCCCTTCTTGACGGCCTCGATGGGCCTGCCCGCCGTCATGAGGTACTCGCGGGCGGCGAGGCGCCCCGCCTCGTCGATGGCGGCCAGGTTCGTGCTTATGGAACCAACGTCTATCCCGAGGTGGTACCCCGCGCCGGCTCCAGGTGCCGCAGGCACGAAGGAAGGCGGCGGCGTGCCCCTGTGCTTCATCAGAGGGGGGTGGCTGCCGGCCGGTTCGGGATCGGCACCGAGGCCCGCGAGGAGGCCCGTGAACTGCTCCCCGGCGATGAATATCTGGTCGTCCTCGGCGCAGAGCGCCGCGCCTGCAGCGGTGAGCTCGGCCGAGTGGGAGGGGACCGTGATGCCTCCCCTGCATTCCGACAGGACTTCGCCGAAGGCCCTCACCATGCCGGCGTTGGACGCGACTCCGCCCACGAAGCCCACAGGAGGCCTGAACTCCTTCCCGCCCGCTATGATGCTCTTGAAGTTCCTGGCGACTGCCAGGCAGAGCCCGGCTACGATGTCCTCGGGAGGGGTGCCCACCTGCTGGAGGTGTATCATGTCGGACTTGGCGAATACGCTGCATCTCCCTGCCACCCTGGGCGGGTGCGGGCACCGGAGGGCGAGCATCCCCAGTTCCTCGGCGTCCATGCCCAGCCGCGTGGCCTGCTGGTCGAGGAAGGAGCCGGTTCCGGCCGCGCAGACGGAGTTCATCGAGAAATCGTCGAAGACGCACTTCCTGCCTTCGATCCTGAAGAGCAGGAGTTTGGAATCCTGCCCCCCCATCTCGATCACCGACCCGAACTCGGGATGCAGCCTGCAGATGGCCGCCGCGAGCGCCACCACCTCGTTCACCGGCCGTGCGCCTGCGATGGCTCCGACAGCCCTTGCGGCGGAGCCCGTTACGCATGCCGCGATGGTGCTCCAGCCGGGGATGGAGGGGAGGATGATCCCGAGGGTCTCGTAGGGGCGGCCGAGATGACGCCTGTAGACAGTGCGCGTGATCGCGCCGTTCTCGACCAGTGCGAGCTTTACGCTCACGGAACCCAGATCTATGCCCAGAACCCGTTCAGAATGCATGTCGGTGTCCAGCTCCGTGGAGTCAGGCGTGGCGCCGCTCCCTGGCGGGGTGGTTCAGATGTCGTACCTGACGCTGGTGGCGTCGCCGGATATCCAGATCGAGACGGAAGATGCGTCCTCGCACTCCGGGGGGATCGCCAGCGTGTCGGAGACCGAAGTGATCCCGCTGGTGTACGAGATCACGAGCTGTCCGGAGACCGGACCACGCAGGTCGCGGGAGACGGAAGAGGAGGCCTCCATCGAATCCCATTCGTAAGACGAGCCCGAGAGTTCGACCGAGATGCCGGTGATCGGAACGCCGGAATCGTTGGCCACCTCCAGCTTCGGGCCCCCGCACCCGGCCAGGGCAAGGGCTGCTGCAACGGCAGCGATCAGTCTCCCGCGCATCTTCCGGACCTCCCGGTTCGGGTGAAGAGCTTCACCGACAGCAATGATCCGAGTATAATACCGGCTACACGAATCGAGGAGGATCGCCTGAAGCCGCTGCTCCTGCTGGCCCTGCCCCTGCTCCTGCTTCCCGGGGTCTCCCCTGCCTATGTCGGGCCGGGGGCCGGGTTCGGGGTTGCCACCTCCTTCCTTGCCGTGCTCAACGCGGTCGCCCTCTCCATGCTCTCCCTGCTGATATGGCCGTTCGTGTCCGCCAGGAGGGCTCTGCTGAGGTCGCGGATACCGAACCGGCCCCTTGCGAAGCGCGTGGTGGTGCTCGGCCTCGACGGCCTCTCCCCTGCGATCGCGGCCAGGCTTGCCGCGGAGGGCAGGATGCCCCGCCTCGCCGCTCTCGCCGGCGCGGGAACCCTCGCGGAACTCGCCACGACCACTCCCGGCATATCCCCGGTGGCTTGGACCACCTTCCAGACCGGTGTCGACCCCGGGAAGCACGGCATCTTCGACTTCCTGGCGCCCGACAGGGCCAGATACGCCCCTGTGCTGTCCTCCGTGGAGACGGTGCGCACCCGCCGGGGAAGGGACACGGTCCGGGGCCTCAGGGGCTCCAGGCCCTTCTGGGAGCTGCTCGGCGCCTTCGGACTCCGTTCGGTCGTGCTCAGGGTCCCCGTGACGTATCCCCCTGGTCCGCTGGACGGGTACCTCCTCAGCGGCATGTGCGTGCCCGACCTCCGGGGGACCCAGGGTCTCTACACGCTTTTCGGCGAACGTGAGGGAGAGCTCCCCGGCGGCATCGAGGCCGTTCTCTCCCCGACAGGCAGGCGGCGCTGGGGGGGGGTGCTGGAAGGCCCCCCGTCGGGCTACGGGCCGCTGGAGGTCCATCTGGCAGAGAAGTCGGGAAGGTGGTCGGCGCGGATCGGGACGGGTGCCCCTGTCCGGCTCGAGCCGGGAGTGCTCTCGGACTGGGTGAGGCTCTCGTATCGCAGCATCACCCGCGGGCCCTCGGCCAGGGGCGTGGCGAGGCTCTGCCTTACCGCCGGAGACGCCCCCGCGCTCTATGTCTCCGCCATCCACCCCGATCCCTGGTCTCCTCCGTTCCCGATATCGTCCCCCGTGCTCTATTCGAGATACCTTGCCTCGACTACCCCGTCCGGCAGCTACGCGACCCTCGGGCTCGCCGAGGACACGTGGGCCCTGATGAACGGGGCGCTCTCCGAACGGCAGTTCCTGTCCCAGGCGTGGTCGATCTTCGAGGAGAGGCGCGGGATGCTCCGCGACGCCCTGCGCAGGGTGAGACGGGGGCTGGCGGTCTGCGTCTTCGACACGCCCGACAGGATACAGCACGTCTGCTGGGCCGCGGGCGACGGTCGCGGGACCCCGGTCGGCGACGCCTACGAGCGTATGGACGCGCTCATAGGCGAGACCGTCGACGCACTGGGGCGCGACGACCTCCTGATAGTGATGTCCGACCACGGCTTCACGGCCTTCGACACCTGTCTGGACCTCAACAGGTTCCTTTTCGAGAACGGGTTCCTGGTGTTCCGCGAGGGGGTCACCCCTCCGCAGGAAGACCTGTCGGGGGTGGACTGGTCCCGGACGAAGGCCTACTCGCTCGGCCTGGCCGGGATCATGCTCAACATGAAGGGGCGCGAATCCCGGGGCATCGTGGATCCCGGAGAAGAGGCCGCCTCGGTCATGGATGGGATCTCGGAGAGGCTCCTCGCGCTCGCGGCACCAGACGGCCGCAGACCGGTCAAATCTGTCGCCAGGGCCTCGGATGCCTATCGGGGCCCCTATGTCGTAAGGGCGCCCGACCTGGTTGTCGGGACACATGCGGGCTTCAGGTCGTCCTGGCACAGCGTGACCGGGGGCACGGGCCTGTCCGCCGTCCATCCCAACCCGTACCGCTGGACGGGCGACCACTGCCATGACAGCTCCCTCGTCCCGGGAATCCTTGCCTCGAATGCAAGGCTGGCAGGCCCGGCGTCGATCCGCGACATCGCTCCCACCGTGATGAGGGCGCTGGGACTAGACGCGCCTCCGTACATGGACGGCAGACCGCTGCTGGGAGGGGATCCGCGATGAGGAGGAGGGAGTTCCTGCGACTCGCCGCCCTGGCGCCGGCAGCCGCCCTGGCATTCTCGTGCGCGGGGAGGTTCCGCACGGGCCGTGCCCGCAGGGTGATCCTGATCGGAATCGACGGGATGGACCCGGGGCTCGCCAGGTCGTACATGGATGCCGGGCTGATGCCCAACTGCTCGAGGCTCGCCCGGATGGGCTCGTTCTCCCCTTTGCGCACGGAATTCCCGCCACAGAGCCCGGTGGCATGGTCCAGCTTCATCACCGGAACTGGCCCCGAGAGCCACGGGATATTCGACTTCATACACCGCGACCCCGTGACTCTTGCTCCCTACCTCTCCACTTCGGCGGTCGAACCGGGAGGACGTGACCTGAGACTCGGCTCCCTCAGGCTCCCCCTCGAGGGGTCCGCCACAAGGCTCCTCCGGGCGGGCGACCCCTTCTGGAAGCACCTGCGCGGCGACGGCATGCCGGTGACGCTGATGAAGCTCCCCGTCGACTTCCCGCCCGTGTCGGCGCACGGTGCGAGGATACTCTGCGGCCTGGGGACCCCGGACGTCAGGGGCAGCCAGGGCAGCTTCACCTTCTTCACCGACAACCCCATGAGGATCAGCGACGACACCGCGGGAGGCCTGGTGATCGCCGTCAGGGCGGAGGACGGGCGTTACTCCTGCCCGCTCGACGGCCCTCCGGACGGCTTCAGGGATGGCTCCCCCCCCTGCAGGGCATGGATCACCGTCACGGCCGACCCGGCCTCCGACGGGGTGCTCGTCGATACCGGCACCGGCTCGGCGGTGCTCGGGAGGGGCGAATGGAGCGGCTGGGTGCCGGTGGAGTTCGGGATGCTCGGAGGGCTCTCGAAGGTGAGATCCATCGCCAGGTTCCATCTCCGGTCCGTCTCTCCGCACCTCGAGCTCTACGTGAGCCCTCTCAACATGGACCCGTCGCATCCCTCCCTCCCCATATGCTCGCCCCGCGGGTTCGCGCCCGATCTCGCCTTCTCCCTCGGCCCGTTCCACACCAAGGGCTTCCCCGAGGACACCAAGGCCCTCTCGCGGGGCGTGCTGGACGACATGTCCTATCTGGGCCAGGCCTGCGACCTCTACGACGAGCAGCTGTCCCTGATGAGGGAGGGCCTGGGCGGGTTCGACGACGGGCTCTTCTTCTTCTACTTCAGCACCCTCGACCTCAACGTCCACATGTTCTACAGGGACGTCGACGGCCTCAGCCCTACGCACAACACGGTGATGGACGGGGCGAGGGGGATCGTGCCGAGGCTCTACTCGATGCTGGACGGAGCGGTGGGCGAGGCCATGGAGGCTATGGACGGCGACACCATGCTGCTCGTCTTCTCCGACCACGGATTCTCGCCGTTCCGCAGGGGCTTCAACCTCAACTCCTGGCTGGCCGCGGAGGGATACGCGAGGCTCTTCGATCCGGTGGCGGCCCGCGGCGAGATGTTCGCCGGGACCGACTGGAGCTCGACCTCGGCCTACGGGCTCGGCATCAACAGCCTCTACCTGAACCTGCGCGGGAGGGAGGAAGGCGGGTCCGTCGACCCGACCCAGGCAGCGGCCCTCCTCGACAGGATAGCCACCGGGCTGCTCTCCGCCGTCGATCCGGCGACCGGGCTCCATCCCGTGAGCAGCGTCAGGATCCTGGGCGGGGGCAGAGTCGCAGGGCTGCCCGCCCACGCCCCCGACATGCTGGTCGGCTACGCATCCGGCTACAGGTCCTCCTGGGACACCTCCCTGGGAGGCTATTCCGAGGAAGTCATATCCGACAACACCGATCCATGGAGCGGCGACCACTGCATGGACCCGGACGCAGTGCCCGGCGTCCTCCTCTCCAGCATGCCTCTTCCGGGGGCGTCACCGGCGCTGCGTGACATAGGCAGGACGGCCTGCGCATTCCTGGGATCCACCACCCTGCCGCCGGGGAGGGACCTCGGGGATGGATAGCATGGTCCCGGCCGCCTCCCGCCTCATTGCAGCCGTCCTCGACCCCGTGGCCGGCATCGCGGGGGGCGCCGGACCGATGGCGGGGATGGCGCTCTTTTCGGCTCCTGCCGGCGTTCTGATGGCCGAGGCCTTCCGCATGGCCTCGCCGCGGAACCTGGGCTCTCTTCTCAGATCGGCCCTCTCCAGGATGGCCGGCATGCTGCTCCATGTCGAGGATCCAGTCACTGTCGCGAGGCTGGCCCTCTCGTCGCTCTGGAGGACCGTTGTCCTCCTTCTCGCCCTGGTGCCCCCCGTGCTCCTCGCCTCTCTTCCGTTCTCCGCGGCCTACGGGCAGATCCGGGCCAGGTACGGCCTCGCCTTCCCGCGCGATGACGCTGTCGTGACGATCGGTTCCGATTCCGCGGTCGAAGTCGCGGGAGAGGGGGTCGTCCCTCCCGTGGTCAGGGGTGCATCCCCCGAGACCGCCTCGTTCAGGATCGCAGGCGGAGGCCGGGGAGCGGTGACGGTGGACGGCATCAGGATCGACACCGGTCCGGGAGAGCCCGGGATGCCGCTTGTCTCCCGCTTCACGACGGCCCGGACGCCATCCGCCCTGCTCGACCCCTCGATCCGCATCGTGGAGGGCTCGGCGCACCGCTTCGACGGCAGGATCGGCCTGGAGCAGGCCTCCTACGAGATGGCCGGCATCAGGGCCGGATGGCTCGCCTGGTATGTGATCTTCTCGAGCGTGGCAGCCACTGCATGGTTCGCGCTCGCGTCGGCGCTGAAGAGGGTGCGGACCCGTCAGGCCATGTAGCCCAGCCCCTTGAGCCTGCGCTTCAGGTCCTCCTCGGACTCGCCTGCACCGGGGTCGAGCTTGTCGAGCTCGCGCGACACGACATGGAGCGCCAGTTCCTCCGGCGATGAGTAGCCGACCATTGCGGCGACCCTGGAGAGCCTCTCGGCCATTTCGTCGTCGAGCTTCAGCTTGAGCGTCTTCAAAGGAACCTCCCGCGACGGAATCACAAATCCTAGAGGTATCCGAGCCTGCGGAGCCTCTCCCTCACTGCATCCTCCTCGGCACCGGCGCGACCGGCCGGAGGTGGCACGATCCCGGCCAGCTCGAGCTTCCTGAGAAGGGAATCGAGCCGCTCGGCGTCGCCAATCTCGGCAAGGTCGGTCGACACGACGCGAAAATCGTCCGTGGGTCCGAATCCGCCCAGGGAGGTGATCACCGTGACGCCGTGCCTGGCCAGGGCTGCGCAGACGGACGCATCCCGAAGCCCGTTCCCGCTCTGCGGGTGGACGACCTCCACGCCCGCTCCGCGCGAGGACAGCTCCGCTCCGAGCGCATCGAGCCTGGATACGTCGGAATCACCGCCTGCAACCGATATGATCGTCCCCGTCATGCCCTGCTCCTTCCCGATGCCCATTCCACGAGGATCCTGGCTATCTCGGGCCTGGTGAACTCCGCCGGCGGGATCTCCCCCGCCGCCAGCATCTCCCTGACCCTGCGGCCCGAGAGCACCATATGCGCCTCGTCGGGATGGGGGCAGGTCTTGGTTGTGGCCATGCCGCCGCACGTCCGGCAGAAGAAGGAATGCTCGAAGCACAGGGGCGTGATGCCCAGCTCGCCGGGCTGGAAACGGCCGAAGATGAGCTGAGCGTCGTAGGTGCCGTAGTAGCTGCCCACGCCGGCATGGTCCCTGCCGACTATGAAGTGGGTGCAGCCGTAGTTCTTCCTGACGAGGGCATGGAAGACGGCCTCCCTCGGCCCGGCATACCTCATGGCCGCCGGGAACACGCTCATGACCGCCCTGCCCCTGGGGAAGTAGCCTGCGAGCAGCACTTCGTAGCATGCCATCCTGACATCGGCGGGGATGTCGTCGTCCTTGGTCGACCCTACGAGCGGGTGGAGCAGGAGGCCGTCGGCTATCTCCAGTGCGCTCTTCTGGATGTACTCGTGGGCCCGGTGCACGGGGTTGCGGGTCTGGAAGGCCACGATCGACTCCCACCCCAGTTCGCGGAAGAGAACGCGCGTCTCGGCCGGATCGAGCCTGTATCTGTGGAAGGGCTCGGAGGCCCTGTCCCTGATGCTCGTGACCCGGCCCCCCACATAGGTCCCCCCCAGCCCGAGGAGATAGGCCGCACCGGGATGCGCCGGGTCGGCCGTCGTAAGTGTCCTCTCGGCCTCCAGCCGCAGATCCGCGCTGAACGTGTCTTCCACCTCGATCACGCCCCTGACAGCACCCGACGGATCGTGAAGGCACATCCGGGCACCGGCGGCGGGCGCGTTCATGCCCTCCTTGAGGGACAGCGTGACCGGGAGGCTCCAGACGGGGCCCTGGGGGAGCCGCATCTCGTCGCGGACGAGCTCGTACTCCTCCCTGCGCATGAAGCCCTCGAGCGGGCTCATCGCGCCGGAACCTATCATCTCGAGATCGCAGGCCTCCCGTTCGTTGAGCGGGAATGAAGGCAGGGACGAGGCCTCCTCGAGGAGGCCCGGGTTGTCGGAGAGCTCGGCCTGCCTCTGTACGAGGCGGCCACCATGGGGCTGCGAGGGCATCCGGTACTCCTTCCGGTTCATCATGCGCGCCGGTCCGTGGCGGAGCGGCGTCTCCGAAGATAGGGTTTCCGCGGCCCGCTGTCTTGATGATAATAATGCCCGTGCGTCCCGTTTTCGGATTGGAGAGCGATGGATCCTGTTCTCAGGGTGGAGGGACTCTCGAAGAAGTACCCGAGGCAGAGCGGCCTCGGCAGCTTCCAGGCCGTGTCCGACGTGTCGTTCGAACTCGAGCCCGGCGGCATACTGGGCTTCCTGGGCCCCAACGGCGCCGGGAAGACCACTACGATGAAGTGCATCCTCGGCCTGCTGGCGCCGTCATCCGGCAGGATGGAGGTTTTCGGCCGTCCGCCCGCTTCCCCGCAAGCCAGGCGCAGGATGGGCTACATCCCCGAGAATCCCGACTACGAGGATTCCTTCACCCCCGAGGAATACCTATCGTTCTTCGCGTCGATGAGGCACATCCCGTGGAGCTGCGGCGACTCGGCCCGCATGCTCGGCAGGGTCGGCCTCGACAACTGGGGAAGGGCCAGGATACGCAGGCTCTCGAAGGGCATGAGGCAGAAGCTGAGCCTTGCTCTTGCCCTCCAGGGCTCCCCGGAGCTCCTGGTGATGGACGAGCCCACCGGGGGCTTCGATCCGCTGGCCCGGAAGGAGTTCAGGGACATTCTCCTCGAGGAGAACTCGAGGGGCGCCGCATGCTTCCTCTCCTCGCACATCCTCTCCGACATCGAGACGATATGCTCCCGGGCCCTGATACTCGCCGGCGGTCGGGTCGTCAGGGAGGGTTCGATGAGCGAGCTCCTCAGCTCGCAGAACAGGCACAGGATCTCGTATCGGAAGCCGGGAGCCGGAGTCGCCGAGGAACTGGTCGATCTCCCGGACCTCCAGGCGGCGATAGACCGGATAAGGGCCTCCGGCGGGGAGATCGAGGAGGTGGGCAGGGAGATCCTGTCACTCGAGGAGGTCTTCCTCAGGGCGACTTCGGGTGGTGAGGAGCGTTGAGCACCATCCGGGCCTTCGCGCTGATGACCCTGAAGGGGCTCACCAGGCGCCGCACCTTCTGGGGCATAGCCCTGGTCACTCTCATCGCCCTGGCCGGGATCGGCTCCATCCCCTCGTACGACGTCGCCGGCGAGGGCAGGTTCATGATAGACATGGGCCTCTTCGGCATCGAGATCGGCTCGCTCCTGCTGGCCATAGGGCTGGCCTCCAACATGTTCCCGAGGGACAGAGAGACCCGCACCGTGATGCCTCTCCTGGCGGTGCCGCTCTCGAGAGCCCAGTACGTGCTGGGCAGATTCGCCGGAGCGGCTCTCGTCCAGACTGCGGCGGTGGTCGTGTGGTGCGCCTGCCTGGGCCTCATCCTGGGCCTGAACGGATACTATGTTCCCGAGGCCCTGCTGCCCGCCTCCCTGCTCCTGCTGGCGGAGGGCTGGTTCCTGCTGGCGGTCGTGCTCTTCTTCAGCTTCTGGACATCGCCTCCGCTCAACGCGCCGCTGACGCTACTCCTCTTCATCGTCTGCCAGATGACCCCCGCCCAGTTCACTGCCCTCCTGCCGGGCGCGGAGCGTGTCATGGAGGTCGTGAGGGTGCTGCTGCCGCGCATGGACGTGTTCCACATCAAGGACCCCGTCGCACACAGGATACCTGTTCCGACCGCATACTTCCTGCTCGCCACGGTGTACGGGCTCGCCTACACATCCTTCATGCTGTCGCTGGCAATGGCAGTGTTCCGCAGGAGGGACCTCAAGTGAGGCTCACGCTGGAGATTCGCGCGTGACCGCCGGGCTCCTCGCCCTGATGCTCGTGCTGGGGCAGTCCCCTCCCGACGGGCACGACCACGGTGCCGAGGGCGCTCACGGATATGCCGCGATCGACTCCGCCGGCTTCGGCGCGGATCGCCACCTGCACCCGCCGGGCGAAGAAAACCATGGAACCGGGTGGTTCTTCAGCCAGCCCTGGGCCACGCCGGAGAGATGGCGCTTCATGGCCAGGGATTCCGTCGTGCTGGCCTCCGCGGCCGCCGGCATCCTGATGCTTTCCGGGCTCAGGAGGCGGAAGTGAGGCGGCATGCACCACTTATAGCCGCCATCGTCTCCCTGGCCCTGGCTGCCGCCGCGGTCCAGCCGCTCGACGGGATCAGGCGCTGGAGCCCGTCAGGCACCATGGGTCCTGCGGAGACCGGTCTCGACCAGATCAGACTGATAGCGGCCGAGGTTCTCTACCTCCAGATGGACGACTACCATCACATAATGATGTACCAGGGATACGACTGGACGGCGATAGCCGACTATCTGCCGCAGATCTGGCTCATCGTGAGGCTGAAGCCGGACTTCTGGCAGGCATACGAGGACGGGGCCTATCACCTCGCGGTCAACCTCGGCATGCCCGAGGAGGGCATGAAGCTCCTCGAGCAGGGACTGGAGAACTGCCCCGGGAACAGGCAGCTCCTCTGGCAGGACGTGGTGATCAGATGGCGGCTGGAGATAGGCACGGTCCGCGAGAGGCTCGCGGCATGCGCCCGTTACGCCGGCTCCCTGCGGAGAAACGGCCTGCCCGACCCGAGCCCGGCCGAGATGAGGAACGTGTCTCTCGTGGGTTCGTGGGTGTCCGAACACGGGCCGGGGCATGTCGACAGCCTGGCGTCCCGGCACTACTCCCGCAGGGCGGAGATCCTCGAATCGATCCTCTCGGCCTTTAGGCTCATCTCATCCTGAAGACCCAGGCATTGGGCTCCCCGGGCTCCTCCCAGTAGCTCCAGCCGTCGGACATCAGCAGGGATTCGGCAGCGGCGGCTCCACCCGGAAGCATGATCTCGACGGTATCGTCACCCGAGGCATGGGCGGCGCGTGCCGCGGCCCGTCCGGCCTCCACCGGGTCCTCCAGGGCGGAGGCGCAGAGCGTGAAGGTGTTCTCCCCGGGCCTGGACATGAACCTCAGTCCGGAGGCCTCCCGCACTTCGCACAGCCCGGCGATCGCCCCGGCCGTGTCCTCGGCCCTGAGAATCGCCTTCCATCCCAGCGGGACCCGCGTCGGGTACGGCCTCAGGTCGCGTTCCTCGAGGGGCACGACGACTGCGGGCGCAGCACCCTCGTGCGGGATGGATGCCCGGCAGAGGAGCCGGAATGCCTCGACCCGCTCGAACCCGCAGGATTCCGCGATGGCGATGCTCTCGGAATTGTGGTAGTAGGTCTCGAACTCCACCCAGTCGACGGCGCCCTCGTCCCTCAGCGCCCGGGCCCTCCTGAAGCAGTCCTCGGAGAGAAGCCTCCCGAGGCCCCTGCCCCTCATCGAGGGATGCACGCGCAGCCCTTCGAGCCATGCCACCCGCCCCGGCATCACCGTGATCTTGTAGCATCCGAAGAGCCTTCCGGCGACGATGCCGGAATACATGCCGCCCCCTGCGATCCACGAGGCCGCGACGGCCTCCAGGTAGTCGCCCCCGTCCCATGTCGCGCGGGAGATCTCTGCAAGCTCAGGCATGTCCTCCGGGACCGCCGCCCTTATCGAGGGCCGGAGCATGGCATCTTCAGACATATCCGAGGTTCCGTCCGGCATCTTCTTTCCCCATAATCGGAATGTTTTGCGGAGACGGCCCACCCGTGTCCTCCGGAGGGAAGCAATATGAACACTCAGGAGATGTTCGGGGATTTCCACCCGCTAGAGAGCAGTTCCTTCCAGTCCTTCTGCGAGCTCGTCAAGGTGAGCGACGGCGGCGCCCTGGTCACCCAGGGCGAGCAGTCGACGGACTTCTTCGTGCTGCTGAGGGGCTGTCTGAAGGTGACGGACCAGCGCACGGGCGAGGATTTCGTGCTCGCCCAGCTGTACGAGGGGGACGTGTTCGGCGAGATGTCGTTCCTCGACGGGAGCCCCAGATCGGCCACGGTCATCTCCGAGGGCGAATCCGAGATACTCCGCATGAGCCGCCAGAGCTTCGCCCTCCTCCAGTCCGTCAACCCGTATCTCGGGCTGCTCATCCTGGTTTTCCTCGGGCGCATGATGTCCGGCAGGCTCAGGAGCGTCGACGAGAAGATGGCGGGGATGGCCAGGGAGCGCGACAACAGAGAGCTCTCCGAGCTCCGCAGGCTCATCTCCGGAATCCGGAGCTCGGTGCGGTCGCAGGTGGGCGATTCCGGAGAATCGGATCTCCTCTAGAACCGGGGGGTGCCAATGTCCGGTGTGAAGAGGGTTTTCCCGCAGCTCAGCGCCTCCGAGGAGGCCGAGATCCTGTCCGAATGCACAAGGATGGAGGCGGGGGCTGGCACTGCCGTGCTGCGCAAGGGCGAGGGCGGTGGAGACCTGTACATCGTCGAATCCGGGGTTTTCAAGGTCTACGAGGAAACCGCCGGCGAGGACTTCGTGCTCGCCCTGCTCAACAGGGGCGACGTCTTCGGCGAGCTGTCCTTCCTCGACGGGTCGCCCAGGTCGGCCTGCGTGAGATGCCAGAACGACGGGAGCCTCCTGAGGTTCGGAAGGCCCGACTTCCCGAAGCTGCTCCTGAAGAACCCGTACACCGCCTCCAGGCTTCTCTTCAGCCTGGCCTCGATCGTGTCGGCGCGGCTCAGGAAGGCGGACGAGGCTCTCGCTGTCCTCGCCTTCGACGAACCGGACGCGTCGTCCGACGAGATGCACAGGCTCGCAGCCGAGATGCACCGGGCCGTCCACATGGAGCTTTCCCCGGGCTCCAGCGAAACGGCGCTTGAGTTCTGACCCCCCTGCGGGCTACAGATCAGGCGGGATGAGGGAGGAGAGCTTCGTGAAGGCCCTCGCCCTGTGGCTCGCGGCGTTCTTCTCGCAGGCGGGGCATTCCGCATAGGTGCAGCCCAGCGAAGGCACGAAGAAGACGGGATCGTAGCCGAAGCCCCCGTCGCCTGCAGGTCTTTCGAGGATAATGCCCTCCACCTCGCCTGTCGCCGTCACCAGGCCGCCTCCGGGGCTGGCGAACGCCGCCGCGGTCCTGAAGAAGGCCTGCCGTGACGCACCCTCCTCCCACATGAGCACGCGCAGGAGCTTGGCCACGTTGTCGGCATAGCTTGCGGAGGAGCCTGCGTACCTCGCCGAGTACACGCCGGGGGCGCCTCCGAGAGCGGACACGAACAGCCCCGTATCGTCGGCGACGCAGGGCATCGAGGTCGCACGGGCCGCTGCGAGCGCCTTGATCGCGGCGTTCTCCTCTATCGTGCCCCCCGTCTCCTCGCAGTCCCAGCCGGGAATGACGACCGTCACGGGCACGACCTCGCGAGCCGGGCCCTCGAGGACCGCCCTCACTTCGGCCAGCTTGTCGGGGTTGCCCGAGGCCAGGACGAGTCTCAAGGCCGCACTACTCCCCCGCCGCCAGCTTCTGGCACGGGATGACGTATCCGAGGATGGAGGACATCGCCGACCTGGCCATTTCCTGGACGTCGTCGAAGGGTATCGGCCTGTGCTCGGCCGAGGCCTGGAGCTCGACGAGGAGCCCTGACGACATGCAGACCACGTTCATGTCCATCATCGCGCCCGAATCCTCTTCGTAAGTAAGATCGGTGAGGACGCGGTCGCCCACGATCCCGATGCTCAGGGCTCCTACGAAACCGCGCCATGGATCGATTTCGATGTCGCCCCTTCCGAGGAGCCTCTGGATGGCCAGCCTCAGGGCAACGGCACCGCCCGTGATGGCGGCCACCCTGGTCCCGCCGTCGGCCACGAGCACGTCGCAGTCGATCGTTATCGTCCTGTCTGGCAGCTTCGAGAGATCGAGGGTCTGCCTGAGGCTCCGGCCGATGATCCGCTGGATCTCTTGGCTCCTGCCCTTGGTGGCCCCGCCCCTGTCGCGCCTCACGCGCCTGTTACCGCTGCCGGGGAGCATGTCGTACTCGGCCGTCACCCAGCCGCCGCTCTTCGGGGCGATGAACGGAGGCACCCGGTTCTCGATGCTGGCCGAGCAGAGGACCCTGGTCTCTCCCCAGGAGATCAGCACGCTCCCCTCGGGGGATGGCTGGAAACCCGTCTCGAACGATATCTCCCTGACGTCCGAATCTCCCCTGCCGTCGCTCCTGGCCCTGGCGCCTTCAGGCATCACCGACCTCCACCTGGGTTACTAGCGGTATGGAGCGGCCCAGGAACCTCTGGGCGATCTCCTGGAACTTGAGCGGGATGTCACTGACATAGAAGGAATGGGAAGGAAGGCCCGGAACGCCGGGCCCGCTCAGGAGCCCCGCCTCCCCGAGCGTACGGGCCACGACCGATGCCGTCGATTCGGCTGAATCCACAAGGGCGACCTCCGGTCCGAGCACGCGGCCCAGGACCGTCTCGAGGAGCGGGTAGTGGGTGCAGCCGAGCACGAGCGTGTCGATCTTCTCGCGCAGAAGGGGGGCCATGTATTCCTCGACGACGAGGGTGGTGATCCTGTGGTCGAGCCAGCCCTCCTCCACCAGGGGGACGAGGAGGGGACAGGGCTGGGCCACGACGGTCCGGATCCCCCCTGCCTCCCTGAGGGCCCTCTGATACGCTCCGCTCGAGATGGTGCCGCTGGTCCCGATCACGCCGACGATGCCGCTCCTGGTCGCCCTCGCTGCGGCCGCGGCCCCTGGTTCGATCACGCCGATGACGGGCACGCTGCTCCCGCCGCGCAGGGCCGGCATGCTGACGGACGAGGCCGTGTTGCAGGCGGCGACTATCAGCTTGACGCCCTTGCGGCGGAGGAACGCCGAATCCTCGAGGGAGAAGCGAATGACGGTCTCGGGGGACTTGGATCCGTAAGGGACCCGGGCTGTGTCTCCGAAGTAGACGACGGACTCGTCCGGCAGCTGTCGCATTATCTCACGGACGACCGTGAGGCCGCCTATGCCCGAATCGAAGACCCCTATCGGAGCGGTTCGGTCCAAGACGTCAGATGGCGTCGGGGACGCCGCGCAGCGGGAGCCCGTCGGGGAATCCGTCCATGGTGGCTCCGGAGACCAGCGGGATGAGCCTGGTATAGTTCACGAACCTGCCCTCCACCGTCCGGGCGAGCCCCGCGGGGTCGTAGGCCCCAGGGAGGTCGGCGTAGAGGGTGTCGCTCCTCGGGAACACGAACACCCTTTCCAGCTGGGTGTCCTCGAAGCCGGCAGAGGCAGCCCAGGCCTCGACAAGAAGCATCGTCTCCAGGGGGATGTCTGAAGTGGCAGGGGCTTCCGGGAGCTGGACCACGACGGCGCCGGATCCTGCCGAGACGAAGAGCGAGCACGGGGTGGAGGGCCAGGATGTCTGCGGGAGCTCGGCCACCTGCTCTTCGCGGCTCACGGCAGCGCTGTCCGGGAGAGGGACGACGAGGGAATCGGGAACGGGGATGTCTCCGGCGAGGGCCTCCTCGTCGGCCTGGGCATCGGAGAGCCCGAGCCGGCTGTTCATGATCCTGAGCCCTGCGAAGAGCAGGAGGGACAGGGCGGCGATCACTGCAAGCTCGATCAGGACGCCCCTCAGTAGCGGATCCCTGGTTCTGCCGGGCATTTCTTTCATATCCCCCGTGTGTTGGCGAATGCTTCGATTCCCGCAACAATAGCCCGCGCGGTCCGGAACCGGAAGTCCAGATCCCGCAGGAGGCTCTCCTCGCCCGGATTCGAGATGAAGGCCACCTCGAGTAGCACCGACGGCATCCATGCCCCCCTGAGGACGTAGAATCCGGCCTGCTTGACCCCTCTGTCCGATCCGGAGGGCCACTCCCCCGACATGCTCCTCTGCAGGCTCTCGGCCAGGCTGCTGCTCTGGCTGAGATACAGGTTCTGCGCGATGTCGGCCAGCAGGAACGACAGGGCTCCGCCGTCGGACTCCGGTTCCGGGTCGCCGTACAGTTCGGCCACTCCGTTCTCCATGGCGGCAACCGCCCTCGCGTCATCGGTCCTGGCCAGGCTGAGGAAGTAGGTCTCGAAGCCCCCGGCCCCCCGGTTGGTGCTCGCGTTGCAGTGGATGCTGACGAAGAGGTCCGCCCTCGCCCGGTTGGCGAACCGTGTCCTCTCTCCCAGGGAGACGTAGGTATCGGAATCCCGCGTCATGAGGACTTCCACTCCCGGCATGCCAAGGGCGAGCAGATCCCTGACGAGAAGGGCGATTTCGAGATTCCTGTCCTTCTCCGCATCGCCGCCGGGTCCGACTGCGCCTGGATCCCTCCCGCCATGTCCGGGATCGAGGACGATGCAGTCGAAATCGGAGAGCCACGGCGCAGGGAGTCCGGACGAGAGCGCCGCGACGGCGAGCGAGTCGGGCGAGGCGGCGGGGCCGGCCGGCTCGTCGGGAGGCCCCGCCCATGACAACGCAGGGAGGTCGAATCCCACCGCCGACCTGAAGAAGACGATCAGGCTGAGGCTGTCGGCGCTCAGGGCCCAGTCGACGGACTGCACGAGCGGGCTCCCGGTGGCCCTGAGGGTGATGCCGTCACCGGAAACGGACAGGCTCTCGACCCAGAACGATCCCCGGGGCGGAGCGGGGGGCAGCGTGAACCCGGTGCGCACCAGCACGGTGAAGCCTTCAGCGACGACGGATGGCGACATGGCGGAGTCGGTTGTGATCTCGAGGAGAGCACCGTCCGGCCTGGGAACCACTCTGATGCCGGGCGCGGGGACGAGCGCCAGGATAGCCAGGAACAGGTCAGTCACGCCTGGCCTTCATGGCGGCTTCGATCCTCCTGCGGTCGTCCCGCTTCGCGATCTCCTCCCGCCGGTCGTGCTCCTTCCTGCCCCTGCAGATCCCCAGCAGCATCTTCACGATCCCGTTGCTGTAGTGCAGATCGAGCGGCACCAGCGTCAGACCCTTCTCGTCGATCCTGCGCCTGAGCCTCTCGAGCTCCCTCCTGTGCGCCAGGAGCTTCCGCCTGCGGTTGGGGGGATGGTTCTCGCGGGCCTGGTCGTACTCGGGCACGTGCATGCCCGTGACCCAGAGCTGGCCCCTGTCGTCGAAGGATGCGTACGAGCCTGCGAGGCCGGATCCGCCCCCTCTGACGGACCTCGCCTCCGTTCCCCTGAGAACGAGACCCACCTCGATCGTGTCGAGGATCTCGTAATCGTGGAATGCTCTCCTGTTGCGGGTGATCGAATCCTTCAGGGGATCCTCCGGTCATTGACGCCCGGCCCCGGCCGGGCTAGAATCTCGCGCCCGGTGCCGAAGTGGCGAAATGGCAGACGCGCTAGGTTCAGGACCTAGTAAGGGAAACCTTGTGGGGGTTCAAGTCCCCCCTTCGGCACCAGACTTCCCCCTCAGACGCGAGACGCCCTTCATCACCTGTACGGTCAGCCCTATCATCACAAGCCCGAGCAGGACCTTGCCCATTCCTCCCGCCAGTATGGACAGACCCTCCGAGACACCGGTCGTGTCGCCCGTGCGGATGCAGAGATCCAGCAGGACCCCGCCGGCCAGGACCGACCCGATCTGCCCGGAGACGTTGGCGCTGACGGCGTGCATCAGCAGGAAGTTGCCCTTGTCCTCCTCCCGTCCGAGCTGCTGGACCAGCCTCGCGGACATGGGGAAGGACGAGAGGCCGGCGGCTCCGATCAGGGGGTTCACCCTGACTCCGAGAGCATGGAGGATCTTGCCCATGCCCACACCGAACGCGGTGGAGACGATGAAGGCCAGGAGCCCGAGGCCGAAGATCAGGAGGGTCTCCGTCTGCAGGAAGATGTCGGCCCGCATCGTGGAACCCACTGCGATCCCGAGGAACAGCGTCACGAGACTGGCGAGCGTGTTGCGCGCCGAAGCCGCGAGGCTCTCCGTGGCCCCCGAGGTGGCGAGGATGTTCCCGAACATCAGGGTGCCTATCAGGGGGATGCTCAGGGGGCTGAGCATGGCGCTGATGAGGATGATGGTGTAGGGGAATATCTTGAGGAGGACAGGCGGCACTCCGGTCTCCGAAGTCGGCATCCTCACCGCCCGCTCCCTGCGGGTCGTCATCAGCCTCATGATCGGGGGCTGGATGAGAGGCACCAGGGCCATGTAGGAATAGGCCGCCAGGGTGACCGACCCCACGATTCGCGGGGCCAGCCTCGAGGCCACCACGATGGAGGTCGGGCCGTCCGCCGTGCCGATGACGCCTATGGACGCGGCCTCGAAGAGCGGGAAACCTGCTATGAGCGCTGCGAGGAGGGCGCCGAAGATCCCCACCTGTCCGGCCGCGCCGAAGACGACGAGCCAGGGCCTCTCCAGAAGTGGCTTGAAGTCGAGCATGGCCCCTATCGCGACGAATATCAGGAGAGGGAAAAGCTCGTTGGAGATGCCGTACTGATAAAGGAGCCCCAGGAAGGAATGGGCCTCCCTCATGGGAGAGAGGGGGAGGTTCACGAGGACCATGCCGAGCCCGATCGGGAGCAGCAGGAGAGGCTCGTATCCCTTCCTGACGGCGAAACCGATCAGAGCCAGGCCGAAGGCTATCATCGCGGCCTCGCCCGGGCTCGGGAGATAGAGACCCCAGTTCATATCCCTGCTTTCCTCCTGAAGGCCAGCGGACCCGCCGACGAGAGAGGCGGGTTCGAGGAATCGCGCCCGCTCAGCACGGGATCGACGACACCCCAGTCGATCCCGTTCTCCGGGTCGTCCCATGCGGTGCCGTACTCGTCGCTGCCGTCGTAGAGGGCGTTGACCACATAGACCATCGAACAGTCGGTCAGCGCGAGGTATCCGTGCGCGACCCCCGGGGGGATGAGCACGGAGGCTCCGGAACCGGCCGAGAGCGGGAGGCTCGCAGAAACTCCAAGGGTGGGCGATCCGGGCCTCAGGTCGATGAAGCCGGCCAGCATGTCACCCTCGACTGGGAACCAGAGGTCGTGCTGCCTGAGATGATAGTGGAGGCCCCGCAGGACTCCCGCTCTCGATCTCGTGCAGTTCACCTGCAGGTCGCCGCCGAAGACCCCCCCGAACCAGGAGGAGCGGAACACCTCGCGGAAGCTCCCCCGGCCGTCGGGGAAGAATGGGGTGTCCACCGTGAGGAGGCCGTCTATCCCGGCCCGGGCCTGGCTGTCCAATGAGCCTCCATCCATCGCGGGGCTTCATGACAAGCGGCCCCGCCGGCTTTAGATTGCCCGACAAGCATACACAACACGCGCACATCACTGCAAACACGGAGGCCGCGGTGAGAGCAAGCGAGCGAGCCGTCGAGATCGTGAGGATCCTGTCGGAGGAGTACCCCGGCGCCCGCTGCTTGCTGGAGTACGGGAAGGTGCCCTACCGGCTGCTCCTGTCCACGATAATGTCCGCCCAGACCACCGACGAGGCGGTCAACAGGGTGACTCCCGCCCTCTGGGAGGCCTATCCCGACCTCGGGAGCCTGGCCGCTGCCCCCAGGCATGATGTGGAGCGGATCATCCACTCCCTGGGCTTCTTCCGGGCCAAGTCCGCCTCCATCCAGGGGGCTGCGGCATGGCTCCTCGAGAACACGGGCGGCCGCGTACCCGAGTCGTTCGACGACCTGCTCAGGATCCCGGGCGTCGGACGGAAGACCGCCAACGTGGTGAGGGCCGAGATCCACGGGCTGCCCGCCCTCATAGTGGACACGCACGTGAAGAGGCTCTCCTTCAGGCTTGGCCTCACTGCCTCGGATGATCCCGGCAGGATCGAGACGGATCTCGAGAAGCTCGTCCCGCCGCAGTCGAGAACCGTCTTCAGCCATTCCGTCGGCTTCCACGGCAGGAGGGTCTGTACGGCCCGGAAGCCATCCTGCGCCGCCTGCGTGCTCGCATCGCTCTGCCCGAGGAAGGGTCTCGCATAGAAAGGAGCCGGCCGCCCGGAGGCGGCCGGCCTTTCGATCAGACAGGGATCGTCAGTCTATGTCGCCCAGGTCGACCGACCAGTAGAAACCGGCGGCGTCGATCCAGACCTCCCACAGGGTGTAGGTGTCGCCGTCCTCGTCCTGGCAGTAGATGTCGTAGTAGTCGTTCGCGGGGACGTAGAAGGTGTAGGAGTCGCCGGGGACGATGGTGCTGCTGCCGAGGCGGTCGGAGCCCCAGTCGGACGTGGAGGAGGGGTTGCAGTAGACGTAGAAGATCGTCCAGCTCCCGAGGTCGTTGTAGATGGTCACGGGAGCGCTGCCGCCGCCGGTGGTGACTCCGGTCTTGTCGTCGATGACCGCGGAGGTGGAGGAGTAGTAGTACTCGCCGAGGTCGTCGAGCGTGACGTACCAGGACCAGGTCCCGGAGACGGGCACGTCGTACAGGATGTACTCATCGCCGTCCTCGTCTACCAGCCTGATGTCCCATGTGCCGTTCGTGACCGGGAACTCCCATGTCTCGCCGACGCTCATGATCTCGCTGCCGAGCCAGTCGGAGCCCCACTCGTCGGAAGTGGACGGCGAGATGTAGACATAATAGATGTCCCAACTGCCGGTGTCGTTCGTGATCTCGATGGTGCCGGCTGAGGCAGCCATGCCGAGCACGGCAAGGGCAAACAAGGCTTGCTTCATATCCCTCCTCCTGGGAAGTGAGTGACACCCGCGGAAATTCTAGCACTTGCCGCGGCGGTGTCAATGTCGACACGCAGCGGAGGCTCTTCCGCCCCGCCAGGGATGATACCGCCGGGGCGACGATCCATTCCACGGCCTTATATTACGGGACATCGCACGGGCCTCCCTGCCCTGCGGAACCGGAGCCGCGAAGCGGCTCCGGGGACAGCAGACCGCAGGGCCGGAAGGAGCTGTTTCCTTGAACACCACAGGGCAGTTGATGATGGGCATGGACGCGCTCCTGGGCATCCTCGGGAGACGCAGGCCGGTCAACGTGATGATCTCCATCACCGATCGCTGCCCCAGCCGTTGCGCGTACTGCCAGATCCCGGAGCAGGGCCGGCCGGATCTGCCCACCGCCGTCTGGATCGACCTCATCTCGCAGATGGCACGGGCCGGGACGAGGCGCATCGGGGTCTGGGGCGGCGAACCCCTGTCGCGTCCCGACATAGCGGAGATCTGCGGGCATGCCAGGAGCCTCGGGATCTATGTCAGCCTCGACTCCAACGGATACCTGGTGCCGTCGAGGCCCGAAGTGCTCCGCGCCATCGACCATCTAGTGCTCGCATACGACGGCCCCGAGGAGGCCCACGACGCCAACAGGCAGCCCGGCAGCCATGCGAAGGTCATGGCCGCGATGGATGCCGCCTCGGGCAGGGTCAGGCTGTGGTCGATCACCGTACTGACCCGCAACAACATCGGCCACATCGACCACATCCTGTCCGAAGCCGGGAAACGCGGATTCCTCGCCACCTTCCAGACCCTCCACCACAACGACAAGCTCGGGCGGAACCCCTCGGGCATGATGCCCTCCGCCGAAGAGTACAGGGAGGCCTTCAGGCACCTCCTGGAGAGGAAGAGGGAGGGCGCTCCGATCGCCAACTCGCCGCGATACCTGAAGAGCCTGGCGGCATGGCCGGACTACCGCTCCACGAGGCTCGCCGGAGCCTTCCACGGGGTTTCCTGCAGGGCAGCGAGGATGTACTGCAACGTGGACGTCGACGGCCGCGTCTACCCGTGCTCCCTCCTGATGGGGCTCTCGGACGACGCCCCGGATGCCGTCTCCCTCGGCTTCGACCGCGCCTTCAGAGCCCTGGGCCCCCTCCCCTGCCAGGCCTGCGTGGCGGGATGCTATACCGAATACAACTACCTGTACGGCCTCTCCGTGCCTGTCGCGCTCGACTGGTTCGCATCGGTGAGGAGGACCGACAGGGTCATGGCGGAGGCCGCCGCCGGACGGCCCCTGCGAAAGACGGAGAACTAGATGCCAGCACTGCCGGAGTACCTTACACGGGCCCTCCTCGAATCGGAGGGCGTCCCTGTCGTCCCTGGGGTGATGCTCACCTCCGCTCCCGCCTCTGTCGCCGGTTTCCCGGTGTTCCTCAAGGCGCAGATACCCGGAGCGACCAGCAGGAAGAGCGCGGGTCTGGTGAGGCGGGTCGATTCGCCCGCCGAACTCGGCGCTGTCCTGCCCGACCTCCTGTCCAGGGACCGCTGCGAAGGCGTCCTGGCGGCCGAAGCTCTCGATATCGAGCTCGAGCTGTATGCCGGGGTGGTGTTCGACGCCGGATCGTCCTCGGCCCTTCCCGGCGGCAGGCTCCTGTTCAGCCTCGCCGGAGGCTCGGGCATCGAGGCACGGGCCGGCTCCCTGACCGAGATACGCTTCCCGCTCTCGTCCCCCCCATCCCCCGGGACCCTGGCGGCCTCCCTCCCGGACGCACCGTGGAGGGCTTCCGCCGCAGACCTCCTGGCCGGCATGGCCCGGACATTCTGCAGGTACAGGCTCCTCGTCCTCGAGGCCAATCCGCTCGCGGTGCTGCGCGGTGACGGCAGGGTGCTCGTGGTCGACTGCAGGGCCGAATTCGAGGACAGGGCGGTGAGAAAGGGCGAGGAGGCGCTGTTCGGGACCGCTTCGGCCAGGGCCGGTGACTCGACGCGCCTCGAGAGGATGGTGGGCGCCTTCAACAGCAGCGACCCTGCCGGCACTGCCTTCTTCAGGCAGAACAGGGGGACGCCCGCGCCGGGAGCGGTCAGGGTCGCGACCAATCTCTGCGGGGGCGGCGGCAAGATGCTGTGGGAGATGGCGGTCGGCGGGAGGGACGACATCTTCGCCCTCAACGAATCCGACACCTCCGGAGGGCTCTCGGCGTTCAAGAGCTACAGGTTCCTCAGGGCCGTCCTCGCCCAGGAGGATGCCGATCTCCTGCTCTTCACGGGATCGGGGATGGCGTTCCAGAGCCAGCTCAACATAGCCGCGGCCATATGGAAGGCTCTGCGCGAGAGCCCCTGCGTCGTCCCCGTCATGGTGCGGTTCGGCGGCACCGACGAGGACAGGGCGAGGGCGATGTTCGCAAGGCTCGCCGGATCGCTCAGAGTCCCTGTCCGCACGTACCCCTCCGAGGTCTTCCCCAATGCAATGGTCGACTCCATCCGCGGTTTCCTGGAAGATGCCGGGACGTCCTCGCCCGTCCCGCCCGACTGCCCTCCCGGGGGATCCCCAGCCTTCGAGGTGGCCGTGCCCCCGGGGAGATTCCACGTAGACGGCGCCAGGTGCGCCGAGTGCCGTGAGAGGCCGTGCCTCGGGGCATGCCCGACGCACTTCCTGGTCTGGGCGGACGGATCTGGCCCCGCCCCGGCGGAGGGCCAGCGCTGCACGGGCTGCCTGATGTGCGAGGCGGCCTGCCTTCTCGACGGCTCCGCCGGAT
The DNA here is from genome assembly GCA_964564435.1 of uncultured bacterium. Lineage (GTDB taxonomy): Bacteria > Fermentibacterota > Fermentibacteria > Fermentibacterales > Fermentibacteraceae > Fermentibacter. Next base: position 181,623 of record CAZMAT010000002.1, read on the forward strand.
TGTTCATCGAACTGGAAATGCCGGAGGTGGAGTGAGGACATGGCTGGCATTCTAGGACACCTTGCAGGAATCGACGACCCCGGCGTGGTCGTCTTCGGGATAACGGGCAAGCAGGGCCAGAGCACGACCAGGGTGATGACGGGATACGGCACCAGGGTGCTCGCCGGAGTCACCCCCGGCAAGGGCGGCCAGGAGGTCGACGGCATACCGGTGTTCGATTCCTGCGCCGATGCCGTCTCCGCGGTTCCCGGCCTGAACTCGGCCGTGTTCTTCGTCCCGGCCGGAGCCGTTCTGCAGGCCACGCGGGAGGCTTCCGCGGCCGGGATACGCTTCATGGTCCACACCGCCGACGGAGTCGCTTCGCACGATGCCGCGCTCATGCGCGAGATGTCGGTCGACGGCGGCTTCAGGATCGTCGGACCCAACACGGTCGGCATGCTCGACACGTCGGGCTGCCTCTTCGGGCTCATCGGGGGCGGGGCATCGTGGGCCAGGAGGAACTACCTCCCGGGCTGCGTGGGGATCATCTCGCGCTCGGGGGGGCTCTCCCAGCTCCTGGGCGCCTTCCACTGCAGGCCCCATCTCCCCGGTCCCCTCCCGGGCGGGGGATACGGCGAGCTCTGGGGCGACGCCGGACCCGGGGTCTCGGCGGTCATCTGCGTAGGGGGTGATCCCGTGCCGGGGACCACCCTGCTCGAGGCTGCGCTGGCCTTCGAGGCCGATCCGCGCACGAAGGTCATCGCCGGCTACGGCGAGACCGGGACCTCGCAGGAGAACGAACTCGCGGAGGCGGTGGCGGGCGGAAGGATCACAAAGCCCGTGGTGCTCTTCCTCGGCGGCAGATTCACCGAGGCGGGGGTTTCGCAGAGCCATGCCGGCGCGATGATCCGGTGCGAGGCCGAGACATGGGCTGCCAAGCACGAGGCCCTGGTTGCCGCCGGTGTCACCGTGGTGGACAGGCCGGATGCGGTGTTCGGGTCGGTCGCGGGAGTCCTGGGGCTGGTCTGAGGGTCAGGTCCTTTCGAGCTGGAAGTACCTAGCCCATTCCGTGACCTGGTATCCGGCCCTCTCGAGCAGCATGAGCGCGGGTCCGTCGCTTGCGGGGACGGTCTGCCTCGTCCTCGTGCAGCCCCTTTCCGCGAGCATGGACAGGCCGGTCAGCAGTATGGCCGTCCCGAGCCCCCGCCTCCTGAAGCGGGGCAGGACGCCGAGGAAGTAGAAGGCGCCCTCCTTCGCGTCGAGGCTGTCGAGGCGGGCCATCATCACGCCGGCCGGCTCGCCTTCCTGCATCACGACCCTGAACAGCTCGGGATCGAACCTGGCGCCCGAGCTCCAGGCCGCGAGATAGCCGTCGAAGTCGATCTCCGCCCAGGGGGTCCTGCCGGCGCAGTCCTTCGCGATGGCCGCCATCCTCGCCTGTCCGGTCCTCCCCAGGCCGATGGATTCCGGTGCGATGCCGGGAGGCTGCACCCCCGAGAGCGACCGGGACAGGATCGTGCTGTCGCGGAGGAATCTGAACCCGGCGCCCCTGTAGATCTCCTGCAGCCTCGTCATGTCCTCCCGCGCCTGATCGGAATAGACAGCCGCGAGGACGCTCCTGGCCCTGGTCAATGCCGATCTCACCGCTTCGCGCACCAGGGCGGCCTCGAGCTCCCTCGCGCCCGGGGGGTTCCCTACGGCGTGGGGTATCCCGATCAGGACCTCCCCCTCCTCGCGTTCGTGTCCCGTGAAGATGAAGCCCGCGGGTTCCCCCGACTCGTCGAACGCTCCCAGGTAGGCCCCGTCGAAGAAGTCGTCGAGAGCGAAGCCGAGGAGATGTCCGGAGAGGAAACCGAGAAGGTCCCTCCTCTCGAGGATCCTGATCTGGTATGCATGACCGGTGTCGCTCACGGCAGGCTCCCGACTCCGGGGACCGGACTCACCTTATATAGCCGAGATCGCGGAGGGTCCTTCCCACGGTCTCGGCGAAATCCACGACCGCCGGCGCCCCGGCTGCCGGTGTCGCCCAGTAGGTCAGCGCCTCCGAGAGCAGCAGCGAATCGGCATCGAGCGGGGAGAGCTCGCCGGGGTCGGACATCAGGTCGAAGGTCTCGGAGCCGCCGGACCCGGTGTCGAATATGACCTTTCTCCCGGAGGCCGTGCACGATGCGAGATCGGCATCCCTCCAGAGCACTCCGCTGGCGAACACCCGCCTGTCGGGCGGCTCTCCCCCGGCGGCGAACAGATCCAGCCCCGGGCGCCCTGGAGGCGATTCCAGCCCGCACAGCGCGGCAAGGGTGGGAAGAATGTCCACCTGCGAGGCCGGGGCGGCCGACGATCCATGCCGCACTCCCGGACCGGAGATCACCAGGGGGACGCGGACCGATTCGTCATAGAGGCTCACTCCGTGTTCGATGCTCCCGTGCTCGAGGAATTCCTCGCCATGGTCGCCTGTAACCGCCACTACGGTGCTCCCGGCGAGTCCCCTCCCCCTCAGGCCGGCAAGCAGCCTTCCGAGCTGGGCGTCGGAATAGGCTATCTCACCGTCGTACAGGGCGATGAGATTGAAGAGCCCGTCGGCGGGCAGGGTGTCGCCCCCCTCGTTGATCGCGAGGAGCTGCGGAACGGTACCCCAGGCCGAATCGCAGGGCCCCTGGTAGGCCGGATCGGTGAACATCTCCGAGTAGGGCGCAGGGGGATCGTAGGGCATGTGCGGATCGTAGAGGTGGACCACGGCGAAGAAGGGGCGGTCGCCTCCGGTCCCGTCGAGCCAGGACAGGAAGAGGTCGACGGTCTCGCCCGCCCCCCTCTGCGAAATGCGGTCGCTGAGCCCGGCACAGTCGAACGTGTCGAAACCCACGTGGAATCCGAAGTCCTCGTCGAGGAAGATCACGTTGAAGAATGCCGCGGTGCGGTAGCCCGCGTCACCGAAGACCCGCTGGATGGTGGGAAGGGCCGGATCGAGCCCGTAGAAGGCGCCGTCCCTGCGACCGGCCATGTGCTCTCTGGGGGTCAGGCCGGTGAGTATCGAGGCGAAGGCGGGCAGAGTCCAGGATGCCTGGGCACGGAAGTCCGTCCAGCAGGCGCCGGACATCGCCAGGCTGTCCAGGACGGGGGTCGTGGGCCGCCCGTACCCGAGGCAGGAGACGTGATCGGCCCGGAAGGTGTCTATCACGACCAGCACCACGCTGGGCCCCTTCGGCTCTCTTCCGCATGCGCAGAGGAGTGCGAGCGCCGACAGCACAGGCAGGAGACGGGCCGTCGGCTTCACGCGGTCACGCATGGGCGGCCAGCCAGTCCGGTCCCCAGCCCGTCTCGGCCCTGAGCGGAACTCCGAGATCCATGGCACCCTCCATCGACTCCTTCAGGATCAGGGCCACCCTGCCGGCCATGTCACCCGGGCAGGATGCCACCATCTCGTCGTGGACCTGCAGGACCAGCCCCGACCCCGGCACCTCGTCCGCGAGGCGCTTCGCGGCCCGGAGCATGGCCAGCTTCATCAAATCGGCAGCCGAACCCTGGACGGTGGTGTTCACCGCCATCCTCTCCATGGCCTTCCTGGCCGTGCCCTTCGCAGCCGCCAGGCCGGCGAACGACCTCCTCCTGCCGAGTATGGTCCTCGTCTCCCCAGTGGACTCTGCACTGGATATGCAGGCCCTGAGGAAGGAGTCGATCTCCGGATAGGCGTCGAAGTACCGGTTGATTATCACCGCCGCCCGGGACCTGTCCAGGCCCAGCCTCTGCGCCAGCCCGTGGGCGCTGACGCCGTAGACTATCGAGAAGTTGACCTCCTTCGCCCTGCGCCTCTGCTCGGGACCGGACGAGCCGAAGACCGCCATCGCGGTCATGGAATGGATGTCGGCATCCTCCGTGTAGGCCTGCCTCAGCTGCCCTTCGCCGGCCAGGTGGGCCAGGATCCTGAGCTCGATCTGCGAATAGTCCGCACTCACCAGCACTTCCCCGCTTCCGGGGGCCCTGAAGCACTTCCTGAGTGCCCTTCCCCTCTCCGTGCGGATGGGGATGTTCTGGAGGTTCGGGTCGCTGGAGCTCAGCCTCCCGGTGGCTGTCACGGCCTGGTTGAAGGAGGTGTGCACGAGCCCGGTGTCGGGCGAGACGAACGAAGGCAGCCTGTCGACGTAGGTCGAGAGGAGTTTGGAGACCTCCCTGTGTTCGGCCACGATCCCCACGAAAGGATGCGCCCCTGCAAGGTTCTGTAGCACCGTACCGTCCGAGGAGTCAGCCCCCCTGCCCGTCTTCGCGAGTCTGGGGAGACCGAGCCTGTCGAACAGGACGGCCGATATCTGGGCCGGGCTCCTGAGGTTCACGGGCGTTCCGATTAGCCGCGAGGCTTCGGCTTCGATGCCTTCGAGCTCCAGCAGCAGGCTGCTCCTCATCTCCGCGAGGTTCGCCGTGTCCAGGGAGACGCCCCGCCGCTCCATCCCGGCGAGAACGGCCGAGAGCGGGAGTTCCAGGTCGCGATAGATTCTCGAAAGCGATGGATCGCGGGCGATCCGGTCCTCCAGGGTCCTGAGGGTTTCGAGGCCCAGGCGCGCCGAGCTGCATGATGCCCGGGCGTGTCTGCCGGTGGCGGCGGCGTCTCCGGGTGACCCGGGATCGAGGACGTAGGCAGCAAGGCCCAGGTCGCCGGCGGGGGGTTCCGGGCGGGCCCCCATGCTCCATGCCGCGTGCAGGAAACTCTTGGAGTCGCGGCAGAGAAAGCGCCCCGAGGCGAGTATCTCGGCCATCCCGGCGGGAGGCGTCTCCTCTCCGGCTGTCTCGAAGAACCAGTCCTGCCCCTCCCCGCCTCCCGAGACGGCGATCTCGCCTGGCGCCCGGTGGATGGATGGCGCTGCGGAGATCTCCACAAAGGGGGTCGATCCTTCCGAAAGGAGGCGGATCAGCCCTGCAGCGTCGCCGGAAGGCTCCGATGGCGGTTCCTCTCCGACAGGGAGGGACGGGGAAGGCACTCCCGGCGCGGACCGCAGCCCGAGCTTCGCTGCGAGCGCCCTCATGCCGAATCGTTCCAGGGCGGGGGCAGAATCCGCACCGGGTGGACGCAGCAGGAACGCGGAGGGGTCGCCGGTGCCCGGGGCGTCGTATCTGAGCCTGACCAGCTCCAGGCTCATCGCCACCGAGTCCCTCGATTCGACGAGCTTCCGTCTCAGCGACCCGGGCTCCACGGAATCCAGGTGCGCGTAGATGTCCTCGACCGAGCCGAATTCCCTCACCAGCATGGACGCGGTCTTCGGCCCCACCCCCCTGGCTCCGGGCACGTTGTCGGAGGAGTCACCCGCGAGGGCCAGGAGGTCGGCGATGTGCGCCGGCGGGGCACCGGCGACCTCCTCGACCCGATCGGGACCGACGGTCTCCTGGGGCTTTCCGGGGCGCCCCGGCCTGATGACCGACACCCTGTCGGAAACGAGCTGCAGGAGGTCCTTGTCGGCCGAGAGCACGATCACTTCCCAGCCGGATGCCTCTGCGCCCCTGGCTGCGGATGCGATGAGGTCGTCGGCCTCCCAGCCGGGCTCCTCGAGCGTGCTGATGCCCAGGGCCCGCAGGAGCGCCGGAGCAGCCAGCGCCTGGTCGATCAGCTCCGCGGGGGTTTCGGGGCGGTTGGCCTTGTACTCCGGGAACAGCTCGTTCCTGAAGCCCGGTTCGTGCGAATCGAAGGCGGCGGCGGCGGCATCCGGCGAGAGCCGGGCGAGCAGCGTGACCGTCTCCGTCAGGAGATGGTGGAGCCCGCTCGTCACCATCCCGTCGGGAGCCCGCAGGGGATTGCGCGACATGGCGAAGTGGCCCCGGTAGAGCATGCCCATGCTGTCGACCAGAAGGAGCTTCACGGGCCGGTCCCGAGCATCGCCGAGGCGGCGTTCGCCACTTCTTCGACCGTGATCGATCCGAGGCAGGGAGGAGCGCCGCCTTCGGGGCAGCGTTTCCGGAAGCAGGGCGAACATGCGAATCCGGCCGCGCGTACCGTCGTCACCCTCCTCCCGGAGGGGGCCGTCCAGTCCGGCGAGGTCGAACCGAACACCACGACGGACGGGACCCCGAGGAGGGCTGCGAGGTGCATCCCCCCGGAATCGTTGCCGATGGCGATGCGGGAGCCTGCTAGCCCGGCGCAGAGAAGCGGATAGGACAGGCCGGCTGCGGTCCGGGATCCGCCGCCCGAGGCGCTGCGGATCTCCGAGAGCAGGGGGGCCTCCCCGGCGCTGCCGTAGAACACCGCCGGGAGCCCGGTGCGTGACGATACGATCCTGGCGGCTTCGGCAAAGCCGTGCCACCTCTTGGCGGGTCCGAACGCCGCTCCGGGAAAGACTGCGATGTGCGGAGGAGAACCCGGCTCTAGGGCCGGTATCTCCACGGGTGCTGGCTCGGAACCGGCCTCGCGGGCGAGGCGCTCGAAGTCGAGGCTGTGGTGATGCCCCCTGCCTGAGGGTGGGACGATGCGCCGGGAAAGGAGGAGGTCCCTCATCTGCCCGGCATGGCCGATCCTCTCCGGGATGCCCGATCTGAACCCCATCCAGGCAGACCTGAAGGAGTCGGTGAGGAGCAGAAGGCGCGAGTAGTCACCACGGCGCGGCAGTGCACGCGAATCGATCACGGGCATGCCGGGGAAGATCACCGGAAGGAGGCCCGAAACCCTGCCGTGCGCCCAGAACCCGGCGCCCCCGGGACTCCTCGACAGGCCGGACAGGGCCTCCATGCTCATCACGAGATCACCCAGCCAGTTGGGGACCCTGACCAGGAGCACGGATCACCAGCCGGTCCTCAGGAGTTCGGCCCATGAGTCGGCCAGACCCTGCGCATCCCGGGCGGGAGGACCTCCCCAGTTCGGGAAGGCTGACTTCCTGTCCAGGCCTATCACGGGCACGCCCATCGCGGATGCCTGGGCCCAGTGGACCGGATCGTCGGTCGCGACCACCGTCGCCCCGGCGATGACGGCGGCCTTCACAGAAGGGGGCTGTCCGGCCACGGGGCCTTCCTTCGAGTCCATGGGGACTACCCTCATGGGCAGTTCGGCGCCGCGCCTCCTCAGGATGTCAGCTACCCGCACGGTGGTAGCCATGTAGGGCAGCACCGAGCCCGAAACCGGCGACAGCAGCGATGCTGCCTGAGCCATCTCCCCCCGGGGCACGGAAGGCCTCCAGGAAGTGTCCGGGCAGGCCCCGAGCAGCTTCGACAGCTCGTACATCCTCGCCGGAACCGGCATGGCCGTCAGGTTGAAGACGAGGTTTGCATCCTCGTCGGGCCTCGTGTAGATGCGGATCGCGTCACGGAACCTCTTCGCGATCGGCCTGATGGCGCTGTCGGGAAACTCCGACACCACCATCACTATCCTGGCGTCGGGGAGCACGTCGGCAGACGATCCGCGGCCTCCCCTGCCCGGGCCGTAGACGGTCACGGCGGGGGGCACGTCCAGCAGGGAGGGCACGTCGACATCCGCTGCGGGCAGGATCATCTCGATGGCCGTTCCCGGGAGCGAGCGCGCCACCGAATTGGCCAGGAAGAGCGCCGCCCAGGAGTCGAAGCCCGTGGATCCGGCCAGGATCGCGATCCTCTCCGGTGACAGCAGGTCGTCTGGGAGATGAATCATGATTTCCTTCGGAGCGGGTCTTCGTCCTGCGAGGAAGGCGGGCAGCCTCATTCCAGATCCTCCAGCAGCCTGCGAGCCATGTCCCTGACGGCGATCGACGCATCCGGCGAGCCCGCGAGCGAGTCTAGCAGGAGTGCGGATCTCGAGGTGCCTCCGGCCCTCCAGGAGCAGAGCGCCTCCTGTATCCTGGGAAGCCCCTCGGAGGGGAAGGTCCGGGCGAGGAACTCCGCCTGCGCCATGGCGTCGTCATCCCTTCCTGCGGAGAGCGTCGCGAACGAGAGGTCCAGCGCAGAGTAGAAGGATCTCCTCACCGTGGTGGCGCAGTCGACCGCCGCGGCGAACTCCGAGGCCGCATCGCCGGGGAGGCCCCTGTAGAGGAGGGCCGTCCCCCTCGCCCTGTGGACCAGCCAGGGATCCCCCTGCACCGATTCGAGCCCCGCGACGGCCATGCTGTCCAGCCCGGCCGTCCAGGCGAGCCTGGCATACCAGTAGTCGAACTCGCCCCGTAGGGAGTCTGTACCGGCGATCCGCTCGAGATCGCACAGCAGCATGTGGGCCCTTCCGGAGTGGCCGGCATAGAGAGCTTCCTCGAGGAGCCTGCAGAGGACACGGCATTCCCCCGCGGCACTGCCAGCCTGCTCGTAGAGTGCCCCCGCCTCCCACAGCCTGCCTGCGGTCTCCAGCTCCCGCGCATCATCGAGGATGCCGCAGAACAGAGCGATCGCCATGAGGAGAGTCATTTCCCGTACCTCGCCAGCAGCCGTCTGATGAGCCTCAGATAGCCGGCCACCCCGAACAGGGTCGATGCCAGCGCCAGGAACTCGGCGGTTCCGGCGATGGTGGAGTACACGGCCTTTCCCGGAAGGGCTGCCGATCCGGCGGCACTCGCGGCGAGGACGAAGCTCAGGATCACTACGAGCTTCTCGCTGGTCGGGATGACGACGAGCGGCTTGCCCACGCCCCAGGAGACCACCGTCGTGGCCGCGAGCACCAGCAGGTGGTACCCCGACAGGGCGGCCGCCGTGATTGTGTCCACCCATCCCGCCCTGGCCATCACAAGCAGGGTCACGGACAGGAATATCTTGTCTGCGACGAAGTCGAGCACCTTCCCCTCGAAGGACGACCTGCGCAGCCTCCGGGCGGTCCACCCGTCGAGGTAGTCGGTGGCGGCGGCGCCAAGCACGATCCAGAAAAGAGCCAGCGGTTCGATTCCATAGTATGCCATGGCGCCGACCCAGAATGCGGCCAGCATCCGCAGGCCGGTGACCAGGGCGGGGACGAGGGGCGGCCAGCGCACCTGCTGGGAATCCGGCGGGAAGGCCTCAGCGCCCTGTCGCCTCATCGGCCCTCCTGAAGAACGGATCGATCTCGTCGAGCCAGATGATCCCGTCATGCGGGAAGCTCCCCGACGGGAAGGCTTCCGAGATGCAGGCCATGTCCACGGTCGAGAGGAACGCTTCGGGATGGAACAGCCCGTCGGGCGGCAGGACCATCCATCCGGCGGCCAGGACCGCAGCGATGGCCTGGGCCGCATCGTCACCTTCGAGGTCCGGAGGGGGTTCGGGCAGCATGGCGAGATAGGGGTGAAGGGAGTAGCGCCCGTACCACGAGGCAGCCATGGCCAGATCGCGCCTGTTGGCCGGGATCCTGGCGCCGCGGCCCTCGAGGCAGGCCGATGCCCTTCCGGGCTCTCCGCCGGCGACCAGGACCAGCACCAGGGGCATGAGGGCAGTCCTGTCGCCCGCCCTGAGCCTGTCGCGCAGGCGCTCCTCGGCCGCGATGCCCTCCGTGGCTATCTCCGCAGATGTCGGCGTGGAATAGGCGGTCGACATGCCGGACAGCGCGTCGAAGCCTCCCTGGTCCATCACGACGATGGAGACGAGGGACGCGGCCGCGGCGGAACCTGTACCGGGGACCATGCCGGCCCTGAGCTGCCAGGTCGCGGTGTCGGCGGAGGCGCCTGCGCACAGCAGCATGGCGATCAAACCGAAGGGGATCCTGGAGCGGGCAACGGGATTCGAACCCGCGACTTTCAGCATGGGAGGCTGACACTCTACCAACTGAGCTATGCCCGCTCCGGACGGGGGAATTGAATAGGCGAAGGAACTCCCGGCGTCAAGCCCGTTCAAGAGAGGGGCTCCAGGGTTTCACCCTCGTAGACGGGCCTGGCTTCACCCTCGAGCCACCAGCCTGCATCATCCATGCCGACTTCGAGAGGAGATCCTCCCGGAGGATGCACCGTGCAGGGCAGGGCGACACGCCCGTCGCGAAGACCCGCGAAAACCGCGGCGACCGCTCCCGTGCCGCAGGCCAGGGTCTCGCCCTCCACTCCCCTCTCCCATGTCCTGATCCGCATCGTTCCGGGCGCCTCGACGCATGCGAAGTCCACGTTCGCTCCGGCAGGCCCGGTTTCGGGAGCCCGCCTCAGGGCCGCGGCGGAGGACTCGAACAGGCCGTCAGTGAGATCATCCCTGAAGATCACGAGGTGGGGCACCCCAGTGTCCTCGAGGGATGCCTCCAGGATGGCCGCCACTCCGCCGGGTCCCGGAGCGTCGAGCGACAGACTCGCGGAGAGAGTGACCGGGGCGGTGAACCAGAGCCTCACCGTCCCGCCCGGCCTCACTTCGGCACGGTGCGTCCCGGCGTCGCTCTCGAAAGTCTGCACGGGCCCGGCGGCGCCCCTCATGACGGCGAAACGGGCGATGCAGCGGCCTCCATTCCCGCACATGGAGGCCCGGCCACCGTCGCTGTTGTAGTAGACCATCCGGTAGTCGGCGGTGCGTGACCCCCTGAGTTCGAGCAGGCCGTCGGCCCCTATCGAGAGCGCCCGCCTGCAGAGCCCTGCGATACGGGGCTGCGTCAGGAAGGGGTCGAGGGAGCGGTCCATGTTGTCCACGGCGATGAAATCGTTGCCTGCGCCCGTGAGCTTCGTGAACTTCATTCCATACCCCGCGCGGCGAGCCAGAGCAGATCGGCCGCGTTCCCCGATCCGGCGAGAGCCGGATCCTCCTCCAGGGCCGCCTTCACCTCCGACGCAGCCTCTTCCTCCATGCCTGCGGCGAGATAGAGCCTGGCGAGATCGAGCCTAAGCTCGGGATCGGGCCCGAATGCCGACAGATAGGCGTCGAAGTCGGCTGCTATCCCTTCGATGGGATACAGCCCGTCGAGATGGAGCCCGACGAGTTCCTGCATGATGCCGGTGGCTGCGTCCAGGTCGCTGCCGTCGTCGCATACAAGCACGAGCGCGGCGGAGAGCAGTTCAGGCGACCTGTTGCCCCGCCCGGCGAGGGCCAGGGAGCGGGCGGTCTCCATGGGGTAGGACAGCGCCTCCGCGGCCTTCGGATATTCTCCGAAGAGATCCGTGAACCTTGCGTCGAAGAGGAGCCCGGAGCGGGCCGGGGATGTCGCGGACGACCCTGACGGGAGGGAGAAGACCCTCAGCGAGGGGCCCTGGAACACCAGGCGGAGATCCGACAGGCCTTCCGGTTCGTACTGCATCAGGATGGCCGCGGAATTCCCCGGCGGGGATGTCAGCCCCGCCAGGTAGAGCAGGCCCGCCGGACCCTGGTCGAGGAGGAAGTCGGCCTGATGGACCACATACTCGGACCCGGTCCTCCGCATGAACGCAGTCAGGCTGTCCTCGGGCTGGAAGATCCGTACCGCGAACTCCTCGATGTTCCTCCGGTTGGAGGCGTTCTCGAAGAAGGTGTGCGTCACCACCGGCCTCCCGGCGTACGCCGACAGGAACCCGGAGATATGCCAGTAGGACAGGAATGCCTCGTCGGGATCGGTGGAGGAATCGGCCCACACGATCAGGTCCGAGAGCTCCTCCTCGCCGAGCAGGGAGGCCTGCTGTCCGAAATGGAGCCCGGCGCCCTCCAGAATGCCTGAATAGGGGATCACGAAGACCGACTGAAGCGCCAGGATCGCCCCGAACACGGGATACCTCCACCGCGTCCTAAGGGTCTCGACGGCGGGTGCGAGAAGGACTGGGGCGAGGAGCACGTGGAGCCTGTCCATCATCATGTATGCAGCGAGTGCCGCGGGAACCGCCCAGCGCAGCAGCGACGGCCCCCTCTGCCAGAGCTTGCGGGCGCCGAAGAGGGCGAAGACGATCAGCGGGCCGAAAAGGAGCAGTATCTCCCCGACTGGAGGGGTCTCGTACCCTCCCACCCAGAACAGCCTGGCATCAGGCGTGAGCTGGAGGGGATCACCGGGGTGCATGAAGAGGAACCTGAACTTGGCCAGGATCATGGCCCCGACGTGCGCCGTGGCGTCGTTGAACCCGGACAGGGCGACCATCGCGGATGCAGCCGCCGCGAGCACGGGCAGTGCGGTCACCCTGGCGGCCGTGGAGACGAGGAGGGCGAAGGCCACGACGGATGCGGGCGACAGGATGGCTCCCTCGGCGCGCATGTGCGGGATGAGCAGCGCGGAAGCTATCTGCGCGGCTGCCGGCAGGGCCACGGCGTGAAGGGGGAGCTTCCTCCCGATGTGGAGGACGAGGATGTAGAAGAGGACCGCCGCGCACACGAAGCCCGACGCCTTCCACGATGCCGCGGCAGCCGACAGAAGGATGGCCGAGACTATGGAGGGGGCCAGGCTGGCCCGGGACGAGGCAGCCCTCGTCGACTTCTCGACGGACCAGCAGAGGAAGAGGATGATGGGGACGGCGACGGTCTCCCTGTAGAACGACTCCCCCCTTGCCCGGAGCATCGCCGGTAGCAGGAAACCGTATGCGAGCGCGGCCATCGCCGCCCGACTCGCGCCCAGGCCGGCCTCCCGGAACCACAGCAGTATGGCGATCATTCCCAGAAGCGGGAATGCGATGCAGAACACCCTGAGGAAGTCCTGGAAGTCAGTGCCGGGGAAGATGGCGCGGTGGAGCCCTCCGGCGATGTACTCCTCGAAGATGGAGTTCTCGGAGGTGAGCATTCCCGACGGGTGCATCACCAGAGTGTCGAGCGCGGGGATCGCCCAGCTTTCGGACACCATCGAGGCATATCGGTACGACTGCGTGGTCTCGCCCTGCATCCGGGGCGGAGGGGGGAGTATGTCCGACGAGAACCACGACCTGAGAAGGAAGGCTGCCAGCAGGGCCGCCACCGTCAGTATGGGAAGAGAGAGCGCCCTCCCGAGCGGATGGTCACGACAGGCGGGCATGGCGCCGCGCCATCATAGCCGCAATGAGCTTGAGGGTCTCGGCCGGCCCGCCACCTCCGAGGGCCACGGCTTCGACCACGGGCCAGCCGTGCCTGTTCAGGAGCCTGTCCATCATGTCGACGGGGGCTATGCCCGGGAGGTCCCTCTTGTTGTACTGGAGGACGACCGGGATCATGGAGAGGTTGAGGCTGAAGCTCTGGAGGTTCTGCTCGAGGTCGTCCAGGGTGTCGACATTGGCGTCCATGCGTTCCATCTGGCTGTCCGCGACGAAGACGAGACCGTCCAGCCCGTCGAGTATCACTCTCCTGCTGAGGGCGTAGTATGCCTGGCCGGGTACGGAGTAGAGGTGGAGCCTCACGTTCGCGCCCTTCACCCATGCGAAGTCGACCGGGAGGAAGTCGAAGAACACGGTTCTCTCGCCGCGGGTGCAGAGGGTCACCAGCCTGCCCCTGTTCTCCGGGGCGATCAGGTCGCGGATCCGTCTGAGATTGGTCGTCTTGCCGGAGAGCCCCGGGCCGTAGAAGACGATCTTGTAGGCTACCTCGCTGCCGGATCTGTGCATTCGAGCTCCCGCGGCTTCATGGCCGACTGACCGGACAGAAACTACCGATTGCCGGCCCCCGGTGCAAGTCCCGGCGCATCAGGACCACTCCATCCGCCGCTCGGCGGGTCTTCAGAGGGCTGGCGCGGACATCCCGCGGGCGTATGCAGCGGGGTCGGCCAGCATCCTTCCCAGAGTCTCCTCCGTGGCATCCGTCCTGGCGAGGGCCGCATAGCACAGGGCATGCTCGCCGAGGCGCGCGCACTCCCAGGCCAGGATCCCGGGGGACGTCCTGACCGACTCGAGTGTGAACCACTCCGCCCTGGCCTCCGCGACTGCCGGATCATCCGCGATCGAAGCGGCGAAGCCGGACAGGAGGGATCCCGCTCCGGGCTCCTCCAGCGCCGCCGAGTAGTACGCTCCGCACGCGTAGGCCGAACCGGCCTCCCCGGCTGCGAGGAACGAGATCATCGCGTCCAGGGCGTCGCCGACGCGAGCGGTGTCGCCCGCCTGAACAATCGTCGAGACGGCGCTGTTCTGGAGGTCGAACCTGTCCATGCGGTCCGTGGTCTCCAGATAGGAATCCATCTCGGATCTCAGGAAGGCGATCGTCGGATCGCCCGGGTGGGTCTCCTCGAAGCCCCGCAGCTCGTTCCATGCCCCTATGTGGTTCCCGAAGTGGAGGTCCACCTCCACCTGCAGCCAGACGTTGGCAGCCGTGCCGGGCTGGAGCGAGTCGACCACCCTCTCGAGCTGGCTCTCCCTGTCGTAATCCATGGCCACCTGCCCGAGGAGGACGGCGGTCTGTGAGAGCCTGGAGTCCGAACGGGCGGACGCGAAGCCGGCCAGGCGGTCCGCGGCCGAGAGGATGTACGACGCGGCGGAATCGCATCCCTGGATGCCATCGACGAGCCTTGCCGCAAGAAGGGCGTGCGTGGGGAGGAACTGCATCCATTCCGAAGGCATGGCCACGAAGAGGGACTCGGCTCGTGCGAGGGCGATCCCGGCGCTGTCCGCCGAACCTCCGTCGTAGTGGGCGTCGACGAGCCTGTGGTAGGCCAGCACGTAGTTCCTGGCAAGCAGCACTGCCTGGTCGTCCTTGAAGATGCCGGGATCGTCCAGACCCTCGAAACGGTACGAATCCATCAGGCTCCAGCTCCGGCCCACGTCCACCATGCCGGTGCCGGGCTCGTCACCTACCCTGAAGGCGATCCCCTCCATGATCAGGTAGGGTTCGACGTAGATCCTGCTGTCCTCGGCGACGGTTCCTGCCAGATAGATGTCGCGTCCGTGGATGTCCCTGCGCGCCACCATCGAAAGCATCACGAGGTCCTGCATCCCGATCGAGCCCTGGACCCCGTAGGACTCCCCCGGCAGCGCGAGCGCGAAGTCGCCGCGCCGGATCGCCCATGGCCAGGCCTGGGGGAACACGGATCGGAGAATCCCGCTGTCGGTCTCCGAGAGCAGAGGCATTCCGTCCTGCGTGACATGGAAGAAGTGCGGCCCCCAGATGAACACGGGGCGCATCGAGTCCACCAGGCCGAGATCCCCGAAGGGGATGAGCGCAGGGTCGCGGTCGAGGAGCTGGTACAGGTACCAGTCCGTGTTCATCAGGCTGAGGTTGCTGACGATGACGTCCCTCCTCACCCCGAGGACGGACTGCGCGAACCAGAGGGGGAAGGTGTCGTTGTCGCCGTTCGTTATGAGCACGGCCCCCTCGGAGCACGATTCGAGGAGGTTGATGCCGTAGTCCCGCGCCACTACATCCCGGGAGCGGTCGCACATGAAGTAGTTCCCCGCCAGGCTGGCGACGGGCAGGAGCATCACGGCCCATGCGGCCTCGTCCCTGCGCGTGGCCGTCCTCAGGAAGGCACCTGCGCCGAACGCCGCGAAGACCGCGAAGAGGGCGAAGGAATCCGCATAGAAGTAGTCCCTCTCGCGCACCTCTCCTGTGGAGGAGGCGATCGGACCGGTCTTGAAATTGAGGTAGAAGATGAAGAACGCGCTGGCCATCAGGAAGATAGTGCCGACATAGAGCAGGATGCGGCGGTTCCGCCGCCAGAGCAGCACGCACCCCCAGAGGGCCGAGATGGTGATTGCGAACCTGATCGCGAAGAACAGCGGTGTACCCGCGGCGCCCAGCATCCTGTCCCAGGACTGCGGGAGGCCGGACTGCCATGAGAGATATCTGAAGTACTGGGCGATCTGCTCGGGCACCGGGCCCTTCCTGTCGAAGACGGAGACCTGGCCGTACTGCTCCCTTGCGAGCGCCGATCTGAAGGCGGGCCAGTCAGAGGGGTCGGTCTCGTTGATCTCGGGCCTCTGGACGGCCCTCAGGGGCATGTAGAGGTGCACGCTGAAGGCCAGGACCATCAGGCCCAGGGCTGTCGCCAGGAATCGGGGGCTCCTCCAGAGGGTCGACCTGCCCTTTGCCGCCGACAGGGCGTAGATCACGGCGATGCCGGGCACGGCTATGAGGGCCGCCAGATGCACTCCGACGGCCATGGTTAGGAGATAGAGGACGAGATAGAGCTGCCTGTCGGCCGGGCGCAACTCCTCCGTCCGCACGATCCAGATGTCGAAGACCCAGATGGCTGTCACCGCGATGCACTCCGAGATGGCGTAGGTCTCCATCGCGTTGTTGTTCTGCCATACCGTGAAGCTGAAACCGGCGAGCAGGGCCGCTGCAACGGACACCGGCCTGTAGAGGGATGGCGGAAGCCCCATCCTGACGGACCAGCGCTGGGTGAGCCTGGCCAGGAGAGCCATCGAGACGGCTCCGGCGATCACGCACATGAGGTTCGTCCTGGTGGCGATGTCGGGGATGAACCCGAACAGCAGGGTGGAGAACCTGCCCAGGAGGACGAAGAGCGGGACGCATGGCGGGTGCGGTATCCCGGCGATCCAGGAGCAGGCGATGTACTCGCCGCTGTCCCAGAAGCTGACGGTCCTGGCCATGGTCAGCAGATAGACCAGGCCGACGATGATCCCGGCCGCCGCAGCGAACCAGCGGTCGGTCGGAACCGTCCTGTGAACGGGATCCGTGTGGCCTCCGCCCTGACTCATCCCTCGTCCTCTCCTCTGGGGTGCGCCCTTCTGTAGACTTCCCTGAGCCTGTCCCCGGTAAGGTGTGTGTATATCTGAGTCGTGGAGAGGCTGGCATGCCCCAGCATCTCCTGCACCGCCCTCAGGTCAGCCCCGTTGTCGAGTAGGTGGGTGGCGAAGCTGTGCCTGAAGGTGTGAGGGGTCGCACCCAGCGTCCTGGATGCGCCGCAGAGCCCTCTGGCGACTATCCTCCTTATGTCCCTGGGATCGAGCCTCCTGCCGTTCCTGCTCACGAAGAGCCAGGGCGCCGAGGGGTCCCTCCTGGTGAACGACGGCCTTACGGACAGCCAGGAAGATATGACTGCGACCGACATTTCCGCCACAGGCACGATCCTGTCCCTTCCCCCCTTGCCGGAGACTATCCGCAGCATGCAGCGCTCGAGGTCGAGATCCTCGAGCCTTGCGGCTGAAGCCTCCGAGACCCTTGCGCCCGAGCCGTACAGGAGCTCCACGACCGCCCTGTCCCTCATGCCCGCCGCCGTGGATGTGTCGTAGGACTCGAGTATGGACATCACCTCCGAGACACCCAGGAATCCCGGCAGCCTGCGCGGGGCCTTCGGCATCGGCAGGCGCGAGGCCTGCGAACCCACCGACCCGCCGCCGAGTTCGAGCCAGCCCTCGAGGGCCCTGAGAGCGGAGATCTCGCGGGAGACCGACCTCGGGGAGAGCCCGCGCTCCGATTCGCCCCTCACGAACGCTCTGAGTGTATCCGAATCGAACCTCGGGGTTCCTTCGCAGAAGTCGAGGAACTTGCGGAGATCCGACATGTACGAGGATGCCGTCCGGACGGACAGGCCCCTGGTGCCGGTGAGCCAGGAGGAGAAGGCTCCTAGGAGTTCCCGGCCGGCTTCCGGCAGCTCGGACACATCAGCCCCTTCGCGGTCTCCTCGAGGTACGGGAAGCCGCATCTCTCGCAGTTGCGAGCCACGGGCTTCCTCCACGAGGCGTGCCTGCACTCGGGGTAGCGGCTGCAGGAATAGAAGATACGCCCTTTCTTCGATCTGCGCTCGACGAGCTCGCCGCTGCATCCCTCCTCGGGGCAGGCCACACCGGTCGGGGCCGGTTCGGTGTGACGGCAATCCACCCCGGAGCAGCCCAGGTACCTTCCGAACCTGCCCGTCCGGAACACGAGCGGGGAGCCGCATTCAGGGCATTTCCTCCCGCTGTCGACCGCCGTTTCGGCCGACTTCCTGAACCTGCACGAGGGATAGTCCGAGCAGGAGAGGTAGCTGCCGAACCTGCCGGGCTTGAGGAGCAGAGGCGAACCGCACTGGGGGCACTTCTCGCCGGTCTGGCGCGAGAGCCCGCTCCGCACCCGCCCGAGGTTCTCGACGGCCGACTTGAGGGACTGCTCGAGGGGCTCCTGGAGCCGTGAGACAGCCTCTTCGTAGCTCGTGCCGCCGGAAGCCACGCTGTCGAGCATCTCCTCCATGGACGCAGTGAAGGATGTCTCGAAGATGGCAGGGAAGAGCTCCACGAGGAGCCGCACGGTCGCAGTGCCGAGCTCGGTGGGCCTGAGCCTCTTCTCGCTGAGCACCACGTAGCTCCTCTTCCTGATGGTGTCTATGATGCTCACATAGGTCGACGGGCGGCCTATCCCGAGCTTCTTCATCTCGGCCACCAGCCCTGCCTCCGTGAACCTGGACGGAGGCTTGGTGAAGCACTGCTCGGCCGTCACGTCGAGGAGCCCGGCCCGGCCTTCGGCGAGGGAGCCGGGCATCGGCGACTCGATCGAAGCCTGGCCGGGGTCTATCGTGAGGAATCCTCTCGATCTAAGCGCTTCTCCCGTAGCCCGGAACTCGTAGACGCCTCCCGTGAACGTCACCGCAGTGCGGTCGACGATGGCGTCGGCGGCCTGGGATGCTGTGAAGCGCCTCCAGATCAGGCCGTAGAGCCTGAGATGCTGGTCCGGTATCCTGCCTTTAAGCATCTCCGGGGTCCTGGCGGGATCGGTCGGCCTTATGGCCTCGTGCGCGTCCTGCGAGCCTGAAGAACTCCTGAATCTCCTCGGCGAGGCAGGGAGCATCCCGGGACCGAAGGCGGCCTCCAGGAATTCCCTGGCGGCCAGCTGCGCCTCCGGGGCTATCCTGACCGAATCGGTCCTCATGTACGTGATCAGGCCCGAGTGCTCTCCGCCGATGTCCATGCCCTCGTAAAGCTCCTGGGCCAGGGACATGGTCCTGGAGGGAGACAGCCCGAGCGTGCTGGACGCGCTCTGCTGGAGGGTGCTCGTGATGAACGGAGGCAGCGGCCTGAGGGTGGCCTCCTTGCGCTCGATCGAGGACAGCATCCACGATTCGGCCCGGATCGCCGGGAGGAGCCTGTCGACCTCCTCCTTCGATCCTGGTGCGTGCCTGTCGCCGTCGGCCCGCTTCCCCGCGATCCGGACGAGCGTGGTGGAGACATCCTCCCCTCCCTGCCCGAAGCGCGCCTTCACGGGCCAGTACTCCACGGGGACGAAGGAGGCGATCTGATCCTCCCTCTCCTGCACGAGCCTCAGCGCGACGGACTGGACCCTGCCTGCGCTGAGCCCCGAGCTTATGGCACGCCAGAGGTAGGGGCTGATCCTGTATCCCACCAGGCGGTCCATCACGCGCCTTGCCTGCTGGGCATCGACGAGGTCCATGTCGATCCCGCCGGCCTTCTTGAGCGAACCCAGTACGGCGTCCTTCGTTATCTCGTTGAACTTCATCCTCTTGAACTTCACGCCATCCCTCTTCAGTAGCTCGGAGAGGTGCCAGCAGATGGCCTCGCCCTCCCTGTCGGGGTCGGCTGCGAGATAGATGGTGTCGTACTTCTTCGCGATCCTCCTCAGGTCGTCGATCGTCGACCTCTTCTCAGGCAGGATCGTGTACTGGGGCTTGAAGCCGGAATCCGTGGAAACGCCCAGGCGCTGCCTGGGCAGGTCGCGGACATGGCCCATGGATGCGACGATCTCGAAGTCTCCGCCGAGGTATCCCCTGAGCGTCCGGGCCTTGGCGGGGGATTCTATTATGACGAGGCTTCCCGCGCTCATCTCGGTTCCGTCACTGTCTTTCCGACGGCGGGATGCGGGTTGGCGGCTCAGTAGCGGGCCATCCAGTCCTGCAGGGGACCCGAGAGGATGCTCCAGACCTCCTGGTTCGTGGTCCCGGCGCAGTTCTGGAAGTCGACCGGGCCCATGCAGGCCGACACCGCCGGGAAGCTCGCCCTGACGAAGGACACCGTCCTCACCGGGTAGTACTCGCTCTCGCTGTAGTAGAACACGAGTTCGTCGACGGGTCCCTCGCCCAGCCATGCCGTCAGCGCCCTGAGGAGCGCGTACCTGTAGGTGTCCTCCACCGGGTGCAGTATGGTCACCGCGGCGACGACCGTGCTGTCGGGCATCCTGAAGACCGCGAACCTGTCCAGGGTGATCGGGATCGAAGCTGCGATCCTGGCCAGGTCGCCTTCGAGCATCTCCCCGGCTTCGGCCATGACATCGATCCCGGACGGCGCCTGGGTCTCGAGGGGCACGGCCGGAGCGTCCGTTATGGAATCGGCTCCCGGGGGGAGCGGAAGGCCGGAAAGGGATGACAGGATGTCCTCGTCGCCGGGATTGTCCGGACCCTGGATGGCCGTCGAATCGGGCGTCAGGGCCAGCGTGTCCGCAGGAATGGTGTCGGGAGGCGCCACTGATGTGGAATCTGCCGGTTCCGCATCCGGGGGTGCGGCGTGGAACAGCCCGAGCGGGTCGAGGAGGTAGAAAGCCGCGAGAAGTCCCAGAACGGCCACTCCCGCCGCGACGTACGCGATGTTCCTGGATCCGCCCCTGCCCTGCGACGCCGGTGCAGCCTGCATGGTCTGGTCGGAGCCATGCCTGGACTGGGGTCTGGACGTGGCCGTGCGCGCGAGGGGCGCATCCACGACCTTGCCGTCCGCGGCGCACTTCTGGCAGACATGGGCGATCCTGTCGAAGCAGTCGCGGCACGTCAGCTCGGCGCAGGAGCGGCATGGCGCCAGCTTCTCCCCTCCCGTGGGGGTCCTGCCGCATACGTGGCAGCGCTCGATGGACAGGACCTCCTCGCTGGCGGAGGTGACCGAAAGCTTCTCCTCGTGCTTGACGGGGGGTGGAGGGGTGTGGGAGGCCGAATCATCCAGCTCCCCGAAATCCTCTTCCTCCTCCTGGACCCGGGGCGGCTCCATGGGAGCCTCCTCCTGCTGGTCCTCGACGGTCTCCATCCTCGGGAGCAGGTCGACGAAGGGATACAGCCTGTTCTGTATGACTCTGGCCCGGCCCATCGGCACGGCCTCCAGCAGGACCAGCGGGGCCTTGTCGACGGATGACCTTGCTTCCTCGCGGGTCATGTGCAGCTCGGACACGAGGAGTTCCAGGACGCGCTGCTTCTCCTCCTCCCTGCCGAGCCGGACGAGGAGGAGATCGACGAGAGCTTCCGAGAGGTCCATCAGACCATCCCCCTGTCTTCTTCGTATCCGCCTTGCGGATCGACGGGAGGCACCGGGCCCGGATCCGGGATCGCCGGGTCGTCCGTCATGCCGTTCCCTCGTCGGCCTCGAACTGCCGGTGCAGCCTGGTGATTACCATGCGGCTCACCTTGCGAAGGGTCTCGAAGACACCGATACCCTTTGCCGCCACGGCTTCGACGATGGGTATGCGGCTCAGCCCGAGAGTCTCGCTGATCTCCTCCACCGAGGCTATGTCGGGCAGATCGCGCTTGTTGCACTGGAGGACGAGGCTGACGCCCTTCCTCTTCTGGTTCTTGAGATTGTCCCTGAGATCCCTGAGCGAGGCGATGTTAGCCTCCATCCTGTCCCTCTGGGAGTCGGCGACGAATACGATGCCGTCTACGCCCTGGAGGATCAGCCTCCTGCTGTCGGAGTACATGGCCTGCCCCGGGACGCTGTAGAGATGGAGCCTGATCTTGAACCCGTTGATCGTTCCGGTATCGAGGGGGAGGAAGTCGAAGAACAGGGTCCTCTCGTTGCCGGCGGCGAGGGAGATGAGCTTGCCCCTGTTGTCGGCGGGAACCTCACCGTGGATGACCTTGACGTTGGTCGTCTTGCCGGAGAGCCCCGGACCGCAGTAGACGATCTTGCAGTCGATCTCGCGGGCGCTGTAGCTGACGGTCGCCAAGCGTCACTCCCCCCCGGGCTGCCCTGAGCCGGGATGGCTCTGGTTGTCGTCCATGCCGTCACGGATGCCCTTCTTGAACTCCCTCAGGGCCTGTCCGAGGGATCTGGCGATGTCCGGTATCCGCTTCGCCCCGAAGAGCAGGAGCAGAGCCACGACTATCAGGCCTATCTCCAGGGGCGAAGGACGGAACATACCCACCTCCAGGCGGGGTCAGAACCACCTGTAGAGGACGCCTACCAGTATCAGCCCGAGGAAGCTCATCAGGTTGACCCTGAAGGCTATCTCCTCGAGAGCGAATCTCATCACCACGAGGTCCAGCCGGAAGGGTCCGAGCGAGAACTCGAGCGAGCCGGCGAAGAAGGATCTGAGCGTGGTCGCCGTGTCGGGGAGGATCAGGGCCATGCCCTCGCCGAATGCCGTACCCGCCATCATCCCCAGCAGGGACATCGCTATCCAGAACCCGGGTGGTCTCTTGTTGAGCAATTCGCCTCCGACGACAGCCCGAATCTATTCTTGGCCCGGTTCCCGAACAAGCCCGCCCTGCAGGCGCGCCATCACACCCGACCTCATCAGGGATGCCGAGGCGATGCCGACTATCGCGCCGGAAAACACGGCCCACGCTGCGGCCGGCGGCAGAAGCGCCCGCACGGGAAGGCCCGGGAGTATGGCGCATGCGGCTATGAGCTGGGCGGCCATGCCGGCTGCGCTCCCTGCCACCGAGAGGGCGGTGATGGACAGGCGCCCGGGCACCAGCCGGGAGCATGACCCCATCATCAATGCCGACGAAAGAGCGCTGCTCATGGACAGGACGAACGAGGGAGTCGCCAGGGTGCCCGTCGCCAGGGCCACGGCAAGGCATCTGGTGGCGTTCACCCTCGAGGCTCCCCGCGTACCCATGGTGATCGCCGCCAGGACGCCCGCGATGTTCGCGAATCCCGGCTTGAGGAACGGGAGCGGTCTGGGGAGCAGGCTCTCGGCGAAACCCAGCGCCGTCCCAGCGATGACGAGCAGGAGTACGGACGGCCTCCCTGCTTCTCCCTCAGATCCCTGCGGCATCCCTGCAGATCCTCTCGAGCTCGTCCATGGTCCTCTCCATGTCGAAGTGCGTCAGGGCCCTGGACCTGGCTCCGGCCGACAGGCCACCCCTCAGGGCGTCGTCATCGAGCTTCTCCACTGCTTCGCGTATGGCCCCCGGATCCCCGACGCGCACCGTCAGACCGCTCTCCCCGTCCCTGTTCACCCAGGGGACCCCTGTGGCTATGTCGGTGCTGATCACGGGGGTTCCGCACGCCATCGCCTCGACCTGGACGAGCCCGAAGGCCTCCGAGCGTTCCGTCGACGGCAGGATGAGCGCCCTGGCCCCCCTGTAAAGCTCCACCAGCCTGTCGTCGCTGACGTCGCCTGCGAGCTCGACTAGCGAACCGTCCCTCGATGCGGCCTCGGAGATCTCCTTCGAGAGAGGCCCGCTCCCCGCCATGACGAGGCGCCGCCCCGGAAGGCCGCGCCAGGCTTCGAGGAGTACGGGGATGCCCTTGTAGCGGCGGAACCTGCCCACAAAGAGGAAGTACCCGCCCCTGCCGTCCGCGGGGCCCGGGCTGAATCTGCGGGTGTCCACCCCGAGGGGGACCACATGAACGTTCGAGAGTCTGCGGAGGAATCTCGATGACTCCGCGTATGCGGGCGAGGTGGCCAGGACGGCCCGGGCCCTGCGGAGAAAGGGCCAGAGGAATGGTTCTATCAGCGGCACCAGGAGGGACTGCCTCACTATGTCGCTGTGGTAGGTCACGATATGGGGGGCATCCAGCCCCGCGAAGGCCCAGGAGACCGCAGCGGTGGGGAGCGGGTGATGGTAGTGCACCAGGTCGAACCGCATCTCGCGGTGGAGCCTGCGCAGGAGCGACGCCAGCCCGGGGCACACCGGATTCGAGAACAGCCGCCCCAGGCACGGGGCCTCGATCACGGGAGTGCCGTCGATCGAGCGCCTGCCGACCCCGAGGGCGGGCTTCCGGGAGGCGACGAGGATGGTGGATTCATGCCCCCGCGCAGCCATGGAGGATACGGTGTCGTGTATGTACCTCTCTATGCCGCCGTGAACAGGAGGATACACATCCTTGTAGACGTGCAGGATCCTCATCCCCCGGCCTCCCTGTAGATGCCGGCGACCCGCACGGCCATGGCCCGGTCGCTCAGCCCGCGTGTGAAATCCCTCAGGACCGATGGATCGCGGCGGCTCTCGAGTGCATCCAGGACGGCATCCCTGATGGATTCCGGAGACTCACCGCAGAATGCCGCCGCGACGTCGCGGTACACCTCCCGCAAAGCTTCCGCAGGGCCCAGTACGCTCGGCGTCCCTTCCAGGGCGGCCTCCAGGGGGGGCAGCCCGAAACCTTCGTACAGGGACGGGTACACGAGCAGTTCGGCGCCAGCATAGGCGTCGGCAAGGTCGCTGTCGCCCAGGGCACCGGTCCAGAGAACGCCCGGCATCGAACAGAACCTTCTCCGGGTCTCCGCCGGTCCCCATCCCCACCGCCCGGCGACCACCAGGGTCATCCCGGGCCTCGCTGCCGCAATGCCCTTCCAGGCATCCAGCAGGGCTGGGATGTTCTTCCTGGGCTCGATCGTGGAGACGCTGAGGATGTAGGAGCCTCCACCCGTGAGCTTCCTCCTGCCCCTCTCCGCGTCCCCCGACCCGCCGGGACCCGAGGACAGGGGGACCACTCTGAGCTTCGCCGGATCGAGCCCCAGCAGCCTCACCGCTTCCGATGCGGTGAAGGCGCTGTCGGCCATGACGATGTCGGCCGACCGCGCCGAGCGGGGGAAGACGAGCCTGTAATAGAACCTCCGCAGGGGCGGGAACCATCCCGGGTGCGCCATGAAGGCGAGATCGTGGAGGGTCAGGATGGATGCGGCCCCGGGAGGTGCGCATCCCGTGAACGCAGGCATGTGGACGGGCGCGCCCTTCATCCGCGAAGCAGCGATAGGGGCCAGTATCATCTCGTCGATGACCTTGCGGGAGGATCCTGCACGCGCGTGGGAGAGAGCTTCCCGGAGGCCTGTCAGGCTGCCTCCCGCGGCAACCCTGACACCGTCCTCGCCCGCCTCGATCAGACCCCGGAGGAGTCTGGCCAGGTAAACCCCGGTGCCGCCCCTCGAACCGAGGGAGGCGCCGTATATGACTGCCCTGCAGTCACCGGGAGATCGTGGAATCGTCACCCAGGCAGACCGAAACCGGCCTCCCCGTCACGGAGGCCCGGAAGCCCAGCACCGAACCGTCCAGGACGGAGTCCTCTATCGTGTTGTCGCCGCAGGCGATAGTATCGCGCACCACGGACCCTGCCACCCTGCAGCCCGGCCCGATCGACGCGTATGGACCAAGGATGCACCCCTCCACGGAGGCTCCCGGGTCGATGTGGCACGGAGGTATCACGAGGGAGCCCTGGATCTCCGGTGGAGGGGCGCCACGATCCCTGTCCAGGAGTATCCTGTTGGTCTGGAGAAGTGTCTCGGGCCTGCCGCAGTCGAGCCAGTCGTCGACCCTCACGAGTTCGAACTCCTCACCTCCGTCGATCATCCTCTGCATCGCGTCGGTGAGCTGGAACTCGCCCCTGGTCCTCACACCTTCGCGCATGAGGTCCTCGCAGGCGCGTATCATCCCGATACCGCTCCGGAACATGTAGATGCCCACTATGGCCAGGTCGCTGACGAAATCCGAGGGCTTCTCGACCAGCCTGACGGCCCTGTTACCCTCCTCGACCACGACGCCGAAGCGCGAGGGATCCTCCACGGGGCAGACCGCCAGCCTGTTGCGGCTCTCCGAGGCGATATCCGAGAGGTCGGCCTCGAACAATGTGTCGCCCAGCACGACGAGAGTGGGACCGTCGTCGATCAGGGGGGCGCAGAGCGCTATGGCGCCGGCGAGTCCGTTCATGTTGTCCTGCCGGACGAAATCCACCCTCATCCGGTACTCGGACCTGACCCATTCCACGATCGGATCGCCGAGATGACCCACCACCAGCGTGATCCTGTCGACCCCCGCGGGGATGATCCTGTCTATGATGTGGCCCAGCACGGGCCTGCCCGCCACCGGCACCAGCGCCTTCGGCGTCGTGTGGGTGACCGGCCTGAGCCTGGTCCCCATTCCGGCGACAGGGATGACAGCGTGCATCATTCCTCCGATCCCTGGAAACCGTTCAGGAGAATGGTGGGGAACCTGCCCTGGACATAGCTCCTCGCGAGCTGCCTGACCTTGAGGGCCGAGTCGGAGGCCAGCGCCTCGCCCGCAAGCCGGGCGGCCTCCGCTGTGTCGACGACCCCTATCATCTTCTTGATGTCGGGGATGAGGGAGATCGACACGCTCAGCTCGTCCACCCCGAGCCCCAGGAGCAGCGGCACCGCCAGAGGCTCACCCGCTATCTGGCCGCAGACCCCGACCCATCTGCCTGCAGCGTGGCACGTCCTGACGACATGGTCGATCTGCCTGAGCACGGCAGGGTGGAGGGGGTCGAACAGGTGTGCTACGTAGGGGCTCCCCCGGTCGACCGCCAGAGTGTACTGCGTGAGGTCGTTCGTGCCTATGGACACGAAGTCGACGTGCGGTAGGAAGATGTCGATGGCGATGGCTGCCGCCGGGGTCTCGACCATGATGCCGAGGGGTATGCCGGGATCGAACGGGATGCCGTCGCGTGCGAGTGCGAGCTTCGTGTCCTCGAGCATGTCACGGGTCCTCAACACCTGGTCGAGCTCGGTGACCATCGGTATGAGCAGCCAGGCCGTCCCCTCCACGGAAGCCCTGAGGATGGCCGAGAGCTGGCGCCTCAGGATGTCGGGCTTGTCGAGGCACACCCTGATCGCGCGCCAGCCCAGGAACGGGTTCCTCTCCCTGAGCTCCGGGACTCCGGGGAACTTGTCTCCGCCGAGGTCGAGCGTGCGTATCACCACCGGATATGGCTTCATCTCCCGCAGCGCGTGGGAGTACGCCATGCACTGCATGTCCTCGTCGTCCGCATCCGGAGAGAGCAGGCGGAGGAACTCGGTGCGGAAGAGGCCGATGCCCCTGCCGCCGTACTTCCTGACCTGGTCCGCCTCCTGGGAGAACTCGATGTTGCCGGCCAGCTCCACCGGCCTTCCGTCTGCGGTCACGGCGGGATCGGAGGCGTTGCGGGCTATCGCGGCCTCCATCTCGGAGTACTTGTCACGCAGGATGGTGTAGTATTCGAGCTCGTCCTGCTGGGGATCCAGGATCACCCGCCCGTGGATCCCGTCCACGATGACGGTCATGCCCGGCTGGACGGCCTCGGCGGCCTCCCTGAGGGCTACGACCGCCGGGATGCCCAGGCTCCTGGCTAGGATGGCGGTGTGCGAGGTGCTGCCGCCCTCGTCTGTCGCGAAGCCGAGCACCTGGTCCCTGCGGAGCCCGGCCGCCACGGACGGATCGAGCTCCCTGGAGACGAGCACCACCGGCCTGGAGACCCTTCCGAGGGCCTCCCTCTCGGAACCGAGGAGCTTGGCGAGCACCCTGCGGCCGACGTCCCTGATGTCGGAGGCCCTTTCCCTTATGAGCGGGTCCTCCATGCCCCGGAACCGCTGGATCACGTCGTTGAGCACCTGGCTGAGAGCGTGCTCCGCGTTGTCGCGGTGTTCGGTGATGCGCCTGCGGACGTCGGCCAGCATGACCGGGTCGTCCAGCAGCATCATGTGCACGTCGAGGATCTGCCTGCCCTCTACGAGCTCTCCCATGCCGTCCGAGAGGCTGCGGAGCTCCTCGCGGGTGGCGGAGAGGGCGCCATCCAGCCTGGCCAGCTCCTTCCCGGCCTCCGTCTCCCCGGAGATCTCCCTCCTCGCGACCCTGAGCTCCTCGACGTCGAGCAGGAAGGCGGGTCCGACCGCTATCCCGGGCGACGCCGGGGTGCCCTCGAAGGAGCGGCTCACCTCAATCCTCTCCGAAACCGGAGGAAACGAGGCTGCAGAGCTCCTCGACCGCCCTCTCCTCATCTTCGCCCGACGCCGATATGAGCAGCTCGGTCCCCTGGCCGGCCGCAAGGGTCATGACTCCCATTATGCTCTTGCCGTTGACCTCTTCGATCCCGTTCGAGATGGTGATCTCGCTGGCGAATACGGCGGCCTTCTTGACGATCAGCGCCGCGGGCCTGGCGTGGACCCCCAGCCTGTTGGGGACTGCTACGGCTTTCTGGTACAACTCTCGGCTCCTGATCTACGGCATCATCCGCCGCCGGGGGTTTCCCTCATCCTCTCGATGAGCTTGAGGTCCAGTTCCGCAGGGACGTCGACTCCGCGGCTCTCGAGCAGGAAGGACATGGCCGCCACCTCGAGCAGGAGGGCGATGTTTCGCCCCGGGAGCACGGGCAGGACTATCTGCGGAATCCTTACCCCGAGATATGTGGTGGTGCTCCTGTCGAGGCCGGTCCGGTCGAAATCGGGCTTCTGGGTCCAGTCCACCAGCCTGACCTCCATGTCGACGGGATGGCGGTCCTTGACGGACCTGATCCCGTAGAGCACGGGGATGTTCACCATGCCGAGGCCCCTGATCTCCATGTGGCTGCCCATTATGGCGTCGCCCGTGCCCAGGAGCTGTTCACCCGTCCGCCTGATACGGACTATGTCGTCTGCGATGAGCCTGTGCCCGCGCTCCACGAGCCCGAGGACCGCTTCGCTCTTCCCGATGGCGCTGCGCCCGGTCACGAGCTGACCGACGCCGAACACATCGACCAGCGTGCCGTGCACGCACTTCCTCGGCGCGAAGACCTCGGACAGGTAACCGGTCAGGTCGTGGATCAGGGGGGTCGTGTCCCTAGGGGACCTGAACACGGCGCAGTCGCAGCCGGCGGCCTCCTGGGCGATCTCCGCAGGCGGTTCGAACCCCTTGGTGACTATGAAGCAGTACACCGGGAACTGGAACAGGTTTCGGACCGCGGACTCACGGGCCTCCTGGTCGAGAGAGGACAGGTACGTGATCTCGGTTTCGCCGATTATCTGTATCCTGTCGTGCAGGAAGCGGTGTGTGAAGCCGGTGAGGGCCAGACCGGGCCTGTTGATGTCCGGGCTGCCGACGAGCCTGGAGTAGCCGGTCTCGCCTGAAACCGGTGTGATGAGGAGCTTCTGGCCTATCAGTTCGACGAGCCTCTGTACCGTCATGTCCCCGGGTTCGGGGTACCTGTCCCTCATCTCAGGCGTTCTCTTCCCTGAGCGGCTTCAGCTCGACGACGCGGCTCGAACCGTCGGAGGCCCTGTAGACGGCGTTCACCGAAGAGGTCTCGGTGTTGTGGAAGAGCATGCAGTGTCCGCCGGTGAGCTCGTACTCGGTCATGGCGTCCTCCGTGCGCATCCTGGGGAGGGAGTCTATCCTGTCGATCACGAACGGCCCCGTGAGTTCGGATCCGGAATCGGGCATCCAGATGTCGCCCGCGGAGAGGAACGCTGCGTTGGCGTCCTCCTGCCCGGGCCTGTGGGGATGGCTGTGGAGCCTGTCCTTGAAGCGCCTGAGCTGCTTCTCGAGATTGCCGACCGTCTCGTCCAGGGCGGCGTACATGTCGTGCGACTGGGCCCTGGCGTCGATCTTGAGCCGGTCGCCGCGCACCTGGATCCTTGCGTGATTGATGCCGGCCGTGACCTCGAGCACGACGTGTATGTCGTCTATCCCGTCGTAGAACTTCTCCATAACGGAAAGCTTCTCTCTCGCATAGGTCTTGATGCCCTCGGAGAGCTCGAAGTGCCTGCCGCTGATGTCGATGTTCATTGCCCGCTCCTTTCGAAATGCCGGCGCACCGCACGTGCACACCCCCGGATATGACAAAACGCTGCCCCCCTTGACGGAGCAGCGCATTGAAGGGCCGGGAATGCCACGTGTGCCTTCACGCTCGGATCATACCCGGGGAGTGTCTCCCGGTCAACGACGGGGATGCGCATTTCTTGACCCGCCGGCGCGCCCTGATATGTTCGCCCTGATTCATCCACCGGAAGGAGCCCTCCCTTGTCTGCTCGCGCCGACGGCTATTCTGAACTCGTCGAACTGGGCTTCCGCAGCGGCCTGGAGACCCACCAGCAGCTCGCCACGCCCAACAAGCTCTTCTGCCGCTGCCCGGCATCCATCAGGAACGACGCCCCCGACTCCGAACTCCTCCGCCACATGAGACCGACCCTCAGCGAATTCGGTGAGTACGACGGCACGGCCCTCATGGAGTTCAAGACAAGGAAGCAGGTCCACTACCTGCTCTACAACAGCAGCGTCTGCACCTACGAGATGGACGACACTCCCCCCTTCAAGGCCGACCCCGAAGCCGTGGAATCCGCCCTCGAGATCGCCATGATGTTCGGGATGTCGCTGGTCGATGAAATCCACATCACGAGGAAGCAGTACCTCGACGGCAGCATCCCTACCGGATTCCAGCGCACCGCTATAGTCGGCGTGAACGGAAGCGTTCCATTCCTCGGCAGGACTCTCGGCTTCTTCCAGTTGAGCCTCGAGGAGGATGCCTGCCGCGAGGTAGACGACGTCGGACACCACGTCTACTACCGCACCGACCGCCTTTCGATCCCCCTCGTCGAGTCGGTGACGAGGCCCGAGTTCTACACGCCTGCGGAGGCCGCTCTCGGAGCCGCCCTCGTGGGCGATGTCATGCGCTCGACGCGCAGGGTCAGGAGAGGCATAGGCTCGGTGAGGCAGGACGTGAACGTCTCGATCCGGGGCGGCACCAGGATAGAGATCAAGGGTGTCCCGCGGATCGGCATGATCGAGGCTCTCTGCGCCACGGAAGCCTACAGGCAGAAGGGTCTCCTCGACCTGAGGGCGGCTCTCCCCGGCTCTGGCGCGGACAAGGGTTTCTACAACGCATCCCCTGTCTTCCTCGACCCCGCCGCCATCTCGGTGTCCGGCCTGGGAACCCTGAACGCGGGAGAATCTGCAGCGGTGCAGGTCCTGCCTGGATTCGCCCCCTTCATACACTGGCCGCTCCAGCCCGGACTGGACTTCCTCGACGAGATCGACGGCAGGATAAGGGTCATCGCCTGCCTCGAGCGCCGTCCATGCGTCTCGGAGGCTCCCGAAGCCCTTCGCGCCGCACTGGGCGTCACCGATCCCGGAGATGCCGTGCTCCTCTTCGCCGGCCCCCAGGAGGACCTCGTGACAGCATCCCAGGAGACGATCATCCGTGTCAGGGAGGCCTTCGACGGAGTCCCGTCAGAGACCAGGCAGGCCCTCGCCGGCGGCAGGACGACATTCGAACGGATACTTCCCGGGCCGGACCGCATGTATCCCGACACCGACCTCCCGCCGGAACCCGTCTCGGACGAGCTCCGCGCCAGGATCATGGCCAGGCTGAAGCCCCGCCCGTGGGAGCGCAGGGAGTCGTATGCAGCCCTGGGCGTGCCGGACCAGCTGGCCGGAAGGCTCATCAACTGGGAGTCGGCGGACCTCTTCGACACGGTGAGGCCCCGGGTCGGCTGGCCCGCTCCGGCGCTCGCCTGGCTCCTGACCGACAGGCGCAGGGGTTCGAGGAGAGCCGGGGCCGACTGGTCCGGCATCGGCGAAAACGGCATCGCCGAAGCCCTCGAGGAGTGCTTCGTGAAGGGCATCTCCCTCAAGGGCTCCGCCAGGGTCCTGGACGCGATGTCCCGTGCGGCCGGGCTCACAGCGGCTGAGGCGATGGAGGCCGAGGCTTCCCGCTGACGCTCCCGCTCAGCCCTTGGACAGCCCCAGATCCCTGATCTTGCTCGAGAGAGTCTGCCTGCTGACTCCGAGCCTGCGTGCGGCCTCGGTCCTGTTCCACCCGCACTCCTCGAGAGCCGCGAGCAGCAAGGCCCTCTCGGCCTCGCGGGCAGCCCTCGAGGATGCATCCAGCAGTCCTCCGGCCGCTCTCACCGTCTCGGGGATCTCCAGGTCCGCTCTTTCCATCTCCCTCCCCGCGGCGAGTGCACAGGCCCTGTGGATGATGCTCCGCAGCTCCCTTACGTTCCCCGGCCAGCCGTAGCCTTCCAGCGCGTCGACTGCCCCGGGCGGCAGCAGGCATCCGGGCCTCCCCGCCTCGGCCAGGAAGTGCGCGGCGAGCGGAACGATGTCACATCTCCTGTCACGCAGCGGCGGGATCGAGACGGGGAACTCCGAGAGCCTGAAGAAGAGGTCGGGCCTGTAGCGGCCGCACGCCGCCTCGGCAGCCAGGTCCCTGTTGCTTGCCGAGACGATCCTCACGTCCACCTTCCTCTGGACGGAGCCACCCACCCTGGTGAAGGTCCGTTCCTGCAGAACCCTCAGCAGCTTCCCCTGCAGGGCGGGTGCAAGGTCTCCCACCTCGTCGAGGAAGATCGTGCCCCCGTCCGCCAGCTCGAACCTGCCTGGCCTGGGCGAATCGGCGCCCGTGTAGGCGCCCTTCTCGGCTCCGAACAGCTCGCTCTCGAGGAGCTCCGACGGGATCGCCGCGCAGTTCACCGGTATGAACGGGCCGCCGGCCCTCTCGCTCATGTCGTGGATCCTCCTGGCCAGCAGCTCCTTCCCCGTTCCGCTCTCGCCGAGCACGAGTACGTTCAGGCTGCTCGCGGATGCCTTTGCTGCCCTGTCGAGAGCATCCAGGAACCCCCTGTCGGAACCCACCATGCGGCCGGGCGAACCGGGTGAGAGGCCGGCGAGGAGAGCCGTCAGGTTCGACAGTTCGAACGGCTTGGTGATGAAGTCCCTCGCACCGAGCTTCATCGCCCTGACGGCCAGGTCGATCGTGCCGAAAGCCGTCATGAGGATCACGGGTGTACCCGGCCTGTGGGTGGCGAATGCCGACAGGACATCCAGCCCGTCGGCACCGGGAAGGCAGACGTCGCACAGAACGGCGTCGAAGGAGGCTCCGGGCGCGAGCGAAACCGCTTCGAGGCCGTCGGCGACGGCCGTGACCGCCCAGCCGTCCTCGGCGAGTGCCGCCGTCAGCATCGAGCGCATGCCCCTCTTGTCCTCCACCAGCAGTATCGACCTCATCGCGCCTCCCGAAGAGGAAGCATAACTACGAACACGGCTCCCCCGCCCTCCCGGGCGCACGCCCTGAGATCCCCTCCGAACGACAGAGCGATCCTCTTCGCCAGCGTCAGCCCCATCCCCATGTGGCCCTGGTCGCCCCTGGTCGAGAAGAACGGCTTGAGTACGACGGAGGGATCGGGAGGCAGGCCGTGTCCGCGGTCGGACACCGTGATCGTCAGCCATCCCTCCCCGGATTCGAACGAGAGTTCGATCATGCCTGATGGATCGGCATCCCGTGCGTTCCGGAGGAGGTTTACCACGGCCTTCTCGAGCAGGGCCGGATCGGCCGCGACCGAACCGGTCGGATCCGTGGCCCGGACGTCGACGGGGCCCTGGATCTGCGAGGCCCACGCGCGAGCAGCCCTGACCAGGTCCGAAGCCTGCATCGCGACCGGGGAACCGGACCCTGCGGAAGACATCATCTTGAAGGACCCGATCATCTTCAGGGCCGAATCCACTTCGGCCCGCGCCTCCCCGATGAGTTCGAGCGCCCTGGGATCGTCCCTGCCCCTTGCGAGCAGGTCTATGAAGCCCGAGAGGGCGCACAGGGTGTTGCCCATCTCGTGAGCGATGCCGGCGGACGCGGTGCCCAGCCCTGCCATCGCAGCCTCCTCGGCGAGGCGCCTCTCCAAGGTCCTCACACCGCTCAGGTCGGTCGCGAGCACGGCCGTCATGCCTCCTGGAGAACGGCTCACCGATACGGAGAACACCTTCTCCCCTCCGTCCTCCTCGACGGTCCGTTCCGAGAGGCATGTTCCTCCCTCTCCCGCGGCGAGCATCTCCGAGACCACCGACCCGAGCGCGGTCCTGTCCTTCGGGAACGGCTTCCCGCGGTCCTCCTGCACGATGCCGAACAGCTCCTCGGCGGCGGCGTTGAAGGCCATGAGCCCGCCCTCGGGGTCGATCGCACAGACCGGGGAGCCGACCGCCGACGTCATGGCGGAGACGCCGGCCTCTGCGATGTCAGCCCTCTCCTCTGCCTTCGATCTGAGGGCATCCAGCTCGGA
This sequence comes from uncultured bacterium, assembly GCA_964564435.1. GTDB lineage: Bacteria > Fermentibacterota > Fermentibacteria > Fermentibacterales > Fermentibacteraceae > Fermentibacter. The sequence continues at coordinate 215,136 of CAZMAT010000002.1, forward strand.
ATCCCTCTGCGCAAGCATGTCCACGAGCCTGGAGAAGGATGCGCGAGCCGAGACGGCGCTCGTCGAATCCCCCGCGCCAGACCTTCCGGCGTCGGCAAGAAGTCCTCTGAGGGGGGCGGTCAGATTCCTGGAGACGTAGGAAGGCGACAGGAGGGCGAGCAGGACGAGCACCGCGGCGATCGCCCCGAGCAGGGGGCCGAGGCCTTCCCACGCTTCTCCGCCTGCCGGAGGGATGCGCACGGCCACTGTCGAGCCCCCGGGAGCCGCGCTGCTGAACCAATCACCGCCCTCGGGATTGTTCTCACCCGGCCCGAGGAGCAGGGCCTCCTCCGCTATACCTGCTATCTCGTACCTTCTGAAGAGGCCGGCCAGGGCCTCGGGTGACGGGCTGTCGCCGAGGCCGGACGCGAGTGCCTCCGCCACGAGGGATCCCCTGCCGCGCCTCTCGTACTCGAGCCTCCTGCCCTGGAGCATGACTACGAGGAATGACACGAGAGCCGCGAGTGCGGCGGCCCCGAGGGCGAGCCCGAGCAGCAGTTCCACGCCGACCATGAACCTGCGCCCGCCTGTGCGGTTCGTGATCATCGGGCCCGGGCCCTCCTCCACTTCAGGTAGTCCAGCCATCCCGCGACGAATTCGGTCCTTCCGCGTGCGAGCGACGAAGCGGCGTGGAACGGCAGGTAGGCGGCAGTCTCCATCCTCCTGCCCCGGAAATGCGCATCCATCAGGATGAACCGGTTCCTCTCCCGCATCCTCCTCATCGCGGAACCGTGGCCCGCGCTCGCGGCATGCCTGTGGATGACCGAGAAGCGGTCGGCCCTCCGGATCTCCATCCCGGCGGCCGAGGCCCTGAGACCGAGATCCACGTCCTCCCAGTACATGGGGGCATATCTGGTGTCCAGCCCTCCCAGGATGCTCCACGGCCCGGTCCTGAACATCGAGCAGGCTCCGGAGGGGTAGGGCGTGCCGGAGCCCATGACAGTCCTCGCGAGGCCGTGCCTGTACTCGCATCCCAGGAGGCTCTCGTCGTCGCTGCCCCTTGCGATGCGGGGCATGACCGCCAGGACGCCCTCGGGGGATGACTCCAGTGCGTCGGCAAGCCCGCTTATGGATCCCGGGGAGACGATCACGTCGTTGTTGAGCAGGAGAAGCAGCCCGTCCCCCGCGAGAGCGGCTCCGGTGTTGACGGAGTGGCAGAATCCGCGCGGGCCTGCGTTCGTGACGAACCGGACCCCCGGGAAGAGGCCGGGGCCCGAGTCGACCGTCCCGTCGGAGGATCCGTCGTCGACCACGACCACTGCCAGGTCGACGTCTGTTCCGACATCCAGGAGCGGAGGGATGCATTCCTCGAGCAGATGGAGCCCGTTCCAGGAAGGGATGACCGCGGTGACCCGGGTCATGGTCTCGTTATCCTCACCCTGTCGAGGAAGATCCCCTCGCCGGGCGGATAGGATCCTTGCGGCGAGAGGATCAGCACTCCGGCCCCGCCTTCAGAGGGCATGTCCAGAACGATCAGTGTGTCCCCGGCGTTTCCGGGGGAAGGCGGCGGAGCCTGGCCCTCCCTCACCCGTCCGATCCAGTCAGGGAGCGGCTGCTGGGGGGTAGCCACCACGGACAGGGCGGACCAGTCACCGAGCCGGGCGGCCAGCACGGGCGGCTCCGCCCTGGAGGTGAACCCCCTCAGCTCGAGTTCCACCCTGATCGAATCGCCTTCACCGGGTTCCACGGGCAGCAGCACCGCGTCTCCGGCTTCACCCAGCCTGAGGAGCCTCTCCCTCGACCCGGGCCAGGCCATCCTCTCGGGTGGGTCCTGCGAGATTGGATACAGGGAGCAGCCTATCCGGTAGTCGGGAGACAGGTCCTCCGCCTCGTAGACGCCGCGGGTCGAGGCGGCGAGCGCGGCTGCGGCAGGAACAGCCAGCGCCGCCAGGACAAGGGCCGCCCCGTTCCTCCTCGCGAGCAGGAGGATCGAGAGGAGGACCCAGAACGCGAACCAGTAAGCGGTCACGATCGCAACGGGCCTCACCATCGAAGGGAGGGCCAGGCACAGGTTGCCGGGCAGGCCCCGGCCCAGGATGTCGAAGAATGCGTCGCAGCCGTCGAGGTGGTTGAACCGCAGGCCCGGCACGGCTATGTACATTGCGGAGGCGAGGATCGACATCGCGAGGAGAGGCCGCGGGATGCCGCGGAGGCTGGCGGCGGAAGCGGCCAGCGGCATGAGGGCGATGAAGAACCGCCCGGCCGGAGTCGGCATGGAGTGCCACTCCGTGGGGGTCCATATGGCCAGGCCGGCGAGGTAGAGCGCACCCGACACGAGCAGTGCCCGCCCGGCGGGAGTCTTCGCCCTCGCGAGCGCAACGGTTCCAGGGACCGCGGCTGTCAGCCACGGAGCCCTCCAGAGGAGCCCGGCCTCCTGGTCGACCATGGCGAAGACCGGCAGCCGGAGCAGGTCCGATCCCGAGGAAACGGTGCGGTTCCAGAGCGTGCTCAGGAATTCGACGTTCCCGTATCTCACCCAGAAGATCCTGCCTCCGAGAACGAACCGATCCACCGCCAGGGCGACGGCGGTGAGCGCGATCAGCGCGAGCGCCGTCCTTGCCGGACCCATGCCCTTCCTGCCTGCGAGCGCGGCGATCACCAGGCCCGCTCCGAGCGGGGCGAATCTCAGCTTCAGGGCTGCCAGGGCCAGGGCGGCTGCGAGGGCAGTCAGGAGAGGTCTCCTGCCGCCTGCTCCGACGGCTCCGGCGGCCACCAGCCCAGCCGCCGCCCAGTCGGCGTATGCAAGCCCCGCACAGGCAGCCCCGGGAAGGAGAAGAAGGGCCGCTGCCCCAGCCATTGCTCCATCCTTCGATCCGGCCGCCCCTGCGCATCTCCCTGCGAGCCAGGCGGCCAGAATCGAGACGATCAGGGGCAGGAGCCTGTACCCCGGCATCCCGAGCCACAGGCCCGGGACGAGGAGGAGGGAGAAAAGTGGCTGCTGATGGCTGATCCCGGCGACGGGGGCTCCCGCCTCGGGGGATACGGAAGCCCACCTGTCGATCTGCCTGAGGTTGTCCGAGACGTCCGTGTCGCCGTCGCAGAATATGCTCTCGCAGAGTGCGGCGTTCAGGGGTTCGTCGCCCGTGAACGGGACGGACAGGAGGATGAGCGGCGCCACTGGCATGACGGCGAACAAGGCATGCCGGCCGCCCCTCCGGAATGCACGCATCATGGCCGGGAACACGCCTGCCGTCATGGATGCCATCGAGACGGCTGCCGCGAGATCCGAGAGCGCCCAGAAGAAGCCCGTCGCCGCCGAGACGACGAGCGCTGCCGCGCCTGCCCTGCCCGGTCCCTCGTGAGGGGATACGAAACCTGCCAGGAGCCATGCCAGCGGGATCAGCCGCCCTGCGAGCCCCGGGTCGGGCATGCCCGCGATCCGCCAGAACAGGAACAGGAAGACGGCACCCGCGGCATGGGTGGCGAGCCCGCCGGGGATCATCCTCTTCAGGGCGGCGATGTCAGGAGTCCGCACGGGCATGCGCCTCCAGGACGTGTATCACCGGGTGCTCGAAGGGCCGGTATCTCCGGGCCATGCGGATCTCGACGATGCCCCCGTCCAGGGGCAGATCGAAGACGCTCCTCCCCGGCGGGATGGAGAACACCCCCTCGGATGCGAAGACCAGTCCGACCGGCATGGAATCCCTGACTCCACCGGCTTCCAGGACCAGGTCTACCGTCCCGCCCTCCATGCCTGGAGTGCGCAGCAGCGCGACGGGCCTGGATCCGTCGAGGTGGAACCTCTCCCAGGAGATGCCGGGACCGTTCATGGTCTCCTGGATGACGATCTCGGCCTCGGAGCCGGGACGGGGAGGGCCTTCCACGAGCATCGCGAGCGCCACTCCGGCGAGGATCGCCAGGGTCCTCGCCTGCCTCGAGCCGGAAAACGCCGACAGGACCGCCGCGGAACTCGCGACTGCCACAGCCGTCGAAGCCGAGCCCTGGAACGCCGGGGGGATCGAGAGGGCAAGGAGGGCTCTCGTAATGAACCCTGTCCCGGAGGCGATCCCGAGGAATGCCGCAGCCGCGGTCAGCCATCCCGCTGCCTGCGGGAGGGATGCTCCGGCGGAGACCAGCAGGAGGCATGCTGCCCTGGCGATCCCGCCCCGTTCGATCGAAGCGGCTCCGGAGGCGGCCAGGAGGAGCGATGCTGCAGTCCAGGGCCGGCCTCCGGCCGCCATGTGGAGCGCGGCGGCTCCCAGGCCCCAGGCGGCGCACCGGAGGATCGCTGCGATGTCAGCCCGTCTGCTCATCCACCCTCATCCCGGATATCACGATGACCGCATCCCTGTCATCCGCGGCGAGGCAGTGCCTCCCAGGCCCGAGTATGAACGAGAAGCGGCTCCCGCGCGAATCTGTCCGGAAGGCTGCGCCGGGTTCGCTTCCGCTGAAGAGCCTGCCGGTCACCGGGCCGCCGAGCGATTCCATGTCCACCGTCAGCCTGCATCCCGAACCGGCGGTGAAGGCCCCGTATCCGTGCATGGCATGTCCGGAGACCCAGCCCGGCCCGGAGACGATGATCCCTGCGGGATCGAGCCGGAAGGGACGCGGGCTCCTCTCCGGGGGCAGTTCCGATGGAGGCTTCGACGAGGGTTCGAACACCTCCCCCGTCCTGCCGGCGTTCTCGGCCGCGATGGCGGCGACCCTCCTCAGGAAAGCCGGCAGCCCGGTCCTCATGGCGGCAAGCGAGCGGATCTCGCGAGCCAGGAGGGTCATCCTCGCCCGGCCCGGGTCGCGCCCGTACTTCATGGCGAGCCTGCATGCCGAGCGGACCTCCCACACCCCTGCCGACGCCCGGCTGCTGGAGACTCCGACCATGTGCTGCGCCTGCGCTTCGGGCAGCACGTCGAGGCTCCAGCCCCGGAAGCGCGCCCTGATGCAGAGGTCCACGTCCTCGAAGTACATGAAGAAGCCCGGATCGAACCCCGAGAGGGACGAGAGAACGTCAGTCCTCCAGAGCGATACCGCCGCTGTCGCCCCCGCCCCCCGGACAGGCCCCCCCCCCGGCCCCGGCTCGAATCTCATGAAGCCGAGGTCGTAGCCCTCGTACATCTCCGTGATGCCCATCCCCCGGCTCGCAGTCACCTCGGGCCAGCCCCAGGCCCTGATGAGAGGCTGGACCGCCGCCGTGCCCGGGTTCGCATCGAGCCAGCGCTCGAGCAGTCCGAGGGACCCGGCGTCGATGCGCGCATCGTGGTTGAGCAGCAGCGTATAGGGCGTGTCCACCCTCGACAGCCCGAGGTTGCATGCGCTTCCGAACCCGCGGTTCTCTCCCGACGAGATTACGCGGATGTCCGGCATGAGCCTGCCCAGGAGATCCACGGTGCCGTCACGGGAGTCGCTGTCCACCACCACCGCCCCGCAGAGGCCCGCGAGCGAGCCCAGGGTCGAGGCCAGCTCTCCCGCCACCTTCGAGGAGTTGTACGTGACGACGACGGCCGTGGTCGACCTGCTCACGGTCGTCCATCTCCCTGGCGGAGGCATTCCGACAGCCTGCCGTAGAAGCGGTCCGTCACCTTCCTCCAGGTCCTCTCGCGCATGACCATGGCCCTTCCCCGGGCCCCCATCGATGTCATCATGCCGGGACTCCCGAGGAGCCTGGCCATCCTGTCGGCAAGTGTGGTCGCATCACCGAACGGGACGAGGAAGCCGTTCCGCCCGTCGTCGACCATGTCGGGCATGGCACCGGCCCAGGAGCCGATGACCGGCCTCCCGCAGGCCCAGGCCTCCAGCAGGATGATCCCGAAGCAGTCGAGCCTGGATGGCAGCGCCACGACGTCCGCTCCGGCGATGATGCCGGCCCGCTCGTCCCTGTCGACGTATCCGGTGAGCACGACTCGCCCGGGTCCGACATCCTCGAGCGCCGTTTCCAGATCCCCCCTGAAGCCCGGAGCCACGGGGCCGGCGAGCACCAGCACGAAGTCGAGGCCTGCCCTCCAGAGGGACCTGGAGGCCTCGAGGAGATGCCCGGTGCCCCTGTCGGCGCAGTGGGAAGTCATGGAGAGGACGTAGGGGCCGTCGACGCCCAGGCGGCGGCGCGCCCTCGCGATGTCCGGGCTCTCGAACTCGGACGGATCGATGCCGCTGCCGGAGATGTGGATCCTCTCGGGCAGGACGCCCATCTCTAGGAGCAGCCCCTCCTCGAACCTGCTCTGGGCCACCGCGAAGGAGCAGTTCGAGAGGATCCGGGGCTGCATGCCCGCGAAATAGCGGATGTCCGACAGGCGCCTGAACCTTTCCCCTATGTTGGCATGGGGCACCGCGGCGAGCCCGCAGCCGTGGGCACGGGCATGCCGCCATCCCTGGTAGATGAGGAAGGGCATCGCGTTGGCGTGGACGAAGGCGAAGCCCCTGTCGGGCGTGAGATACCTTCCGAGCGAGGGGATGAACGGGTTCGGGTGGAAGAACCTGTCCGGCCCCCCGGGCAGCAGGCGGCGCAGGGACGCTCTCAGCAGGGGCGACAACGGAGGGTGGACGACCCTGAATCGCAGGATCTCCACGTCCCCGAGCATCTCCCGCTTCCTGGCGATCCTGGCGGCCTTACGGTCGGCGAAGAGCGAGATGTCCCAGGCGTCCGTGGTGGCGATCACACTCTCGTGGCCCCACCTGGAGGAGGCGAGGGCATGCTCCAGGACATACCTCTCGGCGCCTCCGTGGAAGGGATGCGACCTGTGCACGAGGTGGAGGATCCTCATCGCCCGGCCTCCAGGTACAACCCGCAGGCCCTCTCCGCCACGGAGTCCCACGTCGGGCGCGGCCTCCCGAGGGCCCTCGAGGCCAGTTCGGCTGCCAGCCCTCCGTCCTCGAGCGCCACGATCGCATCCGCCCAGGCTCCGGCATCGTCCGGCGGCAGGAGCAGGCCGCATCCCGCGAGGGTCTCGGGCAGGGCCGTCGCATCGGAGGCGACCACTCCGGTTCCGCAGGCCATCGCCTCCAGGGCCGGCAGGCCGAGCCCCTCGTAGAGGCTGGGCAGGAGCAGGGCCGCGGCCCCCCTGTACAGGGCAACCATCGTCGCATCGGGAACCGCCCTCAGCGCGAGGACACCCGGCGCGCGGGAATCCGGCTCGCGCCATCCCCCGGCTCCGGCCAGCACAAGCGGCATGCGGGCGCCGCGGCCGGCTGCCAGGGCCCTCGCCTCGAGGAGTAGAGGGATGTTCTTCCTCGGAACGTAGTTCCCGACATGGAGCAGGTATCCGCCGGGTTCGAGGCCGAGGCTCCCGAGTGTCGCAGGATCGGGATCGCCGGGGGTGAACAACCCGTCGGCCGCTCCTCCGGCCACTCCGATCAGGCTGCCGGGGCCGAAGATCGTGCGGGCCCGCGCCGCGGCCCATTCCGAGATGGCCAGCAGGGCGGCGCCCCGGCGGGCCATGGCGGCCTCCTCCCGGGCGTAGCGCACCGTGTCGGGGGTGTGCCACTCGGGATGCTCGAGCGCCGAAGGGTCGAAGAACGTCAGCACCGCCGCGCGGCCGCGCGGATATCGCGGCTGGACGCCGCTCACGTGATACAGATCGGCGCCGGCGAGCCTGCCGATCCTCGCGCCGCGCGTGAGGCGCTCCAGGTCGAACATCCCCGATGCCCTTCTCAAGCCACGGATCCTCGTGTAGAAGGGATCGCCCAGTTCGAGGGCCCCCGGCCACGGCGGGAGCGTGCCCCTCCTGGCCGCGGGGACGTCGACGAACCCCATGTCCACGCCCATGCCGGATGCGATCCGCGAGAGGCCCCGAGCGAGCCCGAGGGTGTATCTCCCCACCCCGCCCAGGGCATGGGCGACGATGGTCATGTCGAGCACGGCCTTCATGTCAGTCACGCGTCCAGATCCACACCGAGTCCGCGGTCGAGGCGCCCTGGAAGAGGGCCGCGAACCGGGCATCCATCTCCCCCCGGCTTGCAGCGTCGTACATCCAGCGGTTGTAGAGGATGATGTCGACTCCGGTCTCCATGGCATCCCCGACGCTCACGGAGTCGGAAGAATCGATCCGGAATGGATCGAAAACCCCCGGGATCTCTGCACTCCTGCGAGTGTGGAAGAAGACGGGCCTCTCCCGGCCGTCGGCCGTCATGAAATATCCGTGACGCCTCGCCATCTCGGTGGCCGGGATCTCCAGCGCGATCCCTCCGTGCTGCCCGTTCCGGTACACGGAAGGGATCGTGCCGCTTATCGTGGGCAGCCGGGGAGGAACCAGCTCCAGCATCGCGAGAAGGGCCGCCGCGCAGCCCGCCCTCCGGCCCAGCGAGGAGGCGGCTGCGGCGGCCGGCACTGCCAGCATGCAGGCTCCGAGGATGGCGAATCTGGAGGGCGACCTGGCCCCCTCGAGCAGAGGCATGTCCTGGACGATAGCGAACGGGAGAGGGATGGCGGCCGGGACACCCATGAACTTGAGCCAGGGGCCCAGCGCCAGCGTGAACGGTATCACCGAGAGGATGCCGAGGATGATCAGACCCTTCCCGTCCTCGGCCGCCAGGGCTTTGCGGGAGCGGCTGCGGCAGAGGAAGAGCAGAGTCAGCAGCAGGACGGTCAGGCCGGGAGTCACGACACCCTCGAACAGGTTGGGCATCCAGGGCATCACGGGGTCCTCCCCCGAGAGCGCCCAGGGGATCCCGAAAGGAGACGGGAGAAGGAACGACACAGGCTCTGCCGACCAGTAGACCGCCTCCGCCCTTCCCATGCCAGGCGGCATGTCTCCGGGGAACGATGCGAAGAACAGATAGGACATGATCATCGCGACAGCGAATGCTCCGGAGGCGGATGCCGTCCTCGAGGGGGGGATCCTCCTGGAGGCGATGGTGGAGGCGGCCACCAGAAGCGAGCCGAGGGCTCCGAACAGCGTGTGGTAGGCCGACTGGGTCGAGGCGATGATCAAGGAGAGAGCGTATGCCGGCAGCATGCGGCGCCGGCCCCCTGTCAGGAACATCCTCAACAGGGCCATCGAGAGCAGTACCCAGCCGAATCCCGCTATGTGGTAGTGCTGGAGGAGGTGCGCCGTCCTCGCCGGAGCCCACGCCGAGAGTACGGCGACGAGGGCCGACGGCAGCGGTCCCAGCCCCCAGGACCTCGCGAAGAGGAAACCCGCCGAGGCCACCAGCAGGGTGCCCCACAGGAGAGAGCAGAACGCGGCTCCCTGCAGGTCGGATGATCCGGCCAGGCCGAAAAGGACTGCGTCCGGCCACCCGATGTTGCTCCCGACGAGCGAGTACGGTTCGGGCAGGCCGATCATCGGGCAGACGCGGGGATCGTTTCCCGCCCGGATGGATGTGCCTACCCACCAGAAGTGCCAGGCCTGCTCGTAGGTGTCCGAATCACCGGGTACCGGCGGATCCGGCATCGGCACGCCTATGAAGCCGTCCAGCCCCCCTGCGAGCACGGCGAGGAACGGTGCCGCGGACAGCGCGAGAGCGGCCGCGAAAGCGGCGTACCTCAACGCGCCTCCATCCATGTTATCTCGGAAATCCTGCCGCTGCCCTCCAGGACCACCCTGTCTCTGAGCTCGAAGACCCGGGGTTCGCGCGACAGGGGTTCCGACCCGGCCCGGCCGGTCCCGGAGGCCGTCAGCAGGCAGACCGGCCTGCCGGGGGGCGGGTCGAGCACGACGGTGCCCTCGAAGGACCAGCAGGCAGGCCCGGTATCCGGCCGGGGAGCCGGAGAGAAGCCCGGCGGGGGATCGTGCAGGGCGGCCGCGAGCGAACCGGGGCCGGGGAATGTGAAGGGACAGGGCGCGGGATCCATCGCCGCTATCCTGAGCCAGTCGGATCTTGCCCTCTCCGGCGAGCTCTCCGTTGCCGCGTGCCTCGACCCGCCGGCCGAGAGCCCGGCGGCCAGGGCGGGATCGGCGAGGACCCTGCGGATGGCGGAAGCCAGGCATTTCGCGTCGGGTGGCGAAGGGATCCGGACGACCGCCCCCGAATCGATCCTGGCGAAGGGGCCGCTGTCCGTCACGACGGCCGGGACGCCCGCCCTCATGACTTCCAGGAGGCTGCCCGAGGTCTCGTTGCAGGTCGGGTGCCTGATGTCCACCGCGACCGAGAGCCTCCTGATCCAGCCCTGGTACCTGGCGTCGTCCAGCCTGCCGGTGTTCAAGATCCACCCCGGGAGGTCGTCCGGCCAGCCGCCGCCAATCAGGGCGCCCGAGACCGGGAGACCCGAGCATCTGAGGAGATGGAGGGCCTCGACGAAGACATCGGTGTTCCTGCCGGGATGTCCTCCCCCGACCATCCCGGCCAACGGTCCGCCGCCCTCGTCCGGAGGCGCCACGGACCCCGGGGGAGGATCGAGGGGATGCCCTACGACGACCACTCTCCTGCCGCCGGAGGCTCTCCCCAGGACGTCCGCAGCCTCGGGGTTGAGGCAGATTATCGGATCGGAGGCATGAACCAGTCTTCCGATGAGCGGATGCAGCTTGAGCAGGGAGTCGAACCGGGCGGGCGGGAGCCTGCGGGAGAGGGATTTCTCGACGGCCTTCGCGGCCGGCCCGTAGTCGAATCCCAGGAGCCTCCTGTAGAGGTCGATCCTGCCGTCGCGGAGGCTGCAGAACCTGAGCATGTGGTGCATGACGGTCTCGTGGAAGACGCCGCAGCCGCGGTGCTCCATGAGCGCGCACGCCGTGCCGAAGCACTCGGGGGAGTTGCCCAGCATGAAGATGCGCGACCCCGGGAGGTCGCCGGTGCGTGCCGAGGATAACGGCGCGTGCATCACGTCAGCCGGCAGCAGCGCCGGATCGGAGCCTTCCTCGAAGAAGACCTTCCAGTCGATGATGTCGCGGGTCAGCAGGATCAGCCTGAGGGAGTATGTCGCGACCCCCGTGGCGAGGGGCGGCAGGGGGGTGAACACCGCGCAGGCCGGACGGCCCGAGGAGTCTCGCACGCGCCTTTCAGGAGACGTCGCCACGCCAGGCCCTTATCCTGAACGCCATGAGCTGGGAGAACATCTCCGCGATCGCCCCTATCCTCACCCAGGCGAAGAATCCCCTGCGGAAGGTCTCGAAGGAGACCTCCCCCGCCCTGCGCTCCAGGTGCGAGACGGGCAGCTGCCTCACCCTGTAGCCCATCCCGCGCGCAAGGGTCAGGATCTCGAGGTCGATCACGCCGCAGGTCGACCTCGGCCTGACCCTCTCGAAGATCGACCGCCGGTAGAGCTTGAACGAGCAGTCGACGTCCTTGAAGCCCCCGAAGAAGAGCACCCAGGTGAGGGTGCTGTATGCCAGGGAGTATGCGAGCCTCAGGCCTGGGTCGCGCCTGTTCCGCCTGTAGGCCGACACGATGTCCGAACCCTCCCGTTCCGCCCAGATCCCTGCCAGCTGGCCGAGGTCGAACTGGCCGTCGCAGTCGGTGTAGAAGACCCAGGGCATGGAGGAGTTCAGGATACCTGTGCGCAGGGCCATCCCGAAGCCGAGATTGCTGCCGTGTGACACGGCCCTGATCCTGGGGTCGCCGGCGCCGGCTGCCATGGTCTCCCGCACCGTGCCGTCGGTCGAGCCGTCGTCGACGATGATGATCTCCCATGGGACGCCCAGCGATTCGAGCGCCTCCCGCGCGCGGCCTATCATGTAGGCCACGTTCGCTTCCTCGTTGAATGCCGGCATGAACAGGCTGATGCCGTCTCCAGCCGTTCCGCGGGTCGGAGTCATTGTTCCCGGCCTTCCTTGAATGCCGGCATGAACAGGCCGGGCCCGTCCCCCCTGCAGGGGGCGCCGTTCGTCGGATGCATAGGCTCCCGGGACTACTTCCCGATGAAGGTGGGGGCGCGGTCCGGCGATCTGCCCTTCTTCACCATGTGGTAGTAGGCATATGTCATGGGCCTCGCCTGGGTCAGCACTCCGGCGTCCTCGACCTCGCCCAGGAAGAGCGTGTGGGTGCCGCAGTCGAAACTCTCGCGGATGCGGCACTCGATGAAGGACGTCGCATGCTCGAGGACCACCGGGCATCCCGAGGAGCAGGTCCTGAAGGCCGTCCCCTCGAACTTGTCGATGTCACGGCCCGACTTGAAGCCGAATCTCCCGATGAAGGTCATCGGGGTGTCCTCCTCGAGCACGGAGACGCTGAACGAACCTGCCGGTCCGAGGCATTCGTGGGTGTAGTTCAGCTTGTTGATGCTTATCGCTATCGTGGCGGGTTCCGAGGTCACCTGGAAGACCGTGTTGCAGATCTGCCCGTTCCGCCTTTCCGCAGATCCCGTCGCCACTATGTACATCCCGTAGCTGAGGCTGTGGAATGCGCTCCTGTCCAATGCTCACCTCCCGCCCTGATCGCCCATCCTGCGGTGGCAGAACCACCAGTCATAGCATTCGTACTGCTTCGGCCTCTCCTTCGCGCCCGCCTCGTCTGTCGGGGGGGGGACGATGAAGCTGCCGCCTATCAGCTCGTTCCGCGGCCAGTTGGCCGGCATGGCCACTCCGTGCTTGTCCGATATCTGCAGGCCCTGCACGATGCGGAGGATCTCCTCGGTGTTGCGGCCGAGCTCCTGGGGGTAGTAGAGCATCGCCCTGAGGATGCCCTTGGGATCGACTATGAAGACCCCCCTGACCGTGTTCGTTCCCTTGCCGCGATGGATGAGCTCCAGCGCCGAGGCCATCTCGCCTGTGTCGTCGGCGATGACGGGGAACCTGATCTCGACCGAGAGCTTCTCCCTGATCCACTCCGTCCATTTCATGTGGGAGTAGACCTGGTCGATGCTGAGCCCGATCAGGTCGCAGTTCAGGGACCTGAACTCGCCGAGCCGCTTCTGGAGGGATACGAACTCGGTGGTGCAGACCGGCGTGAAGTCCGCGGGGTGGCTGAACAGGATGAACCATCTCCCGGCCTGGTCGTTGGGGATGGACATCGGGCCGTGCGTGGTCCTCACCCTGAATTCGGGGAACTTCTCTCCTAGAAGCAGCATGCTGGCCTCCCCGGGGTGTCGCGCCCCGTCATGTGCCGGCCCTGTCAGCGTCGGGGGCGACCACCGACCTCACCTTGGCTATCAGGTCCACCGGCCGGTAGGGCTTCTGGATGAACCCGGCGAGCCCCTTGCCCGAGAAGCGCCCGGCCGCATCCATCTCGTTGTATCCGCTCGACAGGATGACCCGGATGTCGGGCCTGATCCTGCGGAGCTCCCTGAAGGCCTCCTCGCCGTTCAGGTGGGGCATCGTCATGTCGAGGAGGACGAGATCGATCCTGCCGGTGTTCTCGCGGAAGACCTCGATGCACTCCCTGCCGTCGACGGCCGTGAGCACTCCGAAGCCGCATTTCTCGAGCGATAGCCGTGCAACCGTCCTCACGGTCTCCTCGTCGTCCACCACCAGCACCGTCGTCCCCCGGCCGATGGAGGCCTGGTCGGTCTGCTGCTGGGGGTCCGCCGCCCTGCCGCCTATCGCAGGGAGGAGTATCTTGAAGCTGCTCCCGCGGCCCGGTTCGGAATAGACCTTGAGCGTGCCCCGGTGGCCGCGCACGATGCCCAGTACGGCCGCCAGCCCGAGGCCGCGCCCGGTGAACTTCGTGGTGAAGAACGGATCGAAGATCTTCGCTCGGATCTTCTCGTCCATCCCGCATCCGGTATCGGACACCTCGAGGAACGAATAGGGGCCCTCGGGCAGGTCTTCATCGATGTAGGTGCCCGAGAGGTAGGGCCTGTCCACATATGTCATGCCCGTGGCGATGGTGATGATCCCGCTCCGCTCGCCGATGGCCTCGGCGGCATTCATGATCAGGTTCATCACGATCTGCCTGAGCTGTGTGGCGTCGCCTTCGATCATGTCGAGCTCGTGAGCGAGGTCGAGCCTCAGGACCACGTTCTTGGGGATGGCGGCCTGGAGGAGGTTCACCATCTCCTCTATAACCCTGTTCATGTCCACGGGCTCGACCATGAACTTGCCTCGGCCAGAGTAGGCCAGGAGCTGGTTCGTCAGTTCGGCAGCCCGCAGCGCGGCGGTCTCCAGCCTTTCTATCGTCCTCCTCACCGGCGATTCGGGGGGGAGTTCCATCAGAGCCAGGCCGGCGTTGCCCAGGATGCCCATCAGCAGGTTGTTGAAGTCGTGGGCGATGCCCCCCGCCAGCACACCCAGGCTCTCGAGCTTCTGCGAGTGCTGGATCTGCCTGTCGAGCATCCGCTTCTCGTCCTCGATCCTGCGGCGGTCGGAGATGTCGCGGATGATGCCGAGCACTCCGGGCTTCCCCTGGTCGGAGATGATCGAGACGTTCAGCTCGACCGGGATCTCGGTGCCGTCGAACTTCCTGAGCACCGTCTCGTAGATGCCGGGAACCTGCCCCCCCCTGATCCTCGCGAAGTGCCGCGACACGACCCTGGCCTTCTCGGATTCGGCCACGAATTCGGAGAAGTCATGGTTGATGTAGGCCGCGACGGGATACCCGAGCATGGCAGCGAGGGTGTCGTTGACGTACACCACCCGGCCGTCGGTTATGAGCACGATCCCGTCCTTGGCGTTCTCGGCCAGGGCGCGGTACCTCGACTCGCTGCCCTTCAGGGAGTCCTCGGTCTTCCTCTTCTCGATGACGAGGGCCGCCGCCCCGGCGAGGGTCAGCAGGGCATCCTTCATCTTCTGGTCGATCGAACCGCCGGAATAGCTCTGCACCGTCATCACGCCGAAGACCCTGTCGCCGACGGTCAGCGGAACGCCCATCCACCAGTTCGAGAGCACCCCGATGAGTTCGGTCTGCCCGTCGCTGATGTACCTGGCTATGTCCGATTCCGACAGGAAGAGGGGCTTGCCGCCGCGCAGCACCATCTCGGTGAAGCCCCTGCCTGGCTTCCTCGGCTCCGGCGGAGTGGTGTACTTGTCGACGTAGTACGGGAAGGAGAGGATGTCATTCAGGGGGTCGTAGAGGGAGATGTAGTAGTTGTCGGCCGGGACCACCTCGGAGATGATCGAGTGGATCTCGCGGTAGAGAGTGGGCGAATCCATCGAGGTGAGTCCGCTTTCGATGATCCGGCGGGTCGCGTCCTGGAGCCTGGTGGAATGCCTTCGCTCGGTGACATCGTGGGCGAAGAGCACATAGCCTTCGTCGCCCGCGAGCCTGGACACCGAGGTGAACCTGAACCTGGAGTCGGGGTACTCGATCTCGGAGCGGGTGAATTCGCTCCCGGCGGCTGCCAGGGCCTCGCGCAGGCCTTCGGGCAGCCTGGTCTGGAGCAGTTCGTCGAGGCCGGGCGGGAGCGCGGGATTGCGCCCGGGGCACATGGCGGAGGCTGCGGCCCTGTTGCCCCAGAGGATGCGGAGGTCGGGCGAGATGTGCAACACCACGTCCTCCACGCCGTCGAGGAGCATGGCCTTCTCGGCCTGGAGCCTGTCGAGGGCGAGGCTGACCTCGGTCTGCCTCGCGGTTTCCATCGTCATGCTCGTGATCTCGGCCAGTGACGCCGCCAGGACCTGGTCCTGCAGCATCCAGGGCCTCGGGCCGGACTTCGTCCTCTCGACGCAGATCACTCCGGCGACGGAGCCCTCCATGTGGATCGGTGCGTCGAGTGTCGAGGTGATGCCGCAGGGCCTGAAGTAGCCATCCATGAACTCGGAGAACCTCGGGTCCGAAGCCACGTCGGCGGATTCGATGATCCTCTCCTTCGAGAGCATCTCGACATAGGACGGAGCCTCGAGCAGGGGCATGTCGGCCGGGGTCGCCCCTCCTTCGCGGTCTTCGAGTGCGATGCACCTGAGCGAGGGAGTGGAGTCATCGGTTTCGAGCACCCAGATGCTCACCCTGTCGACGCTCGAGGCCTCCATGGCGGCTTCCGCGATGAACGGGAGCGCCCTGGCGACATCACCCGCGGAGACCGGGGATGCGGTCGTGATCATGTACAGGGTGCGGTGGAGGAGCTGGATGATCTCGCCGCTGTCCTCGGAGGAATTCATGAAGCCCGTGGCGACCGTTCCCGCGGGAAGCCCGTCACGGCCCTCGAGCGCCCTGACGTGGAAGAACCTGCTCGATCCGTTCTCGATGATGTTCTCGGATACGGGCCCGGAGGAGCCCCGGATGACCTCTTCCTCGATCTCGGCGAGACGCTGCCTCGTGGCGGTAAGGATCGGCGGGACCAGATCCGTGAACCGGCCGTTCTCCTCGGGTTCGGAACCGCGCATCCTCATCCTGACGGCGCAGTCGGACGCCTCGCCTGGAATGCCGGCGGCGCCGGGAGCTCCGTCGCTGCAGGCGCGAGGTTCCTCGTCGAGCTTCTCGCTTCCCGGGGAGCGGACCATGACGCTTACATTATGAGAAAAGCGCGGAGTGTCATCCCTCGGGCCTGGCTCCACCGCCTGCCAGGACGAGCACCTTCCCTCGGCAGTGCTTCACGGACAGCGTCTTGATCAGCATCGAACGCCGACCGTCCTCGAGTATCCACATCCTGCCGGGAGCCGACAGCGGCACCGCATCAGTACATTCGAACAACGCCGCGACGACGCCCCCGGGGCTGTCGAGCCTGACCCTTTCGGGCCTGGCGAGTATGGCGGCTTTTCCGGCGAGCCTCGCAGACCATGTTCCGCAGACTGTTCCCTCGGACATGCGCCCCCCTTTCGGGGGTAATATGGGGGGCGCGTCCGGCCATGTAAACACCTGTTCACGGCCCGAGCATCTCCCTGATCTCGTAGAGAAGGTGCTGGGCCTCCCGTGGCGAGAGGGAATCCGGGGAGATGCCGCGAAGGATCTCCATCAGACCATCCGGAGGGGTGTCGAAATCCATCGCCATCTGGTCGTCGCGGGTCTCTCCCGGCACTCCGCCCTTCTCGAGGCGGGCGAGTATCCTGGCCGCCCTTGCCGAGACCTGCGGCGGCACACCCGCCATCGAGGCCACATGGATGCCGTAGGACCTGTCGGAAGGCCCTTCGACTGCCCTGTAGAGGAAGACGATGCCCTGGCGCGTCTCGCGGACGGGGACGTTTATGTTGGCGCAATTCCTGAGATCGGATGGTAGCCTCGTCAGCTCGTGGTAGTGTGTCGCGAACACGACCAGGGGACGGTGGACCGGACTGTCGTGCAGGCTCTCGATTATCGCCCACGCGAGGGCGAGGCCGTCGAACGTGCTCGTCCCCCTGCCTATCTCGTCCATCACCGCGAAGCTCTCGGGGGTCGACTGGTTGAGCACTGCTGCTGCATCCGCCATCTCGAGCAGGAAGGTGGACTGCCCCCTGGCGATCCTGTCCGCTGAGCCGATGCGGGTGAAGAGCCTGTCCACCGGGGAGAAGACGAACGATGCAGCCGGGACGAACGATCCTGCCTGCGCCATCACCAGGGTCTGGGCGGCCTGCCGCAGCAGGGTCGACTTCCCCGCCATGTTGGGGCCGGTCACTATCAGTATCCTCCTGTCGGCGTCCATCCTGAGCGAGTTGGGCACGCAGTCGCCCGGTGGCAGGATGACGTCGAGCACGGGATGGCGCCCGTCCTCGAGTCGGAAGCACGGCGGATCGGCCAGTACGGGCCTGGTGTAGGACCTCTCCGCCGCCAGGGTTGCCATGCCGCAGAGCGCGTCCAGTCTCGACACGAGGGAGCCGGTGCGCCTTATCCGCGAGGCCCCGGCGGCCACCCTCGACCTGAGGCCTTCGAAGATCGTCCTCTCCAGCTCGGCAATGCCCTCCTCGGCCCGGAGCAGCTTCACCTCCATCTCGTGGAGACCGGGGGTCGTGTACCTCTCGCTGGTCGCCAGGGTCTGCCGCCTGGTGAACCGTTCCGGCACCTGGCCCGCCATGCTCCGCGGAACCTCGATGTAGTACCCGAACACGCGGTTGTACCCTATCGAAAGCCTCTGGATGCCGGTGGCCGCGCGCTCCGTCTCCTCCATGGCGGCCATCCAGCTCCTGCCGCCGTGCCGCGCCTCCCTCAGCTCGTCCAGCTCCCCGGACACGCCCTTCGCGATGGTGTCGCCGTCCCCCGGCCGGGCCGGAGGGTCGGGGGCGATCGTCGATCGGATCTCGTCGCCGATGTCGTCCAGCGTGTCCATCGCCGATGTTTCGCAAAGGAGCTCCGAGGAGAACGACGACAGCTCCCGTGCGAGCGAGGGCAGCAGCGAGGCGGTCACGCCGATGGCATGCAGGTCGCGCGGTCCGCTCTTCAGCGTGAGAAGGCGCCCGGCCTGCCTCTCCAGGTCGCAGACGGAGGAGAGCATGCCCGAGAGCATCCCGCACCGGCCCGAAAGCAGAAGCTCCTCTACTGCATCATGCCTTGCCCTTATCTCCCGGGCCTCCCTGGGAGGGGACAGCAGCCAGTTCCTGTAGGTCCTTCCGCCGCCTGGCGTCGCTGTCCTGTCGGTGGCGTCGGCGAGCACCGCCTGGCGGTCGGGGCCCGCGGTGTCGACGAGATCGAGCGCCATGGCGCTCCTCGCGTCGATCACCATGATGTCGCCGGCGCTGTAGAGCCCTGTGAACTCCACCTTCGAGGCGATGTTCCTCTTCACGTCCTCGACGTAAGAGAGAAGGGCGCCCACGGCGCCGAGAGGCGCCGGGGACTCCTCCAGCCCCAGGCCCCCCAGGGCCGTCACTCCCAGCCTTCTCTTCACGGCCTCCGCTGCCGCCGCCTGCCCGAACCGCCAGTCCTCGAGCCTCGTGGTCGAGACGGATCCGGGCGGCTCGACCGTGGAATCCTCGGCCAGGAGCAGTTCTCTCGGGGCCCTGCGCGACACCTCCTCGAGGACCGCCTCCATGGATCCGGCGAAAGCCCCGGCCGATCCCGTCGAAAGGTCGCAGAATGCCGCAGCCCATTCGGACCCGGCCGAGTGGATGGAGCAGAGCAGGGCCGTCTCCCTCTCCCCCAGGGCCTGCCCGGCCACCAGGGTCCCGGGGGTGACTATCTCTGTCACCTCGCGCCGCACCAGCTTCTTCGCCTTGGCGGGGTCCTCGGTCTGTTCGCAGATCGCCACCTTCAGGCCGGCCCGGATCAGCCTGGGCAGGTAGCTGTCGAGGGCGTGGACCGGGAAGCCGGCGAGAGGGACCCTCTCCCCCGTCTCCCTGTCCAGGTCCCGGGAGGTGAGCGTGATCCCGAGGGTCTTCGAGAGGATCGCGGCATCCTCGAAGAAGGTCTCGAAGAAGTCGCCCATCTGGAAGAGGAGGAGCTTGCCGGGGTGCCTCTCCCGCTCGCTCCGGTACTGCTGCATCAGAGGGGTGTTCACCGTCTCCCGGCCTCCTCCATGGCCCTGTCGTAGACATCCCTGGGGAGGATCGAGGACCTGCACTCCATAGTGCCCGTCCTGCAGCGGAGCCCGCCGTGCCTGTGGCACGGGCTGCACGGTGCGGATGGGCCGAACGAGCCCTCGGCCGGCCAGAATCCGAGCACGGGGGAGGTGGAGGTGAACACCACGAGCGTGGGCACGCCCAGAGCCCGGGAGACGTGCGCCGGGCCCGAATCGGGGGAGATCACGAGGTGCTGCCTCTCGAGCACGCCCAGAAGTCCGGCGATGCCGCCTCCGCCGGCGTATGCCGACACCCCGGGCCTCCGCACGGAGGATGCGGTCGCTGCTATCTCGGATGCGTCCTCCGGACCTCCCGCGAGCGTCACGCGGGCGCCCTCCAGGTCGATGAAGAGCCTGGCCAGCTCGGCGACGGCTCCTCGGGGCAGGCTCTTCATGGGCCAGCGCCCGCCGCAGACCAGCGCCACGTGGAATCCGTCGCCGGGCACGGCCGCTCTCGTCAGAGCAGGCTGGGGAGCCGACTCGAATCCCGCCACCCGGGCGAAGTCGAGAGATCTCGGGGGCATCGTCGCGGCGCCCGCCAGGGCTTCCCGCCTGAGCCGCCTGTCGGTGGCGAAGCGCGGCACCTCGCGGGGCCAGGTGCCGAGCCGTGTCGTGAGGTTCCCCTGGAGGTCCACCACCCTGTCCGGCCGGAATGCCGCGATCTCCCGGCGGATGGCCTTCCAGGAGTTGTTCCGGGGCACACCGGCGCACGCGATCCCGGCCCCGAAGCGCTCCGCGACGGGCAGGTACTCCTCCGCGGTGATGAAGAGCGTGGAGTTGTAGCGGGCGCAGAGCGATGCCACCGGCTGGCAGAGCACCACGTCCCCGAGGGAGTGGAGCCTCAGGATGGCCGCCCTCTCAGACGGTGTCCGAGAACTGGAGGTCATACAGCCTTCTGTACCTGCCGTCGGCCTTCATGAGGGCGTCGTGCGTACCGCTCTCGACTATGCGGCCGGCCTCGAGGAAGAGGATCCTGTCGGCGCGGCGTATCGTGCTCAGCCTGTGGGCGATTATCAGGGCGGTCCTGCCGGAGACGAGGCTCTCTATGGCCCTCTGCACCAGCCTCTCGGATTCGGTGTCGAGGGAGGATGTGGCCTCGTCGAGGACCAGGATGGCCGGGTCCTTCAGGATGGCGCGCGCGATCGCGAGCCTCTGGCGCTGGCCGCCCGAGAGGGTCACGCCCCGCTCCCCTATGTCGGTGTCGAATCCCTCTGGCATCTCCTCAACGAAGTCGAGGATGTTCGCGGCGGCGGCCGCCTCCCTGACCCTCTCGAGGGGGATGTCCGCCCTTCCGTATGCGATGTTGTTCCTGACCGTGTCGTTGAAGAGCACGGTCTCCTGCGTCACCACGCCGACGAGGGCCCTCAGCGAGGAGAGGGAGATGTCCCTGAGGTCGGTGCCGTCGAGGAGCACCCTTCCCTCCGATGGATCCATGAACCTCGGGAGCAGGTCGGCGAGGGTGCTCTTCCCGGCGCCGCTCGGCCCTACGAGCGCCACCACCTCCCCCGCGCGCAGCGTGAGGTCGATCCCGTGCAGGACCTCCTCCCTGTCGTAGGCGAAGCTCACGTTCTCGAACACCACCGACTCGCGGAAGCCTCGCGCCTCGACCGGATCCGGGGACTGCACCACGGAAGGCCTCTCGTCGAGTATCGCGAACACCCTGTCGCTCGAGGCGAGGCCTGCCTGGATCCTGGTGATCGACTTGCTCAGGTCCTTCACCGGGTCCATCATCGAGAGGGCCGCGCCCAGGAACACGAAGAACTGGCCCTGGGTCATGCCGCCGCCGCCCAGGACCTCGTTCCCGCCGTACCAGAAGATCAGCGCGCTGGCTCCCACCCCTATGATCTCCGTGAGGGGGCCGGCGAGGGACTTGAGCCTCTGGAGCGATGTCTCGAACCTGGCGTGCGACCTGAGTATCCTGTCGAACCTGCCCTGCTCGAATCCCTCCATCGAGAAGGCCTTCACCACCCGTATGCCAAGAGACGATTCCTGGAGGACCGACGCGAAGTCGGCCATCTTCTCCTGGGCCTTGTGGCTCTTCCTCCTCAGCCTCTTCCCGAGGGCGCCGATCGCGATGGCGCTCGGAGGCAGGACGGCGAGGGTCACGAGCGTCAGCTTCCAGGAGGCCATGAGGGCTATCGCCAGGAAGACGCCGAGCAGGACGGCCTGCTTCGCCACGTTGACCATGGCCTCGGATATCGCGCCCTTCAACCTGTCCACGTCGGCCGTCATCCTGCTCAGGAGTTCGCCGATCCGGCTCCTCGCGAAGTATTCGAGATCGAGCCCGAGGATGTGGCCGAACAGGGCCCTCCGGAGATCGAAGAGCACGCCCTGCTCCACCCTGGCCAGGAAGAAGGTCTGGAGGACCGCAGCTATGTTCTTGAAAACTATCAGGATGACGATGAAGGCTATGACCAGAGCCAGGGACTCCTGCGACGGGGCCTCGCGGAGCGCGGCCCGGGCTGCCTCGCCTGCTTCTGAGAATCCCTCGGCCGCCCCGGACACGTCCAGGGAGCCGAGTCTCGAGAAAGCGGCTCCCGCCGGCGGGAGGACCTCGGTCCGTACGATCTCCTCCAGCGTCCTTCCCGACGACCCTCCCGTCTCGCTGCCCAGGACGTCGTCGAAGACGGGGAGGATCATGCCGATGGATGCGCCGCTGGACAGGGCATAGACCACGGCGCAGACCATCGCCACGGCCACTGTGCCCGAATAGGGCTTCACGAAGCCCAGAAGCCTCCTGGCGTTCCCCCTGCGTCCGTCGGCCAACGCTTTCCTTCCTGCGAACGGGATGTGCTCGATGCAGCCCCGAACATAAGGACTGGGCATCCCCCGGGCATGCCTCTTGACGCCGGGCCTCCTGCCGGATACGCTCTTTACATGATCATGCAGTTGCTCTTCCTCGCCCTGCCCGCCCAGCCCCCGGCGATCACCGAGGTCATGGCGAATCCGCTCGACGAGGACAATGCCGAGTTCGTCGAGATCTGCAACCCATCCCCCCTCCCGGTCGACCTCCTTGGGTACTCGATCACCGACGGCGACGCCATGGATGTCATCGAACCGTGGGACGAAGCAGCCTACGGAGTCTTCCCCGACTCCGACGCCGTCACCGGCTCACCGATAGTCCCCGCCGGGGGATACGCCGTGCTGCTCGAAACGGGCTACGTCCTCGCGCCTGCATACGACTTCCCGCCGGGCACAGTCATCCTGACCACTGGCGATGCCGCCCTGTGCAACGGCCTGGCCGCCCCCTCGGATCCTCTGACCCTCTTCGATCCGGGAGGCACCGCCGACAGCAACTCGGTATCGACCTACGGCACGCCGGTTCCATCCGACATCTGGTCTGAACGCGACGACGACGGCCTCGATGGCATACCGTCCGATCCCGGCGACGGCATGAGCGTCGAGAGGTCATCCGCCTCCCTGCCCGACGACGAGGCGAGCTGGGTCGAGGGCCCGCCGGGGGGCACGCCGGGGGCCGGGTGCGGCTCTCAGGGCGGGCCCGACCTCTCCTGCACCGGCGTGTCGGCCTCCGACCAGCAGCCCGGCCCGGGAGCCCCCTTCACGGCTTCCGCGGTCTTCCTATATGCCGGGCCGTCCCCGTGTCCCGCCGGCACTCTTACGCTCTTCGTCGACCTCGACGCCGACTCCCTCCCGGGGTCCGCCGACATCATCCTCGCGACCGCCGACGCCACCGGCATGCTCCCGGGAAGCCGCGACACGCTCTCATCCGCTCTGTCGCTCGAAACCGGGTGGTTCTGCATCTCGGGCCACTCGGAGTGCGAAGGCGACACGCTCGAAGCGAATGATGCGTCTTCGGCATGCGTCTCGCCGGGCGGAGGCGTGGCTCCGGTGATCACGGAGGTCATGGCCGACCCCTACGACGAAGACTTCGACGAATTCATCGAGATCCTCTACACCGGGCCCGGCGCGTACCCCCTCTCGGGCTCCTCGATAACCGACGGCGATGCGATCGACACGGTTGTGCCCTGGCAGGGAGGACCTCCACCCGGGATGAGGGTCTCGCAGTGGCTCCCCTCAGGGAGCATCGCCCTGGTCATCGACCCCGAGTACGTGCTGGGGTCGATGCCGTACGACCCTCCGGAGTCCACCGTTGTCGCCACGGTGGCGAACACGACGATCGGCAGCGGCCTGACGGCCGACGACCCCGTCACCCTGTACGGCCCCTGGGGCACCGGCCTCGACGACGTGCAGTCGACATACGGCACGCCCGTCCCGTCGGAGGATCCGCTCCAGCGCGACGATGACGGGCTCGACGGCATCCCGCTCGACCCTGGCGACGGCTTCTCGGTCGAGCGCATCCATCCCGCCGGGCCCGACGCCGAGTTCAACTGGCAGGCCTCTGCCGCCGGCGGCTCGCCCGGCGTGGCGCCCGAGTCACCCGACACCCTCGACCTATGCGTGGCAGGAATCGACATCGCTCCCGTGGCGAACCTCTCCCGGGCAGAAACCGTCACAGTGGAGGCCTTCGTGTACAACTGCGGCTCCCTGCCGGCCGCTGGCGCCGTGCTCGAGTTCTTCGTCGACCTCGACGCCGACTCCTCGTCATCGTCCGGGGAGGTGCAGGCGGTGCTCTCCGTGCCCTATTCCATCCCGGGGCAGACCGACACTCTCTCGACGGTGATCGACCTTGCCGACGGCTGCTGGCTGCTGGGCGCGACTTCCCTGCTGTCCGGGGATGCCGATCCGTCCAACGACACGGCCCTGGAGGCCTTCTCGTCCGGCGAGTGCCCTTCGCCGGCCGTCTCCGAAGTCGTGTGCAACCCCGTCGACGAGGATACCGACGAATACGTCGAACTCTGGTTCCCGGGCCCCGGCGTCTTCGATCTCGAGGGGTGCCGCATCTGTGACGGCGACGCGCTGGACGTTGTCACGCAATGGGGCGTGGGGGATCTGGCCGACCCGGATGCCTCCACGGGGCGGTTCATGCCCCCGGGTTCCCATGCCGTCATCCTCGATCCCGAGTACGCACAGGGGGCGCAGCCCTGGAACTTCGCCCCGGGCACCCTGGTCGCCACGGTCTCGAACACCACTCTCGGCGACGGCCTGGCGGGTACCGATCCGGTGCTCCTCTACTCGGCAGCCGGCACGGACACGTCCTGCGTCCTCAGCACCTATGGCACTCCTCTGCTCTCCGACGACCCGCTCTCCTGCGACGACGACGGCCTCGACTCGATCCCGTTCAACCCCGGCGAAGGACTGGCCGTACATCGCATCGTGCCTTCGGGGCCAGACTACGAGAGCAACTGGGTCGCATCCGACCCCACCCCCGGTGGCGCCCCCCCGGGAGTCGAGACGGGGCTGGACTTCTCGCCCGTCGCCCTCGACCTCGAGCCTCCCTTCGGCGAGGACGGCACGATGGTCTCGCTCTCGGCATGGGTCGCCAACCTGGGCGCCGAACAGGCCACCCAGGGCGAGCTCGAGGCGTGGCTCTACGAAGACCTCGATTTCTCGGGCTCACCGTCGCCATCCGAGATCATCCTCTCCCTGCTGCCGGATCCTCCCGCCCCCGGCGACTCGGTGGAGATCGCCACCTCGTGGCCGGCTCCGGGCACGGCCATGACCGTGGGCATCTACACTGTCTGCGCCGGTGACACCACGGTCTCGGACGACTCCCTGTCGATGGTCTGGGACAGGCCGTACGACCTCGTCATCAACGAGATCATGTACCATCCCGCCCCCGGCGATCCCGAATGGATCGAGCTCTCCAACAGTTCGGCCGACAGCCTCGACATCTCCGGTCTGATGCTCTCCGACTCGCACGAGGAGGTCGTGATCACCGATTCGTCCGTCGTCATCGAGCCGGACGGTTTCATCATCGTCACATCCGACAGCTCGGCCTTCCGCGAAGTCTGGCCCGGGCTCGACTGTCCCGTCATAGAGCCCCAGTCGTGGCCGGCGCTCAACGACCAGACCCAGCCCGGGGAGGAATACGCCGACGACGTGAGGCTGACCCTCCCGGGCGGTCAGGGCGCGGACATGGTCCCGTACGACGATTCTTGGGGCGGCGGTGCCGGCATCAGCCTCGAGAAGATCGATCCCGGGGCACGCGGATGGCTGCCCGGGAGCTGGAGTTCCTGTACGGGTGACGGGACTCCGGGTGTGCAGAACTCAGTCTACAGCCCCGGATCGGGCCCGCAGGGCTTCCTCTCGTACTGGCCCGACCCCTTCTCGCCCGACGGCGACGGGATGGACGACGTCCTGACCATCACCGTGCAGGGCGAGGGCGACGTATCTCTCGAGGTGTTCAACGTGCAGGGCCGCAGCCTGCGTGTCCTGGCGGACGGTGCGCCTTCCGGCGGCCAGTTCACCGCAGTCTGGGAAGGCCTCGACGCCGACGGCGGAAGGCTCCCGGTGGGCCGCTACATAATCCTGGCAAGGCTCGAGAAGCCCGATGGTGAGGTCAGGGAGAAGGCTGCCGTCGTTGTCCTCGCCCGGCACCTATAGAGCCGCTTCCGGTATCCGGCCTCCGGCTTCCGGTCTCTGCCCTCCCGGATGCCGAAAAGAAGAGGGCCGCCCGAAGGCGGCCCCCGTCATGTCCCGGTCCGGACTACTCCGCCGCGGCACCCTTGTAGAGCTCGCCCTTCTCGTGGCGGGCCCTGAGCTTCGCCAGCATGTCCGCCGACATGGCGTCGAGGTCCCACGCCGGCGCCCAGCCCCACTCCTGCCTCGCGGCGGAGTCGTCGATGCTGGTGGGCCAGGAATCTGCGATCTTCTGCCTGAAGTCCGGCTCGTAGGTGCAGGTGAAGCCCGGCACGTGCCTCTTGATGTTCGCCGCCAGCTCGCCCGCGGTGAACGACATCGCGCCCAGGTTGAAGTCGTTGTAATGCTTTAGCTTCGAGAAATCGGCCTCGGCGAGGTCCATGGTGGCCTTGATGCAGTCCGGCATGTACATCATGGGCAGGGCGGTGTCCTCGCGGACGAAGCATTTGTATGAGCCCTGCTCGACGGCCTTGTAGTAGATCTCGACCGCGTAGTCGGTGGTGCCGCCGCCCGGGAGGGTCTCGGCCGAGATGATGCCGGGGTACCTGAGGCCGCGGGCGTCGACTCCGAACCTCCGGACGTAGTAGTCCGCCAGCAGCTCGCCGGCGACCTTCGTCACGCCGTACATCGTGCGGGGCTTCAGGACCGTCTCCTGAGGGGTGCCGTGGCGGGGAGTCTCAGGCCCGAATGCGGCGATCGAGCTCGGGATTATCACGCGCGCCATTTCGTAGTCCCGCGCGGCCTCGAGGACGTTGATTGTGCCGTTCATGTTGACGTCCCAGCACATCTGCGGGTTCTTCTCGCCCACGGCCGAGAGGATGGCGGCCATGTGGAACACCGTGTCGATCTCGTGCCTGCGTATTACGACGTCGAGGCTGGCGCGCTTGGTGACGTCGATGAAGTAGAAGGGGCCGGATTCCGTGAGTTCCTTCGAAGGCGCGGTCTTGCGGCCCGTCGCGACCACGTTCTCCGCTCCGTAGCGCTGGCGGAGCGCAAGCGTCAGCTCGCTGCCTATCTGGCCCACCGCTCCGGTTACGAGGATTCTCTTGATGCTCTTGGCCATATCCACCCTTTCGGACGCTGGGTTCCGGCTCAGTCGCCGGGACGGAGGAGGGAAACGGACTGTATTCTCGTACCCACGGTGAGCCTGTCAAGTATCGGATCCCCTTCCGATACCGACGCGAAGGCCGTGTACCGGCAGTCCAGCCTGTCGTGGTCGTCGAGCATGATGAAGAACTGGCTCCCGCCGGTGTCGAGGCCCGAGTCGGCCATCCCGACCACACCGCGCCGGAAGCGCACGAGGCTCCTCTCGTTCGGGAGGCTGAAGCCCGGGCCGCCGTAGCCGTTGCCCTGGGGGCATCCCGCCTGGGCCACGAAGCCGGGGATCACCCTGTGGAACCACAGCCCGTCGTAGAAGCCGGACATGGAGAGCCAGCAGAATGCCCGGCAGGTCGCCGGGGCGATGTCCGTCAGGAGAGTGAGCGTGATGTCGCCCTCGTCGGTGCGGATAACGGCCCTGTCGTATCCCCCGAAGTCTGCCGCCGCGTCGGGGATCCCCGGGCGCCCGTGCAGGGAATCATCGATCCCCAGCATCGCGCACGCCGCCTCCCGCAGGTCCCTGTCGTCCCGGGTCGCGAGAAGGCCGCGCGCCAGCTCGGAAGCCGAGGCCGTGTCGCCCGAGGCTGCGATGCTCTCGAGATAGGAGATGGTGACGAGCCAGTAAGGATCTGTCATCAGCGACCTGTCCATCGCGGCATCCACCGGCAGGCCCGACGAGAGCCATGCCTGCTCCGCCGCGAGCCTGCGGCCGGGTTCGGGGCTGCCCATGAGTTCGTGCAGCAGGTCCCTGTCCTCCGCGTCCAGCATGGCCGCAGCCTGGTCCCCCACCGGCCCGGGCATGGAGGAGAGCCCGCGGATCGCCTCTTCAGCGCCGGGCAGCCCTGCCTCGCGCATCCTCGAAGCCGCGCACAGCGCAACGTACGGCACCGTGTCGCCGAGCAGGGGCGGAAGCAGGGCTGGATCGGCCCTCCCTGCGGCCTCGTACCTCACCGCCCAGAGCGGATCCGAGAGCAGCGGACCGAGGGCGGTGACCGGAAGAGCCCTGGCCGCATACACCCTCGCCAGGGGCGGCATCGCGGAGATGCCCTCCGGCTGGATCCCTCGTCCCGTTTCGGCCAGATACCTCGCGAGAGGCGCCTGAAGGCTGCGCACCGCGGGGCTGTTCTCCAGCCCTCCCATGCCGAGCCTTCCATAGACCTGCATCGCCAGGCGCACGGTTTCTTCGGGGAGGCCGTCCAGTTCTCCCCGCACCAGGCTGTCCACCAGCACCGGCAGGGTCGGCTGCTCGCCCCTGGCGAACTCGTGGAGCATGCGCATCATCAGGGATTCCACGGCCTGTCCCGGCTCCACCCCGGCCAGCATCTCCGGAGAAGGCTCCCCCGCACCGAACTCGAGCAGCCACGGCTCGGGGCCGGTCGGCAGCGGTTCTCCCGCCGACCACGAAGCCCACGAGGCCATCCTCGCATATCCGCCCTCGAGCGAGAGCAGTTCTTCGATCGCGTTCTCCATCCCGTCGGCACGGAGCCCGGTCCTGGCGTAGGCCTCCGCCATGCCCAGCAGGGTCTGGAGGTCGGCTGGATCGCCAGAAGAAGTCATAGCAGCCACCACCATGAGAAGGTGAGTCATCGTTCTTCCCCATCCGCGGCATCCTCTTCCGCATCATCCGCACCGTCGGCCTCCAGCGATTCCAGGAAGCCCTTCAGGAGATCCTCCGCCCTGGCCCGGTCGCCCTCCCTGACGAGGACATACCCCCAGGCCGGGTTGAAGACGCGGGCTATCCCGTCGTACATCGGGATCTGCCTGCTCTGCAGGGCCGACTCGATGCCCTCCGCCGCGAGCAT
This sequence comes from uncultured bacterium, assembly GCA_964564435.1. Lineage (GTDB taxonomy): Bacteria > Fermentibacterota > Fermentibacteria > Fermentibacterales > Fermentibacteraceae > Fermentibacter. The sequence continues at coordinate 243,714 of CAZMAT010000002.1, forward strand.
CGCCTGGATCGACAGCGCCTCGATCTCGTTCGAGGCCGTGTGCACCCTCACCAGGTCCTGATTCGAGAGATCGACAGCTTCATCGGGGATCATGATCATCCTCCGTGGACGTGCAGGGTCGTGCCATTTGAAGTATCATAGCGCAGAAGGGGGTGCCCCGCCGGGCTGAGATCATACCCCGAGGAACCTGATCCGGGTAATGCCGGCGAAGGGAAGTGCGAGAACCGGGCTCTGCACTGCTGCCCGGGAAGGGATCCCGAATTGGAGAACATCATCGACGCAGCGAGGAAGGGCTCGGGCCATCCCTCGATGGACGCCGTCGCGCGCCGTGAGGGCCTCGACTCATCCGTGATCGCTGGAGGCATCGCAGAAGGCACGATCGTGATCCCCTGCTCGAACGCATCCGAACGCGCGAATCCCTGCGGTGTCGGGCGGGGCCTTTCGGTGAAGGTCAATGCCAACATCGGCAGTTCCGCGGACATGGAGTCGGTGGACTCGGAGCTCGAGAAGCTCGACATTGCCGTCCGCTTCGGCGCCGACACGGTCATGGACCTCTCCACCGGCCCGCGCTGGCGCGAGATCCTCGGCCGCATCTCGCAGGCCAGCCCCGTACCGCTTGGCACCGTTCCTCTCTACCAGGTCTTCGGCGAGGTGCTCGAAGGCGGAGGCGAGGCCGGCGACGTCGAGCCCGACGCAATGTTCCGGGCGGTCGAGGACCACTGCAGGCTGGGCGTGGACTTCCTCACCCTGCACTGCGGCGTCACCCGCAGGGCCGTGGAGCTGCTGAGGCATCAGGGCAGGAAGCAGGGCATCGTCTCGCGAGGCGGCGCCCTGATGGCGGAGTGGATGGCGTCACGTAAGGCCGAGAACCCCTTCTACGATCGTTTCGACGACCTTATCGACATCCTGCGCAGGTACGACGCAACCTTCTCACTGGGAGACGGACTGCGGCCGGGATGCCTGGCCGACGCCTCCGACCGCGCCCAGATAGAGGAGCTTGTCACCCTGGGCGAGCTCCAGCAGAGAGCCTTCGCCGCGGGCGTGCAGGTGATGATCGAGGGTCCGGGCCACGTCCCCATGGACCAGATCGAGCACAACATCCGCCTCCAGAAGACCCTTTGCAGCGGCGCGCCGTTCTACGTCCTGGGGCCGCTGGTGACCGACATCGCTCCGGGCTACGACCACATCACCTCGGCCATAGGCGGGGCCATGGCGGCCTGGTTCGGGGCCGACTTCCTCTGCTACGTCACCCCCGCCGAGCACCTCAGGCTGCCCGACGTCGATGACGTGCGGGTCGGGACGGTGACGGCCAGGATAGCCGCCCATGCCGCGGATGTCGCGAGAGGCCTGCGAGGCGCGCGCGACAGGGACGATGCGATGGCCCTCGCCCGCGCATCCTTCGACTGGGAGAGGCAGTTCGCGCTGGCCGTAGACCCCGAGAAGGCCTGCATCGAGCGGCGCAGGGTCATGCCCTCGGATACCGACGTCTGCTCGATGTGCGGAAGGCTCTGCGCGGTGAAGACCAGCCGCCGCGCGCTGGAGCCGGCATCCGGCGACCGGCATCCGGAGAACAGAGCAGTAAGTAGTCGGCGTCCGGCATCCGGCGTTCGGCATCCGGTGTCCGGGGAACAGAGCGGCAAGTAGTCGGCGTCCGGCGTCCGGTTTCAGGCATCCGGGAAACAGAAGCCGGAGCCGAATCCGCTCCGATGCCGCTCCGGAAGCCGGAGACCGGAAACCGGAAACCGGCTAATAGTCCTCGAACGAATCGACCTTGTCGAGATAGACGCCGTCGAACCCGGCTGCGACGACCCTGTCCAGATAAGAATCCGGACTGCCGTAGATGATGGCCTGCCACTCCGGGTCCCAGTATTCGACAAGATAGTTGCCGGGCCAGTCCGGATTCTCCGATCCCAGCCAGGACGGCGGGTCGGTCTCCCACGCCGGATCCCAGTACCAGCGGTAGTCCTCGGCTTCGCCTATGCTCATGTAGCAGAGCACGAGTCTCTTCCCACCGCCGGGCTTGGTCGAGAGCGCTTCGACCTGAGCGGGGCCGAGCTGCTCCCCGCAGCAGAACAGGTCGATCACGAACATGTCGTATCCGGTGGCGTCGAGCGCCGCGACGAACCCGTCCACGCTAGTGAATTCCTGATCATTGATCAGATAAAGAAAGTTGCAGGCATCTCCGAGACTTTCCACCGGATCGCCATTCATCTCCCAGGGCTCCGAGGGATACGGCGGAATGTCGTCCAGTGCCCTGTGGTCCGCCGCGAAGGATACGTAGCCGCGTTCAGCGCTCCATGCGTACGAGCTGTCAACCTTCCAATGCGTCCAGCAGTAGTCGGTGGCCATCACCTCTATCCCGCTAGACTCTGCGAGGTCGAGGAAGCCCAGCACCCATTCCTGCTCGGCTTCGGGGGTCTCCTCGTCGTCGCCGGTGTAGCCGAAGAAGAGGTCCTCCCTGCCCTGCCCGTCGATGGCTGCCATGTAGGCTTCGACTGGCGTCCCGTCAGGCTCGAGGTCGGTGGTCAGCAGCTCCTGCCCGTTCTGAGGCACCACGATGAAGCCCGGGACCTGCTGCTTGGCGTAGGATGACAGCCCGGCCACGAAGTCGCGCATCTCCTGCGGGGCATCAACTCCTCCCGACGGGTCCTCCGGCCCCCCTCCGCAGGCGCAGGCCAGAAGGGCGAACGAGAGCCTGACGAAATCCTTCAATCGCCCACCAGTCCCTCCCGGATCAGGAACGCAGCCACGCTGTCTGCAACGAGGGCCGCTCCGGCATCGTTCAGATGACCTCCGTCGTAGAAGTAGGCCAGATCGTGCGGTATTCCCGAGCCTAGATCGTAGCACGCAACGCCCTCTTCGGCGCAGACCTCCCTCACATCCTGGTTGATGGTGTCGAGCATCCTCCACATGGTGGCCGCCGACAGCGCGTGGTCGGGCCTCTCGATCTTCCACATGAACTCTCCGAAGATGCCTCGCCAGGAATCGGTGTCTGCGAAGGCCATCGGCTGGGTCAGGAAAACCGGCGTCACATCGAGGGTCCTCGCCCTTTCGATGAGCCCCCTCACGTTGTTTCTGGTGTAGTCGGGATCTGCCATGAGATCGTGCAGATCATCCGGCGTATCGGCTTCCGGCCCCTCCATGGGCACGGGAACATATCCCTGCGCCCAGGGCGTTCCCTGCACGGGAACCTCGTCGATCCAGGCCTTCTTCAGCGAATAGGCGATCTGGATGACCCTGCTGTTACAGAAAAGCCACCAGCCGATGTCCGGTTCTAAGGTGCCCAGGCCTCCCTGCCTGCCGGGATCCATGGTGAAGTAGTTGCCCATCTCGTTCATCCCGAGCAGGAAGAGGACGATGTCGGGCCTGATGTCCGGGATGACCTCGTCCATGAATACGAGATGGCCTCTCGAGCCATGACCACCGAGACCGCCGTTGCCCACCCAGGTTCGCGGTTCGACCTCTCGCAGATGCTGCTGGAGCTGCGCGGGCCAGGTCCTCGAGTCGTCCAGTTCGAAGCACTGGGTCGTGCTGCCGCCGATGCAGACTATCGTGGTCCACCCGTCCCAGTCTTCCGGCGGCTCCTCGCCCCTCATCCCCCACCTGTTGGTGGAGTAGGTTCCGCCGGACATCACTCCGGGGAGGTCGGACTCCAGTGTCATTCTGACATGAGGTCTCAGATCCAGCGAGGCGTGGAACACGCTCCCGGGCGAGACGATCCTCATTCCGACCTCGAGCATCGCGAAGGCGAGACAGATCGTGAAAACGATCAGGAAGCTCCTCTTCCCGAACAGAGCCCATCTCCCCGAGGGACAGGCAGATACTGAAGCGATCGCAAGGCCTGCGAGCATGAGGGCCGCTCCCCACACGATCCTGTCTTCGGAAGCCAGGGGAGTGAAGTACGGGCCGATCCAAGCACAGAGAGCAAGAAGCGGGAGCCCTGCGAAGACAGCGGTCTCGGGGACCGGTGTCGATCCGATCCGGTGGAGGACCCTGTCTGAACGCTCCATTGTCTTCCCGGGAGAGATCGCGAGCGATAAGAGGGGGACTATGACGAGTATGGCGCCTGCCGCAACGACCGCCGCCAGCGGAAGGGAGTACACGCCCAGAAAGGCGGGATGCGCGCTCCTCGATCCTGCAAACACAAGCCAGCAGGATACGAAGCCGCACATGAGCAACACAAGACCCAGAGGGATAATTCTCTTCACCATCAAGTTGTCCTTACCTCATGGTTCGATGGCGGCAGTTCGGAGCGGGATGATTCGTACAGAGATCCCCCCCGACAATTGCCATTTGATGATGAAGGAATACTGCCATTCAGGACTGCCGTAAACCCTTATTCGTGTTCCTGGCCTTGCTCTTTCCATCCTCACAGCAGGTCATCATGCTGTCCATGCATGTCATTGTTGATCCGTGATTGTCCGTGACATCCTCTTCAGCAAACTGGGAAATGATCCGGATCTGGAACCGAAGACAGCAACACCTACGGACAGGCTTCATCTTGGATGGCTTTCTCGACATTCTGTCTGTCCTGACCGTGCTGAATCTGTCGCCAGGATCATATACGTTTGTGCCATCCTGCCATGCGCGGCACACCAGTCCAGCTCGGAACGATGTTGTCCTCGGAGATCCGGGTCTGCTCGAATTGTGGCAGGCTCTGCACAGTGAAGGCCAACCACAGCAAAGCCAGAGGCAACTATCCTGAGTGCCCGGGTCGGCACCGACCAGACTCCGTGAGACAAAAAGCAGTTATGTTCAAGCATCGTTCAGTGAGCCACGAGGAGCAATAACCTGTCAGCGGGAGACCGACAATGAGATCCTTTATCCTCTCATGCTTCATTGTACCTATGCTGCTCGCCCTCTTTCCCGGATGCAAGAGCGAGGAAGAGCAGGAAATGAATGTCCTGCTGATCCTGATCGATACGATGAGCGCCGATCACCTCGGCTGTTATGGCTACGACAGGAATACCTCGCCAACAATCGACAGCCTCGCCGCTTCCGGAATGCTGTTCGCCAACTGCCAGGCTCAGGCTCCATGGACTCTGCCGTCGATGGTGACCATCTGCACAGGTCTCTCTGAGCGAAGCCACCGCTGCAGTCATTACGACGGATTCTCGCACGGTCTCGACCCTGAGATGCCCACCCTTGCGTCCATTCTCCAGGAGAGGGGTTACCACACGGCGGCTTTTGTCAACAATGGCTATCTGGGAGAGATTTTCGGTCTGGAGAGGGGATATCACGATTTCTGGATCAGCGAGGTCGATGGCGGAGCCGATGCAGGCGTCACCGTAGACACCCTCCTCAGCTATCTGAGCGGAACCAGTGTTTCAGAACCGTTCCTGGTCACCGTGCATTTCTTCGATCCTCACCTCCCTTATGCCCCCCCTTCACCATACGACACCCTTTTCACATCCGCGGGTACGGACGGGATGACGGAATGGCCCGTTCTCGAGCAATGCACCGACTCCTCCGTGATCCAGCACATGGCGGCTCTCTATGACTCCGAGATCAGATGGACCGACAGTCAGTTGTCGAGACTTCTCGCCGGTATGCGAGAGATGGATATGACTGATAACACTCTGTTAGTGCTGGTCTCTGATCACGGAGAAGAGTTCATGGAGCACGGGGACTGGGGCCATGCTCACAACCTTTACCAGCAGGCGCTTCATGTGCCTTTGATTCTCTCCGGACCGGGGATCGAACCGGGATCGGTGGTTCCACAGAATGTTGGCCAGTTCGATGTCATGCCGACCATCCTGGGCTTACTGCACCTGCCGGTTCCCGACCATGTAGATGGAATCGACCTGTTCGGCGGGATCCCGGAAGACAGGATGATCCCTTCCAGCGGAGTGCTGGCGGAAACGACATCCGTATCCTGCCTCCAGGAGTCGAGGAAGGTCATCTGGTTCATCGAACCCGATTCGAGCGAAACCTATGATCTTTCGGCCGATCCGGGAGAACTATCCATCCTGCCATTCGACAGCCTCCTCCTGGGCGAAGTGATGGGCTACTGGGCCTGGCCGAGCAAGTGTACACCGACGGAGAACGAGGAGGCCATCATCTCTGCTCGGAGACTGCAGGATCTCGGATACATCAGGTGATCTTATCTCGCGGGAAGGTGCAGGCTCACGGAATCCGATCCGTGCGTAGAAGACTCGTTGATCGAGAAGAACGGCAGAGCGCTCTCAGTATCCCAGCCCGGTGAGGATCGCCCGGGCGACAGCGAGGTTTCCGTCGGCCGTCATGCAGGTGCCCGAGGGGCCCGTGAAGACTATGCCCTCGAGCGAATCGAGCGAGGAGGCGAGCGACACCACGCCTGCCTCGCGAGGATCGGCCGCCTCGATCTCTGTTGAAAACGCTTCGAGAAGTGCAGCAAAATCCGCCGCATCGTGCCCGAGGTCCATCATGGCGTCGACGATCGCCTGCTCCGGCGGCGTCAGGGGCTTACCCGAGACGAGGACACCGGGCAGCCAGCAGAAACGGCACTCGAAGCCATGGATGCGCCCCAGGCGTTCGGCCATCCCCGCATTGGCGAGGAAGACCCCTGCGGCTTCGACGCCGAGGGATTCCGGATTTGCACCATCCCCGGCATCGGTGGCGCTGTCGGCGCTCCCGGGAAGCAGCGAGGATATGAAGCCCCAGGTCTCGGTGGACTGGAGAGCCGCTTTCCAGGGGCCGCCGCCGGTGCTCCGGCCGGGGTTCGCGAGGGCGGACCCCATCGCTTCCATGCAGAGATGCCCGCCGGCTTCGCCCGCGCTCCAAGCCGTCGAGGCGTCCTCGAAGCCGCCTATGAAAAGGACGAGGTTGGGTTCCGCGCCAGAGCGCAGCGACAGCACTAGGTCCACCAGCGCCTGGGTGGATGTCCATCCCGGTCCTGCCCTGTTCTCGACCCTCACCGGCGCCTGGCGATACGAGTCGAGCCCCTCCTGCAGGAAGCAGGGTATCGTGGCGGAATCGGCGATCGAGGCGCCGAGGACGGCATCGCCTCCGTAGACGTACACGGTGAAGGCGGATGGATCGGTGGAGGAGCCGGGCACGCACCTCAAGCCGGCCGCGTCGAGGATCACGCCGGGGGCGGCAGCTGCGGGATCGTTGCCCCATCCCGTGTAGGGTTCGTACGATATTCCCGAGGGAACAGCGCTCCAGGGTGGCTCGACATCCGAAGGAGTGTCGCCCCGGCGGGCCGGATCGAGCCTCGAAACGGCGAAGGAGGCGACCTCTAGAACGAGGACGGCAACCACGGCCCATGCGAACACCAGGCCGATGGCCCGGAAGAGCGATCCGAACCTGCTGCCGAGGATGCCGTAGGTCAGAAGCCCGGTCGCGAGTATCGCCGAGATTACCCGGAACCGGCCGGTGCCTTCACCCGGGCCGAGCCCGATGCTGTCCGCGAATACAGCGGCAGCGAGAAGCCCCAGTGCAGCTGCGACGGCCGCGACCCTGGGGAAGACCCCCGATCCACCCCTCCGCATGACCCCTCCTTCTGCGGAACGACGGTCCAATATGCGCAAGCGCCGTTCCGCCGCATATGGGGAGGAGGCTATGGCGGGAGCGAGAAAGTTAAAGGAGTT
>CAZMAT010000003.1:0-191229 GCA_964564435.1 uncultured bacterium
GTACCACTCATTCCGGCTCAGCCGGAATGAGTAGGCACGACAGCGGTTCACCAAGGCTCTGGGTATCCTGTTCGGTGAACCACGAGAGTGCCCGAGTGATCGGTTCACCACCATCAAGCGGGGCACCGGTTCGCTCTCCCAAGCTCTGATGCTTGCTTCCTGACGAACCGGTCCTTCATCCGAAGATCCTCACTCGGGCAGAGCGGACAACCGGAGTCAGGACCAGTGTCAAGAAGCGATCTGGTTTCCCCGGGCCTCCAACAGATGAGCCTCCACGTTCACCTCAGCAGCACAACCCTGGAGTCGGACTCTTCCGACCCGGTTACTGATCGGACAAGGTACACCCCGGCTGGACAATCCGAGGCCGCCCATGAGAACGAACGCGACCCGGCCGGCAGGAAGCCGTCGAAGAGATTCTCTACCAGCCTTCCGCCCAGGTCGTACACCCGTACCGAACAGTCGGAGGGTTCCGGCAGGTTCATGGACATGCGGACGGCTCCTGTCGAAGGGTTGGGGAAGACAGCGAGCGAGAGCGTCAGATCATCCCCGCTCACCCCACCGATCCCTGTCGTCGGTTCGTATCTGATGGTAGCGAAGTCGTTACCTGTCCCTGAACCCATGCTGGCTCCGGTGACGTAGATGTTCCCCGATCCGTCCGACGCGCAGCTGCACGAGACATCGTCACCGTTTCCGGGCCCGTTGTAGAAGAACTGCCAGCAGGTGAGCCCGGAGGAGTCGTATCCGATCGTCGCATAGTCCTGCCCCGTGCTTTCGCGCCCACAGATCCCGGTGACACAAACTCTTCCGACTCCGTCGGAGATCAAGTCCTCGGGCCAGTCTGGACCATCGCCCGGGCCGTCGTATCGTTCCGTCCACTGCTCCGTTCCGGACTGGCTGTAACTGATCATGGCGATATCCGAGTATGAATACGGCTCTCCGTCGCTGATCCCCGTGACGAAGACGGTACCTGCTCCGTCCAGAGCGATGTCTTCTACGTTCGCGAACAGGCCGCCGACATAGCCTGCAATCCATTGCTGTCCCCCGGAAGGGTCGTATGCGACGGTAACGTACTCGTAGGCTACATAGGGGCCATACGAGGTCAGTTCGTCTCCGGTGACGAACGAGCTGCCCGACGCATCGACGGCGATGTCTGTGGCCGAAGCGTCGCCGCAGAACTCGGAGACGTATCGCGCGGTCCACATCTGGGTCCCGGTCGGGCTGTACTTCACTGTCGCGAAATCCCTGCCCGATTCGGAGTCACTCGTGCCGGTGACATATACATTCCCCGCTCCATCGACTCCGAGCGAGGAAGCCATATCCTGTCCGTTGTCCGGACCGTTATAGCGGGCGGTCCACAACAGGTCACCGTCGGTGTTGTAGCTCACAGTGGCGTAGTCCAGAGGCGTTCCGGATCCCTCGCTGTATCCGGTCATGCAGATATTGCCGGCCGGGGTGACCGCAATCCCGACACAATGATCGATTCCGTTCCCCGGACCGTTGTATCGGGCGACCCATTGCTCGTCGCCTTCCGAGTTGTACTTGATCATGGCGTAGTCAGGGCAGGTACCCGATCCCTCGCTCGTTCCGGCGACATAGACGTTCCCCGACCCGTCGACAACGATCCCGACGGGGCAGTCGTACGCATTCCCGGGCCCGTTATACCGAGCCACCCATTGCTCCGCGCCCGACGAATCGTACTTCACTGTTGCAAAGTCGGTTCCGGAGCCATCGCCTACGCTGGCCCCGGTTACATACACGCTGCCTGCATCGTCGACGGCGATAGCGCATGCCTCGTCGTCGGCACCCGCCGGGCCGTCGTACCGTGCGACCCAGCCCTCCGCCATCCCGGATTCCTGTGCGTGTGAGATCCCTGCGGATGCAATGAAGAGAACGAGGTATACGTGGGGAAGTAAACGATTCCCGTCCATCCCGGCCACCCCCGTTGCATTCCCTGACCCGCTCCTGATATCGAACCCAATTCCCGCAGTGTCAACGAGGAGCATATCCTCCGAAAAACCGCCGGAGGGTCCGGGGAGGGCCGCTGCAGGGCCGGAGTTCGCACGGACGAGGCGGGTATCAATTATCCAGCGCCCGATCGATGTGCATCTCCGCGCGACAGGGAGGTGGCCATGTCTCCGGCTTTCCTGATCTTCTTAGCACTGCAGTCAGATCTGTCTTTTCCGAAGGCGTCACGATGACACTCCATCTCATGGTTGCACGGCGGCGTCCCCTTCGTCACGGCCTTGAACCTGTTCGCTCGCCGAGTCTCTGTCCTATATGCTCGAGAAGTCGCCAGCATCCTTCCATGTGTCGCACCTCCAGCGGCTCCTCTACGTACGGATAGCGTCGGTCTTCCGCCATTCGGAACAACTCGGCGTAGTCGTGCAGTCCGGGAGTGTCCTGACAGCGATGGCACGCGTTGCGCTTCGATGTGATCTCCCCGGCGTCCAGGTAGCAGATCGTCCTCGCTGACCAGTGGACCGCGGAGATCCATTGTCCGAAGCTCGGTTTCCTGTCGGGCTCCATCGTCGACATGAGCTTCCGCTGTTCGTTCTTCTGCTCCTCCAGAATCTCGTCGGCGGCAGGTTCGTAGAAAGAGATTGGAGGCGCAAGTAGGTGCCGACCATGCCGTCGGGCGATCACCAGGTCGATGAGGCTGTTGGGGAGGGTCTTGATCGTGCGCCAACCCCGTCGTGTCGTGCCAATGTAGCAGCCGACGAACGTCGCGCCGGGCAGGAGAGCGACGTAGGCCGGAAAGAATGTCTCCTCGAGCTGGTGCAGAAGAAACCGCTTCTCGCTCCGATACCGATCGTGCATGGCGAAGATGTGCCCGTTGGTCTGCTCGCCAAGGTCGCCGTGGGTAACGACCATGTAGTCAAGATCACCGAATCCGGGACGGAAGTCGCCGAGGACGTAGGAACCGTGGATCACGACATCGGCGAGGTTGTCTCCGAGAATGCGACGAAGGTCGGAGAGGAACTCCTGGAATGTTGACTCCAGTCTGTCCATGTCGATCACCACGAGAGTGTTCCTCGTTAGCTGGCACCCGTCGCTCACAAGGGGCAGTGCGTGGGCTCGAGTACAAGCAGCCGGTCCGCTACGACCTGCTAGCCGAGCAAAGCGAGCAGGTAGCCTACCACAGGACCCCTCGCCGAGTCCGCCGCCGTGCAACAGCCCTTACATCTTCAGACTGGAGAGCAAGAGAAAGTTGAAACTGAACACCTGCTCAGATCCATCAAGCTCAGTTCTGGAGCCCGAGAAGCGGGCACCATCGGGTTATGCCTCACTCTTTGCTCATCGGCAGATCCTCGATGATCTCGTTGCTTCTTACCTACACTGTCTCAGGCGCCGGATCTGCCATTCAGTCAACACCCGCCTGTCCCGGTAGTCGCCCAACGCACGATCTCATCGATCTACTCCGACAGCATGCTGCCAAGGCGCATCAGGTTCTGTAATGCCCGTATCTGCCATCCATGCATCGACATTGACGAAGGAGACTGCTCAAGGTATTTCAAATGTGGTGATAAGTTCTAAGGAGGAATCGTCATGAAGGCAGCCGTTGTGATCTTGATCTTAGCATGCGTAACAGCGTTGGCAACGGATGAACAGTGCTACTTCATCGGCGATGTTTCCTGGGATGGGCTAGATGGTGACTACGCTGTAGTTACGATAAGTGATCATGCCGGAATCGTAGACAGTATTCATCTAGCGTCTCCAGACAGCTACAGTTTCGGAGATTACTCGGTCTCAAGAGTTGTATCGCAGGAGCCCTGGCGGCTGGATTGCTGGCTGGTTCTTGACGGCGAAACCGTTCCTTTGCCTCAGTTTGCAGCCGGTCTGACCTGGCCTGACAGCTTTGACTACAACCAGTCTTGGTTTTGCAGGATACCATTCGGATGGTAACGACTAGAATGGCCGTTAGAGCATCTACCTTGCCAATGTGACTTGCGCTTATGGCGCAATACCAGAGTTCCAAGTTCTTCTCCGTACAAATCCTTGTTTATCTTCTGTTTCCCCTGATTCCCCGTGTCGCCGCGTACAATGTCACCGCCCAGGATGTGGTCTGGTCGTCTACCTTCGGTGGAACTGCCTGGGATGAATGCACCGCATGCATCCAGTGTGTTGACGGAGGGTATTCTCTTGCCGGCTTCTCCGAATCCTGGTCACCCTCCGACGATCTCTGGCTGATCAAGACTGACGAGGCTGGAAAACTGGAATGGACCTCCCTTCTTGGTGCAGCTGGCAACGACGAGGGCTATTCGCTGTTGCAGACGAATGACGGGGGATTTCTAATCGCCGGGGCTACGGACTCATACGGGGTCGGGAGCAGCGACGCCTGGTTGTCGAAAACCGACTCTCTCGGGAGTCTCCTCTGGATGAAGACCTTCGGCACATCCGACGAGGACATGTTTTTCGACATATGCCCCACATCTGACGGAAGCTTCGTAACCGTTGGCAGTTCCGGCGTCTTTCCATCCGACATGCACCTATATCTTGTGAAGATCGACGAGGCCGGAAATCTTCTCTGGGAGAGAGTCTTCGGCGGCGGAATCCTCGACTGCGGCTTCTCTGTCAGGGAAACCTCCGACGGAGGCTTCATCATCGCCGGGAGCAACGGCTCAGGGAGCGGCGGATCAACGATCGATGGCTGGCTGCTGAAAACGGACTCCGAAGGGAGCTACCAGTGGGATTTCATTCTGGGTGGGTCGGGCTACGACAGGTTCAACGCGGCCCGGCAGACGGTGGATGGTGGCTTCATCGCGGCCGGCTACAGCTACTCCTCGGATCCGAGCAACGGCGATCTATGGCTCGTGAGGACTGACCTGAACGGCGGGCTAACCTGGGATACAACAATCGGCGAGGCCAACGGTAGCGAAAGCGCAGAGAGCATCGAGCTTTCTTCGGATGGAGGGTTCTTCATCGCAGGCTTCAACAGCTCGGTCGCATGGCCGGATGCGGATCTGTGGCTACTGAAGACTGACAGCTCCGGCGATATAGGATGGGACACCTTCTTCGGAGGAGATGACATCGATGTCGGAAGCTGCCTCGTTCTCACCCAGGACGGATGCTTCGTAGTCGGAGGGAAGACGAGATCCTACGGCGCAGGGGACTTCGACTATCTTCTAGTGAAGTTCGAGCCTCCGCTTGGGGTTCCCGAGGAACCACCCCCTTCGGCCCTGGTCGGGCATCTCACGGCATCTCCAAATCCCCTTGCATCGACTTCGACCGTCACCTTCGATCTAGCGCAACCCACCCAGGTGCAGCTTGAGGTCTTCGATTCCTCCGGACGGCTCGTTGGGACCCTGGCCGACGGCTATCTCGAGCAAGGGAACCATTCCGTCAGCTTCGACGGCTCCGACCTTCCCTCCGGCGTCTACCTGCTCAGGCTTCAGGCAGAAGGTTCTTCTGCTACCGCACGGATCGTTCTCATCAGATAGGCTGTTTCGGTCTCCCTTTCTTCTCGTCCTTCTCAGTCCCCTCTCGGTCACCACGGAATGTTTCCAGTGATCCCCAAGTGCAACGATCTCCTCGAGCTGCCTCTCCGGCAGCTTCAGCAGGGCGAGCCACCGGATCATCCGATCCAGGCTTACTCCATGCCTGGCAGCGAGTTGACTGCGGATCAGACTCCTCGCTTGAGCTCGTCCTCCATCTCGCGGGCGAAGATGACAGGGTTGCGATAAGTCTTTCGTGGAGATGGCCTGGGAAGATCAAGCCGGGGCAATATCAGAATGAATGTGTACTTCGATTTGGTTCGTCTGGCGTCAGGCTTGGTGTACCAGCACTTCCTGAACTATCCTTCTACCTGGCGCCGCATCCAGTCCCCGTCGACCGGACGGCCTCCGTCATGGCATGGGTCTTGCGCTCCAGCTCGGGGCTTCAATATATAAGAGTATTAGCATATTCTGAAGGAGATGTCGTGAAGCCTCTGCAGGACGATGAGCGGGACGTCCTCCGCGTTCTCCAGGCATTGGGCTCGGAGAGCAGGCTGAGGATCGTCCGGCTGCTGGCGGGAAGCGGATCGCTGTGCGTCGGCGCGCTCGCCTGCCGGCTCGACGTGACGCAGAGTGCCGTGTCGCAGCATCTGCGGATACTCGAAGAGGCCGGACTGGTCCTGTCGGAGCGCAGGGGGATGAAGGTCCACTACTCCCTCGTCCAGCACGTCCTTGAAGATTCGATGGAGAGACTGACCGCTTCCCTCCGGCCGGATCACGAAGCCGGGGATGACGACCAGGAATGCAAGGCAAGGAGAAGCTCATGTGCGAATGTGAAGGAAGCTGCAGGAAGCCCGGGAACCTGAAGACCCGGCCCGGCGAGTGTTCGCCGGAGCAGATCGCGACCTGCCATGGAGATGACGCCGTTCACGACTGCGAGACGAAGGAGGGTAAATGACATGAAAACCAGGATGGTGCTCCTTCTGGCTGTACTGTGCTCGGCTGGCGCTCTGGTCGTCGCCTCCGCCGTCGAAGACACAGTCCCGGTGCCTGTCCACGAGCCCGGGACGGCTTCCGAAGGCTGCAGCTGCGATGGGGAGACCGAGGGCTGCACCGGCGACTGCGAGACCTGCCCGGAATGCGCCTGCGAAGATGGAGACTGCTGCTGCGATGGGGGAACCGAGGGCTGCACCGGTGACTGCGAGAACTTCCCGGAATGCGCCTGCGAAGACGGAGACTGCTGCTGCGATGGGGGAACCGAGGGCTGCACCGGTGACTGCGACGACTGCGATGCAGAGCCTTCCGACGTCGAGGACTGCCACGGCGGTTCCCCTCACGGACAACACTGCGGGGGATGTCACTGACAGCCTCATCGGCTGCAGCAACAGCCCCTGAAGGCGCGAGCCCGGCCTCTCCGGCCGGGCCTGCCGTAGAGGTTCGAGACCTCAGAAAGACCTTCGGAGAGGTCCACGCACTTGCAGGGGTCTCGTTCGAGGTGGGATCAGGCGAGCTGTTCGGGCTCCTTGGACCGAACGGCGCGGGGAAGACGACCACCATCAGGATACTCACGGGTCTGTCCAGATGCGACTCGGGCTCGGTGAAGGTGGCCGGGATCGACTGCAGCAGGAATCCGCGTGCGGCAATGGGATTCATCGGCGTTGTTCCGGACGAAAGCAACCTCTACCCGGAACTGACAGGCTTCGACAACCTCGTCTTCTGCGCTTCACTCTACGGCATCGGGAGGGCTGAAAGAAGGAAACGGGCTCTGCACCTCCTCGATAGGTTCGGCCTTGGGGAAGCCGGCGGAAGAAAGTTCGCCGGGTACTCGAGGGGAATGAAGCGGAAGCTGACCATTGCCGCCGGGCTGATCCACACCCCGCAGATCCTCTTCCTCGACGAGCCGACCACAGGGATCGATGTGACAAGCGCCCGGGAGATAAGGCAGCTTCTCGCAGAACTGCACGGAGAGGGGACGACTATCCTGCTCACCACGCACTACATCGAGGAGGCAGAGAGACTCTGCAGCAGGATCGCCTTCATGGTTTCGGGAAGGATCGCGAAGGTCGATACCGTGAAGAACCTGCTCGAACCCCTTCAGGGGTTGCACGCGACGGACATCTCCTTCACAGGCGGCACCGGCAACGTTCTTGCCGCGGTCAGCCGCGCACTTCCGGAGCTTGCCTTCACAGAGACGGGGACGTCGTCGTTTCGCGCGTCGGCTTCCACCCCCTTCGGCATCGGCGCGCTGGTGCGGGTCATCGAGTCGGAGGGCGGAGAGGTGCTCGAGGCCAGGAGGGTCAGGTCCTCCCTGGAGGAGGTCTTCGTCAGGGAGACCAGTATCAGGCCGGAAGCCATGAAGCGGGAGAAGGAACGGCAGGCGAAGCCGTCATGAAGGGGCTCACAGCCTTCCTGAGCATCCTCGGCAAGGACATGCGCACATATTACCTCAAGCCCCCGAACATAAGCTGGGGACTCATCTTCCCCGTGGCATGGGCCGGGATGTTCCTGGTGCGCTCCGGAAGGGGGCTCGAAGAGGTTCTGTCGATCCTGCCCGGCATCGTCACCGTTTCGATACTCTTCGGTACGACGTCCATGCTGGCCGTGACAGTCACGTTCGAGAAGAAGAACGCATCGTTCGACAGGCTGCTGCTGGCCCCTCTTCCCCTCGAGATCATCATGCTTGCCAAGACTTTGGGGGCGATCCTCTTTGGCGTGGTCAACGGGCTGGTTCCCCTGCTGATCGCATCGCTTATCACCAGGCTGTCGGGAGTATCGTGGGGGCTGATGCTGACCGGCTCCTTCCTCACCGCGGTCTCCTCCACCTTCCTCGGCCTGTTCGTCGCGGTGGCGGTGAGCGAAGTATTCGAGGCACAGACCTTCTCGAACTTCCTGCGCTTCCCCATGATCTTCCTGTGCGGCCTCTTCATCCCCGTGTCGAGCCTACCCGCCCTCCTCAGGCCCCTCTCATATATCCTGCCAGCCACATGGGGGGCCGACCTCCTGCGCAGATCCATCACAGGCTCAGGGGCCTTCGATGCCGTGGCCGCCCTTGCGATCCTCACCGGCATGAGCCTGCTACTGTATGCCTTCAGTTTGAGGAACATCAGGCGGAGGTGGATCACCTGACGACCGGTCGGGTATCGATCCTGTCCTCCCGGGCCATCTCTCCGTCACGATGCGGGACTCCAGTTCATCCCCCGGGTCACGATCTCCTCGACATGCTCCATCGGCGGTTCCACAGGGCCGGCTCCGGTTTGCAGAGCCAAACCGAAGACCTGCAGATTCCGGGAGGGGAAGCGAGGGTTCGCCCCGGACATCAGGGATCTCTATAATCCCTTGCAAGAGCGACGATAACGACATGCCTGACAACATGGAGGTGGCCATGACACTGGCGATCCTGCTCTCCTTCGTCCTGCAGTCCGGCTCGGTGTTCTCAGAAAACGTCCTGCCGACATTCCAGGCGCAGTACTCCTGGCCTCTGCGGCTGGGAGGCGAGATCGGAGCCAACTTCTACAGGTCCGCCGGATTCCTCATCGCTGCGGGCCCGTTCGTCTCTGCCTCGGCCGGGCGCGACGGAGCCACTCTCAATGCCGGGGTGAAGGGCTCGCTGTTCGCCTTCCTGCCCTACTCCACAGGCGGAGTGGCGGCTTCCGGCCTGTATCTCTGGGATGATCCCGACGCGATGTACGCCGGGGCGCGTGTGAGCTCTTCCTTCTCGCTGGTCTCGGTATTCGGGGGAGTCTACAGGCGCGTGTCCGGAGAAGACAGGGACGACTGGCTGCTCAGCCTGGGAGCGGGCCTGGGCATGCCCTGACCCATCAGCCAGCCGAACGAGAACGCCAATACTCCTTGAACAACCTCCCAGGCTCCTGCGGAACGACTCTTCCTATCGCATCATCAGGCCATCGAATCCTAGCGGAGCAGGACAAGCCGGGCGGTCGACTGCATCGAACCTGATGTCGCCCGGATGATGTAGACTCCTGCAGGCACTCGCCCGGCATCCCAGACGAGCATTCCGTCCGAGGGTGCCGGCCCGTCGTGCAGGTGCGCCACCAGCCGGCCGTCGACGGCGAAAGCCTCCACCCTGCATTCCGACACGCCCGGGGCCGAGACCGCAAGGGAGACGGGCATCCCGGCACGGGCCGGATTGGAGACGACGCAGAGCGCGAGGGAGGGCGTTCCCTCCTCCTCACCTATTCCCGTTGTCTGGACGTACTTGATGGTGGTGAAGTCGTCTCCGGTTCCCGTTCCGGGGCTGTACCCGGTGACGTAGGCGTTACCGGCGGCGTCGACCGCGATGGCTGTCGCACGATCCTCCCCATGCTCCGGGCCGTCGTATCGGATGGACCACTGGAGAGCACCGGATGAGTTGTACATCAGCGTGGCGTAGTCACCGCTCGTGCCGCTGCCGGTGCTCCCGCCGGTGACATAGGCGTTCCCGGCTCCGTCCAGGACCAGGTCGCGGGCCTCGTCGACCGAGTTGCCCGGCCCGTTGTAGCGCGCCACCCACTGCTGGACGCCGCCGGGGCCGTACATCACGGTAGCGTAATCGTAGTTCCAGTAATCGCCTATGCTTGCTCCGGCCACGCAGGCTGCGCCCGAGGCGGAGACTGCCACGGCGAAAGCCTCGTCGGTGGCGGTTTCGACCGGGCCGTTGTAGGTGGAGAGCCATTGGGTATCGCCGTTGTCGTCGTAGGCGATTGTGGCATAGTCGATCGTCTCTCCGCCGGTAATCTCGCAGTAGCTGCCGCCTGTCACGACCACCAGTCCGGCCGGGCTGAACGCCATGTCGTTGGCATCGTCGGCCATGCCGGCCGAACCGTTGTAGCGGGCCACCCACTGCGCGGTCCCGTCGGCGCCGTACCTTACCGTGACGTAGTCGACGGTCGAAGGGATGCCGCCGTAGCTGTACCATGTGCTGGAGCCGGCCACCCGCACGCCGCCGGACGGATCGGTCGCGATCGCGCAGGCCTCGTCGGTGTGGTACTCGGAACCGTACCGGGCGATCCAGAGCTGAGAGCCGGACGGCCCATACGCAACGGTGGCGTAGTCGAGCCCGGTTCCCGGGCCCCAGCTCCGTCCGGTCACGAACACGTTGCCCGCTGCGTCGACGGCTATTGCGGCCGCCCTGTCGCTCCCGGAGCCCGTGCAGTTGTAACCGACGATCCACTGCAGATTGCCGGATGCGTCGTACTTGATCGTGGCGTAGTCCTCTCCGGTGCCCGGACAGGTGATGTATCCCGTGACATACACGTTGCCGGCGGCGTCCACGGCGATGTCGGAGGCCCTGTCGTCTCCGTTGCCGGGGCCGTTGTAGCGTACCGCCCAGAGCTGCGATCCAGTCGAGCCGTACTTCACGGTGGCGATGTCGAGCGCAGATCCGTTCCCGATGCTGTATCCCGTGACATACACGTTGCCAGCGCCGTCTACCTCGATGGCCGTGGCCTGGTCGGCTCCGTTTCCGGTGCCGTTGTATCTTGCCACCCAGGACTGCACCACACCGTCGGTCTGTGCGTACGAGACTCCCGCCAGCAGGGCTGGCAGCGCAAGCAGTGCCAGTGTCGTGGAAGTGCGCATGGTCCACCATCCCTCCGATGCAGTGTGATTCAGATATCGGCTCCGAAAGGAGGGGAAGTCAATCACCGGTCGTGTAGGCGGAAGGAGTGTCGCCTTCATCTCCGCGTCAGCGGAAATGAAGGGCCTGACAGCTGCCCGCCACCTACCGGTCGATCCGTCAGGCGGGCAGCGAGAAGGCCCGGAGCGTCAACTCTGCCGGCTCCGCCGGGAGCCGGCAGAGGGACGTACGCCATGGCCGGAGTCAGGGTCTCTCGCTGTCTCGAATCCCGCGAAGCGGGATGAGTCCGACGGCATCATGATTCGCGAAGCGAACCTGTGAGAGCGATCCGGCCCGAAGCCGATGGCACGCATACCCGCAGAATCCCTGCGGGATTCTTCTGTAATGCTACCCGGCGATTCCGCAGGGCGGAATCGCTGACATGTGCGAGACGATGGCGTCCACCGTGGATCCGAGCGTGCCGCAGGTTTCGAAGGGCGCGATCCCGTAGACGAGAAGCGCGTACTCGTCGGTGAAGACGCCATACGCCCTCCCCCTGCCCCGGACGGAGCCGTTCTCGGTGATGATGTTGAAGTTCACCGCCACCACGAGACCCACGGAGCCCTCTGTCCTCTCGGAGCTCTCCATGCTGCCCTCGAGCCACGATACATCCCCCATGAGGAGCATTTCGAGAGCTTCAGGGGGCAGTTCCGACATCACCCTGCCCGTGAGCCACTGTGTGCGATCCTCCATCGGGATGGACTCGCGCCAGTAATGGATGCGGAGGTCGAATCCATCCGTGGAGGCCGAAGCTGCTACCGCTCCGCTCTCTTCAGTGAGAATCCCCTCGACGGGAGGGTTCATGCTCGCCGGGAGCCACTCGAAGACGAAGCCTGGATGCTCGAGCGTGTAGATCGAGCCGGTGTTGTCGCCTGACGCGATCAGCGCTCCCGTCAGTATCGCCAGAACTGTGGACATCTTTCCTCCGGTGGTTTCGATGCTGCTGGATCGGGTTCCATAACGGGTAGAATATGCCCCGGGATTCCTTCGTCAACGGAACGAAGTCGTCACGAGGCCCCGCCGGTCTCTCCTGGTATGTGATATAGAGGTTGATCCGGCAGTCTGTTCCATGCTCCGGGAGCTCCTGACCGTTCACGGTGCGGAGGGCCGCCTCTCACCATGCACAGCTCGCCGTACGGTGGTTCGTGGAGAACTCTGCGAGCTCCCGGGGGTGGCTTCAGTCGGGATTCAACCGTCCGACCGCCGGCCGTTTCCCATAAGCTATGCCGGATCTGCTGAAGAGCGGCCGGAACCCGACGGGTCCCGGCCGCACGATCGGCTGTATCTATTCCTGCCGCAGCCCTACTGGGCGCGCTCCCTGCGGCCCTTCCAGTCCACGAGCATCATGCCCGCGATGAAGACCGACGAGTAGGTGCCTACCAGCAGGCCCAGGCACATCGTCAGGGCGAAGTCGGCTATCTCGCCCACGCCGAAGATGAACAGGGCGAGCACGGCGAGGAACGTCGTGAGCGCCGTGATGACAGTCCTGCTGAGCGTCTCGTTGACGCTCAGGTCCACGGTCTCCTCGAAGGTCCGGCCCTTGCGGAGCCTCCTGTTCTCCCTGATCCTGTCGAACACGACGATCGTGTCGTTGATCGAGTACCCGATGATGGTGAGTATCGCCGCGATGATCGTGAGCGATATCTCGATCCGGGTGAAGGCCAGGAAGCCCAGGGTGATCAGCGTGTCGTGGACGAGGGCCAGCACGGAGGCGAACCCCCACTTGAGCTGGAACCTGTACCAGACGTACAGGATGATAGCGACCCATGACAGGAGCACCGCGCTGGTGGCCTTCGACCTGAGCTCGGAGCCAACCCTCGGGCCTATCTGGCGGATGTAGGCCACCCCCTCCTCGTCGCTGCCCATCGGGGAGCATCCGTTGGCTACGAGGGTGGCGTTGACCTCCTCGGAATCCATCGTGGAGGTCCTGACCACGAAGGCGTTGCCCTCGCCCTCGTAGTCCTCGAGCTGCTGGACCTGAACGCCCTCCAGCCCTGCGCCGAAGAGAGAGCTACGGAGCTGCTCGACGGTCATGCTCTCCGGGCCGGTCACGTTGGTCTCGAGGCCGCCGGTGAAGTCGATGGACATCCGGAACCCGCCGTTTATGGCGAAGGCAGCCACCCCGGCCAGGATCACTGCCAGGGAGATGACGTAGGCCACCTTCCGGATCTTCACGAACCCGATCTTCGAGCCCAGGAAGAAGTGCAGCCTGCCCAGGCCGATGTCGGTGCGGGACTTCCTGCGCAGGAGGAGTTCGAAGACGCCGCGCCCGAACACCAGCGAGCAGAAGAGGCTCGCGAGGATACCGATCGAGAGGGTGACAGCGAACCCGCGCACAGGCCCGGTGCCGAACCGGTAGAGGATGAGTGCGGTGATGAGGGTGGTCAGGTTCGAGTCGAGGATCGTGGTGAAGGCGCGCGCGAAGCCGGCCTCCACGGCGGGCCTTATGCTCTTGCCCGACCTGCGCTCCTCGCGGATGCGCTCGAATATCAGCACGTTGGCGTCGACGGCCATGCCTATCGTGAGGACGATGCCGGCGATGCCCGGCAGCGTCAGGGTTGCTCCGAGACCCGAGACGCCCAGGCGGGCCAGGGGGCCGGGGAAGCAGAGCGCCGCCATGATGATGAGCATGTTGAGGATGAGCCCGACGGTGGCGATCACGCCGCCCGTGCCGTAGTAGGCGATCATGAACAGGGCAACGATCGCGAATCCTGCGAGGGCCGCGATGAGCCCCCTGTCGAGCGCCTGCCTGCCCATGCTCGGGCCGATGGTCTGCTCCTCGGCGAGGATCAGCCTCGCCGGCAGGGAGCCGGCCTTGAGGACGAGCCTGAGGTCGCGCGCCTCCTCGACCGAGAAGCCGCCGGACAGCCTCGTGCTGGTGCCGGAGATGCGCTCGCGGATCGTGGCGACCGAGTACATCGTGCCGTCGAGGATGACGCTGACCCTTTCCTCGACGTTCTCGCCGGTGATCCTCTCCCAGTTCGCGGCGCCCTCGGAGTCGAACTCGAGGATGAGGTAGGGGGCGCTGCTGAGCGACTGGTCGTCGCCCATGCGGATGTAGGCGTCGGTGAGCGAGGCGCCCGTGAGGGCGTAGTACTCGCGCACCAGGCCGGTGTTCTGGTCGAAGCCCCTGGTGGCGTCGCGCGGGACGAGGAAGAGCGAGCGGAAGTTGCCGGACTGCGTCTCGGTCTCGCGACCGGTCACCAGGAGAAGGTTCCTTGCGGCGAGGATGGAATCGACGTCGGCCCTCGTCACGTAGCTCATGAACAGGTCGTAGTCCTCGCCCGACTCGATCATCCAGTCGCCCGGGGAGATGCTGAGCGAGAGCGCGGAATACTCGTCCGCCCCCTGGATGAGCCCGGTGAACGAACCGCCGGAAACCGCGGGCATCTCGGGGATGGTGAGGAGGGAGTCGGACGGGAGGGCGCCGGCCTGATCGACAGGCTGGGTCTCGGGCAGGGAGAAGTCCTCTTCAGGCTGAGTACCGGAGATCGAATCCACCGCAGGCTGGATCGTCGTGTCCGCGGCCTGCACGTTTCCGTCCACCGGTCCGGGTACGGTCACGGCCGAATCGGCCGACGGGGCGGCTTCGGCTGCGAGGAGGGCATCGATCTCGGCCAGGGCGGGGACCTCGGAGGGGATGCTCACCCTGGCGTTGGGATAGGCCACGATCTTGAACTCGAGCAGGGCCTGCCTCTCGACGATTGAGCGCGCGCGCGCCGGGTCCCTGATGCCCGGGAGCTGGACGACCATCCGGTCCTGGCCCTGGCGGGTGATCGAGGGCTCGGAGACGCCGAACTCGTCCACCCTGTTCCGGATGGTCTCGAGCGCTTGCTCTATGGCCTCGGAAGGCTCCAGGCCGCCAACGGGCTCGATGATGTAGGAGAGGTACATGCCGCCCTGCAGGTCGAGCCCCAGCTTGATCGTACCCCTGCTGCGCTCGTAGATCTCGCGGTAGTCGGACAGCGTCTCCTCTCCGCCCTCGGCCCTCATCTCCTCGAGGAGGGCGACGAAGTGGGGATTGTCCGTCTCGGGCTGGACGCTGGCCTCGGCCCTGTCGCGCTGCGTCTCGGGCATGGAGTACCAGTCGATCGTCGGCCATATCAGCAGTGCGGAGATGACGAAGAGGGCGGCTGAACTCAGCAGCCTCCAGTCCAGGGCGGATCGCTTCATGTCCTCGGAACCTCCTGTCGTGTCCCCGCTAGGGCTCTCATGCGCCTGGCGCGCAACGGGGCAGGGGCCCCTTCGCGGAGCGGTATCTGGCCGGATTCTGTTACTGCTTCGGGAAGGCGATCAATAACCGCATCAGATTGCCGCTGTCAACGATCGCTCAGCTCGTGCCGACGGGTTTCAGCTCCATGCGGAGGGGTCGGCCGTCGGGGTAGGAGGCCAGGAACGTGAGCCCTCCGTCGGGCCTCGTGCGGGTTTCGAGGTGCAGACACCGCGCCTCGGCCAGGGCCGACATGAGAAACTGATTGGCCTGTGTCATGGTGAACAGCGCTCCGTCGAGGTCGAGCAGGAGCACGGTCGTATCCGCCCTCATCTGGATGCGGGGCATCCCGCCCAGTGCCACGCCCCCGCACAGGGCCTCGATCGCGGGCGGCTCGACGCCGGGGCCGGGCTCCTCCGCGGGAGGCTCGGGCTCGTCGGTGAAGAGCATCACGGCGAGCCCCGCGAGAGATACCAGGGCGAGCAGGACCGCGGCTACGGATCCGGTTCGCATGGTTCCCGGGGCCCCTTCCCGCCGGCGGCATGGCCGGCATGCTATTCTCTTCCTATCTTCAGCGCCGGTCAACAGCGCCACGGAGGTCGTGCAGTGATGCCAGAAATCCTATCGATCATCGTCCTGTCGGCGGGCATCGCCACGCCGCCTTCCGGCGAACTCCCCGCAGCCCTGCCCACATTCGACGGGCTCTCCGGATACTGGAGGCTGGGCACGGGTGATTTCCTGCCCGAGGGCTCGTTCCGCATCGGCGCCACGATGGGAGCGAGGATGCCCGGAGGCGACTTCGGCACCGCCCCCCTTTCGCTGTCAGCGTCATGGGGCGCCGGGTCCGGTCTCGAGGCGGGGGCGTCCATTCCCGTGTACGTGTGGGATTCGGTGTTCGAGGAAGGCCCTGTCGGAGACCTTTCCATGGGGGTGAAGTACCTCTACGAGACCGCCAGGGGAGGCACCGCCCTCGCCCTGAAGGGGTCGCTGACCCTGCCGACCGGCGATGCGCCCAGGGATCGAGGGGCGGAGGCTCGCGCAGGCATCTGCACCAGCACGGTGTTCAGGCTCTTCAGGCTCTCGGTCGATGCGGGCTACTTCGCCTCGGGAGGTGACGACCCTCTCCACGCCAGGATCACCGACGGGCTCGACGTGGCGGTCGGGTGCGCCAGCTACGTGATGCCGGAAACGCAGATATGGGTCGGGGCTGGCTCGAGGACGGGATCCGATCCCGATGCGGCGGCGGGTATCGTCTGGGCTCCGCTGGAATGGCTCGTCACGGGAGTTTCCGCCGAGGCCTCCATGTCGGACGAGCCGGATTTCGGGGCGTCCTTCTCCGCCGCGGTCTATCCCGCCCTCATCTGAGCGGCTCCTTCATACGTAGGGCGATATCCTTCTCAATCTTTCTATCACGTCCGCCAGCACCTCGAGCGTGTAGTCTATCTCGTGGGCCGTGTTGAAGCGGCTCAGACTGAACCTGACCGCGCTGTTCGCCAGGTTCCGGTCGACGTTCATCGCCCGGAGGACGTGGCTGGGATCCTTGCTGCCCGTGCTGCAGGCCGATCCCGACGAGACGCTTATGCCCCTCATGTCCAGCAGGGTGAGGATGGCCTCGCTCTCTACGCCGCTGAAGAGCGCAGTGGTCGTGTTGGGGAGGCGCGGAGCGAGAGCGCCCGCTATGCTGACCCCCGGGCAGGTCGCCTTCATGCCGTTCTCCAGGCGGTCGCGCAGGTCCTGGATCGCTGCCGTGCCGGGGCCGATCTCCTCCAGGGCGAGCCTGGCCGCCTCCCCCAGGCCTGCGATGCCCGGTACGTTGTAGGTGCCCGCCCGCAGGCCGGATTCGTGGTGCCCGCCATGGACGAATGCCGGCAGATCGAGGCCCGGTCTGACGTAGAGCGCGCCCACTCCCTTGGGTCCGTGGATCTTGTGGGCTGAGAGGCTGAGCAGGTCGATCCCGTCGCCCTCCGCGTCCAGGGGGATCTTCCCGGCAGCCTGCACTGCGTCTGTATGGAAGAGCGCCCCGACGGAATGCGCCATCTCCGCACATTCCCGGATCGGCATCAGCACTCCGGTCTCGTTGTTGGCCGCCATGACGGACAAGACCGCCACCGTGGGATCGATGGCCTCCCGGATGCTGTCCACGTCGAGCACGCCGTCGCAGGTGACGCGCGCGAGTCGGAGCTCGAAGCCTTCGCGTTCGAGCTGCCTGGCAGTTTCGAGAACGGCGGGGTGTTCGACGGGGGTGGTGACGATCGTTCCGCGGCCGGTGGCTGCCAGGGAACCCCTCAGAGCCCAGTTGTCGCTCTCCGTGCCGCCGCTGGTGAAGACCACCGCCGGCCTTCCCGCGGCAGACCGTGGCGCGCCGATGAGCGAGGCCACCCTCCCGCGCGATTCTTCGATCGCCTCCATGAGAGAACTGCCGAAGGAATGGAAGCTCGATGGATTCCCGAACCTCTCGCCCAGGAACGGGAGCATCCTGGCGAGGACGAGGGGGTCGAGAGGAGTGGTGGCGTTGTTGTCGAGGTAGACGTTCATCGGCTGAACTCCACCTCTATACTCCTGCCGAGGGCTGCCGAGATCGAGGCGGCCAGCCTGTCCGCAAGGCCGGCCGGAGGCTCGCCGTCCATGCGGAGGGCCACGGAACCAGGCCTGGCTCTGAGAATGGCGAGTCCCGGCGCGGAAGCCTTCACCGCCTCCATGGCTGCGAAAGCCTCGCGCTCGACCTCGCCGACCTTCGCCCTGTAGTCGGCAATCGCATCCCGAAGAGCCTCGTGCCCCATGACCGAGCAGTGGTACTTCTCCTCGGGCATACCGCCGAGATAGTCTGCAATCTGCCTGTTCTTGACCGCGAGAGCCTCTTCGAGAGTCTTCCCGGCAACCATCTCGGTCAGGGCGGATGCGGAGGCGATGGCGCCGGCGCAGCCGAAGGTCCGGAACTTCACATCGCTTATCCTGCCGTCGTCGTCGACCGATATGTCGAGGGTCATCGCGTCGCCGCACACGGGAGAGCCGACCTGCGCATGCCCGTCAGGGTTCTCGATGTTCCCGACGTTGCGCGGGTTGACGAAATGATCCATCAGCTTCTCGGAGTATTTCCACATTTCAGACTCCGCCTTCCGATACTGCCGCGCCGTGCGGCGGAATGCCCTGCGCCCGGGTGTCGGGCGGAACCGTTTCGTGCGAACCGTCGCGGGAGTTCATGGCCAGGTCGAAGAGGGTGCGGTTCCCGAGGTAGTCGAAGCAGCAGCGCCGCAGGTCGCGCCAGAGTATCCGGGTCGCGCAGCCGTCCTGACGGTGGCATGGCTGCTTCTCGTGCGAACCCCTGCCGGAGCAGTGCGGAGCGTCCTCGGCGCACCCGGGTGCGAGGAAGCCTGCTTCGAGGGTGGTGATGATCTCGAGCAGCGTGATCGTGGAGGGATCCTTCGCGAGGATGTATCCACCTTTGGGCCCGCGCCTCCCGGTAACGAGCCCGGCCTCCCTCAGCCTGAGGAAGATCTGCTCGAGGTACCGCTGAGAAACTTCCTCGTTCTCCGCGAGTCTCGCCAGGGAGACGGGCACGTTCCAGCCCTCCCTGACCATTTCGACCATGGCGCGCAGTCCGTATCTGCTCCTCGTCGAGACGAGCATATTACCTCCCGGCCATGTAGGAAATTAGCCGGATCAACCCCGCCCGTCAACCCTGCCGGAGGCCATTCGGCGTCTCCTGCGACGCGCAGCCTCCCTGGAGGCGATTCCAATCAGCAGGGCGGCCGTCATGCCGGATGCTACCATGACAAGGACGATCCTGCTCCCTGTGAGGATCGGGCTGTAGCGCACACCGCTGCCCTCGAAGGCGAGGTCGAGCGAGGCCGACACCGACGCGGGTTCGTAGTTGCCGCGGTTGGAGATCACGAGTGCCATGTCGCCGAAGCCGTCGATCGGGATCATGACTTCGCCGTCGCCGGTGATGGAGCGGTACAGGGTGTCGACATCGGTTCCGCCCGCGGACCATCGATGGAAGTCGTCCCTGTGCATCAGCATGAGCTCTATCGAGGACGAGTCGGGGATGACGGAGAGGAATCCCTCTATCCTCGTCTGCTCCTGCTGCTCGATGTCGACGGTGAATCCGATCCATCTGAACTGGCCTACGGGGATGTCGAGCGTGTCGCGCGCGAGCTGGAACGAACCGGCATGCAGAGCGGCCGTCAGCACTGCAAGGAGAACCACGGTATTCCTCACTCCCCACCCCCGGCTTATTATACGGCACCCGCCGGCACGGCACAGACCTTCGGAGGATCCTTGTTCAGGGGAAGCTATTATCGTCTGGTTGAGAGACTCTACCGCTCGGCGGGCAGGACGCGCCCGGACGGCCTCGTACGAATGCTCGCCTCTGTCAGGCTCGCTGTCGACATGCTGGGAAGGAGCGGCCGGCACAGGGTCTACATGGGCCATCTCGCGAGGATCTTCCCTGCCGAGGGGCGGGCCTGGCGCCGCGGGATCATGCGGAGCTACTGGATGGCCCATCAGGGTGCGATGCTCGGCCTCTTCAGGGCATCCGAGATGGATCCGGACAACCTCGACGACTGCGTGGAGTGGGAGGGGCGGGCGGAACTGGACGGCCTGCTCGCCGAGGGACGCGGAGTCCTCCTTCTAGCCCCTCATTTCGGCGACGAGAGGACGATGCACATCGCCATGGCCCTGGCGGGATACGACATGCACGTCCTGTCCACGGACTACCAGGGGGCGCCTGAGGAGGTGAGGCGGGCGAGGCTGTCGACCTCCGCGCGCACCCATCACATCGCCTTTCCGTCCGACAATCCGAGATGGATGTACAGGGCCCTCGAGGCCGGGGGTATAGTGCAGACCGCACCCACCGGCTTCGGCGGGACCGGAGGGACATGGGTGCGGAGCTTCGGGGTGCCGGTGCTGGCCCCCTCGACGTTTCACAGGCTCAGGGAGGCTACGGGGTGTGCCGCGGTGATCGCGGTCAACCACATCCTCCCGGGGCTCAGGTACAGGATATGCTTCTCCCGGATCGAACTGCCCGGGGATCTCCACCGGGCTTCACAGGCCCTCTTCGACAGGATCACCGATCTCGGAAAGGCTTTCCCGGGGCAGTACAACTGGATGAACCTCGCGATACGGC
Source organism: uncultured bacterium (assembly GCA_964564435.1). Lineage (GTDB taxonomy): Bacteria > Fermentibacterota > Fermentibacteria > Fermentibacterales > Fermentibacteraceae > Fermentibacter. The sequence goes on from CAZMAT010000003.1 coordinate 20,382, forward strand.
ACAGGGAGACCAACACGATCGCAAGACTGGGTTTCGTGCCGGGTGACGAGCGCTTGCTGGAGAGGGAGGCGGTTCCCGGAGACGACGATCCCTCGCTTATCCGGGACCCTGCTTCTCTCCCGGCGCCGGGGAGGGAGAAGAGGGGGAGGGCATGCCCGACTTCCGGAGGATAGAGCCCAGCAGGACCTCCTGCACTCCGAGGAAGAAGAGCAGGAGCCCCGGCAGGAGGATCATCGCGGAGGCGATGTCTTCCATGGCGAGAAGTGCCGCGGCCCGGCGCACACCGTCTATCCCGTTCCGGGTCGATGACATGGTCGAGCTGGTGACCTCGATGTCGGCGGCCAGGGAATCGACCGATGCGGAGACCCCGCGGAGCGTCGAGGACAGGGATCCCAGCCGCGACCGCAGGTTCGACAGCAGCACGAGCACAGTGTCACCGGAAGCCGAGGCGAGCCTCAGCCTGGAGGCCGGGGCGGTGAATCTTCCGGAGGCCAGGGGGCCGAGCAGGGAGGACATATCCTCCAGGTCGTCCGACAGGAGGTCCGAGAAGTCGATCATCCTGGAGCCGGCGGAATCGACTCTGACGAGGGTCGCCCTCGTCTGGTCTACGATGCCGGCGGTCTGCCAGACCGCTCCTCCTATCTCGTCCATCAGGGATGTCGTGCCCTCGAGGTCCTCCCCCAGGACCGCCATCGCCCTCTCGGCTCCATCCAGGCCGTCCACGAGCCCGGTGGCGGAGGCGGACACTCGGCGCCCCCAGTCTCCTGAGACAGCCGCCAGGAAAGTGCCGCAGAGCATCGAGACGAGCCCGAGGCCGATACCGGCCGTTCCGATCGCCCTCGTCATCGCATCCTTCAGGATACCCTCCCAGCCGGGACCTTTGTCCCGTCACAGGTGGCCCACGGTCCCGGAAACCGGAATATGAGCACCCTTCAGTCCCGGGAGGAGAGGACATGGGCGGACTGACCGGCCTCATGAGGCGGACGGCGGAGGAGGCGGGTATGCTCCTGCTCGAAGGATTCGGGCTCCCCCACAGGCTCGAGGGCAAGGAGGGCAGGGAGTTCCTGACCGAAGCCGACCTCCGTAGCCAGGAACACGTAAGGGCATGTCTGGAGGAAGCCTTCCCGGATGTGGTCTTCATCGGAGAGGAGGGGGCCGGAATCCCCATCCCGGAGGGAAGACCCTTCTGGCTCGTCGATCCGCTGGACGGGACCGCCAACTATGCCCACGGCTTCCCGTTCTTCTCGGTGTCTATCGCATTCTCGGACGGACGGGAAATCACGGCGGGATGCGTGCACGACCCTGTACGAAGGGAGACGTTCGTCGCCGAGCGAGGAGGAGGAGCCTGCCTCTTCGGCACCTCGGGCTCATTCTCCCGGATCCGCGTCTCCGATGCACGGACGCTGGACGAGTCCATACTCGCCACGGGCTTCCCATACAGCCGCCGGCCCGGCAGCCTCGGATTCGACGTGAAGCCTCTCCTCTACCATCTCGCAAGGGTCAGGGGCATCAGGCGGACTGGTTCGGCCGCTCTGGACCTCTGCTATGTGGCCTCCGGAAGGCTCGACGGATACTGGGAGGAGCATCTCCGCCCGTGGGACATGGCGGCAGGCGTCCTGGCCGTCGAAGAGGCCGGAGGGAAGGTCCTGGGCTGGGATCGAACGCCCTGGTCGACCCGCTCGGGCGGGGTCATCGCAGCAGCGCCCGGAATCATGCAGGCCCTCCTGGATGGGATCGGATCCCCGGAACGCTGAGGAGATCGATTCCTGCATCCCTGCAATTCGGAATCCCGCTTGATTTAGTTAGATAATAATCCAATGCCGTCGCAGGTCGGATACATCTGAAGCATCTGAAACCAGGGCTGGACCGGGGGCTGGACCGGAAAGGGGGCCCCGCCGCAGCGGGACCCCCCCCCGTTCCGGTCGGATCTGCTAGAACCTTACCAGGCGCAGGCTCTCCAGGCTGTTCCCGTCGCTCACCCTGACCAGGTACGCGCCGGCCGGCGCTCCGCTCCCGGTCCAGGTGAAGCTGCCCGCGAACGGGGCAGAATCGACGATCCTGCCGCTCGCGTCGAAGATCTCGATGGTCGCGCTCTCGACGAAGCCGGTTCCGCTTATGACCACGGACGAGGAGAACGGGTTGTCGCTCGCGCGGAGCGTCGAGGACACCGAACCGCCCTCCTCTTCGCCGATGCCGAGCGAGAGGTCGATCCTGTAGATCTTGTCGGTCTCCGGGTTGCTCACCCAGACGATGTCGGCCGACTCGAACGCGACGCCCCTGGCCGCGTTCTCCACGACCGATCCGGGGATCATGTCCACGAGGACGCCCGCCGTGCTGTAGGCCTTCACGGGGCTGTCGACACCGTCGCATGCCGCCCAGATCAGCCCGCCCGAGATGTCGATGTCGTAAGGCGTGCCCAGGCCGGAGTTGAAGCTGTTCACATAGGGGGTCGACCCGACCGAGCCCGTCCAGGTGAAGGTCTCGACCGAGTATCCGTAGGTGCTGGCGCCGATCGCATAGAGCTTCGATGCATCTGAACCCAGTCCCGTCACCGACGAGAGCTGGCTTCCTCAACAGGCTACGGTGAACATCCCCAGGAACGTGCCCGACGTGTCGTACCTGTGGACGTAGTCGTTCGTCAGGCCGACGTAGACCGTGCTGTTCCCGAACGCGCACCCGGTCGGCGTCTCGCCCGCGACGGGCGTGATGTACCAGGAGCCGAGGATGGCACCTGTGGCCGGATCGACGCTGTGGAGGTAGTTGGTCACCCCGTCGACCGCCCAGAGCGACCCGCCGCCGTACGCAAGCCCGCTGATGTTGGTGTCGGGAGCATCGATCGTCCCGAGAACCGTCTGGGCGGATGCGACGGACAGCGAGAGCAGAACCGCCAACAAGACCCTCTTCACTCGTCACCCCTCCCTTCCGCAGCGAAGGCGGAAGTCATGCCGCGAAACGCCTTCAGAAACCCAGATTCACTCCGGTGTAGATCGAGCTGATGTCGCCGGCGCCGGCTTCGTCGCCGAGAGCCCTTGCGTACCTGTACTCGGCGAAGAAGCCGACAGGGAGAGCCGCGGGCTGGAAGTTCGCACCGACGACTCCGTGCACGGACGGATGAACCTTGTCGTAGACGTCCAGTGGGGACTCCTGGCCGGTCTGCTGCTCGACGTACTGGATCAGCAGGTCGGCGTCGCTCACCATGATGTGCGCCCCGCCGCCCCCGCCGATGTACGGCTCGATGGGCAGGCTGCTGACGGGCAGGAAGATCTTGAGAGTGGCCGCGACGTCGAGGTCGTGGAATGTGGCGGTGTAGTTCTGCAGGAGCTGGTCACCAGGCCCCTCCCATCCCCATTCCTCCTCGAGGTACTGGAGGAGCGAGTCCTGGTCGACCTGTATCCCCTCTTCCTCTTCGATGTAGTCGATGAGGTAGTCCTGCATCACTATGTCGGTCTCGCTGGAGGCATAGCCCGCGCTGAGCTCGACCGCCACCATCTCCATCAGCGGCAGGATGATCTGACCGCCGAAGACCGGGCTCGACCCGCCTTCCTCGGTCCTCGGGTCGGCGCCGCTGTAGTACCCCACCCTCCCGCCTATCCTGGGGCCTGCGAGGGCGACGGCAGCGATTGCGGGAACAAGAACGAGACTCCTCATACCTCGGACCTCCCTTTTCTCGTGTGCTGCAACATGGATCACGGGATGGAGCAAGTCAACGAAAACCTTGACCCGGGGGAACGCCGGTGCGAGAATGGGCATTGATTCCTCTGAAGGAACATCAAGCCGGCGATGATGCTTGGAACACGTCGTTGAAAGGACGGTCCAGGATGAAGTTGTGGCCTATCGTCCTCGTTCCCTTCGCCCTCGCCTTCGGTTCGGGCGAGTCGTACCAGTGGCAGTCCCTCGGCGGCGAAGCAGGGGACATGCCTCAGTTCGAAATGGTGGAGTCGGACCTCGGCCACTTCGTCGCCGACGTCACGTTCCCCGGTTTCTGGATCACTTCCTTCCCGGGCGGCGGCACCTCCTGGGACAGGCTCGAGATGACCGGCTGCACCCCCCAGGGTGAGACGGGATTCCCCGAGCTGCCCGCATATCCCGTGATGTTCGCGCTGCCCTTCGGCACCACGGCGGTGGTCACCGTCGAGGACGTCGAGTACTCGACGTTCCAGGGCATGTCAGTGCTGCCCAGGCAGCCGTCGGAGATAGACATGCCCCACGCCCCGTGGCGGTTCGAGATGAACGACAGGATCTACAGCATCCCCGGCCTGTCGACCCCGGGCGCCTGGGCCTTTACCGACAACGATGCGATCTGGTCAGGCCTGCACTGCTCGCGCCTCGTGGTGAACCCGTTCACCTTCTACCCGTCTTCGGGCGAGCTGAGAGCGGTTTCCAGCATGCGCGTCAGGGTCGACTTCGCGGGCAGCGCTCTCGATGCCGCCCAGGCCGTCAACCCCGGCATGGAGAGCGCCATGGCCGGCCTGATAGTCAACTTCGGCGACTTCCGCGCGGCGGCCACGGCGGCCCGCGGAGGGTTGCGCGACGGCGCCGAATACATCGTGATCTGCACAGCGGATAACCAGGCTGCCGTTGCACCGCTCTACGAGCTGCACAACTGGCTCGGCCTGAACGTCCAGGTAGAGGTGCTCTCGACGCCTTCGACCCCGGGCGCGATCAAGAGCGCCATAGCCGACAACTACGAAACCGGCGTCACCAGGTTCGCCCTGATAGTGGGCACCCATGCGGAGCTGCCGTCCTACAGCTACGGCTCCCATGTCGGCGACTACTACTACGCCGACCTGCTCGGCACGGGCGACCTCCCCGAGATAGCGGTCGGTCGCCTCACCGGCACTGCCGAGCAGATATCCCACCAGGTAGACAAGATCATCGACGGCTACCTCGAGTATTCGTTCGAAGACGGCAACACCACCGCCATAACCCCGAGCGAGACCGTCCTGGCAGCCCACGAGGAGCAGTACCCGGGCAAGTACACGCTCTGCTGCAACGAGCTGGCCGCATATGACTACGGCATGTGCGACATCACGTTCACCAAGGTCTACCCGCCCGAGGGCGGCACCGCCCAGATGGTTTCCGACGCCATCAACAACTCCATCGGCACCGTCGGATACCGCGGCCACGGCGACGTCACGGTCTGGTCGTGGAGCCCGGGCTGGAACGCGTCCAACATCAACGCTCTCACTAACACGTTCATGCCGCCGGTCTTCAACATCGCCTGCTACTGCGGCCGCTACCAGGAGGCATCCGAGTGCCTGGCCGAGAGCTGGCAGTTCGCGACCTGCGGCTCCTCGGGCAACCTCGCCGCCAACGACCCCTCCTACACCGACGCCAACCACACGTACATGAAGGAACTCTACAAGGCGATATACGACCAGGGCGTGTACGCCATAGGCGAGGCCGTCAACGCGACCACGACCGTGACGATCGCCCAGCACGGCACCTACGGCATAGCCAACGCCAAGATGTACTTCTGGTTCGGCGACCCGGCCATGGAGATCTGGACCTTCGACACCGAGGGCGAGTACGGCGTCCTGAGCATCTCCGGTCCATCCCAGCTCGATCCAGGGCCCCAGTCCATCACGCTGACCGTCACGGCCGGCGGCAGCCCGGTCGAGAGCGCGGCTGTCACGCTGACCGACGGCGTGCAGGGGACCGCCTCCGAGCCTACCTTCTACCTCGAGGGCGTCACCGACGCCTCCGGCCAGGTGACCTTCAACCCGACGATACCCGCCTCCGGCATCATCCACGCCGGGGCTGCCATGCACGACTACCGCAGCGCCTCCATCTTCTGGACGGTGGGCGTGGGCATCGAGGAGGAGGAGTCCGGCGACACGGGCGCTCTCTGGATGAGCCTTCCCTCCCCCAACCCCGTGACCACGTCGGCATCCCTGAGCTTCGTCAACCCGTCGGCAGGGCGGGTCGAGCTCGCGGTGTTCGACGTGACCGGCAGGCTCGTGGACACGATCGTCTCGGGCGACCTGTCCGCCGGCGAGCATGCTGTAGAGTGGCAGACCGGCACCGCGGCCAACGGCGTGTACTTCATCAGGCTGAACACCCAGGCGGGCTCCGTCTCCAGACAGGTGATGGTAGTCAGGTAGAACAGCGCCAGAAGAGCGGGGGCGGGGCCGTCCGGTCCCGCCCTCCCCGTTTCCGGGAGGAACCAGTGTACAGAGCCGGGTTCGACTGCGACAGATACCTCGAGGCCCAGAAGCGGGCGATCCTCGAACGCATAGGTAGCGTCGAGGGGCGCCTGTACCTCGAGTTCGGCGGGAAGCTCCTGTACGACTACCACGCCGCCAGGGTCCTCCCCGGGTACGATCCCAACGTCAAGCTCAGACTGCTGGGCGAGCTGAGCGACAACGCGGAGATGCTCGTCTGCATCCACGCCGGCGACATCGAGAGGCGCAGGCTGCGCGGCGACTTCGGCATCACCTACGACGTGGACGCGCTCAAGCTCATCGACGAACTGAGGGCCAACGGGCTCCCGGTGCTCTCGGTGGTGGTGACGCGCTACACGGGCCAGCCGGCCGCGGAGGCCTTCATGAAGGGGCTGTCCAGGCGGGGCGTGAGCGTCTTCGCACACCCCCCCACCCAGGGCTACCCGTCCGACGTCGACAGGATAGCCAGTGCGGAAGGATACGGGCGGAATCCCTACATCCCGTGCTCCAGGCCGCTCGTGATCGTGACGGGGCCCGGGCCCGGCAGCGGCAAGCTGGCGACGTGCCTCTCACAGATATACCACGAGCACCTGCTGGGCACGAAGGCAGGCTATGCGAAGTTCGAGTCCTTCCCGGTCTGGAACCTGCCCCTCGACCATCCCGTGAACGCGGCCTATGAAGCGGCCACCGCCGACATAGCCGACTTCAATCTCGTCGACCCTTTCCACCTGAAGGCCACGGGAACCGAGGCGGTCAACTACAACAGGGACGTGGAGGCCTTCCCCCTGCTCCAGCGCGTCTACGAGAAGATCACCGGCAGCACGATCATCTACCGCTCACCCACCGAGATGGGCGTGAACAGGATCGCCGAGGGGATCGTGGATGACGGCGCCATACGGGAGGCTGCGGAGCAGGAGCTGATACGCAGGTACTTCAGGTACAGGTGCGAGTACGTCTCGGGCCTGGTCGAGAGCACGGCCGTTGCAAAGGCGGAATCCCTCCTCGAGCAGTACGGCCTGTCCCCCGAACGCAGGAGCGTCGTCCTCCCGGCACGCGAGGAGAAGGGCGGAGCCGCAGGCCGCACGCCGCAGGGCTCGGCCATCGAGCTCCCCGACGGCAGGATCGTCAGGGGCAGGACCTCCGACCTGATGTCCGCAGCATCCGCCCTGGTGCTCAACGCTTCCAAGGCCCTGTCGGGACTGCCGCGGGAGATGCACCTCCTGTCGCCCGGGACGATCTCGTCCATAGCAAGGCTGAAGTCGACGATACTCGGCACGCAGAACCCGGGGCTCGATCTGGAGGAGGTGCTGATAGCGCTCTCCGTCAGCGCCATGACGAGCCCGGCCGCCGATCTTGCCATGAAGTCTCTGTCCCTGCTGAGGGGCTGCGACGCGCACCTGACATCGCTCCCCAGCGCAGGGGACGGGTCGGGTCTCAGGGAACTCGGGATCAACGTGACGAGCGACCCCGGCTATCCCTCCGGGAACCTCTGGGCGGGACAGCCGGGGTAGGTAAGCGCAGAGCCGAGGCTAGAAGTAGAGCCTGGCCCCGATGCCGCCGTTCAGCCCGAGTTCGGTGTCGGGCACTATGTCCATGACGGGGGCGAGCTGTACGAACATGTCCACGGGCGCCCCCTCGAACGGGTAGCACAGCCCGAGCGGGATCCTGACGCCGAGCACCACGTCGCCGTCCTCGTCGTTCTCGTTCTCGTCGCGGAAGTAGAGCTTGCCGCCCAGGCCGTAGGTGAACATCAGCCCGCCCAGCCCGGAGCCGGAATCAGCTATGTCGAAGGAATGCAGCACATAGTCGCCGGCCAGGAAGAAACCGCCGTCCCCCTCGAAGGACCAGGCGGCCGCCAGTTCGAGTGCCGACTTCTGGGAGAGCCAGTTCTTGAGGCACAAACCTGTCGGGTCGCCGGCGACGATCCCGATGCCGAAACCGTCCATCTGGGCCGAAGCCGGGGCCGGCAGCAGCACCGCCAGCAGCACGGCCGCCGATAGAGCGTGAGCAGACTTCATCCTCCCCCTCCGGGTTGCATATCCGTGCGATCACGGTCAAGTATCTGCCCTGCCCTGCTGCCGGGTCAACGCCGGGCACGGGCTTGACCCGGGGCCGCGCCCCTGCAATAAACCCGCTGTCGTTTGCCGCGCCTCACGATGCGCGGCCGTGGTGATGTGATGCGTCACCCGACCGGAAACGACGCCCACCGCCCGCAGTGCGGGCAAGGTATCGCAGTCTCCGGCGGAGCGCATCTGTTCTCCATTCCCGAGGAGGAGTCATTTGCGCAACTACGAGACAGCGGTGATCTTCAGCGCCTCCCTTTCCGAGAGCGAACTGGAGCAGGAAGTCTCCAAGGTCGTCGAGATCATCGGGAAGGCGAAGGGGACCCACACGGGCACCCAGCACTGGGGCAGGAGGATGCTCACCTTCCCCCTGAAGAAGCAGAACGAGGGCATCTATTTCTTCTTCCGCTGGACGGGCGGGGAGGAAGTCAGCGCAGCCCTCGACTGGAACCTCAAGATCGACGAGAACTGCCTGCGCCACCTCAATCTGCGCCTCGACGACAGCCGCGTGACGGGCGGCGAGGACAGGATCTCCGACGAGGCCGCCATGCCCGAGGAGCCGGCCTTCACCGACGACGACTCCGAGGACGAGGCCGAGCAGGACGCCGAGGAGTAGGCCGGGCATGAACATCAGAATGCCCAGCATCAACCGCGTCATGATCTCCGGGAACCTCGTCGACGAACCCAGGACCGACCTCCTCGAAAACGGCACGCACGTCGCCAATTTCAGGATAGCCAGCAGCCAGTCCTTCCGCGGGAAGGACGGCGAGTGGCACGAGAAGACCTGCTTCGTCGACGTCGTGGCCTGGAGGAGGACGGCGGAGCTGGTGGCGGAGTATCTGCGCAAGGGCAGCCCGGTGCTGGTCGAGGGCGAGCTCCAGACCAGCTCCTGGCAGGCCTCCGACGGCACGCCACGGAGCAGGACCGAGATCCTTGCCCGGCGCGTCCAGTTCCTCGAGAAGCCCGGGCAGCAGCAGAGAAGCGAACCGGCCGCCCGCGAGGAGAAGGCCTCGTACACCCCGGCGGACGAACCTCCGGACAGCGAGTCGGAGTATGACGACATCCCGTTCTAGGATGATCTGAATGCAGCCCGGCCCCGGGCCCCTGCCCCCGGTCCTGAACGTCTTCTTCCTGACTGGAAGGGTGCTGTCGAGGCAGAGGCTCAAGATCACCGGCAAGGGAGCCTACCTCGTCGAATTCGAGATGGCCGCCGGGAGGCCGGCAGGGCCCGACGGCGGGCCGGCGCCGCCGGCGCCGATGGATGTCTTCGACATAGAGATCTGGGGTGACGCGGCGAGGGAGATGGACAGGTCGCTCCAGGCCGGATCCCAGGTCTACGTCGAAGGCAGGCTCGTGAGCAGGGAGTTCGAGGACAGGGGCGGCATAAGGCACAGGAGGACGGTGCTGAAGTCGTCCAGGGTCGAGATCCTCGGCGGGTGACCGCCGGGAGCTCATTCCAGGAAGGAAGGATCCCTTGATCAAGAAGAAGCGCACGAACCTGAAGGTAATGAAGAAGAAGAAGTGCCGTTTCTGCATATCCCCCGAGCTGGTCATCTCCTACAAGAACGAGCGCCTGCTCGGCCGCTATGTGTCGGACAGGGGCAAGATCGTCCCCCGCAGGGTCTCGGGGAACTGCGCAAGGCATCAGAGGGCTGTCGCCAGGGCGGTCAAGGTAGCCCGATTCCTGGCCATAATCCCCTATGTGAGAGAGCATTTCCGGTAGGATCCGCCCGAGCGGGGGCGAGGTTGGGACATGCCCGGATCCCTGGCATGAAGGACGGCCGGGCGCAAGGCGCCCTGAGGGCGGTGGTGCTCGCCGCCGCCACTGCTGTCACCGGCCTGCACTTCCTGGCCGGCTCGCTGGCCTCGGCGGCGGTCCGGAGGAGGCCGGTCGCGGGTTTGGCTGCCGTCGTGGCGGCCTGCATCCTGATGTACTGGCTGGGCGGCCTCGAGGGTGCGCTCATGTGCATCGCAACGGCCGCAGGGCTCGCCGCAGCCTCTTCGGCGCGCCTGTCCTGGCCGCAATCGAGCTTCGTGACGGCGGCCGCCTGCGTCATCGCTGCCGCAGCATCGCTGGCGGACGGCCCGGGGATCATGGGGATGACCGCCGCCGTGCTCGAACCGCTCGTGCCGGTGTATGCATCGGCGGGGATCCCCGAGAGCCAGGCCCGTTCGGTGATGGACGCGCTTGTCTACCTCTCTCCAGGAACCGGGGCGTTCCAGGTCGTGATCGGTTCGATCCTCGCCGCCAGGCTCGCGGGTCTCGCCGCAGGATCACGGGATGCGGGCTCCTGGAGGACTCTCCGCCTGGGCCTGGCCCCGGCATGGTTCCTCATCTGCGCCCTTGCGGCTGCGGTTGCAGGAGACAGGACCGGTACGGACTGGGCGGCCCGTGCGGGGGCCAACGTCCTCGTCTTCCTCGCGGCCCCCTACGGAGCCGTGGGCCTCGTGATCCTCGGAGAGGCAGTGAGGACGAGGCCATTCCTGCTGGCGGCGGGGCTCTTCCTGGCGGTGGCGGCTACGCCTGTTATCGCGGCGGGGGTTCTCTTGACAGGCATTCTGGACACCTGGCTCGATTTCAGGGCCAGGGTCCCGAAACAATGAAACCGGCCGGGGGCCGGGACGGGAGTCGGATATGAAGGTGCTTCTCACGCACAATGTGAAGGACATAGGCAGGTCGGGCGACACGGCCGAGGTCAGCGACGGCTACGCACGCAACTTCCTGTTCCCCAGGAAGCTGGCTGTGCTTGCCCAGGAGGGGAATCTCAAGCTGGCAGCCGACGTCAAGAGGAAGGCTTCCGAGAGAGATGCGAAGATAGAGGCGATGTCTCGCGAGCTTGCGGCCAGGCTCGAGGGTGTGGTCTGCACGATCAAGTCGCCTTCCGACCCCTCCGGGAACCTCTACGGGAGCGTCACGGACCGTGAGGTCGCGCAGGCGCTCGAGCAGGCCGGGATCCCGGTCGACCGCCGCCAGATCTCCATGGACCAGCACATAAAGAAGGTCGGCGACCATTCCGTCATGATCAGGGTTTCGGGTGCGATCGAGAAGGACATCACCGTCAGGGTCGTCCCGGGGGAGAATTGCTGACCCTTGCCGTAGAGACTTCCTGCGACGACTCCGCCGTGGCACTTCTCGAGGGCACGAGACCTCTGGCCGAGAAGGTGAGCAGCCAGACAGTCCATGCGGGGCTGGGAGGGGTGGTTCCGGAACTGGCCTCCAGGATGCACCTCGAGGTGCTCCCGGGCCTCGTGGAAGGACTGCTCACCGAAGCCGGCGCCTCCATCCGCGACATCGACACGTTCGCTGCAACCGCCGGGCCGGGCCTGGTGGGCTCCCTGCTGGTCGGCCTCTCGTGGGCGAAGGCTGCGGCCTTCGCCACGGGAGGCCGGTTCCTCGGCATCAATCACGTGGCTTCTCACCTGTTCATCCACTACGGCGACGAAACACGCGGCCCGGTGAGCTTCCCCGCTGCCGCTATCGTCGCTTCCGGCGGGCACACGTCGCTCTTCGTCCTGGAGTCCTGGGACGACTGCCGTTTCGCGGGGGGCACCAGGGACGACGCCGCCGGGGAGGCATTCGACAAGACTGCCAAGCTGATGGGTCTGGGATACCCCGGAGGTGCACTGCTCGACAGGCTGGCGGCGGACGGGGACCCGTCCCGCGCCTCCCTGCCCTCCCCCCTGGACGATCCCGACCTCCCGGAGTTCAGCTTCAGCGGCCTGAAGACCGCGGTCAGATCCCTGCTGTCGGCGGGGACGAAGCCCGAGGATGTCGCGGCATCCTTCTGCCGGACGGTTTCCTCCATCCTGTCGACAAAGCTCCTGGCGCTAGCGGCTTCCGCCGGTGCGAGAACGGTCATGGCCGCCGGCGGGGTCTCGGCCAACAGCTTCCTCCGGGCCGGGCTCGCCGGGGAATGCTCCCGGAGGGGGCTCGATCTTCGGCTGCCTGCCCTCCGCTGGACGACGGACAACGCGGTCATGGTCGGCAGGGCCGCGGCGGCGGCTCTCGAGGCCGATCCATCGGCATGCTCCCCCTTTTCCTGCAACGCATTCGCGAGATGGACGGGAACGCGGCTCGGGCCGCTGGCATGTGCGTGACCCCGCTATCCCGCAGGGGGGCGGCAGTGGTTATGTTCCGATTCTGGCTCGTCCGTGAGGAGTAGGAGATGCCTTCCAGAGGGATACGGACAGGAATCGACCTGGTCGACATCCCCAGGTTCGGTATCGCCGCAGGTCGCAGGGGAGGGGCATTCCTGGAGAGGATCTTCACCCCGGGCGAGCTGGCGTCGGGCCCGGCACTGCAGAGCCTTGCCGGAGGCTTCGCGGCCAAGGAGGCCTTTCTGAAGGCCCTCGGAACCGGCCTCTCCGACGGGATATCCTGGCACGACATCGAAATCGTGCACAGGGAAGGCGGACAGCCCGACCTGGCGCTGGCCCGCAGGGCCGCGGAGCTCCTGGGTTCCGGACAGGCATCCCTGAGCATCAGCCACACGTCCACGACCGCCGTGGCGGTGGTGGTCATCTCGGGCGGTGATGCGCCATGACCCGCTGGGTGACGCCGGCCGAGATGGAGAACCTGGACAGGCAGGCCATCCAGTCAGGCACTCCGGCCGAAACCCTGATGGAGACGGCAGGGGCGGCCGTGGCCGGGCTGGCGCAGCGGATGTTCCCGGGGAGGGACACCCGCATCGACGTCTTCTGCGGTCCCGGCAACAACGGCGGCGACGGCTTCGTGGCTGCGCGCCTCCTCGGGCGGCAGGGCTACACGGTTCGCGCCGTCCTGGCATCGGACTCCGCCTCCGGCATATCACCGCTCTGCATGAAGAACCTCGTCAGATTCAAGGACGAGGGCGGCGCCGTCACGGGCATGAACCACCTGGGCGATCTCACCGGTGAACCCGAACTCGGCATCGACGCCCTCCTGGGCACCGGCTTCCACGGGAGCCTCGAGGGGTCCGTCGCCGCCTGCACGCAGTTCCTCGGGCGCTGTGGCGCGGTCCTGGCCGTGGACACCCCCTCGGGGGTGAACGGAGAGGACGGATCGATCGATCCCCTCACAGTCCCGGCATCGGTCACGCTGGCGCTGGCCGCGCCCAAGCTCGGCTGCCTGATCCTCCCGGGCTGCGCCTCTGCAGGCGCCGTATTCAGGGCCGACATCGGCATCGATGTCCCGGAACGCCCGGACAGGACGGTCTTCGACTTCGAGGCTGCCGCTGCGGCTCTTCCGGAACGGCCGGCCCACGCCCACAAGGGCTCTTTCGGCAGGGTGCTCCTGCTGGGGGGCTCGGAGCTGATGCCCGGCGCCCCCATACTCATGTCGCTCGGCGCTCTCCGGGCCGGTGCCGGGCTGGTGAGGCTCTTCGTTCCGTATCCCGCGGCGGGGGCCGTTTTCGGCCGGGTTCCCGAAGTGGTCTGCGGCTACTTCCTTCCCGGGGATGTCACCTCCCTGCCCGGGCCGTCGGGCTTCGACTGCGCGGCGATCGGGCCCGGCATGGGAGACGGGGTGGAGACATCCAAGGTCGTGCGCCACATCCTGTCGAACTGGACCATGCCGGTCGTCTTCGACGCAGACGCCCTCAACGTCCTTTCGGGCGCCATAGCCGAGATCGCCATGAAGAAGTGCCCGTCCGTGCTCACGCCGCACGCAGGCGAACTGCAGCGGCTCGCGGGCAGGGCGGCCGGCTCGCGCGAGGAGCTCTGGGAGATGGCATCGGTCATGGCGCGGGCCACGGGATCGGTCGTGCTGCTCAAGGGGCGCCCGTCCATGGTGTTCTCCCCCGACGGGGGAAGGGCCCTGATCCCGTGCGGGAACAGCGGGCTCGCCACGGGAGGCTCGGGCGACGTGCTCACCGGCATGGTCGCCGCATTCCTGGGGCAGGGCATGGATCCTTCTGCGGCCGCGGCCGAGGCGGCCTTCCTTCATGGCATGGCGGCGGACATCATCGCCGCCGGGTCCTCGTCCAGGTCCATGCTTCCCACCGACGTGGCGGGAACCCTGGGGTCGGCCTTCAGGCTCCTGGAGAACGGGCCTCTCGCCGGGCTCCTGAGAATCGAGGGGAGGTGGGATGGAAGGCTGTGGGATATCCCGTGACGAGGCCATGGCCCTTCTCGTCGCGAACATCTCGAACATCGCCCTGAGGAGGCACTGCCTCGCATCAGGAGCGATAATGCGCAACCTCGCAGTCAGGCTCGGACATGCCTCCGAAGCCGGGCTCTGGGAGGCGACGGGCATCCTGCACGACCTGGACTACGAACAGACCGCTTCCGATCCAGCGGTCCACGGAACCATGACCTGCTCGATGCTGCGCGGCAGGCTGCCCGAAGAGTGCCTCCACGCCATCCTCTCGCACAACGCCGAGAACAACGGATCCTGCCGCGAGTCCATCCTGGACAGCATCCTCACGGCGGCCGAATGCGTGACCGGGCTCGTTACGGCCACGGCGCTCATCTACCCCGACAGGAAGCTGGCCGGAGTCGAGGCTTCCTCCGTCATCAAGAGAATGACCAAGACGGGTTTCGCCAGGAACGTCAGCCGGGAGGGCATCATGGAATGCGAGAAGGCAGGACTCCCTCTGGCGGAATTCATGGATATATCACTTGAATCTATGAAATCGATAGCGGATGACCTCGGTCTCTAGAATCGGGAGGGCCGGTTGGTGGAAGTGAAGACGGTTTCCGAGAGACTCGGCGAGCTCAAGCTCCAGGTATCGAGTCAGTCCTACGGCCGGGGGACGAGTGGCTACAGCAGCTACAAGACCGACGAGGACGCGGGCACTCCCGAAGAGCGACTCAGGCTGGCGGCAGCCGTGGCGAAGGCGACCGGCAGGGCCAGGAGGGTCTCTCTCCACTCACCGGGCGACCTCCGGACGGACGAGGACGCCGCGAAGATCTCCGCTCTCCTGAAGGAGCTCTCGCTGGAGTGCGGCTCCTTCTATCCCGACCTGTTCATGCCGCGCAAGAGCGGCACCATGAACCACCGGCTGATGTACGGCACCATATCGAACCCCATCTCGGAGCTCCGGGTGGCCAGCATCAACTTCGTCATCAGGTCGATGGAGCTGATGCGGGCAGTGGACTGCAGGCAGATGGTCCTCTGGCTGCCCGACGGGATAGACTCGCCGGGCGAGAAGAACCTCACCGACATGCTCGACAGGATACTGAACGGCCTGAGGCAGATAGGCATCAACGTCCGCAAGAGCGAGAACATGATGCTCGACTTCCGGCCGTTCGACCCCTCTTTCTGCTCGATGGCCGTGAGCGACTGGGGCACTGCGGCATGGCTCTGCCGCGAGACGGACCCCTCCTGCAGGGTGATGCTCGACACGGCCGCCCTGCTGCCGGGCGCCAGCCTCGACAGCGTCATCGTCGCCATGCTGCACCAGAAGATCCTCGGCAGCGTGAGACTCTCGGACAACAGGCTGTCCCAGGGCATGATGCCGGCCGGTACCCTCGACCCGGCAGCGCTCTTCCGCTTCTTCGTCAACCTGCTCCAGGCCGAGAAGGCGGGGCTGTGCTCGATCGGCGGCATGGTGTTCGAGATCGGCGTGAACACGAGGGTAGGCATTCCTGCGGAGGCTGTCGTCAGGTCGATAGAATCCATCGAGCAGGCCTTCGCCGCGGCCATGCTGGTCAATCCCGACGAGCTCTCCGAGATCCAGGCCAGGCCGGACCCCTACCTGGCGGAGAAGCTCCTGCAGGATGCCTTCATGACCGACGTACGGCCCGTCATCAAGGCATGGAGGGAGCAGAACGGCATCCCGGCCGATCCCGTCCAGGCGCTGCGGAGCGAGCTCGCGAAGAGCTGATACATCCCCGGTCGGGGATCCGCCCTCCCGATGCCCCGAAGGCTTCCGGGAGGGCGGACTGTATCACGGCAGGAAACCGGATGGGTTTCAGGCGCCGGCCAGGGTTCTCCCTCTCAGGAATGCCCTGGTGTTGATCTCCAGGGCCTTTTCGGGGAGCAGCTCCCTCATCGCATCGGCCCAGCAGGCTTCGGGCAGTCCGAGGCAGACCGAGGCCGCGCCCACCATGAGCGTGTTGACGACCCGGAGATCGCCCATCCTGCCGGCTTCGCCGAAGGCGTCGATCGAGAGGGACCTCACTCCCCTGTCGGAGAGCCCGGCCTCGACGTCGGGGTAGGAAGCCTGGCCGGTGCTGACGGACGACGGTTCGATGACGAGGTCGCATATCAGCGCGGTGCCTGAATCCGACAGGAAATGCGACCATCTCAGCGCCTCGAGCTTCTCCAGCGCTATCATCAGGTCGGCCGTGCCCTCCTCGATTATGGGGCTGCTGACCGACTTCCCGAACCTCACCTGGCTCACGACGCTTCCGCCCCTCTGGGCCATCCCGTGGACCTCGCTCTTGCGGACGTCCATCCCCGAGAGCATCGCGGCCGCGCTGACTATCTCGCTCGCGAGCAGAATGCCCTGCCCGCCGGTTCCGCAGATCAGAACGTTGGTGGTCTCAGTCGGCACTGGAGGCCTCCCTGTTGTAGTCCTTGCCCAGGGCGCCCTTGGGGCAGACGTCCGCGCAGAGCCTGCACTCCGGGTAGCACAGCAGGCTGTTCACCACCGGCCTGCCGTCGTGGAAGCTCAGCGCCGGGCAGCCCAGGGACATGCAGCGCCTGCAGCCTATGCAGGCTTCCGGATCCAGGACGGCGACCGCCCTGCCGGAAGGCTTCCTGACCATCACGCAGGGGCGCCTCGTTATCACGACGGAGACCTCGGGCCGGGCCATCTCCTCCCTGAGAACCGCTTCCAGCCCCTTCAGGTCGTGGGGATCGACCACCCGCACGGAGGAGACCCCGCATGCCCGGCAGACCGCCTCGATGTCGAGCCTGGCGGATGGTTCCCCCCTCAGGGTCCGGCCGGTCCCCGGGTTCTGCTGGCCGCCGGTCATGGCCGTGATGCTGTTGTCCATGACGATGACCGTGCCGGTGCAGCCGTTGTAGACCATGTCGATCAGGCCTGTGACCCCGGAATGGACGAAGGTGGAGTCGCCAATCGCGGCGGCCAGCTTCGAGACGGCCTCCCGGCCACCCGCCTTCTCGAGGCCCGAGAGGACCCCGATGGAGGCTCCCATGCAGACGGTCGTATCCATGGCGTTGAGCGGAGGCATGAGGCCAAGGGTGTAGCAGCCGATGTCTCCGGTGGTGCTCGACTTCAGTTTCGAGAGCACCCAGAACGCCCCCCTGTGGGGGCAGCCCGCGCAGAGCATCGGCGGGCGCTGCGGCACCTCGGCGGGAGCCCTGGCGGGAACGGGCTCGAGACCAAGCCCCTTCCTGACGATCGCCGGGTTGAACTCGCCCTCGACCGGGAAATGCCGCTTGCCCTCGACCGGCAGCAGGAAGTGGGACCGTATCTGCTCCTCGAGGAACGGGTCCCCCTCCTCGACCACCCTCACCTCGTCCACCATGGCCAGGAACCTGCCGATGAGGTCCCAGGGCAGGGGCCACGTCATGGCCAGCTTGAGGATGGTGGCGCCGGGCAGGACCTCCCGGACATAGGCCGCGGACACGCCGCTGGCGATCACCCCTAGCTTCCTGTCCCCCTCGATGATCCTGTTGTACTGGAATGTATTGCCGAACTCCGACAGGGCTCTTGTCCGCTCCTCGACCCTCGTGTGCATCGCCCGTGCGAAGGCCGGGATGGGGATCCTCTTGCGGGGATCACGGACGTATCCCTTCACCGGGACTTCCCTGCGCGGGGCGAGCGCCACGGGGCTGCTGGAATGGCTGGTGCGCGTGGTCGTGCGCAGCATCACCGGGGTGTCGAACCTCTCGGAGATGTCGAGGGCGAGGCCGGTCAGGTCGCGCGCCTCGGCGCTGTCCGAGGGCTCCAGCATCGGCACCTTGGCGGCCCGGGCCAGATGCCTGTTGTCCTGTTCGTTCTGGGACGAGTGCATCCCGGGGTCGTCGGCCGACACGATCACGATGCCGCCTGTCGCGCCGATGTAGCTCAGCGTGAAGAACGGATCGGCGGCCACGTTCAGGCCGACGTGCTTCATGGCGGTGAGGACCCTGGCGCCGCCGAAGGAGGCCCCGGCTATCGTCTCGAGGGCGACCTTCTCGTTGGGGGCCCACTGGGCTTCGATTTCAGGATAGTGCTCCCCGATCGTCTCGAGGATCTCGGTCGAGGGAGTGCCGGGATAGGCCGAGGCGAAGTGCACGCCGTGCTCCCATGCGCCCCTCGCTATGGCCTCGTTGCCGGACAGCAGCGCCAGACCGTCGGTTTTCGCGTTGAGAGGCTTCTTCATGCACCCCTCCGGGCTAGTTGTAAGTCCTGACTTCCTCGATCCCGTCGAGGACCCTGAGGACACCGCGTACGAGAGCCTCGAGCTCCGCCTCGCCCGGGAAGGTCATGACCCTTCCCAGGAAGGAGAGGCCCTTCGTTATCTCTTCCACGACCCAGACGTTGTGTGCCATGCCACCTGTAATGACCACACAATCGACGTCCCCGTGGAGGGCGGCGGCCATGGCCCCCCCCTCCTTCACGAACTGGTAGACCATCGCCCTCAGGGCGAGGTCCGCCTCCGCATCCCCCTTCGACGCTCTGGCGAAGGCCTCCCCGACATGGTCGATGCCGAGATAGGCCATCAGGCCGCCTTCCTTGAGGAACATCCGCTGGAGCTGCTTCTTCTCGTACCTTCCCCCGAAGCAGAGGTCGACGAGCCCGGTAACGGGGAGGGAGCCTGTCCTCTGCGAGCTGAACGGCCCGCCGTCGTTGGCGTTGTTCGTGTCGATCATCCGGCCCTTCCGGATCGCGTTCACGCTGACCCCGCTGCCGAGGTGGAGCACCACCATGTTGAGGTCGGACAGCGGCCTCCCGAGCTCGGAGGCGGCCTTGTACGCCACCATGCGGATGTTGAGGGCGTGGCTCAGGCTCTTCCTCGGCAGCAGAGGGTGCCCGGAGGGCCTGGCCTCGTCGATCATCTCGTCGACGCAGACCGGGTCGACGAAGTAGGAGGGGAGCCCCAGCGGTTCGGCGACCGCCCAGGCGAGGGGGGCCCCGAGGTTGCTCGGGTGGTCGGCCTGGAGCGTCGACCCTTCCGTGATGTCGTCGAGCAGCTTCCGGTTCACACGGTAGGTGCCGGCCTGCAGGGGCTTGAACGTGCCCCCGCGGCCCACCACGGCGGCGAGGCCCGACATGTCGAACCCCTTCTCCGCGAGTGCGGCGAGCACGAGGTCACGCCTCGGCCCCGTCTGGTTCATCGTCGGGCCCAGGGCGGCGAGCTCCTCGGGGAGGTGCCGCACGGACTCCTCGAAGAGGGGCTCCCCCTCCCTGTAGACTCCGAACTTCGTCGAAGTCCCGCCGGGGTTCAGCGCCAGGACGAGCCTCTCCATGTCAGGCTCCCGTCACGACGCCGAGCGCGAGCGAGTTCAGCTTGGTGCGCGCGGCGTCGGAGCGGGAGAGCATCACCACCGGGGCCGCGGCTCCGGCGATCATCCCCCCCACCTCGGTGTCGGTCATGTACATGAAGGCCTTCGCAAAGATGTTGCCGCACGAGAGGTCGGGGGTCACGAGGATGTTCGCCCGCCCCGCGACCTCGCCCGTGATCTTCTTGATGGCCGCTGCCTCCGGGTCCATGGCTCCATCCACAGCGAGCGGCCCCTGGACGTGGACGCCCTCGATGCCGTTTCGCGCAATCGACGCGAAGAGCGATGTCTCGGGCAGATTCTCGTCCTCTACCTCCACGGCTGCCAGGAGAGCGGCCCTGGGCGTGCCGCAACCCAGCCTGACCATCACGCCGGCGGCGTTCTGGACGATCTGCACCAACTGCTCGGCGGTGGGCCTGGGGATCATGCCCCCGTCGGTGATCGCCACGAGCCTGTCCTGCTTCGGGACGTGGACCACGGCCACGTGGCTCAGGACCCTGCCTGTGCGGAGGCCGTGCTCCCTGTCCAGGACGGCCTTGAGGAACCCGGACGTCTTGAGGAGCCCCTTCATGAGGATCGTGGCCCCGCCTCCGCTGACGCACTTCACGGCTTCGATGGCGGCGTCGGCCTCGGTTGCCACATCCGCGATCTCGATGGATGGATGGAGCTTCAACCCCGCTCTGCCGACGGTCTCCTCCACCAGCGCCCGGGGAGCGAAGACGACCGATGTGGCGATGTCCTCCTCGGCCGCCATGTTGAGAGCCTCGAGGGAGGCCTCGTCATGCCCCATGGGTACGGCCGCCCGGGCCCCCTTGTCGTCTCGCGCCGCCTGCCTGATCTGTGCGAAGTTCTCGTACAATGCACCCCTCCCGGATTTGGGGCGGACGGGAATCGCCCGTTCGTAGCCAGCGGGTTATTATGGGCACATGACCGGGATCGGGCCAGAACCGTACACGCCGCTCACCAGGGCCGACCTCCTTCGGGCCGGCGGGCTGCTGTTCGACTTCGACGGCGTCATCGTCGACAGCGAGCGCCTCTATATGGCCTCCTGGAACGAGGCTCTCGCGCCCTGGGGCGTATCCATCCCGGAAGAGGAGTACTTCCGCCACTGGACCTCCCTCGGCGAGGGGCTCCCGGGACACATCTCGAGGCACGGCGGCCAGGGCATCGACGAGGCCCGCGCGACCTCCCTGCAGAAGCGCGCATACGAGGAGTTCTGCCTCACCGGGGCGGTCGGGCTGATGCCGGGTGCGGCTTCCGTCCTCGAGATCCTCTCTTCCTCGGTTTTCGCCGGGAGGTTCGCCATCGCCTCCAACACGGATTCCCGCCTGGTGGAGGGCATCCTGATGCGGGCCGGGGCCCCGGTGCCGCCTGTCATCGGCGGAGAGTCGCTCCCGCGCAAACCCTGCCCGGACATCTTCCTGGCTGCTGCTCTTGCGATCGGCTCCTCTCCGGGATCCACCCTTGTCTTCGAGGACGCATGGAAGGGGCTCGAGGCGGCCCGGCGGGGGGGCTTCAGGCCGGTTCTCGTCAGGGCGCCGCACAACACAGGTGTAGCTCTCGATGCCGATTTCGCGCTGGACGGCATATCCGGCCTGCTGCCGCTTCTCGGACCCTGATCCAGCCTCCGGCCGACCCTCCCCATACCGGTCCGGCTTGCCCGCGGAGCCTCACTTCGTGATAATGCCCCGAACGACGGAGGGTGTGGGCAGGTGCAGAGACTGACCGACTACGGAACCGTTCTGCTGGTTGTGGTCGCCATGATGGGCCTCTTCAGGCTTTCGAGGCTGCTCCTCGGACGAATCCTGGCCGCCAGGGAAGCCCGCGGAGTCAGTTGCGACTGCGACGATCACATCAGGCTCGGCTTCTTCTTCCTGCTTGCCGGCATGCTCCTTCTCCCGCTTGCGACAGCCGCGGCCGCCTGCATCGATTCCACGGCCCTGGCAGGCGGAGTCTTCCTCCATCTCCCGCTGGTCGCCGTCTCCATCGTCTTCTTCAGCCTAGCGGAGGATCTGTTCGCCGGGATGAAGAAGCGGCCGGCCTCGAAGCGCCTGTCGACAGGCGCCCATTTCCGGACTGCCGGCCCCCTTCTGCTCGGCTTCTGGGCTCTCGGTTCGGCCTTCCTCTCCCCGATCTTCTACACCGCCCTGACTCTTATACTGGGCCTGTTCTACCTCTTCGCCCTCGCCGCCAGGCCGGACGGCCCGTCGGCTTGACCCGGGCTCCATCCCCCGGCGGACCCTGCCTCCGGGTCGTGCTGCTGTGTGATGACGAGCCCTTCGAGATCCCCCGGACCGTCGCGAGCATCGTCGAGTCCCTGCCGGGATGGCGTTTCACCGTGGCATCGCTGGGCGGCCACGCCTCCCTGCGGGACATCCGAAGGAACTCCTCCCGGTACCTGGGCCTCTACGGCCCTCTGGGATTCATCGCGAGAGGGTCGTGGATGATCCTCCTGAAGGTCCTCGCGGCGCTGCGCGCGCCCACCGCCTCCCCCCATTCCCTGGCGCAGGCGGCCGCGAGGTCGGGGGCGGATTTCATCACGGTCGACCGCGTGAACTCCGAAGCGGGCAGGGCAGCCCTCGAAGCCCTCGAACCCGACGTCATCGTATCGATAGCCTGCCCGCAGATCCTCCAGCCGCGGACCCTGGCCATCGCTTCGGTCTGCGCGCTGAATCTCCACTCCGCCCTGCTCCCCATGAACAGGGGGATGCTGCCGACCTTCTGGTCCCTCTTCTCGGAACCGCCCCGCGCCGGAGTGACGCTGCACCTGATGACCGCCGAGCTGGATGGAGGGGGGATCCTCCTCCAGAGGGAGATCCCGGTCTCCCGCCGGACAACCTCCCTCCATTCCCTGATACGCCGGTGCAAGCAGACCGGGGCGGAAATGGTCACCGAAGGACTCCTGATTGTCGCTGAAGGATCCTGGGATACCCGCCCGAATCCATCCGGGGAGGGATCGAGGAATGGATTCCCCACGAAGGCGGACGTCGCTGAGTTCAGGCGCAGGGGGGGGCGCATCTGGTGAGCGGCGCTTCCTCCTGTGGGATTTCACGCAGAATAGCCCTGAGCTTCGACGTGAAGTATGGATTCAGACGGGGACTCGTCCCATGAGAAGCGCTTCCTCCTGTGGGATTTCACGCAGAATAGCCCTGAGCTTCGACGTCGAGGAGTGGTTCCAGACTGCCGCGGTCTGCCCCCGCGCCTGCGAGCCGGGATCGTCATGCCGGCGCCGGAGATCTCCCCTCCTTGTGGACGGATTGATCGACACCCTGGCGCAGTACGGGGCCAGGGCCACCTTCTTCGTCCTGGGAAGCCTCCTCGAGGCGGAGCCTTCCATCGGACAGGCCGTGACGGGATCCGGGAACGAGCTGGCCTGCCACGGATGGAGCCACGGGAGCCTTCTCGCGATGGACCGGGAAGCCTTCAGGGCGGACATCGGGAGGTGCCTCGGGACATGGTCGAGGCTGTCGCTGCCTCCCCCGCGGGGTTACCGGGCTCCCAGCTTCAGCGTCACCGAACGGAACTCCTCCTGGGTCGCCGAAGAGCTGTCGGCAGCAGGCTTCCTCTACGACAGCAGCGTCTTTCCCATCCCGAGGATCAGGTACGGCATCCCGGCCGCTCCCCTGATCCCGTACCGACTCGAAAGCTGCGGCCTGCTCGAACTGCCCCTTGCCTCCGTGCCAGTGCTCGGGATCAGGATTCCGGCGGCCGGAGGGGCATGGATGCGCTTCATGCCGATGGATGTGCATTCCCACCTCCTGCGGAGTGCCTGTGCGGCAGGAAGGACGCCGGTTCTCTACGCCCATCCCTGGGAGTTCGACACACCATTCGACGGAGAAGCGGGGTTCCCCTGGATCGTCAGGCTCAGGCAGGGCCACGGCAGCGGCGGGAGGATGAGGAGGGCCCTCTCGAGGCTTCTCGGGAGCTTCGATTCGATCACACTCGAAGAACTCTGCCGGGAGTCGTCGCCGGGGATGGGTCCCACATAAAGGGAACCGCCGGACGCTGGGTCCGGCGGTGTCCGTCGGCTCGTGACGCGAACCGGCTAGGGGGCCTCGATGGCCTCCACCGGGCAGACCGATGCGCAGGCTCCGCAGTCGATGCACTTGCTGTCATCGATCTTGTACGGCTTGCCCTCGCTTATGGCCTCGACCGGGCACTCGTCCTTGCAGGTTCCGCACGCTATGCACTTGTCGCCTATCTTGTACGCCACGTCAGCTCCCTTCGTGTGGTGCGGCACTATAACGGCGCGCTCCGAACGCCGTCAACGCGGGGGTCTTGCGCCGGAATGCCGGAAGCAGGAAAATAGTGCATGCTATCACCCGGGAGGGGCGGTGAAGGACTACCTTGCCGAGACATGCTTCGAGAAGGGCTGGGAGAGCGTCGACCGCAACTTCAGAAAGCTCTCGAGGGCGGCGGGAACAGGCGATCCGGGCTCGCCGGACCAGGTCGACGCCGACGAGATCTCGCATGAACTCGACCGCCTGTCCTCCCAGGTGGACCTGTTCGCCGATCTCTGGCTCCACTTCCACATGAGATACGAGGCCCTCATCCACGAGTTCGACCTGGATGTGAAGACGGAAACGCCCGCCGGCGCAGGCAGGGCGGGCGGACGCAGGGGCGCGGGCAGGGGCTAGGGTTCCTTCAGCCTGTCTTCGAGAGCCTTCCGCTTCCGCTCGAAGTCCATCCACCTCTCCGCGAAGGCATCGACGGTCTCCTGGAGGTCGACGAGCTCCCGGGCGAGGGCCTGCCTGGCCTCGAGACCCATGTCGTTCCTCTCCGACATCTCCAGGTCGAGCCTGAGCCTGGCCATCCGCTCGTTTATCTCCTCCCAGGCCATCCTGAAAAGATAGTCGGGCTGCGCGCCCTCGCGCCTGCCCCTCTGATCCTCCTCAGCCACCTATGATCTCCAGGATCCTCTCGAGATCCGAGAGAGACGAGTACTCCACGATCATGCTCCCCCGGCCCCCCCTGTCCCTTATCCTGACCCGGGCCGCGAGCCTGCGGGTGAGCTTCTCCTGGAGGTCGGCGACCGCTGGTGCGACGGGCTTCTGCGCCTTCCGGGGCGCGGGCTGGCGGGAGGCCTTCCTCACGTGTTCCTCGAGCTGGCGCACCGACATGTCCCTGGAGACCGCCAGCGCGGCGGCTGTTTCGATGGTGCGGGCGTCGTGGAGGGCCAGGAGTGCCCTTCCGTGCCCCATGGCGATCCTGCCGTCGCGGAGCATCGTCTTGACCGGGTCGGGGAGCTCCAGCAGCCGCATGAGGTTGGAGACTGTCGAACGGTCGAGGCCGGTCTGCCTGCCCATCTCCTCCTGGGTCAGAGAGAAGGTCGTGGAGAGCCTGCTGAAGGCCTCCGCCTTCTCGAGCGGCCCGAGATCCCTGCGCTGGATGTTCTCGACGAGCGCCCAGGCGAGCATCTGGGAGTCCGTAGCCTCCCTGACGACTGCCGGGACCTCCTTGAGCCCGGCCATCCGCGCAGCCCGGAGACGCCTCTCCCCGGCGATCACCTGGAAGCGGAGTCCCTGCTTCCTCAGTACCAGCGGCTGGAGGATCCCCTGCTCGCGGATCGAGTCGCTGAGCGAGCGGAGATCCGCCTCGTCCCACTCCCGCCTCGGCTGGTGGGGGTTGGGTTCGATCCGGTCCACGTCCACCGAAGCCACCTGCCCGGGTTCCGCCGGATCGACAGACGGGAGAAGCGCCTCGAGGCCCCTGCCCAGGGCCCTCTTCCTCAACTGTGTCATGGCTGTTCACCGCCCGCCCTTGATATCCCGTGCGTGATCGGCATCATCTCGAAATAAGCTCCTCGGCGAGCTGCAGATAGCATCTCGCGCCGGGTGATTCGACATCGTAGTGCAGGACGGGCTTGCCGAAGCTGGGCGCCTCGCTGAGCCGGACGTTCCTGGGTATCCTGGTGCCGAGGAGCATCTCGCTGAGATGGTCCTCCGCGTCCGCCTCCACCTCCCTGCTGAGCTTCAGGCGCCTGTCGTACATCGTGAGCAGGACTCCCTCCATGGCGATGGCGGGATTCCAGAGCTGGCGCACTCTCCGGATCGTGTCGAGGAGGTGGGACAGGCCCTCGAGGGCATAGTACTCGCTCTGGAGAGGGAGCAGCACCGAGTCGGCGGCCACGAGCGCGTTGATCGTCAGCAGGCCGAGCGATGGAGGACAGTCAATCAGCACGAAGTCGAACCTGTCCATTCCCGGTGCCCTCAGCCTGTCACGAAGGAAGAACTCCCTGCCCTTCTGCGAGGCAAGGTCGATCTCGAGGCCTGCCAGATCCCTCGAACCCGGGATCGCCGACATCCCCTCGAACCCGGTCTCGACCACGGACTCGTCGAAGCCGGCGAGGCCAGCGAGGAGGGCATGTATGTTCCTCGGGGACGGAAGGGGCAGGCCCATGCCGCTGGTGGCGTTGGCCTGCGGATCGAGGTCCACGACGAGGACATCCTTCTCGAATGCGGCGAGGCTGGCTGCGAGGTTGATCACGGTGGTGGTCTTCCCGACGCCGCCCTTCTGATTCGATACGGAGATGACCCTGCTCATGGAGTGGCCTTTCGGGTGCTTCCGGCCTCGCACGGCCGCACGATCGGAATGCGATACTGCACAAGAACCCCCGGGCGGTCAAGCGGAGGAACCGGAAGATCCAGCGCACGCACGGACCCCGGCAGATAATATTCCCCCGGTGGGACCCTGACCGTCACGGAACAGGAATGACCGAGTTCTTCGAGAAGCCGGACCAGCTCCCCGGCAGGCATGAGAGACCGGGCTGTGAACTGCGGGGCAGTCCCGGGCCAGTCCTCCAGCCTGCTCCTGATGACCGACACATTCCCGAGGCCCAGCCTGCCGGCGGCATATTCGAGGAAGAGCGCCCTGTTCCTGCGCGGCTCGAGCAGGATCACCTCGAAACCGAGCATGGCGAGCACCATCCCGGGGAATCCGGCACCCGATCCGATGTCGGCCACGGGCTTCGATGGGTCGAGCAGCAGGGAGAAGGCGGCAGACTCGAGAACGTGCCTCTCCCACAGCCGGCCCGTCTCGGAGGGCCCGACCAGGTTCATGACCCGGTTTCTCTCCCGGATCATCTCCATGAAGCTCCCTGCGTCATCCCGGAATGACTCCGGGAAATCGATGCCGAGAGGAGCCTCTCCGGCTGCCGTGCTGTCAGACACCTGTCTTCGTTCCACGTGGAACCATCCTCAGAACGCCTATCAGAAGGCCTTCCAAGTCAGACGGCCTCATGCCCGGGATGAGAGCGGCCTCCCCCATGTTGGCCGGCCTGGCCTTCTGGAGCCTCTCCCTCGACTCCCAGCTTATCCCGTCCATGCATGAGAAGTCCTCCACGCCGGAGAGATCGACCGATGACATCCTCTCCACCTCTCGCAACCTTCCCTCGGCGCGCCTCACGTGTCCCACGTACCTTTCGTCGAGCGCAGCGGTGAAGACGACCCCCGGATCGAGCGCTCCCAGCTTCCCGCTCAACCCGCCGAGCGATTCGACGTCGAATTCGGTCACTCTGCACAGATCCGCAAGCAGCCTGCCCCCGGCGCGTTCGGTATTCAATACAGTTCGCGCCTCTTCGAGCTGCCGCTCCATCCTTCTCAGCCTGGCTTCGTCACCGGGTCGGGACAGCCCCGATGAAACCGCGTGCGCGAGCAGCCTTGCTTCGGCGTTGTCAGGTCTTATGTGGAGCCGGTTTGATGCTCGAGATGAGAAGAGGCGGTAAGGTTCCTCCAGGGTGCCTCCGGCTATGTCCTCGAGCATCACTCCCACGAATGAGTCGCTGCCCCGCGGTCGGAACCACCCGCCGCTCCCCGTCGAGGAACGTGCGGCGCCGGCTCCCGCCACCAGCCCGAGCCCCGCTGCCTCCTCGTATCCCGATGTACCGCAGACCTGGCCCGCAAGGAAGACGTTGTCAGTTCCCGCCAGCCTCAGGTCCCTCCCGATCCATTCCCCCGGGAAGTACCCGTACTCGACGGCGTATCCCCACGATGCGACCACGGCCCGTCCGCAGCCGGGAAGGGATCTAATGATCTCGATCTGGGTTCTCCTCGGAAGACTCGTGGACATGCCCCCTGCGTAGACCAGCCTGCCGTCGATCCCCATCGGTTCGAGGAAGACGGGATGCTCGAGACGGTCGGGAAACCTCACGGCCTTGTCCTCGAAGCTCGGGCAGTAGCGCGGCCCTCTCCCACAGATCGACCCGTCGAAGAGCGGCGATCCGTCGATGCCGGACCTCGCGGCGTCGATCGCGCGGCTCCCAGCCCTTGTAGTGAAGCAGACGGCCCTCCTGTCGCTGAATCGCGCACCACCCCGTGACGAGAACCGCCAGCATGCACCCTCCTCGACCTGCTGCTCGACGGCGTCGTAGTCTATCGATCCTGCCAGCAGCCTCGGTGGAGTCCCCGTCTTGAAGCGTTCCACGTGGAACCCTCTGTCGGAAAAGTGCGAGCAGAGCCGTTCCGAGGCCTTGTCACCGGCTCTTCCTCCGCTCCATCTCTCACGACCCCTGAACAGGGCCGCTCCGAGAAACGTGCCGGCCGCGACGACGACGGCCCTGAAACAGATGGCACCCCCCGCGGAGAGCATCGCCGACATCGCCCTGTCGCCCGCCCATCGGAACTGTTCGACCTCTCCCTCGACGACCTCGACTCCGGACGACAGGAGGGCCCCTCTCACGAAAGACGAGTAAGCGCTCCCGTCGCACTGGACCCGGGGTCCCCAGACAGCCGGACCCCTGCTCCTGTTGAGCATCCTGAACTGGATCGAGGCGTGATCGGCCGCTTCGCCCATCACACCGCCGAGCGCGTCTATCTCCCGGACCAGGGTGCCCTTCGCAACGCCCCCCACCGACGGGTTGCACGAGAGCATCGCTATCCGCGCGGCATTCATCGTCACCAGCACGGTCCGCGCACCCATCCTGGCGGCTGCGAGGGCCGCCTCCGCCCCGGCGTGAC
This sequence comes from uncultured bacterium, assembly GCA_964564435.1. Classification (GTDB taxonomy): domain Bacteria; phylum Fermentibacterota; class Fermentibacteria; order Fermentibacterales; family Fermentibacteraceae; genus Fermentibacter. Next base: position 48,940 of record CAZMAT010000003.1, read on the forward strand.
CGCCACCGACCACCAGGACATCAGTCCCTGTCATTTCCCCACGCACATCCTGCCCAGGGCGCGCTCCACCGCAATCCCGACTCCCGCTCCCCTGTCCATGCAGCAGTTCAATTCCCTCAGAGCGTCTGCGACATTCTCCGCCGCCAGCGCCAGATCCCGGCCGGACAATGCCCCCGAGGCCTCCACGATCCGCGTTTCTATCAGGCCCGCTATCGTGGTGAGCAGACCTCCCGGCCTCGCACCGGCGATCGCCTTCCCGAGCTCGTCGATCCCCTCTCCGGTGACGGAGCTGACCGGAAGCCACTCTCCCCTGATCTCGTCGCATCTGCTGGCGACCCTGACGATCCTGCCCGCGGTTTCGGCGAGGCCCCGCCCAGGCTCCTCACTCGAACCCGGACTCATCCAGACCACCACGTCCCCGCTGCCGATCATTCCGAGGGCGATCCGGAGAGCCTCCGCGTCCGCCCCCTCGATCTCTCCATCCCTGAATCCCGGTGTATCGAACAGCTCCACAAGCCTTCCGCCGACAAGGGTGATGCACGAGGCTCCGTCCCTGGTGGTTCCAGCCTCGTCCGACACCACCGCTCTCTCGGCGCCCGCCAGCCTGTTGAAGAGCGTCGACTTCCCGGAGTTGACCGGGCCGGCCAGGAAGACCCTCACCGGACCCTCGGCCTTCCCGGCGCCCTCACGGAACAGGCGTGCCCGTTTCAGCGCCTCCTCCAGGCTCTCTCCCACGTCGAGCCGGTGTTCGTCGATGTCGTCGGGGAACTCGACGGCGGCTTCGATCTGCTCCGCCGATCGTTCGAGGGATTCCGCCAGGCGCGTACCCAGTTCCCCGAGCGCGCCTCCCGCCCCGCCGTCTTCGCTGTCTCTCCTCCAGAGAGATGCGAGCCCGATCACTTCCAGAGGGGAGATCCTGCCGGAAAGATATGCACGCCTCGTGAACTCGCCGGGCAGCGAGGGTCTCGCTCCCCGTGAGAGCATGCCCGCCAGCAGGCCGTCGACGATCTCCCGGGCTCCCGGGCAGACGACGTCGACCATCTCCTCGCCCGTGTAGCTCCTGCCGGACGGCCACGAGAAAGCCACCGCATCCGCGCCCGGCGCAGCGCCCGGGATCGTGGCGACGGCCCTCCGCATCCCCGAGAGCCTGCCCTCTTCCAGATCGAGCAGCTCCTCGACCATCGCGGCACAGCCTTCGCCGCTCATCCTCAACAGCGCCAGCGCGGAATCCCCCGGGGGGGTGGCCAGGGCGGCTATAACCTCTCCGGGCAAGGCTCCCTCATCTCACTTCGCGCGCCTCTCCGCGGCCTGCACGGCGGGTGCGCCCTTCGCCTTAGGCACGAGCTTCTGTTCAGCGATCGAAAGGATGTTGTTCACGAACCAGTAGAGGGAGAGCCCTGCCGGGAACTTCATGAAGAACCACGTCATCATCACGGGCATGATGTATGCCATGCTCTTCTGCGACGGGTCGGTCATCGACGTCTTCTGCTGGTAGAACATCGCCACCCCCATCAGCACGGGGAGCAGGCCGATCCCGGGCATCCCCAGTATGCTGGTCCCGAACGGGATCAGGATCTCGGGCCTGGACAGGTCGGTTATCCAGAGGACGAAACCGGCTCCACGCAGGTTCACCGAGTTCTCCAGCACGCGGTACAGGGCGAAGAATATCGGCATCTGGAGTATGAGAGGCAGGCAGCCTCCCAGGGGGTTCACCCCGTTCTCCTTGTAGAGCTTCGACAGCTCCTGCCTCTGGCGCATTGGATCGTTCGCGTACTTCTTCTGCAGCTCGATCACCAGGGGCTGCATCGACTGCATCCTCTTCATCGACCGGCTGCTGTGTATCGAGAGCGGCATGAGGGCCAGCTTCATCACGATCGACAGGATCACGATGCGCACGCCCCAGTTCGACGCGAACGACAGCACGGTGGTGAGGAAGAGATATATCAGCTTCCCTATCCACCGTATTATCGGCCACCCGAAGTCGACTAGGTTGTCCGTACGCGATCCGAGGGCGTGAAGCCTCCCGTAGTCCACCGGGCCGGCATACACCCTGACGTCGCCGCCCTCCAGCGTGACCCTCGGAGACTGGACAGGGTCGCTCGAGAACGCGAATGCGTCTCTGCGCGACCCGTCGCAGGGCATCATCAGCACTGTGAAATACCTCGACCTGGCGGCCGCCCACAGCACCCTGCCCAGCGCCAGCTCCTCGTCGAGGCTGCCCGGCTTCTTCGACCTGCTCTTCTCCGCGAACCACGCCGCGCTGAAATACCTCGAAGGGTCGGTGACGGCCTCTGTAACGGGGATTGCTCCCTGCGTGACTGTGAACGCGTCAGCTCCGGTGTCCGTTATCTCGAAGACGTAGCTCCCGGGATGGAACGTGTATGTCCGCTCCCGGCCGCCCTCCGCCGTCATCGTTATCCCGACGTCACCCGATGCGACTACGGTTGAGGGGCCTCCGCACTCGAACTCCACGGGTCCGTCCTGACCCAGAGCCTCGAACCAGGGCTCGTTCGCCAGTTCGATCGGCCCGTCGGCACCTTCCGAGAGATTGCGCCATGAAGGCATGACCCACGAGACCACCGCTCCCCCGCTCGTGGAGAGCACGGCATCCACCAGGATCCCTCCGTGTCCGTCGGGGATGGATACGTTCACTAGGCGCTCCGGGATCGCATCGATCGGCGCCGGGGAAGAATCGACGGGGGTCTGCGCGGACGTCGCGTCCGGGATCGAATCCCCCGCGGTCCCGATCGTCGGGGATGCAGGAACCGGTTCCGGCCGTTCCGGCGCCTCCGGGGCCTGCCGTCTCGACGAGCCCAGCATCCATCCCGCCACCAGCACAAGGGACATGAGCACGGCTGCCAGGAGCAGCCTCTGCTGGTCACTCATCTTCAGGACCTCCGGGAACTGGATCGAAACCGCCGGGCGTGAAAGGATTGCACCTGAGTATCCTCCAGGCGGACATCACGCTTCCCTTCAGGAAGCCGAACCTCTCGACCGCGATCAGGGCGTACAGGCTGCACGAAGGCGTGAACCGGCAGCCCGGGGGAAGCATAGGTGAAATCCAGCGCCTGTAGAACCGGATTGCCTTCAGCGTTCCCCTCGCAGCTGGAGAGAGTCTGCGAATTCCGTGAGATCCGCTTCCATCGCTCTCCGCGTGGTCGCGGAGAGCTTCACCGCGGGGTATATCACGATATCCAGGCCAGGCGGCGTCGCGATCCGCTGACGCAGAGCCTCCCTGATACGGCGTCTGAAGAGGTTCCTCTCCGCTGCGCATCCCATCTTCCTAGATACGGAAAACCCCAGGCGTGTGATGCCCAGGGTGTTTCCGAGACACACTATCTTCACCGCCGCGCCCCTGAACCGGAAGCCCTGCCTGAACACCCTCTCGAATTCGGGTTTGCCGGTGAGCCTCCCGGGGGCGGCCAGGACAGGCCGTCCGCTAGGGGACGAGGAGCTTCCTGTTCCTGCGGCGCCTGGCATTGAGCACCTTGCGCCCGTTGCGAGTGGCCATCCTCGCCCTGAATCCGTGTCTCCTGGCGCGGGACAAGTTGCTGGGCTGGTACGTTCTCTTCATGTCGCCTCTCCCGGATCACCTGATTTTTGCACTCATCCCGTGACGGCTTGACTGCGGGTCCCGGCGGGACGAAATTCCCTCTGCCGCTCCGATGCGGCGAAGCGGGAAGCTACTCCCCAAATCGGGTCCTGTCAAGACGGTGGCTCCGGTGGAATGTATGTTGCTTGAACGAAATCAACACGCGGCACGATCACGCCACAACCCGACAACGCATCTTCCTGTGTTCCAAGCATATGTAAGCTGTGAAACCTGTGGAGAACTCTGTGGATAATACCTGTCCGGTTTACCCGGCAATGTCTTAGCCCGGCGTGGAACAGACCGCCCCCTCCGGCATGGATCTGCCGGGCCTCTGGGATCGCTGTCTCGAGGCTGCGAGGCCGTCCATACCGCCTTCCTCGTTCAGCTCGTGGCTCCAGGTGTCCAGCTTCGAGGCCCTCGAGGAGGACAGGTTCATCGTCCGCTTCCCGAACGCCTTCATGGCGAGGTGGACGATGACACAGTACGGCGAGATCCTCCAGGGCTCCCTCAGGGAGCTCAGCGGCATCCCCGGGATCAGCCTGCAGTGCGTCGGCGATCCCGCCCCGCCTGCATCTCCCGGCCCGGAGGCCTCGCCCAGGCAGAACCAGACCTCCATCAGATCCAACTATCTCCATCCCAGCTATACCTTCGAAAGATTCGTGGCGGGGCCCAGTAACGAGCTCGCCCATGCAGGCGCCAGGGCCGTTGCCATGAACCCGGGCAGCCCTTCCTACAATCCGCTCTTCATCTACGGCGGCGTCGGGCTGGGCAAGACCCACCTCATACAGGGCATCGCCCACGAGGTGAGGAGGCTCCATCCCGACAAGCGTTTCGTCTACGTCTCCTCGGAGCAGTTCCTCCACCTCTTCGTCACATCGCTGGGCCGCCAGAACGTCGACGAGTTCAGGCGCATCTACCGCGACGTCGACCTCCTCCTCATGGACGACGTCCAGTCCCTCGGAGGCAAGGCGCAGACCCAGGAGGAGCTCTTCCACAGGTTCAACGACCTGTACCAGACGGGCAGGCAGATCGTCTTCACATCCGACAGGCTGCCGGGCGAGATCCCGGGGCTCGAGGAACGCCTGGTCTCGAGGTTCCAGTCCGGCCTCGTCGCCGACATCCAGCCCCCCGACTACGAGACGCGCATGGCCATCCTCGACCTCAAGGTCCGTGACGAGGGGGAGTTCTTCCCTGCAGAGGTGCTCGACTTCATCGCCTCCACGATCAGGAGCAACGTCAGGCAGCTCGAGGGCGCGGTGCACAGGCTGGCCGCATCCAGCCGCATCAACGGCACCCCGATAGATCTCGCCCTCGCGAAGAGGGTCCTCTCAGACGCATTCGGCTCCGCCTCGCAGAAACTGTCCGCCGGCGTCATCACAGCAGCCGTAGCCGAGGCCTTCTCCGTAGCCCCGGCGCAGCTCAGGGGAAAGCAGCGGAGACGCGACATCCTGGTTCCCCGCCAGGTCGCGATGTTCCTCATAAGGGAGCTCACCGAGACTTCCCTCGTCGAGATCGGCCGCTTCTTCTCCGGCCGAGACCACTCCACGGTTCTCAACTCCATCGACCGAGTACGCCAGCTCTCCTCGGAAGACGCCTCCCTCAGGAGAAGGATCCTGGACCTGAGAACCAGGCTCTCGGGTTGATCCTGTCGATCCGCACCCCGGAAACTGCAGAGCCGCACGACCCCTGTGGAAAACCCGGCCCTTGCACGGGCGTTTTCCACATCGTTCCCCACACCGGAGTATCGTGCGCCGCAACCCTCACCCTAGCAGGTCAACAGTTTCTTCGGTATAATAGTAATCATCATTTGTCGCTGTTTTCTATGTCTCTACTGGTCCCAGCCGTTCCCCGGAGGGATGCACGATGATCAAGCTGCTCGTCTCCCAGGCAGAGCTCCTAAAGGGTCTCAACACCGTTGCCGCGGCGGTGCCCCCCCGTACCAACCTGCCAGCCCTGACGAACATCCTCCTCGAGGCCGGCAGGGATCAGCTCAGCCTTGCTGCAACCGACCTGGACACTACTATCACGACCAGCATACCAGCCACCGTGACGACTCCCGGCTCGGTCGCAATCCCCGGCCGGAAACTCCACGAGATAGTCCGCGAGCTTCCCGACACCGATGTCCACATCGGCGGAACCGGAAGCCGCATCAGCATCAACTGCGGCACCAGCTCGTTCGTGGTGGCAGGCTCAGCGCGCGATACCTATCCAGAGCTCCCGGCCAGGGTCGAGTCGTCTTCCGTCACCATACCAATGTCCGTCCTCGCGTCCGCGATAAGGAGGACCTCCTTCGCCGTCGCCCGGGAGGACTACAGGCCCGCTCTCAACGGCGAACTATGGAAACTGGGATCAGAAGGCCTCGAGATGGTGGCCACCGACGGTCACCGTCTCGCCCGCATCCACCTTTCGGAAGTCGTATCCCCTTCGCCCTTCGAGGCCATCGTCGCTCCAAAGGCCCTCGCCCTCCTCGCCCGCATCGGCGACGACGGCGACGTGCGGGTCAGCTTCCAGGGCTCGCAGCTCTCCTTCGAATTCGGCTCCACCACCATCTTCAGCAGGACCATCGAGGGGCCCTATCCCCCCTACGAGAAGGTGATCCCCCACGACAACGACAAGAGCCTCGTCATCTCCCGGGAGGATCTGAACTCCGCCCTCAGGAGGATGCGCATCATCGCCAACCCGGCCACCCATCAGGTCAAGCTCTCCCTCGAGAAGGGGAGCATCCTGGTACAGGCCGAGAACACCGACGCCGGCGAGGCGAGGGAGAAGCTCGAGGGCGACTATTCCGGCGAGTCCCTGCAAGTCGGGTTCAATGCCGACTTCCTCATGGAGATACTCAAGAACATGACAGGCGACCGCATAATCCTCAGGCTCAAGAACAGCGCATCCGCCGTCGTGCTCGAGAACGAGACGCCCGAACAGGGCGTCGCTCACCTCTCCCTGCTGATGCCGGTGAGACTCCCCGGAGCCACAGGTTAAGGCGGCCGACAACCCCGGGGAGGGCGGTGCTCACAGCGCCGCGTCGCAGGCTCCGATGTGAGAAGCATCGCTTCCATCATCCAGGAGATCCTCTCCGAGGGCTACACGCCCGGACCCCCGCCTCTGGCTCTGTTGGAAAGAGCATGGCCGGGCGTCGTCGGGAACGACATCGCGGTGCTTTCGCGGATCTGCGCCCTGGATGACGGGTTCCTCGTTGTCGAGAGCCTGCATCCCGCCGCCGCCTTCGAGATCAGGTCGCGCGAGGGCGAGTTCGTGGCCAGGCTGAGAGCCGATACGGGCATGGAGATCAGGGCAATCCGTATCAGGACGGCCGGAAGGAGAAGCTGATTTGTCCGAGTTGAACGGCGGGCGCTACGACGCTGGCTCGATACAGGTCCTCGAGGGACTCGAAGCGGTTCGTAAGCGCCCCAGCATGTACATCGGCTCCACCAGCCAGACCGGTCTCCACCACCTTGTCTGGGAGGTCGTGGACAACAGCGTCGACGAGGCCCAGGCAGGGTTCTGCACGGAGATCTCCGTCAGGCTGATCGACGGCGACATAGTGTCCGTGCAGGACAACGGGCGCGGCATCCCCATCGACCCGCATCCCAAGTTCAACCGGCCGGCCCTCGAGATAGTCCTCACCAAGCTCCACGCCGGAGGGAAGTTCGACAGCGAGGCCTACAGGGTGTCCGGCGGGCTTCACGGAGTAGGGCTCAGCGTCGTGAACGCCCTCTCGGAGTGGCTCGTGGTCGAGGTCTCGAAGAACGGGACGAGATACACCCAGAGATACGAACGCGGCATCCCCGTGACCGACCTGACGCCATGCGGCAACTGCGAGGGAAACGGCACCCTGGTCACGTTCAAGCCTGACAGGGAGATCTTCGAGGAGACCTCCTTCAGTTTCGACACACTCTCCAGGCGCCTGAGGGAGCTCGCATTCCTCAACAGCGGGCTGTCCATCGGCCTCAGGGACGAGAGGGCGGAAGGCGCCGGCAAGAGCCATGACTTCCGCTACGAGGGAGGCATCGTCTCCTTCGTGCGCTTCCTCAACGAGAGCAGGCACGCCCTCCACAGCGACCCCGTCTTCGTCTCCAGGGAGACCGGGCTCGAGGACGGGTCCGTGATGCTCGTGGAATGCGCGATCCAGTACAACTCCGGCTACCAGGAGGAGACCTTCTCCTTTGCCAACAACATCAACACGATCGACGGCGGCACCCATCTCACGGGCTTCCGGGCCGCGCTCACGCGTGGGCTGAACGACTACGCCACCTCCAACGGCATGTTCAAGAAGTCCGACGAGGCGTTCAGCGGAAATGACGTCAGGGAGGGTCTCACCGCCGTAATCAGTGTGAAGCTCTCGAATCCCCAGTTCGAGGGTCAGACCAAGACGCGGCTCGGCAACAGGGACGTGAAGGGGGCCGTGGAGTCCATCGTCTATACCGGGCTCGCCACGTTCATGGAGGAGAACCCCGCCCTGGCCAGGAGGCTGGTGCAGAAGTGCCAGGAGACGAGCGCCGCCAGGCTGGCCGCGAGGAACGCCAGGGAGCTGACCCGGAGGAAGAGCGCCCTCGAGACGGCCGCCCTGCCGGGCAAGCTGGCCGACTGCACATCGACCGACCCCGTCGACTCGGAGGTCTTCATCGTCGAGGGCGATTCGGCCGGCGGCAGCGCCAAGCAGGGCAGGAACAGGTTCAACCAGGCCATCCTGCCGCTCAGGGGCAAGATCCTCAACGTCGAGAAGGCGCCCCTGCACAAGATCCTCGTGAACGCGGAGATAAAGGCCATCGTCACCGCCGTGGGCACGGGGGTCGGCGAGGACGACTTCGACCTCGCGAAGCTGCGGTACGGCAGGATCATCATCATGACCGACGCCGACGTGGACGGCGCCCACATCAGGACGCTGCTGCTCACGTTCTTCTACAGGTACATGCCCGCCCTGATCGACCGGGGGCACATCTTCATAGCCCAGCCGCCCCTCTTCGGCGTCCACGCCGGGAAGCGGTCCTACTACGCCTACAACGAGAAGGAGAGGGACAGGATACTCGAAGAGGTCGGCACGGACAGGGCCACCGTGCAGAGGTACAAGGGCCTCGGCGAGATGAACCCCTCGCAGCTCTGGACCACCGCGATGGATCCCGTCACCAGGACGATCGTGAAGGTGAGGATGGAGGACGCCGTGGAGGCGAGCCACATCTTCTCCGTGCTCATGGGCGACGAGGTCCAGCCCCGCAGGGAGTTCATACAGGAGCACGCGTCGGAGGTGAGGAACCTCGATGTCTGAGAACATGTCTGACGATGTGAAGACGCCCGACCAGCCGCCATCCGCAGGCAGCCGAGTCATACTGGTCGATCTCGAAGACGAGATGAAGCGCTCGTATCTCGAATACGCCATGAGCGTCATCGTCTCCCGCGCCCTCCCGGACGTCAGGGACGGGCTGAAGCCCGTGCACAGGCGCATCCTGTACTCGATGTACGAGCAGAGGCTGACGCATCAGAGGCCTTTCAAGAAGTCCGCCACCGTGGTTGGAGACGTTCTCGGCAAGTACCATCCCCACGGCGACGGCGCCGTGTACGACGCCCTGGTGAGGATGGCCCAGGACTTCTCCCTGAGGCATCCGCTGGTCGAGGGCCAGGGCAACTTCGGGTCCGTCGACGGCGATCCGGCCGCGGCCTACCGCTATACCGAGGCGAGGATGTCCCGCATAGGCGAGGAGATGCTCAGGGACATCGACAAGGAGACGGTGGAGTTCACGCCCAACTTCGACCAGAGGCTCACGGAGCCGGCGGTCCTCCCCTCGGGCGTCCCCAACCTCCTGCTGAACGGCTCTGCCGGCATCGCCGTCGGGATGGCCACAAACATCCCCCCCCACAACCTGAGGGAGCTGGTGGACGCTTGCCGGCTGCTCCTCGCCGATCCTTCGGCGGGTGTCGAGGAGCTCCTCGGGGTGGTGAAGGGACCCGATTTCCCCACCGGCGGCATAATCATGGGGCGCTCCGGCATACGCGATGCCTACGCCACCGGCCACGGATCGATCACCGTCAGGGGCAGGGCCTCGATACAGAAGTCCGAGCGCGGCCGCGACGCGATCATCATCACCGAGATCCCCTACCAGGTGAACAAGTCGACCCTCATCACCGAGATGGCCGAGCTGGTGAAGCAGCGGAAGCTTGTCGAGATCTCCGACATTCGCGACGAGAGCGACCGCGATGGCATGCGCGTGGTGGTCGAACTCAAGCGCGAGGTCGTGGGCGAGATCGTCCTGAACCAGCTCTACAGGCACACGGACCTTGAAGTGAGCTTCGGCGCCAACATGCTGGCCCTCGTGGACAACAGGCCCGAGAGGCTCAATCTCGCCGAGATGCTCCGCCATTTCCTGGACCACAGGCACGAGGTGATCCTCAGGCGCTGCCAGTTCGAGAAGGCCAGGGCAGAGGAGCGCGCGCACATCCTCGCGGGACTCAGGCGGGCCCTGGACGTCATCGACCAGATCATCTCGATCATCCGGTCGTCCGCGAACCAGGAGGAGGCCAGGACCGCTCTGGTCTCGGGTTTCGAGTTCTCTGAGAAGCAGGCCCAGGCCATCCTCGACATGAGGCTCCACAGGCTCACCTCCCTCGAGAGGACCGAGCTGGACGAGGAGTACGAGGGGCTCGTGAAGGAGATCGCCGGGCTCTCGAAGATCATCGACGACCGCGCTGAACTGAGCGCGGTGGTCCTGGCGGAGCTGGAGGCGGCCGCCGCGGCCTACGGCGAGCCCAGGCGCACCGAGATAGTCTCCGTGGAATCCTCGGACATGGAGATGGAGGACCTGATCCCCGACGACTCGATGGTCATAATGATGTCGCGGGCGGGATACATAAAGAGGCTCCCCCTCGACACCTGGAAGAGCCAGCGCAGGGGAGGCAAGGGGCTGAGCGGGGCATCCACCCGCGAAGAGGACAGCCTGGAGCAGATATTCATAGCCACGAGCCACTCCAGCATCCTGTTCTTCACCGCCCTGGGCTTCTGCCACTGGCTGAAGGTCTACAGGATCCCCGAAGAGGGCAGGCACAGCAAGGGCAAGGCGGTGGTCAACCTGCTGGATCTCCAGGAGGGCGACAGGCCCGTGGCGACTCTCTGCGTCAGGGACTTCGCGCAGGGAGGCAATCTGGTCCTGGCCACCACGGACGGCACGCTGAAGAAGACCGCGCTGGCCGAGTACAGTCGCCCGAGGAGGAAGGGGATCAGGGCCATAAGGCTCTCCGAGGGATCATCACTCCTCAGCGCAGTGCTGACTCCCGGCGACGCCGAACTCCTGCTCGCCACCAGGCTAGGCCGTGCCAACAGGTTCTCGGAATCCGAGATACGCATGACGGGCCGCTTCACGAGCGGAGTCAGGGGTATAAGGCTCCAGAAGGGCGACGAGCTGGTTTCCATGGTCGTGCTGCAGGGCGAGGGCGATCTGCTCACCGTGACGGCGAACGGGTTCGGCAAGCGCACCCCGGTCGGGGAGTATCCGATGCATCACCGGGGCGGCGGCGGGGTGCGGAACATCAGGGGTCTGGACAGGAACGGGCCCGTGGTAGCCGTGCGCCAGGTGAACGGGTCCGACGATTTGATACTTGTTTCATCCCATGCTATGGTGATAAGGTTGTCTGTCGCGGACGTCAGGCTCTGCGGGCGCAGCACCCAGGGGGTGCGCCTGATGGGCCTTCCGTCCGGAGACAGGATAGTCGACGCCGCCACAGTAGAACCCGACTCTGACGAGGTTCTCGAGGGGCACGATGCCGGGGACGGAACAGGCGCGGAATCCGACAGCGGCAGTACTAGCTAAGAAGCTGAAACTGTGGCACGTGGCCAACGAGCCTCGTCCCTCGCCGATTCCGGAGGTGAGGACGGAGGCGGCCCTGCCGGTCGAACTCCTGGATTCCAGCCACGCCGACCCGTCGATCGTGATGGAGCTTTCGGCCCTTCGCGTCTTCGACCTGAAGGGCTGGGAGCCGGTCTGCTCCGACGTGGCCCTCATAGTCTCGAAGCTCAGCCCCGCATCCCGGGAGAGGCTCGTGGAGAGCCTCTCCCTGATCTCATCCCCGCCCCCCGTCGAACCGATGCTCGTCCGGAAGTGGCTGAGCGCCGTCAACAGCCTGCTGCCCTCGTCCTATCCGACCGCGATCATGGAGTTCTTCCAGCTGGCGTGGATGTGGGAGCAGCTCAGGACCGTGACCGGGCTCGATCTCGAGAGGGTGATGGCCCTCTTCTTCCGCGCCCTGAGAGGGGTGGGAGAGGGTCCGAGATCCGCGCCGATGATACACTTCCTCCTGCAGCTCGCCGGGAGATGGCCCGAGAGGTTCTGCTTCTGGCTGGACAGGACCGCCACCGGGGGCCCCGACGTCATCCAGGCGCTGAAGCTCGCCGAGAGCATGACGCGGGATGCTGCGCCCCACGCCCGTGAGACCCTGCTCGACTTCGGCGCGGAGATGGGATGGAGGTTCCTCGACGACGAGTCCCTTCCACTCTGGCGCGCTGTCGGGCGCCTCGGCGAACTGCTCCTCCGGAGGATCCGCGGCATAGCCATCCCTGTCCAGCCCATGCAGCTCCTCGCAGGGGTGCTGGGGCAGATGGAGAAGAGCGGGGCGATGGAGTCGGTCCTCTCCGAGGCCAGGGTGCGGGTGGCCTCGTCCATGTTCGGCGAGCAGGATCCCGATGTCGTCGAAGAGGCCCTGGCCATGCAGCCCGAAGTGCACGGCGCCCTGCAGGCCACCGGGGAGATCGAGCTCATCGTGCAGGTCACGGCCCTGAGGGGGTCGTTCGCGAACCCGAGGCTCGTCGGTGAAGCGCTGGTGAAGCTCGCGGTGCTGGCCGGCGGCGGGCGGCTCGACACCTCGGTCCTCCTGATGCTCATCGAGAAGTTCGAGGGTCAGGTCAAGGAGGCCCAGGTCCTCGATGCGGTCGACGTCCTGTCGGGGATCTCCGGCAGCGTGCCGGTCCATCCCGTCGACACCTGGTTCAGGCTGACAAGGCTCGTGGGCGCCGGCGGCGAGGACCGGGACTCCTCGCGGGCCCACAGGAACGCGATGGCGAGAGTCCTCGAGGCGCTCGTGATGCAGCCCGATCCCGGGCCCAGCCTGGATGTCATCGAGGAGATACTGACGATTCCCAACCTCTCCTCCCCGGAGGTGTTCCAGGCCGCCGCCCTGCTGCTGCGCACGAACATACCCGCGGACAAGGCCGTGATACTGAGGAAGACCGGCCAGTGCGCGAGGCTCCTCACCCTCCTCTCCCCCGTGGACAGGGACAGGCTCCTCTCCAGCATCCCCCCGCAGTGGCTCACGGCTCTCGCAGCGGAGGAGACCGACTCCTTCCGTTCGGTGTGCGACGCACTGGTGAAGCTGGACTCCCAGGGCCGCATGCCGAGGTTCCTCGACAGGATCGTCAGCCCGCTCCTCGAGGAGATATCGGCCAGGGGCGACGTGTTCGAGGAGTACCTGGCCGCGGCCGTCGTGGAGTACAACAGGATGCCCGCCCAGGGCCGGGTCCGCGACACCGAGCATGAACTCCTGAAGAGGCTGTTCAGGACGGGAGACGGAGCCAAGACCATAGACAACCTGATATCCGACCTGCTGAAGGTGCCCGGTCTGGAGGGCGAACGGGCATCCAGCCTCATCGAGACCGTGAGGACGCTCTGCTCTGCGTTCGGCAGGCAGGCGGCATGGCAGGACCCGTCCGATGTCACCCTGGCGCAGTTCCTCGAGAAGGGGTTCCCCAGGATCATCTCGGCGCTCGTCGACTGCCCCGAGGCTCTGGACACGATAACGCCATCCCGGATGATGGACCTGGTCGGCAGGCTCATGCCGTCGAACTCGGTGACCGACGCCGATCCCCAGATCGCGAGGTGGCAGACCAGGACCGGGGCTTCGTTCTTCGGCATGGTCCTGCCCACGGCTATCGAGATCCTTCCCGACGAGCCCGGGACGCTTGCGCTCTTCGTCGAGTCCATCTCCGACCAGGCGATGCGATCGGTACAGGGGCTGCCTGCCGGAGCCGGATACCTCAACGAGGTCGCGGGGCGTCTCGAGCACCTGCTCATCGAATCCTACGCCGCCAAGATCAGGATCCTCGGCGGGAGGAGGGGCGAAGCCGCCCCCGAGATCCCCGAGAACTGGGCCGCAGACGTCTATTCGGGATGGAGCTCGGTCAGGGCCTCCGAGGCGGCGCTGATGAAGGAGGCCACGCAGGTCTCCAGGATCCTCACGGGCGACAGGAAGATCCAGAGGGTCTTCATCCACCAGGCCCGCAAGCTGTGGGAGGGCCTCTCCCGCGCAGGCCTGCTCGCCCGGCCCTCGATGCTCAGGAACCCGCGCGAGGGCATGGCTCTCGTCTCCGAACTCGCCCACGGCGAGCTGCTCGAGCTCTTCCGCCTCCACGAGCAGGGGGAGGGGCTGGTGACCCCCCAGACCATCGAAAGGGCCGAGAGGGTGTTCTCCCGCAGGACCTCCGACCATTCCGGCGAGAGCGCGAGCCGCACATGGCGCATGGAGGTGTTCACCCCGCTGGGCAACTGCCTCATCGACCTGCTCCTCCTCGACGGTGCGAGGACACCGGAGCTCGATACGCTCACCGACGGGTTCCTCGAGGTGGCGGAATTCCTGGGCAACGAGACGGGGGGCGACGAACTGCTCCTCGCATTCCAGAGATGCCTCTCGTCGGGCTCCTACGGAGTCGGCGAGTCCGGAGTCGCGCAGGCCCTGAAGGCCGCCGAGAAGCAGCTGTTCCGCCCCCTGTGGCGCCGAAGGGCGATGAGCAGGATCGAACTGGTCATCGCAGGCATGGGCAACAGGGAGAAGCTCGTGGACCGCCTGCTGGACAGGGTTGCGAGGGAGCCGGGAGTCGTCTCGCAGGTGAAGTTCCTCCGCAGGTTCGGCCCGCTGTTCCTCACCATCGAGGAAGTGATCCTCGAGTTCGAGGACAAGCGTCAGGAGCTCGGCGTCAGGGACTGCCTGAACGGCGTCTGGCTTCTGGCGGGGAGCGGCAGGGAGCCCGCCGGCGTGGCAGAGGCCGCAAGGGAGGCCTTCGAGGCCGCCTCCGAGGTGTTCAGGAGCATACGCCGCAGAAAGGGCGAGATCACCGCCGTCGAGGCCGAGGAGATAAGCGCGGAGATGCGCAGGCGCTACAGGGACAACGCCGACGTGGTCGCGACCTTGCTCAGGTGGACGCTCGATCCCGCTCGCGAGGAGCTGCTGGGCGTGCTCGAGGGACATCCCGTCCTTCTCGAGACGATAAGCAGGGATACGGAACTCATCCACCTCATGGACGGGCTCTTCAGCGAACCCGGCTTCCTGAACGGCGTCTCGGCCCTCGCCGATGACCCGGAGGAGCTCAGGAAACATCTCCTGAAGATGGCCGAAGGCAGGAGAGGCGCCCTGGAGGACGACGACTGAGATGAGGGTGGCGATCGTCTCCACGGGAGGCACCATCGACATGGTCCCGGGGCCTTCCGGGTTCCGCATCGACGAGTCCGACACTGCTCCGGGCCGCCCCCCCGAGGGGGCCGTTCCGTCCGGATACGAGACCGAGCAGTTCAAGCTCTTCGCCCTGCCGAGCCCCCACATGACGCCTTCCCGCATGGCGGAACTGTGCCGCTTCCTGGGCAGGCTCGCGGCCTCCGGCAGGTTCGACGGGATAGTCGTGACTCATGGCACCGACACCCTGGAGGAGAGCGCATTCCTCGCGGACATCAGCCTGGGATGCTCGTGCCCGGTGGTATTCACTGCCGCCATGAGGAGTTCCTCCGAACTCGGCGTGGACGGCCCGAGGAACCTCAGGGGGGCCATCCTGACCGCCACATGTCCGGAGTTTCGTAATTTCGGAGTTGCGGTCGTGCTGAACGACGAGATCCACGCAGCAGGAAGGGTGACGAAGACCTACACCAGCAACGTGAGCAGCTTCGCTTCTCCCGGGTACGGCCCCCTCGGCTTCGTGGACGAGGACAGGGTCTTCCTCGTGAACAGACCGTGCTGGAGGCTGGAACTGCCCCCCGGCGAGCTGTCCCTCGACGAGAGGGTCGGTCTGGTGCGCACGGCAGCCGGGCTCGGCGCGCGCGAACTGCGCTTCTGCCGCGAGTCCGGCGACAGAGCCGTGGTGCTCGAGGCCTTCGGCAGGGGGAACGTGCCCCCCGACGTGGCCGACGAGGTCGGTGAATCAGCCCGTCACGGCATGCTCGTCGCCGTCGTGAGCAGATGCTATGTGGGCCGCGTCCTGGGGGTCTACGGCTATCCCGGCGGAGGTTCCGACCTCGTATCCCGGGGGGCCCTCCTGGCTGGCGACATGCACGGACACAAACTGAGGCTCTTCCTGATGGCCGCCCTGGGCGCGGGGCTCGACAGGGAAGCCGTTTCGGCGCTGCTGGAGCGGCTGTGACCGCACGCGCGGGACTGGAGGATCCATGTCGGGCGGCGGGCTGACCATATCCGTGATCCCCCACAGCGGGAAGCCGCCCAGGCAGATGGAGTTCTCCGGCACCCGGCTGCTTCTTCTGCGTGTCGGCGCGGGTTTGACTATATTGATCCTCCTGGGTGCAATCCTGATCATCGCGCTCGGGATGGCCGGGTCGATCGGGAGCAGGCCTCTGGCCGACAGGATAGAGGCACTTGAGGATTCGCTCGAGGAGGCCCGCGGAATAGAGGCGAGGCTCGACTCGATCGAGGCCGAGCTGGGCGAGATCAGGCTCGTACGCGAGAGGCTCGAGAACATTTCCGAGCTGGCCGGCCCCTGAGGGGCGGGCCCGGGAGGCTGGCAATGGGCCGTGACGATTCATCACGCGCGTCCTCGATGAACTCCATCGTCGGGTCGGGAAGCGTCTTCAACGGGACTCTCAGGATGGACGGGGGGTTGCGTGTCGATGGTACCGTCGAGGGCCAGATCGACGTCTCCGGAACCCTCACCGTGGGCCATGACGGGCTGATCCGGGGCGATGTGAGCGCGACCCAGGCGATCATCGGCGGGACGATAATCGGCACCGTCCGCGCCGACCGCCAGCTCGAGCTCCAGCATGGTTCCAGGGTCGAGGGCGACATCTTCACGAGGTCACTGATAATCGAGGACGGGGTTTTTTTCGAGGGCAACTGCCGCATGCGCCCCGAGGGCGAGCACGAATCCTGACACCCGTCCGTGTGGAAAATGTGGAAAAGCCCCCCGGGTTGTGCAGAACCAGACAAAATGTTCGATATCTTGCGTTTGTGCCTGCCACCTAAAGGGATTTGGAAGGTGGTTTCCACAAGTCGATGATGCAGCGTGTCGACTTCATCGAAAGGCGGAACCGGTTTGACTGGCTCCCTCGACATCCTTAGACAGGCCGAGAGCGAAGCCCGGCAGATCCTCGACGACGCAAGGCGCAAGTCGGCATCGGTGAGGGCGGGCATCAAGGACGAGACGGCCTCTCTCCGCGAGGAACTGGTGCGAAGGGTGGCCTCCGAGGCCGGGAAGAGGCATTCGGCGGTGCAGGGTGCGGTGGCCGGCGAGAGGGACAGGCTGATGAGGGAGGCGGAGAGTGCCGTGGAGGCACTCCGCATGCGCGAGGACGAGCTCTCCGGAAGGGCATACGAGATCCTGTCGGGCCGTCTGACTGGGCGGGAGTAGCGGCTTGGCCATCGACAGCGTATCCAAGGTGCAGGCGGTCTGCCACTCCTCCGCGCGTGACGGGATGGTCGCCGTCCTCGAATCGAGCGGCTCCTTCCATCCGGTATCCCGCGAGGAAGGACACGACTGGCTCCTTCCCGCCGGCACGGACACCACGATGCTCGCCGGGCAGATCG
Organism: uncultured bacterium; assembly: GCA_964564435.1. GTDB lineage: Bacteria > Fermentibacterota > Fermentibacteria > Fermentibacterales > Fermentibacteraceae > Fermentibacter. The sequence goes on from CAZMAT010000003.1 coordinate 66,305, forward strand.
ACGAACTCGAAGCGGTGATAGGCTTCCTCAGGGAGTTCGTGCCGAAGCCAGGTCTCTCCGAGCGGATGGGGGCCGTCCCGAGGAGCGTCCCGGCCGAGAGGCTCTCAGCCCTCCTCGAAGACGACGATCTGCTCTGGAGGGCTCGCCGCGCCTGGCGCATCGCGATGCTGATCTCCGAGCGCAGCGGCGACCTGCACGAGACCGTCGAAGAGATCTCGTTCCTCGAAGGCTGGTCTGGTCTTCCCTGCGCTATAGACGAACTCGGCAGGCACGGCTCCTTCACCGCCCAGGCCGGCTCCTGCCCGGCCGAGAACGCACCCGGGCTGATCGAGCTCGGACGCTCGGAACCGCTTCTGTCCGTCGAGCCTGCCGGGCCATCGACCCGCAGGGAACCGGCAAGGCTACTCGTCGTCACTCACGACGGCGCTCCCGAGGAGGTGCGCCAGGAGATCGTCCGGCTGGGATTCTCCGCAGTCGACTTCGCTGCGCGCCGCGGCAGCGTGCGAAAGCTCCTGGAAGCCTCCGAACTCCGCAGGAAGGCCCTCGAGAAGCGTATAGAGGCCTTCAGGGCCGAAGCTGCCGGGCTGGCCGCGGATCTCCCGGCCCTCGAAGAGCTGCGCGATGCCGCAGGCATGCTCCTCGAGCGGCTTTCAGCCGCCGGATCCGGCCTCCGCGGCGACAGGTTGTTCCTGATTCGAGGCTGGGTGCGGGACCGCGATTTCGGAGCGCTCGAGAAGTCTGTCTCCGGGCTCGGCGATGCCTTCCTCGAGCGGATCGAGCCGGAGGAGGGCGAGGTCCCGCCTTCGGCCGCGACGGAATCGCGCCTGATCGACCCCTACATGATGCTCACGGAGATGTTCGGCAGCCCTTCGCCGGCCGATCCCGACCCGACTCCCCTGATGGCTCCGTTCTACGCGCTCTTCCTCGGGATCTGCGTCGGCGACGCGGGATACGGAGCGGTTCTCGCCCTCGTCTCGGGTCTCGGGCTGCTGTCGGCCAGGCGCAGGGGACAGAGGAACAGGCTCTTCGGAGTCCTCTTCCAGGGCGGCCTCGCCGCGATAGTGGTCGGGGTCTTCTTCGGCGGCTGGTTCGGGATGGACAGGGCCCTCCTGCCCGCTTTCCTCGTCGCGCCGTCGCGCCTTCTCGATTCCCTGGTGCCGGGAGGCGCCGCCTACAGCACTTCCATGCAGTTCCTCTACACCACGATGGCCCTCGGGATCGTGCAGCTCCTCGCCGGTGTGCTCGTGAACTTCGTGAAGCGCTGGAAGGCGGGCGAACGGCTTACGGTGATCCTCGAGCAGACGGGATGGGTGCTCTCCACCCTCGGGCTCTTCCCGTGGCTCTTCAACCACTACCTCCTGGTGGGCGTCCTGTACGACAGCTCGGGCCCGCTCGACCGCGTCTTCCTGATGAGCCTCTTCGCCGGCGCCGTGCTCATCTTCGTCATGGGCGGCCGGGAGGCCAAGGGTTTCGGGAAGGTCGGGCTGGGCGCGATGGCGGCGTACGGCATAGTGAACCTTCTCGCCGATGCGCTGTCCTATTCGCGGCTCTTCGCCCTCTCCCTCTCCGGCGGCATAATAGCCACCGTCGTCAACCAGATATCCCGCATGCTGCCCGGCACCGACATCCCGGGAGTGGGGCTCCTCATCACCATCCCCGTGCTCATCGGCGGGCACCTCTTCAACCTCGCGATGTCCGTCCTCGGCGGTTTCATCCATACCGCGAGGCTCCAGTTCGTCGAGTTCTTCGGCAAGTTCTACGAGGGGACGGGGGCCCCGTTCTCCCCATTGCGCTACAGACCGCAGTACGTAAACATCGTCCGGAAGATTCCCGAAGGGGGTAGCAGGTGAACGAGTTCCTGTCATACTCCGGTGTTGCCATGGCCGCCGCTCTAGCGGGCATCGGCTCCGCCATAGGCGTAGGCATGGTCGGCCAGGCGGCCGCCGGGGTGCTGAGCGTCGACCCCAAGAAGTTCGGAAAGCTCCTCCTCCTGGTGGCCCTCCCGGGAACGCAGGGCATCTATGGCTTCGTCATCGCGTTCCTCCTCCTGCAGAAGGTCACTGCGCAGACCGAGATCACCTCCTCCTTCGCCATGCAGGCGTTCCTGGCCGGGCTCCCCGTCGCCTTCGCCGGGCTGCTCTCGGCCATCCACCAGGCCAAGGTCGGCGTATCCGGCGTGGCCCTCGCCTCCAAGCAGCCCGCGGATGCCACAAAGGGCCTGATCCTGGCCGTCTTCGTCGAGTTCTACGCCATCCTCGGCTTCCTCGTGTCCTTCCTGATGCTTCCGTAGGCGGGCGGGATGTCTCTCGAAGCCATAGCCGAACGCATCAGGGAGGATGCCGCGAAGGAGGCCGCGTCGATCGCAGGGGCCGCGGACGCCGAGCGCAGGGAGGCCCTGGATGCCGCCCGGAGGCAGCTGGAGGATGAATTCGCGCGCAGCCTCGACAGGATTTCGAGGGAGGCCTCCGAACAGGAGGCGAGGTTGAGGTTCCACGCCGCGAGCGAGGCCCGCCGTCTCGTCGAGAACGAGAAGAGGATGCTCCTGGACCGGGCCATCTCGAACGCAGTCGACAGGCTTGCGGGACTCCCGCCTGCGCAGTACGGCGAGCTCATCTCCTCGATACTCGCATCATGCACCATGACCGGTGATATCGATGTATCAATCTCCCCCGCCGACGAGGGCAGGATAACGCCCGCCCTCCTGTCCGGGGCCTCGGGCGGCGGCAGGAACTTCCGCCTTTCCCCGACAAGGCATGCGGGCAGGGGTGGAGTCGTCCTGACTTCGGGCGGAGTGAGCCTCAACGCGACATTCTCCATGCTCGCCTCGCTCGAGCGCGAGCGGATCGTGATGCAGCTCGCCCCGCTCGTCGCCGAAGCCGCATCCGGGACAAAGGGATGAGGAACCTCTACCTGTTCCCGAACGGCAGGGTCGGCGCCCTCGAGAAGGACCTCCTGAACGCCCGGACATGGCAGATGCTCCTCTCCGCCGCCGACGGGGCCGAGGCCGCCAGGCTCCTGGCCGACACCTGGTACGGGAGGTTCCCCGGCCTTTCTCAGGGCTCCTTCGAGTCGGTCTTCGACGCGGCCCAGGCCTCCACCGAACAGGAGCTGGTCGAGCTGGCCGAGGATCAGGGCCTGATCAGGGGGATACTCCACAGGCGCGACGCCAGGAACGCCCGATACATCTGGAAGGCGGCGCTATGCGGCCCTGCCGGTGCGATTCCCGAGCTCGAGAGGCCGGGGATGTTCGAACACCCCGTGCTCGAGGCGGCGCTCACGGACGAGGGGGCGCGTGCGCTCCTGCCGCGGGCAATGGAGTCAGCAGCGGAGAAGCTCTCCGGCATGCCCTCCCCGACGCCCCTCGAGATCGACTCGGTGCTCGACGCCATGGCAGTCGAACTCGAACTCGAGGAACTCCCGGGCATGGAGCCCGGATTCAGGCGCTTCCTCGAGGCCCTCGTGGACATGCGGAACCTGATGATCTGCCTCAGGCTCGTCTCGTCGGGCAGGAAGGCGGAGGTCGCCTCCGGAGCCCTGTTCCCCGGCGGTTCGGCCTCCCGTGAGGCACTCGCGGCAGCCGCGCTCGAAGGCGCCCTCCCCGATCTCGTGTCGGAGACCGGGAATCTCGAGAGGCTCGGGCCCCTCGTGCGCGAAGCCGTCACTTCGAGGTCGTTCCTCGAACTCGAGCGCGAGTCGGACAGGATCCTGATGGACATGCTCGACGCAGGATCGTTCGAGCTGTTCGGCCCCGCGCCCCTGGCCGCATTCCTCCTCAAGAGGGAGATGGAGATCTCGCACCTCAGGATCCTGCTCTCGGCGAAATCCGCCGGGATCGACAGGGCGCGCCTCCAGCGGCGCCTCCCCAGGGGGTAGGCACTCATGCAAGGGCAGGGCATCGCGTTCATAGGCGACCCCGATTCCTCCCTTGGCTTCAGGGCCCTGGGAGTGGCCGTCTCCAACCCCTCCGGGGCCGAGGAGGCATCCAGGGCCTTCAGGAACGCCGTGAACGGCGGGGCGGCGGTGATAATCGTAACGGAGGCCGTGCTCGACCATCTCCGTGAAGAGATCGAGAAGACGGCAGCCAGGGCAATACCGGCGGTCATCGTGCTGCCGGGGATCTCCGGTTCCGCGGGCCGCGGCGGAGAGACCATAAGAAGACAGATAACGCGAGCAGTGGGCGTCGATCTCATGGCCGAGGACAGACAGCCCGCGGAGGGTTCCAGCCGATGACAAAGGGCACCATCAGGAAGGTCGCCGGCCCGCTTGTAGTCGCGGGCGGCATGCCCGAGGCCAGGATGTACGACGTAGTGTACGTCTCGGACATGAGGCTCCTGGGCGAGATCATCGAGATCAAGGGCGACTCCGCCTCGATCCAGGTCTACGAGGAGACCTGGGGGCTGGGGCCGGGCGACCCCGTCTACAGCACGGGGGAGCCACTGTCCCTCGAACTCGGGCCCGGCCTCCTCTCCTCGATCTACGACGGGATACAGAGACCGCTGGACAAGGTCAGGGAGAAGTCCGGGGACTGGATATCGAGAGGCGTCAACATCCCCGGGCTGGATCACGGGAGGAAGTGGGACTTCAGGCCGTCGGCCCGGGCCGGCGACGCGGTTTCGGGCGGAGACATCATCGGCACCGTGCCCGAGACCGAAGTGGTCGAGCACAGGATCATGATCCACCCCAGGGTGTCGGGGACGCTTTCCTGGGTCGCTCCCGCCGGTTCGTACACCATCGACGACGTGGTGGCCAGGGTGAAGACCGCCTCGGGCGGGGAGTCCGAGGTGAGGATGCACCAGAAGTGGCCGGTCAGGCAGGCGAGGCCGGTCCTGAGGAAGATGGCGCCCTCCGAGCCCCTGATCACCGGGCAGAGGGTCGTCGACGCCTTCTTCCCCCTGGGCAAGGGCGGCACTGCCTGCGTGCCGGGGCCGTTCGGCAGCGGCAAGACGGTCATCCAGCACCAGCTCGCCAAGTGGGCGGACGCCGAGATCGTCGTCTACGTCGGCTGCGGCGAGCGCGGCAACGAGATGACGGACGTGCTCCAGGAATTCCCCGAGATCCTCGACCCCCGGAGCGGAAGGCCCCTCATCCTGCGGACCGTGCTGGTTGCCAACACCAGCAACATGCCCGTCGCGGCACGCGAGGCCAGCGTCTACACAGGCATCACGATAGCCGAGTACTTCCGCGACATGGGCTACTCCGTGGCGCTCATGGCCGACTCCACCTCCCGGTGGGCCGAGGCCATGAGGGAGATGTCGGGCCGTCTCGAGGAGATGCCGGGCGAGGAGGGCTACCCCGCCTATCTCGGGACGAGGATCGCAGAATTCTACGAGAGGGCCGGGAAGGTGCACTGCCTCTGCTCCGGCGAGCGCGAGGGAGCCCTGACCGTCGTGGGAGCCGTGAGCCCCGCGGGCGGCGACCTCTCCGATCCGGTCGTGCAGGCCACGCTCAGGGTCGTGAAGGTCTTCTGGAGCCTGCAGGCCAGGCTCGCCTACATGAGGCACTTCCCCGCGATCGGATGGCTCGAGAGCTACTCCCTCTACACCGCCAACCTCGACGGATGGTACTCGAAGGAGCTCGAGGGCGGATGGTCATCCCTCCGCGACAGGGCGATGGCCCTGCTGCAGGACGAGGCCAATCTCCAGGAGATAGCAAGGCTGGTCGGGGCCGAGTCGCTCTCCCCCGACGACCAGCTCACCCTTTTCACCGCGCGCTCGATCCGCGAGGACTTCCTGCACCAGAACGCATTCCACGAGGTCGACACGTACTGCTCGATGAAGAAGCAGGTCCGGCTCCTGGGCCTCATCATGAAGATCCACGAAGCCCTCGCCGGGGCTCTCGGGGCCGGTGCTGCGCCGAGGGACCTCTTCTCGCTCCCGTTCCGCGAGTCCGTGGCCAGGGCGCGGTACATGCCCGAGGACGGACTGGACGAGATCGACAGGATTCTCGAAACAGCGGACGCCGAGATCCAGGGGCTGCTCGAAACTGCGCGGCGCGCGGGGGAGGGTGCCTGATGATCCGCGAGTACAGGACCACAGTCGAGATCGCAGGCCCGCTGATGTTCGTCGAGAACGTGTCGGGTGTCACGTACGAGGAACTGGCCGAGATAGAGCTCCCCGACGGCACGATCCGCCACGGCAGGGTGCTCGAGATCAACGGGGCGATGGCCCTCGTGCAGCTCTTCGAGGGCTCCAGCGGAGTCGGGATCACGCAGAGCGTCGTGAGGTTCCTCGGGAAGAGCGTCGAGCTGGGGGTCTCGGAGACGATGCTGGGCAGGGTGTTCGACGGACAGGGCCGCCCGAGGGCTCCGTTCGACACCTCGCCTCCCGTCGTTCCGGACAGGATGATCAACATCAACGGATCCCCGCTCAACCCCTACGCGAGGGACTATCCCGCGGAGTTCATACAGACCGGGCTCAGCTCGATCGACGGGATCAACACGCTGGTGCGCGGGCAGAAGCTACCCGTCTTCAGCGCCAGCGGCCTGCCCCACTCGGCGGTCGCCGCCCAGATCGCGCGGCAGGCCAGGGTGCTCGGCGAGGGCGAGAGCTTCGCCGTGGTCTTCGCCGCGCTGGGCATCACGTTCGAGGAGGCGGACTACTTCATCCGCGACTTCAAGTCCACGGGCGCCATGGACAGGGCCGTGGTGTTCCTCAACCTGGCCGACGACCCGGCCATCGAGAGGATCGCCACGCCGAGGCTGGCCCTCACGGCGGCGGAGTATCTGGCGTACGAGAAGGACATGCACATCCTGGTCATCCTGACCGACATGACGAACTACTGCGACGCCCTGCGCGAGATCTCGGCGGCCAGGCGCGAGGTCCCGGGGCGGCGGGGCTACCCCGGCTATCTCTACACCGACCTCTCGACGATCTACGAGAGGGCCGGCCGCATCAAGGGCCGGAAGGGCTCGATCACGCAGATACCGATTCTGACGATGCCCGAGGACGACAAGACCCATCCGATCCCCGACCTCACCGGGTACATCACCGAGGGGCAGCTCATCCTCAACAGGGAGCTGCACAAGAGGGGCGTGTACCCGCCGATGGACGTGATGGAGTCGCTCTCCAGGCTGAAGGACAAGGGCATCGGACGGGGCAAGACCCGCGAGGATCACGCCGACCTCTTCAACCAGCTCATGGCGGCATACTCGGCCGGGAAGAACGCCCGCGAGCTCGCCGTCATCCTCGGCACGGCCGCCCTCAGCCCCGTGGACCAGGACTACCTGCGCTTCGCCGAGGAGTACGAGAGGCGGTACATCAGCCAGGACGAGGGCGAGAACCGCACGATAGAGGAGACGCTCGACCTCGGGTGGCAGCTCCTGAAGCTCCTTCCGCGGGATGAGATGAAGAGGATCAGGCCCGAGTACCTCGACAGGTACTGGCCGGCCGGGGAAGGCGCCTGATGGCCGTCGTCGTCAGGGCTACCCGGATGGAGCTCCAGCAGCTCCGCAAGAGGGCCGCCCTCGCGCGGAGGGGGCACAAGCTCCTGAAGGACAAGCTCGACGAGCTGATGAGGCAGTTCAAGATCCTCATCGCCGAGTACATGGGCGCCCGGCAGCGGATCGAGGCCGAACTCCGCGAGGCCTACAGGGAGTTCATGTTCGCGAGGGCCTCGATGCGGCGCGAAGCCCTGTCCGACGCGCTCGACTATCCCGGTGCCGTCGCGGTCGTGAAGAGCTCCACCCGCAAGGTGATGAACCTCACGCTGCCGGTCTTCGACGTCACGATGGAGGGCGGCATCCACAACTACGGCATGCTCGACACCACGCCCGAGCTGGATGCGTCCCTCGAGGTGTTCGCCCGCGTGCTCCCCGGGATAGTCCGCCTGGCCGGGCAGGAGAAGGCCGTCGGGATACTGGCGTCCGAGATCGACAGGACCAGGCGGAGGGTCAACGCCCTGGAGTACATCCTCATCCCCGAGCTGGAGGGCGCCGTGTCCGCGATCAGGCTGAAGCTCGAGGAGATAGAGCGGGGGAATCTCACCAGGTTGATGAAGGTCAAGAAGATGGCCGAGCAGAAGCGGGAGGCCGCGAGGCCCGGAGGGCCGTCCTGAGAGCATGGATTGATTGACATATCTCTACCGGGCCGTAATTTACCATCAAGCCCGGGTGCTCCGGGTCGGTCTGTTCGTTCCGCTCTGGAGGGTGGAGATGGCCGAAGCTAAGGTTGCCAAGAAGGCCCCGGTCAAGGCTGCCAAGGATACGAAGGTGACGGCTAAGACCGCAGCCAAGAAGGTCGAGAAGGCGGTGAAGACGGACAAGGTGGAGAAGGCCGAGAAGATCGCCGCGAAGGTGGCCAAGAAGGAGGCCGCCCCCGCCAAGGCCGCAGCCCCCAAGACCGTAGGCAAGTGCGGCGGCTGCAAGACCAAGAAGTAGATCAGGCTATCCGATAGAGAGGGGGGCCTTCACCGGCCCCCCTTCCTCATCCGGAACCGTATCTGACTTCTTCGACCTCCCCGTTCCTTCCGGACCAGCGCAGGCAGCCTCGGGAGAAAGCCGGAAGTCAGGGGCGATCGACCTCTATGCGGACGTCCCCCTTCGCGCCAGCACCGTGGAGAGTCCCCACCAGAGCCATCACCACCTCGCTGACGACCCGCCCCGGATAACCCGAGAGGGGGATCGGCGCCCCCCCTATCCAGAGCCTGACTCCGCCGATGGGGGCGCTCCTGCCCATGCGGCCCCCGGTTCCGGCCGCGACTCCCAGCAGGTGGAGCATCACACCGTGCGAAAGCCCGTCGAGCCTGGGGAGCCCCGGCGAGTCGAACCCCCAGGTCGCCAGGCATCCCGTCCCGGCTGCCCCGGCATCGAGCGCCACCCACGGCAGGGCCGGCCCGGGCAGGTCCACGAGGGTCAGATCTGCCTGTATCGCCTCGTAGTCGTCGAAGGACTCCGGATCGATCCCTGGGCGCACGTAGGTCAGCCTGGCCTCCGGCGCGACCAGGGTCAGGCTCTTGAAGGGATAGGTGTTGTAGGGATCGGGATCCCCGGTGCTGTTCCAGGCTCCTGCGAAGGAGACCGTGATCCCGTCGTTCTCCGAACACGTACGGGCCATCGAGACGGCGCAGGCGAGCCTCGACTCCTGTGAGCCGCCGCGCAGCGCGACGCACCTACCGGGTCTCATTTCATACCTCCGATCCACATCGTGTGACCGACGAGCCCCCGCCGTCATCCCGGCGCATCCCCAGCAGGGCCGACACGGCTTCGCAGGCCATGATGGAGGCGGCCAGCGACACCCTCGCGGATAGAGTCCCGAGCGACAGATCGCTCGACTGGTCCCCGACCAGGATCACGGACCCATGCCTCTCGGTCCTTATCCCGCCGGGATTCCCTGCGCCTGCTATGCCGGAGACCGCGACGATCGGCGTCCCTTCCATCTCCGTGAGCCACTCCTCGAGAGCCTGCACCTTGGTCGACGCATCGTCGAACGCCTCGATCAGTATCGAACACCCCTGGAAGTATCTGCAGAATCCGCCGGGGACGAGCCTTTCCGCGACCGCCAGGCACTGCGTCCCGGTTCCCAGCCTGCGGATGTTATCGGCGAGGGCCTCGACCTTGAGCCTGCCGACCTGGTCGGCGAAGTATGCCTGCCGGTTCAGGTTGCGCAGTGAAACTACATCGTGGTCGACCGCCACGAGACGGCCGATCCCGGCCCTCGCGAGGAGCATCGCCACATTCGACCCTATTCCGCCTGCACCCGCGATGCCCGCGGTGCAGGCCGAAAGCGCCCGGCGCACGCCTGGTGGGTTGTCGATGAAGACCTCTTCGCCGACTCCGCCAGGGCTTCCGGGCCGCGCATCCATCCCTTTGCCGGGATCCTTCCCGAGAGCCACTCGAAACCTCCAGCCGCCCTGCAGGATCTTCGCCGGCGCCCCATGTCCGCCACGGCACCGTGCTGCAAGGCTGGCGACCCGACAGTATTGCCACATCCGGCGCCGGAAGCTAGGTTTGATCCGGTATAGCGGAAGAGGAACCGCCGGGCGACAGGTCTCCCGCCCGGAAGGTCCGTGCCTTCGGTCCACACCATCATCGCCTCCGGCGCAGAGACGCCGCGGGAGCGGAGGTATGCCGTGCCGTCCGTCAAGAGACTCGCCAGCGACAGTTCGAAGTGCATCGGGTGCGGGGCCTGCATGACGGTCTGTTCGACCCTGTTCTTCAAGGTCGACGACCCGGCCCGTTCGTGCATCTCAGTGATCCCCTCCGATAGCGGCTCGAAGATCACGGTCTGCGACCAGACCTGCAGGCTCTGTGTCGCCGAATGCCCCGTGCAGGCCCTGACCGTCTCGTCCCAGGGCGTGGTGATGCTGGACAGGAAGCTGTGTGTGGGATGCCTCGCCTGTGTTGCCGTCTGCCCCATCGGCGCGATGAGGCACTTCCCCGGGTCGGCGAACCCGTTCAAATGCATAGCCTGCGGCGCCTGCGCACGCAAATGCCCCACTGGAGCGATCGGCATCGCAGTCGAGGAGAGATCATGACGGAAAGCGGATTCGACATAGCTGGCCTCGAGGCCGGGCATCGGCCTGTCTCGGAGTTCAGATACGAGAAGAGGCCTGTCGTGAGGGGCTACAACGACAGGACCCTCTACGTGAACGTCGGTGACGGACGCATCGCCGAGAAGCCGGTATCCCCCGACATGAGGGCCAAGTTCACGGGGGGCAAGGGTTACGGCCTCAGGCTCCTCTGGGATGCCGTGACCCCCTCTACGAAGTGGAACGACCCCGAGAACGAGGTCAACATCGCCATGGGGCCGGTCTGCGGGAACACCAACTATCCCGGCTCGGGCAAGTCCCTCGTCGTCTCGATCTCGCCCACGACCGGGATCCCGATCGACTGCAACGTCGGGGGCTACTTCGGGCCCTTCCTCAAGTTCGCCGGGTTCGACGCCCTGGAGGTCCAGGGCAAGGCCGCCAGGGACGTGATAGTCTACATCGACGGAGACGAAGGGGTGGTGAGCATCTTCGAGGCTCCCGGCGAAGCGGTGGACAGCCATGTCCTCGCGGAGCAGATGGTGGCCATGTTCGCCCGCGACGAGAAGGACAGGCAGCACATCTCGTCGGTGTCGGCCGGCACCGGTGCCGAGCATGCCCTCATCGGATGCCTGAACTTCTCCTTCTACGACAAGCGCAGGAAGGTGGCCAGGCTGAAGCAGGCCGGCAGGGGCGGCATAGGGACCGTGTTCCGCGACAAGAAGATAAAGGCTCTCGTCGTGAGGTATTCCGGCCTCGACGTCTCCTCGAACAACCCGGCCGACCTGGCCGGCCTTCAGGAGACCGGCCTGAAGCTGCACAGGGAGATCGTCACTCTCGACGATCAGCAGTGCAGGATGAGGGAGATCGGGACGGCCCATCTCACCGAGATCATGGACGAATACGACCTACTCCCGACCCGCAACTACAAGTTCGGCAGCAGCCCCGATTCTCCCGGCCTCAACTCCCACGCCTTCTCCGCCATGGTCACGCACGGCCTCCCCGACGGCTGCTGGTACGGCTGCACGATGGCCTGCGCGAAGGCCGCGGACGGTTTCGAGCTGGCCACCGGGCCCTACAAGGGTCACAGGGTCACGGTCGACGGGCCCGAGTACGAAACGGTGGCCGGATGCGGCTCGAACATCGGAGTCTACGATCCCAGGGTCGTGATGGAGCTGAACTTCTACTGCGACACCTACGGGCTCGACACCATCTCCTTCGGCACTTCCACGGCCTTCGTCATGGAATGCTGGGAGAAGGGCGTGCTCGACTCCACCCGCACCGGCGGGCTCGAGATGACCTGGGGCAACGGCCCGGCGGCGCTCGAACTGCTCCACAGGATCGGCAGAGGGGAGGGATTCGGCCTGGTGGCCGGCCTCGGGGTCCGCGGGATGAAGAAATACTTCGCGGAGCACTACGGAGCAGATCCGAAGCTCCTGCAGGACATCGGCTGCGAGTGCAAGGGGCTCGAGTACTCCCAGTACGTTTCGAAGGAGTCCCTCGCGCAGCAGGGCGGCTACAGCATGGCCCTCAAGGGCCCCCAGCACGACGAGGCCTGGCTCATCTTCATGGACATGGTGAACAACAGGATCCCGACATTCGAGGACAAGGCCGAGGCGCTCTACTACTTCCCGATGTTCAGGACCTGGTTCGGCCTGCAGGGCCTCTGCAAGCTCCCGTGGAACGACATAGAGCCCGCCGACAACTCGTCCACCGACGAGCCCGCGAAGGTCCCCGAGCACGTCGAGAACTATCTCGCGATCTACAAGGCGGTCACCGGGAACGACCTCGACAGGGACGGGCTGATCCGGCAGTCGGCGCGGGTCTACAACTTCCAGAAGGTCTTCTGCATCAGGATGGGGAAGGGCCGTCGGATCGACGACTGGCCGCCCTACAGGATGATGGGCCCTGTGACGGTAGAAGAGTACGAGTCCCGGGCCGACAGGTACGACAAGCAGCTCAGGGAGCAGGTCGGCATCGACCCAGCGGGCATGGGCACGCCGGAGAAGGTCGCAGCCCTCAGGGCGTACCGCGAGGACAGGTACGAGAAGCTGCTCGATGCCGTCTACAGGAGGAAGGGTTGGACCAGGGAGGGTGTGCCGACCGTCGAGACCCTCCACGATCTCGGCATCGACTATCCCGAGGTCCTGGAGGTGGTGAAACCCCTCCTGGGATGAGGATGATCACCGTGAACGGCTCCCCCCACCCCTGGCGGGAGGGGATGACGGTAAGCGACGTTCTCGAGGAGAGGAGGTTCACATTCCCTCTCCTCGTGGTGAGGATCGACGGCCGTCTGGTCCCCCGGGGCAGCTACGCGGAGGCGCAGGTACCCGATGGTTCCGATGTGGACGTGATGCACCTGATGAGCGGCGGCTGAAGGCCGCGCCGAGGCCGCCCGTCCGGGTTCCGCCCGGAGCAGGCATGGAGGAGAGATGATCCCGACCCTGGTCATGGCAGCGCTGGTTGCGGGATCTTCGCATATCGACCCCACTGGCGGGGCATTCCTCTCGGTGGACCTGGATTCGCTGGAGACCGCCGCCAGGGATGCCTATGACGAGTCCGACTGGGAGAGTGCTGCATCGGCGTATGTCGAGCTCCTGAGGCACGACACGGGAAACTCGACGGCGATCTACAACGCAGCCTGCTGTTTCGGCCTGATGGGCGACGCCGGGATGTCGGCAGCCTACCTGAGGGCTGCTGCCGCAGCCGGATTCGACGATGCCGTGTTCGCCTCCGAAGACCCGGACTTCGACCGGGTGCGTGACGACGCCTCGTTCTCCTCCGTGCTCGACAGCCTCCTGGCCGTCACAGGCGAAGACCGCGCCGGGATGGAGTTCATGGTCGAGGTCCCGTGCCTCGTCCCGGTGAGGGTGCTCCTGCCGTCCGACTACACCCCCGAGGCTGCCTGTCCCCTGGTCGTCGGACTCCACGGATACGGCGGCAATGCTGAGGATTTCCTCGGCCTCTACAGCCGGATCGAATCCCCGGGGTTCATCTTCGCCGTGCCCGAGACGCCATACTCCATTTCTGCCGGTGGGGAGGACGCGTTCAGCTGGTCGACCTGGTCGGACGCCGACACCACGTCGTATGCGGGATCCATCGAGCTCTCGTCCCTCCTGGTGAGGAACACGGTTCTCGAGATGCAGGCCGCCTTCGCCCCCTCCTCTACCTGGCTCCTGGGCTTCTCCCAGGGGGCCGCGCTCGCGTTCCTCGCGGGCTTCGAGAACGCGGACATCGTGGATGGTGCCATCGGCTTCGGCGGCTACGTCGAGGATCCCGGGCCGTTCCTCTCGGCACCGCCGTCTTCGAGGGATCTGCGGGTCTTCGTGGCCCACGGGGCCTCCGACAGGATAGTGGAGCCCGGCGAGGGCGGAAGGGCCTTCGCCCTGTTCGATTCTCTGGGGTGCGACGCGGTGATGGCGGAGTTCGAGGGCGGCCATGGCATCGACGTCGCCACTCTGGCGGAGGCCGTCCGCTGGATGCAGGAGCAGGAGCTCTATATGAACGGGGACTGATCCTCAGGAGCAGGAAAAAGCGGGGGGCGGGCCCGGAGGCCCGCCCCCTTCGTCTACCGGCGGTCAGTCGTTGCGGATGGGCCTGCGCATGGGGCCTCTGTCGCCCCTGTCCTTCTCCTGGGAGAAGTCGACCCGTACGGGCCTTCCGTCGATCATGGCGCCATTCATGGCGTCCTTGGCCTTGGCGGCCTCCTCCTCCGTCGCGAAGGTGACGAAGCCGAACCCGCGGGAACGGCCCGTCTCCTTGTCGAGCACCACCCGCGCCTCGCGGACCTGGCCGTGAGGGGCGAATGCGTCGCGGAGGGTGAGGTCAGTGGTCGCCCAGGCGAGACCGCCGATAAACAGTTTGTTTCCCATGAGCACCTTCCTTTCCGGGGTCGAACCCCTGCAGTGAAACAACGTGGCAAAGGTTCAACACTTCCGGCCTACCGGAAGATGCTCGGTACGAGCGGCCCGGATGGCTCCGCACAGGGTGCGTGGCCATCCATCCCCGAAGGGTCTTGACTGGAAACCGGCGCTGCGGTGTGAGGCGGGCTGCTGGCTGCAGGTCTCGCAAAGACACGGAGAATGATAGGACCAGGCTCTCTTTCCGAACCGTGAACCTGACCGGGGATTGCCCCGGAACCACGCCACGAGCGAGGCGCCCGCCCCGCTCGGATAAATTCTCGTCTGTTCCCGCGCGTGCGTCAAGAGGCAATGCGCGCCCCTCCATGGCGATAGCTCAGCCTCCGCCGCCCAGGAGCCGTTCGGCCTCGTCGAGGTCGATCTCCCCGGCTCTCAGGCGACCGAGAACGCTCATCGCACCGTGCTTTCCGGAGGAGCCGGACCGGGGGGCACCGAGCTCCCTGAACATCTCCTCCACCCGCAGCCTCGCTGTCGGGTAGGACACCCCGAGCTCCCGCTGCACCCCCCTCAGGTTGCCCCTGGCGTCGAGGAAGGCGTCGAAGACGACACGCCTGTCGCCGTCCAGCCTGCACGCCGGGCAGGGGTCGAACTCGCCGGCCACCTCGGAACCGCAGTCCGGGCAGACCAGTTTCGTGACCACGAGGATTCCCGAGCAGGACGGACAGCGGGATGGCAGGCTCCGATCAGGCATCGTCCCCTCCGGTGGCGTGGATGTTCCCGCCCATCGTGGTGGCGGTGAGCCGGTGTTCCCGGTCCAGGCCCGACTCGAACCTGGCCCTCCCGGGGCTGCCGAAGGACCTGCAGGCGGCATCTCCCGAGATGGTCCCGCCCATGGTCTCGAGCAGAAGGCCGAGCGACTCCCTCGCGTCCTGGTCCAGTTCTATCTCTATGTTGCCGCCCATGGTCTTCGCAATGGAGCTCCCGGTGGGCTTCCCGACCACGGACAGCCGGATCGAACCGCCCATGGTCCGGGCCTTGAAGGGGGCCTTCATGCCGGACAGCGTGAGATTGCCGCCCATCGTCCGCAGGGACACCGGGAACGCGAGCGAGCTCACGGACATGTCACCTCCCCGGGAGCGGGCCTTCAGCTTCCCGGTGCCGGAGGGGAGGCCCAGCAACAGGTCGCCGCCCGACCAGACCACGGTTGTCTCGTCGCCCCGGCGGTAGACCCTGACGGACGAATCCTGTCCGATGGTGGCGGAGGCGCCCTCGCTGCACGTCACCGTCAGGCTCCCGGGAGCCTTCCTGCCGGTGTGGACGACCCTGACCAGGGTGCCCGGCCCGACACCGAATGCGCCTCCGGAGACCGGGATCTCTTCCCCCCTGTTCCGGTCGTCATCGTCGTCGTCGAATCCGCACCCATCCCCGGACTCGAGCGCCGAACGCACTGCCGGGCCGATGCCCGCCACCGTCTCGCGGATCGTGTTCATGGTCTCCGCGATCATCGAGTAGCCTGCGTGCCTGCCGGAGCCCTGCCTCCCGCCCGCGCCGGTTCCGCACTTCGACCGGCCGCGGTCCAGCGCGGCCATCAGGCGTTCCGCGGCTTCGACGTCTATCGTGCCCTCCGAGAGCATCCTGAGTATCTCCCTCTTCTCCTCGTCCATCACATCATCTCCTTTGACTGACCCCTGTATTCGGGGTTGCCATAATCATAGCTTGATTTGCCATTTCGTCAATACTGCTTTCTATTATGAAAAAGTGCCTTCTGCTGCGGAACACTTATGTTCCTCCTCGTGCAGGTTCGTTTCGCAATGCAAGGAGGCTGCGATGAGCGGTAGGGTCACCCTTTCGGAAGCCCTCGATCTGCTGGCATCCCGGAAGACGGTCGTGCTCGCGACCTGTTCCGGGAGCGGTCCGGCCCTCCGGCCGATGACCCTCCAGGTCCGGGAGGGCAGGATCTTCATGCTCACCTTCCCCGACTCGCCGAAGGTCGACCACGTCAGGAGGAACCCCCGCTGCCAGATCTATGCCGATCTGGCCGATGGGGAGAACCAGGGGTTCGTGAGGCTCTCCTGCACGCCCGAGGTCATAGCGGACCCGTCGCTCAGAGAGGCGGTCTTCTCCCAGGCTCCGTACGCGAGGACCTTCTGGGAATCGTCGGACGACCCGCGGTTCTGCCTCCTCGGCTTCACCCCGGTGGGCGGGGATGTCCTGAAGCCCGGCGAGATGTACACGAGCAGCATTGCGATGGATATGTGAGAGAGCTCCGGGCCGCTGCCGGGAACGCAGCGGCCGCCAGTGGGATTATCCTATTGCGTGAGTATATTCGCGGTCTGCAGGATTGAAGGGCTCGCCCTGAAGCCCGGCAGATCCGGCTGTCGTCCGAGATCCTGTTCCCAACCACGAACGGAGGAGTGACTTGAAGCTCTCGTTCTCCATCCTGGCATTGCTCTGCGCGATGTCCGCCGCGAACGTGGCAGGCCCCCGGCAGGCTGCCGCGCTCGTCGTAGACGACCTGCTCTCGTCGGACATCTCCGGCAGGACGGTCTACTACCATCCCCAGGCCGTCTACGCCGGCCAGGGCGTCGACTCCTGGCACGAGACCGTGGTGAGCCCGTTCCCGGGCTACCTGGTGCTCGTGGACGACATGGCGCTTGCCAACTGGGAGCACGCCTGCCGCTGGGTGTTCGTCGGCTTCGACGGCACGATGAGCGTCGTCGAGATGCAGACCCCCCCGAACTGCCTCGAGAGGCTCGAGGTCTACATGACGAGCCTTCCCGAGAGCACTCTGGCCGACGGAGAGAGCCTCCTGGACTGGTTCGTGCCCAACCCGCAGACCCCGGCCAACGATCCCGAGCACACCTACGCCTGGATCATCTCGGGCGGATACAACTCCAGCAACAACCACATCAGGTACTACGGCGACGTGCAGTTCCTGTACCTGACCCTGACGCAGGACTACGGCTACACGAACGACCACATCGTGATCTGCTTCGCCGACGGCACTAACCCCGCTGTGGACAACTCGTCGGGCCAGAACTCGAATCCCGACCTCGACGGCGACGGTGACGTTGATTTCGACTACGACGCCGGCTACGGCGGCATCTGGAGCGGATACAACACGCTCCTCTCCCAGGTAGGCGCCGACGATCACCTGTTCATCTTCTCGACCGACCACGGCGGCTCGGGCAAGGGCCTCACGGACGACGCCCCCGAGGCCATATTGAATCTCTGGAACGCCACATGGGACGACGACACCTATGACGTCCTGATCGACGGCATACCGGCCGCAACGATGCATGTCGCGATGGAGCAGTGCTACTCCGGCGGCTTCCTGCTCGAGACGGTGCCCACGACCGGCGGCCAGCCGCGCACTTTCGCGTCCGCCGCGAACGGCTACGAGTCGTCCTGGGCCGGGAACACATACCCCCAGTACGACGAGTGGGCCTACTGGTGGACCGGCGCGATGCACGGCTCCGTGCCGGCAGGCGGTTCCTACCCGGCCGGCGCCCTCCCCGGTGACCCCGACCTCAACAGCGACGGGTACGTCAGCTACGGCGAAGCCGCCGACAGGGCCCTCGCCTGGGACGCCTACGCCTCGAGCGGCCAGGAGCATCCGCAGTACGACGACGACCCGACGAGCTGCGGCGACAACTACTACCTGGGCGGCGTGATCGGAACCGGCATCGGCGATGCCGAAGGCCCGGCGATCACAGGGTTCTCTCTCACCTGCTCCGACAATCCGTTCGCAGGCCCCGCCGTGATCTCCTTCGAGCTCCAGGCCGGCACGACGGCCGAGCTGGAGGTCCTCGACCTGGCCGGCAGGCGCGTGGCCACGCTCGCCGAAGGCGAGATGGGCGCGGGCCTGCACGAGGTTTCCTGGGCGGCCGACGTCCCCGCGGGCGTTTACCTGGTCCGCTTCAGGTCCTCCGACATCGACGCATCCCTGCGCGTGGTGAAGTTCTAGACCATCCAGGCAGACGAGCGGGGCGGGCCTTCGGGCCCGCCCCTTCTCTCCTCCTCCGGTCCGCCTTCCGTCAGGTCCCCCTCCCGCCGGCACGCCATGTGGTCCTTTCGGATCGGTGACTATATTCCCCAGGCTGCAGAGGTCGTGAACGAGCCCGCCCCGCCGGCGGGCAAGGCCTTGCTGTCCAGAGCACGAATGAACGGAGGATCACCTTGAAGCTTTCGCTTTCCATCCTGGCACTGCTCTGCGCGATGTCCGCCGCGAACGTGGCAGGCCCCCGGCAGGCTGCCGCGCTCGTCGTAGACGACCTGCTCTCGTCGGACATCTCCGGCAGGACGGTCTACTACCATCCCCAGGCCGTCTACGCCGGCCAGGGCGTCGACTCCTGGCACGAGACCGTGGTGAGCCCGTTCCCGGGCTACCTGGTGCTCGTGGACGACATGGCGCTTGCCAACTGGGAGCACGCCTGCCGCTGGGTGTTCGTCGGCTTCGACGGCACGATGAGCGTCGTCGAGATGCAGACCCCCCCGAACTGCCTCGAGAGGCTCGAGGTCTACATGACGAGCCTTCCCGAGAGCACTCTGGCCGACGGAGAGAGCCTCCTGGACTGGTTCGTGCCCAACCCGCAGACCCCGGCCAACGATCCCGAGCACACCTACGCCTGGATCATCTCGGGCGGATACAACTCCAGCAACAACCACATCAGGTACTACGGCGACGTGCAGTTCCTGTACCTGACCCTGACGCAGGACTACGGCTACACGAACGACCACATCGTGATCTGCTTCGCCGACGGCACTAACCCCGCTGTGGACAACTCGTCGGGCCAGAACTCGAATCCCGACCTCGACGGCGACGGTGACGTTGATTTCGACTACGACGCCGGCTACGGCGGCATCTGGAGCGGATACAACACGCTCCTCTCCCAGGTAGGCGCCGACGATCACCTGTTCATCTTCTCGACCGACCACGGCGGCTCGGGCAAGGGCCTCACGGACGACGCCCCCGAGGCCATATTGAATCTCTGGAACGCCACATGGGACGACGACACCTATGACGTCCTGATCGACGGCATACCGGCCGCAACGATGCATGTCGCGATGGAGCAGTGCTACTCCGGCGGCTTCCTGCTCGAGACGGTGCCCACGACCGGCGGCCAGCCGCGCACTTTCGCGTCCGCCGCGAACGGCTACGAGTCGTCCTGGGCCGGGAACACATACCCCCAGTACGACGAGTGGGCCTACTGGTGGACCGGCGCGATGCACGGCTCCGTGCCGGCAGGCGGTTCCTACCCGGCCGGCGCCCTCCCCGGCAACCCCGACCTCAACAGCGACGGATTCGTGAGCTACAGCGAGGCTGCCGACAGGGCCCTCGCCTGGGACGCCTACGCCTCTGGCGGCCAGGAGCATCCTCAGTACGACGACGATCCGGCTGGATGCGGCGCGCTGTACTTCCTCGGCGGGATCATCACCACCGGCATCGAGGGCGGCCAGGGCCTCGTCGGCTCCTGCGGGAACCTCGTCTGCTCGGCCAACCCGGTCTCCGGGTCGGCTTCGTTCGGGTTCGACCTCGCCGGGCAGTCCGATGTCGAGCTCGTCCTCATGGATCTCGCCGGCAGGAGCATCGCCACAATCGCGTCGGGCAGGATGGCGGCGGGACACCACGACGTGGCCTGGGACGCCGGCGTCCCGACCGGCGTCTACCTGGTGCGCGTCAGCACGGCCGACTTCTCCGAGACCATGCGCATAGTGAAGTTCTGACGGATCGGAACAGACATGAAGGGGCGGGCCTCCGGGCCCGCCCCCCGCATTTGTCCTGCCGCCCTCCGCTGGATATCGTACTCATCCGGAAGGCAGGTGCAGGGATGAGACCCGTTACGCCGGAAGTCATGGTGGTTTCGCGGTCCGTCACATTGGAACCCAACGGATGCCGAAGGACTGGTGGGGCATGAGACCCGTTACGCCGGAAGTCATGGTGGTTTCGCGGTCCGTCACATTGGAACCCAACGGATGCCGAAGGACTGGTGGGGCATGAGACCCGTTACGCCGGAAGTCACCGTCGACGCCATCATCGAACTCCCGGGAGACCGGGTGGTCCTCGTCGAACGGAGGTTTTTCCCGGAGGGCTGGGCGCTTCCGGGTGGGTTCGTCGACCCGGGCGAGAGCCTTGCCGTGGCCGTACGCAGGGAGGCGCTGGAGGAGACCTCGCTCGATGTGGAGGTGCTCTCCCTCTTTCACGTCTATTCGCGCCCCTGGAGAGATCCCAGGGGGGACACGGTCACGGCCGTGTACCACTGCCGCGCTGATGGCGAGCCGCTCGGAGCCGACGACGCGAAGCAGGCCCGTGCGTTCGAGCCCGACGAGCTCCCGTACGGCTCGATGGCGTTCGACCATGCCGCTATCCTGAGGCAGTTCCTCGAGTGGAAGGCGACGGGAGCGAAACCGTCGGTAGAGGAATAGCTCGATGCGGAGAGGCCCGGGGCGGATGCCCGGGCCTCCCTGCGCTTCGCTGACGTAACGTTCTACTGATCCGGGTCCAGGTCGCTAGAGGACCCTGAACTCGATCCTCCTGTTCTGCGCCTTGCCCTCGGGGGTCGTGTTCGGCGCCACAGGGCTGCCTTCTCCGTATCCGATCGTGCTGAGATAGGATGCCCCCACCCCGCGGCTGACAAGGTACGTCTTGACGGAAGCGGCCCTGCGTTCGCTGAGCGACTGGTTCAGGGATTCGCTGCCGTCGGAGTCGGTGTGGCCGCAGACCTGCACGCTGACGCCCTGGTTGGCGATGAGCAGCTCGGCTATCTCGTTCAGGACGGGATAGGATTCGGCCTTCAGCGTGGCGCTTCCGGAATCGAAGTAGATATTGGCGAAAGTGAGCACCTGGCCGCTCTCGAGAGCCTTGCCGAGTGCGAAGGAGGCGGACACTGCGCCATTCTCGGGCACGATCACGGTCTGGGTCTCGGCTATGTACCCCGGCGCCTCGGCCTTGACCACCCGCGAACCGGATGGGGCCGTGAGGGTGAACGTGCCGTCGGGCCCTGCGGTCGCCGCAGCGCCCGAGGAAGTCTCGGTCACGGTCGCGGAGATGGCGGCCCTAGTGGCTTCGTCGGTCACCACGCCCGTGACGGTGCCGGTCGACTGGGCAGCCTGGGCGGGTGAGAGGTCGAAGTCCGCCGATGCCGTGCCGTCGCGCTCGACCCGTACAGAGGCCTGTCCGCCCGTGAAGCCCGCGGCTTCGGCCACGACGGGGACGTCACCCGCGGGGACGACCGCCGTGTACGCTCCCGTGGCCGGATCGGACTGCACCGGGGAGGCCGTGACTCCCGGGAAGGACAGGGTGGCGGAGATCGGATCGCCGGTGGAGGCGTCGCGCACGGTGCCGGAGATTATTCCCGTACCGCCGTCGTCCTCGATGAGCGCCAGATCGTATCCGAGGCAGAGCATCACTCCGAAGTCCCCCGGCAGGCCCTGCGGGATGGGCATCGCGTTGACCGTGTCCTGCGAGGCCTCGTCCCTGTCGTAGCTGGAGAAGCCCATCCTGCCCATCAGGTCCATCCAGGCGCCCGAGGAGCTCTCGGTGATCCTCATGCCGAGGTCGGCCCACATGGGCATGGAGTACCCCGGATCGGACGAGCGCCCCGGGAACATCCTCCCGGAGACGCTCAGGAAGAAGACGGCCAGAGGCGTGGGAGCCTCGCCCCCGATGGAGAAGTCGATCGACATGTCGGACTGGGTGATCTCCTCGTCATCGACCGTGGTCTTCTGCGACCACATCATCACTCCCGCATTCGCATGGCCGGTGACGTACCTCGACTCCGCGGTGAATGCTCCCGTCAGACCGTAGCAGATCCCGCCCGTGCCTATGTAGGGCCTTCTGACCTGCGTCATCAGGTCGTACTCGTTCCAGTAGCCGTCATAGTCGGCGCAGGTGTCGGGGAAGGCCTCCCCGAAAGGCACGCTTACGTGAACGATCCCGGCGGCGGTCATGTCCTCGCGGACGGGATACGAGTACTTCCCCGAGACGACAGCCTCCGAGAACCCCCAGGCTATGTCGGAGAAACCGACATGGTCACCCCTGGGGAAGACCTGGTCGTACTCGAAGCCCGAGAGCTGGGAGTTGATGATGACTGCCGCCTCGATCCTGTCGGTGATGCCGTAGCCTATCTGGATGCTCGCATCCAGATAGTGCTCGGTGTCCTCGACTGCGAGGAGGGTGTCGACGCTCGGCACCAGGGGAGGGGAGAACTGGAGCGTGTCGCTCACTCCCGCGGACTGGTACAGGAGCCAGGTGGAAGCCGAACCCGTGCCCGCAGCGGTGGCGCGGGCATCGATTGTCGAAGGCAGACCCCGGAGTCCGAAGAGGCCGGGTACCGCCCATGCCGGTGCCGATGCTGCCAGGCAGAGGGCTGCCAGTGCAGTGAGCGCGCTGGATCTGGTTGACTTCATCTACCCGCCAAGAGCAGGGGCGGCCCGGGTGGGCCGCCCCGCTGGAACGTGACGTTCTCAGTTCACGGAGAGGACCGTGAACTCGATTCTCCTGTTCTGGGCCTTGTTGGCAGCGGAGGTGTTCGGGACGACCGGCGAGGACTCGCCGTAGCCGATCGTGGAGAGCCTCCTGGCCGCCACTCCGTGGTTGACCAGGTAGGTGAACACGGCCTCCGCCCTCTGCTCGCTGAGGGTCTGGTTGTAGGCCTCGCTGCCGTCGGAGTCTGTGTGCCCGGCGATGCGGACGCTGGCCTCGGAGTTCTCGAGCAGGGTCTCCACCACTCCGTCGAGGACCGCGTAGGACTCGGGCTTCAGGGTCGCGCTGCCGGAGTCGAAGTAGATGTTGTTGAAGCTGAGGACCTGGCCCTCGACCAGGGCCGGCCTGAGCTCGAGGTTCACCACGACGGTCTGGTCGGCGGGGACCACCACCGGCTGGGACCTGGGCAGGAAGTCGGCCGCCTCGCCCTTGAGGGTCCAGGTGCCGGCCGGGACTTCCATCTGGTACACGCCGTCGGGACCGGAGGTGACGGAGATCGGCGCCGGGCCGTCGGTGATGGACACCGTGCCCACGAGCGGGGATCCGTCCTCGCTGGAGGTGAGGGTGCCGGTGACTATGCCGCCGGCGGGCGTCGGGATGAGGGTGAAGTCCTTCACCACGGACTGGCCGGCTTCGATGATGACCGTTGCGGAACCGGGCATGTAGCCGGGCGAGGTGACCGACATCGCCGTGCTGCCGCCCGGGACCATGACGGTGTAGAAGCCGGTGGCCGGATCGGTCGCCACCATCGCGACCGTGGAGCCGGGGAAGGTGATCTCGGCGGGAAGGGCCGTGCCGTCGACCGAGCTGGTGACCATGCCGGAGATCCTGCCCTCGGTGGGAGGCGTGGACTCGCGGATGAGGTCGCTGGAGAAGGCCAGGTCGAAGCCGATGCCCCAGTCGTTGGCCGAACCGAACGGCAGGGGAGTGAGCTCCTCGCGCTGCTCGTCGGTCACGGGGCCGCTCTGGTAGAGGTCATGGCCGAGGTCGCTGAGGTTGCGGTCGAAGTCGGTCATGCCCAGGTCGAACGTGACGTCGAGGAACGCTCCGCTCGACGTTATGAAGCGGATGCCGGGAGTCAGGTAGGCCGTGCTGTTCTGGCCCTCCCTGTCGAGGCACTCCTGCAGCGAGTATTCGACGAACAGGACAGCGAACTTCGTCGGGAACTCTATGCCCGCGCCGGCCTGGAGGACGTTGTCCTCGACGTTCAGATGCACGGACGTGGAGTCCGAGAAGGTGTAGCCGGTGGAGTCCATGTCGACCCTGAAGTCGACCATGTCGAAGGACTGCTTGTAGTGTGCCCAGCCGGCGTTCATGTGGAGCCTGATGGGGCTGCTGGCCCAGATCTCTGCCATGTCGAAGGAAACCAGGCCGCCCACGCCGAACGACGTGTGGCCCGTGGAGAGCGTGGGCCTGCGGGTGTCGTACATCGGCATGTCATCGAACCACAGCCCGCAGTAGTCCTCGGACATCGTCGTCTTGTTGGTCGAGGGGGCGAAGTTCCACCAGTTCTGCAGGCCGAGCCACATCACGTTGTTCGAGGGAGTCGGGGTGAAGCCCAGCTTGAGCCCGACCATCGCGTCGCCCAGGCCGTCCGCTCCGTCCCAGCGGCCCGTGAGGAACCCGCGGGGCTGGGTCATGTCCCTCTCGTACTGGTTTACGACGTAGGAAAGCCTGGCTCCGAGTTCCATGAAGTCGGTCAGGCCGTATCCGACCACGAAGTATCCGTCGCCGTAGTGCTCGGTGTCGGAAATGTCGAGAGTGTCATGATAGACCGGGCCGAAGGAGTGGAACGGCATGCCGTCGATCTCGTTCGTGCTGGCCCAGTAGCGGCCCATCAGCCCGAACATGATCTCGCCCTCTCCGACGGGGCGTGCGTCGACGATCCTGTTTATGCCGCGGAAGCCCATCAAGGATGGCATTGCAACCGCCACCTGGGCTGACACCAGCAGGATCACCGCTGCCAGTACCATTGCTCGTTTCAATTGACCCTCCTTTTCCGGGTTGGACGCACTTGCGTATATAAAGAACTGAAAGGGACGCCGTTGTCAATATGACTAAGGTATTGGAAGGATACCAATTGGCTGTCATCAGGATAGTCGTGAGGGGCCTTGTCCAGGGGGTGGGGTTCCGCTGGTGGGTCATGCGGACCGCCAGGGATCTGGGAGTGGACGGCTGGGTGGCCAACAATCCCGACGGCTCCGTGGAAATCGCCGCCTCCGGCTCCGATCGCTCGGTCGCCCGGCTGGTGGATCTCTGCCGCACTGGACCTGCCGGTGCGGTGGTCGATTCGGTGGATTCTCATGCCCATCCGGGAGCGGTGGGGTCGGGATTCAGGATCTCAGGGAGATAGAGGCCCGCCGTCCCCCGGGGATGGCGGGGCTGGAAACGGTTCCGACAACGCATTGGAGGTTCCCATGGATCTTCGCAGCTTCCCGCTGCTCGGAGCCGCGCCCCGTGCAGCGCTGCTCGCGGCCCTCGCCTGCGCTCTCACGGCCGGCCGGGCCTCGGGCTGGGACATCCTGTACTACCAGAACCTGTCGGCCGTGCTGCCCTCGATGGCCAGCGACGGAGACGTGGCGATCGGGTTCTTCAGTGCGGGCAGCCGATGGGTCACCGATTCCACCGGTGGTTCCGTGCAGGAGGATCTCGGGACTTCCCTCTCCGTGCTCAAAGTGGCGGCATCCGGCAGGTACGGCCTCACGAACAGCCACACCGTGAGCATCCTCATCCCGGCCTACATCCAGGTCTCCGGCGCCGCCGACACGTCGGGCGCCGGCATCACGGATCCCTGGATCACGCTCGACGGCTGGATCGAGAGGGATCCCATGGTCATAGGCCGCCTGGGCATCAGGATCCCCCTGAAGGGCTACCTCGAGTCGGGCGACTATTCCGAGAGCGACCCGCATCTGGCGTTCGACGGAGCCGTTACCGTTGAGACCCCGGTTTCCGGGCCCGGGGTGCTCTTCAGGGGCACCGGCGGCCTGCGGTACAGCCTCTCCGCATGGAGCGCCGATCCCACCTTCCCGCGCGACTCGTGCGACACGCGCCCGCCGATCGAGTTCAGGACCACCGATTTCCTCGTCTTCGCAGCGAATCCCGAACTGGACGTCCGGATCGGCGGCGAGTTCTCCACCAGGGGCGACGTGGAGGCCGACTTCGGCGAAGGCTGGGAGAAGCTCGAAGACACCTCCACCAGCGCCCTCGACCTCAGGGCGGGCTTCGATCTCGGAGGTGCATCCACCTCCTTCACCGGTGACATCTACTACCGGCTGTCGGGCAGGAATGCCTACAAGGAGTGGGGGATAGCGGTCACGGGGCTCGGACTCGACTTCACCGACCTCTTCGGCACGGGAGGCTCGGGCCGTTGAGGCGCCTGCTCGAGGCCGCAGCCCCGGCCGCCCTCGCGGCCGTCCTGGTCCTCACCGCGCTCCCCGGCAGCCCCGGCAGCGGGATACGCGACACCGCGTCCAGGTACCTCTCCTCGCTGGGGCGGGGGGAACCGGCGGACGCACGCTCCATGCTGGCCGACAGCCTCGCCGATCTCGTACCCGAGGCCGCCCTCGGCCGGATGGAACCCTTCGAGGGCGGCGCGGGAGGAGGCAGCATCGGCAGGCTCGGCCCGAGGGGCTGGCCTCTCGAGATACCCTCCGGAGAGGGCGGCGGCAGGATCCTCTGGTTCAGGAACCAAGACGGCGAGTGGCGCATCACCGGCGACACCAGGATCGACGCGCTGATGGGCTCCGCGTCGGTGGTCTGCATGGATTACGCCCTTTCGACCGTGGTGCCCGCGGCGGCGGCGGGGGCCGATGTCTCCGGCATGGCATGCCCGTTCTCCGGAGCCGGCTACACAGTCGCGGACGGCAGGCTGGTCTGCCCGGCGGGGCATCTCGGCGCGGGTATCGTCCTCGAAGGCGACGAATGCGGCGCCAGGAGGGCCGATGTGGCCGCAATGGTGGGCGACTGGGTGGCCCGGGGGAACCCGTTCCCCGGCGACCTTCGGGAGATATGGGAGTCGAGCGGGGGGGAGATCGGACTCCCCGGCGGCTACAGGTGCCCGGTGGACGGGTATTCCTTCTATTCGCTGCAGGATTCGGGAATCTGGTGTCCATACCACGAAGAGCTCACAACCGTGGAGGTTCCCTGATGCCGTTCAGGAGGAAGCGTCCGGAACCGGCGGAACCCGCGGCGAACGAGGCCCCCTCCGAACGGCTCATCGCCGACCGAGGGGCGTTCCTCTCCTTCTGCGACAGACTCGGCGAATCGAGCACCATCGCCGTGGACACCGAGTTCCACAGCGAGCGAAGGTTCTGGCCGGAGCTCTTCCTCGTCCAGATAGCCGACAAGGACGGTCCCTGGGCGGTCGACCCGCTCGCCGTAGGCGACCTGGCCCCGCTCGAACCTGTCTTCGCCGATCCTTCGATAACGAAGGTGATGCATTCCGCCAGGAACGACATCGCCATCCTGAGGCGGACCCTCCCGAGGGGTCGGCTCGCCAACGTGTTCGACACGCAGGTCGCGGCCGCCTTCCTCGGCTACGGCGAACAGTGCAGCCTGCACAACCTCCTGCAGGACGTCTGCGGGATCAAGTCGCGGAAGGCATTCTGCCTGAGCGACTGGTCCCGGAGGCCCCTCGCGGAGGAGCAGCTCGACTACGCCCTTGATGACGTCAGGTTCCTCCTGGAACTGCATGCCAGGCTCGACTCCGAGCTGGCGCGGAAGAAGAGGACGGACTGGTACAGGCTCGAAGCCGAGGAGCTCGTGCGGCCCGAGACCTACGAGGTGTCGCTTCCCGACATCTTCAGGAGGGCCAGGTCGTCTGGGAAGATCAAGCGGTCGAACCTGCCGGTGCTGTGGCGCCTGGTGGGATGGCGCGAGATGCGCGCCCGCGACCTCGACAGGCCCAGGCAGCACATAGCGTCGGACTCTCTGCTCGCGAGGCTCGCCGTAATGTCACCGGGCTCCATGGACTCTCTGGACAGGCTCCGGGGCCTGCCCTCCGGCTTCGCCGGGAAATGGGGGGCCGAGATACTCGAAGTCGTAGGGAAGACGGTATCCGATCCGCCGACGGACGTGCCGGAGATCAGGGTCCAGAGGCCCGACGGCACCGCGTCCGCAAGGGCCGACATCCTCAGGATCTATGTCAAGCAGAAGGCGAGCCAGCTCCGCATCGCTCCCTCGCTGCTCATGCCGAGGGACCTCCTGGACAGGCTGTCCTCGTCGAAGCCCGGGGAGGATGCAGCCGATCCGGGGGACGACGGGCTGGGAGGCTGGAGGATGGAAGTCCTGGGCAGCGAGGTGTTCGACCTCCTGTCGGGGAGGCTGGCCCTGGCGCTCAACCCGGCCAGGGCGGGCGGTCTGCGATTCGTAAGGACTCAGGTGCCGCGGGAGCGGACCATATCCGCCCCGCGCCGGGAGGGAGACTGATGAGGAGGCTCGCAGTTGTTCTGGCAGTTCTCCTGCTGGCGGCCACGGGCTGCGGCAGGCGGATAGGTACGGACACCGAGTTCGCGGGCGAGATCACCAGACAGGACGACTCCGTCGAGGACGTCCTCGAGGATGCAGAGATCCTGCTCCTGGCCGAGGGCAGACCCGTCGACGGGGGCTCACCCTGCGCCGAGTTCGGGCTCGCTCCCGGCAGGAACATCGTCATCGAGGTGACGAGCCGCGACTTCGACCCCGTGGCGGTGGCGTTCGACCGCGATGGAGCCGTGATCGCCGTGGGCGACGACTGGGACGACGAGACAGACTCCAGGCTCGTGCTGAGCGACATCCCGCGGGGGGCGAAGCTGGCGGTCTTCGCCCTGGACGGCTCCGGCGGCGAATACGAACTGGTGTCGACCGAGGCCTCGGAAGCCGACATCGAGGAGTTCGCCGTCTGCACCGACCTGTCTCTCGGCACCCTCAAGGGCGACCTGATAGAGGACAAGGACGACGAACCGGCGGATGACCTGCTCGGCGACGAGCTCGACGCCTTCATGTACGTCGACGGCTACAACTCGGCGAGGATCCATCCCTTCGACGTCGCCTCGGAGCAGCTCGTCTCCCTGGTGCTCGAATCGGAGGATTTCGATCCCGTACTGGCGCTGGTCGAGATCGACGGCGACGAGTACGACTACGTGATCCACAACGACGACTACTCGGGCAGCCTCTCCTCCCGAATCGACCAGGTGCTCGAGCCCGGCAGGTACGCCGCGGTCATCATCCCCTACGCGAGCGGCACCGAGGGGTCGTACACCCTCGATCTCGAGTGCTACGAGATGGGCTCCCTGGAGCCCGTGATCGCAGATGCCGGAGGGTCTGCCGTGACTTTCTACGGCAGCGTCGAGCAGGGTCGCAATCTGGCCATCACGATCTGGCCGGGGATCTCGACCGAGAAGCCCTACGACCTGCTGATCACGGCCGCGACGCCATGCGAGTTCTTCGGTTTCACCATCGGCCCCGACGAGGCCGGGCTGTACGACCTTTCCGCCACGTCCGGCGATCTGGACGCCTATCTGTGCCTCCTGTCGATGGACGGAGGCCTGGTGTCGTGCGTCGGGAGCAACGACGACTTCAGGGGCTCCGACGCCGGACTGACGAAGATGCTGTCCCCTGGGGAGTACGTGGCCGTCGTCACGAGCTACTCCGGCACCGAGGAGGGAGAGGTCGGGTTCCGCTACGAGGCCGCGGCCACCCAGCCCGCGTCACTGACTCCGGGCAGGCCGGTCGATGCCGAGCTGGGCTGGGCATCGCCCGAACTCTACTACAACCTCGAGATAATGGCCGGGAGCATCTACCTGATCAGCGCGAGCAGCGATGTCGTCGATCCATGGATCGAGGCGGTCCTGCCCGACGGCACCACCCTGAGCGACGACGACAGCGGCGGCTATCCGGATGCGCTGTTGAGGATCGACCCTTCGCCGGCCCAGTCCGGTACCGCCCTGATCACGGTGAAGGACTATTCCGGCGGAGCAGCAGGGGCGATCAGGATCGAAGTGACGCAGCAGAGGCGTTCCGAGAGCGAGATCTTCGCCCTCTACGACTGATCCGCAACATCCCGCAGAGAAGGGAGGGGCGGCCCCGGGCCGCCCCTCGCAGCCTTCCGCGACCGGGAGCTACCCTATCTCAGCTCCAGCACGAAAACCCGCCCGTAGGTCTCCGGGTTGGCGTCGAAGGCCAGGAAGCCCTCTCCGCCCGAAACGACGGTCCAGTACTCCGTGCTGCCCGGGTAGTCGACGGTGACGGTGTACTGAAGGGATCCGGCCGTGTCGAACACGTCATAGACGGCGTCGACGACCCAGCCGCGCCTCACCCAGACGTTGCCGCTGGCGTCGGTGAGGAGACCCGAAACGGCGGCCCTCATGGGATCGGGCTCCCACGCGATCATTTCCGGAGGCGTGCCTGAGGCGGCCATCCTCTCCTCCACGAAGGCCTTCTCGTCGGCGATCTCCTCCTCCGTCTTGGGCACCGGCTCGTAGGGTTCGCTGATGGAAAGGAAGACGGTCCCGTCGGGTTCGTAGCACTCGACCAGATACTCGTCCGGCGACATCGGGGCCCTGAACACCCTGCCGTCAGGCGTTGTGGCGAACGAGAATATCGACGACATGCTCGAGGCTAGGTCCGTCGGGTCGAAGGGCGCCATCTCGCTGTGGTAGACGACCGCCGGCTCGGCCGACGAGCCCTCCCATCGCGCCAGGGTGAAGCCCATGAACATGCCCTGGTCGTTCTGCTCGAAATCGGGCTTGAGGCCGACTATGGCGGTCGAGTCGAGCGCCGAGATCTGGACAGGCACTGTCGGGAAGAAGCCCGATATCTCGCCCGACGGGGCGCCGGTCGAATCGAATACGATTATCTTGGCGGCCATGGCGTCGGCCACGGCCATGCTCCCGTCGATCTGCCTGAAGGCGAAGGCCGAAGGCGTGAGGAACTCTCCCGGGCCGCTGCCCTGGCGGCCGACGGACCTCAGATAGGTCCCGTCCCGGTCGTAGAACAGGATCGAGCACTTCTTGAGGTCGAGCACTGCTATCTCACCCGCCGGTGACCACGCGACCCCGGCGATCTGGCCGAAGACGTAGGCGCTGTCGCCGAGTTCGATGCCGATGCTGTCGACGACTGCGAGCGTCCTCTGCGGGGCTCCCTCGGCCCAGTCCGGGACGGTGTCGACCGGCTTCTCCCCGCATCCGGCGGCCAGGGCGAGCGCCAGCGCCAGTGCGGCTGCGGATACGGAGGCTGTTCTCGATGTCACGCCGATCCTCCTAGATGTTGAAATAAAGGAAATGCTCGAGCGGATGGGGATTGCCGCGGAGCAGCAATGTCTCTTCGCGTTTGGCGTCGATGTATGCATCGATGAGGTCGGGCTCGAACACCCCGCCCTCCTCCAGGAAGGACCTGTCCGTCTCGAGGCTGTCGAGGGCCTCGTCGAGGCTCTCGGGCAGGACTTCGAGCCCCGAGGTGTCGTATCCCGGGGCGAAGACGTTCGCGTCGATGGGGCCGAAGCCCATCTCCTCGGGGACCATGTCCTTCCTTATGCCGTCGAGCGCCGCCATGAGGATCGAAGCCATGCACAGATACGGATTCCCCGAGCCGTCGGGCACCCTGTACTCGAACCTCATCGACTCGGGTGTCCTCGCGTAAGCCGGAACGCGCACGGCCGCGCTCCTGTTCGCGCCCGAGAAGAACCTGTAGACGGGAGCCTCCTGGTTGGGCACCAGCCGGTGGTAGCTGTTGATGGAGGGGTTGGTGAAGGCGCAGAGAGCCCGCGCGTGGTGCAGGATGCCGGCGATGGCGCTGCGGGCGGTCTCGCTCAGGTGGCAGTAGCCCTCCTCGCAGAAGAACACCCTCTCCTCGCCGTTGAGGAAGTAGAGGTGGAAATGCATGCCGTTGCCCGGCTCGCCCTTCATGGGCTTTGGCATGAACGTGGCAGCCAGGTTGTGCCTGAGCGCGACGTTCCTGACGATGTGCTTGGTGATCATCACGTTGTCGGCCGAGCTGAGGAACGGCGCGAACGCCACCTCGATCTCCACCTGCCCCATCCTGCCGACCTCGTGGTGGTGGTACTTCACCTGGATGCCCGCCGCCTGGAGCAGCGAGACCATTTCGGCCCTCGCGTCGTGGAGGCTGTCGACCGGGAACATCCTGTGGTAGGCGCTCTCGGTCTGGTGGAAGAGCCCCAGCGACTCGGGCGAGGCCGAATTCCTATGGTTCTCGAGGCTCGCGAACTCGTATCCGACCCTGCACGGCTCGTTCCAGATGCAGGCCTTGTCGAACAGGTAGAACTCGAACTCGGGAGCCCAGAAGCTCTCGGTAGCGAACCCGGACTCCCGCAGGAGGTCCTGCGCCTTCCTGGCCACGCCCCTGGGGTCGCGGGAGAACGGCTGCCCCGTGTCGGGATGGAGGATGTCGGCTATCAGGCACAGTGTGGACTGCTTCGTGAAAGGATCGTCGAAGACCCTCCTGGGATCGGGCACCAGAGCCAGATCGCCGGCCTCCGTGGGGGTCATGGCCGAGAGGGTGGATCCGTCGAAGCCCACGCCCTTCGTGAAGAGCTCGGGCTTGATGCTCCTGGCCGGTAGGGTTACGTGCCGCCAGCAGCCCAGCACGTCGGAGAACCTGATGTCCACCTCTTCGTACTCGCTCTCGGCGAGCTTCCTGAGGAGTGCCTGCACTACGCCCGATGCTGTCAACTCAACGGACCTCCGTGTTGTCTGGCGAGCCTTTCGAGCTCCTCCGATATCCTGGCGCGGACCTCGCCAGGGCTCACCGTCCCGGGGAGCCTCCGGCCCCCCTCGAACAGGATCACTCCGGCGGGGCTCCCTATTACGGCGAAGTCTGCGTCCCGGGCCTCACCGGGGCCGTTGACCTCGCATCCCATCACAGCTACCGTGAACGAACCGCGCATCCCCCTGAGCATCCCGGAAACCTCCTCCGCCAGCCCCGCCACGTCTATCCGCGTTCTGGCGCAGGTGGGGCAGCTCACCAGCCTCGGGTGGATGCTCCCCAGCCCGAGCGAGGAGAGGATCTCCCAGGCCACGAAGGGCTCGTCCTCGGGAGGGCCGGACAGAGAGACCCGGATCGTGTCGCCTATTCCCCTTGCCAGCAGCAGCGCCATGGCCACCGAGCTCCTGACCGCCCCCCCGAGGGAGGGTCCGGCTTCGGTGACACCGAGATGGAGCGGCCTGTCGCACTCCCTGGCCGCCCGCAGGTTGGCCTCCACCGTCGTCATCGGGTCGCTCGCCTTGAGCGAGATGACCGTGTCGGTGAAGCCTGTTTCGTCGAGCATCCGGAGATGGCGCTCGGCAGCGGCCCAGAGCGCGTCCGACCCGGTGCCGAACCTCTCCCTGATATCTCCCGGGATGCTGCCGGAATTGATGCCGATCCTTATCGGGATGCCTTTCGAGGCAGCCTTCTCGGCCACGGCCCGGACATCCGCGGGCCTGCGGATGTTGCCCGGGTTGATGCGCAGCTTGGAGATCCCGGCATCGACCGCCGCGATCGCCAGATCGTGCCGGAAGTGGATGTCCGCCACCAGCGGGACGCAGCTCTCGGCGGCTATCGAATGGAGGGTGGAGGCGGATGCCTCGTCGGGGACCGAGACCCTGACTATCTGGGCTCCGGCCCTCGCCAGCGACCCTATCTGTGCGATGGTGGCACGGGCGTCTGAAGTGGGCGTGTTCGTCATGGACTGGACGGAAACCGGGGCGCCGCCGCCGATCGCCACTCCACCGACCGATACCGCCTGCGACCTTCTCCTGCGGATCCTCATGTCCTCCTCGCGGCAACCCAGCGCGGCCTGCCGGAAAGGTCGGGCCCGTGCCTGACGTCGCTCCATCCCCCCGCTGACTCCAGCACCGCAGCCAGGATCGAAGGCTGAGGTCCCGACGCCTCCATCACCAGGGCCCCTCCGGGCCTCAGCAGCCTGACGGCCTCCCCGGAGAATCTCCGTATCAGGGCCATGCCGTCGGGGCCCCCGTCGAGGGAGGAGGCCGGGTCGTGGATGCACACCTCGGGCTCGAGGGTCGGAATCACTCCGGATGGTATGTATGGGAGATTGGCAGCGATGCCGTCAAATCCCCTCCCGAGCGCACCGCCCAGGTCGCACCTCACGAGGGCGGTGTTCCATGCGCCGTGCAGGGCGCGGTTGCGAGCGGCAAGGCCGAGGGCGGCGGGGGATATGTCGCTCCCGACCACGAGGCATCCCGGGAACTCGAGCGCCAGCGTGACTGCGATAACGCCCGAGCCCGTGCCTGCGTCGAGGAGCCTGGATGGTTCCGGGTCGAGCATGCCGAGCAGGGCTTCGAGGGTAGACTCTGTTTCCTGCCTCGGCACGAGCGCCTCCGGCCCCGACAGGAATCTGCGTCCCATGAACCAGGCTTCCCCGGTCAGGTGCTGCAGAGGGATCCTGCCGGCCCTGGCCTCCACCAGGGCGAAGTATTCCCCCTCGCTGCCGGGATCCAGAGACATCCGGGACGACATGTGGAGGGCGTGCCTGGGAAGGCCGAGCACGTGCATGAGGAGGAGCTCAGCATCGATCCCGGGATCGGGGCATCCGGAAGACCCCAGGGCCCTGGAGGCGGCCGCAAGGGCTTCCCTGACCGTCACCCTCCCTGCGATCCGCCGGTGGTGCGTTCCGAGAGGAGCCGGTCCTGCTCGGCCGATACCAGGGCGTCCACGATCCCGTCGAGGTCGCCCGTCATGACCTGCTCGAGGCTGTGCACCGTCAGGTGTATCCTGTGATCGGTGACCCTGGACTGGGGGAAGTTGTAGGTGCGGATCTTGGCGCTCCTGTCGCCGGAGCCCACCATGGAGCGCCTTGCCGAGGCCCGCTCCGATTCCGCCGCCTCCTGTTTCAGCGCGAGGAGCCGGGAGGAGAGGACCTTCATGGCCTTGGCCTTGTTCTTGTGCTGGCTCTTCTCGTCCTGGCAGGTGACTACGAGCCCCGTCGGGAGGTGGGTGATCCTCACAGCCGAATCCGTCGTGTTCACGCTCTGGCCGCCCGGTCCGGTGGACCTGTAGACATCGATCTTCAGGTCGTCGGGCCTGATGTCGAGCTCGACCTCCTCGGCCTCCGGGAGGACCGCGACCGTGCAGGCGGAGGTGTGGATCCTGCCCTGGGCCTCCGTTTCGGGCACCCTCTGGACCCTGTGGACGCCGGCTTCGTACTTCATTCGGGAATACACGCCCTCGCCCGACACCGAGAAGGAGATCTCCTTGAAGCCGCCCTTCTCGGAGGGCCTGCTGCCGAGGACCTCGATCCTCCAGCCCCTGCGCGCGGCATAGCCGGAGTACATCCTGAACACGTCGGCGGCGAAGAGGGCAGCCTCCTCGCCTCCCGTGCCTCCGCGTATCTCCACGATGACGTTCCTGCCCTCGTTCTCGTCCCTCGGGAGGAGCATCCTCTTCAGGGAGTCCTCGAGCGCGGCCCGCTGCTCCCTGACTCCGGGCAGCTCGTCCCTCGCCATCTCGACCAGCTCGGGATCGTCGCCGGAAAGGGCCTCCTCCAGCTCCTCCACCAGCTTACCGACCGAGGCGAGCGCCTCCAGCGCGTCCCTTATCCTCGACAGGGCTGCACGCTCGGAGGATAGTGCGCGAATGGACGATGAGCTGCGCTGCGTCTCCGGAAGGCACAGGAGGTCGTCTATCTCCGCGATCCTCGCGATGATGCCCGGGAGCTCGTTCATTCCGGCGTCACCAGCCGGACCGAGGGGCCGGGGTCCTCGCCGACGGCCAGCTTCAGGGCCGCCACCGCCACCTCGACCTCGGCCGGGCCCGCCTTGCGGGTCGTGAACCTCTGCAGCAGGAGGCCGGGCCAGGCGAGCGCCCGCGCGAGCGATGACCTCTCGAGGTTCCTGTCGACCAGCCGCAGTATCTCGTAGGAGATCCCC
The DNA here is from genome assembly GCA_964564435.1 of uncultured bacterium. Lineage (GTDB taxonomy): Bacteria > Fermentibacterota > Fermentibacteria > Fermentibacterales > Fermentibacteraceae > Fermentibacter. The sequence continues at coordinate 101,974 of CAZMAT010000003.1, forward strand.
ATCACCAGGGGCAGGAGCGGGAGATGATAGAGAAGCCTCCAGTGGGCTGCGGGACTGCTGCCGGTGGCCAGCGCCACCGTGAAGTCGACGACGGAGTAGAAGGCCACGGCCAGGAGCATGACGAGGAAGATGAAGCTCGTGCCGCAGCGCTGGTGCCTGGGATCGGCGAGCCCTGCGGCCCCGGCGAGGTCTTCCGCCCCGCCCTCCCAGGCATGGATGGTCTGGTGCTCCGCTCCGTGGAAGACGAACACGCGCCTGATCTCGGGGATCAGGGAGATCGCGGCCACGTAGGCGAAGAAGCCGGCTATGCGGAAGAGCCCCGCAAGCAGGTTGATCCAGAGATGGTTGTCACCGCTGATGAGCATGCCGAGGCGTATCGGGAGCCAGCCGAAGAGGGCGGCCGCCAGGAGGAGGCCCAGCGCGAACGACAGGAACGACCCGTCCCCGCCGCCCTTGCCCTTCTCCTTCGCCGGTTCCGCCATCTCGGCAGACCAGCTCAGGGCGGCCATGCCCATGCGCAGCGAGTCGAACAGGGAGGCGGCGCCTCTGAGCACGGGCTTCCGCCAGACCGGGTTCCGCGAGGCGAGGGGCCCGGCGTCCAGGATCCTGCCGGCTATGGAGCCGTCGGGAGTGCGCACGGCCACCGCCGCCCGCGTGGAGGAGCGCATCATCACGCCCTCGATCACGGCCTGCCCGCCGGCCTTCTCGAGCCGGCAGGACCCCGCCTGCGCCCCGGAGTCGGTCGGCTTGTCCACGCTGTCGGTCATCTATACCCGGATCCTGCCGGACTCGCGAGGGAGCCAGCGGCCTATTTGCCTTCGGAGTCCTTGCGGCCGTACTTCCGGTTGTACTTGTCCACCATCCCGGCGGAGTCGATGAGCTTCTGCCTGCCGGTGTAGAACGGGTGGCAGCTCGAGCAGATGTCGAACTTGACGTCGCCGGACGTGGAGCGCGTGCGGATGGTGTTCCCGCAGGCGCAGGAGAAAGTGGCCTCTTCGTACTTCGGATGGATGTCCTTCTTCACCTCTGCCGCTCCTTGGAAATTCCGGCTCTCCGGACGCGGGGCATCATTGGGACATGCTCGCCATCGCGTCAAGGAACCTCTTGTTGGACTTGTGCTGGGAGATCTGCTTCTTGAGGAGTTCCATGGCCTCCACGGGATTGAGGTCGACCAGGATCTTCCTCATTATCCAGACCTTGCTCAGGGTCTCCTCGTCGAGGAGCAGCTCCTCGCGCCTGGTGCCCGACTTCGTGATGTCGATGGCGGGGAAGACCCTGCGGTCGGCGAGCCTCCTGTCGAGGACTATCTCGCTGTTGCCGGTTCCCTTGAACTCCTCGAAGATGACCTCGTCCATCCTGCTGCCGGTGTCCACGAGGGCCGTCCCGACTATCGTCAGGCTACCGCCCTCCTCGGCCTTCCTGGCCGCGCCGAAGAACCTCTTGGGGCGCTGCAGGGCGTTGGAGTCGACACCGCCGGAGAGGATCTTGCCGGAATGGGGGATCACGGTGTTGTTGGCCCGGGCGAGGCGCGTGATGGAGTCGAGCAGGATCACGACGTCGTGGCCGCTCTCGACCATCCTCTTGGCCTTCTCGAGCACTATGTCGGCCACCTGGACGTGGCGCTTGGGGGCTTCGTCGAACGTGGAGCTGATCACCTCGCCCCTGACGTTGCGCTTCATGTCCGTGACCTCTTCGGGCCTCTCGTCGATCAGGAGGACGATGAGCACCACCTCGGGGTGGTTTATGGCTATGCTGTTCGCTATGTGCTGGAGGAGTATGGTCTTGCCCGCCCGCGGCGGGGAGACTATCAGGGCGCGCTGCCCCTTCCCCAGCGGGGTCAGGAGATCCATGATGCGGCCGCTGAACTCCTCCGAGTCGTGCTCCAGGATGAAGCGCTCCTTGGGGTAGTAGGGGGTCAGCTCGTCGAAGTTGCGCCGTGTCCTGGCGAGATCGGGGCTCTTCTGGTTGACCGTCTCGACCCTGAGGAGGGCGAGGTACTTCTCGCCTTCCTTGGGCTGCCTGACCTGGCCAGATATCGTGTCGCCCGTCAGGAGTCCGAACCGCTTTATCTGAGACGGGGAGACGTAGATGTCGTTGGTCCCTGGCAGGTAGTTGGATTCGACGGCCCTGAGGAAGCCGTACCCCTCGGGCAGGGTCTCCAGCACTCCCGTCGCGAACTCGAGCCCGTTCTTCTCGGTCTGGCTCTCGAGCATCATCTGGATGAGATCTCGCTTCCTGCAACCGGCGATACCCTTGATCTCCATGCTCTTGGCTATGGCCTGGAGCTCCACCAGCGTCATGCTCTCGAGATCGGAAAGGGAATGACCGTCGAGCGGCTTTTCTACCATTGAGTCCCTCAATCGGTTCGGGTTAACGAGAGATATGGGGGGCGAATGCGCCTGCCCAGCGGCCGTATCCGGGAACCGCGTAATGGAACATCCGTATCTGTCAAGCAGTTTCGGATCGACGGATCGGAAAGCACTAATAAATTGTTTCAACAAAGAGGAGAGTCAAGCCCCTTGCTCCGCGTCCGCGGAGCAAGGGGCTGGGAGCGGCAGCACGCTCATCTCCGCGTCCGCGGAGATGAGCAGGCCCGGCAGTGGCTTGCCAACCCTCCGATTCTCCGGTTCGGCAAGCCGCGAGAGGGCCGGGGTGTATAGTCCAGTCTCGCCTCTGCGAGACTGGCACGCGCACTCGCAGTTTCCTGCTTGGAAACTGCTGTAGCGCTACCCGTCGATTTCGGCAGGCTGGAAACTGATTTTCATGTCAGCCGAAATCGATGATGCGGGAGCGATCCAGCCTGCTGCTCGATATCCTTGCGTCTGACCCGCCGTGAACGCAGGCCGGGCGCCGGGTTCTCTCGCGGTTCGCCCATCTAGTCGTGCTGGATGCTGGCGAACCACTGTCGAACCTGCTCATTCCCGCCGACGCGGGAAAGAGCGCCCTGCGCAGGATCCAGCCCTTTCCGCGGGCTGTCTGAAGATCAAGCCCTTCCTTGCGAGGCTTGCACGCATACCCGCGGTTTCCTGCTGGGAAACCGCTGAAATGCTACCCGCCGATTTCGGCGAAGCCGAAATCGGAGTATACTCCCCCGGTGAACAGGCGCAGGTTCTCCCGGATCGCCGTGCTGTCGGCCGCCCTGGCGGCGGCCGCCGCATCCTCCCTGGCTTCCCTGCGGTACGAACCGGGCCCGTGGTCCTGGGCGGCCTCCGCCGTCTGCGCCGCATCGGCGGCGCTCCTTGCCTCTCGCGGCCACCGGGACGGAAACGGCGCGTCGACCCACCGGCAGGCATCCGCCGCCGCCCTCGTCCTCTCCTCCGTGAGGCTGACCGGAGGCTTCGGCGGGCCCCTGACTCCGCTCTACTTCCTGCTCCTCGCCTGGATGGCGGGGCGTCCCGTCCAGGGGCCCGCACTCGAGGCCGGGATCGCCCTGGGACTCGTCGAGGGGCTGCTCACCGCATCCAGGGGCGGCCTGATCACCCCCGGTCTCCTGGGCAGGCTTTCGGCGGCTGCCCTGCCTCTCGTCGCACTTCCGGTGTCGTCGCTCGCGCTGGAATGGATGGCATCGGGAGGCGGGCGCGCGAAAGGTCCGGGGAGCAGATCCGGGCGGACTGGTCCATGCGGGAATGATCCTGCTCCCGTCTCGCAGGGCTGCCTGGAGCTCGTCAAATCGATCGCCCAGGCCGGCAGTCTCGGCGGGGCCATACACTCGACCGCAGCCTGGCTGGCAGGCTCCGGGAACGATCTGACCGTCACCGTCGGGCTCCTGTCCGGCGACAGCGGCAGCCTCGACGTTTACGAATCGCTGGGCCCCCTGGCGCAGGGACGAGTCGGCATGAACTTCGACCTGGAGGGCTCGGTGGCGGGGTGGACCATCAGGAGCGGCAACTCGATATCGCGCTGCGGCCTCGGGAGCGGCGGGCGGGCCGTCACCACGCTCTCCCGGTCCGATCCATCGACCGTGCGCTGCGGGAGCTGCTCGGCAGCACCCGTGGTGATCTCCGGCAAGAGCGTCGGAGTCCTGCTCGTCGAATCCCCCTCGGAGGAGGGCACCGGAACCGGAGTCGAGGGGACGCTCGACCTGGCGGCCGGGCTGCTCGGCCTGGCGATAGAGAAGATCCTCCTCCGCGAGCAGAAGAAGGATCTCCAGAACAGGGACGGTCTGACGGGGCTTCCGCATCCCGTGGACTTCATGGATTTCGTGAGGCGGACATCGAGGGACGTCTACCGGTTCGGCAGGAGCGTATCCCTGTTCGTGGTGGAGATCGATTCCCTCGAGGAGGTGAACGCCGCGCACGGTTTGAGGGGAGGGAACAGGCTCCTGTCCGCCTGCGGCGAGAGCCTCGGAGGGATTGCCGGCTCCGAGGCGGCTATCACCAGGCTCTCGGCCTCGAAATTCGCGATCTGCATCCCCGGCATGGACCAGGCCGCGGCGGAGGCGTTCGCCGAGAGCGTCGTGAGGAGCTTCGACGGCATGAAGGTGAAGCTGGAGTCCGGCGAGATATCGCCGAGAGTCGTCGTGGGGGGGGCGGTGACGAGGAGCGACAGGAGGATCGAGTCGCTATGTGCCGAGGCTTCGCGGGCCATGGTCTCCGCGAGGGCGGTCTCCTCGAGGTTCCAGGTCGCGCTCCTGCTCGCATCCGGACAGAACCACGGGGCCGTCGATCCTTGAGGGTCGCGGCAAGGGTGCTCCTGTTCGCTCTGGCAGCGGTGATCTGGATCCTGAGCTCGGATCCCGCCCCGGATTACATCCCGCCCCTCTTCCCATATCAGGACAAGCTCATGCATTTCGTGGAGTTCGCCTCGCTGGGATTCGCCATCTCGCTGAACCGCGACCTGTTCCGGAGATCGGACGGCGCCGCCCTCGCCTCCGGCGTTCTGTGGGCGGGACTCGACGAGATCCACCAGGCCTACGTCCCGGGAAGGGACTGCTCGACCGGCGATTTCCTGGCCGACTGCGCCGGGCTGGCCGCGGGTTTCGCGGCCGGGGCTCTGAGGTCGGCCAGGGCTGGCCGCAGGCGCAGGCTTGGCCTTATGTTCCGCGAACGGAGTGAAAGCGGCTCTTGACACCGCTTCACCGGCAGGATACGATCTTCAGTCGGACAGGGGTCGGTCCTCAAGTTGTTCCCAGGGGTCCATTCAGCCATTCTGACCAGTCGAGAGGAGGTCCCGCGTATGCCTAGAGCCAGGATGATCTGGTTCTGCCTGGCAGTTCTCAGCGCCGCCCTGCTTCTCTCCGCCTGCGGTCCCAGCGAGGCACAGATCCGTGCCAGGGACGAGGCCAGGAGTGCGGCTCTTGCGGCCGAAGCCAGGGCAGCCAGCCTTCAGGCCGAGTATGCAGATCTGACCGAGTCCATCCCCCAGAAGGAGGCTCAGGTCCAGTCACTTCAGCAGGAGCTCGCCGAGCTCCAGGCCGAGTATCAGGCACTCGGCGGCCGCTAGGAGGGGGGGAACGCAATGAATCGCAACTTCGCAATGATCCTTGCAGCGACTCTGTTCCTCGCATCCGGCGCCGTTGCGGGAACCTGGTCCGCTGAAGAGCTGTCCCAGTACACGCACGATGAGATCGACGCCATGGGCAACGACAACCTCCCTCTCCAGATCGCCTACTGGGAGTGGGTCAAGGCCGAGGCCGACGATGTGATAGCCGAGTGGGAGCCCCAGGTTCTCCCTCTGCGCGCCCAGGCTCAGGATCTGGACAACCAGATCGCCAGCCTCCAGAACCAGATCAACCAGCTCAGGGCCGACATCGAGAGGCTCCGCAACTCCGGCGTGACCCACAACATCGTCGAGGGCGAGTGCCTCTGGACCATCGCGTCCTACCACTACTACTTCAACGACGGCACCAAGTGGCCGCAGATCTACGAGCGCAACCGCGAGACGATAAGCGACCCCGACCTGATCTACGCCGGTCACACGCTCATCGTCCCCGTGCCCATGGTCAGCAGCTACACGGTCGTCGATGGTGACTACCTCGGCAAGATCGCCGGCTACGGCGTCGTCTACGGCGACAGGGGCATGTGGCCCCAGCTCTATGAAGCAAACCGCGGTGTGATCAGCGATCCCAACCTGATCTATCCCGGCCAGGTTCTCACCGTCCCCAGGACCGGCTCGAGGCCTGGTACCACCCGTTAGAAAACTGTCGAGCGGGGAAGCTCCTCCGGTCCCGGGGGAGCTTCCCTTTTCTCGGGAGACGGATCCATCCGGCATGTTAGAAAGCGTCAGGGTCCAGAGGGAGCTTCCGCTCGAGCTCGCGGGCGAGGTCCTCGGACCCGGCGATTCCTTTCTGCGGCTGATATGCAGCAGGCTGGGAGTCACCGCGGTCTACAGGGACGGAGTCGTGGTGTTCACCGGGCCGGTGGAAGCCGCAGAGAAGGCCGGCAGCGTCCTCGACCGTCTCAGGGAGGACATCGGGACCACCGGGTCGGTCCGTGACATCTCGCTCTACACCGCACTGGACTTCCCATCCCCCGGCGATCCCGGCCTGGATCTCCCCGTTCCCGGCAAGGCGGGGCGCGTCTCCCCCCGGACCCCCGGCCAGGAGGAGTACATCTCCGCCATGCGGGGCAGCGAGATCGTATTCAGCATCGGACCGGCAGGCACGGGCAAGACCTTCCTCGCAGTGGCCGCCGCGGTCGCCTCGCTCCGGGACGGCCTCGTAGAGAGGATCGTGATCACCAGGCCTGCAGTCGAGGCAGGCGAGAATCTCGGCTTCCTGCCGGGCGACCTGCTGCAGAAGATCGACCCTTATCTCAGACCCATCTATGACGCGCTCAACGACACGCTCTCGCCGGCGCGCCTCCGGCGAAGCATGGACAACGGCGTCATCGAGGTCGCCCCTCTCGCCTACATGCGCGGGAGGACGCTCAACAACGCCTTCGTGATCCTCGACGAAGCCCAGAACACCACCCTCACCCAGCTCAAGATGTTCCTCACCAGGCTCGGGTTCAGATCGAGGGCGGTCATCACGGGCGACATCACGCAGATCGACCTCGAGCCCGCGTCGTCCTCCGGCCTGGTGCGCATCCGTCCGATCCTCGAAGGTGTCGAGGGGATCAGGTTCGTCCTGCTCGGCGAGAGGGACGTCGTGAGGCATCCCCTCGTGCAGAAGATCATCACCGCCTTCGCCCGGTACGAGCAGAGCCCGGGGGTGGAACAGAAATGACCGGCGGCAGGGCCGCCATGCTCCTGGTGCTGGCAGGTGCCGCCGCCGTGGCGGGCGCCTACCTCTTCATCGTCGCGCCCTCGTTCGCCCTCAACGATTTCGAGATCAGGGAGGGTGAGATAGTTCCCGACGGCATCGAAGCCCCGTTCTCCTTCGAGGTCCTGCTCCCCGCTGACGAGATGTCGGGGCTCAGTCAGGAGGTCGAGGCGACGGTCCCCCTGTATCTGTCCTATTCCGACGACGTCTGGCCCGAGGTCCGCGAAGGGCTCTCCAACCGCCTGGACGAGCTCTCGGTGGACAGCCTGGTGATCCAGGGGGCCCTGCGCGAACTCGGGATCATGTACGAGAAGGGCGTGATGGACCTGGACGGCCTGACCGGGGAATCCAGGGGAGGGCTGGCGATCGTCACCAGGAACGGGATGGACGGCACACCCGCTCCTCTCGGCAACGTCAACATCCACGGGCTGTCCGAGGTGGAGGCGGCGTTCGCGTCGACCCTGCGCGGAGGGGGGCTTCCCGAAGGGCAGGCCGATTCGCTCTCGGCACTCCTCTCCCCCAATGTCCTCGTGGATGGCGCGCGCAGGCAGGCCAGCATCGAAGAGGCCCTCTCGAGCTATTCCATGGTGGACACCCTGATAAGCGCGGGCGACATGATCGTGCCGGCCGGAGGTGTCGTGACCGAGCAGTCGGCCAGATACCTCGAGGCACTGAGGTCGTCACAGGCCGAGGGGATGAGCGGCAGGCGCGCTAGGAACGCTGCCGGCAGGCTGCTGCTGCTGGCCGGGATCTTCTCGGTGGCGGTCGTCTACGTGAGGGATTCCATGAAGCCCGCCTGGATCGACCGCGAACGGGTCATGCTGCTGTGCACGAGCTGGACCGCGGCGCTGTTCGTCACAGGCATCCTCTCGGTGCTGTCGGGGCGGTTCTACGGGGGGTCCTACGCCTCCCTCGTCACCTTCGGAGCCCTGCACACGAGCGTTTTCACGAACAGGAGGCACGGCGCGGTATTCTCCATCCTGTTCGCCGCGCTGACCGCGGTCGGGCATCCCCATCCCTTCAGCAGCCTCATGGTCGCAACGGCCTCGGGATCGCTCGCATCATATACGGGGTGGGACCTCCGCAAACGCAACACGATACCGCTATGCATGGTCTACGCCTCGCTCGCGGGAACGGCGGCGTTCCTCACCTGCCGCCTCCTCGACATAGGGGTCAACACCACCCCGATGTGGATCGGGATCCTCGAGACCCTGCTCTCCCCGGTCGCCGGCGTGGGGGCGGCATATGCCCTTCTCCCGCTGTTCGAGAAGTTCGGGGTCAGCACCGTCAGGTCCATCGAGGAGGTCAAGAAGAGGGACCACCCGCTCCTGCTCGATCTCAGCCGGTGGGCGATGGGGACCTGGCAGCATTCTCAGCATGTCTCCGATCTCGCCTCCGAGGCCTCCCGCGCGATCGGGGCCGACCATGTCCTCGCCGAGGCCGGCGGGCTCTTCCACGACATCGGCAAGGTCATGGATCCCAGGCACTTCATCGAGAACCTGCCCCCGGAGACCCCCAACCCCCATGACCTGCTGCATCCCAGGGAGAGCGCCGCGAGGCTCAGGGCACACGTCACCGAAGGGGTGAGGCTCGCAAGGAAGTTCAGGGTCCCCGGGCCGGTCATGGACATAATCGCCCAGCATCACGGGATGACGGTCATGAGAGCCTTCTACGAGAAGGCCAGGCGCGAGTGGGAGCAGGGGGTGGAAGGAGCCTCGGAGCCCCGGGAGGCGGATTTCCGCTACGCAGGCCCCAAGCCCGCCACCAGGGAGGCCGCCATCGTGATGCTGGCCGACGCCGTCGAGTCGGCCACGAAGAACATGTCGGGCGAGCCGCCCGAGGTCATCGAGGAGCTGGTGAGGGATGTCATCGAAGAGAGGGACGTCGACGGCCAGCTCGACGATTGCCAGCTCACGCGCGGCAACCTGACCGTGATCCTCGCGACATTCCTGCAGGTCCTCCAGGGCCGTTTCCACGAGAGAGTGAAGGACTATCCCCATGGCTGACGGACCAGTCGTCGAGACCCCGGTCGGCGATCCCGGCTTCGACCCGGAGGATCTCCTGCGGATGGTCTCCCCCCCGGTGGAGGGTGACGTCGAGATCGTCCTGGTCGATCCGGGATACATGCGGGTGATGAACCGCAGGTACAGGCACATCGACCGCTATACCGACGTGCTCACGTTCGACCTGTCCGAGGGCGGAGCCGGCCCCGAGGGGGTCATCTACGCCGACATGCGCCTCGCCCCGCCCATGGAGGAGCTCCTCGAGAGGATATTCCACGGCTATCTCCACCTCCTGGGTCGCACCCACGACACGGAGGCCGACTCCGCATCCATGGCGGCCGACGTGGCCTCGATGGTCGCCGGGGCTTTGGAGGGAACACGGTGACGACCCCTGTGATCCTTCTGTCTTCAGGAGCGCTTCTGACCGCCGTGGCCAACGCCCTCAGGGCGGCGCTCCCAGGCATCCTGCCCGGGAGGAGGGACGCCGCGGAACGCAGGGAGACGGCCATCTCGCACCTCAGGGTGCTCTGGCTGGCGAGGTTCTGCGGCCTGATCACGGCAGGGATGGGCATCGCCCTCGTAGCGCTCGAGATGGGCATTTCCCCCGGATTCCCGCCCCCGGCCTCGGCTGTTGCGCTTTCGATCCTCCTCTTCCTCCTGGCGGAACTGGCGCCATCCAGGCTCGGCCACACGAGGCCCGACCTGATCAGGCGCTCGCTCGGCATCCCCCTGTTCCTTCTCCGGGTGGTCTTCCACCTGCCGGCGCGGGCGATACTCGGCCCGGCGTCCGGGGACGACGGGGAGACCGGGGAGTGGGTCTTCACGCCCCCCGACTTCATGTGGCTGGAACAGCGCACGGAAAGGAGCGAGCAGCACAGCTTCCTGCAGGAGAGGGAGCTGATGGAGGGCATAGTGGATTTCGCGGACAAGATCGTCCGCGAGGTCATGGTGCCCCGCATCGACATGGTTTCCATGGCCGCGGGCGACGATCTCGACCGCGTGCTGCGGGAGGCCCTGGCCGCCAGCCATTCCCGGATCCCGGTGTATCGCGAGAAGATCGACGACATCATCGGTGTGCTCTACGTGAAGGACCTGCTGAAAGCCCTCTCCAAGCCGCCTTCGGAACCGTTCCGGATGGAGAAGATCCTCAGACAGCCGTATTTCGTGCCCGAATACAAGAGGGTCGACAGCCTGTTCAGGGAGTTCCAGTCCCACAGGATACACATGGCCGTCGTGGTTGACGAGTACGGCGGGACCGCCGGACTCGTGACCATGGAGGACCTGGTCGAGGAGGTCTTCGGCGAGATCCTCGACGAGTTCGAGGACTCCGAGGCCCCCATGATCCAGTCACTCGGCCTCGACACCTTCAGGGTCGACGCCATGCTTCCCATCGACGACCTGAACGATCTGCTGGAGTCGTCCTTCGGGTCCGACGACTTCGACACCGTGGGCGGTCTCGTCTACAGCAGCATCGGGAAGATCCCCAGGCCAGGCGAGAGCGTGCTGCTCGACGGGTACAGGTTCACCGTGGAGAGGGTGCGGGCGCAGAGGATACTGCTCGTCAGGGTGTCTCCCGAGCGGCAGCAGGAAACTCCCCCCTGAGGTGAGAGAGACAACTCCGGCCTGGGTCCTGCGGAGAGTCAGGTGGAGCGAATCCTCGCTGATCCTCACCCTGTATTCGATGGATCAGGGCAGGATCTCGGTGATGGCGAAGGGCGCCCTCAAGCCGGGCGGGAGGTTCCACGGGATGCTCGAACTCCTGGCCGGCGTCGAGGTGACCGTCTCCAGACGCGAGGGCCGGGAGATGTCCACCCTCACCGACGCTTCGCTGATCGAACCCTGCACCGGGCTCAGGGCGGACCCCGAGGCTTTCGCGCACGCCTGCCTGCTCTCGGAATGGGTGCAGGGTCTCTTCTTGGGAGGGGAGTCGGCCGGTGCGGTCTACGGGCTTCTCGGGACCGCCTTCTCGACCCTGCCGGAGAGCCGGGCGAAGTGGGCCGTCACCTGCGCCTCGGTGGAGACCATGCTCAGGCTTGCCGGACACGGCATGGAGATAGATGATTGCGTGCGCTGCGGCCTGCCCCCGGAGGGCTCGGAGACATGGAGCCACCGCGAAGGCGGGATCGTCTGCGCGAGGTGTTCGATGCCCGGAGAGACCGCCGTTTCGAAGGGCATCCTCGAATTCATAAGGACCTGCCGGAAATCCGGCTTCGAGACCGCCTCCCGCACCAGGCTCTGGAAGGGCGGCTTCCGGGCGTGCCACGATTTCATGCGGGACTTCGCACAGGCCCACAACCAGTCGGGTTTGAGGCTTCGCTCGCTCGGCGTACTGGAGGATCTGGAACATGGCGCCGTCTGACGACTCTATGAAGAAGATGGTTTCCCTCTGCAAGAGACTCGGTTTCGTGTTCCAGTCCGGCGAGATCTACGGCGGGCTCCAGTCGGCCTGGGACTACGGCCCGCTGGGCGTAGAGCTCAAGAAGAACATCGAGTCGAGCTGGTGGGACTTCATGGTCAGGCGCCGCGCCGACGTGGTCGGAGTCGACACAGCCATCATCACGCATCCCGACGTCTGGAGGGCCTCCGGCCACGTCGAGAACTTCCACGATCCCCTCGTGGACTGCAAAAAGTGCAGGGCGAGGTTCAGGGCCGACCAGATCGAGGGCACGAAGTGCCCGGAGTGCGGCGGCGAGCTCACCGAGCCCAGGGATTTCGGCCTGATGTTCCGCACGATGATGGGCGCGGTCGAGGATGAGGCCGCCGAGGTCTATCTGCGCCCGGAGACCTGCCAGTCGATCTTCGTGAACTTCAGGAACATCGTCACGGCGTCGAGGCAGAGCCTGCCGTTCGGCATAGCCCAGATCGGCAAGGCCTTCAGGAACGAGATCACAGCCAGGAACTTCGTATTCAGGTCCCGCGAGTTCGAGCAGATGGAGATGGAGTACTTCTGCAGGCCCGCTGACGCCGACAGGTTCTTCGAGTACTGGAAGGGCGAGAGGATGGCGTGGTACCTGTCCCTCGGCCTCTCGAGGGACAGCCTCCGGTTCCGCGACCACGCGAAGGAGGAGCTGGCCCACTATGCCAGGGCCTGCACCGACATCGAGTTCGCATTCCCGTTCGCCCCCGGGGGGTTCGGAGAGCTCGAGGGCATCGCCAACAGGTCCGACTACGACCTCTCGGCCCACATGAAGGCCAGCGGGCAGGATCTCTGGTTCATCGACCAGGTCGCGAACGAGAAGGTGGTCCCCTGGGTCGTGGAGACCTCCGGAGGCGTGGGGCGCACCATCCTCGCCGTGCTGCTGGACGCCTACCACGAGGATGTGGTGGACGGCCGCGAGCGCGTGACGCTCAGGCTGTCGCCGGCTCTCGCGCCGGTGAAGACGGCGGTGCTGCCGCTCTCCCGCGCCCTCGAGGGGAAGGCGGCCGGGGTGGCGGACATGCTGCGCCCTCATCTGCCAGTGAGCTTCGACGTGACGGGATCGATAGGCAAGCGCTACCGCCGCATGGACGAGATAGGCACGCCCTTCTGCGTCACATACGATTTCGAATCCGAGAACGACGGGGCAGTGACGATCCGCGAGCGGGACACGCTCGAGCAGGTCAGGGTCGGGGTGGACAACCTCGCCGACCTCCTCCTCGACTGCCTCAGGAAGGGCTGGGGGCCGGCCATCGAAAAGGCCGGGCTCTCGGCCGCCGGGAGGGCCTCGGAGTGAGCATGGAACTGTCCAAGCGCTACGTCGCGTCCGAGGCCGAGCCCCGCTGGCAGAGGCAGTGGCGCGAATCCGGCATCTACAGGTTCGATCCCGACTCGGGGAAGCCCCTGTTCACGATCGACACGCCGCCTCCGACGGTCTCGGGCATGATCCACATGGGGCACGTCTTCAGCTACGTGCAGGCCGAGGTCATAGCCAGGTACAGGAGGATGGCGGGGGACGGGGTCTTCTACCCGTTCTGCTTCGACGACAACGGGCTGCCCAGCGAGAGGTTCACCGAGAAGACGAAGAAGGTCCGCGCGCACGAGATGCCCAGGAGCGAGTTCGTGAAGCTGTGCCTCGAGGTGACGTCCGGCGCCGAGGATGGCTTCCGCGAGCTCTGGACGAGGCTCGGCTTCTCGTGCGACTGGGACGAGATGTACACCACCATCAGCCCCTGGGTCAGGGGCCTGAGCCAGAGGTCGTTCCTCGACCTGCACTCTAAGGGCAGGATCTACCGGAAGAGCATGCCGACGCTCTGGTGCCCCGAGTGCAGGACCGCCGTAGCCCAGGCCGAGACCGAGGACCGCGAGCTCGACTCCGTCTTCCACGACCTGGTGTTCGGGCTGGCCGGCGGGGGGACCATCCCCATAGCGACTACGAGACCCGAACTCCTGCCCGCCTGCTCTGCGGTGTTCCGCAACCCGGATGACGGGCGCTGGAGCCATCTTGAGGGCAGATCCGCCGTCGTCCCGCTGTACGGGCGCGAGGTCCCCGTCCTCGCGGACGGCAGGGTGTCCATCGAGAAGGGCAGCGGCCTCGTGATGTGCTGCACCTTCGGAGACACGACCGACATCGCCTGGTGGGAGGAATACGGGCTCGAGCTGCGCATCGCCCTCGAGCGGAACGGCCGTATGAACGAGCTCGCCGGGCCGTATCGGGGCCTGAGCGTGAAGGAGGCCCGCGCCAGGATCGTCGAGGACCTCTCCGCGGGCGGGCTCCTGACCGGCTCGAAGCCCCTGGTCCACGCGGTCAACGTCCACGAGAGATGCGGCACCGCCCTGGAGTACCTCGTCACCCCGCAGTGGTTCATCCGCATCCTGGACATCAGGGACGAGCTGCTCGAGCGCGGCAGGCAGGTGAAGTGGCACCCGGAGATGTTCCGGGTCAGGTACGACCACTGGGTCGAGAACCTCAGGTGGGACTGGTGCATAAGCCGCCAGCGCTACTACGGGGTCCCGTTCCCGCTCTGGTACTGCGGCTCCTGCGGGGAGCCGGTGTTCGCCCGGGCGGAGGACCTCCCGGTGGACCCGCTCGAGGATTCGCCCTCCGGCCCCTGCCCGCACTGCGGATCTGCGGAGTTCACCCCCGAGAACGACGTGATGGACACCTGGGCCACCAGCTCGCTCACGCCCCTCATCAATGCCAGGTGGGGGGAGCCCGGCGACAGGTCGGGCATGATACCGATGAGCCTGAGGCCCCAGGCGCACGACATCATAAGGACCTGGGCATTCTACTCGATCGTGAAGGCGCATCTCCACATGGACACGATCCCGTGGCGGCACGTGATGATCAGCGGCCACGCCCTCAACCCGAACCGCGAGAAGATGTCCAAGAGCAAGGGCAACGTCGCGGGCGACCCTTTGGCCGCCCTCGAGAAGTACTCGGCCGACGAGCTGCGTTACTGGGCCTGCTCGAGCCGGCTGGGCACCGACGTGATGTTCAGCGAGGAGGTCCTCGGCCTGGGGCGGAAGCTCGTGACGAAGCTCTGGAACGCGGCCCGGTTCACCGCCGGGCATCTCGAGGGATTCGACCCCTCCACCCTCGTCGAGCTGCGCCCCTTCGACAGATGGATCCTCTCCCGCGCATCGAAGGCGGTCGCCGATGCCACCTCGGGCATGGAGGAGTTCGAATACTCTGTCTGCATGAGGGAGGCCGAGTCGTTCTTCTGGAACGCCTTCTGCGACAACTACCTCGAGATAGTGAAGGGGCGCCTGTTCGGCTCCGATCCGCAAGCCGCCGGCGCCGCAAGGAAGGCGCTCTACGACTGCCTCTACACCGTCCTCCGCCTCTTCGCGCCCATCCTGGTCCACATAACCGAGGAGCTCTACCAGGGGATCTTCAGGGAGCACGAGGGGCATGCCAGCATCCACACCGCCCCATGGCCCGTTGATGGGGAGATCGACTCCGATGCCCTGCGGGCCGGCGACCTCTGCCTCGGGGTGATCGAGGCCGCCAGGAGGTACAAGAGCGAGAAGAACCTGAGCATGGCCGCCCCCCTGGGCAGGCTCTCGGTCACCTCCTCCGGGGAGGACATCGCGCTGATGCGGGGCTTCGGGGAGGATCTCGGGAACGTCACCAGGGCGTCGTCGATCGTCTGGGTCGAAGGCGTATCCGGCATCTCGGTGGACATCGAGGAAGCGGGGGAGGGTTCGTGAGGCCGTCCTGGGACGAGTATTTCCTCAAGCTCGCCATGCTCGCGTCCGAGAGGGCGACATGCCCGAGGATGCACTGCGGCTGCGTGCTCGTGAAGGACCGCTACGTCCTCTCGACGGGCTACAACGGCTCCCTGCCCGGCTCTCCCCACTGCGAGGACGAGGGCTGCCTGGTCGTGGACAATCACTGCGTCAGGACGAACCACGCCGAGATGAACGCCATCTGCCAGGCAGCGAGGCACGGAGTGTCGCTCGAAGGCGCCTCGGCCTACGTAACCAACATGCCCTGCACGACCTGCGCCAAGGCCCTGACAGCCGCGGGGATCCGCAGGGTCGTGGTCTTCTCGGGATTCCACGACACGCTGGCGGGGAAGTTCTTCGCCGAATCGGGCGTCGTCCTGGAGAAGCGCGCAATGCCCTGCCGGGAGATCATGTACGACCTGGAGTCGTATTCCTCGGCGAGGAGCCTCGATGCACAGGGCGGCTGCCCCGATGGAGACCACGGGACAGGCGGGAGCTAGAGCTTCCCTGCCCCTCCGGTGCCCCAGCGCGACTGCACCGCCCTCTCCAGGGCGCGGAAGAACAGCCTGTCCGTGAGGAGCCCGATGGCGACTATCACCACCATGACGGCCACGACTTGTGCAATGTCGTTGAGCTCCCTGCCCAGCGCCAGCATGCTGCCGAGGCCCGGCACCGAGTAGAGCAGCTCGCCCGCCATGAGGGACCTCCAGGCGAAGGTCCACCCCAGCTTCATGCCCGTGACGATCGAAGGCAGGGATGCCGGAAGGACCACCCTCGCGTACAGCGAGGGGCCCGCGGCGCCCAGGTTCCTCGCCGCCTGCAGGTAGACCCCGGGCGTGTTGCGGATGCCGTCCTGCGTGGCGAGGGATATCGAGAGGAAGGCGCCCATGATCACCACGAAGAGGATCGCCTGCTCCGACAGCCCGAACCACAGGATCGCCGGAGGGAGCCAGCAGATGCTCGGAAGGGCCTGAAGCCCGAGCACCACCTGCCCGACCGTGTCCCGTGCGAGCCGTGAGCTCCCCAGCAGGATTCCCAGCAGGGTCCCGGAGGCCAGGGCGATCCCGTAGCCTATGAAGAGCCTCTTCATGCTCCCGAGGATGGATATCCAGAGCACCCCCGTGCCGCCGGTCCTCGCCAGGGATTCGAGAACGCCCGGGAGTGTGGGGAAGAGGTAGGAGGGCCATATCCCGGCCTCCCCGAGCACTATCCAGACGGCGACCAGCAGGGCTCCGAAACCGAGCTGTACCGCCCTTCTCGAGAGAGCCGTCCCGGCCCTAGCGCGGTTCTCCATCGCCCACCGCCCTTCCTGCCGGCCTGAGGTCCGCCAGGACCTTCGCAGCGAGGGGCATCAGCCCCGGGTCCTCCATGTGCCTGGGCCTCGGCAGGTCGACGGCATGTTCGGCCACGACCCTTCCCGGAGCGCCCGACATGACCAGTATCCGGTCGGCCAGGACCGCAGCCTCCCTGACGTTGTGCGTGACGAAGACCATCGTCTTGGAAGACTCCATCCACAGATCCTGGAGCTCGGTGTGCAGCGAGTCGCGGGTGAGCGCGTCCAGGGCGCCGAAGGGCTCGTCGAGCAGGAGCACGCGAGGGTCGACAGCGAGTGCCCGGGCGAGGGCCGTCCTCTGGCGCATCCCTCCTGAGAGTTCGTGGATCCACGACTGGCCGAAGCGCTCGAGGTGGACCATGCGGAGGAGACGGTCGGCGACCGCATCCCTTTCGGTCCTGGGCACCCCCCTGGCCCTGAGCCCGAACTCCACGTTGGCCCGCGCGTTCATCCAGGGGAACAGGGCCGCGTCCTGGAAGATCAGCACGCGGGAGGAGTCCGGTCCCTCCACCCTCCTGCCGTCCGCCAGCACCTCGCCGGAAGTGGGCCTGTCGAGGCCTGCGAGCAGGTGGAGCACGGTGGTCTTGCCGCATCCCGAGGGGCCCACGATGCACACGAACTCGCCCGGGCGAACCTTCATGTCGAGGCCCTCCAGGGCTGCGACCGAACGGCCCGGCCGGCTGAAGCTCCGCGAGACGCCCCTCAGCTCGAGTTCCAGGGCTATCTCCCCGCTTCCGTGATCCCGCCGAGGATGGTCAGGTCGCAAAGGCCAGCGAGATCCGGCTCCTCGTCGAGGTAGCCGATCCTGAAAGCCGCTTCCGCGCTCTGGATGATGCATTCAGGGAGCGGATCCCAGGTCGGGGTCATCCTCGACCAGGCCATGGCGATGACTGAATCCGGAAGGGCCTTTCCGGTCATCCTGCCGATCTCCGAATTGACCAGGGCCATGGCCGAATCGGGATTCGCCAGCTCCCACTGCGTGATCTCGACGTGCGCCCTCAGCCACGCCCCGACCAGCTCCGGGTTCTCCTCGAGTATCCGGGTGGAGGCTATGACGCATGCCGTAGGGAACCTGCCCCCCTCCCAGAGATCCCTCTCGTCGACCAGGACGGTCCCGCCGCCCTCCACGACGAGCCTGCTGGCCCAGGGCTCGGGCACCCAGGCGCCGTCGATCTGTCCCTGGACGAAGAGGTCGAAGATGTCCGGGTTCTGCACCGCGACGACCTCCACGGTCCCACCCTGCTCCAGGGTCGAGAGGCCGTTGTCCATGAGCCAGCACCGCAGCGCCACGTCCTGGGTGTTCCCGAGCTGCGGCGATGCGAGCTTCCTGCCGTCGAGATCGGCCGGAGTCGATATCCCCGCATCGGAACGGACAACGAGGCAAGCTCCGGCGCTGGTGGCTCCCGCCACCACCCTCAGAGCGGCGCCATCGGAACGGATGTAGCCGTTCACCGCGGGATTGGGGCCTATGTAGGCCAGATCGATCTCGCCCGCGAAGAGGGCCTCTATCACGGAAGGTCCTGCGTTGAAGACGATGGGTTCGATCACGATCCCGGGGCCCGTCTCCCGTGCGAAGTCGCCTCTCGCCAGGCCTATGATGGCCTGGGAGTGCGTGATGTTGGGGAAGTAGCCGACCCTGAGAGTGCCCTCGGGCCGCTCCCTGCCGCATCCGGCGCAGAGCGCCGCGAGCGCGAGGGTGATCATCCTGCGGTTCGTCATCAGTGCCTTTCTTCGGGACGCCTGACCTTCGTCACCAGCACGGTCCCGTCCGTCAGCAGAACCCATCTCAGCCTGTCCTCGGGCGTCAGGCCCAGCCTGTCGACTATCTCCTTCGGGACCGTGGTCCTTCGCCTGCTCTCGCGGATCGTGAGCGCAGTCTCGGTCACGAAGTCCACCTGTTCGAGGTCTACATGCATTCCGTACCTCCGGGCGCCAATTTTACACCAAATCATATTGGTGTCAAGCCAAATGCTCGTGGCGAACCGCGCGTGGGATGAGGCTCGGCGCATGCCCGGCAGCCGCTGCGTGCGTGTCCTAGCGGATCGAGGCCTGGAACTGGATGGTGGCGTCGAGCCGGGAAGACCCTTCGGTTTCTTCCGAGCCTTCCCCGATCGATTCCACGGAGTCCTTCCGAAGGTACGACAACCTGCCGGCTATTTCGGAGCCTTCGGAGAGAGGCAGCCCGAGCGCGGCCTGGAGCAGGAATCCCCTGCCGTGCTGCTGGATGGACGCGAAGTCTCCCGGCAGGGAGAGCTCGCCGAAGTAGACCCTGGAATCGTAGTCGTCGGTGGAGAAGCCCGCGGCGGCGAGCCTGAGGATCGCGTCGCCGAGCGAGAGCTTCAGCCTCGTCTCGGCACCGGTTCCGCCTGGGGAGCCGTCGGGGCCGTCGTGACCGGTGCGCTGGACGGCGGCGGAGAGGATCGTGCCTCCCGCAGGCCTCCAGGAGGAGGATGCGACGATGCGGTACGACCCGGCGCCCTCTTCGGAGGAGCCCCTCGCACGCAGGCCAAGGTCGAAGTCGGGGGTCATCCTCCGCGAGATCTCCAGATCGGCTCTAGAGCCTGAGTCGTCCCCCTCCAGGAGGCACATCGCCGTGAGGCGGGCCGACCATCCGTCCCCTGGCCGGAGCCCGGCTGAGGCGCCGGCCCCTATGTCGCAGGCCCCTCCCAGGGGCATGGAGGATCTGTCCCCGGGGAAGTCGCCCGGGCAGCGGAAGACACCGGCGTTGAACCGCAGGGCGGATGTCTCCTCGTGGATGCAGGCCCAGAAGGCTTCTGACGCCCTGTCGCCCGAGAGCCCGGCCGCAGCCTCGCAGGTTATCCCGACGGCCCCTGCCGATCCGTCGAAATCCATCCCGGCACGCCCGTAGAGGCCGTCACCCCGGTCACCGAGGACCGCTCCGAACCCGAACGGGCCGCGGGCGATCCTTGCAGCAGCGAGATCCTCCCGGACCGAACTCTCGGCTGCGAGCTCCGACGCAGTCCGGTGGAGGCCCTCTCCGGAAGGGTCGATGCGGGATGAGGCACCGAGGAGCGTGCACGACACCCCGCCTAGGGAGAATCCGCCGCCTGCTCCCAGCAGTGGCTCGGCGTCCGAGCATCCCGGGCTGGCCGCGGGTTCGAGCCTCGTTTCGAGGGAAGGCGGCTTCTCCTCGATGCCGGCGCCGCTCGACCAGCCTCCGGGATGAGACAGGACGAGCCCCGACCCCAGACCGGCCCTCAGCCAGCCCCCGACCGCGCTGAAGGCCGAACCGGGATCCCGGTACGAAGCCCCCGCCGTGACCAGATCGCACCAGTCCTCCCCGGGGTCCTTCTCCGCCACTGCGGTCAGGGCGAACCCGCCGCGCGAGAGGCGCACCCTGTGGAGGAACGAGTACGGGTCACCCGCCCATGTGCCGTCGACGGAACCGCTGGCGTCGGGGAACAGCCTTCCCAGCCTGAAGAGGACGTCGCCTCCACCGGGAGATGTCACCAGCGCAAGGGAGAGGATGATCCCGGGGATCACTCCACTGCCAGCCTGGATCTCATCCCCTCGAACAGCGACTGACCTATCCCCGGGACGTCCATGATCTGTTCGACCGAAGTGAAGGGGCCGTGCTCGAGCCGGTACGCCACTATGGCCTCGGCCCTGGCGGGCCCTATGCCCGGGAGCGAGCAGAGATCGTCGACCCCGGCGGTGTTGATGTCTATCACACGGTCGGCCGCCTGTGCGGGAGGCGGGGCGGGGATTTCGCGCACGAGGGGGACTGGGACGTGAGCCGCCCGGCCGAGAGCCACCCCGGCGGAATGGGTCTCGCCGAGGTCGGGGTGGAACCCGAGGCCGTAGAGGAACTCGACGGGGCCGGCGCCGAACGTGAGGGAGAGTGCGAACCTCGACGGATCCGAGGACAGGCCGAGCCGGATGACCAGAGATCCGGTCGGGGAGTATCCCGCCGTGAACGAAGGCTCCGGATCGAGCCCCTCTGTGAATGTCAGACCCGCCGACAGGCCCAGCCGTTCGACCGGGGCGACCCCTGCAGAGAACGACGCGCTCCTGGGGACCGCGGGGTCGCCCGAATCGCCCAGGCGGCTCCTCGCGAGGCCCCTCACCGCGAGCGCCGTCAGCACGCCGTCCATCGGGCGGGCGACGAGGCCTGCGTCGGAGGAGAATGCGGTGCAGGAGCCGTATCCCGAGATGGAGAGCCTGTGAGCCGACACCGAAACCCCGCAGGCGAGGCCCGTTATGATCCTCCTGGAGGCGCCCGCGGTGAATGTGAGTTCGGAATAGCCCTCGTCGCCCGAGGCGAGTGCTCCGGCCGAGAAGCATGTCGCGCCCGAGGGCAGCGAGCCGGCCACGGAGGCCCTGTCGAGCCTCCGCAGGCCGAACGGCCTCGAAGCCGACGCGGATACGGACCATCCCTCGAGGAGGGCGGTTCCGGCGGGGTTCTCGAACATGACGGCGGCGCACTGGGGGAAGAGGGCCGATGAAGAACCGGCTGCAATCCACGGAGCCTGCTGGACCGGTTCGAATGCGCACTCCGCGGCACCCGGCGACAGAACGGCGATCACTACGGCTGTTCGATGCCAGTTCACGTTTCCAGTCTACTCCATGACGGGTTCCGCTGCAAGTGGTGTTGACATTGCCTCCCCGGCAGACAAAACTCTGTCCATGAAGCGGAGGAGGGGCGTTTGGGTGTCTGTCGCATCGAAAGCGGCGGACGGGGACAGGGAGGGGAGGGGGCGGCGCTAGACGGGCTCCTGACGGACACGGCTCTAGAGGTGCTCAGGAAGCGCTTCCCGAACTCACCGGACCCCGCAGCCGAATGGAAACCCGGCAGACCGGCCTGGCGGTCGCTGCTGCCGGAGCTCGAGGTTCTCGACGAGGAACTGGCGTCGCTGCGCAGGCGCGGCGGCAAGGTCGTGCTATACGGGCACGACGACGCAGACGGCATCACCGGCATCTATGCCGGCAGGGTCATGCTCGCCCGGCTGGGTTTCAGGGTGGTGCCGATCATCCCGGACAGGGCTTCAGAGGACTACGGCCTGCTGCCGTCGCGGATGGACGGCCTTCTCGAGGCCGGCGACCTCCTGCTCACGGTGGACTCGGGCTGCTCGGCAGTCGAGGGGGTCGAGTGGGCCCTCGCGAGAGGGGCAAGGGTCGTCATCACCGACCACCATACCCTGAACCCTCCCCTGCCCCGGGCGCACGGCCTCATAGACCCCCAGGCCATCGGCTTCCCCGGCACCGTCCTCGCGGGATGCGGAGTCCTGTATGCCGCTCTCGCCGAGCTCTTCCCCTCCATTGCAGACTGCCCACGGCTCTACACGGCGGTCGCCCTCGGCACCGTGTCGGACAGGGTCCCTCTGCTGGCAGCGAACAGATACCTCCTCGAGCGCTTCCGGAACGTCGAGACCGGCGATCTCCCCGCGGGGATGCGGGTCATCGTCGACGCCTGGCCCAACAGGAAGGGCGCCTGGTGTGCCTGCAACGTGAGGCAGCAGATCACGTCGGTCATCGGAAAGGGCCTGAACTCCGGCATCGGGCGGCTGCTCGAGATGCTCGAGAGCGACGACGCGGCATGGTGCGCCTCGGCCTGGCGGGAGATGGTCGCCGCCAGCGATTCGAGGTCCCAGCAGATGTCCGACATGCTTTCCCGCGCCATGAACGAGAAGGATCCCGAGGCCGATGCCTTCGGGATGGTCATCGTGCACCTGCCCGGCATACCGCCCGGGATGGGCGGCACCCTGGCCAGCAAGCTGTCGCGCATCTTCAGGCGGGGGACCATCGTCGTCACGACCCGCGGCAACGGTTCGATCGTCGGGGAGGCCAGGTCCCTCGGCGACTGGGACATGGCATCGTTCCTCACCGGCATGAAGAACGTGTTCAGCAGCGCCGGAGGCCACTCCAGGGCGGCCGGTTTCAACACCGACAGGATGGGCTGGCCCGAACTCCGCAGGAACCTCATCTCCAGGCTCTCCACGGTACGTTCGAAGCCGGTGCCCGAACCGCACGTCGATCTCGAGCCCGCCTCCCTGCCGCAGGCGCAGGAGCTCTCCTGCCTCGCCCCGTTCGGCCCCGACTTCCCTCCTCCCGCCGTGAAGGTGGGAGGGATGCGCTACCTGATGCAGCTCGGTCCGAACGGGCCGTGCTGGTGCATCACGGAGGACAGCGGGGAGTAGGCGCCGTGGAAGCGCCCCGAACGCGGCGCACACTCTCCCGAAATGGAAACCCGGCGCATCCCTCCTTGGAGGGACACGCCGGGAAACCGGACGCAGCCGGGCGGCCTACCGCCCCTGAGCCGCCCTAGATGTCGAAGTCCGCATCGTCCCGCGGCTCCACCTTGAAGTCCTCGAAGGAGAACCAGCACACCCCGACGATGCTCTGGATCGCTCCTCCCACTGTCGGTTCGTAGGTGTAGTCGCCCATGTCGTCCATCATGCAGGCACCCGACCCGTCGGTGACGGACCACTGGCCGTAACCGAGGCTGTCGCTCACCACCGTGAGATTCTGGATCCTGACGAGAACGCTCTCCCACTCCTCGGGCGCGGAGGAAGTCATCATCTCGCCCGTGGTGGCATCGTGGGGGGCGGGCAGCGGGTGTCCGGAGGAGACGATCTCGGCGTCGGTGATGTATGACAGTTCGGTGAAACCGTAGTAT
Source organism: uncultured bacterium (assembly GCA_964564435.1). Classification (GTDB taxonomy): domain Bacteria; phylum Fermentibacterota; class Fermentibacteria; order Fermentibacterales; family Fermentibacteraceae; genus Fermentibacter. The sequence goes on from CAZMAT010000003.1 coordinate 125,296, forward strand.
TCCTGGACGGTCCCGGTCACCACGACGCTGTCCCCCCGGGCGAAGCCCGCGATGTCGTTGTCGTAGAGGGCGAGCCCGCTCCATTCGCCGCCGCCCTCGTCCTGGATGACCGCATAGTCCTGGGACGAGGAGTAGAACTCGTCACCTCCCACGGTGACTATTCCAGTGACGCTCACTATCTGTCCGAGATACGGCGACTCGGCCGCCTGCCCCTGCACCTCGTAGCAGGAGAGCACCTCGCCGGGGCCCGTTCCGCCACCGACGTCGAGGTCGCCGTCGTCCCTGGGTTCGAGCTTCCATTCGCTGTAGCTGTACCAGAGCACGCCGGCCGCGCTGAAGAGCGTGTCTCCCACGGAAGGAACGTAGGAGTAGTCGCCCATGTCGTCTACGATGCACTCGCCGGACCCGTCATCCACATCGAACTGGCCGTAGGAGCCCACCGAGATCACTACCGCGTCGGAGATCTCTACGAGGACGGCCTCCCATTCCTCGGCTCCGCCGGCCTCGGTCAGATCGTCGGTGGCGACGGCGGACGGCGCGGGGAGATCGGCATCCGAGCCGAGGATCTCGATGGATGAAGGGAAGCTCAGCTCTGTCGTCCCGTAGTACTCCTGCACGGTTCCCGTGATCGCGATGCTGTCGCCCCTGACCAGGCTCTCCACGCTGTCGCCGTAGAGGACAAGGCCGCTCCACGGTCCGCCGGCCGGATCGGAAAGGACGGCGTATATCCCGTCAGAGGAGTAGAGCTCGGTGCCCCCGGCGGTCACGACGCCCATGACCGTGACGACCTGGCCCTCGTAGGGGGACGAGGTGGCCATGCCCTGAACCTCGGCGCAGGTCAGCCAGTCGCCGGCGGCTCCGGAGTCGGGCGTGACGGCCGTGACCTCGTTGCTCCAGCTCTCGAGGCCCTCCGTGTCACGGGTTACGAGGGCGTAGTAGTAGGTGTGGCTCCACTCGAGCCCCGTGTCGGTGAACACAGTGTCGGAGGCCGTGGTGCGGGTGGCCGCTATCACGGCGCCGGTCTGATCCTCCTCGATGCCGGGCTCCTCCGACCTGTAGAGGCGGTACTCCTCGAAATCCTCGTCGGGGCACATGGTCCAGCTCGCCAGTACCGAGTTCGTGGAACCCGAGGCGTCGGCGTCGAGCACCGAGGCCTGGGGCTCCTCGCCTGTGCCGGCGGGGCCCTGTTCGTCGTCGCCGCAGGAGGCCGCCAGGGTGACGGCCGCTGCCAGGATGAGCATCCTAGTCCTCGCAGAAGAAGGCATCTCCGACCTCCGGTTGAGTGAATCCCTCGTCGTGCTTTCCTGACCGAATATCGCCCGGCGGGGTGTCGGCGGCTAGAAGGAGGCGGAGAGCCCGGCCAGCACGGGCCAGCCGAACTCGTCGCGGGATAACGAGATATCCAGCCGGTAGGAACCGGAGGATTCGTAGGCGTAGCCCGCCCCGAAGAAGGGGCCGGAAGCTTCGGATTCGCCGGGGACCAGCTCCCAGCCTCCGGATACGGCTACCGGGCCGGCGGGGATCTCGGCGGCTGCCGAGAGCCTCGAGGCGGTGAAGAACCCGAGGGACCCCCCGCCCACCAGTCGGAGGATGGCCGCTGGCCTCCACGAAGCTCCGAGCGTGAGCACGGTGGGCATGTTCTTCCTTACGCCGTTCCACTCTGGCGCGCTGCCCAGGTTGTCGACGGAAAGACCAAGTTCCAGGCCGGGGAGAGCGTCGCTGTAGAGGCCGATTGTTGACGTGAGGCCCGTCGCCCCTTCTGCGTCGGCGCTCTCCCATACCGGGCCGAGCGAGGCTCCGGCCCTGAGCCCGGGCAGGATGGCGGTGGAGAAGGAAGCCGACAGGCAACCCGTCGACCAGGAATACTCTCCCGTAGGCATCCCCGCCTCGTCCCTGCCCTGGATGCCTCCGTGGCCGAGCCACTGGATCGCCAGGCCGGCAGTGGAGCCTCCCCCGGCGGAGAAGGCTGCCGCTGCGCCGGCGGTGGATGACTCGAGCCGGGCGGTCCCGCCGGATGCGGTTATCCCGGGGATGAGGGCAGCGGGATTCGTCGTCCCTGCAGAAGCCCCGGCCGTGACGGCGCCCGCCGCGATGCCGAGCCTCGCGGTGGCGGCGAAGGGATCGGCGCAGAGCACCAGGGCGTCGGCTGTGCCCGTCGAGGCGGAGGAGACGCCCGATGCGAGCAGGGCGGTCAGCGCACTATTGAGAAGTACTCTACCCATCTCCCACCGCCTCCGTCCTCGAGGACGGCTGCATAGAGCCCGGGAGAGGCGAGGGAGCCTCCGTCCAGAGAGAGGTCCCACTCGACCGAAAGGGTTCCGGTCTCACGGTTCATCACGGTTTCCCCCGACAGGTTCACGACTCTGAGGGTGTATGCCTGAGAGCCTCCGGACTCGGGCCATCGGAACGTGACATGGTCGGAGCATGGGCTGGGATAGGCGACGAAGCCGGAAGGATCCCCGGGGGCCCCGCCTCCGGGCAGGGACTGGAAGTAGAGGCTGTCGCCGTCGGTCGAGATGAAGAACGTGCCCAGCAGGTCGGTCCTGAAGATGTCGATGTCGCGCCCCAGCAGCCTGGCGATAACCTCGCCGTGGGGATGCCCGAAGGGATTGCCTGCGCCCACTTCGATCGCAGCCCAGTCGGGTGAGACCGCCGCGAGCCACTGCGTCGAGGTGGACGTGTAGGAGCCGTGGTGGCCCACCTTCAGGACGTCCGAGGCGATGCTGTCGATCAGGCCGAGAGCCAGCGCATCGAGTACGACCTCCTCGCCGCCCTCCGTCTCGAGGTCGCCTGTGAAGAGGAAGCTCACATCCAGGTACGAAAGCCTGAGCACGATGCTTGCGTTGTTGATGTTGCCGGGGTCGAGCGGATCCACCGGGTGCAGCACCTGCACCGAGAGATCCGGACCCCAGTCGAGGGAATCGCCCCTCCGGAGGATGCGGAGGCCCGACCCGCAGGCCTCGACGGCGTCCATGAACTCGCCGTATACGAACGAGCCGGAGTCGAAGCCGCTGTCCCAGACGGAGTCGACCGTGACGGTCTCGAGGACGGAGATCAGCCCTCCGATGTGATCCGAATGCGGGTGGGTCGCGACGATGCCGTCGAGATGCGTGATGCCCAGGCTGTCGAGGAGCGGGAGGACCCTGGATTCCCCGCAGTCCCAGAACGGGTCGGACCCGTGGTCACCCCCGTCGATGAGATAGCTCCCGCCAGACGGGGTCCTCACGAGCATCGCATCACCGGAGTAATCGGAGTAGCCGGGATCGATGAAGAATACCGTCAGCGGATCGGATGCAGCCGCCGCCGCCAGGGCCAGCGCCAGGAGCAGGGATCTACTGGACAAATGCCTTGATGAATGCCCAGGTATTGGACGCGAAGGAATTCTCGTAGACGCTGTTCTTTTCTCCAGGCGAGCCCTTGTCGCCGTCGCCGAACGAGAACAGGGCCGCCGCCCAGCTGGATGAGAGCCCGATGGTCCAGTTAGGGTTGATCCTCTCGCAGGAGCATCCCGGCTCGACAGGCCAGGACGCGTCGTAGGCCAGTGTCTCGACGGTCTGCCCTCCGGGCTCGATCAGCATGAGCGAGCCGGCGGCCGATATGCTGAAGCCCGAGTAGACCTGGTCGGGAGAGTAGCCGCCGTTGCGCCCGGGGTCACCCGAGGAGCCGAGGACGACATATCCGTCGGGGGGCACGAGATAGGTGCCGCAGATGATCTGGATGCCGCTCTGGTTGCGGATCCGCCACCCCGAGAGGTTCACGTAGTCGTCGGATCTGTTGTAGATCTCTATCCACTCCCCCTCAGCCTCAGTTGCGGAAGAGAGCGGGGCCGCCATGAACTCGTTGAAAACCAGAGCCGACGAGGACAGGTCCTCGGGCAGGCACGGCTGATTGCCGGCAATGATCGACGCAACCATCAGCACAGTCATCTCATTCCCTCTGTCCCCGGGGCCGGCGGCAGCAGCGATACGGGCATCCGCCCGTCATTCCGCGTCTCCGGACCCGCCCTCCATAGCCCTGAGCAGCTCCTCTATCTCCTGGAGGGCCTGTCGCCTCTCCTCCTCGAGCTGCCTCAGAGCCTCCTCGTCCTGTGTCCTGCGCAGGCGCTCCGTGGGCTCGAGCGTCGTCCTGTTGAAGAACGGCCCGAGCTCGAACTCGGCGGCGAGCGTGAACTTGGAGTTCTGCATCACGTCGGTCTGATCCCTGTCGTCGCCCCTGAGCGACTGCTCGAACTCGGACAGGCAGGCCGCTACGGACACCTTCCTGTTGATGGCGTAGCGGGCGCCGAAGTTGGCATCCCGGCCGTCCCATTCCACCGCGAGCGAGAAGACGTTCGAGGGATGGACCTCCACGGCCATGAAGAGGCCGGGTAAGGGATTGGCGAAACCGTCGGAGTCCTCTTCCTGGATGAAACGCCCGGAGCCCCATCCGAGGTTCAGGCAGACCGGAACATGGGCGAGGTAGTCCAGGCTCTTGGTGACCACGATGTATGCGGAGAGGTTCTGGCTCTGCGGGTACTCGTACAGCGCAGAGTCGTCCTCGAAGAACTCGTAGTTCTTCTCGCCTATCAGGTTCTCGACTCCGACCGCGATGCCGGGCCGGGTGATGGACTCCCGGAGGGCCAGGACCCTGGCCTGCCCCGAGAAGCCGCCTGCGCCCAGATACGTTGCGCCGAGCTGGATCCGGTCGATCAGGCCCACCTCTACATAGCCGCCCAGGGCGAAGTCCGATTCGTTCGAGCCGTTGGGGTTCTCGAAGCCGTAGGCGGTGAATCCGAGCCCCACGGCCACCTGGGTATGCTCGAGGACGCCGGCCACGGGGGCGTCGAGCATACCGTACCTGGCGAAGGGCAGCGAACCCGCCAGCACGCTCGAAGCGGCGCACGCCAGAACTGCGAAGTATCTCATCGGACCTCCCTGGTCGGCCTAAGATAACCCGCCCCGGCCGCTGGGCAAAGCCCCGTCACTCCCGCGGGCGATGGCCAGTGCCTCCATGACCGCTCCGGCGAAATCCCGCCTGTTCCTCCTGTACTCCAGCAGTGCCTCCCCGGTACGGTCGGACATGGCCTGCAGCGCGCTCCTGTCCCGGAGCAGCCCGGCTACGTGTTCCGCGCTGGTGGAGGGATCGTCGAAGTCGAGGCATGCCAGGGGTCCTCCGGCTCCTATCCCCGAGAGGGACTGGGGGACGGCGGCGACTGGCATGAGGTAGGACATGGCGTCGAGGATCTTCATCTTGATCCCCGAGCCCAGCCTGATTGGACACAGGTAGAGGTCGTGCGAGCAGTGCAGTCCGGGAAGGGCTTCCTCGTTCACGAAACCGAGATACTCGATCCCCTCGCAGGTGATCCCGAGTTCCCGGGCCTCGTCCTCCGACAGGCCGCAGACCGAGAGTACGGCGGCGGGATCGATCCTCCTGAGAGCGGGCATGAACCTCCCGGCCAGCCATCTCAGGGCGTCCAGGTTCGGGAAGTACCGGTGCGAGCCGATGAAGAGCAGCTTCCTGCCGGATTCCGAGCCTTTCCACCGCTGTTCCCTGACGGGGATCGGCTCGTCGGTCAGCACCACCCTCGTTCCGGGGTAGGTCCGCGAGTACCATCCGGCATCGCTCCCGGATATCGAGATCACTGCGCTTACGCGCTTCATCAGGTGCCTCTCGTAGAACACCGTCTTCAGGTACTCGCCCAGGAAGAACAGGCGCAGCGGGCTCAGGATTCCCTGGAACCTGAACTGGTCCAGGGCCACGCGCCTCTCGACGTTGTGCGTGACGCAGATGACGGGGACGCTCCTGAACGCCTCGCGGGGGATCATCTCCAGCCCGGAGATGTGTTCGCAGACGATCGCATCCAGGCCCCGGCCGAGCAGCTCCCCGACGTGGCGTATGGCCGCGTCGCTCTTCCTGACCCTGCATATCCTCGGCTTCGGGGAGGAGAGGAACGAAGCGAGCGCCCGGACCCCTGCGGCGAACCCTTCGGCGACGTGCGGCAGGCTTCTGGGGAAGACCTCGGTTTCGAGCCCGATCTCCCTGAAATGGCCGGCCTGATCGGCGCGGTCCCCGTCGGCATCCAGCAGAACCAGGCTGACCGATACGCCCGGCGCCCGGGAGAGCTCCATGATGTGGTTGAGGAAGGAGACCTTCCCGCCCTTGTCGGGGGGCCAGGGGACCTCGACGACTATGTGCGCGATCCTGAGTCCGTCCAAGCGGGGACCTTCCTGCCGCGGGCCTGCCGCGGAGCGGTTTGTGCGCGCATCCTAACCGGGTCGGGCCTTTTCGTCAAAGGCCCGCGCCCTGCCGGCGTCCGGCGGCCAGTCTTGCCGTCCCGGGCGATGCGGGGCATACTCCGGCCGGTATCCACGGAACCGCCGCCCCGGGCGGCGCTGCAACCGACGACGGGAGGCGAGATGCCGGAGGACAGGACCCCGCCGCATGCATGCCCCAACCACAGCCTCTACGATGCCAACGACCCGCTCATAAGGAAGCTGCACTGGGTCATCAGGGCGGCCGTGAGGGTGCTGGCCGTTCTCATGGTCTTCGTGATCGTGTGGGGGATAGGCGACGTCGTGTACGGACTCTACAGGCAGCTCGTCGCCCCGCCCTTCATGCTGCTGAGCATGAACGAGGTGCTGGGGACGTTCGGCGGATTCCTCGCCGTCCTCATAGCCATCGAGATCTTCACGAACATCACGCTCTACCTCAAGTCCGAGGTCATCCCCGTGCAGCTCGTGATTGCCACGGCCCTCATGGCGATAGCCAGAAAGGTGATCATCTTCGACTTCTCGAGCATGTCGCCGGTCTTCGTCTTCGGCACGGCGTCGGTGATCCTGGCCCTGGGCCTGACCTACTGGCTCCTGACCCGGAAATAGCAGGGCGGGCGATTCCCTCCCTGCCGTCAGAAGCCGTTGGTGCTCGACTTCTCGGGCGGTTCGACCTCGATCCTCTCGCGCCCCGGTTCGACCGTCTCCTCGAACGTCCATCCCGGCGGCAGGCCGAAGCCCGCGAGGGGCATCACCCTGTAGACGGTCACGCCCCTCTTCTGCGAGAACTTCGAGACCGCGCAGAAGGCAGCCCCCCTCGCGCGGGCGAGTCTGGCCGCCTCCGCCATTGCTTCGCCGCGATCCGTGAAGAGTGCCGGCCTGGGCCTTGCCTGTCCCATCCGCCAGTATCCCCTGCCCGCTAGAGGGTCGAGGCGATGTAGGAGGTCAGCTCCCCGAGCCGGTGGGTGTAGCTGCCCATCTCGTTGTCGTACCAGCCGAAGATCTTCACGTGTGTCACCGGGATGCTCTCGGTCCGCTCCCCGTCGACCGCGGGCAGGACCACGTCCACGAAGCCCGTGCGGGTGTGCGTCTCGACGGCCTCGATGACGACGGCCGCATCCTCGCCCTGCACGTCGGACGATACGTTCTGCTCCTCGCTGTACCTCACGAGGCCCGCCGCCTCGCCCAGGGATGCGTCGCGATAGATGGCGTTGATGGCGTCGCGGTCGATGAGCGGCCTGCCCTCGCCGTCCATCCCGGACTGGAACGTGATGTTGAGGATGATGAGGCTGACCGTGGATGTGGGGATCCTCACCGAATCCGCCATGAAGCCTATCCTCGAGATCTCGGGCAGCACCTGCTCCAGGGCCTTGGCCGCCCCGGTCGAAGTGAGGACGATGTTGGACAGGCCGGCCCGGGCCTTCCTCATGTCCTTCGCCCCGGAGTCCGGGACGGCGTCGAGGACGGGCTGGCTGGGGGTGATGGAGTGTACTGTGCTCATCCCCGCCGTGATCATGCGGCGGGTCAGGTCCCTTTCCAGCAGGGGCCGCATCATGTGTGCAAGGGCTGTCGTGGTGCACGATCCGCCGGAGACGACGGTGTGCCGGCCCGGCTCGAACCTGTGGTGGTTGATGCCGTAGATCATCATTATGGCGTCGTCGGGATCGGGGGCGTTCTTCTGCCTGCTCTTGAAGGGCGCGCTCTGGATCACTGCCCTGGCCCCGGCCGCCAGATGACCTCTCAGCGCTCCTCCCGGAGTGTCCGCCTCGGCGTGCTGGTCCACGAACCTGCCGGTGCAGTCCACCACGAGGGACACCCCGTTGTCCCGCCAGGGGATGTCCTTCGGGTTGCGCGCCTCCCTGAGGATCCGCACCTCCCGCCCCTGGATCGAGAGGATGCCCCTGCCCTCGTCGACGACCCTGCAGTCCCTGGTGGCATTGAGTCCGCCCAGCCACCTGTGCAGCAGCCCGTAGGTGCTGTCCTTGACGATGTACTGGATCACCGAATCGAGCGACGTCCCGACCTCGCGCCCTGTGTTCACGACGAAACGGTCGAAGTCATCGCGTCCCAGGTGGTGCCACAGGGTCAGCTTCCCGATCCTGCCGAGCCCGTTGATCCCGAGTACACGCTGTCCGCTCATGGTGTCGCCTCCCTGGTATTCGATCGAGCTGGTTCCGTCATCAGATCGGCCGGGCGGTGACCGGAAGCCTCCCGGGGAAGATGTGACCGGTGCGCCCGTCGATGCTGAGCCAGTCCCCGGGCTTCATCTCGAGTCCGGCGAGCCTGGCCGAGCCCTTCTGTTCGTCCACTTCGAGCCTGTGGCAGTCCACCACAGCCGTCTTCCCGAGCCTTTTCGCCGTCACCGCCGCGTGGGACGTGGCTCCTCCCCTCGCGGTAAGTATCCCCTGGACCTTCACGATCATCTCGATGTCCTCGGGGACCGTGTCCGGCCGCAGCAGCAGGATGCTCTCACCCGGACTCCCGGCGAGCAGAATCTCGATCTGCTCCCTGTTGACCGCGACCCTGCCGGAGTAGGCTCCGCCGGACACCCCCATCCCCAGGGCGACGGGCTCTGCCGGAGATCCCGCGTCGGAGACGAAGTATGGCGCATCGGAAGCCGGCTCCGAAACCATGGGCCTCTTCTGTAGGAAGTACAAGTCCCTGCCCGAGGGTGACTCGAACGTGAACTCGATCTCCTGGGGATCGTACTCCCGGAGCGAGACGATGTCGCGGGAGGCATCCAGCAGGGTCCGGTAGACGTCGGGGAAATCCTTTTCGAGCGAGTTCTCCACCCCGTCGTAGAGGCTGCTCCCGAGGCGCTGGGCCTCGGAGATCGGCATGGGGGAGACCAGGCCCCCGACCAGGTCCTCCCCCTGGCTGCATGTCGTGAAGTCGCCGAAGAGCCTCACCTGTCGGGTGTACCGGTCGTGGGGGTTCCTGGTGAAGGTCACGCCGGAGCCCGAAAGCCTGTTCCTGTTTCCGAAGACCATCCTCTGGAGGATGACCGCGGTCCCCCAGTCGTCCGCTATGCCCGTGCAGGACCGGTAGAACTTCGCGTGCGGCGAATCCCACGATTCGAGCACCTTGTGGATGCAGGCCACGACCTGTTCGAAGGGATCGTCCACGAAGGCGACTCCCAGGCCCTCCGCCCTCGTGCGGTAGGCGGCCGCCATCTCCCGCATGTGCTCCGGGGCGAAGTCCATCTTGAGCTGTACGCCGTAGCGCTTCTTGAAGTCGATCATGATCTCGTCGAAGATCTCCCGGTCGTGCCCGAAGCTCATGGCCCATGTCTGGACGAAGCGCCTGTAGGAGTCCCAGGCGGCCCAGGCATATCCCTCCCTCTGCGACAGGGCCTCGGTCAGATCAGGATTGAGCCCCACGTCCACGAAGGTCGTCATGAAGCCGGGCATCGAGATCGCAGACCCGGAGCGGATCGAGAGGATCAGGGGGCGGTCCCTGTCGCCCAGGCGGAGGCCGGTCTTCTCCTCCATGTCGTCCAGGGCGCGGCGGATCCGTCCTATCGTATCCCTGTACATCGGGCCGTAGGACATCGCGGGAAGCGCAGAGAACAGCTCGGCCGTGATCACGAAGCACTCGGGCACGTTGAGGCCGTAGGCGGCCAGGTGCTTCAACCCCAGCCCCTTGTAGCCCAGCGTCATCTGGTCGTCCGCCGCGGGCCGGCTCTCGTGGAGGGGCGAGATGAGGCAGTCCGGATCGTAGTTCATCATGCGGGTGAGCGCATCGGGGCTCAGGCTGCCGGCGAGGTCGGATATCTGGCGGTACTTGTCGCCGACATACCTGTCCAGCGCCTGGATCCCCTGGGCCGAGACGAGCACCTCGCGCAGGACGATCTCGGACACGGCGTCGACTGTCATCCCCCGGGCCTCGCACTGCCTCGGATCGTTCGAGAGCACTATGCGGAGGATCTGGTCGTGGCTCAGGATGGAGGCCCTGGAGAGCGAGCTGACGCTCTGCACGAGGAAGAGGAAGATGTTCCTGTACTGGTGGAAGGTGATGTTGTGCCAGGAGAAGCTCGCCTCGAGGAGCCCGATGCTGGCCGTGAACGTGCGGGTGTTCACGCCGTCCAGCGCGAGCACCCTGTCGAACCGCCTGAGGTCCTTGGCCATCTTCCTGAGAGAGGCCCTGTTGACGAAGGGGATCTCCGGCTGGGAGACAAGGTCGTCCAGCAGCCTCGCGAGGAGCGTCTCGAGCCTGAAGGTCAGGCCGAGCGCCTCGAACTTGGGCTCCGAGTAGGAGCCGTACATCGAGGGGATCCCTGCGGCGATGTGCCTCTTGTGATAGATGTTCTCGACCGCCGCGGAGGGTGCGGGGTCGAGGATGATCTCCTTGAGCTGCTCCATGATGTCGAGCATGGCGTCCATGAGGGCATCCCTCTGCTCTCCGCGCGGATCCTGGCGCCAAGCCCGGAGGGAGTCCGAGAATGCCCTGCGCGCCTCCGTGTCCAGCCCGGTGTGGTCGATGACCGTCTTCTCGAGGGAGTCGGTGGAGAACGAGTACTTGCTGCGGAGGAGCTGGTAGAGGCGTATCATGAGCGCGACCCTTGTCCTGTCGGCCTCCGGGAGATGGCCCGCCTCCTCCATCCTTTCGGCAAGGGACTGCGGGGACAGGGTGGCCAGCCCCTCTATCAGCTCTCCCACGGGATCTCCGCTGTCGAGGTCGCCGCAGGGCCCTCCCCAGTGCTCATGGAGCCTCGCCAGCACCTCTCCCGGGCCCTTCGCATGCTCGTGCTCCCTGCTCACGGCCTCGAACACGCTCCCGGACAGGTACCTGCGCAGGGGGGACGCGTCCGAGGTGGCCCAGTAGCGGAGCACCGACCGGCTGAAGTCGACCAGCCTGCTGGACGACTCGGCGTGGGTCTGCTTCCTGAGGAAGTGGATCAGGGAGTCCCTCCTGCCGCAGATCTCGTCGATTCTCGTGGAAACGGACCTGAGCTCGCCCTCGGCCCCGAGGTCGCTGAAGTAGGACGGGAACGTCCTGAGGAGCTGCTTGGCCACGAAGTAGACGGGCCCGATGTCGGCGTTCAGGAATCGGGTGATGTCCCTCTGGAACAGGTCCGTGTCGGATATGAACACCCCTCCGAGCCGGAGCTGCACGTTCAGCGCCGCTGCGAGCTGCTCGTAGAGCGCGGGGTTGGATTCCACTATCCTCATCCAGCAGCGGATCTTGGGCAGGTGGTAGGGGTTGACGACAGTCTCCCAATCGTCCGTCGCCTCGCCCACCTCGGGGTACTGGAACTTCCAGTAGAGTATGTCCTCGATGATGTGATCGGCGGCCTTGGTGTTCCCCGCCCTGCCGATGGCGGTGCCGATCGCCTCGTAGCACTGGAACCTCCGGATGAGGAAGCTGTCCTCCCTCCGGCCGAAGAACCCCTTGAGCCTGCTCAGGATCCTGTGGACGTCGGCATGCCTGTCGGGCTCCATCAGGTCCTTGACCACGAGGAGGAGCGTGTTCAGGACTTCCTGCTGCCTGTACCCCAGGCTGTCGTCCTTCAGGTAGTAGAGGCAGACCAGGAACCTGTCGCCCGGGTCGTCTATCTCGAAGATGCCCGCGACCGCCCTGTCCACCAGGTCCGAGAAGGAGGGGAGGGCCCCCGAGAGGAGGTCCCGGGGCTGCGCCCCGGAGAGCGCCGATTCCAGGGCCGAGAGCTCGCCTGCCGACAGGAAGGAGAAGGAGGAGACTATGAGGTCGGGCCCCGCGAGCCCCGTATCCTCGCTCCGGCTCCAGCTCGCCACGTCCAGGTGGTCGCGCGCGTACCGGTACCCGAGCCCCAGTACAGACCTGTAGAGGCTCTCGAGCGGATCTGCGAGCCCCGGGAATTCGTGCCCTTTCCTGTAGAGCTCCCTGAGCAGCGAGTCGCGTTCCAGGAAGGCCCCGGGAGACTTCGAGAGCAGAGAGGACAGGTCTGCGCAGAGATCGGGCACCAGCTCCGAGTATTCCTCCCCGTGGCGCCCCGCGACGGCCGTGGATGTCCACAGCAGGACGATGCGGAGCAGGGCGGAGGTCTGCCTCTCCTCCAGGGGGCTCCTGATCAGGCCGGAGAGGAGTTCCGCAAGGAGCCGGAAGAGGACGGCCCTGTCCGGAACCTGCTCGACGTATGCCCAGTCGCGGAGGAGGATCGTCTGGAAACCCTCGATGAGCGTGTCGATGTTCCTGAACTCGTGGAAGTACTCGGTGAGGGTGTCGACCATCGTGCCGCGCACGCCGTGGAACTTCTCGACGGCGGACACGAGAGGGGAGAAGCGGTCGGGGATGGCCACCTTCCTCGCAGTATCAGCGATGTTCGCCCTCAGCGCATCGGAGTCGGGTATCGGATCCCTCATGGCGTTCCCTGCGAATCCCCGGGCACTCTCCCCCGGACCTGCCGGCGTCCGGGGCCTCCGGCCGGCGGGTCGTGCGAGGCTATAGCCCGCCGTCCTCCACCGAGTCAAGCCATGCCGCGACCGGGCCGATCGTCGCTCCCACCGCTCCGTCCGCGAACGGGTTCCGCAGCCCCGTGGCGGACAGGAGCTCCGTGAACGAGCGGCTGCCGCCCAGGTCGCAGAGCCCGGTGTAGGCTCCCATGGCTGTGTCGCGTCCGGCCCGCGCCCTTCCCCAGAACTCGAACGCGCACACCTGGGCGAGCGTGTAGTCGATGTAGTAGAAGGGATCCTCGAAGATGTGGCCCTGCCTGAACCAGAAGCCCCCGTTCTCGAGGAAGCTGTCGCCGTCGTAGTCGCGCCAGGGCAGGTACCTGCGCTCGATCCCCCTCCAGGCCGCCCGCCTCTCCGACGGCGAGGCCGACGGATTGCCGTAAACCCGGTGCTGGTACTCGTCGACGGCGGCGCCGTAGGGGATGAACAGGACCGCGCCAGAGAGATGCGCGAACCTGTACTTGTCGGCGTCCCCCCCGAAGAACCGGTCCATCCAGGGCCAGGCCAGGAACTCCATGCTCATGGAGTGTATCTCGCATGCCTCGAGGGTGGGCGAGAGGTACTCGGGCACCTCGAAGCCCCTCGAACGATATGCCTGGAAGGCGTGCCCGGCTTCGTGCGTCAGAACGTCGACGTCGCCGCTCGTCCCGTTGAAGTTGGAGAAGATGAAGGGCGCCCCCTCGGTTGCGATGTACGAGCAGTAGCCGCCTCCGGCCTTGCCGCTCCTTGTCTCGAGGTCCATCAGCTCCCTCTCGACCATGAAGTCGAAGAACTCCTTCGTGGCGGGGGACATCTCGGAGAACAGGTCCCTGCCGCGGTCGAGTATCCATGACGGACCGCCACCGGGCACGGGATTGCCCGACGGGAACTCGAAGCTCTCGTCGAAGAACTTGAGGGACGTCAGGCCGATGCGAGCGGCCTGCCTCTTCCTCAGGGCCGCCGCCAGAGGCACGATCGTGCCGAGCACCTGTCCCCTGTAGCCGGCCACCATCGCGGCGTCGTAGTCGGACCTTCCAAGCCGCGCGTACGCAAGGGGGACGAAGCCGGGGAAGCCGAGCCTCCTGGCGATGCCGTCCCGGAGGTGCACCAGCTTGTCGTAGATGCCGTCGAACTCCTCGATGTGGGTCGAATAGAAGGAGCTGACCGCCTCGGTGGCGTCCCGCCTCACACCGCGATCCTTGGATTCGATGAAGGGAACCATCTGGGGCAGGTTGCGCACCTCGCCCATGAAGTCGATCCGGGCGCCCGCCTTGAGCTTGACATACTCGCTGGCGAGCCTGTTCTCGGCCTGGAGGTCGCCCAGCACCTCGGGGCTGAAGGTCGAAAGCTGGAGCTCGGCGAGACGGAAGAGCTGAGGACCCCGTCTGCGTTCCAGGTCGGGCCTGAACCTCGACGAGACGAGCGCGGCATAGAACCGGCTCTTGATGCCTTCGTATACGGGCATGAGTTCGTCGGCCGCGTCGTTCTCCGCGTCGTAGAAGGCATCGGCGGTGTCGATGGTGTGCCTGATCCGCCCGATGGCGACCATCGACTCGAACCCGTTGCGCTCCAGGTCGATCTCGGCCATGAGCCCGTCCTGGACTCCCGCCGAGGATGCACTCGCGAACCGGGTCACCAGATCGTCCATCCTGGCTTCGAAGGCATCCCTGTCGGGTCTCCTGTACTCGAAGTCGACGAACCGCTTCATGACAATCCTCCGTCTCCATTTCCGCCATGCCCGGCGGCAATGGATGATACTCGAAGCGCGGAAGCGGTCAACGATATGCTGGCAGGCCGCCTCCCCGGAATCGTATCTTCCCGCTTACGCTCTGGAGCAGGGAGGTCTCATGCCCGCACTCACGCTCTCCCTGGTCTGCGCGGCGGCTCTCGGAACTCCCGAGCTCCGCGCGACGAGGGTCGAAGAAGCCCCCTCAGTGGACGGCCGCCTGGACGAAGCCGTCTGGGCCCTGGCCGGGCCGGTGCCCTGCCTCTTCACACAGTACGATCCCGAGAACGGCGCTCCCATGTCCGTGGAGACCGTGATCTCCATCCTTTACGACGACGAGGCTGTCTACTTCGGCTTCGAGCTGTCGGATCCCGATCCCGCGGGGATGATGGAGGCCCTCTGCCCGAGGGACGACTACGCCACGGGCGAGTGGATCGCCGTGCTCCTGGACACCTGGGGCGACGGCCGGGAGGCGTCGAGCTTCGAGGTCAGCCTGGCCAACTCGCAGCTCGATTCGAGGATAAGCCCGTTCGGCAACTGGGACTACAGCTGGGATGCGGTATGGAAGAGCGGCACCTGCCGCACTGACAGCGGCTGGTCGGCCGAGATCGCAATTCCCTTCAGCTGCCTGCGCTTCTCAGGGTCGGAAGGGGAGCAGCCCTGGACCGTCAATTTCCAGAGGATCAGAGGCGCGACCAGGGAGAACGGCTGGTTCGTGCTGTCCGATACACAGCAGATGGCCCGGCTGGAGACATTCGCCCCCATCCGCGGCATGTCGGGGGTCGACCGCTCGCTGGGCATCGAGTTCCGTCCGTACGGGTCGGCGAGGCTGCTGAGGACTGCCGAGGCGGACTCGTGGAACTCCGATCCGGATGCCGGACTGGACGTCAAGATAGGGATCTCCAGCGGAGTAGCGCTGGATCTCACCGTACTCCCCGACTTCGGACAGGTCGAGGCCGACGAGGCGGAGATGAATCTCTCGCACTTCGAGCTCTTCCTCGACGAGCGCAGGCCGTTCTTCATGGAGTCGGAGGACATCTTCGAGATGCCGTTCCACATGTTCTACTCCAGGCGGATAGGCGCCGCCGCCCCCAACGGCGAGGTCACCCCTATAGCCGGCGGGTTCAAGCTTTCCGGCAACCTCGGCGGCGGGTACAGGTTCGGCCTCCTCGACGCGGTCACCTCGTCGGTCTCGGAGGACTCCGTCACCATCGAGCCTGCGGCCAACTACTCGATCCTCAGGGCGATGCGTGAATCAGGCTCCTACGACTACGTCGGCGTCGCGGCGGTCGACCGCTATTCGTGGGCCCAGGACGGCATCCCCGCGGCCGAGAGTCGCGCGTTCGCCGTGGACGGCAGCATCCTGATCCCCGGCAACCATCTCCTGCACGGGGAGGTCGCGGGCTCCTCGGGCACCGGCCTCGAGAGCGACGGAGCTTACGAGATCTCGATGAGCAGGGTGAGGAGCACGTTCACGTATGACGGCGGCTTCTCGTACGTCGGGGAGGACTTCGACGTCAACGCCACGGGCTTCACGACCCAGACCGGCTACTGGGACGGATGGGCCAGCGCCTACCGCTCGCTCGCACCGGGAGGTTTCATAAGCAGGGCCGGCTACGGCCTCTCGGCCTACTACGCGGAGCTGGACAGCGGTGAGATCACAAGCAGGAACATCTCCGCAGACGCCGACGCAAGCCTGCCGAGCGGAGCGAACTTCGGAGGAGGCGCCGGACTCGACGGGCGCACGTTCGACCGGTACGAGGGCCCTTCGGGGCGCTGGTACGACGGCACTGCATCCGTGTACGCCTATGCCGGCACGGGCAGGTTCCATGGCATGAGCCTCTCAGCCGATGCGGGCACCGGAGGGTACTGCAACGGCGGCAGCTACGTCGACTGCGGCCTGCATTACTCGATCAGGCCATCCGAGCCGCTCGTCCTCTCGCTCGAGGGCGACTGGTACAGGACCGAAGGCGCGGACAGGTACAACTGGGAGGCCGAAGAGTGGGACGTCAGGGACACGGACTGGCGGTCGCTGGTCTTCAGGGCCGGGTACATGTTCGGCCCCGACATGGACGTCAGGCTGTTCTCCCAGCTCTCGGAGTTCGAGTCGGACTTCGCGCTGACGGGGGAGACGGAGAGCGGGGAGCTCGCCGCCAACATGCTCTTCTCCTGGCGCTACAGGCCCGGCAGCATGCTGTACCTGCTCGGGGAGAACCGGTTCGAGAAGGAGGCCGACGGCGGGTTCGGCTCCCCGGACCTGGGCCTCTATGCGAAGCTGACCTGGTTCCTCCCCGTCTAGTCCGGTGAGTCGGGTGAGTCCGGTGTCAGAGGAAAAAATGTAAAGTAATCAGGCTTTTGGAATAGAAGACCGAAATGTCTTGAGAAATAACGTATTAAAGCACTATATGATCGATGCAACCCATTGCCTGTCTTTTGTTTTCAGGATTCTTGGATTGCATCTTCTTGAGGGTCCGATTACACGATTCTGATTACTTTACATTTTTTCCTCTGACACCGACCGATGTGGCGGAGGGGGTGGGATTCGAACCCACGGACCCCACTAGGGAGTCAACGGTTTTCGAGACCGCCCCGATCGACCTCTCCGGCACCCCTCCGCACGGCCCCGAATATCCGCTTTCGGGCCCCCTCGTGCAAATCCGGTCTTGCCCTGCCGGATGACTCGGTCTATTTTCACCCTGCTGTGACCAGATGCCGGAACTTCACCCTGCATCGCGGGTTGTTGATGGCAGGTACGTCAGTGAGACTCAACTCGGCTCTGCTGGAGGAACGATGCACCGCATGATACTGGTCGCCTCCGTGATCCTCGCCGCGGCCTGCGCCTGCCTCAGTGCCGGCGACGGAAGCGGGCCCGCTCCGAACTTCACTTCGACCCTCCTGGTGGACACCGGCTACACGCCCTATTCCGGCATCTCCTGGAACAGGGGCGAGTATCCCGTCTTCGTCCTGCACTGGACCCCGTCGGAAGAGGCCGATCACTACGAAGTCCGCGTCTCGACGGACCGCATCGACGAATCGAACTGGGACGTCGCCGTGCCGGTGGACACCGTGTCGGGCGGCCAGGATTCCTGCTGGGTCTCCCTCGATCCCGTCGTCTTCGAGAACACCTGCATCGGCTGCGGCCTCTGCGTCGATGCCTGCCCCCAGAACGCGATGACCCTGGTCGGCGGACGCGCGGTGATAAACCCCGATTCGTGCACGTCCTGCGGCCAGTGCGTGCTGGTCTGCCCGGTGAATGCGATCACCGATACGAAGTACGACACCTGGTATTACTTCGCTATCCGCGCCTACTCGGCTTCGGGCGCCCCGTCCGAGGATGTCGTCTGCACCGCAGACGCCTACAGGATACGGTACTTCGACGACATCTCGCGCTGCCAGCACTGCAACAGCGAAGGAACGTCCACCTGCTATGCCGTCATCAACACCCCGCCCTGCCCCGTGGACGCGATCTACTGGGACGAGGACTTCTACATCTACATCGACACCACGAAGTGCATCAGCTGTGGCATCTGCTTCGAGCACTGCCGGACCGACGGCCTCTACTCCATAAGCAACTACGTGGAGTCGTCCGCACCGTAGACGATGCATCCGGGATGCGGTTCCGCGGCCCGATCCCCGCGATCGGCCGCACCGGGCCGCCCGGGATGGGAAGGAACCGAAGGGAGAGATGCTTGTGAGGTTCATCCCGATTACCGCCCTCGTCCTTGCCGCTGCAGCCTCCGGCGCAGGCATGGCCTTCTCGACCGATTCGGGCAAGCCGGTCGTCTCCTGGGATGCGGTCGACCCTTCATGGGATCATCTCGAGATCAGGATCTCCGCAACGCCCTTCGACGAAGCGGCTCCCGCGAAGGGCGCCGTAGTCTCCCTGATCGCCGTCGACAGCCTTTCAGGCGCGTTCCCGCTGGAAGCCGAACTCGCGGGCAGCTTCGCCGTCGAACCTGAGATCTGCATCGGCTGCGGCCTCTGCGTGTCGGCATGCCCCGTCGATGCCATCACGCTGGTCGAAGGCAAAGCCCTCGTCGACCCGGCGACCTGCATAGCCTGCGGGCTCTGCGCCTCCTCGTGCCCGGTCTCGGCCATCCTCGCCCCGTCGGCATCCGCGCATTTCGCCCTGCTCGGAGTCGACGCCGGGGGTGCCGCCACCATGCTGGGGTCGATCTAGGTGCCGCTGCGCAGGTATCTACTGCCTGTGCTTGTGCTTGCGATCGCGGCGCTAGCCCTCGCCGGGACGAAGTACAGGATAGACCGTACGCGCTGCACGGGTTGCGGCGACTGCGACAGGATCTGCCCCGTGGATGCCGTCGAGATCGTGGACGGCTACTCGACCATCGACCCCGATGCCTGCATAGGCTGCGGCATGTGCCTGGGGGTGTGCAGCCATGACGCGGTACGCTAGCCTCGCGGGCCTGCTGATGCTGCTTCTCGCCGCTGCCTGCAGCGGTCCGTCGGACACGACGCAGCTCGTGGTGGATCCGGACCTCTGCATCGGCTGCGGTGAATGCGAGGAAGTCTGCCCCTACGGTGCCGTTGAGGTCGTCGACGGCCATGCCGTGATCGACCCCGCCCTCTGCCACTTCTGCCTGAGGTGCGTCGAGGAGTGTCCGAAGGGGGCGATCTACTGATGAAGAAGCTCTCTCTGATCCTGCTCGTGCTTTCCGCCGCCGCCTGGTCGGCTGCGCTGGAGCAGTTCGTATCCCTGTCGGTCGAATCCGACAGCCTCGGGGTCTCCCCCGGCCGCAGGCAGGCCCTGTGGAACGGCATGATCTCCGAGGATTCCTGGGGCGTCAGGGTCACCGACAGATATCTCGATGCCGACAGCGGCGGGCTCGTCCCCCGGCGCTTCCTGGGCAGGAACGACCTGCTGGTGGATGGTGACGCCAGATTCGGCGCCCTCACCGTCAGCCCCGGCTTCAGATGGAACACCGCCGCGGGCGACGGCCTCGACTTCATCCTGCCCGACCAGCAGGGCACGGTGCTCGACCGCTCCTACACCAGGCCCGGGCTCGGCCTCGGTGTCTCGCTGCCCCACGGGTTCGGCGCGTTCGTCGAGGGCAGCCTCGTGGAGCGCAGCCTCGAGTACCCCGACGGTTCCTCCCTCGGCTGGTCCGGCCAGGGCGCCGAGGGCTACGTCGAGTGGGACGCCCCGGGCCTCTTCTGGGCCAGGGCCGGAGGCTCCTTCCGCAAGCACTCGAGCGACGACATCGGGTTCGATACCGACTGGTCCGAAGTCGGCGCAGCCGTGGGCATCCGAACCACCGTGCTGCCCGCAAGGGTCCAGCTCGTCGGCCAGGCCGAGTTCGGCTCCCTTTCGGGGGAGGACTACCTGGGGGGCGACCTGGGCGAGAGGGCTTCGCTCCGGCTGCGCGCCGTCAGGTCCTTCACTCCCGGGATGGCGCTGGACATGACAGTGTTCTCGTCTCTAGACCATCGCGACGGGGCCTGGTACAGGGCTGCCTCATCGGGTGCCGCGAGGCTTGTCCTGACGCGCGGGAGGCCCGGGGAGATCCCCAGCCAGCTCGTGCTGGGGGGGCAGGTGACGTCCTCGTCGTTCACGACCGCGCGCTTCGAGGCCTCCGGCAGGCTCCACCTGGTCGAGGGGCTGTCCACGCTGCTCTCGGCCACGGCCCGCAGGATCCCGACAACCGTCGCGGGCGCCGGGCCCGGACGCGACTGGGTGACCCTCGGCGCCGGACTCGAATACAGGATATCCACCCTCGCCGTCGTCTGGGCGAAGGTGCAGCAGGAACTGACGATACTGAACGACACCGAGGACTGGACGAGGCTGGACGCCGGGATCCAGTTCTGGCCGCCTTCCATCAGTATCTGAATCACCTCTCCAGGGGTCCCGGCACCGGCCGGGGCCCCGTGGGAAGCCGCCGATGACACTCGACCCCCTGATCCGCGGAGCCGCCCTCGGCCTCGCCACCGGAACGGCCTGCCTGGCCTCCTGCGGCCCGGTCTACGGGGCCTACCTGCTCTCCGAGAAGAGGTCGGGTCTCGAGTCGCTGCGCGTGCTCCTCGAGCTCAACCTGGGAAGGTTCCTTTCCTACGCCGCCTTCGGAGCCCTTTTCGGCCTGCTGGGAGGGTCGCTCCCAGTCTCGATAAGGGGGCCCCTGGCGGCGGCTGGATACATCCTCTTCTCCGTCTATCTCCTTCTCTCGGTCGTCCGTGCCAGGAAGTCGTGCGGCGGCGGATGCTCAACTTCCAAGCTAACCCGCTTCACCCGGAGTCCGCTGCTGCTGGGCGTGCTCACCGGCCTCTCGGTGTGCCCCTCGTTCCTGATCGCGGTAACAGGCGCGTTCGAATCCAGCGGTCCACTGAGCGGAGCTCTCCTCTTCTCGGGATTCTTCGCGGGGACGACCGTATACATGCTTCCTTTCGCAGTCCTGGGACTTTTCACCAGGAAGGCCTGGTTCACCACGATCGCGAGGGTTCTTGCAGTCATCGTCTCGGTCTACTTCCTGGCCGTCGGGGTGCGCATGGCCCTGGCTCTGATCAATCCCGGCGTATCGCAGACCACCGGCACCGCGGGCGCTCCCTCCGACGGTGAAGGGCCGGCATACGCGGCGCTCGAGGAGGATACGCTCTATTTCGTGGGCATACCGGGCGACCCGGCGGATCACGCACAGGATCTCGCCGCGTTCTTCGGCTCGCAGGAAGGCCCCGGAGCCGTCTTCGTCGCCGTCGCCCCCGCCGATCCGACTTCGTTCGCCGGGCGCATCCCCGAGCTTTCCTCGGTCATCGTGCCCTGGTGGGTCGACCCGAGGAGCGGGATCGCCCTCGAGCCATGGCAGGCCGAGTTCGCATGGGTCGTGGAAGCTCGCAGATACAGGGCCTTCGCGGTCGAGTACGAGCCGTGGTGCGAGGACAGGGCCGAGACGATCCGGTCGTTCCTCGACAGATACAGCTTCAGTGTGGAGCCCGATTCCGGATTCACTTTCCTGATGCAGAACACCCTCGAGTGTCCGCCGGATTCCTGCGCGACGTGCCCCCTCGGGGCGTTCGAGTAGCCTGACCCGCGCCTGACGCGGGGCTCGGCAGTTTCATGGAGGAAGAGATGCCCACGGATTTCAGTGCTGGATATGCCGGACCCAGGGTCAAATCCGACTGCCTGGTCACCTTCGCGCCCGGAGAGGGCGCCCTGGAAGTCTCGATCACTGGAGAGGCGGATCACGCCCCCCTCGAAGCGGCCATCAGGGCCGTCGCCGACAGGCTGGGTGTCGGCGGCAGGGTGACCGTGAAGGATTCCGGGGCCCTTCCCTTCGTGGCGGCAGCCCGTTTCGAGGCTGCGGCGAGGAGGGCGCTCGGCGGCAGCCTGACCCCCCTTCCACCTGCGGTGGTCTTCCAGCCGTCGCCCAGGGTACGCCCCCGCAGATCGAGGCTGTACCTTCCCGGCAACCGCCCGGAGTTCCTGCCCAAGGCCGTCTCGTCGGGCGCGGACGGCGTGATACTGGACCTCGAGGACAGCGTCTCCCCCGACAGGAAGTTCGAGGCCAGGATACTGGTGGCCCACGCCCTCGCATCCATGGACTTCGGCGGGGTGGAGATCATGGTGCGCATCAACCAGGGGGCCGAGGGCGACGAGGACCTCGCCTGGATCATCCCGCAGAGGGTTCAGCACGTGCTTGTGCCCAAGGTCGAGACCCCCTCGAGGATCTCGGACGTCCGCGCACTTTCGGAGAAGATCGCGAAGCGGTGCCACAGGCCTGGGCTGCCGTGGTTCATGCCCATCATCGAGAGCCCCCTCGGGATCCTCTCTGCGCTGGACATCGCCCGCGCAGTGCCCGAAACCGCCGCCCTCACCCTGGGCCTGCAGGACCTGACCGCCGAGCTTGGCGTGAGGCCCACGCCGGGCGGACGAGAGAGCTTCTTCTCGCGCAGCATGATCGTGCTCGCCGCCAGGGCGGCCGGGCTCCAGCCGATCGATACCGTCTACGCCGACGTGAAGAACGAGGAGGGGCTCAGGGCATCCATCTCAGAGGCCCGCGAACTGGGATTCATCGGCAAGGGATGCGTCCATCCCGGGCAGGTCGCTGCCATCAACCAGGGTTTCATGCCCGACGCCGAGTCGATCGAGTACGCGAAGAAGGTCGTGCTCGCCATGGAGGAGGCGCAGAGCCGCGGGCTGGGCGCGGTGGCCCTGGGCAGCAAGATGATCGACCCCGCCGTCGCGAGGCAGGCCGAGGCCACCGTAGCGGAAGCCGTCATGTTCGGGATCATCCCCGAAGGCTGGAGGGATGCCGCGGGGGCGGGTGAATAGAACCGGGCGGCCGGGGCCGCCCTAGCCCTCCTTCGTGCCGATCTCGCAGCTCCCGGAGGAAGGCTCGCCGGGCATCCCGCAGGACTGCCCCCTGCGCCCGGTGAGGCGGCACAGTTTCGTCCACAGGCCGGCCCGGCAGGCCAGCCCCAGCACGAACCCGTAGAAGCACAGGTACCGGCAGAAGAACCTGCCCCAGAGGATCGAAAGGACTGCCGCGGCCAGGCCGAGCACCAGGTTTCCCGCGAGGAACAGGGTGAACACAGCCCTGAACGGATCCACCTCGCAGAACAGGGCGGCCCAGGGCACGTCGAGGATGCCTCTCCAGGCCAGGACGACAGCCGCGCAGAAGAGCACGAACAGCACCGTCCTCGCTCCGAGCAGGATCCGGTCGAGCTTCCGGCCGGGCTGGGGGAGGCGCAGGATGTCTAGCTTCCAGAGGATCTCCTGGAAGGCCCCCATCGGGCAGACCCATCCGCAGTAGACCCTTCCGAAGAAGAGCGCGTGGACGACCGGCAGAGCCAGCAGGAGGATGCCGGCGAGCCCGAGGAAGGATATCGCCGTGCCGCCGAGGGCGTACTGGAACGCGCCCAGGGGGCAGAAGCATCCCTGGACCACGAAACCCAGAAGCAGGAGGCTCAGGGACAGCACGACGAGCCGTGTAGCCCGTGCCTTCCTCCTAGTCTTCCTCCCGCCCCGCAGCTTCCTCGATGCGATGGTCGCGAAGGCGAGGAGCACCGCCGTGATGCAGAGGATGACCAACGTCCTCGTGCGACCGGTCGAGGGGTTGCCGCAGGTGTCGTCCGTCCATCTCCCCGCCCAGTGAGGGCAGAGCTGCCTCTCGTACGGGCAGGCCGCCGCAGGCGGGAGGCCGCGAGGGCAGCCCAGCGAGACGAAGGCGGGCGGAGCGCCGGCGGAATCCTGCAGCGCCGACGCGGTGGTATCGGCCGTCAGCGGCCCCGGGTTGTCGCAGCGGCCGTCGGCGCCTTCATCCCTGTAGAGGGCGCATGACGGCGCTTCCGCGTAGCAGGCCTGCTCGGGGGTGTAGCCGAGGGGGCAGGAGACCACGACGCAGTCGGAGTCGTCGGTGGTCTGGCCCTGACTGGCGCTGTCGGGAGCCGTGACGCCGATGGAATCGGACTGTACTTCCTGCTGGACAACCGGATCGGGCGGGGTCGAATCCGGGCCCGTGTCAGGCCCCGTATCCGGATCGACCAGGGTTGTGTCAGCCGTGGAGACGATAGTGTCGGCCGGAGTGACATCGGGCTCGACCGCTTCCGTATCGGGCTCCGCCACCGACGGCTGGGGGCCCGGATTGTCGCACAGGCCGTCTCCGTCGGAGTCGGTGAACAGCCCGCAGGTGGGGGCCGATTCGGGGCAGGCGTTCCCGGGCGGGAAGCCCAGCGGGCATGTCGCCAGAGCCGCCGATGTCAGGATGAATGCAAACCAGAACGAGGTTCTCATCCGCCGGTCAGTGTCTCCCCGAATGGAGCGCGGGGCGCCATGGAAGCGCCCCGCTGCTGGATGATCCTATTCGAAAATGTACTTGATGGAGGCAAAGGTCTCGTTCTCGAGATCGTTCGTCCCTGCGAGTATCCAGTGGGGGACAGTCGACTCGAGCCCGCCGGTCGGCTGGCCGTCCGGGCTGCAGAAGACCGCGCGTCCGTCGGCACCGTTCCAGTTGTACACATAGACCGACTGACTGTCCGGGGTCGCGGTCCACTCTATGTCTATCAGCAGATTGTTGCTCCCGTTGTAGAAGAAGGGGGTGTCCAGGTCAGTGCTGAACCACTGGTCCGGGCCGAGACCCGACAGCGTGTACGTAGACCTGCTGAACACAAGCGTCTTCGACGACGGGACGTAGTTGTTCTCGAAGTTCGTGCCAAGAGCATCGAGGGTCGTGTAGCCCATGTAGATCTTGAAGTTGTTGTAGGAGCCGTGGTCTTCGCCGAACGGCGCACGCTTCCACATGAGATCCTGGATCGTGATCGCCGTGCCTATCTCGCTGTCGAGCACTACCACCTGGTAGCGCATTCCGGCAGGATATCAACCACCGCAGAAAGGCGTACTGCCGAGCCCTACGTCGCTGCCTATCTCGACGTCGGCCATCGCAGCCGTCGAAAGCAGCAGTGCCGCTGATATCAGTCTGTTCATCCTTCCTCCTTCCCTGTCTGGAACCCAAATATACCTCCGCGGCGTCCCCGGGCAAAAGCGGCTTGACGCTGCGTGCCGCCCGCCCATATAAATCCCGCCTGCAAACGGTGGTCCGGTAGTTCAATTTGGTTAGAGCACCGCCCTGTCACGGCGGAAGTTGCGGGTTCGAGTCCCGTCCGGACCGCCACTTCCCGCGCCCGCGGGAAGTGGCAGCGTCGCCAGCACTGTTTGCGAAGCAAACGTGCGAGAGACCATCAATCCAGCCTGTCACTCCTGTTCGATTTCGTGTGTCTGACTACTGCTTGCGCCGCAGCATTGCTCGCACTTCTTTCGAGGCTCTTCAGCTCGCACTGCGGGTCCTTCCGGGGGGCGTTGCCTCCCGTCCCCCTCATTTCGCGAAGCGAAATGAGAAACAAGCGGCAGCACGGTTCGCGAAGCGAACCTGCGAGAGCGATCCAGCTGATCTGGTGGCACGCGTACTCGCAGTTTTCTGCGAAAACTGCTGTTACGCTACCTATCGATTCCGCCCTGCGAAATCGATGAAATTAGAAGGAAGCGGCAGCACGGTTCGCGAAGCGAACCTGCGAGAGCGATCCAGCTGATCTGGTGGCACGCGTACTCGCAGTTTGCTGCGAAAACTGCTGTTACGCTACCTATCGATTCCGCCCCGCGAAATCGATGAAATAAGAAGGAAGCGGCAGCACGGTTCGCGAAGCGAACCTGCGAAAGCGATCAAGCCTGTCCTCGAGCCCATGCGGTTCTTCACCGTTAAGTGGGGCACAGGTCCTGTTCAGCAGCACCGTGCTCTCACCCTGAGTCTGTAGTTCTCGAAGCCCTTGAAGCCGTTGATGCTCCTGGAGATCTGATTTATCAGCTTGTTTCTGCTTCCGCAAAACAAGCTGGCTGCTATCGGCTCATCACTCTGTGTATCCACGCTGGGTAAGCTGATAATGTACGTCTACAGAAAATCTGCCCGCTTGTAGTCAACTACACTGTGAAGTCTTGATTGTCGACCCATCAGAGAATCCATTGCGCTTCTACAAGCAACAGGTTCAAGATCATTTCTCTGTAAGCAACGACGAGTTCTCCATCGATCCTGTGTTTCGAATCTGACGGACGCGGAAGCGTAAAAGGGCTCTAAGTCAATGTAGCAATCGACATTGGGCAACTACTTATATGCGGTATGATGCCGTGCTGGTCAGTATTCGACAGGCCATACCCATGCGGCTTCTTCGGACATTTGGTTGACATGGTTGCTCCCGCATACTAGTCATCGATCACTACTCACACTGAGTAACAACAGTTGCGGCATCTTCAGGGGGGTTGACGATGGGCATCGCCTTGGTTGCGCTTATCGTTACCGGAACACTGAACCTCACCAGTTATAACGTATGGAAACCGGCTTCGTGGAACAGGGCAGACGCTCGGGATCTGGTGATATCATCTGTAACGGGTAATCCGGTTGTTGCAGGAGGCAGATGAAACATAGTCGGAGGCTCCGGTGGAGCCGATGAAGGAGAGTTCCGGGTCTGGGAATTTGATCTTGCATCGCTTGGAACAACACCTCCTGCTGGTAGTGAGCCCTATCTATGGACATACGCGTATGCTGGAAGCACTGACTACTCTTCTCAGAAAGCACATGCACTTACTGCGTACGGATCCACGGAAGAAAACGAGAGCTACCTCGTAGCCGGCCATGACCACTACTGGCTCGGTCCGGTGCCGCACCTGCTCATATCGGACTTGTATGTAGCAGGTGGATCTTCTCCCATTGGATCAGACCATCAATTCGAACGACCTGGTTCTGTCATGCCCGAGGCGAATGACATAGTCTACATTGATGACATCAGTTCATTCGTCACCGGCTCTACCGGTGCAGGAATGGCTACCTGCGGAACCTATCGCCCAGGCGAAGGGTATCCCAAGCAGCCTTTCCTTCAGATATCGGACATCGATGACTATTCGACGGTCTTCCCTGGTCTTTCGTCATCATCCTGGGGAAGAAGCCTCGGAGCAGTAGTATACGACTCGGAAAACAGCATCATCGTTGCAGCCGGCATGTCTACGGGTTCGCCTTCAACGAATAGAATAGATAGAATAGTGATCTGCGGCTATAACCGATTCATAGGAGCCGTCGAGAACTCCTTCTCGCTTGGCAGCTGCTTCTTAAGTGAAAACGAAGTCGAAGCATACAGACCGCCTCTTGTGGATCTCGGCGGAGGATTCTATCTGTATTTGACCAGCATACAAGGGCCGGTGGACATCTCGGGTTACTCATGGCACGGAGTTATCGCTACATTGTGGAAGTACAGCAATAATGGCGGAGTCGCGTCGATCAACTGCGTATCAAGTGACATCTGCAGGATACAGAACATCGCCGGCTACAGCAAGTTCTCCGACTTCATACCATTTTCGATAGGGCTTACCGAGAGCTTTGGAAGTTCCGGCGGTGACGCTGTCGTGCTGATTAACTCTAGATACACAGATGCACGGGAAGAGATCGACCAGTCCCGCCTTGTTGTTGGTACCGTGAATGTTGTTATGGGATCTTCGCCAACAGTTGATATTGCAGACGGAGTCAATGATTTCCAAACGATACGGATACTACCAGAGCAGGAGTTCCAATCGGGTTGCGCGTACCAGGCCATGCTGGGGAACGAATTTGTCTTTACCGATTGCAGCAGCAGTGAGGCTTTTTCTGGAACCGGAGTAGGTGTTTTCTACAAGAGCCTGACATGTCATGATTACAAGAAGATCTGGCTCTTCCAGATATCGCCGTCGAACGCAGAGGCGTCGATTGTACCGATGACGGAGCGAGAAGACCAGACCTATCCAGCGTCAGAAGTGAGCTTCCATCTGACCTCTAATCCGGTAGTGGATGGCGTTGTCGAAATTGCCACGAATGGGACGATTTCGACAGGTACAGAGGCTTTGTTGTTTGATGTTTCGGGGAGGATGATCGGTCGAACCAGCCCCGATGTCTCTGGCACTTTCAGAATCGCAAGCGTTCATGGATGCCCTCTGCCAACTGGTGTCTATACTGCCGTGGTTACCCAGAACGGGGAGGCGTGCTTCGTTAGTACATGCGCTGTCATTGACTAAATGACATAGTGCTGCGACCAGCTTTGTGGGCTGCGCCTGCGCAGCCCACAACCTTATTGCTAACTAGTGTGGACGACGCATTACAAAGAGACAAGGTTCAATATAAGCTAGATTGTGATATTCAACCGCTTCATAGTACAATGGGTGAGTTTCCGGTGTTGGAGTCATTTTCTCGACAGCAGAGTTCTTCCCTTATGCCTTATCTCAGTCCAGATGCTCTAGCACTCAACCTTTGCTATCCCAGCTGCCAGCGGCCTTATCGATTCTCCTAACTAGAACGCTTTGATGCTCCAAGCCTGACCGTGCTGAACCATTTACAGAAACCCCAGCAGACTAACATTCCAACAGGTGATCCATATCAAGTGTGATCCTTGCATCAACGACCCTTCACTCACGCATACGTGGATTGATGATGTGGCCTGCACGGTTCTCACGCGGAGAACGTGCGAAAGCGAACAGGTTGCCCAGATACTCAAGCCGGAATACCCGTGCACTCGTGCCTGACGGAAACCTTGATCCGCCCGAGGTGGATCAAGGCACGCCCTGTCGCGGTTTCCCTTCGGGAAACCACTGTCGGGCTACCCATCGATTCCGCTTCGCGAAATCGATGTGACGATCCGGCTACTCCAGCATGACCAGCCGGTGGGCCGAAGCTCCTGACTGCGTCGATATCCTCACGAGATAGACCCCCGGAGCGAAGCCGCCGATCCCGGTCTCGTTGACCCCGGCCGCCGCCGGGATCGCAGGTGCTTCCTGCACGATCCTCCCCGAGACGTCGAAGACCGACACGTCCACGGCCGCCGCGGAACCGAGGACGAATCTCACGGTAGCCAGGCCCGCCGCCGGATTGGGGAAGACGCACGACAAGGATATGATCCCGTGGTGCATCCAATATCCAACCGCCGTACGCCCCGGTCAATCGCATGAGGCCTGCACGGCCTGGATACTCTTCCGGAGGCTTTGGAACGTCGTATCTTCGGTGATCCGGAGGAGGTCGGCCTTGAAGAGACTCCCTGCCCTGGTCGCGATGCTCGCCCTCGTCCCCGCCGTGTGTCCCGCCGCCGCCGGGGACGGTCCGGTACCCCCGCTCTCCCCGCCAGTCCAGTCGGGATCGGGGGCCGGAGCTCCCGCTACGGTCGAGCAGTTCACGGAGGAGTCCGGAGACTGGTCCATCATGGGCGGGGGGAGCGTGACGGCGGACCGGCTCGTCTCGTTCCTCCTCGAGAACAACCCCGGTGCCGACAGCGGGAGGGTGGCGCTGCTCGCCTCGCTCTACGTCGAGGAGGCGGCGTTCGAGGGGGTCGACTCCGACGTGGCCTTCGTGCAGATGTGCCACGAGACCGGCTTCCTGCGGTTCGGGGGGCTCGTGACGGAGGAGATGAACAACTTCTGCGGGCTCGGATCGACGGGGCCCGGGAATCCCGGGCTTTGGTTCCCCGACGAACGCACCGGCGTGCGCGCCCACATACAGCACCTGAAGGCCTACGGATCCACCGAATCGCTGAACCTCGAGCAGGTCGACCCGCGCTTCGGGATGGTCAGCCCCCGGGGGAAGTCCCCCGATGTCTTCGGCCTCTCGGGGACATGGGCCTCCGACAGGCACTACGGGGAGAGCCTGGCGGAACTGCTCCTGCGGCTGCGGGGCTGACTCCCCGCAACCACCTCCGCCTGCCGACCCGGCCCGCTCCGATCCGGGGATCGCCCCTTCAGGCCCCCATGGTCCAGGCGCTGATGGCTTCGAAGCCCGACCTGGGGATCTGGAGCCTGAACGACTGCCTTCCGTCCGCAGGCTCCACCAGCATGACGACGGCCTCCTCCATGGATCCGGTCGGCCCCGCCAGGGTCTTCATCTCCGCCTTCCGGTCGGTGAGGGAGACCGAGACGCCGCTCTTCTCGAAACCGATGGGCGGGTATCCGCCCTCGTTGTGGCCGAAGACCAGGCGCCCCCGGTCCGTTGTGGCAGCCATGACGTTGATGCCGCGCTTGCGCACGCCGAGGACCTCGCCGACCTTGTCACCGATGGTCCTGTCGATGTCGTAGAAGCATACCCACATCGCGCTGACCTGCTCGCCCTCGGCCAGGCCGAACAGCTTGACATAGTACCCCCGGCCGCCGTCTCTACCGATCTTGAACCACCAGTATCCGCCGACCGCGGCTATCGCGACGACCAGGACGACGATCTGGACGACTCCCATTCCACCCTCCCCCGGCCGGGCGCCCCTGCCCGGCTTTATCAGGCTCCCCTGGGAAGCCCGAAGCCCATGCATGTATCCCGAAGGATTTGTCCGGTCCGGCACCCGGTCAAGCCTCCCTGCCATGCATGCGGTACTGATCCACGATCCGGCGGCTCATACGGATGTATCGATCGCCCGGCCCCGGGCCGGTGCGCGGGTTGACATCGCGGGCACGCCCCGCGATAAACGCGAATGATTCGCGATATGGACGGAACCCTCGATTGCGACGGCGCCGGGATCACGCCCGAAGCCGTCCTGCACGGCCACGGCCTGCGCGTCACCTCGCTCAGGAGGTCGGTCATGTCTGCCTTTCTTGCTGCAGGGGGAGCTCTCTCGGCGGATGACCTGATGGCGAGGGTCGGCTTCGGGAGCCTTTCGAGCATCTACAGGGCGCTCGAGGCCATGGAGGCCGCGGGTGTGCTCGCGAGGTGCCCCGTCTCCGGCGGCGTGAGGCAGTTCTGCCTCGCACCGGGCAGGAGCTCGGGCCACAACCACTTCGAGTGCCTCGGCTGCGGCAGGGTGACCCACTTCGAGATGGACCTGCCCGAGGGATGCATGGACCGCGCACTGGGAAAGGGCTTCAGGGTGGAGAGCGCCTCTATCCACCTTTCCGGCACCTGCCGCGACTGCGCTCGGAGGGCGAAGGGATGAGGCGTTCCCTCGTTCCCATTCTCCTGACGCTGTCCGCCTGCAGGAACGCCCCGGCCCCCGTGGATGGTCTCGAGGTGGCGGTCAGCATCGCGCCGGAGGCCTATCTGGTGGAGGGCATCGCCGGCGATGCCGCCCGGGTGACCATAGTCGTCCCGCCAGGTGCGGATCCGCACTCGTACGAACCGACACCAGCGACGATGGAGGCTGTCGCGGACGCCGGCCTGTACCTCGCGATCGGCATGCCCTTCGAGGACCAGTGGCTCCCGAGGCTCCGGGGTTCGTCCCCGGGGCTAGAGGTGGTCCGGATCGACTCCGGGATCGACCGGACGGCCAATCCCGATCCCCACTTATGGATGTCCCCCTCCCTGATGAGGATCCTCGCATCCAACACGTGCATGGCGCTCACGGCTGCTTCACCTGGCGACTCGGCACTGTTCGCCGGTGGCCTCGCCCGTCTGACGGCCGAGATAGACTCTGTGGACGCCGAGGCGGGCAGGATGCTCGAGGGGATGCGGGGGGCCTCGTTCACCGCCCTTCATCCCGCCTATTCCCATTTCGCCCGCGACTACGGCCTGGTGCAGATCGCCCTCGAGGTGGAGGGCTCCGAGCCCTCGCCGGCCGAGCTTGCCTCGATCGTACAGGCGGTGCGGGCTTCCGGCTCCAGGGTGGTGATCGTATCGCCCGGCTTCTCCACCGGAGCTGCGGGTGCGCTCGAGATGGAGCTCGGGATTCCCGCCGCGCCGCACGACCAGCTCTCGCGCGACTGGCCGGGATCGATGCTCGATCTCGCCAGGATCATCTCCGGAGGAGGTGGCTCGCAGTGACCACGGCTCCTCCCGTGGTGTGCCTGCGCAAGGTCACGTTCGGCTACGGGCCGGGCAGGCCCGCCCTCGACGGGGTCGACTTCGAGGTGGCCGTCGGAGACTACGTGGCGGTCATCGGGCCGAACGGGGGCGGGAAGACCACGCTCCTGAAGGTGATCCTGGGGCTCAGGACGCCCTGGTCGGGCACGGTCGAGGTGTTCGGAGGCCCGCCCGCGGCGGCGAGGGGCAGGATCGGGTACGTGCCGCAGTGGAGCGGCGCCAGCCTCGACTTTCCAGCGACAGCTCTCGACGTGGTGATGATGGGCCTTCCCCCCAGGACCGGCGGACGGGCCGCGAAAGCGATAGCGCTCGACAGGATGGCGGACATGGGGATAGCCGGTCTCGCCGGGATCCATGCCGGGAGCCTCTCGGGCGGCCAGCGCCAGAAGGTGTACGTCGCCAGGGCGCTCGCGGGCGACCCGGAGCTGCTGCTTCTCGACGAGCCGGCCGCGAGCGTCGATCCCGCCGGCCAGGGCGGGCTCTACGACCTCCTTGCCAGGCTCAACGAGAAAGTGACCCTCGTTCTCGTCACCCACGACGTCGGAGCGGTCTCCGGTCAGGTGCGCTCGATCGCCTGCCTGAACTCGGAGATGGTCAGCCACGGCGGCACGCTCGACACGGAGGCCCTCTGGAAGGCCTACGGCTGCCCGGTGGACCTCGTCTCCCACGGGACCCCGCACAGGGTTCTCGAAGCGGGCGCCCACGGAGGCTGCGGACATGCCTGAGGCCCTGCTCAGGTTCGAGTTCCTGCAGCATGCAGTCCTGGCGATCCTGCTGGGATCGGTGGCCTGCGGCCTGATAGGCGGCCTGCTCTTCGTCAACAGGCTCTCGAGCCTCTCGGGCGGGATATCGCACGCGGTCTTCGGCGGTCTCGGCCTCTCCCTGCTCGCCGGCATACCCCCCCTGGCCGGCGCAACGGCTGCGAGCATCATAGCGGCTCTGCTGCTGGGCTTCATCTCCGCCAGGGCGAGGAGCCGGTCCGAGGCTGCGATAGCAGCGGTCTGGTCGATAGGGATGTCGCTCGGCCTGATATTCGTGTCGCTGGCCCCGGGCTACAGGGGCGACCTGATGGGCTACCTCTTCGGGAGCGTGCTCGCAGTCCCGGCGGCGGACCTGGTGCTGACGGGCGCTGTCGATGCCGCCGCCCTCGCGTTCGTCCTCCTCTTCTACAGGCGCATCCTGTGCGTGTCCTTCGACCCCGAGTACGGAGCGACCCGCGGGATCGGCGCCGGCGCCCTCTACACCGCATTCCTCTGCCTCACCGGGCTCTCCGTGGTGGTTCTGATGAGATCGGTCGGACTTGTCATGGTGATCGCCCTGCTGACCATCCCCGCCGCATCAGCCCGCCTGCTCACCCACAGGCTCCCGGTGATGATGGCGCTCGCCTGCTGCTTCAGCGCAGTATCCGGGCTGGCCGGCCTGTACGCCTCCTGGGAGCTCGACTTGCCGGCCGGAGCCTGCATCGTGCTCGCAAGCGCAGCGCTGTTCGGCTGCATCTCCGCCGGCCGGGCCCTGTCCTCGCGCGCCCGGGGGTACGCAGCCGCAGACGCCGGACGGAGGGGCTCCCGAAGCGCCTCCTGACGTCCTGTGGCATTTTTCCGGAACCCCGTTCATAGTATGTGCCCCGGTCGGGAGGTCCTGTCCGGTTGACCCGTCCGGATACGCTGCTGCCAAGGAGGTCTCTGGGATGACTGAACTCGACAGGGCTAGACGTGAGGCCGGACGACTCGCCGATATGAAGGGCGTGAGCTACTGCGTGATCTCGCGGGAGGAATCCGGCAAGAAGGAGTACAGGATCGCCTGCATGGAGGGATTCGGCCTCCCCAGGGGCTGGATGCTCGAGGAGGTCATCAACCCGAGGGTGGAGAGGGTGGAGATCGAGCCCCCCGAGAACATCGAGGACGACTCATTCTGACCCAGGGCTTCCCCTCCGATTCCGAGATAGCCGCCGCGGCCAGCCCACTGCCGATCACCGAAGTCGCCCGAAGGCTCGGCCTCGCCGGCGAGGATCTCGTCCTCTACGGGGACGACAAGGCCAAGGTCCGCCTCGACGCGGTGCGCAGGAGGTCGAAGGGCCAGGGGCGACTGGTACTCGTCTCCGCCATGACCCCGACACCCGCCGGCGAAGGCAAGACCACCACCTCGATCGGCCTGGCGCAGGGGCTGGCCAGGCTCGGCCTGAAGTCCTGCATCGCCCTGAGGGAGCCCTCGCTGGGCCCGATATTCGGGATGAAGGGCGGGGCCACCGGAGGAGGCTACTCGCAGCTACTGCCGGCGGAGGACATAAACCTCCACTTCACCGGCGACCTCCACGCCATCACCTCGGCGCACAACCTGCTCGCGGCGGCCATAGACAACCACATCTACTGGGGCAACCGCTCGGGCCTCGACCCGCGGACCGTGCGCTTCCACAGGGTTCTCGACATGAACGACAGAGCCCTGCGCAACATCATCATCGGGCTCGGTGGCAGGACCCAGGGTGTCCCCCGGGAATCCGGGTTCGACATAACCGCCGCCAGCGAGGTGATGGCGATCCTGGCCCTCACCGAGGGCAGGGAGGACCTGAAGGAGCGCCTGTCGCGCATCTTCGTGGGGCTGACCTACGACGGCGACCAGGTGACCGCGGGCTCCATGGGGGTGTCGGGAGCGATGGGCGTCCTGCTGAAGCACGCCATCAGGCCCAACCTAGTCCAGACCCTCGAGGGCGTGCCGGCCTTCGTCCATGCCGGGCCCTTCGCCAACATCGCCCACGGATGCAATTCGATCATCGCCACCAAGATGGCCGTCGGCCTCTCGGACTGGGCCATCACCGAGGCTGGTTTCGGCTTCGACCTCGGAGCCGAGAAGTTCTTCGACATCAAGTGCAGACACGGCGGGCTCGATCCTTGCATCGTCGTCCTGGTAGCGACCTGCCGCGCCCTCAAGATGCACGGCGGCAAGAAGAAGGACCTCGACCCTCCCGACCCGGATGCCGTGGCGAGGGGGCTGCCCAATCTCGAGAAGCACCTCGAGAACATCGGGAAGTTCAGCCTGCCGGCGGTCGTCTGCGTGAACAGGTTCCCTTCCGATACGCCCGAGGAGCTCGGGGTGGTCACCCGCAGGTGCGGGCAGCTCGGCGTCCCGGTATCTGTCGGAGAGGGATTCCTGCGCGGGGGGGCTGGCATGGTCGACCTCGCCGAGAAGGTGGTCGCATCAGCTACCTCCTCCGATGCGCACTTCAAGCCCCTGTACGACTGGTCATGGCCCGTCGAGAAGAAGGTCCAGACAGTCGCGAAGGAGATCTACGGGGCAGAGTTCGTGGACTACTCGCCCCAGGCCCGGAAGGACCTGGCGACCATACGGAAGTTCGACTACTGCTCCCTGCCGGTCTGCATCGCCAAGAC
The DNA here is from genome assembly GCA_964564435.1 of uncultured bacterium. Classification (GTDB taxonomy): domain Bacteria; phylum Fermentibacterota; class Fermentibacteria; order Fermentibacterales; family Fermentibacteraceae; genus Fermentibacter. The sequence goes on from CAZMAT010000003.1 coordinate 160,342, forward strand.
GCAGAACTCCCTCTCCGACAACCCCGAGCTCCTCGGGCGCCCCAAGGACTTCGTGGTGACGGTGAGGGAGATACAGATAGCCGCCGGCGCCGGTTTCGTGATCCCCATCACGGGCGAGATCCTCAGGATGCCGGGCCTCCCGGCCGAACCCGCTGCACTCAGGATGGACATCGACAGGATGGGGAACATCACCTGGTAGGTAGGGCAGCCTGCTACGGGATCCCCCTCCAGGGATCGGGCTGCAGGTCGCCGGGCGGGGGTTCCAGGCAGGCTGCGCCCGGGCCGCTCCAGGCAAGCCCCCTGTAGCCTGCGCCGGAGTAGCTGATGCCGGCGCTGCTTTGCCCCGACAGCCAGAAGGCCGGCCTGCCGTCCAGGGCACCCCGGACGGGCGGCTGCGGGGAGTAGAGCACCGGCCTCCGCACCGCAGCACTCCAGGCCACCAGGGGGAGCCACTCCTCGTCGGTCGCCACGACGTATCCCTCCGGTGCCTGCATGATCGAAGCGGCCAGTTCCGCGTGCCTCAGCCTGAAGAAGTCCTGGAACATCACCCCGCGCACCGAACCGAACACCGAGAGAGCAACGGCCGCCCCGAGCGCGAACGCGCCGGCCCGCCCGGCGCCGAGGCACGCCCGCGCCATCGATGCAGCGATCAGGGCGATCGGCAGGAGGAGGAACCTCGGGCCGAACTGGAACAAGCCGTCAGTCGGCGACAGCAGGATCAGTGCGGCGGCCGACCCCAGGGCCGCCCTTTCGAGCAGCCGGGGGGAGCCACTGGTTTCGTACCTGCGGAGCAAGGGCGCCAGCGCGAGCCCGGGCGCGAGCATGAAGGCCGATGCCGTACCGAGCGACTTCCTCGAGAAATAGTACAGCAGCACGAGGGCCGACGCGGCGGCGACGATCGACACCGGCGCCCTTCTCGCGAGACGCGCCGGCAGGGCCATCACGATGATCCATGCGATGACCGCTGCGACGGCCGGGATGTTGGATGCCGGAACCGTCCATGAGGACAGGATCGAAAGCCTGCTCTCGAGAAGCGCCTCCGCCCCCCGGAATGCCGGCAGGTTGCCCGCCACCCTTGCCGGCAGGAGGACGGGAAACAGGATGGGCACAGCGGAAAGGCAGGCGAGGGCGATCCAGCCGATCCAGGCCGCCCTGGCTCCCGGCCCCGTGCGACGCCCCGCCATCAGCGGCAGGGAAGCCCCCGCCGCGGCCGGAAGCATTTCGGGGCGCCATGCCGCCGCAAGGGCGAGCGGCAGAATCCAGAACGGGAGCGGGTCGTCCCGGTGCAGGGCCGCGAAGAACATGGAAGCCCATACAAGGGCCGGGAGCATGGCGGGGCCGTGCTCCCAGAACACGAAGGCGTAGGGGGCCACCCCTGAGACGGCGAAGGCGGCCATCCCCCCGGCCATGCCTCCGCCGGCCAGCACGGCCAGCGGCCAGGCCGCCAAAGCGGTGCAGAGGAGCACGAACAGCCTGGCGAGGGTCAGGCTCCCGGTTCCGAGCAGCGAAGCTGCCGCCGGGAAGCTCGCCGGGTACGACGAAACGACTCCGTCCTGCGTGACGAGAGAGAGCGGAGGAGGGTACGACCCGGCTCCTGCTCCGGCCGGCAGGGCTCTCGGGAGCGCAGCCCGCCCCTGCAGGCTTGCCTCCGTCTGCCAGAGCCTTATCCCGTTGTCGCCCGAGAACGGGGCCTCGACCGGGATTCCGGCCCTGAGGAGGAAGGCCGCGGCCAGCAGAACTGCGGTTGCGGCCGCGGCCGCGGCCCCCCCGGGAAGCCTCATCTACCAGGCATTCCAGTGGATCCTGGATTCATCCCACCGCTCGGGCATCGGGGGCTTCTCGCCCGGCCAGCCGAATGCCACCAGCGAGAAGGGTTCGATCCCGGATGGAAGCCCGACGAGGTTCCTGAATCCCTCGACCCGGTCCTCCCTGGGATGGAGTGCGAGCCAGACCGCACCGAGTCCCAGGGACTCTGCCACCAGAAGGATGTTCTGCGTTGCCGCCGCACAGTCCTGTATCCACATGGAACCGTGCGACAGCGAGGTGTCGGCGCAGACGCCTATGCAGCCAGCCGCCTCGGGCACCATGGCGGCGTGCGGGTGGAATCCCGGGACGGCCTCGAGAAGCCTCCTGTCCTCGATCACCACGAACGACCACGGCTGCCTGTTGCTGGCCGACGGGGCGTACATCGCTCCCTTGAGCATGTCGAGGACCATCTCCCTGGGGACCGGGTCCCTGCGGTACTTCCTGATGCTTCTGCGCCGCATTATCACATCGAGCATCGCGGGCCCCCCTTCGCATATCGGCCACGGGCTTTCGACCCGTATTATGAATATGTTCACTCGCGGCTCATGTGTGATGCCCCTGCCCGGGCCGTGAAGCAGTTGTCGCCGGTTCGGCAGGGGTTTCGATATCCATGCCATGGGGGCGGTGATGGGCGAGAGGCGCAGGAGGGCCGGGGGTTTCGCGCTCTGGGCGCGCAGAGCCGTCGCGCTGCTGTGGAAGCTCGTCCTCACCTGCACCGGCACGGGGCTGTTCGCCCTGGCCGTGCGCGGCTTCTACAAGCCCAACTCGCTCATGTCCGGCGGCGTCACGGGGACGTCCCTCCTGATCAACCACCTCTCGGGCTTCCCCGTCGGCCTGGGAGTGCTCCTGTTCAACATCCCGATCTTCCTCCTCGGGATCCGGTACGTTGGCAGGCGGTTCGCCGCTCTCTCTGCTCTCGGTGTGGTCCTCTTCTGGCTCGTGGCCGACTTCATGCCGCTCGAACCCCTGACCCGGGACCCGATGCTCGCCGCGATCTTCGGCGGCGTGCTCGCCGGGCTGGGCACGGCTTCCGCCATCAGGGCCGGGGGTTCGCTCGGCGGGTTCGACATCCTCGCAGTCGTGGTCAACAGGAAGTTCTCGACCGGGGTGGGCGAGGTGCTGATGGTCCTGAACGGGATCCTGGTGCTCGCCGCCGGAGTCCTCGTGTCACCTGAAACGGCCATGTACACCCTGATCGCGATCTTTGCATCCGGGCGCACCGTCGACCTCGTGCAGACCCCCCGTCCCCGCAAGGCGTTCCTCGTGATGACCCGCCACCCCGGGCGCATCCGCGAGAGGATCGTCTCTGAGATGGGGAGGGGGCTCACGGTCTGGCGGGCGGACGGAGGGTTCAACCGGGGCAACCTGACCGTGCTGCTGTGCGTCGTCACGAAAATGGAGATACGGGAGCTCTCCGAGATCGTGAAGGAGGAGGACGGGCACGCCTTCACCGTCGTCCTCGAAGCCAGCGAGGTCTTCGGGCGCTTCAGGCAACCCGCGGTCTTCCAGAAGCTGCAGAAGCTGCAGAAGCTCCAGGCATGGAACCGCGACGAGCACTACTCCCCGCCGGACTGAAAGCCGGCGACCGCTGGGCGCAGCGAGTCAGCTTAGACAGGAGGATTCGAGTCATGGGTTCGACCGGCCATCGGCATCCGATGCTCCTGATTCTGATCCTGTCAATCGCCGGGACGACCCTCGCCGGCACCACCGGGAGCCTGTCCGGGATCGTCGAGGGCTCTGACGGCAACCCCCTGATCGGCGCCAGCGTGATCGTGGAGGGCACCGGCCTGGGCGCGATCACCGACGGCGGAGGGGCATTCCACATCTATGCGCTCGATCCCGGGCACTACACCCTGACCGCCCGGATGGTGGGCATGACGACGGTCTCCAAGGAGGGCGTCAGAGTCGTGACCGACCAGTCCACGACCGTCGACTTCGTCCTCGACGTCGAAGCTGCGGGATCCACCGTGATAGAGGTGAGGGACCAGAGGAACCTGATCCTCGAGACCGTCCCGTCCACCATCCACGTGGTCGACAGGACGGAGATGGAGCTCATGCCCGTCCCCGACATGCTCGAGGTCATCAGCCGGCAGCCGGGTGTCGTATCGAGCGGAGGGGCCCTCCATGTCCGCGGCGGGCGGGCCGGGGAGGTCTCCTTTCTCCTCGACGGCATACCCGTGCGCTCACCTGTCGACAACTCCTTCAGCTCGCTCCTCCCCGTGTCGGCCGTCTCCGAGGCGTCGATCATCACCGGGGGGGCGTCGGCCGAGTACGGGAACGCCATGTCGGGCGTGGTGAACATGATCTCCCGCGAGGGTGGCGATACCTGGGAGGGAGACATCGTCCTCAGAGGCGGTGACCTGCGTGAAATCGGCTTCGAGTCGCCATCCATCAACTACTCCCGTCCTTCGGAGAACGACAGCTTCAGGGATGGCTGCATCGACGCAGAGGTGTCGCTCGGGGGCCCCGAGCCCCTTTCGAACTACCTGCTGCCGTCGATAGGCATCGAGATCCCGTGGGACCTCAGGCTCTTCGGCTCCGCCAGGCTCCTCGAGAGCGGACGATCCCTCGCGGACAGCAGGGGGTACTGGGAGAACAACTGGCAGAACCTCGCGAACGGGTCGCTCAAGCTGTCCGGGCGGCCTTCTGCCTCGACCAGGTTCTCGGTTCTCGGGTACTACAACTACAGGCAGTCGGGCTGGGACGAGTGGGCCTGGTCCCGCGTCGACGAGCCCGCCTACATCGGATTGGAGCCCTACCTGGGGAACGATCCGGACTACTCGATCCCTGTGCGCTTCCAGGAGACCGGCGGGGCGACTGCGTCCTTCACGAGGATGTTCTCGCAGGAGTCGTTCGTCGAGTTGAGGCTCAACCAGAACCGCTTCTGCCACTGGCGCAGGATAGAGAGCCCTGACGGAGGATGGTACGGCGAATCGTACTCGCCGTCGGACTGGCTCTCGGTGTTCTTCCCGGAGCCAAGGGTCGTGGACAGCCTGGGCTTCTACCACCAGGGGCTCCATCCCGAAGTCTGGCTCGAATCACGGAGCACGGTCACCAACGCCAGGATCGATTTCACGGACAGGCTGTCAGGGGTTGTCGAGCTGAAGGTCGGCTTGGAGGGCTCATACTACGACATCTACGACTACAGCGTGTACCTGTCGAACGCAGGCAGCGCGAGCGTGAGCCTCTGGAGGGCCTATCCCTCCTCCTGGGCGGCATTCTGCCAGAGTGTGTTCAGGTTCGGGGGAGGGATGGTCATGAACGTCGGGCTGAGATACGACACGTTCAATCCCAACTGCTCCCGTTTCGATCTCGATGACGGGGGAACCGCTCCTGTCCCCGACAAGAGCCAGATCAGCCCGAGGGTGGGGATCACCCACCCCGTGACGGACAGGGACGTCTTCTTCGCGACATACGGCAGCTACTTCCAGATGCCGAACATGAACGAGCTGTTCTACGGCACCGACTACAACATCTCGAGCATCTACTCCATCGTGGGGAATCCGGACCTCGACGCCGAGAAGACGTCGGCCTACGAGGCCGGCCTCAGGCACAGGCTCTCCGACGAGTCCTCGCTGGCCTTCTCGGCATTCTACAAGGATGTGTCGGGGCTGGTCAGGACCACGGGTTACGACAGCGAGAGCTACGACTACTACTTCATCTACGAGAACGACGACAGCCACGCCACCGCATGGGGGATCGAGGCTCAGATCCTCGAGCTGCCGGGGGGCTGGTGGTCGGGATCGGCGGGATACACCTACTCGGTCGCGCGGGGAAGGTACTCTTTCTCGGCCGAAGGGTGGGAGTACGAGTCGGAGGGGGTGACGATCCCCTCCACCAGCGACAGCTATCTCGACTGGGACCAGAGGCACTCGGCCGATGCGAGCCTCGTGTTCACCGTGCCGGAGGCCTCCCTGCCCCGGCTGGCCGGGGGCGACGTCTTCGGCGGATGCGGCCTTTCTATCGACTGGAGCTACGGCAGCGGGTTCCCGTTCACGCCCCCCTCCGCAGGCCCTGTCCAGACGCAGATGAACACCGAACGGTACCCCTGGAACATGCAGACGGACATGAGCCTTTCGAAGCGTTTCCGGGCGGGAGGCCTGGATGCGGAGTTGTCGCTGACGGTCTACAACGTCTTCGATCGCCGTAACCTGGTGAACATCTTCGATACAGGCCACTATCTCGAAACGGGTGAACCGGGAGGGGCCATGGGCAATCCCGGCTCGTGGGCCCCGGCCAGGCATGCCTTCGCAAAGGTCGGTGTATCGTGGTGAGTCACTTCACGCACACTCATCCCAGGTCTGCAGCCCGGGTCATGTTGCTGGCAGCGATCGCGCTACTGCCGGGATGCCACGAAGTGACCGAGTACTCCTCGGCAGGCGAGATCGGCGTCGTGGTGGTGGATCTGGAAGGATTCACCGTCGAGGGGGTCATCGAGGGGTTCGACGGAGGCAGAGCCATCCTGTCCGTCGGCGAACACGCTTTCATCGTGTCGAGCAACAGGGGCAGGCTCTTCGTCGGGGATTCCGAAGCCCGGAACATCGAGAACGTCTATCAGATCGGAACCCCGTTCGGGAGCGGCTACTGCAGCATCGTCCCCGGCTCCTCCTCGGTCTATGTACTGGGAGGGTTCGGCAGCATCCTGGAGTTCAACCTCTCGACCCATTCGGTCGTCGACGAGTTCCAGGCCGGCCCCCTGCCCCTGAATCTGTGCCGGGCTGGCTTCGCCCAGTACGTCTACGTGGCCGACGGCCAGGACGGGAAAGTCAGGGAAGTCTGGATCTCCGACAACGAGGTCCACGAGGAGTTCGATCTGTCGGTCCCGATCGGCTCGATCGCAACGAGTGAGATGTCCGGAAGCGATCCTCTCGTGCTCGCAACAGCAGCCTGCGATGATTCGGCGTTCATCCTGAGGCCTGGATTTCCGGATTATCACAGCACCATCGTCCTCTCCTCCCCGGCCGTGGATGCCTGCGCTCTCCCCGACTCGGCGGTGTTCTTCCTGGCCCACCCGGACATCGACGGGAGCGGCGGGGTGACCAAGATCCACGTGAGCGAGTTGTACACGAGCGCTTCGGTATGGACTCTGGAGGGCGAGGCGTGCCTGACGTGCGTCGATCCCGTGTTCGGCAGGCTCTATGTCGCATGCCGGATCCCCGGGGGCACGACCCGCATCTACGAGATGAGCATCCCCGGAGGGATGGCGATCCTGAGGACCCTGGAAGTCGACGGCTCACCCCGCGACATGATCATCCAGGGGGCTTACGCTGGCCGGCTGCTCCTCCTCACTTCCGGGTAGGAGCCTCCCCGGCCCACTCGAGCGCGTACTCGAGCACCGGATCGACCCCGGCTGCGAAGTCCTCCTCCGAGGCGTCCACGAAGATGTCCGGCGGCACCCCGGCCTGGTGCACCCAGGTCGTCGAATCAGCCCTGATGATCGTGGAGTCGGGCACCGCGTACGTCACGTCGCCGGGGAGGCTGAAGTACGACAGGTGGTCGGGAAAGCGCATCGTCGTATCGCCCATCGTGGTCACGTTCGGGATCTCGGATACCATGCACGCGAACTGCTCGGACACGTGCATGTTGCCCTCCCCGAACAGCACAGCCACCGGTCCGGTGAAGCAGCCCTCGGTCTGGGAGATGTACCTCGGGACCATGCGGCCGAAATCCTCGCGCCCCGGCCCCGATCTCCCCACCGTGAAGTAGCCGATCCTCACATCGTCGTTGAAGGTGCGGCAGACCTCGCCCAGGAACGCCCACGCGATGTCCCCCTGGTTCATCCTCACGTCAACGATGAATTCCTCGACACCTTGCTGGCTCTCGATCACGGCGTCGAGCTCGGTGTTGTTGACTGCCCAGTGCTCTATCATGAAGTAGAGCGTATTCCCGAACCTGCACCAGCCCCAGATGCCCTGATGCACCCAGGTGAAGCCCTGCGGCTCGAGATATGTCCACAGCACGTCCATGTCGCAGTTGGGCTCGACCTCCAGGGGATGGGTCGGTTCCTGCCCGACCCGGATCCCCGGATCCTCTAGCTCCGAGCACATGTCGAAGATGATGGCCTCGATGTCGGCCTGGCTCCCGGCCTGATCCGCCATCGCGCCGTACTGGGCGTGCATGGCGTCCCAGTCCGCGTCCGAGAGATGGAAGTTCACGTACCTGCCGTCGAACGTTCTCCAGACTAGTTCGAACTCGCCTCTGAGGTCGTCGATCGATCCGAGGTCGACCGGGTCGAACACGCTGCACGAAAGGGGGATCAGGGCCAGTGCCGGAAGAAGGGCGGGCAGGCCCGGGAGCCCTGCCCTCAACGGATCACCGCCAGCCGCTGTGTCTCGACCCTGTCTCCCGATGAGCACATCAGCAGGTAGATGCCGGGCTGATCCGGAGTGAACACCACATCGACCGGGCCGTCGGCGACCGTACCGGAGAACAGCCTACAGGCCAGCCGTCCTGTCGTGTCGAAAACGTTCATCTCGAGCGGGCCGGGAGCACCGCAGGCCACGGAGACTCTCGCAGATCCGAAGGCGGGGTTGCATGCGACAGTGAAGAGGGCCTCCCGTACGGTTCCGCCGCCCTCGATCCCCGTCCCGCCCCATCCCGCCAGCAGAGCCATCATGTACCACCAGGCCCGGCCCTTCTGGGTGCAGCTCTCCGCAGTCGTGTGCCCGTACTCGTCGCCGTAGAACTCGGGGTGCTCCGAAGGCACCTGGTACGAGCCGTAAGTGAATGTGTGCTGCTCCCACTGCTGCGAGGAGGGGTCGAACCACCAGCAGTCGAGGTCCTCGAAGTCGAACAGCACCTTGTCGTTTGCGGTGCAGTAGTCACGGATCTGCTGGTTGCGGAGCCATCTTTCGTAACCGGACGAGCCGGTGGCCTGGGCGTTCCCCGTCATGTAGACGAATGTGACGTCTGGATACTCGCCCTCCAGGAGGGTCATCGCATCCAGGTAGGCCTGGACCTGCTCCTCGGAATAGTAGTCGCACTGCGTGCACCAGCTCCACATCGAGGAAGAGATCGTAGGGTTCGCGTCGAGCACCGCCCTGGTCATGTCCAGTCCGTCCGGCGTCTCCCAGTATAGATCGGGGGTTATGTAGCCCGCGCCGATCTGGCCGTCGAACATGCAGTGGGCGCCGGGAGTCGAGGGAAGGTAGCAGGAGCCTATCGAGATGTCGTAATAGGAGTTCCATTCCTCCACGAACTGCATCCCGTAGGTGACCTGCGATCCGTGGGAGGTATGGGCGTAGTGGGAGTCCATCGTCCTGACCGCGTCGATCCAGGAAAGGGGGATCGATTCCAGGTCCGTGCAGGAATGGTCGATGACGGTCTGTGCCAGGGCTGCACCAGAGGCGAATTGGAGCGAGAGCATGATCAGCGGCAGAACCTTCATCTCCGGCCCTTTCGACAGGGATGGGCATCCGGCTGCATCCACCGGTCATTGCATGGGGCAATTTATGCAGTAACCGGAGCAACCGCCACTCCGGCAGCGGATGGAGGAGGCGGCAGAGGGGGCGGGCGGACGGGGGGCAGGGGAAGGGAAGGGGAAGGCGAAGGGCCCCGGCGGAGGCCGGAGCCCTTCCATTTCATGCTGCTACTCGGGCAGCTTCTTCAGGCAGAGGAACCAGTCTAGGCACTCGTAGTCGGTGCCAGCACCGTTCACCCTCTCGTCCGCCTTGTCCGTGGTCGGAGGGGGCGGGATGATCACCTTGTCGCCCGGGCGCCAGTCGGCCGGAGTCGCCACCTTGTACTTGTCGGAGGTCTGCATGGCGAGCAGGAGGCGCTTGATCTCGTCGAAATTGCGCCCGTTCGAGAGCGGGTAGTAGATCAGCGCGCGCACCTTCGATTCGGGGTCGATGTAGAACACGGCCCTCACGGCCTGGGTGTCGCTCGCTGACGGCTGCACCATTCCGTACTTGAAGGCCACGTCCATCGACAGGTCGGCTATGACGGGGAACTTCACGTCCATCCCCTTCATCCCGTTCCATTCGATCTTCTCGCGTATCGTGCGGAGCCATGCGATGTGGCTGAAGTGGCTGTCGATCGAGAGTCCTATGAGTTCGCAGTTGAGGGCCTTGAACTCGTCCTGCATGCGGGCGAAGCTCATGAACTCTGTGGTGCAGACCGGCGTGAAGTCCGCGGGATGGCTGAAGAGGATGACCCACTTGCCCTTGTAGTCCTCCGGGAAGTTGATCACGCCCCGGGTCGTGACGGCCTTGAAGGCCGGGGCGGGATCGCCGATCAGGGGGATGCTGGCCTCCTCTTCGCAGCAGCACTCGTCCGTGTGGTCATCGCACATGTCTTCTCCTCCTTTGGTGTTCGGTCATGATGTGGCACTTATCCTGTCTTCCTGACTCATCCCGGCCAGCCTCTCCACCTCGCCGGGATCGATCCCCAGGCCTTCCGCCACCCTCCGGCCGTACGCCGGGTCGGCCTTCCAGAAGAGGGCGGCCTGTCTGAGCTGTATCCTCTTGATCGCCTTGCCGAGATGACCTACGATGTTCGAGACGAGATGATCCCTGTCCGTATCGGTCATCACCTTTCGATAGAGATCCCCGGCCTGGACGAAGTCCGCGTCCTTCAGCTCGATCGCATGCCGGTCGGCGGTGCCCGTAACGTCTATCGGGGGGATCGCCTTCGACGGCGCCGGATCCGGACCGCCCAGGGTGTTCGGCCAGTAGTTCGGGCCGCCTCCGCCGTTGCCGTCAACCCTCATGGCGCCGTCGCGCTGATAGTTCGATACCTTCACTCCGCGCGCCGAGTTGACCGGGATCAGATGGTAGTTGGGGCCGAGCCTGTGCCTGTGGGTGTCGTGATATCCGAATATCCTGGACTGGAACATCTTGTCGTATGAGGGGCCGAAACCTGGCACGAGGTTGCCGGGCGAGAAGGCGGCCTGCTCCACGTCGGCGAAGTAGTTCTCCGGGTTCCGGTCGAGCACCATCCTTCCCAGGGGCCTGACGGGGAACTCGCCGTGGGGCCAGACCTTGGTCACATCGAAGGGATCGAACCGGAACGACTTCGCCTGCACGGGCGTCATGATCTGGACCTCGACCCGCCAGGACGGGAAGTCTCCCCGTGCGATCGCATCGGAAAGATCGCGCGTGGCGCAGTCGGGATCGATCCCCTTCATCCTGTCCGCCTCGTCGGCGGTGAAGTTGCCTATCCCCTGCTCGGTCTTGAAGTGGAGCTTGGCCCAGTTGTGCTCGCCCTTCGAGTTGTACCACATGAAGGTGTGGCCGGCATATCCGTTCATCTGCCGGTAGCTGCGCGGAGTGCCTCTGTCGGAGAAGAGGATCGTCACCTGGTGGATCGACTCGGGCGTGAGGGACAGGAAGTCCCAGAACATGTCCGGGTCCTTCAGGTTCGTGGCGGGGTTCCTCTTCTGGGTGTGGATGAAGTCGGGGAACTTGATGGCATCCCGGATGAAGAACACGGGCGTGTTGTTCCCCACCATGTCGAAGTTGCCCTCGGCGGTGTAGAACTTCACGGCGAACCCGCGGGGGTCGCGCTCGGAATCGGCCGACCCCTTCTCGCCGCCTACGGTCGAGAATCTCGCGAAGACCTCGGTCCTCCTGCCCACTTCCGAGAGGAAGTCGGCGCAGGTGTAACCGGAGAGGTCGTGCGTCACCTCGAAGTATCCGAATGCGCCGGCTCCCTTGGCATGGACTACTCGCTCGGGTATCCGCTCCCTGTTGAAATGGGCGAGCTTCTCGACCAGGTGCACGTCCTGGATGAGAACCGGGCCCCCCTCGCCGGCGGTCATGGCGTTCAGATCGTTGTCGACCGGCCTGCCGAAGTTGGTGGTCAGCCCCTTGTCCTTCATCTCCCGACCTCCCTCTTCAAAACACCCGTTCCGGTAATGTCTGGATCACCGCAGCAGGAAAGGCACAGTCCCCTCACTTCGAGGCGGGCGCCCCACACCCTGCCCAGTCTCCAGGCTTCTTCAGGGACCCTGAGGCCGTCCAGCGAATCGCTCTCGAAGTCGAAAGTGCCGCCGCATCGGGCACAGGTGAAGTGGTGATGCCGCACGAGGTCGGCATCGAACCTGGCCTTCTCGCACGAGCTGCTGACCGTGCTGATGAGACCGAGTTCGGACAGTTTCCAGAGGGTGCGGTAGACCGTGTCGAGCGAGACCGTGGGAAGGCGCTTCCGCACGCATTCATGCACTTCGGACACCGAAGGGTGCGACCTCGACTCAGCGACGGCCCTATAGACCTCGATACGCTGCTGAGTCACCCTGCAACCCGCTGTGCCGAGCACTTCTCTGAGCCTGTCCATGAGTGGATCGCGCCTGGGCATAATCGTTCTCCTGAAAGGAAACTTCCTGACAATAATTCCTGATAAGGTGTGCGTCAACTTTTCAACATTGCTTCCTCCCGTGGTGGAAAGAATCCCCGGAAGAAGCGTCAAGATTTCGACGAGAGTGAATAACGGGCTGTTAAGGACGGAAAAAATGTCCCAGGTGCAGCATTATGTTGTGCAGAAGGCGCAAAACCTGGAGAAATATGCCAGAACCTCATGCTGCGCCGCAACTTATCAGTTGCACGCCACCAGATGCCCTTTCTATATTTTCCCCGATCCGCTCACTCCTGTCAAGAGATTCGGCATGGATGCCGGTCTTCTATGCCGGAGCTGATGGGTCTGGTAGTTCCACGGACGGCACACCCCCTCGGAAAGGACAGGTATGACGGAGGAAACCACCAGGAAGGCGATGTTCCGGTGGCTTACGGGTTCCGTGATGACCTCCATCAAGCTGCTCGGCAGCAGGCAGATGAAGGTGTTCACCCGGGGCATGAGCATGGTCTTCGTCAACATGCTCAACCGGGAGGCCGGAGAGCCCCTCAGGGACGGCATGGATGTCAATGCCACCCTCGAAGGCTTCAAGAAGCTCGAGGTCAGCATGGATCAGGCCGTCGACGGCGAGGTGTCCATCACCGACAAGGGCGAGACCATCGAAGTCGTCGTCAAGACATGCTCGTATGCCGGTCTCTGCCAGGACCTCCTGCCCGCCCTGACCGGCACGGGCGAGTTCAGCGAGTCCACGATCCCCTGCATGCGCTGCAGCAACTACTCCGCTGCGCTGGGCCTGTTCAACAAGACGAAGTGGCCCTACAGGCTCTCGCAGTATGCGCCGGGAGCCAGGTGCACGGGCGTCCTGAAGAAGCTCTAACCGGAGTCTGGAGGCGGAGTTGGCCTACGACAGCATAGTCAATCGCTACCTCGGGACGCTCGGTTTCGACGCCGACAGGTCCAGGCTCGCCATAGGCGGAGTCGAGGTCGCTTTCCACTGCGACAAGTTCAATACCAGGATCCTCAAGAACATAGAAGACGTGATGGGCTACGAGGACGGCGGCAGGCTCCTCCGCGAGTGGGCGGAGAAGACGACTCACGAGTCCCTGGCGAAGTTCTTCAGGGGCGACTCCGAATTCGCCGCCCTCGCCCCCCGCGGGAGGGTCGAGGCCATCCTCGAGCTCTTCAAGGTGCTCGCCTACGGTGCGGTCTCGGTGAAGAGCTTCGGTGAGAACGGCGCCGTCTTCAGCTCTCCCTACTCCTATCTCGCCGAAGGCTGGCTGGAGAACAAGAAGGCCTGGGGCTGGACGCTGCGCCAGGGCCCGGCCTGCCACGACATGTGCGGCCATCTGGCCGCCGCGATGAGCATCGCATTCGGCAAGCCCATCGGAGCCTTCACCGCCGTAGAGACTGCATGCCGCACGATGGACGCACCCGAGTGCGTCTTCGAGATCAAGGGGGCCTAGCCATGGCTGTAAACGCGGAAGTCATAAGGGACGGCGTTCTCGGCATGGGGCTCAGGGGCAACCCCGAGACCGGCCTCCTCCGGGGATTCGGCGTCATCCTCGCCATCAACACGGTCGACTATCTGATCGAGCGCGAGATCGCCTTCCTCAAGGCGTTCCCGACCGCCGAGCCCATGGCCGAGAAGGCCCTGGTGGATGCAGCGCAGTGGTGCGCGAACGCCACCTTCGGCGGCATGATGAAATCGGCGGAATGGGCCGGCCTCATAGCCCCGATGGTCAAGACGAAGGTCGACAGCCTCGAGGCTCTCCATGCCGTTCAGAACGTGCTGGGCTGGGGAAAGGTCGTCGGCTTCGAGCTCGACGAGGCCGCCAAGACCTATACCCTCAGGGTGAAGCACTCCTACTACTGCAAGAACTACATCGACAACCACGGCATCTCCACCAAGCCCAGGTGCTACATGTGGCAGGGTGTCGCCGCGGGCAACATGGACCTCGTCTTCGGCAGCAAGGTCAACGACTTCGAAGCGGTCGAGACACTGTGCGAGGCGAAGGGCGACGACATCTGCGAGTTCAAGGTCAGGCAGAAGCGCGCCCTGTTCGACCTCCTGTAGCGAATCGTGGGGCGCCCGGAGCCGGGCGCCCCACCCCCTCGACCCGGATTCACACGGGAGGCGGGCATGATCCGGAGTCCCTTCGCTCCCTTCTTCCCCTCACTCCCGGTATCGGGATCCTATCTGGACAGCGCGGCCAAGACACTCACCTGCACTGCGGCCCTGGAGGCCCAGCAGCGGTTCTACAGCGAATTCGACTGCAACATCGAGCGCGGCATCTATGCCAGGTCCGCTCTGGCCTCCGACATGGTCGAGGGGGCGAGGGCAGACGTAGCAAGGCTCTTGGGAGCCTCGCCCGAACGCGTCTCGTTCTCGCCGTCCACCACGCACGCACTGAACTCGATCGCCCTCGGCCTGCCGTGGCTGGCCGGCATGAAGGTGGTCACCACCGTCCTCGAGCACCACTCGAACCTCCTGCCCTGGCTGGCTCTCAGGAGGCGCGGGGTGGAGATCGTGGTTCTCGGTGCATCTCCCGAAGGCTTCCTCGACCCGGATGACATGCGGGAGGCCTGCGATGGCGCCTTCCTGGCGGCCTTCACCCACGCATCGAACGTGACGGGCTCCGTGCAGGACCTGGAAGCGCTTGCCGGGGCAGCGGCCTCTGCCGGGGCGTTCGTCGTCGTCGACGGAGCGCAGTGGCTCTCGCACTCGGAAGTCGACATCCGGAGCCTGCCGATAGATGCCTATGCGTTCTCGGGGCACAAGTGCTTCGGCCCCACGGGCACCGGAGCCGTCTTCGTCTCTGCGGAGCTTCGAAGGGCGCTGGAGCCGGCGATACTGGGCGGGGGTTCCGCGTCCGACTCCTCCCCGGAGGGATTCACAACGGTCGAGCAGCCGCCCCACGGGGCCCTCGAGCCAGGCACGCAGAACATCGCTGGAATCCTGGGGCTGGGAGCCGCAGCGGCATTCCGTCTCGGGATGGACCAAGACCTCCGAAGGCGCCACATGGACGACGTAGCGTCCCGCTGCCTCGAAGGCCTCGACGGGATCGAGGGGCTCGAGCTCCACGGCCCCGACGGCTCGAAGCCGAGGCTTCCCGTCTTCTCGTTCTCGGTCGAGGGGCTGTCTCCGCACATGCTGGCCATGCGGCTCGATCAGGAATACGGGATCATGACGAGATCCGG
This sequence comes from uncultured bacterium, assembly GCA_964564435.1. Lineage (GTDB taxonomy): Bacteria > Fermentibacterota > Fermentibacteria > Fermentibacterales > Fermentibacteraceae > Fermentibacter. The sequence continues at coordinate 175,636 of CAZMAT010000003.1, forward strand.
GAACCACTGCGCCCCGACGCTCTGGCGGACGCTGTTCGGCAGGAGCCGGGGCGGCGTCAGGGCGTCATTCCACGACTACAGCTGCCTGGCGGACGTAGACCTGCTGATCACCGCCCTGGGAAGGATAGCATCTGATGCCCGGAGATGATCGAATGCTCGATACGGGTGGAGGACCCGCGGCCTTCGTAGTGCTGACGCTCTGTTCGTACGGAGACAGGGGGGACTACCAGGTACTGCCGAGGCAGGGGCTCTCACTCGACCTGCCGGCGATCCGCGACCGCCTGAGGGCGGCTGGCACAAGGGCCGCCCTCGACGGAGACTCCCGGCTCCTCGCCGAGATCGGCGGATGCCGCCTGATGCTGTACTCCGAAGGCCGCGCGGTCATGGAGAGCGTCGTACCCGACACGTCCGACGCCGCCTGGGAGGTCTACCGCATCCTGCTGGAGCCCGCCCGGACCTAGAAGTCGAACTGCTCGGTGCTCCCGTCCTTCATGTGCCAGAGGAAGCCCTTCGCGCCTGCCAGCCTGAAGATGGAGAGGGCCTCCCAGCCATACCTCTCCACGATGGGCTTCAGGAAGGCGAACGGCCCCTCGACTATGCTCCTCTTCAGGGGCTCGTCGTCGAGCTTCTGCATGCGCCCGCGCAACCTTATCTGGACGCCCTCCTCCCTGCCCCAGTAGCAGAGTTCCGTCGCTGGGTTCGCAGTGAGCTGGAGGCACACCTGCTTGTTCGACCCCGTGCAGAATGTCAGCCCGTTCTCGTCTATCAACGGGGTCTCCATGGCACGGACCCTCGGCTCGCCGTTCTCCACAGTCGCCATGTAGCTCGTGGGATTCCTCCGGATGAACTCCAGCGCCTCGCTCCTGGTCACGTGCACTTCCTTCCGTCATGCCCGGGGACTTTCGTCTCCGCGGCGTCGATATCGATGCAGCGCCCCGGTGCGCTGTCCTAACGGATCACGACCACCTGGGCGGATGCCGTCTCGCCCGACCGGGCCTCCATCCTCAGGATGTAGACCCCCGGTGTCCCGATCACGAAGACACCTTCGGAGAGGGTCGATTCCCCCACCAGCCGGCCGTCGATCGAGAAGATGGAAACCGTGGCGGGCGCCTGGAGCCCTTCGACTCGGTACTCGACCGCTCCCGTCGACGGATTCGGGCCCGCGGTGAGCACGACCGGCATGCCGGTCCCTCCTTCGCCGATACCGGTGCCGAACAGGTCTGTGATCTTGACCATGTGCGAGTTCAGGACCTCGTCATCCACCGGGCTCTGGACGAAGGTCGTGAGGTAGAGCTGATCCCAGTCCCACTCCGCCGGGATCTCGTACAGGACCTGCATTTCCAGCGTCTCCGGCGAGGAACCGAACGAAACCGGGGTCCCGGTGGTCGAGCAGAGGTTCGCCCGCAGGCCGTAGTTGTAGTCGATCCCCTGGGAGGCGTAGGTGCCCGTGCCCGGCACGCCCGACTCCGTGAGCATGGCGTTCAGGACTGCATCGGTGTCGAGGCCGATGTCCGTCGCCAGGCTGATCGTGAGGGAGCCGCTCTCCGACGTCGAACCGGAGTCGGCGGAAACGTCTATCGAGAGGTAGCACGGGACGGCCATCCTGGTGGTGAAGTAGCCGTCCATGGTCGAGGGGGGCCAGCAGTCGTACAGGCCGTCCATCATGATGGTAGGGAATGCCGATATCCCGTAGTAGGAGAGCCGGGCCTGGTTGTCGGCCGGGCTCGAGGCATAGAACGGGTCTGTCGCGCTCCCGTAATGGACCACGAAGAGGGATGCGTCACCGGGATGCGCCGCGAGGAACTGCTCGACAGTGACCGCACTGCCGGGGCAGGTGCCTCAACCGTCCCAGGTGAACTCCTCGAGGAGCACGCACCTGTCGGCGGCGAGCGAAACCGACGCAGCCGAGAGCGCGATCATGAACATCGACGCGAGTCTCATGCCTGACCTCCAGTTGGTGACCATGCAGTCGTCAAAGCGTTCCTCGGTGCGGCATGGGCCGCATCGAGCGTTACGCCGGCCCGGTCCCCGGCCGCCGAAGAGGCCGGGAGGTCGGCCCCCATCGGTCAAAAGTACATCCGGTACGGACGGATCGCCACTTTTGCACGAACGCAGCCGGAGAGGGCGTCGCGGAACGACGGATGGATGCCGCCGGTGCTCTGCCGCCCCTAGAAGCCCAGCATCGAGTCGACGCTGGGCAGGTCGAAGAACTGAGAGGCCGCGAACACTCCGTAGAATAGCAGCAGTCCCACCGCCTCCAGCCGGGTTATCCGGAGGTTGCTGGTGACGAAGAGCTGGATTACCACCGTGGCGAGGACGAGGAAGGGCATGGCGAACGAGAGCATCGACGAGGCGACCGTGATCGGCGAGATGAGGCAGCATATGCCCAGCACCACCATCTGCGTGAAGATGTTGGAGGCATAGACCTCGCCTATCGTCACGTCGGCCTTGCGCTTGAGCGTTGCGGACAGGCTTATGGCCAGCTCCGGGAGGCTCGTGCCAAAGGCGAACAGCACGACGCCCATCGCAAGGGCGGATATCCCCGCCGCTTCCGCGAGCCGCGACCCGGAGTCGAGTGCCAGCTTCGAGCTTCCGATCACGCCTGCTATCCCGGCCAGGATGAGCAGGAGCGGCAGATAGACCGCCCTGAACCTCGAGATGCCCGGGACTCTCGGTTCGGCTCCTTCACGCGCGGTCCGGAGGACGCTGATGATGTAGGGAACGTACAGAATGATCAGGATGCACCCGTCGGAGCGGCTCAGGAGTCCGTCCATCGACAGGATGAGCACGAGGGCGGAGGAGAGGATCATCCAGCTCGACTCCCTCTCCTGCACCTCCCTGTGGATGTCGATGGGATGGAAGAGGGCGCAGACCGCCGTCACGAAGGTGAGCGTCACGAAGTTGGAACCGATGACGTTTCCCACGGAGATGTCGGAGGCGCCGCGGGTGATCGCGAAGGCGGATACGGTCAGCTCCGGAAGACTGGAGAGGATGCTGACACCCAGTACGGTTACGACCAGTTCCTTGACCCCGAGGAACCGGGCGAGGGGTGAGATGTTGCGGATGATGACCTCGCTGCTCGCCCACAGGAGCAGCAACCCGAGCACGAACAGCGCTGCGTCCATCAGTCCCCCCGGCCGATGCCTGGTTTCGGATTGTTCAGATTGGCTGGCAAGTCAATATGGATCAACCAGTTGACCTGTTCTACGATTTGGACCAGATGCCGATCAGGCAGCCGCAGCAGTCCCTGAACCTGGCCAGGAAGCCCATCCCTCCGCCGATCTCGGTCTTCCTGGTCGCGATCTCGCCGCCGAGGGAGACGACCTGCGCCAGGGACGCCTCGATGTCCTCCACCTCGAAGTAGATCTCGACACAGGGATCGGGCATCCGCTCGACCAGGGAGAAGCCGCCGCCGCCCGAACCGTCTGGATACTCGAACAGCGCGTAGTCGGGCGACCACTGCTGCATCCGCCAGCCGAAGAGAGCGGAGTAGAAGGCCTTCGACTTCTCGAGGTCCGTGGACTGGATGTCCATGTGCACGAGCTTGTTCACGGCAGCGCCCCCTCCGGGTTGGACCATGTCGGACCCCTCATTCTACGATCCGGCGGCTTCCGCGCAAGCCCCGTTTTGCGCCGGGGGAGCCGTCTGCAGTATCAATACCACTGGATTCTTTCACAGGAGGCGGCGCACGACACTCGATTCCCTTTCTGGTTCCTTCGGACCGGGCCACGTACGACCAGCCGCGATGATGCGGGATGGAGGGGATGGCCCGGCCGGCTGACCCCGGAGGGAGGGCAGTCATGTCCGGATCGAGATGGTGCCTGTGCGCAGCGGTTCTTGCTTCCTGCCTCGTCTTTTTCTCCTGTGGCGACGATCCGTCCGGCCCCGGCGAAATAACGCCCGACAGCGCCTGGATGGCCGTCGAGCGCCTCAGGACCGCATACAACGACAGGGATTTCGACCTCTTCCGCGGCTGCCTGGACGGCGAGTTCGAGTACAACTATTTCGATCCGATAAGCTCTCAGTGGCTTGTCTGGGGTTTGGAATACGAGGAGCTCTGCCACGATTCGATGTTCCATACCCTGGGTGTCGACAGCGTCTATCTCGAGTTCTCGGGCGACGCGGAGTGGCAATGGCCGGGCGGAGCCCCGGACTCCTCCATCCGTGAATTGACGAGAGACTTCGATCTCTACGTCTATGTCGACCCATCCTGCGGTTTTTACGCCACCGGTTCGGTGGTGTTCGTCTGCAGGCCGGATTCGACCGGAATGTACCGTATCTGGCAGTGGACCGACTATTCCGATTTCGGTGCGACCGACGAAGCGATCATGTGGCCCGACGTGAAGCGCGCGTTCCTCTAGCCGCCACGACTCCGGAACCCGGGTCGGAAGCCCCCGGCCGAGCCGGGGCTTCCGGCAGGAAGCCGGGCCTTCGAGATTCCTGTCATGCGCCGTGAGCACTGTGGAATGAAGGCCTGCGTGCGCCTGTAGAAGCATAAGGATATCCTTCGGAGGTGCCTCCATGCTTAGCTGTCTCGTATTGTCGGCCGCGGTCTGCTCGACCGCGGGTGCCGCGGCCCCGGAGCCGGTAGTCGTCCACGAGTGGGGTGTCGTCAGGTATGCCGAGGGAGCCGTGCTCGCCACCGGATCTCCCGGCTGGTCGCAATACGGCTCAGTCTGCGTCGACGCCCCCGTGATCATGTTCCACGGCGCACCCTTCACCGGCGACGTGACGGTCTGCTCGACCGGCCGGATCACCAGCATCTATCCGGAACCCGACGTCTCCGGCGGGCCGATGCTGGGCCTGGACGGCGCGGGGCTGGGATCGATGGCGAGATGGGAGGGCCTGTCAGTCTCCCCGTCCGCTCCGGACGACTCCAGTGACGACATCCCTGCAGCCCGTGACAGGGCAGCCGCGCTCGACTTCTACTGGGCGATGGACGGCTGGAGGCTCCCCGGCTCCTCGACCGTAGCTCGCTCGAGCGATTCCTTCTCCGACGGCTTCCTCTACTACGAGGTGGACCTCTCCGGCCAGGGGTTCCCCGTCCCGCTGGGTGCATACAGCAGCGAGGGCACGCCCCGGGAGGAGATTGCGGAAGAGATGCTGCTCTTCGTCAGGGACGAGTTCGGAACGGTGACGCTTTCGCGTGCCGGGACCGATGGAGTCGTTGCCGTGGATGAGACAGTCCTGGCGCCGACGGACAGCCGCGGCAGCGGAGATGCCATCGAAACGGTGGCCCGATGGGCCGGCGACCGCCTGACGGACGAGGAGATCCGCTCCATGTGGATCACCTGGGAGCCCTACATCCTCTACGGCGACTGGCAGGGGAGCGCCCTGGCGGTCTTCCCCATGCCGGACCCGCTCGTGGAGAGGATCAGCATGATCATCGTCGCGCCCGACGGTGACAGGCCCGTAACCGTCAGCCGGTTCTTCCTCGGGGTCATGCCCGTGCAGACGGCCGACTGACGCGGGCGGATAAGGCCGGCAGTCCCCCTCGGGCGAGGAGCGCCGCTAGTTCCCGAGCCCGCTCTTGATGGCCCCCCAGGTGGAGCTCTCCAGATCGCCCAGGATCGGGATGAACAGCTCGCTCACGTAATACTGGCCGTTCATGCCGGTGTAGCTCCAGAAGAACGAGTTCCTCGAAGGCGCGAATGCGAGCCCGAGAGACTGCTGCACCTCCACGGGGCACGGTTCCTGCCCGTAGAGATAGTAGGTCGAGCCGCTGCGCCAGTAGAAAAAGAACTCGTGCTGATCCGAAGAGGTCACGACCATGGCGAACGGCTGGTCGTGCCCGCCGTTCGTGGCGACCCAGTGGGCGGCGATACCGCTGATAGTGCCCCAGATCCCTTCGAGGGAGCTGTACGCGGAGCCCGATCCGTCACTGTCGAACGAGAACGATCCCCTGTCGGCGGCCCAGGAGTAGCCCTCCACGATGGTTGTCCAGTTGCTGGGATCGTTGGACAGCCCGCGCCCGCCCAGCGCAGCGGGATTGGGGAACGAATCCCACGCCCCCGCCCCCGGGTTGCGGTAGATGTAGGGAGACGTGTCGCAGTCGATGTAGAACCCGTCTCCCAGAAGGGCCAGGCCGACGCCCGACCTGTAGGCCGTCGGGATGGCGAGCTCGCCTATGTACGACCCGTCGTCCGGGTCGAACCTGATGATCTTGCCGTCCAGATTGCTCCTGAACACGTAGATGTCGCCCTGCACCGACATGCCGAGGATCTGCTGCGCGTACGGCGCCTGCCAGGTATTGAGGATGGTGATGGGAATCTCGCCCGAGGCCGACGCCATCCCGGCGGATAACGCAGCCAGGGATACGATGCCGATAACCACTAGTCTCATGCCGCCCCCTCCCGGTAAATCCTGCCCCTTGATCTCTAATACGATACAGGCGGCCGAATCCAGTCGCAAGACGGGGTGGACCTCGATCCGGAAGCCATGTTTATACAGGCTGGCCTGCGTGCTAGTATCCATTTCTGGGTCTTCGGAAGGGGTAGCACGATGAGGGCTGAACCGCTTGCGATGTTCATCGTTTCCGCCGCCGGGGCCGGGACGGGGCGTTTCTCGGACTTCGCATGGTTCTTCGACTCGTTTCCCGCCGACGGCTACTATTCCGACGGCTTCGTCTCCGACGGGCCCTTCAGGGCGAACTGCCCCGTCTCGATCTGGAGCGACAGCCCGGGCCGCGACGGTGATCCGTGGTTCTACTCGCTCACGCTCGCATCCCCCTTCTACTACTGCAGCAAGGGAGGAGGGACGAACCCTCAGTTTTCGCCGCAATGCGGCAATCTCTGGATAGAGCCCTACGAGCAGATGTCCCAGGGGGCTCCGTGGTTCGTGCTCGACGCGGACCCGCTCGTTTTCGGATTCGAAGGTGTGAACTGGCAGGAGATGCGCTCCGCGGCCATCACCGGTGGCATCTACCTCACCTCGCCAGCGGTGCCGAACGGCGCCAGGATCCTCGTGGGCGCAGATTCGATCTACCTCAGGACATCCGATGCGAGCCCCTTCCAGGGATTCGATCTGGCCGGCCTCGCAGAGCCCGTGATCTGGATAGAGAACGCCTGGACGGACAGGATCTATGTCAGGTCATGCCCCGGAGACAGCCTGTCCATGCCCTTCTCCATCGGCATGTACGGCAGCATCTACACTCTGGGTTCCCTTCGGGTCGCACAGGGCGAAGATGGGGGCATGCTCGGGCTCATGTCGGTGTATGGCGATTTCGTGATCGCCCTCGATCCCGATCTCGCTGGCGCGCCCGACTGGACCGACCCGGTCTGGCGGATCGAGACCGAGGGCGATTTCGAGTTCGACGCGAGCGTCATCTGTCTCAGCGGGGAGCTGAAGGCGCAGAACCCCTCCTACCCGAATCCGAAGGCCGACCTTGTAATAGAGGGATCGATGCAGCTCGGATCAGAGGGCTACACCGCAACCCCTTCCGCCGGGTGGAACATCTCGGTCGAATACGACTGGCGGCTGGCAGACACGGCACCTCCCTGCTATCCCGAGTATTCGGAGACCGGGATCGTGGGCTGGGAGGAAGGCGTTCCCGGGTTTACGACACTGTCGGCCAGGCCCGATCCGTTCACTTCGTCTCTCGAGGTCAGGCTCGATGGATTGGAGGGCTCTGCCCGGCTCGAGGTCTTCGACATGTCCGGGAGGCTCCTGACCGAGGTGTCCTCCGACGACGGGCAGTTCTCGATCGACGGAGCCGGCCTGCCTGCCGGGGTGCTGCTGCTCCGCGCCTCCTCATCGGCAGGGACGGCGACCGCGGGAGTCGTGCGGATCAGGTAGACGAATACCTGAAGGCTGACTGGCGGAAATCCGCATGAACATTGGGGGATGGGAATGCCGGTCGCCGCTCCTCTATTCCCGATCCAGCCCCGGGACGGGCATCTCACCGAAGCAGACCACTACCTCGACGTCGTCGAAGCCTTTCGATCCGAGCACGGCCAGTGCCGCCTCCGTCAGATCGGCCGCAGCCCTGCCCTCGGCCTCCGCTGCGAGTCCGTCCTCCATCGCGCGGATCTGCGCTTCGGCTATCGCGTCCTGCTCCATCAGCGCGTCATAGGCTGCGATGATCTCCGCGCGCTCCTCTGCAGGGATGAGATGTGCGCCGATGCCATCGGTGTCGGGCTCCGGCCTGTAGGATGAGTCGTAGAGGATCGCCGGAGGCTGGAGGACGGCGTGCGGCAGGGTCAGGGTGGCAGTGCAGGACGAATCCGTCTCGGAGTACGAGATGAAGCCCTCGTCGAACGCGTCGCAGGCGATCTCGGCGCGGACCCTGACCTCGTATCTGCGGAGCATCTCGATGTCGGACCAGAGAGGGGCCTCGACCGTCTCCCTCTCCTCGATGGTGTAGGTGCGCTCGAGCGAGACGTAGTCGGGAGTCGTACGCACCAGCGACACGAGTGAGGGGAACACGACGGTGACATCCTCCCTGCGCGGGCGGAGGGAGATGTGGATCAGAAGCGCGAGGGCCGCCAGGATGCCGCACACCCAGGCCATGATGCGCAGGCCTCTTCCCTCATTCGAAGCTGACATGCGTCTCCTCTATGCCGAGCGAAGAGAGGGCCTGCGTGACCTGGGCCGTGGCGACCTCCTCGGCCCTGTCGATGATCCCCGACGCGAGGGCGTCGCTGCGGGCTTCCTCTTCGGCCTCGACGGCCATTTCCGCCCTGGCGTCGAGCAGCTCCTCGTCCCAGTTCCTGGGCGGGCCATCGGTGCGTATCCATGAGGAACCCGCCTCGCGGGATACCGTATTCACGATCCTCGGCGCCGGCAGGATGACATCGGCTCTGCGGCCCTCGATCTCGACGAAGTCGCCCGAGGCTTCCGCCAGGTCTATCCCGGCCGTCACGCGCACCGAGTAGAAAACGCCCGTCTCGAGCTCGCAGTCGAGCTCCGGGAGGGGGATCCTGTCCCACCAGGGAATCGTGATGCTCCGCGAAATCGTGAAGCTGTACTCCTCCTCGACCAGCTCGAGGAGGTGCAGCCCCCTGACGGCCTCGATGAACTCCGGGCCCGCCTCGATCCGTCGGGATTCGAGCGCTCCGGTCCTGGCCAGGCCGATGTATGCCAGCACGGCGACCGAGGCGGCGATCACGGCGAGGGGAACGATCCTGCCTCGAAGTCCTGTAGCGCGATCACCTCGTACGACCGATCGATCCGTGTCGTTCCTGTTCATCCATCTCCCAGCGCGGCCGGCCCTGCGGCGGGCGGCGTCGAACCTCAGAATCTGGCCATCAGTGTCAGCGACGGGAACTCCAGCAGCCATCCCTCCGAACCTTCCGGGCGCGGGGTGATCCAGCCGAGTTCCAGAAGCGTCGTGAAGCCCCCCGTCCTCCAGGCCAGCCCGGCGGACGGCCAGGCGTACACGCCTGTTTCATAGGGATCGCCTCCGCCCTCCTCTTCGTAGAGCTCGTCGACTGCGAGAACGCCCATCGAGATCCGGGGGCGGACTCCTTCCGACACCGAACCCAGCGAGAGCCTTGCTCCCGCGGTGCTCACTACTACCACGCTGCCGACGTGCACGTCCAGCGCCAGAGCCCCTCCGAGCACCCTCTCGTAGGCCGGGCCGAAGAACTGGGGCAGTCCGGCCACGCCTCCGATCGCGTCGAGCCTGCGGGGCCGGCCGGTCTCCCCGGAGCGTCCGGTCGAGAGGGTCCGTCCGCATCCGGCCGCGAGCGCCAGAGCGAGGAGGACGGGTGCTGCAGCAGATCTACTCATAGCCCTGCATCGCGCACGTCACTAAGGCGTCGACGAAGCCCGGCACGGGAGTGTCGGGTGGAAGCATGCCGACGACGGTGCTCCGCAGGCAGTAGATCGACTCGTACTGCCATTCCGCGACCATGGCTTCCACGCCGGTCATGCAGACATCAATATCCTCGTCGGCCATGCCGCCATGCACGCCATTCATGAGCATCACCACGTCGACATCCTCGGCCTGCTCCGATCCCCGCCGGGTCCCCCGGCCTGAGTAAACAGACCGGCATGTACCGGCGGCCTCCGCCCGGCATAGTATCATGCCCGAGAACAGGTCCCGGTACCTCTAGAGGGCTGTCGAACGGCCATGGCTTTCCGGCTCGGCCGGGCGGTTCACCGATTCGAGAACGGGTTTCCGGGGTCATCGGGCTGGCTGCCCCGCGGTCCGGCGGAGATATTTGCTTCAGGCAAACAATCGCCTCAGCGGCGATGCGGAGGTGCCGTGGAGGAATCGCTCGAATCCCTGCTGGTTCAGCTGGGTTTGTCAGGGCTGGAAGCCGAGGCATACCTGGCCCTGCTCACCGAGCCCGGCAGCACAGGCTACAGGGTGTCTCAGGTCATCGGCAAGGCCGCCCCCAACACGTACAAGGCCCTCGATTCGCTGGTGGTGAAGGGGGCTGTCCTGGCGGACGAAGGGGGAGGCAGCCGCACTTTCGTCGCCGTACCGGTCCGTGAGCTGGTCGGCCAGATGAGCCACAGGCTCCGCTCCATCGCCGAAAGGGTGGAGAAGGGGCTCGCAGGCGTGCGTATTCCAGTGGAGGACGAAGGCGTCTATCGGCTGACCACCGTCCATCAGATAGTCGCCCGTGCCCGCGGGATGATCTCCGAAGCGAAGCTCTCGATCGTCGTCGATGCCGACCCTGAGCCTATGGAGACAATCCTGCCGGACATCCTCGGAGCCCCCGGCAGGGGAGTGAAGGTCCTCCTCCACTCCCGCAGGGAGATGGAAGCCCCGGGCTGCGAGGTCATCGCCAGCGTCACCGAGGGCTGGTCCGGCCAGCTCCTGATCATGATGATCGATGGCGGTCAGTTCCTCATCAGCCTAATGTCCGGCGGGATGCGCGTGGTGAACCAGGCTGCGTGGAGCCGCAACCCCCTGCTGTCGGCATGTCTTTCGCGCAGCTACATGGTGAAGGCGCTCTTCTACAGGATCAGCATGATGCTCTCGGATCCGGGTGTCGGCCTCGAGGCGACACGCAGGGAGCTGATCCGGCTCTGGGACGTCTGGGGCTACGACGATCCCGGCAAGAGCGCACTCTCCAGACTCCTCAGGGACCGAATCCCCCGCTGACGGGCCGGTGCCCGGTGATCTGATCCTCGGGTGACGCCTTCCGTTGACTCTTAGTTATAATTTGCTTTATGCTAATAACACAGAGCCTTGCGTAATGATAATAGCATGGTAGCGGCATGCGGAAGGGAGCTGTCGTGAGGACATCGATGCTGCTGGTGGCGGGCCTGGCTTTCCTGCCCCGGGTGCGGGCGGAATCGGCAGGCTTCGTGGAGCATGTGGTCGCCGAAGGCTTCTCCGGAGCCAACTCCGTCGATCCGGCCGATCTGGACGGCGATGGCGACGACGATCTCGCGGCATGCGCCTGGAACGATGGCTTGGCCTGGTTCGAGAACACCGGCGGAGGCTTCGAGAAGCACATGGTCGATGCCGGCCTTGCCGGGGCGATCTTCGTCCGGGCCTCCGATCTCGACGGCGATGGCGACGAGGATCTGGCCGCATCGTCGAACAGCCTCGGGACGGTTCGCTGGTACGAGAACTCCGGGTCGGGTTCGTTCACTGCGCATGACGTGAGGACGGGTTTCACCGGCGCTCATTCGGTTATCCCGTGCGACATCGACGGCGACGGCGACACCGATCTCCTGTGCGCGGCCTTCGACATCGACACCGTGAGCTGGTTCGAGAACGGCGCGGCAGGAGATTTCACGGAGCACCAGATAGCAGTCTTCGACGGCGCCTGGACGGCGGTGGCGGGTGACATGGACGGAGACGGCGACATCGACGTCGCGGGAGCCGCCAGGCTGGCCGACGAGGTGCGCTGGTGGGAGAACGACGGCAGCGAGGCCTTCACAGGGCACTCGATCGATGCCTCGTTCGACGGCGCTCACGTCCTGGTGATGGACGACCTCGACCTGGACGGCGACACCGACGTCGTGGCAACGGCAAGAGCTGCAGACCAGGTGACCTGGTACGAGAACAGCGGTTCAGAGTCCTTCACGAAGCACATCCTGCTCGATGACTACGACTGGCCGACCTTCGCGAGCCCGGCAGACCTCGACCGCGATGGCGACAGGGACATCGCCTGCGCGGCCTACAACGCCGACGATGTTTCATGGCTCCAGAACGACGGATCGGAGAACTACACCAGAAGCGTCATATCCTCGACGTTCGACGGAGTTATCCCGGTCGTGTCGGCCGACTTCGACGGAGACGGCGACATCGACATCCTGGCGGCAGCCTACGGTCCGGGCAGGATAGTCTGGTGGGAGAACACCGGGCTTACTTCCATCGAAAGCCTGCAGGGTGCCGGGGGCTGCCCCGTTCTGGGAACCTGCCCGAATCCCATGGTCGGAGCGATCCAGGCTTCCTTCGAGCTGCCCGCTGGCACCTGCTGGACTCTTCTCCTGTACGACGCCTCTGGACGTCTCGCATCGACACGTGTGCAGGGGGTTTCCGACGGAGGACCCTCGTGCATCAGTCTGCAGGCCCCCGGTGTCGGAACCTATCTCGTCAGGCTGGAAACGCCCTCGGGCCCGAGCACGGCCTCGGCGGTCGTGCTCCGGCAGTAGGGCGGTCAGCCTTCGAGCGCTTCGTTCAGCTTCTCCGTTCCCGGGAGGACGAACCGGCCGTCCCTGAACACGAAGACCTCGCTTCCGTCGGGCGCTACGGCCGATATGCTGCCCAGCGTCCTGTAGGGAAGCGTGATGTCCGTGTGGGTCGACGTATACGCCTGCATCGGGTCGGTCTTCCGGAGGCAGGTCTTCTCGTTCTCCCGGGCGATGACCTCCTTGCCGTCCAGCGGATTGTGTACCGGGTGGTCCTCCTCCCACGAGAAGCAGGTGTCGCCTATCGCCAGGTGCGGCCCCGTCTTCTCGAGGATGAGAACCGTCAGGAGGTCCATGATCCCGTGCCTGGTCGCCATCCGGTAGGCGAACGTGTTGGTGCCTATGGCGAACTCGCCGATCGGGAGCGTCTCGTGCGGGTGGATCAGGTTCTCGTAGATGTACTTCCTGCCCTCTTCGGGATCGGGGAAGTTGGCGCAGCTGTACTCCGCGATGTACCCGTCTTTGAACTCGATCACGAGATCCCGGTACTTCAGTCCGTCCAGGAAGGCCTCCTCGACGTGGAGGGTTCCGTTGGTGCCCGAGAGCACCGGTGACGTGAAGACCTCGCCCACGGGGATGTTCACGGTCGCCACGCAGTTGACGAAGTTGGTCTGCTTCGTGGGGTCGTCCAGATGGTGCAGCACGATCTCGAGGTCGGTCCTGTTGCCCGGCGCGCCCTTCACCCTGACCTTCTCACCGGAGTCGAGGGCGTCGATGAGGACTTTGTGGATCGCGAGGTACTCGTCGTTGTCCAGGGTGTTCATCTCGACGGTCTCGTCGAAGATTGCGCGGAAGTCGCCCCTTATCTCGGGGCTGGGGAAGTCCGCCATCACGAAGCCGGTCTCGGCCCTGGGGCAGAAGCTGTCGGTCAGTTCGTTCAGCTTCATCGAGAGTTCGCGGTAGAGGGTGTTCGCCTCGGCGGAAGGCGAGATCGCATCGGGATTGGGTACGGGGGAGAAGGGCTCGTCGCCGAACGTGTCGATGAACATGGGGCCGGAATATGAGGCGGGATTCGGTGCGGCCTCCTCGAAGCCCCTGCGCACGTCGGAGATGAACGAGTCGCGGGTCGCCTCGTCGAGGAACTGCGCCCACGCGAACCTGCCGTCGTAGTTCCACTGCTGGTTGCGCTTCCTGACCTCTATCCCGCTGAAGATCGTCCGGAGCGAGTGCCTCGTCATCTCGGCGTCGATCTTCCTGCCGATCTTCTCGAAACCGGCGGGCATGTAGAGGGATGCGGTTCGCTTCCTCGAGAGGTCCTTCCCGTCCATCTCGAATCCGAGCACGTAGGATCCAACGACTGTGCGCGCGATGAGGTCGGCCTTCTCGTGCGACAGCCCCTCGACGTGCGTCGCCATGTCCATGTCGGCCTTCGAGATCCTGACTCCGTACCGGTAGAGGTACCGGCGGTCGCCCGGGACAGCGCCGAAGACGGTATCGCGGAAGAAAGTGAAGGAGGGGTCCATCCTCTCGAGGTTGTTCTTCAGGAACCTGGCCGCCCATCCTCTGCGGGAGGCTTCTGCTACTACCGCGGGGATGCCCTCCGGGCCGTCGAGGGAGACGAGCGCAGGCAGCACGCCGAAGACGTTCGAGAGCCTGTCCAGATCATGCCTGAATAGTGACGATCCGCACGATTCGATCTGGGTGCGCCACATCGCGAAGGCCTGTCCGGCCTCGCGGCCCAGCTCGCGTACGGCCACGGAGGGGTTCACGGGGCTTTTCGCGTAGTCTTCGCCCTCGATCACCGGGAACAGCGCTGCGTTGTCCTGAGCCAGCACGTCCATGGACGCGGTGTCGAAGTACTCACCGTCGAGCTTCTCCTCCATCGAGGCGAGATAGAGCATCCGTGACGCAGCCTCGGATAGGTACCGGGCCATGGGATCGGTCCTGCCGCGGAGCCTGTCGGACGCGCTCCTGACCTGCTCCAGAAGAGCCTTCCACTCGTTGATCGTGCACCTTCCCACGTCCGCCTCCCTGTTCGAGTCCCCCATTATACTCCAATTGGTGTCACCAATTGGTGTCAGGCTACTTTTGCGTTAACAACCCGCGGTCAGGGCATACCCATCTCCATGTGGGAGATGCATATGAAGCGATTCAACGAGAGCGGCATGACCCGTGGTGACCGCGTCTTCAGAATCTCTAATTCGAAGCTGGATAGAGTGATGCCCGAACTTGGCCGGTTTATCGGCAGAATAACCTGTAATCTGCATGGCTTTGTAACGCATTGTACGACAAATCGATAGGAGTGTGTACGCGGCAGTAGTCTGACCCCATTTGGATATGGCGGTGGGAGATGTTTGTCGCTATCGTTGCATTGGATTTCATCTCGTGAGGATGGGGTTCCGCCGGTCCCCGGAAGGCGGGAGAGGCAGGAAGAGATATGAAGTCCCTGTTGTACGCCCTGATTGCGGCGATGCTTCCGGTGGCTGCATTCGCCGACGTAATGCAGATAGATGTTCCGTTCGACCCTGAGGGGGTCAGGCTCGACGAGAACGGTCTCTACACGGCGCCCCGGCTGGAAGGCATGTCGCTCATCGAATCCGACGGACAGCCGTGTCTCCCCACGCTCCCTGTGCGGATCGCGCTGCCCGTGGGCTGCCGAGCGACATCGATACGGGCAGTCGATGCAGTATATGCGGTAGTACAGGGCCAGTACCGCATCGCTCCAGCAGGGCCGTGCATCCCGCTGTCCATGGCTGACGCGGTCGTGCCCTCACTGCCTGATCCAGTGATCTACTCGCGCGACGCCTTCTTCCCCTCCGACGCCTGCATGTTCAACAGCTCAGGCGCCGTCTGGGGCATCCCGATAGCTTACGCAACCATTTATCCCGTCAAGTGGAACCCCGCTACGCTCGAACTCGAGGTCCTGCAGCACATCACCCTGGAAGTCGAGTACGCTCCTGATCCCTCGGCCATTCTGATCGAGAGGCGTGCCGCCTCGAGCGAGGCGGCGGCGGTGGATCTGGCCCGCCGCATCGTCGTGAATCCCGATGATGTGCG
>CAZMAT010000004.1:0-179687 GCA_964564435.1 uncultured bacterium
ACGAGGGTGAGGGCGGGTGACATACCCGTCGGCGCGCCGCTTTCGGCCATCGTCCTCGGCGGCGACCTCTTCCTGGGTTTCGCAGACAGCCTCGCCAGGCTGGATGCGGTCACGGGAACGGTCGAACTCACGGTCGGCACCATGGGAGCAGTCATGGACCTCTTCGACGCAGGAGCCGGCAGGCTGGGGGCTTCCATCCACGGCACGAACATGCTCTGGATCCTCGATCCTGCTGATCTATCGGCCGAACTGCTCGTCACGTTCCCCGGTTTCCCCGCCGAAGGCGCCGCCACTCCGGACGGCATCTACTTCTATGCAGGGGGTGACGCATCCCTGGGGCTCTATCTGGCTGCATCCTCGGGGGAGCTGGTCTGGTCCTCGCCCGGGTTCGGCGAAACGGCCGACCTGGCCTTCTCTCCCGACAGCTTCCATGTGATGGTCGCTTCCGGTTCGAACAACTCGATCCTCGTTATGGGATACTGAAGGCGATCCGCCCGGGTCGTCCCAGGGAGGCTCCATGACCGCAGATGTCCAGGACAAGGCGACAGGGGAGGCCGTTCCCAAGCCCGAGTGGAAGGTCATCGTCGACCTGCTCTGGGAGACCAATCCGCTTCTGGTGAACCGCCTGGGCCGCAAGATGATGAACTATCTCTTCAAGCGCGGCGTGACCCGCATAGGCGACGTGATGCAGCGGCTCCTCAGCCACGGCGACGGCTCGAGTCTCGGCGACTCGCTGGAGGAGAACCAGGCCCTGCCCCGCATCGACTACGAGGCGCTCGAGAACTTCATCGACGAGGTCTTCAAGATCGCCGAGGCCGAGCTGTCGGCCGAGGAGATCAACAGCATGCTGCTCAACTGGTTCAGGTTGGAGAACACGCGTTTCCTGACCTCTGCGGCAGAGAAGCGCGACATCCCCCTCGCCCAGATCTCCGAGGCCGTGGAGAGGTTCAGCAAGCTGCCCGAGCAGCAGAAGAACCTGGCCCCCGAGGACAGGATGGGCATCAGGGTGGCCCTCATCCGCAGGTTCTTCACCGACGACCTCGACTACATCGACGACGTGAAGAGGCACGTCTCGATCTCCGACTTCTCGAACATGCTCAGGCACACGATCGGACCAGCCTCTGGCAACGGCAAGCTGGGCGGCAAGTCGGCGGGCCTGTTCAGGGCGGACAGGATCCTGCAGACCGCCAAGAACGAGAGCGTGGTGCTGCGGAACCTCAGGATACCCAAGACCTGGTACGTCGTCTCCGACGGGATCCTCGAGTTCGTCCACCACAACGCGCTGGAGGAGCTGCTCTCGATCAAGTACAGCGATCCGTCCGAGATCCGCCAGGAGTTCATGTACCTGAGGCAGATCTTCAAGAACTCGTTCCTCCCGGCCGACATCATGAACGGGCTGTCGATGATGCTCGACGACTTCGGCGAGGCGCCGCTCATCGTCAGGTCGTCGAGCCTGCTGGAGGACAGCGCCGGCTCCGCCTTCGCCGGCAAGTACAAGAGCCTCTTCGTCGCCAACCAGGGCACGAAGAAGGAGAGGCTGGAGGCTGTCGCCGACGCAATTGTCGAGGTCTATGCCAGCGTCTTCGCCCCGGACCCCATCGAATACAGGAGGGAGAGGGGGCTCCTCGACTTCCACGAGGAGATGGCGATCCTCATCCAGGAGGTCGTCGGGACAAGGGTGGGCGACTACTACTTCCCGGCATACTCGGGCGTGGCGTTCAGCAGGAACGAGTTCAGGTGGTCCCCGAGGATCCGGAGGGACGACGGGGTCATCAGGCTCGTGACCGGGCTGGGGACCAGGGCCGTGGACAGGATAGGCGAGGACTACCCCGTCCTCGTGAGCCCCGGCCAGCCGGGGCTGAAGGTGAACCTCACCCCCGAGGACATCGTGAGGTACGCCCAGAAGAGCGTCGATCTCGTTAACCTCAGCACGAGGCGCTTCGAGACCATGGGCTTCGACAGGCTGGTGCGGGAGCACTACAGGGACTATCCCGCGCTCTCCTACATCATATCCCTCTACGGCGACGGGAACCTCGTCCCGCCGGTCGGTACGATGCTCAACCTCGACGAGCAGTACCCGGTCGTGACGTTCCAGAGGCTTCTGTCGCAGAGCCCCTTCGTGCCGCAGATGAAGGCCATCCTCGAGATCCTGGAGCGGGAGCTCGGGTTCCCTGTCGACATCGAGTTCGCCTACGCGGGCGACATCCAGACCCCCTGCCTCCTGCAGTGCAGGCCCCAGAGCCACAGCAAGGGCAGGCAGGACGTCGTGCTCCCCCGGGATCTCGACGGGGCGGACGTGCTCTTCACGGCCGAGAAGTTCGTCACGAGCGGCATGGTGAGCGGGATCGAGTACATAGTGTATGTGGACCCGGACGGATATGACGACATCCCCAGCATGGAGGCCCTCTACGACTGCGGCAGGATCGTCGGGAGGCTCAACCAGAAGCTGCCTTCCAAGCGGTTCATCCTGATGGGCCCCGGCCGCTGGGGCAGCAGGGGGGACATCAAGCTTGGAGTGCACGTCGGGTACAGCGACATCAACAACACGTCGATGCTCATAGAGATAGCGAAGACCAAGAGGGGCTACGTGCCCGACCTCTCGTTCGGGACCCACTTCTTCCAGGATCTCGTGGAGGCGGACATCAAGTACCTGCCGCTCTACCCCGACGATCCCGGGATCGTGTTCAACCACGAATTCTTCAGGCTCTCGCACAATCAGCTCAGGAAGCTCGTTCCGGGATCGGAGCACCTGGAGGACGTGATCAGGGTCATAAGGATCGGGCGCGAGAAGCAGGGGGCCACCGCATCGGTCGCCATGGACGGGGATTCCGACCGCGCCATCGGCTACATCGTCCGCGGCTGACCGCAGCCGGCGGGTTGGATGAGGCGCCGGGCACTGTCGAGCGGGATGAGGGAGGAGTCGTCCCCCGAGGCTCCCGGGCCCGTGCCGCGCTGTCCTCTCTGCGGCGGGACCGAGAACCGGATATCGTTCCGGCAGGGCGACGGGGGGCAGTTCGAGTTCCGCAGGTGCCTCTCCTGCAGGCTGGTCTGGTACGACCCCGCAAGAGGGCTCGACCAGGGCAAGTACTCGAGGAGCCTGCCCGACCCGCTGTCGGGGGAGGGCGCCGCCAACGTCTCCCAGACCGCCTCCTGGTCCTTCATCCGCCAAACTCTCCCGGGGAGGGGATCGCTCCTGGACATCGGGTGCGGCAACGGCCGGCTGATCCACCTGGCCGCCGGGGACGGCTGGCGGGCGGAGGGTGTCGAGATCGACCCGGGAGCCGCGGAGCAGGTCTCGAGGAGGACAGGGCTGCCGGTGCATGCCGGGCTGTTCCCGGGCGCGATGCCGTCCCTGCCGGGGAAGTACGATCTCGTCGTGCTGAGGCATGTGCTGGAGCACATCCCCGACCCCGTCGCCGCGATGGATGCCCTGCGCTCGCTGCTTGCCGAAGGCGGGCGCGCCCTGCTGGAATTCCCCAACATCGACAGTCTGGACGCCAGGTGGAGGAGGCTCTCGGGGAGGCTCGGGATCCATCGGAAGAGGTACCGCCCGGGGTACGTGCCGGGGCACTGCTGCGAGTACTGCCGGGAGTCGTTCGAGTTCCTCCTGCGCAGGTCGGGCATGGTCCTCGAACGCTGGGAGACCTACTCCAGCCGGCCGTTCATGTCTTCCCTCCTGCGGATCGTACCAGTGGGCGGCAAGGCCAGGGCGCTGGTGAGACTCGAAAGTCCCCGGCCTCTGGGCGGGGGGTAGAATCGGCAGCATATCCCGTGTCTGCCCATCTGAAGACCAGGATCGGGCGGTCCGGATTCCGCAGTGCGATTTCAGGGGAGGGCTCGATGAGATCCATGCTTCTTCCTCTTGTTCTTCTGGCCGCACAGGTGGCGGCCGATTTCTCCGACGATTTCGAGTCCTACACGCCCGGGCAGGATCCTGAAGCTTCCGGCAACTGGCTGAGGTCGGAACTGGGAGGGCACGCCTGGGTGGCCTCCCAGGGCGGCAATCAGATTCTGGAGGCAGCCTTCGAGGATTCGCTGGCCGTCGGCTATGTCTGCACTGCGGCCGGGGACTGGGACGACGGCTCGGTGGGGATGTCCTTCAGCCCGGAGGGGGACGGCGCGTACTGCTGCGTGCTGGCCAGGATGGTGGGATCCGGGGAGACTTACGCCGGCGGCCTGTTCACCGTCATGCAGCCGGTCACCACGGCCTTCCTGGCCTACGTGAACGCATCGGGAGACTTCGAGGTCCTCTGGTCGGGATTCGGGCCCTTCGTGTCGCAGGGGGAATGGGTAGAAGTGGAGATGACCCTCGAAGGGTCTACGGATGTCGTGCTCACGCTCTATTGCGACGGCAGCCCGGCAGGGACGGCGACCGACGGGACCTACGCTCTCGGGTCCGGGCTGTCCGGCTTCGCGATGCTGCGCGATCCGGAGGAGGCGCTGCCCGGCGTCTCGGCGGACGACTTCGAGGCCGTTCTCGACCCGTCGTCCCTCGAATCCCGCACCTTCGCCCAGATCAAGCTGCTTCTCTGACGGGGTCAGACTACTTTCGCGTCGGCAGGAATCGTATCTAGACGATTTATCGACGAATCAGCTGATAACTGATCGCAATCCGGATCTCGATGTCGCAGAACTCAACTAAACCGCATTATTCCGGTTTTCCGACCGGCGACCGGGGTCTGGCTACTTTTGCGTTAACAAACGGGGAATATCTGACATCTTGGAGGCAATTATTGCTGATAGTTGATAGATAAACGGCAGGCGCCGTCTCTTCGTTCCTTTATTGTGCCTGAAAGCGTGCCCGAAAGCATGCCCGACCTGGGTCTGACCCCAGCCTGGCGGTCCAGGTCTCCGGACACCGGCTGCCCCGAATGCAAGGGGCGGCCGCGGGGCCGCCCCTTGGGGATCGTGTGACCTGTTGCTAGAGAACGCCCTGCGACAGCATGGCGTTCGCAACCTTCATGAATCCGGCCGCGTTGGCACCGAGTACGTAGTTGCCCTTGTCGCCGTAGGTCTCGGATGCAGCGTAGGCCTGGGCGTGGATGCCCGCCATGATGCCCTGCAGTTTCCTGTCGACCTCTTCGCGCGACCAGCTCGAGAAGCAGGCGTTCTGAGCCATCTCGAGCCCGCTGGTGGAGACTCCGCCGGCGTTGGCGGCCTTGCCTGGGCCGTAGAGGATCTTCTTCTGCAGGAACAGCTCGACGCCCTCGGGGACGGTCGGCATGTTCGCGCCTTCCGATACGACGGTGATCCCGTTGTTCACGAGGTTGGCGGCATCCTTGGCATTGATCTCGTTCTGGGTCGCGCACGGGAATGCGCAGTCCGCCTTGTGGGCCCAGAGCGGGTTGTGGTCGAGCGCCGGATCGACGTCCTTGTAGACCACGCCGGGGAACTTCTCCGCGTACTCGCTCATCCGGCCGCGCCTGACGTTCTTGAGGTCCATGACGAACTTCAGCTTGTCGGCGGTGATCCCGGCCTCGTCGTAGATGTATCCGGTGGAGTCGGAGAGGGTCACGACCTTCCCGCCGAGCTGGTTGATCTTCTCTACGGCGTACTGGGCGACGTTGCCCGAACCCGACACGAGGCAGGTCTTGCCCTCCATGGTCAGGTTCCGGGTCTTGAGCATCTCGGCCGCGAAGTAGACCGCGCCGTAGCCGGTGGCTTCGGGCCTCACCAGGCTGCCGCCGTAGGGCAGCCCCTTGCCGGTGAGCACGCCGTTCCAGGTGCCCGTTATCTTCTTCCAGGTGCCGAAGAGGAAGCCGATCTCGCGTCCGCCGACGCCGATGTCACCCGCAGGCACGTCTGTGTTGGGGCCGATGTAGCGGAAGAGCTCGGTCATGAAGGCCCTGCAGAAGCGCTCCACCTCGGCATCGGTCTTGCCCTTCGGGTCGAAGTCCGACCCGCCCTTGCCTCCGCCCATGGGTATGCCGGTCAGGGAGTTCTTGAAGATCTGCTCGAAGGCGAGGAACTTGAGGATGCCCAGGTTGACGGAGGGGTGGAACCGGAGGCCGCCCTTGTAGGGGCCGATGGCGCTGTTGGCCTGGATGCGGAAGCCGCGGTTGACTTCGACATCGCCGTTGTCACGCTCCCATGCGACGCGGAACAGGATCACGCGCTCGGGTTCGACGAGCCTGTCGACCACCTTGGCCTTGCGGAACTCGGGATGCTTCTCGATGACGGGTCCCAGGGATTCCAGCACCTCCATCACGGCCTGATGGAACTCCGGCTGGTTGGGATCGCGCTTCAGAACGGTCTGGTAAACCTTCTCCAGCTCTGGAAGCATCGCGTCTCCTCTCGATGGGTTTTACCGCTCGGGCACCATCGAAGGGCCAAGACTAGCCGTAACCACACCCGCCGTCAAGGACCGCAAAGGCCGATCCCGAAGGAGTTTCGGGCTTGACCGGAGGGCGGCCCCAGCTTATCCTGCGGCATCGTTTCCACGGCATCGCAGATCCTCGGGTCATGCAGCTCGGGAGGTCCCGTTTGAGCGAGCCGGGCAGGCAGGAAGCCTTCGAGAGGATCACCCTCGACACTCCCGCCGCCATCGGCTACGAGAGACTCTCCCGCTTCTCCATCTCCAGGATCCTGTTCGTCTCGAGCCTCTACGACTACTTCATCCTCGAGGAGGACGGCAGGCTCGGAGATCTACTGGCCCGCTGCAACGGTTCCGCCCCCAGGCTCGTCCAGATCAGCGGCGGGGAGAACGCACTCGCCGAACTAGCCTCCAACCGATACGACCTGATCGTGACCCTCATGCGCCTGGGCGACATGGACCCCTTCACATTCGGCAGGCGGGTCCACGACATCGCGCCCGGGACGCCTGTCATGGTCCTCGCCTACAACACCCCGGAGCTGCCCCGCCTCGTCGCCATGTCCGACCCCGGAGCCGTGGACGCCATCTTCGTGTGGCTGGGTGACGGCAACCTGCTCACGGGCATGATCCGCATGGCTGAAGACGCGCGCAACGCCGCGGAAGACTGCGGCGAACTCGGCGTCCCGGCGCTCATGGTGGTCGAGGATTCTGTCTTCTTCTACTCCCGGTATCTGCACGAGACACATGTGATGATATCCTCGCTCCAGGAGGAGATCCTCTCGTCGAAGGCCCTGTCTCCGGCGCAGCTCGCCATCCGCGGCAGGGCCAGGCCGAAGGTCCTCCTCGCCACCAACCGCGACCAGGCGGAGGGGTACATCGAGAAGTACGGCGAAGTGATGCTGGGCGTGATAACGGATCAGTCCTTTCCATGCGCGGGAGAGACGGACAGCGAGGCCGGGCTCAGGCTCATCGAGAGGATAAGGGGGGACCATCCCCACATGCCCGTCCTCCTGCAGACCTCCGAGGACATCGACGGAACCGGCGCATGTGCGCTCGGTGCCTCGTTCGTCCACAAGTCCTCCCCGACGCTGATGAAGACCATCCGCAGGGAGCTTACGGACAGGTTCGGATTCGGCCCGCTCTCTCTCGAGGATCCCGAAACGGGCCGGATCGACAGGATCGAGACGCTCGACTCGTTCTTCCTCGCTCTGGACCGCTCCCCGGCGCCGGCGGTGGCGTCGGCCTTCGAGAAGGGTGCAGTGCGCCGCTGGCTGATGGTCCACGCGGAACTGGACCTGGCACGGAGGCTGCATTCGCTGTCGAGGAGGGAGGGCGAAGACGACGACAGCCTGAGGGACCGCATCTCGATGGAGGCCAGGAGATGGCGGAAGGAGAGCCACAGGGGCAGCATACCGCCCTACAGCAGGTCCTTCTACGAGGATTACGCCCAGTTCAGCAGGATCGGCTCGGGGTCGATCGGCGGCAAGGGGCGCGGGCTGGCATTCATCGACCGCGTGCTGACCGGAAGCCTCAGCCCCGACGCCTTCCCCGGCGTCTCGGTGTCGATCCCCAGGACACTCGTGCTGACGACCGAGGTCTTCGACGAGTTCATGGAGCAGAACGACCTGCTGGAGCCGGTCCTGTCCGAGACGAGGGACCTCTCGATCGCCGGGAGGTTCCAGAGGGCCGACCTGCCGCCGACGGTTCTCGGCGATCTGCGCGACTTCCTGGGCCAGGTGCGCGCCCCTCTGGCCGTCAGATCCTCGAGCCTCCTCGAGGACGCATTGTACCAGCCCTTCGCCGGCATCTACGCCACGAAGATGCTCCCCAACGGCAACCCCTCCTTCGACGAGAGGTTCAGGGCCTTCACATCGGCCATCAAACTGGTCTACTCCTCGACCTATCTCCGGAAGGCGCGAGCCTACATCCAGTCCACCAACCACAGGCCCGAGGAGGAGAAGATGGCGATCCTCATCCAGCCGGTCGTCGGCCGGATGCACGGAGAAAGGTATTACCCGCACTTCTCGGGGGTGGGGCGATCCTACAACTACTATCCCGCCGGCGGCTCTAAGCCGGATGACGGCGTGGTGAACGCAGCCGTCGGCCTGGGGAAGACGATAGTCGATGGCGGCGTGTCGCTCAGGTTCTCCCCCAGGCATCCCGGCATACTGCCCCAGTTCACCGGGGTCCGCGACATGCTCGCCCTCTCTCAGAGGTCGATCTGGGCGCTCGACATGAGCAGCGGCGCAGGGGCGGGGATGGACGAGGAGGAGGACCAGTACCTCGTCAGGCTCGGCCTCGAGGATGCCGAGAGGGACGGGATACTGGACTGGCTGGCATCGACCTACTCCCCTGAGGACGACAGGGTCTACGACGGGATCACCAGGGCGGGGGCCAGGATCGTCGATTTCGCGCATGTCCTCAAGAACCATGTCTTCCCGCTCGCGGAGATATCCGGCTCGGTGCTCGAGATCGGGCGCAGGGCCATGAACTGTCCGGTAGAGATAGAGTTCGCCGGCGTCCTGTCCTCGAGATCGGCCCTTCCCGCCGAGTTCTCGCTCCTGCAGATAAGGCCCATGGTTGCAGGGGACGAGCTGGTGACGGTGGATCTCGAGGGGGTGGACACCTCGGGCGCTCTCTGCAAGAGCGGCCGTGTTCTGGGGAACGGAACCCGCAGCGACATCGCCGACATCGTCTTCGTGAAGCCGGATACCTTCCAGGCCGCGAACACGAAGCTCATAGCCCGGGAGATCGACTCGTTCAACGCGGCCCTCGCGAAGGAGGGCAGGCCGTACCTGCTGGCAGGTCCCGGCCGCTGGGGATCGTCCGATCCGTGGCTGGGCGTCCCCGTGAACTGGAGCCAGATAAGCGGGGTGAAGGCGATCATCGAGGTCACTCTTCCCGGGATGAATGTCGATCCGTCTCAGGGGTCGCACTTCTTCCAGAACATGACTTCGCTCCGGATAGGATATTTCACGGTGTCGCACTCCGACGCGTCGGAGACGATGGACTGGCAGTGGCTCCTGTCCCTGCCCGCGGCGGGGGAGACCGCATCGGTGAGGCATGTAAGGCTCGAGAATCCCCTGACCGTCATGATAGACGGAAGGAGCGGGCAGGGGCTGGTGCTCAAGCCGCGCTGAGGGAAAGGCGGAGAATCTCCGGAGGTGTCAGTGGAACCCGGCAGGATCGTATCGAAGAAGCCGGCAGGCCCCGACGTGACGATGTACACGGTGTTCGCGCCCGACATCGCGCGTCGTCGCAGACCCGGCCAGTTCGTGATAGTGAGGATCTCGGAACCCGGCGAGCGCATCCCGCTCACGATCGCGGACGCCGATCCCGGAGCCGGGACCGTGAGCCTCGTCGTGCAGTCCGTGGGCAAGTCCACCAGGCAGATGGCGATGCTCGAGGAGGGCTCGGGCCTGCAGGACATCGCAGGCCCCCTGGGCACGCCGACTCGCATCGAGAAGTTCGGTACCGTGATCTGCTGCGGCGGCGGCATAGGCACGGCGCCTCTGTATCCCATCACGCAGGCGCTTCACGAGGCCGGCAACAGGGTCCTGACCGTGCTGTGCGCCAGGACCGCCGGACTCCTGGTGATGGTGGAGGAGATGGAGAAGGTCAGCGACGAGGTGCTGGTGATGACCGACGACGGCTCCAGGGGCACGAAGGGGCTTGCCACTGACGGGATCAGGATCGTCGCGGGGCGCGAACCCGTCGACCATGCCTTCGCCATCGGCCCCCCCGTCATGATGAAGTTCGCGAGCGCCGTCACCAGGGAGCTCGGCATACCCACGACCGTCAGCCTGAACCCGATAATGATAGACGGCACCGGGATGTGCGGTTGCTGCCGGGTGACGGTCGGAGGCAGGACTCGGTTCGCCTGCGTCGACGGACCGGAGTTCGACGGGCACCTGGTGGACTTCGACGAGCTGATGAGGCGGCTTTCTGCGTACAGGGACCACGAGCGCTCGGCCATGGAGCATTTCGAGGGCGGTTGCAGGCTCACCGGATCGGGGGGACATGGAAGCGAAGGATAGGCTCGCGATACCGCCCCAGCCCATGCCGGAGCAGGCTCCTTCGGAGAGGGTCGGGAACCTGCGCGAGGTCCCCCTCGGCTTCACGCCTGAGACGGCGATGGTCGAGGCGAGGCGCTGCCTGCAGTGCAAAAAGGCGTTCTGCACCGAGGGATGCCCCGTGGGAGTGGACATCCCGGGCTTCCTCGAGGCCGTGGAGAGGGGCGATTTCGCGTCGGGCATCGGGATCATCAGGCGGAGGAACGCGCTCCCCGCCGTCTGCGGCAGGGTCTGCCCGCAGGAGCAGCAATGCCAGCTCGCCTGCACGGTGGGCAAGTTCCACCACGACCCCGGGAAGTCCGTGAGCATAGGCAGGATCGAGCGCTTCCTCGCGGACTGGGAGAGGGAGGCCGGGGCGGCCCAGGCTTCCGTCAAGGCTCCGCCCACCGGCAGGAGGGTCGCCGTCATCGGGAGCGGCCCGGCGGGGCTCACCGTGGCGGGCGACCTCATCCTCCTCGGGCATTCCGTGACTGTGTTCGAGGCCCTCCACAAGGCCGGAGGCGTACTCGTCTACGGCATCCCGGAGTTCAGGCTCCCCAAGGCCATCGTCAGGCGCGAGGTGGAGCTGCTCGAGAATCTCGGGGTCGAGTTCAGGCTCGACACCATCGCGGGCAGGACCCGCCCCGTGGACGAGCTGGTGCGCGAGTACGACGCCATGTTCATCGGGTCGGGCGCCGGGCTCCCCAAGTTCCAGGGGATCCCGGGAGAGAACCTCCTGGGGGTCTATTCGGCCAACGAATACCTGACCAGGGCCAACCTGATGAAGGCTTACGACTTCCCGGCGGCGGACACCCCGATCCAGAGGGGGAGGACAGTGGTGACGGTCGGGGGGGGCAACGTGGCGATGGACTGCGCCAGGACGGCCCTCAGGATGGGCGCCGAACGATCCCTCGTCGTCTACAGGAGGTCCGAGGCCGAGATGCCGGCCCGCCGCGAGGAGGTGCACCACGCCCGGGAGGAGGGCGTCGAGTTCCACCTGCTGGAGAATCCCGTCGAGATCACCGGAGGGCCGAAGGGCTGGGTGGAGGGCGTCAGGATCGTGCGCATGACCCTCGGCGAGCCTGACTCCTCCGGGCGCCGCAGATCCATCCCGATCGAAGGTTCGGAATTCGTGCAGGAGGCCGACGAGGTGCTGGTGGCGATAGGGAACAGCCCGAATCCGCTAGTCCCGTCGTCGTTCCCCGAACTGGAGACCACACGGTGGGGCGGCATAGTCGTGAACGAGGCGACCGGGCAGACCTCGGTCAGGGGGGTCTTCGCCGGCGGAGACATAGTCCTCGGCGCGGCCACCGTGATCCTCGCGATGGGGCAGGGCCGCATAGCCGCGCGCGCGATGCATGCATACCTCTCCACCGGAAGGTGGGAGGGGCTGGAAGAGATAACCGGAGCGGAGGGGGGCCAGAGTTGAAGGGCAGGGTGCTGATAATCGACGACGAAGCCGAGATAAGGCGCAACCTGACTGTGGGTCTGACCCAGGAGGGGTATGGCGCCACCGCCTGCCCCGACGGCATCTCCGCCATACATGAGCTGAACAGGGCGGGCACCGCCGGCGAGGGATACGACTTCCTCGTCACGGACATATTCATGCCCGACATCGACGGGATGAAGATCCTCAAGGTCATCAAGAACCAGTACCCCGACCTGCCGGTGCTCGTGATCACGGGCTTCGGCGACGACAGGCTGAAGTACACCGCCCTCTCCGAGGCCAACACCGCCTATCTGGACAAGCCCTTCGAGATCGACGACCTGGTGCGGGCGCTGGAGTCGCTGTCCCCGGGGGCGGCCACAGGGGCGCCCGAGGCGTCGGCGCACGGGGGCGAACCGGTCGTCAGGGAGTCCGTGAGCGCCTATCTGACGGTGAGGATCACCGAGCCGGACAGGAGCATGGAGATCTTCAACGACCTGAGGTCCCTGGAGGGCGTCCAGTCATGCGACGCGGTGCGGGGCGACGTTGACATCATCCTGCTGGGGCAGGCCTCCTCCGAGGAGGGGATCAGGGCGATCTTCTCCCGGGTGGGCGCGGTGCGCGGCGTGGAGGTCGTCTCCGTCTCGCCCGTCGAGAGACCCAGGCTGGACAGGGACGTCAGCGAGTTCATCGAATCCTACCGCAGGACAGTCAAGGTCCAGACCGGGGCCGAGGCCAGGAGGCAGCCGGGGACCACCAGCTACATCATAGCGGACATAGACCCGGGCTCGATCCAGAAGATCTTCACCACGGTCTTCTTCATCGACGAGGTGATCTTCTGCGACGTGATAGACGGCGGCAGGAGGCTGGTCGGGATGATCACGGGGCAGGGGGCCGTGGGCAGGACTCCGAGGATCGTCGAGAAGCTGAGCCAGATCGACGGCGTTCTCAGGGTGCGCGAGGCCAGAGTCATCCGACTCGTCGACGAGTAAAGGACCGGGAGCACCTATGGCCCAGGAATCGTTCAACTACAGGCTGTGGCGGTACGACGGCGCTCCGGGCGAGCTGATCCCGCTGCTCCAGTCGGCCCAGGAGCACTTCGGGTACATCCCCAGGGGCGCGATAAGGCACATCTCCTCCGTGACGGGGGTGCCCGAGGCGACGATCTACGGCGTCATCACGTTCTACAGCCAGTTCAGGCTGCAGCCGATGGGCCGGTTCGTCATCCGGATCTGCGACGGGACGGCGTGTCACGTCTCGGCCTCGAGGCAGCTCCTCGACGCTATCAGGGACGAGCTCTCCATCGAGATAGGCGAGACCGACTCCGAGAGCCTCTTCACGCTCACCACGGTGGCCTGCCTCGGATGCTGCTCCCTCGCTCCGGTGATGATGATCAACGACGAGACATTCGGCAGGCTCACACCGGCCGCCGTGAGGAAGATCCTGAAGGACTTCCGCCGCCGCCGCGACGCCGAAGGGAACGGATCTGCCGCAACCGGATGCGGGGTGGAGGCATGAAGAGGATAATCGTCGGAATGGGGACATGCGGGCTCTCCGCGGGGGCGCAGGCATCGTACGATGCGCTGAAGCCGCTCGCGGAGGGTTCCGGATGCGAGCTCTCGATCTCCGGCTGCATCGGGATGTGCTTCAGGGAGCCGCTGGTCGAGGTGCGCGACGGAGACAGGTGCTTCGTGTACGGAGAGGTCACCCCGGAGAGGGCTGCCGAGATCTGGAGGCGTCATGTGCAGGGCGGCGAGGTCGTCTCCGACTGGGTGATCCATTCCCGCGGTCCGGGATGCGTGGACGGCGGTACGGAGAAGGACTTCCTCTCGCTCCAGAAGAGGATCGTCCTGCGCAACTGCGGCATCATCAACCCCGAGTCCATCGCGGAGTACGAGGAGGCCGGCGGCTATGCCGCCCTCCGCAGGGCGCTTTCCGCGATGACACCCGAATCGATCATCCAGGAGATCAAGGATTCCGGGCTCAGGGGCAGGGGAGGCGGAGGGTTCCCGACCGGGCTCAAGTGGTCCCTCGCCGCGGCGAACCCCGGTGACGTCAAGTACCTGGTCTGCAACGCGGACGAGGGCGATCCGGGCGCCTTCATGGACAGGTCGGTGCTGGAGAGCGACCCCCACTCGGTGCTGGAGGGGATGATGATCGCCGCGCGGGCGATCGGGACGGCGACCGGCTACATCTACTGCCGGGCCGAGTATCCGCTCGCGATCAGGCGCCTCGAGAAGGCGCTCGCCGACGCCCGCGGCCGGGGATACCTGGGCCGGAACATACTGGGCTCCGGCATGGATTTCGACATCACGATAAAGCAGGGTGCCGGGGCCTTCGTCTGCGGGGAGGAGACCGCCCTCTTCGCGTCGATCGAGGGCGAGCGCGGGATGCCGAGGATCAGGCCGCCGTTCCCGGCGGAGAAGGGCCTCTGGCGCAAGCCGACGAACAACAACAACGTGGAGACGTACGCCAACGTCCCGTGGATCATCGCGAACGGATCGGCGGCCTTCGCTGCGATAGGCACCGAGAAGAGCAGGGGGACGAAGGTCTTCGCTCTCGCCGGAAGGGTCGCGAAGGGCGGCCTCGCCGAGGTCCCCATGGGGATGAGCATCAACGACCTGGTCTTCAGGATAGGCGGAGGCATCAAGCAGGGCAGGGCGTTCAAGGCCGTCCAGATGGGCGGGCCCTCCGGCGGAT
Organism: uncultured bacterium; assembly: GCA_964564435.1. GTDB lineage: Bacteria > Fermentibacterota > Fermentibacteria > Fermentibacterales > Fermentibacteraceae > Fermentibacter. The sequence continues at coordinate 14,492 of CAZMAT010000004.1, forward strand.
GCATACCCGCCTCGCTCGGCGACACGCCGGTGGACTTCGAGAACATCCCCAGGACGGGCGCGATCATGGGCTCGGGCGGGATGGTCGTGCTCGACGACACAACCTGCATGGTGGAGATCGCAAGGTTCTTCCTCGAGTTCACCCAGAACGAGTCGTGCGGCAAGTGCACGTTCTGCAGGATAGGCACTCTCAGGATGCTGGAGGTTCTCCAGCGCATCACCAGGGGCGAGGGCACGCCCGAAGACCTGGGCCGGCTGGACGAGCTGGCGAGGAGGATCAAGGAGGCGAGCCTCTGCGCGCTGGGGCAGACCGCACCCAACCCGGTCCTCAGCACGATGAGGTACTTCAGGGAGGAGTACGAGGCGCACATAGAGCGCCACTCCTGCCCGGCGGGCAACTGCCTGGCGCTCGTCGAGTTCTCGATCGATCCCGCTCTCTGCACGGGCTGCACCCTCTGCGCCAGGAACTGCCCGGTGGGCGCGATCGCGGGCGAGAGGAAGCAGCCGCACAGGATCGACAAAGACAAGTGCGTGAAGTGCGGCAGGTGCATATCCAGCTGCAACTTCGGCGCCGTGAAGAAAGCGTAGGCCCTGATGGACACCGTCAAGCTGATCGTCAACGGGACGGAGGTCGAGGCCCGGCCGGGGCAGACGATTCTGGAAGTGGTCCGCGAGCACGGGCTGGACGACATCCCCACCCTGTGCCACTCCCCGGAGCTGGAACCGTACGGCTCGTGCTTCGTCTGCGTGGTCGAGGTGAAGGGGAGGCCCGTTCTGGTGCCGTCCTGCGCCACGCGCGTCACCGCGGGGATGGAGGTCGAGACCCGCAACGAGCGTGTCAGGGCCTCGCGGAAGACGGCCCTGGAGCTCCTCCTGTCCAACCACTACGCCGACTGCGTTTCGCCCTGCAAGCTCGGATGCCCCGCGGGGGTTGACGTCCAGGGCTATCTGGCCCTCGCCTCGATGGGAGAGACCAGGAAGGCCGTCGACCTGATACGCGAGAGCAACCCCCTCCCCGCCGTGTGCGGCAGGGTCTGCGTGCGCAAGTGCGAGGCGGTCTGCCGCAGGGCGGACGTGGACAGCCCGGTGGGAATCAATGCGGTGAAGCGCTACCTGACGGATGCGCCAGGCGTCTATGACGGCCAGGTCGAGCGCGGGCCGCTCAACGGGAAGAGCGTCGGGATAGTCGGCGGGGGCCCCGCGGGGCTCTCGGCGGCCTGGTTCCTCGGCCGGCGCGGGTATGCCGTCACGGTCTACGAAGCGATGGAGAAGGCCGGCGGGATGGTGAGGTACGGCATCCCCGAGTACCGGCTGCCCGACGAGGTGCTCGACCGGGAGATCGACTTCGTGGCCCGCGCGGGCGTCGAGATCAGAACCGGCGTGAAGGTCGGCAGGGACATCCCGTTCGACGAACTGAGACATCTCCACGACGCCGTCTTCGTCGCGGCAGGGGCATGGGCGAGCAACCCCATGAAGGTCGAAGGCGAGTTCACGACCGCCGGGGTCGTGGGAGGCATCGAGTTCCTGCGCGAGAAGTACCACGACAGGTCGCCCATCTCGGGCACCGTCGTCGTCGTGGGCGGCGGGAACACCGCCATGGACGTGGCGAGGACCGCATGGCGCCTCGGAGCCGACAAGGTGATCCTCCTCTACCGCAGGACGAAGGCTGAGATGCCGGCCGATCCCATGGAGATCGAGGATGCGCTGCACGAGGGGGTGGAGATCATGGAGCTCGCCGCCCCGGTGGGCATCGGGGCCGTGGACGGAAGGCTCTCCTCCCTGCGCTGCATCAGGATGAAGCTCGGCGAGCCCGACTCCTCGGGGCGAAGGAGACCGGTGCCGATGGAGGGCTCCGAGTTCGACCTGCCATGCGATCTCGCCGTGGCCGCCATAGGCCAGTCGCCTCTGCTGGAAGGGCTCGCCGGTGCCGGGGGGCTCCCCGGTACCACGAAGTGGGGCACGGTGAGCGTGGATACGGCCACCATGAAAACCGACGTCGAAGGGGTCTTCGCGGGCGGAGATGCCGCCGACGACGGCCCGACCGTGGTGATAGACGCGATAGCGGACGGGCGCACGGCCGCCCTGTCGATCCATGCGTTCCTCGGGGGCGGCGATCCGCCGCATCCGTTCATAGTCCGCAAGGACATGTGGTCCAAACCCGGCAAGGCCGAACTGGGCGACATCGCCGAGAGCCCCCGCCACGAGGTCCACATGCTGCCCGTAGCCGAGAGGGAGGGCAGCTTCTGCGAGGTGGCGACCGGGTTCGAATGGGAGGATGTCCTCCACGAAGGGGCCAAGTGCCTCTCCTGCGGCTGCCTGAGGTACGACGACTGCGAGCTGAGGCTGCGCGCGGAGGAATACGGGGCGGATGTGGCCCACTACGCCGGGCATGTCCGGAGGCACAGGCCGGACGACAGGCACCCCCACATCCTCTACGATCCCAACAAGTGCGTGCTATGCGGGCGGTGCATAAGGACATGCGCCAGGGTGCTGCCCGTCGCCGCCCTGGGTCTGGTAGGGCGGGGCTTCCGCACGGAGATGCGGCCCGCGATGAACGACCCGCTGGTGGAGACCAACTGCGTGAGCTGCGGGAACTGCGTCGACGCCTGCCCCACGGGTGCGCTCACGGTCAGGCTCCCGTATCCCGGTAGGGCGTGCCTCGAGGTCGTAGAGCGGGCGACGCGATGCTCCGTATGTTCGATCCAGTGCCCGGTGAGGGTGATGTCGCACGGATCCGCCCGCTACTACATCACATCCTCGGGCGTGCCGGGCGACTACCTCTGCAGGTCCGGGCGCTTCGCGAACGAGCTCTACATCTCGAGCAGGCGCATTTCGGCCCCCTCGGTCAGGCGCGGAGTCGAAACCGTCGTGACCGATGCCTGTTCCGCCGTCCGGGAGGCAGTCACAGGGCTCCGGAAGGCGGCAGCGGAATACGGCCCCGGAGCCGTGGCGGTCTTCGTGTCGGCCGAATCCACGATCGAGGAGATGCACCTGGCCTCGCGGATCGCCAGGGAGGGCCTCGGGACGGGGAATATCGGCTCGATCGCCGCGTCGTGCTCGTCATACGACCCGGCTGCCCTGGACGGGATGCTCGGGTTCACCGCCTCGACCGCCGGCCGGGAGGCCCTGGCGCAGGCCGACCTCGTGATCTGCAGCAACACGAGCCTGGAGGGCGACCATCCCGTGCTGGCCGTCGACATCCTCGAGGCCGTCCGGAAGAGGGGGGCCGGACTCGTCGTGGTCAACTCGGCCCTGGACGACGCCGACCGCATCCTCTCGCACGCGGTGCTCGACCCCGTAAGAGGTACGGCCTCCGTCCTCTGGGCCGGCATCGTTCGCAGGCTCGCCGAGACGGGCTCAGTCACGAAGGAGGCGGTCGCGTCCGTCCCAGGCGGGGGAGAGTTCCTATCGAGCCTGGGGCGAACGTTCGAGGAGGCCTGTGCCACGGCCGGGGTCGATCCCGGCTCTGCCCTGGCGGCAGTCGAGGCGATAGCCGGCGCGTCCCGAATCGTGATCATACACACGCCGGACAGGGCGCGCGACAGGGCCAGGGGCGACCTGGAGATCCTGGCCGGGCTCGCCGTGCTCGCCAACGCATCGGGCAGGCGGGCGGACATCCTGCTCCCGAGAGTGCTCCCGAACGGCGCCGCCCTGGAGGTGGCCGGAGCGTCTCCAGCATTCCTGCCCGGGCGCAGGCAGGCCGGGGAGAGGGAGGGGCATCCGGATCTCGCCCGGGCTCTCGAGGACGGCTCCATCAGGGCCGCTCTCGTGATTGGAGAGGATCCTCTCGGCAGCGACCGTACGGCCACCTGGTTCAGGAATGTCGAATTCCTCGCGGCCCTGGACTGGGCCTCCACCGAGACCACCCGCGCCGCCGGCGTCGTGCTCCCCGGATCGACCGGGCTCGAAGGATCGGGCACGAGGCTCGACTTCACCGGCTCTGCAAAGGCTTTCAGCAGGGCGGTAGCGCCGCCCGCCGGAATCGGAACGGCCGGCATGCTTGCGATGATAGCCGGGGAATGCGGCATCTCAGCCGACTTGGAGACGATCGGTACGACCGTGAGGAAAGCGCTGGAAGCCGGATCCCCGGGGGTGGCGGGCTTCTACTGGAACGATGGAGTTCATCCCGTCTGGGACGGAAAGGGCAGGCTCGGGCCGGTCGAGACGGGGCTCGAGCCCGGCAGGTTCTGCCCCCCGCTGACGGTGACTGCGCAGTACAGGGCCGGGATCGCAGAGGTCGGCAATGCCCGCTACCGCGTCCAGTCCGGTGTCAGAGGAAAAAATGTCAAGTAATCGGATTGGAGTCATGGATCGCCGGAACACTCGGGAGAACTGAATACCAGTACGAGCATAAACATAAGTACAGCAACATTATATGCTCTGTGAGCATTCTTGACGCGCAATCATATGGCGGGCATATTGGAAATGGGTGAGTACAGTGCATTTTATCCTCTGACACCGGACGGAAAGGGGGGGACGAGATGATGGTTGTTCTTTTCTGCGCCGTACTTGCGTCGTCACAGGCGGATCAAGGTGTGACTTCCGCCGTCGTACCACGTGACTCCGGTACTGCTGTCGCCGGTCTTCCGGCGCTCGCAGAGGACAACCCCGGGCCCCTGCCCGGGCTGGTGACGGCCCTCGACGGAATGCACCACCGCGGCTGCCAGGCCGGAGGCATCGCGTCGCTGCTCGATGGATTCCCCGCCTGGTCGGCGCTCACGGGAGAGCCCTTCCTGATAGCCCCTTCGGCCGCCGTCGAGAAGGAGGCCATCCTGACAGGCGGCCGGGCAGCAGGCGTCTTCTCCGGCCTGTCGGGTGCGACCGCCATCGTCACCAGAGCGCCCGAAACCCCGGGGCTTTCGGGTGAGGCCAGCTTCGGGATGGGTTCCATGGAGACCGGCGACATGACGCCTCTCTGGCACCCCCTCGTCCCCTCGCACGAGACGCGCCCCCTGCTCGAGGACTGCCTCACCGCCTCAGCAGCGGTCGAGGGGGCCGCGGAAGGCGTGATGCCTGGCCTGACCACGGTGCTCGTCTCCGGGGAGTTCGTCACATCCGGACCCGCCGACGCCGATGACGGCTCCTGGCGCGAGAACTGGGACAACAACGGCTACGAGAGATGGGAAGGCCTCGCGAGGCTCGGCTGGATCAAATCCGAATCCTTCGATGCGGACATCACCTTCGCCCTTCACGAGAGGGAGAGGGGCTGGTCGGACTGGTCCTGGAGCAGGTTCGAGGATCTCTACGTCGACCCCGAACCGTCGTCGCCGACGTACGGAGACACTCTCGGCGGTGGAGTCGGCATCGACTGCTCCCTCCCCACCCGCTACGACGAGGGATCGCTCGTCGGGCTCGATGCGAGCTTCGGCCTCGGTTCCTCCGGGACCCTCGGCGCCTCCCTGGCTGTGACCGGATCACGGATCTACACGAGGATCGACGACCCCGCGGGGGGATATCTGGGCGAAGGCCTCGACGAGGAGTGGGAGTGGGCGGGCTACACACCTCCGGAACTCATCCTCGATTCTGACGGATTCGTCCGCAGCGGCGTGAGCGACCTCCTCTGGTACGACTCCGAGGACGATGCGCTCTCCGCAGGGCTCGACTGGAGCCTCGCCGCGGGGCGGCATTCCATCTCCGCCGCTTCAGGTCTGATACTGCACGACATGGAGGAGACCTGCGTCACCCTGCTCGACTCCCAGACAACCGTGGCCTTCCAGGAATGGGAGGCCTCCCCGAAGGAGGGCTTCCTCTCGGCAAGCGACGCGATCGACCTCTCCGGCGGTCTCGCAGTGACCCCCGGGCTGCGGCTGGGCTTCTTCGATCCCGCGTTCGACTTCACGGAACTACCCATGCCCATTCCGCCGGGAGCGAACACCGGCGGCCCGTTGCCCGGCGGGAGCCTCTCGACCGAAGCCTCCGCGAAGACCTGGCTGGACATGTCCCTGGCTGTCGTCCAGAGGCTCGACGCCCATCATTCCGTCACCGTCGAGTACTCGCGCGTTTCCAGGATGCCCCGCCCGGTCTTCCTCTACCCCGGCACGGATTCGATCCTCGTGAGCGAAGGCCAGTTCGTGGGCAACCCCGATCTCGACCCCGAGCGATGCTCCGATTTCTCGCTAGGTCTCTCCCGGACATGCCCCGGCCGCGGCGAGATGGGAGCATCCGTCTTCTACCGCACCATGGACGACCTGGTGAGGACCGAGCTGCGGGAGGACCCCGGCCAGGGCTCGTACCGCCAGTTCGACAACGGGGCGACAGCCACCGTGCAGGGTCTCGAGGTCTCCCATCGTGCAGGCCTGTCCGACTGGCTGGCCTGGTCCGCCACATACACGCTGAGCAAGGCCGAGGGCACCTGGTCGGTCCTCCAGCGGCCCTCGGACTATCAGTGGGCGACGCCCTGGATCTCCGAAGCGGACGAGTTCCCCCTGGAATGGGACCGCAGGCACTCCCTGGACCTGTCGCTGACCAGTGAGTTCCCCGCCGGCTACGGCGCCCTGGGAGGGCTCGGAGCCGGGCTCGACTGGAGCTACGCGAGCGGATTCCCGCTGGATACGTCGTATTACGGCGAGGCTCCGGCGACCAGGAACGCGGAGCGGTACCCAGACATGACCAGGCTCGATGCATCCGTCTGGAAGCGGCACAGGCTGGGAGGCCTGGATCTGACCCTGAGGCTCGACGTCGTGAACGTTTCACAGGAGCGGAACATCGCCTGGGTGGTCGACCCGGAGTGGTACTTCGCCGAGCTGGGGGGTGACGGGGATCCGGAACTCGATCCGACGGGAGCCATGCATAACAGCCACGCCTTCGCCTCCCCGAGGCACTTCATGCTGGGGCTCTCGATAGGCTGGTAGCGGCGATTACGTGTCGCGCGGAGCGGCGGGGCCGTCATGGCCCCGCCGCATGCGTCCTGCGAGGATCGCGGCGATGTGGTCAGGCAGGTCCCTGAGCTTCCTGTAGACCGTCATCTCGGTCTTCGTGCCGAAGCGGCCCTCGAGCAGCCTGACCGCCTGTGCGAGGACGGCGCCCGGCCGTCTGACGAGCCTCGTGGCGTAGAATACGGCGTACACCGTCCACCTGTAGGCATCGAGCCTCCGGTAATCCGGGCGCCAGACCGGCGAGAAGCAGAGTTCGTCATACTCCCGGAAGCCCTTGAGCGCCTCCTCCTCCATCGCGGGGGTGGCCGGGAAGGGCGTGACGACCGGCATGACGACCTCGTCCGCCCCGGACGAGGCCAGGCGGCCGACGTAGCGCCTCGTCATCCTCCTGTCCGCAGGCGTCTCGCCGGGATAGCCCGTGGCCATGAAGGCGCAGGTCTTCATGCCCAGCGAGGAGGCCTTCCTGAACAGGTGCGGCACCCTGTCGATGTCGGCCACCTTGTTCATCAGGGCCAGCACACGTGGAGAGCCGGTCTCCGGGCTGAGCGAGATGTACCTGCATCCGGCCTTCGCCAGGAGTTCGAGCAGCTCGTCGTCCAGCGTCTCCATCTTGAGGCCCGAGGGGAAGCAGAACGTGAAGCCCGGATCGTGGCCTGCGAGCATGCGGCATATCGAGACGGCACGGTCCCTGTCGATCGCGAAGTTCTCGTCCTGGATGTGGAAGTCGGTAAGCCCCCACAGCCTGTTGTGCCACTCCATCTCCTCCACGACCTTCGCCGCGCTCCGCGAGGTCCATTTCCCGCCTGACATGAGCGGCGCCTGGCAGAACGAGCACTTGTACGGGCATCCGCGGGAGGTGACGATGTTCATGTACTTCCCCGCGAACGGACCGTGTCCGTATCGGAGCCGCCAGTAGTTCTCGAGCGGAAGCAGGTCGACCGCCCCGAAAGGCTGATGTTCGAGTTCGACCGGTCCTGCCGATCTAGGCGATATCCCCCTTGCGGAGGCGAGCCCGTCCTGCCCGTCGGGATTTTCGCCGCGCTCGAGCGCGTCCAGGAGGCGCGGGAGGCGCTCCTCTCCCTCGCCCATGACCACGTAGTCGGCTCCGGCAGCGATGAAGGCCTCGGGGACGAACGTCGCGTGATATCCCCCGACCACGGTGACGATGCCAGGATGACCGGCCTTCACCGCGGCGAGTATCTCGCAGGCCATGGAGTGCTCGCCCGCGCAGTGGACGCTAACGCCGGCGACGGGGGTCGACGGATCGATCCTCCCTGAGATGCCGGCCGGGGTCAGCCCGCGGGCCGTGTACCTCGACCGGAACCTGTAGAAGTCGTGCGGTCTTTCGCCATATCCGTCGACGATCGAGACCTCGTGGCCGCGGGCCCGGACCGAAGCTGCGAGATACGCTATCCCCGATGGGATGCCCGGGATGCTCCCGTACAGGTCTGCCGAGAGATGGACGACCGGCGTCCTGACGAGGGCAATCCTCATGCGGAGCTGTCGTTCCCGGTCGGCATCGCCGGTTTGCCGGAGTCATCGGGGTTTCCGGCCGCCGGTTCGGCGGAGTAGCTCGCAGTGGCGAGCAGGAGGAATCCCTTGAGGTACTTGGCGAGATCGTAGAAGCTGCGGATCGAGAGCACCTTCCGGATCACCATGCGCGGGTTCACGTAGAATCTCCTGTGCCCGGCCTGTATCAGGAACCGGATCTGCTCCTCGGTCATCCCCTCGGGCACGAACGACACGTTCTTGAAGTTGAACCTGTTCTCGGTGAACTTGGCGGGCTTGAGCCTCCCGCTCGTCAGGTCCTCGTACACGCTCGTCCCCGGAAGGGGCGTCAGGTTGACGAAGACGGCGTAGTCCAGGCCTATGGAGCACGCGAAGTCTATGGTCTCGAGACCCTCCTGGAACGTCTCGCCCGGGATGCCGAACATGAACGTGCCGTAGGCCTCGATCCCGGCCTTCGTCGTCATCCCGACGGCATTCCTGATCTGTTCGAGGGTGGTTCCCTTGCGGAGCGTATCCAGGTTCTTCTGCACGCCGGATTCGATCCCGTACAGGATCCTCCAGCAGCCGGCCCTCTTCATCAGGCGGAGAAGCCGTTCGTTCACCCTGTCCACCCGGGCGTTGACCGCCCAGTAGACCCCCAGCCTCCGCCGGATCATCTCCTCGCAGAAGGCGGTGGCCCTCTCCTCGGACAGGGTGAAGGTGTCGTCCCAGAAGGCGATGTCCCGCACGCCGTGCTCCCGTCTGAGCATCTCGATCTCGTCGACGATGTTGACGGCGGACCGCATCCTGACCCTGGTGTCGGTATGGCAGAAGATGCAGTGGAACGGGCAGCCTCTGGCCCCGATGATGTTCGCGTGCGGGAGCCTCTTGTAGAAGGTCGGTGAGGGGAGGTAGTCCCTGACGTCGACGAGGCCGTGGGCAGGGAAGGGCAGCGTGTCGATGTCCGCAACCTGTGCCCTGGGCTCCGTCCGGACCAGTGCGCCCGACCCGTCCCTGCAGATCAGTCCCCGTATCCCCCCCGTCGGAGAACCTGAAGCCAGGGCTGCCGCCAGCTCCCTCATCGTGTGTTCGCCTTCTCCGTAGATCAGGAAGTCGATGGCGGGACACTCCTCGAAGCAGCGCTCCATCCAGAGCGTGGGATGGATGCCCCCGACTACGATGCGGACTGATGGGAGCCGCTTCTTCAGCTCGGCTATCATCCACCGGGAGACCTCCCAGTCGACGCTGGTGATGGTGATGCCCACCAGGTCCGGAGAGATCGCGCCGAGCTTCTCGACCATCCGCTCGAACGGGTTGAACAGACCTTCGAGGTAGACGACCTCGTGCCCGTCCTGCATCAGGAAAGGCGCCAGATAGAGAAGGGAGGGTGACGGGACGACGTTCACCAGCGGCTTGATGTGGAGCCAGCCGAACAGGCGCCTGCGCCGGTTCATGAAGTCATGCTGGTCCTGCTCCCAGGACGCCGGCATCGTAAGCAGAACTATCTTCAAGGAGGAATCCTTCACGATCGGGTGGTCCGTACCGCTGCGGATTATAGGACCGCCTGCGCCGGCCGAGCAAGCAAGAAGGGGCGCGGGAACCCGGTCGAAACCCGTCCCCCCGCGCTCCTGCGGAGCTATAATGCCCGCAGCCCGCAGAACCGGAAGGAATCGCATGCCGCCCGGAGTATCGATCGTCATACCTGCATGGAAGGCATCCAGGACCATCGTGGACTGCCTCGCCTCGATCTCCGCCCAGACCCTCCCCCCTGTCGAGGTGGTGGTGGTCGACGATGATTCGCCTGACGACACCGCCTCGATGGCCGAGGCGCTCGGTGCGAGGGTGGTCAGGCTGCCGCGCAACATGGGCCCCGCCAGGGCCAGGAACGAGGGGGTGGCGGCAGCCTCGGGAGATGTGATCCTGTTCGTGGATTCCGACGTGGCCGTTCCCGAGGGCCTCGTGGAAGCGATCCACGCACGTTTCGAGGATCCGGCCGTTTCGGCGGTCCAGACCCTGTACACCCCTTCCTGCCCCGCCTCCGGTCTGGTCTCCCGCTACCAGAACTTCTACTACCACCATGCCCTGGCGCGCGTCAGGGAGGAGAGCACCGCCATCTTCGCGACCTGGTGCGCGGCGGTGAGGAAGGACCTGTTCGAGAGGCTCGGCGGCTTCAACACCGACATCCCCGAACCCACGGTCGAGGACGAGGAGTTCGGGTACGCGATCGCCGATGCCGGAGGCAGGATCATACTCGACAAGTCCCTGCAGGTCATTCACATGGCCTCATATGACCTCCGCGGGTTCGCGAGGCGCCGGATGAGGATGGCCAGGGCCCAGGCCAAGAGCGGACTCCGGCAGATACGCGACAGGCTCCTCGCCCGGTACATCAACGTGCACGAGACCGGGACCCACCACAGCAGGCTCGTCGTTGCGTCCATCCTGATGATGCCCCTCTCCCTGGCGTTCGCCGCATCCGCGATCCCCTGCGGGCCCTCCATGCTGGCTCCGTCCTCGCTTCTCTTCGCATCCGCGATGCTGTGCCACCTGGACTTCTTCAGGAAGGCCTCGAGGCAGTTCGGCCCGGAAATACTGCCGGGCTTCGCACTCATGTGCGCGGCCGACATGCTGATCCTGGCCTGGGGCATCATGCGCGGTACTGCGAGCTTCGTACTCGGGAGGCGCTACTAGCCGATGCCCGGCGTGCCGTCGGGCGGGGTCAGATCCTCCCTGCGATGAACTTGAGCATCGTGTGCAGCACCGTGAATCCGTACGGGATGGGCTTCAGGCTGGAGTAGCCCTCCCCGTGGAGCGTGGGGATGGGCACCTCTCGTATCGACAGCTTCTTGCGTATCGCTCCGGCGAGCATCTCGGAATCGAAGTTGAACGTGTCGGAATAACCGTGGTAGGGGATCGTTTCCAGCGCCTTCCTGCTGTAGGCCTTGTACCCGCTGTGATAGCTCGACAGATCGGCCCTGAAGACGAAGTTCTCGAGCCGGTTGAGCACGATCGTCCCCCAGTACCGGGTCTGGGACATCCCGCCCTCTCGCATGTCGCCGTACATCGTCCTGCTCCCGCCGACCACGTCGACGCCCTCGTGCAGCGGTGCGAGCATGGCCAGCAGGAAGCCGGGCGGGTACTGGCCGTCGGAGTGCAGCATGACCGCCCCGCTCGCTCCGTTCTCCAGCGACCAGTCGAAGGCTGTCTTCTGCGCGGCTCCGTACCCCCTGTTCACGGGGTGGTCGACGACGACGACCTTTGGGAACTCCGCCGACAGATCCCGGGCCCTGTCTCCCGTGCCGTCGCTGGAGCCGTCGTTCACCACGAGCAGGGCGTCGACTGCATCCCAGGCCTCGGAAGGGATGTTCCTGAGAACTCCTTCTATGAACCTGCCCGTGTTGTATGCGGGCATGAAGCAGATGTGATCCATCACCCGGGCCTTCCTGTCTCTCGGTAAGAATGCGGGAAGCTACTCCAGTCCCTCCCGCGGCGCAAGGATCCGACGCTCACGGATCGTCGGTCGAGGAGTTCGACGGAGCCCAACCTGGTCTGAGATCCCTTTCCGCCGTCAGCTCGGACGCTTTCGAGTACGTCCAGGGCTCGATCCTTGCCACGCCTGCCTCCATCCAGAACAGGTAGGCGTTCCTGCCCGGGAAGACCGACTCCATGGCCGCCAGATCGTCCCCGGGCGACTGGTGGGCGCAGAAGACGAAGTTGCCGTCGAGGAAGGGGTCCGTGGCCAGGAGACCGCTCACGATGTTCGGATAGCCGTGCTCCGATGCCTCCATGAAGATGACCGCGGGCGGTTCGGCCGCTCTTTCCGCCGCTTCGACCGGGATCGTGTCGATGGCCTGCCAGGGGCCGCTCCGGAGCGCGATCCCGTCCGGCAGGTACACCGGCAGCGTCGTGAACGCGAACAGGCCGGCCGCCGCATACACGGCGCGGCACCCCCAGCGGCCTGCAGCCTTCGACAGGCCGGCGGCGCAGAGCAGGGCGAAGCACGGGAGCGCCGTGTAGTAGTGCCTGGGCCCGTAGTCTATCGAGGCGGAATAGTGCAGGATCATGAACGGGGCGAACACTGCGATGGAGCCCGCGACAAGCGCCCATCTCCCCCTGTCGCGGCCGTCGATGAACGCGAACAGGGGCGGCAGGAGGGACAGGAACGGCCAGCCCAGGAGGATCGTGCTCCCCGCCCCCGCCTGCTTCGCGAGGTTCATCAGACCTCTGAGCGGCGTATGCGCCCGGTCGCCGTACTCGGGGAACCAGGCCCTGTCCGGGCCGAATCCTATGAGCCCGCCACCCCTTGCGAGATCGTAGGCCGGCGTGAAGGGGTCGCCGGTGTAGAACCGGTTGGCCGCCAGCAGGAACAGGACGGGCGGGATCGCGCCGGCCGCTATCCTGGCCAGGGCCGGGAAGGCCCCGGACCGGAGCGTGAAGAGCAGGGCGACCGTGATGGTGACGGCCCAGGGAAGGACAGTGTACGGCTTCGTGCAGAGCGAGAGCCCGAGGAGGAATCCCGCGGCTGCCTGTAGCCATCCGCTCCTCCCCGCCCCCCGGACGCTCCGCACGATCAGACAGAGGGCCCAGACCACGAGCGCGAGCTCCGTGTTGTGGGCCATGTGGGTGGGTGCCATGAAGAGGAGGAAGGGAGAAAGGGCCATGATGACAAGGGCGGTCCTGGCCACCGTCCTGCCTGCGAGGCTCCTGAAGAGAAGGAATGCGCCGGCAAGGGCGAGGACGCCCTCGAGGGGGCCCAGCAGCGGGCTGATGCCCGCACGGGTGAACGGGGCCATCACGAGTGCGTGCAGCGGGGTGTACATCGTGAACCACATGCCGTCGTGGAACACGAAGTGCCTGAAGGGGAAGAGGTCCCTGGGGCTGTCTACGCCGGGGGCGGGGGCGGCGGCCTCTCCTCTGGCGTAGATCGTGCTCTGGATGTAGTAGGCCGCCTCGTCCCCGCCCCTGGGCATCCCCTCGAGCGGCCCGAAGGCCATCCAGGCAGTAAAGGCGAACACCGGGACCGAGACAGCAGCGAAGAACACGGCATCGCCCGGGCCGTCGACCATCCTCCTGGCAAGGTCCATCGGCCTGCGCTCGCCTCGCAGCGAGGCTGCGAACAGCAGCGCCGCCGGGACGAGTGTGACGAGCTGGACCGCCTTGTCGGCAGGACCCGACAGCCTCGAGCCCGAGCCGGCATAGACTGCGAAGGCCGCGAGGAGCACGACGCAGGCGAGGAGGAGAGGAACCGGCCTCAAATCAGTATCTCCTGCCGGCGAGGGCGGCCGCGGCCGCCGAGAGCGAGGCCGGGACTATCAGCGCGAGATCGGGCCAGAGCAGGAAGCCGGCCCTGAATCCGCGGAAGCCGCCTGCCTTCGTCATGGCCGACAGGAACGGGACGTTCACCGCGATCAGGGCCGCCAGGCTGCCCATGGCGGCAGGAAGCCCCCATCCGGCCCCGAAGGAGTAGAGGGCCCCGCAGGCCGCCGCGAGCCACGGCAGCACCGCGCCGGTGATCACCGGAAGCATCTCGCCGAAGCCCGCCACGCTGATCGAGGGGGCTCCCCTGTCCCGCCCGCGGCGCATGATGTAGAGGGCCTTCGCCCGCATCATCCTCCACTCGTAGGCGAGGAGCGATGGCACGTCGTACTCCCTGAGATGACAGACCTCGATCTCCGGGGCGATGGCGATCCTCCCGCCGAGGGCCCACAGCCTCTCCGAGAAGTCCGCATCCTCGATGGTGGCACCCCTGATCCTCTCGTCGAAGCCGCCCAGCTCTGCGAAACGCTCGCGGGTGACGGCGAAGAAGAAGGTGCCGCATCCCTTGATATGAGGGCCCCTGATCCTCCGGGTGAAGGTGTAGTGGTAGTAGAAGTTCTTGTAGAACGTCGCGGCGCCTCTGCCCGGAGCATCCGGGCCGTACACCGCCTGGACCGCGTCGGCTACATCCATCCTGTCCTCGAGCATCCCCCTCCAGCCGGCAGGGGGCACCGCATCCGCGTCGAGGAAGAGGATCCAGGCTGTCTCCGCAAGTCTCCCGCCCGTGTTCCTGGCGCATGCAGCGCCGGGGCCGCCCGCGGACGGGACCGTCTCGATCCCCATGGAGTCGAGCAGTTCCCGGGACCCATCGGAAGACCTGTCGTCCACGGCGATGATCCGGTCTCCCGGGAGCAGGCCCTCCCGGGCGGCGCGTGCGACTCTGCCGAGGGTCGATGCTCCATCGTGGACAGGCATTACGACAGTGACCGAAGGCACGCTACTTCTTCCGACGGCTCTTCTCGAACTGCTCCGACGCCATCATGAGCAGGCTCTTCGCTCCGTGCCACACGGCGCGGAGCTGGAAGGGCGACGAGATGTTCCTGAACCTGTAGAGGAGGAACGATGGCCTGAAGAAGTACCTGATGTAGGCCAGGCGCCGCAGCTCCATGATCTGGTCGCCGGTCATGGTGAAGGGTACGAAGCAGGGCCTGTCGAGCAGCATGCCCTGGTCGTTCAGGCGGCTGCTCATCGAACCGTACTTGCCCTGCTCGACACCCCGGTACAGGGCTGTTCCCGGGAAGGGGGTGATGGGGAAGAACTCGACGGTGAAGCTGCCGAGCCTCTTCGCGAACTCGATCGTCCGGAGCCCCTCCTCGAAAGTCTCGCCGGGGATCCCGAAGATGTAGGTCGTGTGGGTCTTGATCCCCACGCTGTGGGCCATGCGCACGGCGAGCTCTATCCGCTCGATCTTCTCCCTCTTCACCAGCGTGTCGAGGTTCTTCTGCACTCCGCTCTCCACGCCGAAGTTGATGCACCAGCATCCAGAGTCCTTCATGGCGCGAAGTATCTTCCTGTCCACCGCATCCGCACGGCACGAGCACCACCAGCGGACGTTCAGGTCGCGCTTCGTGAGTTCCTCGCAGAATGCGTACGTGTGTGCGTGGCTGTAGGTGAAGTGCTCGTCCCAGAACTTGATCTCCCGGGCGCCGTATCTCTTCACATAGTATTCGATCTCGTCCACGACCCGCTTCGGGTCCCTCAGGCGTATCCTCCTGCCGTACATCTTGTAGCAGTAGAGGCAGGTGCCGCTGCAGCCGCGGCTGGCGAGCGTCTGCATGACCGGTAGGGTGGAAACCTGCTCGAAGCTCGGGTAATACCTGTCCATCTCGCAGAGATCGACAGCGGGGAAGGGAAGGGAGTCGAGATCCTCCACAAGCGGCCTGTTCGCAGTGCGCACCATCCCGCCGGACGGATTCCTGAAGGCGAGGCCTGCGACTCCGTCCAGAGGCCTTCCGCACGCGACTGCATCGATCATCTCGCCCGCGGTGGCTTCGCCTTCGCCGATCACAACCGCGTCGAGATCAGCGCACTCCGACAGCATCCTCTCGGGCATGGCCGTTGCTCCGTGGCCGCCTATGAACGTGAAGATCGAGGGGTTGTCGCGCCTCGCGGCCTCGATGAACGGGGAGGCCTTGTGCCACAACAGGCTGATGACGTAGACCCCGAGGGCCTCGGCACCGAACTCCGCCACCCGCTTCCGCATGTCCTCGCTGGAATGGAAGAAGCCCTCGAGGTAGATGACCTCGTGACCGCGTTCCCGGAGCACCGCAGCTATGTACTGCATGCCCGGGGTCGGCCAGCATCCCGCTATCCCCCTGGTATCGTTCGCCCTGATGTCATCGGGTCCCCAGGGCGGGACTACAAGCGCGACACGCATCGGCCGACCTCTTTCGCAAATGGTTGCAGAATATGGCAGCCCCCGCCCGGCCGTGCCAACGCGGTTCTGCCCGGGAGAACCGGGATATGTCCGGGCTCGTGCTTGTACACGACTCCACATGGGGCTATACTGATATGGAAGGTTCCCCGGCCCCTGGCGGCACTGACCGGAGGTGGGACGTGATCGCCGAAGGATTCTGGGAATTCGCGAAGACCACGGTCATCGCCGTCGCCGCTCTGTTCGCCCTGCTCGTGGTGATGCTGGCGCTGCCTCACTCGCCCTTCCGGAGGGTCTTCCTCAGGGCTGCCGCATGGCTGCTGGGCGCCACGACCCTGGTGGCGCTGGTCTACATCATCAGCCCCGCCGACCTTCTGCCGGACGTCATCCCCCTGCTCGGGCAGATCGACGATCTGGGCGCGCTGGTGAGTGCCGTGACGACGGGTGTCGCGGCAGCTGCTGCTGCGGTCGGTTCGAGGAAGGTCCCGCCCTCGCCCGATGGTTCGAGAGAGATAGTGATCGAACCTTCGGACGGGGAGACGGACGCGGCCGACCGGCCGGGGGGCATCGACACGGGGAGATAGCGGAGGGAGTCCCCATGAGATTCTGTATCGGATCCAGGTGGAACCTGGCGGCAATCCTCGTCCTCTCCACCGCGGGACCCGCAGCCGCCGGGTCGCAGGGCGGGCAGCAGGCCCGCGACATCCCGTCCGACGGAGAGCGCTTCGTCTTCACCTGAACTTCTTCTACGAATGGCAGGGTCCCGACGGTTCGCAGATCGCATGGAGCGCCGACCAGAACTCCTGCAGCATATTGCTCACCGCGATGCACAATTCCCTGACGGATACGTGGGGGATCGGAGGGGACGGCGACATCCCCGTGATTGTCACCATCGTCACTCCCGACGGGGCCATGACCGGTGCGGGTTCGACCTCGGTGGACGTGGGAGGGTCGATTCGAAACGGGCTCGTCACCCTGACGGTCCTCGAGACGACGGGCGGCTTCTACACGATTACGGTCTACGAGTATTCCATGACCCTCTTCACCACCGAGAACACCAGCAGCCACGAGGTCGTCTTCACGTGGGAGGCCGCATCCACCACCGGCGACATGGTGAGTATCGGCACTGAAAACGGGTACATATCGGCGACCCTGGAACCCTACGACGCCTGGGACCCCGGGTTGCAGCCCTGATCCCCCGGCTGGGGCGGCGGAGGAAGGAGAGGAGATGGCGAGATCCTACAGGTACAGGTTCGGCGGTTCGGCAGCGACGCTCGTCCTCAACATGAAGAGGATGGCCGATGCCAACCACGTCGACTTCTCCGGTGACGACAAGGCCGGCGAGGTCGAGGGCATGGGCGCCAAGGGCTCCTATGCCATCGAAGGCGACGAGGTCACCGTCACCATCCACAGAATCCCCTTCATCATCTCCTGGGGTACCGTGGAGGAGCAGCTCGACAGCACGGCGAGAACCTGGGGCGCCACCCGGATGACATGAAGCCCTGCGGGGCTGCCGCTGCCCCGGGAGCCTTGCACACAGGCCCCCGATGGAATAAACTCGCAGAAAGGAGGCAGGGAGGGGTTCCGGCATGGCAGAACCTTGACCTTGATGGAGCATTATCGAAATAATCCGTGTCCACCAACCATTCGCCAGAAGGAGGAATCGATGAAGTATCGTCTTATGGCAGTTGTGCTTGTCCTCGCGGGAGCAGCCTCGGCACTCCCTTCCTGGTGGGGCACCAGAGGCCTCAACAGGGTGGTCGATGCGCGCACCGTAGGGGCCGGCAAGTACAATGTCGGGCTCTTCGCGAACCTCGGGCTGTCGGGTGACGAGCGCACCGCCGTCATCGGCAACGAGGAGATGGAGATCACGAACACCGAGTACGACGGCACCGGCTACATCGTTGCCGGCTTCGGCCTCGGGCGCGCTGCAGAACTCGGTCTCCGCGTCAACTACCTCGTCAACCAGATGAAGAGGGACGGCGACAGCGCCGAGATCTCGGGCGACTGGGAGGGCGACGACGGCTTCAGCGAGGCTACCGCCTCCCTGAAGTGGAACATCAACCCGAACGCGAACTCCGTCTGGTTCGGCATCATGCCCTGGGCGTCCTTCGCTCTCTACGACGGCGGCAACAGCAGCTACGTGGTGAACGGCGACGGCTGGGACGGCATCTGGCTGAACGACGAGGGCATCTTCGAGCTCCGCAGGCCCATGATCAGCGCCGGCAGCTTCAGCTACGGCGCCAACCTGCTCACCACGTTCAACCTCGATCCCGCCGCCCTGCACGTCAACCTGGGCTACCACAAGTTCAACCAGTCCTTCGAGTACACCGACCTCCGCTACAACGCCGCCCACGAGGTCACCGCCACCCAGGACGTCGACATCGAAGTCGAGGATGCGGTCCTCTACACCGGCGCCGGCATCGAGTACCCGGTCGGCACCACGACCCTCTTCGCCGAGGTCGAGTGGCGCCACTTCATGGACAGGAACTACGACCACGGCGACGGCGAGGATTATGACGACATAATCCAGGTCGCCCCCGGTGTCCGCTTCAACAACGACGGCCTCGCCATCGACGTCACCGGCTCCTTCGCCCTGACCGACTTCAGCCCCGAGTGGAGCGACCTCGGCCATGGCATCTACCAGTCCGGCGGCACCCCCACCGAGCAGGAAAGGGCAGACCGCTCGCCCTTCCCGCAGGGCTACGCCCCCAAGATGGGCCTCGGGATAGGCCTCTCCTACACCGGCACGTTCCGCAACCCTCCCGCCGAGATCGGCGGCAGGGTCTACGACTCCGCGACGGGCGAAGCCCTCTACGGCACCGTCACCGCCTCCAGGGACGACGTGGAGCCGGTCAGCACGACCCAGGAGGGTTCCTACGCGATGGAAGCCTCCAGGGGCGAGATCACCCTCACGGGTTCCGCCGAGGGCTACCTCCCCTCGAGCGAGACTGTCGATCTGGCTTCGGGCGGCACCTACACGGTCGACTTCCCGCTTACCCGGATCGAGACCTCGGGTGTCGTCACCGGCACCGTCACGGACATCGCCACCGGCCAGCCCCTGGACGCCATCGTGTCCAGCGGCTCGGTCCAGTCCCAGACCGCTTCCGACGGCTCCTACTCCATCGAGCTGCCCTCGGGCAACAGGAACCTCACCGCGACGGCCTCCGCCTACGGGCCCGAGTCGGCGATGGTCAGCGTGCCCGCCGGCGCTTCGGCCGAGCACGACTTCCAGCTCGGCCTCGTGGTCGACTTCGACAAGGTCTACTTCGACCTCGACAGCTCCGTCCTGAGGCGTGACGCCAAGGAGGCCCTCGACGAGATCGCGGCCTTCCTCGCGGCCAACCCCGGCGTGAGCGTCACGATCACCGGCAACACCTGCGACCTCGGCGAGGAGGCCTACAACCAGGCCCTCGCGGAGCGCAGGGCCGAAGCCGTCCGCTCCTACCTCATCTCCAAGGGCGTCAGCGAGTCCAGGCTCCAGACCGTGAGCTACGGCGAGTCCAGGCCCGATGCCCCGAACACCGACGAGGAGCACAGGGCCCTCAACCGCAGAGCCGAGTTCGTCATCCTCGGCCGCTAGCGGCACATGTCCGCAGGGGGGGCGGGAGCGATCCCGCCCCCTTTCCTTTGCCGTTGCCCCCGGCATCTCCCTGTGCGAGATTCGACCCAGCCGGTCTTGCCGGTCCCCTGTCCGGCCGGAGGGTGGGATGATCAGGACTTCCGACCTCTACTCGTTCATCGAGAGCAACTACGAGTTCCTCATGGCGGTCGACTCGAGCGAGACCGTTGTGCATTCGAGCCGCCTCCTCCTCCGCGCCTGCGGACCCGGCGAGCTGTCCCACGAGGGGCGGAGGCTCGAACAGATCCTCTCCGCGGCTTCGCTCAGGAGCATGCGTTCGGGGATGGCCCTGGCTAAGGAGGGGCAGAGGAGGCTCGCGGTCTTCTCGCCCGTCGAGTTCCCCTCGTGCGAGATCCCGCTCAAGACCGGCTATGTCGGAAGCTCCGAGGGTGACGGCGTCTGGGTCTTCTTCGGCTCCCAGCTCGACGGGATCAACAGGCAGACGGACTTCGACCGCGAGGAGAGGATCAAGGAGCTCGCCTGCCTGTATGCAGTGGCCGAATGGATCGAGATCTCCAGCGATGTCCCGGAGTTCTTCACGAAACTGCCCGACTACCTCGGCAAGGGGATGCTCTATCCCGGGCAGGTGATGGTCTTTTCATCATATCAGGGCCGCGAGTACGGACAGATGCCCCCGGGCGAGGGCTACATCTCCACCAAGCTGCTGTCGAACCAGCAGATAGCGGGCGAGATAAGGGTGGGGTACGCCAATCCGGCGCTGGAGCTCCTCCCCGAGGAACAGAGGATGCTGAGCGAGATAGGAAGGATGCTCAACCTCGCCCTGGAGCGCAAGGAGCTGCGCGACAGGATGATCCTCAGGCAGGAGGAGGAGGCGGCCTTCACCCGCCGGTTCGCCGAGATGCAGTCCGAGATCGAGGCGCGCACCGGTGAGCTCGAGCTGCAGAAGACCAGGCTGGACATGGTGAACATGTACCTGGAGAACGTCGACAGGGGGTGGAACGAGTCATCGGCGCAGCTCGCCTCGATGTTCCAGGCCATCCCGGACGACGTTGCCGTCGTTGATCTGGACAGGAACATCGTGATGACGAACCGGGAGGGCACCTCCAGCGGGAAGTGCCATGCCCAGTTCTTCGGCAGCGACACGCCGTGCACCGACTGCCGCCTTTCGAGGATCAGGAGGGACAAGACCCCGATCGTCCACACCATCAGGTCGGGCAGCCGCTTCCTCGAAGTCCACGCCATCCCCGTTTTCGACCGTGACCGGGAGGTCGAGGGCATCATCGAGTTCTACAGGGACGTCACCCTCGAGAAGACCTACGAGCAGCAGATCCAGCAGGCGGACAAGCTGGCCTCGCTGGGTCAGCTCGTGAGCGGTATCGGCCACGAGATCAACAATCCGAACCAGTTCATACGCGGCAACATAAAGATCATCCGTCAGGCGCTCGAGGACATCCTCCCGATAGTGGACGACTACGCGGCGGCCCATCCGGACCTGAAGGTGGCGAAGCTCAGGTACGACTTCTTCAGGAGCAACATCCTCACGCTTGTGGACGACATGGCGCACGGCTCCGAGAGGATAAGGGGCATAGTCGAGGGCCTCCGGAACTTCGCCCGGAAGGACGAGGGGCTCCTGGTGGACAGGGTCGACGTCAACACCCTGATCCAGGCCGCATCCCGGCTGGTGGCCAACGAGATCCACAAGCATGCCGACATCGTGATGGACCTGGACCCCGGAATCCCCACCTTCGAAGGGAATGCCCAGAAGATCGAGCAGGTCATTGTGAACCTTCTGGTCAACGCAGCCCAGGCGATGCCCGACGACAGGCGGGGAACCGTCTCGGTGAGGACGGGAGCATCCGACGACGCCGTGGTCATCGAGGTGAAGGACGACGGCAGGGGCATGAACGAGAAGACGCTCAGGCAGATCTTCGATCCCTTCTTCACCACCAAGAGGGCGAAGGGCGGGACGGGACTGGGGCTGCCCATAGCGTACAGGATCGTCGAGGAGCACGGGGGAACCATCTCCGTGAACTCCACGCCCGGAGTGGGCACGGTCTTCACCGTCTCCATCCCGGCGGGTCCGGCGGCGCCCGGAGCGGCAGTCCGCGCCGAGACCCGCACCCCGGAGGCATGATGGGCGATCCTGCGAGGATTCTGATAGTCGACGACGACGCGGCGGTGACCAACTTCCTCACCGTGTTCCTCATGCAGACGGAGAGATACGAGCCCGTCGTGACCAACGACTCGAGGAGGGTCCCGGCCCTCCTGGAATCGGAGAGGCCCGATCTGGTCCTGCTCGACATGGACATGCCCGGGCTGAGCGGGATCGACATCCTGAGGCACATCCACGACAGGGAGGTCGGAGTGCCGGTGATCGTCCTCACCGGTGTCAGCGACATCGACCTCGCCGTGAAGGCCATGAAGCTCGGCGCGTTCGACTATCTCACGAAACCCGCCGACGACGGGATGCTCCTCGACACCATGGACAGGGCGCTGGAGCACGGCGCCCTGAGCAGGTCCCTGGAACGGCTGCCGGATGATACCAGCCGCGAGGAGCTGTCGGATCCCGAGGCCTTCGAGCCGCTGATCTCGAACCAGCCTTCGCTCCGGAATCTCTTCCTCAGAGCCGGGATGATCGCCGCGGGCGACTCGCCCGTCCTTATCCACGGCGAGCACGGGACGGGCAAGGAGGCGCTGGCCAGGGCGATCCACAGGGCCAGCAGGCGGAGGGAGGGCCCTTTCACCTCCTTCGATGCTGCTGCAGTCCCTTCGGAAGCGCTGCCCGGAGAGCTCTTCGGGATGGTGAGGGACTTCAGCGGCAGCCAGGATGACAGACCCGGCTTCCTCGAAGCCGCCTCCGGGGGCACACTCTTCCTCGACAGCATCGAGCTCCTGTCCCCCCAGGTGCAGACCCGCCTGCGCAGGGTCATGCAGAACGGCGAGTTCTACAGGGAGAGATCGGCTGAGATCAGGGGGATCGACCTGAGGCTGGTCGTCTCCACCGCGGTCGATCTCGACTCGGACGAGTACAGGGAATCCTTCTCGCGGGACCTGCTGTACCATCTCATGGTCAACTCCCTTGCGATCCCACCACTGAGGGAGCATCCCTCCGACATCCCGCTGCTGGCGGTCCACTTCGCGAGGCAGGCGGCGGAGAAGGCGGGGAGGGCTCCGGTGAACCTTTCGGCCCCTCTGCTGGCTGCGCTCTCCCAGTACGACTTCCCCGGCAACGTCGAGGAGCTGGAGTCCATCGTCGGGCACTGCATCCTGAACACGCGGCCCGGCGTCGAACCCGGGCCTGAGAGCCTCCCGCCGTTCACACTGGTGAGGATGATGGGGGCGGGTGCGCGAACGTCGTTCGTCCCCTCGAGGCTCGATGAAGTCATATCGCAGTACGTGGCCCGGACGCTCGCGCATTTCGGCGGCGACGCGGAGCGGGCGTCGGCTGCACTCGGACTCACGGTCGAGGAACTCGGCAGACTGCTCGCGAACGGCGGGGGGGAGCCGGTCACTCCCCCCTGAAGGCGATCTCCGTGACGCACACGGATCATCTGCCCGCAATGCGAACGTGGAGCCTGTCGGGCGCCGGAGCTTCACTCCCCCCTGAAGGCGATCTCCGTGACGCACACGGATCATCTGCCCGCAATGCGAACGTGGAGCCTGTCGGGCGCCGGAGCTTCACTCCCCCCTGAAGGCGATCTCCGTGACGCAGAGGATGAACCTGTCGTACTCGACCGTATAGCCTTCATCCGTTTCGAGTTCGAGCCTGCTTATGCCCTCGAGGATCGTTTCCGGCACTGGATAGACCACCAGGGCCCTTCCCGATTCCGGTGAAGGCAGGCCGTCCGCGGTGAGCGTCCTCCGCCACGTGCCCCAGAGGGCGTCCACCTCCTCGATGTCGACGATGTCGCGCGACCACTCGTAGAGGATCGGCAGGAGATCACCGCTCGCCAGGGCTGAGTTTCTCATGAGTTCGACGGGATTCTCGAGCACCGAGGCATGCAGAGGCATCACCGTCACCCCGGCGCAGGACGGGATGATCAGGGCCACGGGCATGTCCTCGAAGCCCTCGGCTATGTCGACGCCGACCTCCTCCGGCTGCAGGGGCAGCAGGCCGGGGTCGACGGTGCACTCGTAGTACAGGAACTTGTCGACGTATCCCTCGCCCGTCACCAGGGTCATGCTCTGCGGCACCCTCCACCCGGTCGCATCCCATCCGTCGATGACGGAGGGATGGACCCTGCCCGAGAGCACGTCGACCGGTGCGTAGTCCCTCTCCGCCCAGTCTGCCGAGATCCGCCAGGTTGCAGGGCCGGTGGAGGGAACCGGCCAGGTCGTGGTGATCCCGCCGGATACGGCCTCCACGGTGAAGCGGCCCGTGAAGGGAGGGCCGTAGAAGTACACGACCGGCGCCCTGTCGACAAGCACGTCACCGGGCATCTGGAGAGTCGACGGGTCGGCCTCTCCCGCGGGATGCACGGCCATGACCCCGCCGGAGTCTCCGGTGATGATCACGCCCCATTCGTGGACTTCGACCACCGGCATCTCGCGGCCCTCTGCCGCGGGCTGCGCGGTCAGCAGTGCTGCTGCCATTGAAAAGAGGATGTGGATCACTGGCTACCTCCATGTTCGTCATACGTTCTACAGAGTGCCGCGGTCATTATTCCGTGCCGGGCGGATCGAATACTGCTACCACTGGTGCATGGTCGGAAGGTTTCTCCCATCCCCTCGGCTCCATGTCTATCCCGCACGAGACGGCGGCGCCGGCGAGGTCCGGCGAGGCCAGGAGGTGATCCAGCCGCATTCCGGCATTCCGCCTGAAGGATCCCTCCCTGTAGTCCCACCAGCTGAACGCCCTGCCCGCAGGGTTGAACGCCCTGAAGAGGTCTGTCAGTCCGGCGTCGAGTATGCCCCCGAACCGTACCCTCTCTTCCGGATGGAAGCAGATGTGCCCGTCCAGGGCTACAGGGTCGTAGACGTCCTCCACTCCGGGCGCCACGTTGAAGTCGCCTGCCATCAGGAAGGGGCCTCTGCCGGCCTCCTCCGAGGCCTCGATGGCGAGCTCGTCGAGGAAGGCGAGCTTTTCGGCGAACCTCGCGAGCGAAGGATCACCTCCGTTGGGCACATAGACGGACATCACGGTGATCCCCGCGGTCCTGGCGAGCAGTACGCGCTTCTGGTCGTCGAGGAGCCGTGACGCGAGCCCTGTCCGGACCACTTCGAGCCCCTGCCGGGATGCCACCGCCACTCCGTTGAGGGTCTTCTGCCCCGAGAAGGCCACCTTGTAGCCGCGCTCGGCGAAGGGCTCCACGGGGAACAGTGCGTCGACCACCTTGGTCTCCTGTATGAGGAGGACGTCGGGGTGCCTGGAGTCGATCCAGGAGAGCACCTGTTCCATCCTGGCCCTAATGGAGTTGACGTTCCAGGTCGCCACCGTCAGTCCCATCCCGTCTCCTTCCGCTCCGCCGACTATAACCATCGTGGATTCCCCCGCCCGGTGCCCGGGCTGCCCTGCCTCCCCCACCGCCTGTATGTTCCGCCCATGCCTGAGATGTCCATGAGAAACGAAGTCCTGGCTGCGGCTGCGATTCTGGCCCTCGCCGCCCTGGTGCGCACCGGCGTCGCGGCGAGGAACCCCATGCCCGCCGGGGATGGCGTGGCCTCCGAGCTCGAGATGGCCAGGAACCTGCTCGACGGAAGAGGATGGTCCACTCAGAGGAAATGGACCCTCTACGATCCCTCGACTGCCTCGCTGAGGCCGGAGGGGAACAGGCAGCCGGCCATGTCGACCCTGCTGGCGCTGGCCTTCCTGGTGGCGGGGATCTCCTTCCGCACCGCCCAGGCCGTCTCCCTGCTCCTGGGGATCGGGGCACTGCTCGCGGCCTGGTGGTGGGCCAGAAGGACGTTCGGCCGCGCCGTGGCGCTCGCTTCGCTGGTGTGGCTCTCGCTCGATCCGGCCATGGTCTGGTTCTCCACCCAGCCCGACAGCCTCCTCCTCTTCACGGCGCTGTTCTTCGTGATACTGGCCAGCTTCCCGGGCTCCGAGCCCACGATCAGGATCTCCATCCTGGCAGGCCTCCTGTCGGGTGTCTCCTACCTCGCGAGGACGCAGGGGCTCGTGCTGGGCATGTCTCTCGGCCTGTGGGTGCTGCTGCGGGGAGGCAGGGGCAGGCTGGTCAGGGCGTCGGTCTTCGCATGCGCCTTCCTGGCCGTGGCACTGCCGTGGTTCCTCCGCAACGCGGATGCTTTCGGATCGCCCCTCTACTCGCAGAACGGCCAGTTCCTCCTCAACGAGAACCACTGGGCGGCCTGGGAGGTGCGCGACACTGCGCCGGGGCCCACGGACCTGCTCAGGCACGGCGGCGCTCCTGCGGTGGCCCGGGCCCTGGCCGCAGGGTTGTTCAGGGTGATCGAGCCCCTGACGATCGGCACCCTGCACAGGGGAGAGGTGTTCGGCTGGCCTCCGCTGATCCTCTTCACTGCATGCGCCCTGTTCGCGCTGAGGAGCCGTGCGGTCAGGCGGCGGATGATCCTCCCGGCATTCGCCTCCATACCCATGGCAGCGAGCCTCGTGCTGCACGAGCACGCCTCCAGGTACCTGCTGTTCATGACGACGGCCGTGATCTGCCTGGGGATCGCCGGTGCCATGGAGATGACCGGAACCCCCGGACCCGGCCGCCGGTGGCGGACCGCCCTGGCGGCCCTGGCCGTACTGCTGCTGGTCCGCCCTGCGGCTGCCCTCCTGGGGAGCGACACGCGCGCCCGCGCAGCCGAGGCGGCGGAGATGTCCCGGTGGATCTCTGAGAACACGGAGCCGGACGACTGGGTCGTCACCTTCCCCGGCGTCGAGCTGATGATCTGGGACTACAGGAGACCGACGCTCACGATGCCCAACGACTACGAGATGCTGCTCTGGCCCTGCCTCGAGGAGCACGGGGTCCGGTACGTGGTGGTCGATCCCGACATGCCGGCGATGCGCCCGCGCCTTTCGTCGAGATGGAGGATGGCCCCGGACGGATCGGGCTGGGAGGTCGTCGATCCGCCTCCGTTCCTGACGGAGGTCCACCGGAGCCGGTCGGGGCGGATTCTGGTCTACGAGTGGACCGGGAGCGTGCCCGAGCGTTTCATGTACGAGGAGAACCTGCCGAGGGACAACTGCAGGGCGCTGCCGCCGGGATAGACGGGCTCAGCCCAGCACGCGCCTGGCCTGCCTGTAGAGCTGTTCCCGCTGGGCCGCGATGATCTGCATCACGTCGGCCCTCGTCATGCCGGCGGCCTCTCCGAAGCCGGCCAGCATCTCCACCTCTCCGTCCGTCATCCTGCCGTCGGCCAGCACCATCCTGGCCATGGCCCCCGCGAGCTCCACCGACTCCTCCCGGGTCGAGGGCGCAGGCATGGTCTGACCGCCTGCACGGACCGACGCGATGATCTCGGTCACGGCTGACTGCGCTATGCCGCGGTCGCGGGCGAAGTCGCCCAGGAGCTTCTCCTCGGCGGGGTCGATCACCCCGTCCGCGAACATGACGCCCGCCATCGCGCCCATCAGAAGGTCGGGCGGGACGAGGGAGGCCCTGGAGAAGGCTTCCACGGCGGAAGGCCTCATGGCGGAGGCCTCGAACCTGCCGGTCGAAGCGAGGACCCAGTCCTGAGAGCCGTCGTTGAGCACCCTGCCGCAGTATTCGCAGTTGCCCGACTCGCCGCCCTCGTAGGGGGCCCCGCATGCCTGGCAGTGCGAGGACAGGAACGACTTCCCGCCCTGCGTGGCCACGCCGTGGTTCCTGACGAGGTGGTAGACGACCGGCCTCACCGTCCTGTCGCCGGCGTTCCTGATCCTGCCGTCGGAGTTCCTCCTCGCGTTGCGCGCGGACCAGCGTATGAGGACCTCGATATGATCCTGCCCGCCATCGGACCCGGCGGGTTCGACCCGCTGCACCTCGACAGCCCCCACGGCCGCGTCCTTGAAGAAGAGCCACCAGCCGTCCTCCGTCGAGAGGCGCATGCTCTCGGAGAAGGACTGGCGGAAGGACTGCAGGGACACCTTGGAGAGCGGCCCGGGATCGCCCTCGAAGTGGGCCCTCATGATCCTCCAGAAGATCACCGAAGCCCTGTCCTCGATGTGCTGGAGGTTGAAGGCGGGGTCCTTCGCGAGCATCAGGGAGTATCCCGGGATGACCGAGGGGTCGGAGGCCGTGCCCCACTCGGCGGACTGCGTGATCTCGGCCAGGACCCAGTCGTATTCGCCGCTGGTGACGACCGAATCGCAGTTCTCGCAGGTGCCGGCGTCGCTCAGCGAGAGAGGCGCCCCGCAGTTGGGGCAGAAGCCCTCGAGCAGCCCGCCCGAGGCCAGAGTGACCGCACCGGGCTTCCTCAGGAAGCTCCAGTATTCGGTGAACTGGTCGGAGCCGTTCTCGCGGAGGACCTTCCCGGTCGATGCGTCGAGGTCCCTGTCCCTCCCGCGCGCCGTGATCTCTACATGGATGCAGTCAAAGACTGCGTCCGAATCGATCGCGACCATCCGCGAACCCACTATCGCGGCATTCTCGAGGACGTTGCGCACGCCCTCCTCGCGCAGCATTGCGGCCTGCATCGAGAACCGCTCCCTGACGCCGTCCGAGAGGAACCTGACCACTCCTGTGAAGTCCTGTGCCGACCAGGCCGCCTGTACTTCGAGGAAGCCCTTCCCGGTCCTCCTCAGGAAGGCGTCGGGATCGAAGGCCGGATCGCGCCTGCGAAGGGCTTCGAGCCGCTGCGACAGATCCTCCTGGCGGCGCACCGCGGCTACCCTGCCGGCCCTTTCGATGGTGCGGTACTGGTTGCCTGTGCGCGCGGCCCGGCCCATCCTCGAGACGGCTATGACCCCGACCACCAGCAGGGGCACGCCTATCAGGGGCTGTCTGAAGGCAAGCTGGACGAGCCAGAAAACGAGGTAGCCGAGGCCGTCGCCTCCTCCTCCTCCTCCTCCTCCTCCTCCTCCTCCATCGCCTCCGAAGCTCTGGCCACCCCCCGCCCTTGCGTGGGCAGGTGACGGCAGCGCGAAGAGAAGAACCAGCATTGCTGCGAGCAGGACGATCCGGGCGGTGTGCGACTTCATGGGTGCTCCCTCCGGAGCGTGAAGCTAGCGGAGGGGCGGCGTGCTGTCCATATCCACTAGTCTGCCTTCCCCTCCCTGCTATAATCACGCCTATGCCTGACATGGAGTTGCCTGCACAGCCAGTGTTCCCGGAGGGGATGGCGCGTTCGGCCTGGGAGCCCTTCCGCGATGCCGGCCACGGCGGGCGGGTGACAGTCGTCATGAACGACGCCACGAGGCCCGCCGTCGCGCACACCCTCCTGGAGCCCGTGGCGGGCGATCTCGAGGGGCGCGTGAGGATCATGGTCGCCACCGGAACCCACGAGGACGTTCCCGGGCCGGTGAAGGACAGGCTCCTCGGAGGCCTGTTCGCCTGTGCGGACTGGACGTGCAACGACCGCGGCGGAGGGGAGAGGGTGCGCCTGGGGAAAACATCTTCAGGAACCGAGGTGAGTGTGCATCCCTGGCTCGTGGAGTCGGATACGGTCATCCTCGCCGGCTCGGTCGAGCCGCACTACTTCGCGGGCTTCACCGGGGGCCGGAAGGCCGTTCTGCCAGGGTGCGCGTCCTTCGAGTCCATAGAGGCGAACCATTCCCTCGCCTGTCTGGATGGGTCCGCCCCTGCCGTGCTGGAGGGCAATCCTGTGCACGAGGACATGGCGGAGGCCGCGGGGATGCTGGAGAGACGCGTGCCCGTGGTCATGGCCGGCGCGGTCGTCCTCGGGAACCGGGGCCTGCACGTAGCGGTCGGAAGCCTTGCGGAGGCCTTCGCCTCGTGCGTCGGGTCGGCCCGCGATCATCTCTGTGTGGAGATGGAGCGCCCCGTGTCGAGGCTCGTGCTGAAACCCGGGGGAGGTCTCGAGACTAACCTCTACCAGTCGATGAAGGCGGTCTACAACTTCGAGGCGGCCGTCGCCGAGGGCGGGGCCGTCCTGCTCGACAGCGACTGCCCCGGGGGGCTCGGCGCCGCGCACATGGAGGATGTCCTGAAGGCATCGATGGAGCCGGGCGTCATCGAGGGGGCTGGAAAGCAGTATTTCCTGGGCTGGCATTCCGTGTCCAGGCTGGCGAGGATCAGGCGCAGGGCTTCACTCGCACTGAGGTCCGGCCTGGATCCTGCTCTCGTCAGGAGCCTGGGGTTCGAGCCCGTCAGGGATGCCGTGGAATGGGCCGGAGGACGTGCAGTTCTGGTTCCCGACGCCGGGAGCACTGCGCCGGTCCTCCACCGCCCGGGTGCGTCCGGAGCGGATGGAGGATGACTGAATGAGGGTTTCCAGCTACCGCCTCGTCATCCTGGTGCTGGCCGGGGTGCTGGCCTACCTTTTCCTCATCTACAGCCACGACCTGGTGAGCCGGCTCGAGGAGACCAACCGCCTCGCCAACGAGACGATCGCCAGGTTCTGGGCGGGCACTCAGATCCCCCTCTCCCTCATAATGGAGGAGAGGCGGATCTCGGTCTGCTCGAACTGCGGAGACGCCGTCGGAAGCTCGGCGGAGACCGACGGGTACAGGAGCTTCTGCAAGACCTGCGGCGAGGTGACCTGGCACAACGTCGTCGACAGGTGGACCGAGGACGAGCGGGAGAGGATCCTCTCCCACACTCGGCTGCTGTTCAGGGATCTGGTCGGCAGGCTCGGGTACACCACCATCCTCGCCGATCTGAACAGCGTACCCCAGATCGTGAACGGCGAGCCGCTCCCCGACTCCATTTCGGAAGACGACCTCGTGGCCTGGCACGAGGTGATGCACAAGCTGAGCGAGTTCAACCCGCCGATCCCCGTCGTCACGATGGAGTCGGACACGATCGGGTGGCTCTTCTACGGAGTCGACAACCTCAGCAGGGAGCTCACCGTGGTGCCTTTCGTCGAACTGGGGATGCTGTTCCTCCTCGGGGGGCTCCTCCTGCTGGTGATCCGTATCGAGCTGCGCAGGGAGAAGGAGATGTCCTGGGTGGGTTTCGCCAAGGAGACGGCGCATCAGCTCAGCACGCCCATCTCCTCCCTGATGGGCTGGGTGGAGATCCTCAGGCAGAGGAACGGGATCGAGGGGCCGGAGGATCCCGAGATCCTGGAGGCGGCGGTCTCGATGGAGGCCGACATCGCCAGGCTGAACCAGATCGTGCAGCGATACGGGGAGATGGGCAAGAAGCCCCGGCTGGCACCGGCAGATATCAACTCCGAGATCGTCTCGGCCATGGACTATTTCAGGAACCGTCCGGGCCTCGTGTTCGAGGGGGTGTCCTTCGAGACATCCCTGGAGGCGACCCGCAGAGTGATGCTCAACCGTGTCCTGTTCGGATGGGTGCTGGAGAACCTCGTCAAGAACTCCCTCAGCGCCCTCTCGGACACTCCGTCGGGCGTCGTTTCGATCAGCACCGCCGACAAGCTCGAGAAGGGCGGCATGGTCGAGGTGCAGGTAACCGACAACGGCCGCGGGATATCCCACGGGGACCATGGCAGGATCTTCCAGCCGGGCTTCACCACGCGGCGCGGCGGATGGGGGCTGGGGCTCACCCTCTCACGAAGGATAATCCAGGAGTACCATTCCGGGAGCCTCAGGCTGGTAGCGAGCAGTCCCGGCAAGGGGAGCACGTTCTCGATCATGCTCCCGGCGGTGGAGGAGGCGGGCGATGCAGGGGCGGACGACGATACTGTGGGTTGATGACGAGATAGACCACCTCCAGAGCCACGTCAGATTCCTCGAGAAGCTCGGGTACAGGGTCCTGACCGCCATGAACGCCCTGTCGGCGATCGACATGCTCCGGACCGAGAGGGTCGACCTCGTCCTCATGGATCAGATGATGGTGGGGATGGACGGCCTCGAGGCCGTCGCCAGGATAAGGGCCGACTACCACGGCCTCCCCATCGTCATGGTGACCCAGAGCGAGGAGGAGGAGCTGATGGACAAGGCCCTGGGCGGGGAGGCGGACGACTATCTCACCAAGCCTGTGAACCCCAGCCAGATACAGATCGTAATCAAGCGGCTCCTCAAGTCCACCGAACTCAGGACCAGGCAGGCGGCCGAGATCGTGTGGGGAGAGACTTCG
The DNA here is from genome assembly GCA_964564435.1 of uncultured bacterium. Classification (GTDB taxonomy): domain Bacteria; phylum Fermentibacterota; class Fermentibacteria; order Fermentibacterales; family Fermentibacteraceae; genus Fermentibacter. Next base: position 46,240 of record CAZMAT010000004.1, read on the forward strand.
AGGATACTCGAGATGCGTGGTTCGGACATGGCCTGGGAGGACTGGGCGGCAGTCTACCGCATATGGGCCGTGAGGGACGTCAGCCTCGGGGGGCAGCTCAGCGAGGAGCTCAGGAGCATCCAGAGAGTCAGGTTCGAGGACCTCGCGATGGATTTCTCGCGATTCATCGAGCGCAACTTCCCGGACTGGATCCAGGGCAGGAACACGCCCCTCATGCCCCACAACCTGCTCGAACGGGTGGTCGTGCCCTGCATGAAGAACTCCCGCGAGACCGTCCTCATCGTCATGGACTGCATGCGCTTCGACCAGTGGCTGACCATGACCCCGTCCCTCGAGCAGTTCTTCCACATGGACACGAGCTTCATGTGCACATGCCTGCCCTCGGCGACCCCGTACAGCAGGAACTCGCTCTTCGCTGGGCTCCTGCCGAGGGACATATGGCGCTTCTACAGGTCCGACTGGATAGAGGAGTACGGCGTGCCGGGCCTGAACAGGTCCGAGCACGCCTTCCTCCGCGACGCCCTCAGGCGCCTGGGGGGCTTCGAGAGGCCGGAAGGCGTCGGCTATGTGAAGATATCGAACCAGAGGGAGGGGGAGTCGCTCAAGCGCTCGCTCTCCCAGCATCTCGAAGGCGGATTCCTGGCCATCATCATCAACTACCTCGACCACCTGACCCACGGCAGGTCCGAGCTGGACGTGCTGAGGGACCTGGCGCCCGATGTGGCGAGCTTCCGCAAGCTCGCGTCGACATGGTACGAATCCTCGTACCTGAAGGACCTCCTGCGAACGCTCGCCGCCCGCGGGGCCACCGTGATCGTCACGAGCGACCACGGATCGGTGCTGTGCAGGAGACAGACGCCGATCAGGGGCGCCAGGGGGATGTCGAGCAGCATCAGATACCGGCTGGGCCACGCCCTCAACGCCGACCCCAAGGCATCCGTGACTGTGCGCGAGCCCGCACGGTGGGGGCTGCCCGACGACAGCCCCAGCAAGACATACGTCTTCGCCAGGGCCGACTATCTCCTGGTGCATCCCGGCATGGCGCGCGAAGAGGTCTACAAGTTCGAGGACACCTTCCAGCATGGCGGCATCTCGATCGAGGAGATGGTCGTGCCCTGCACCGTGCTCACTCCCAAGAAGGGCTTCTAGCAGGTGCTGCTCGATCTCGGGGGCCTCGAGGAGCTGGCGCGGAGAACCGCCGGGATGGTCCGTCCCGGCGATACCGTGCTTTTGGTGGGCGATCTGGGGGCGGGGAAGTCGGTCTTCGCGAGGGCGCTGCTCAGGGAGCTGGGAGTGGAGGGCGACATCCCCTCGCCCAGCTTCATCGTGGACGCGGAGTACTCCTCCCGCGGCCTCTCGATCCACCACGTGGATCTCTACAGGCTCGGCGGGAGCGCCGGGGAGCTGGAGGCATTCGGCATACTGGACCTCCTGGCTTCGGATTCCGTAGCCGTCGTGGAGTGGGCCGACAGGCTGCCCGAAGGGGCCGCCTGCTCGGGTTTCAGGGTGGTCCTGGGTTTCACCGGTGATCCGCACGTGAGGGAGGTCGGGTTTGAGCGGTTCGGTCTGGCTGGGGATCGACACGACCCAGAGGCCGGGTTCCGTGGCACTCCTGGAGGATGACGGGAGAACCGTCCAGATCGATCTCCGGGATGACCTGTCCACGTCCGAGTCCCTGCTTCCTGCGATTCTCGATCTGCTGGAGAAGGCCGGCATAGAAGGGAGCGGGCTCTCGGGCATAGGCGCCTGCCTCGGACCGGGGTCCTACACCGGCCTGCGGATATGCGCCGCGACGGCCTCCGGGCTTTCATCCGGCTGGGGGGTGCCCGCGAAGGGCGTGCCAGTGCTGCGCGCCATCGCCTGCTCCTCCGGGTCGGACGCCCCTGTCCTGGCCGTCGTGAGGGCGAGGGAGGGCGAAGTGTTCGCTGCCGCCTTCGGATCCGGCGATCCCTTCTCGCTGGAGCTGCTGCCTCAGGGGGTCTATACCTGCGAGGCCGCCGCGGCCTGGCTCGATGCCCGCCCGGGCTCGGCCTGCGAGGGCCCCGGAGCCCCGATGATCCGCCCCGGGATCGATCCCTCGCGCTGCCTGGCACCTGGCGCGTCGGTCACGGCCCGGCTGGCCGCGGCGTACTGCGCCGCCTCGGGCCCGGACAGGTCCCTGAGGCCTCTCTATCTGAGGAGCTTCAGACAGAAGGCGGCGACCGGTGTATCCTGAGACGAGGCGCGGACGCCCCGGCGATGCCGCTGCGATTGCGAAGATAGAACGCGCATCCTTCCCGGATCCCTGGCCGCCCGACGTTTTCGAGGAGTGCCTCGAGCCCTGGTCGGGCATCTCCACCTGGATCGCGGCGGACGCCGGCAGGATAGTCGGATACGTCTGCGCCGCGATCCCCTCTCCCGGAGTCCTTCACATCGCGAACCTCTGCGTCACACGGTCCGCGAGGCGGATGGGCGTCGGCAGGCTCCTGCTCGAGACCGCCGAGGACTGGGGGACGGCCTCGGGCTGCAGGGCCTGCTTCCTCGAAGTCAGGTGCACCAACAGGGCGGCAGTAGGTCTCTATATCCGGAAAGGCTATGCGCCATGCGGGCATCTGCCCGAGTATTACGGTCCCAGAAGGCACGGGCTGCGCCTCGTGAGGGGGCTCGAGGCCCTGGATCCCGGGAAGGCGGCGCTGGCCGCAGCCCTGGCCGGCCGGCTGGGAGCAGCCCCGCCGGTCGGGATCGTGCTTGGTTCGGGCCTCTCGTGGGTAGCCGGCCTCTTCGGGGAAGGAGAGACGATCTCCTGGGAGGACCTGCCCGGCATGTCGGGTGACGCCCTGCCCGGGCACCCGGGCCGGATCGTGACCAGCTCATGCGGCAGGTTCGTGTTCCTCCTCGGCAGGAGGCATCACTATCAGGGCTTTTCCGGGAACGGGATCGCGATGCTGCCTGAAGCGCTGACGAACCTGGGGGTCTCGACCTGGATCCTCACCAGCTCGGCCGGGGCGGTATCTCGGAACCTCGCCGTGGGTGACGCCGTGGTTTTCCGCGACCACGTGAACCTCTCGGGATGCGTGCCGGATGTGCGTTCGCGCATACCGTCACCGCTGTACTCGAAGCCGCTCAGGAGTATCGCAGCCGAAGCGGCGGGGCGCACCGGGGCGCGCGTGTCCGAAGGGCTCTTCGCCTGCGTCTCGGGTCCTGCGTACGAGACGGTCGCCGAACTCGACCTGCTGCGTCGGATGGGGGTCGACGCCGTGTCCATGTCCACGGCGCCCGAGGCGCTGGCGCTGGCCGCCCGCGGATGCGATGTTCTCGGCCTCGCTTTCGTTACGAACACCTGCGGGCCGGGCGAGGAGGTCACCCACCAGGCCGTCCTGGATGCGCAGGGAACCATACGATCGAGCCTCGGGCCCTTCCTCGAGGCTCTTCTCGGGGGGGCCGCCGCACATGCGCTACGCTGAAGCTCTCGAATACCTTTTCGGCCGCCGCAGGCTGGGGATGAAGTACGGGCTTCCCCGCATGAAGGCCCTGATGCGCGATCTGGGATCCCCTCAGGACGCATTCCGCACCATCCACGTAGTCGGGACCAACGGGAAGGGCAGCACCACCGCCCTCCTGGCGGAGACGGCCAGGCTGCTGGGATTCCGCACCGGGCGCAACACTTCTCCCCACCTCCTGGATTTCCGCGAGAGGATCGCGGTGGATGCGGCGTGGATACCGCCCGATTCCGTGACCGAGTTCATACGCGACAAGCGGGGACTCATAGAGAGGCACGAAGCCACATTCTTCGAGATAACCACGGCGATGGCGGCCTGGCACTTCGCGAGGACAGGCGTGGAGTGGGCGATCGTGGAGGCCGGACTCGGAGGGCGGCTCGACGCCACGAGGACTTTCGGCGGCAGGTGCACCGTCTTCACCGGCGTGGACATAGAGCACCGGAGGATACTCGGCCCGACGAGGTCCGCCATAGCAGGCGAGAAGCTCGCAATCGCCCCCCGTGGCACCGTGCTGGTCTGCCACAGGCAGCACGGGCCGGTCGAGCGGATGGTTCGCGATGCCGTGACAGCCCGCGGCCTGGACAGGATAGTGCCGTCACCGACCTCCCTTGCGCCTCTTCCCGGCGGGCATCAGCTCTCGAACGCGGCTCTTGCCCTCGCGGCGGCCGGGGCGGCGTTCGGCAGGCCCGCAGGGGAGGTGGCGGATGCCTTCGCCCGGGCATGCCGGACCCTGAGATGGCCGGGCAGGCTCGACCTTCGCAGAGGGAAGCCGGACGTGCTCTTCGACGTCTCCCACAATCCCCAGTCCGTTTCCAGGCTCTGCGAACACCTGTCCGCACTCGGCCGCCGGTCAGCCGGGGTGGTGGGCTTCCTGGCCGACAAGCCGTGGAGGCGGATGGCATCGATGCTGAGCGGGTACGTCGACCCTGTGGTATCCACCACCCCGCTTTCGGACAGGCTGCTCCCGGCCGGCCGGCTCGACGCGGAGTTCAGGCGGCTGGGCTTCGACTCGAGGCCGGTGGATCCGGTGGAGGCCGCGGTGGCCGCGGGGAGGGGGCTGGCTCCCGATCTCCTCGTCGTGGCCGGATCCTTTTATGTTGTAGGAGACGCGATGCTTTCCGCCTGGCGGAACGGCTGGACCGAGGGGCCGTCGGGCGAGGAGAGCCAGATCCTCGACACCCCTCCGGACGCTGTCGCCGCGGGACTGCACTAGGAAGGAACTGACATGGCCGCTACCGAGACTGCAGAGACGAAGAAGCCCAGGACAGGCGCCGCTCCGGCCGACCTCGAGCGGAATCCCTTCAGGATGCGCAACTACATCCTGTTCGCGGCGGGGCTCGCGATCATCGTGGGCGGGTGGTTTCTCCTCCGGGCCGGCAACATAACGCTCGCGCCCATCATGCTGGTGCTGGGCTACTGCGCCGTTCTCCCTCTCGCGATCGTCCTGAAGTAGGATGAAGCCCCCGGCTCCGCTCTGCGCGGTTGCGGCCGCACTCGCACTGCTGGCTGTCCTGCAGTCGGCGGGCTGCGGCGGCGGCACGGCCGCCGGGCCGGCGGGTTCCGATCCGGTCGAGTCCGACACCGTCTTCATACAGCTCGAGGGCGGCGAGTTCGTCACTTCCGCTGGCGATACCGTGCTGATCCAGCCCTTCGAGCTGATGGAGACCGAGGTGTCGAACCGCCTCTATGTCTGGCTCACGGACGAGGCAGACCTCGATCTTCCGCCCGACCCCGGGTTCCCGGCGATGGAGCACTACCTGACCGCCATGCCGGACTATCCCGTGGTCAACGTCTCCGCCCTGGAGGCGGAACAGGCGTGCGCCGTGCTCGGAGGCAGGCTCCCGACTCCGGCGGAGATGGAGTACGCTGCGTCCATCGGCCTTTCCGGGCCGTCGGCGGGGCTCTTCCCGTGGGGGACGCTTGATCCGGAGGATGCGGAGTTCCCCGCCAACTACCTCGCATCCGACGACTGGGACCTGAGGAACCAGGACGGCTACCTCTTCACCGCGCCGGTGGGTTCGTTCCCGCGGAACCCGGCCGGCCTGGCGGACCTCGCCGGCAACGTGGCGGAGCTCACCAGGCCATCCGACAGCACGAGCGCGGTTTTCGGCGGTTCGTGGCTCTCTCCGTCGGACGACCTGAGGATCGGTGCCTGGTCGACCGTCTACGAGGGCGACAGGGCCCGCCACATCGGCTTCCGCATCGCCCGCTAAACCCCCGGCCCCTTTCCCGGCCCCTTTCTGGTTTGATATGCTTGACTTGCATTTTCGCTGCGTTGTCTCATCACCACAAATACGATAGTACTGTAAATATCATCGCATTCCGGCCGTCCCCGGGGTGTCCGGGGAACCAGCCGGAGCCGGCAGGAATGTGCACTGCGACCTTCCTCTGCCCCCCGGACGTGTTTCATCGGGATAATGGCGGGCATCTGTCAGGCCAGCTTGTTCCTGCGGACGTCTGAGGAGGTGCGCTCCGGGCCCTCTCGCGGTTCGCCAAGCCTCTTTGACCGGATCGGTGGCGAACCACTGCCGGGCCAGCTTGTTCCTGCGGACGTCTGAGGAGGTGCGCTCCGGCCTTCTCGCTGCCCGCCAGACGTGTTTCATCGGGATAATGGCGGGCATCTGTCAGGCCAGCTTGTTCCTGCGGACGCAGGAACAAGCGTGGTGGGCGAAGAGGGATTCGAACCCCCGACTTCCTGCGTGTAAGGCAGGCGCTCTAACCAGCTGAGCTATTCGCCCACCGCGGCCCGAAGGTATAATCGTCACCTGTGGTGTGTGGCAACAGCAAGCCCCGGAGGCCAGCGATGTCCGGTCAGGGTTCTATGTGCGAGATGGATCAGCTTCTGGGCGGAGCCTGCCCGGGGAACGTCATCTCGTCCGAGAGACGGGCCCGGCTGTATGCCCGGCTCCTGGAGGAGAGCAGGAGAGCGGGGAACATGCCCCGCGTCGTCGTCGAAACCGACGAGGACGACCTTTCGATACTCGCCGTCACCGCCACTGACTGGCCTGGCCTCGCCGCGATATGTCTGAGCGCGATGCAGTTCCACGGATGGAACCTCGATTTCGCAGAAGCCTTTGCTGTAGCCGACGGCGACATGCGCAGGGGCTTCCTGATCACCGGGATACGTGACACCGACCCCGAACGGCGGCGCGAGTTCGGGGCGGACTCCCTCAAGATGCAGAGCCTCCTCGAGAATCTGGCCGAAGGCCGATCGGACACGATGTCGCTCATGGCCAGAGCCTCCGAGAGGCTCGAGATCTTCGAGCGGATCAAGACCCAGCTCAAGGCGCACTACAAGGACAGGCCCGTGCCGGAGGTGCTGATGGGGCCCGCCGGGGAGCTGATCCTCTTCGTCTCCTCGCGCTCCGACGAGTATCTGAGGGAGCGCCGGCCGGAGGACCTCGCCCACATGGTCGTCACGAACCACGACCTGATCGAGGGGGTGAGGGCCAGGCGCGGAAGGGCCCTGTTCAAGATCCGCAACATACGAACGACCAGGGAGCATCTCACCGGAATAAACATCGCCGGATACGAGAGGGACATCTCCTTCCAGGACAGCCTCACCGCGCTGAGCTTCGCCTGGCCGGGAGCGACGATAAGGCATCAGAGGCGGTACACGACCGGAGACGGGATCATCTCCATCCGGGTCGAGATGTCCGGCCCGTCGGGCCTGGCAGCCAGCCGCGAGGAGATCCGGAGGATGACGGACACGCTCCGGCGCCTCCTCGTGAAGAACGAGCTCGAGAGGCTCAAGAAGATCAGGCGCTATGGCGGGCGGGAACACTACGCGAGGGCTCTCATCCCGCTGCTGCTGAAGGAATGCGACACGACCGGGATGAGCCAGGCCTACATCGCGCTCGATTCCTCCTCCACCTTCTTCGCCGAACTGAAGATCCTCCTCGTCACCGCCGCGGATGGGATGGAGGATCACGACAGGAAGGTGCTCGCCCTGGTGGGCGCCATCGACAGGCTTGCCGGGATGGCCGTGGTGTCGTTCAAGTCTCCGTCGAACTACGGGCAGAGGTGGGTCGATCTTCTCGACGTAACCGTCCAGAAGGATGCCTATCACGATCTCGAGGAGGCCTACGAGGCTATCAAGCGCTGCATGGAGGAGACGATAGGGCAGTTCCGCGACTTCGACATGGGCATGCGGCTGAACGATGTGAAGCAGCTCCGCGAGATACGCGACATCCTCCCCGACATCCCCGACAGCGCCGTGACCGACTTCTACTACTGTCTGGAGGACTTCCTCAGGGCGAGTTCACCAGTGGAGGAGCTGGGCCTCCACATCAGACTCGCATTCGAGACGCTCAGCGATGCGCTGAGAACCGGCGGTGACTGCGTACCGCCCACATCGGCCGTCGTGGTCACTGAAGGCAAGAAGGTCGCCACCCTCTTCTGCTGCATCCTGCCCGAGCACGCCCACACCTTCCAGGATCTGCTCGACGCTGTCAAGGAATACAAAGTGACGGCCAGCCTCATCGACTGGTCGGGGCTGCACTCGGTTCTCCTGAGGGTCAACGACAGGAGCGGGGCACTCTCCGATGCCGACTCGGCAAGGGTGCTCGGCATCCTGACCGGAGTCTGCAGTCGGATTCCCTCGAACGACTGATCCTCGGCCGGCAGCGCGTTCTTCTTGACAGCGGGCGGAGCGTTTAGCTAGTTTCACGCCCCGTGGCGGCGTAGCTCAGTTGGTAGAGCAGAGGAATCATAATCCTCGGGTCAGGGGTTCAAGTCCCTTCGCCGCTACCAGGTCTTGAAGGGGGGCTTAGTGCCCCCTTTCGCATCTCTGCCCTCGATCGATGCATCCGGTTGTCGAACATGCCATCATGCGCACATCCGTCGGGGTCCGGCCATGTGGCTGGCGCGGGAGGCATATAATAGGCGGATGAAACGGGCTCTGGAGCTGCGCTTCATCGATACCGTCAAGCGGGAGGGGCTGCTCCCCCGCGGGCACTCCGTGATCGCCGCGGTCTCCGGAGGCGCCGATTCGATCTGCCTCCTCGACATGCTGCTCCGGTTCCGCCGACACATGGCCTGGAAGCTCTCGGTGCTCCACGTCGACCATTCCTACAGGAAAGCCAGCGTTTCGGACGCATCCTTCGTCGAGGATATGGCGAAGGCAGCGGGGCTGCCCTTCATCCTGCGGAAGCTCCCGGTCAGGGGCAGGAGCTCCTCTCCGGAGGCGGACTTCAGCACGGCGCGACAGATCATCTACGAGGAGGCCGCCGGCGACGGGCTGGTCGCAGTAGGCCACACCGCGTCCGACCGCGCCGAAACCCTCCTGATGAGGCTCGTCGAAGGTGCAGGGCTCAGGGGCCTCGGCGGGATGGACTACTTCGGCGTCGGTCCCGTCAGACGACCTCTTCTCGACATGACTGCGCGCGAGACGAGAGCTTATCTGCGCGAAAGGGGCGAGGTCTGGATCGAGGACGAGACCAATTCGGACCCGGGATTCCTCCGGAACAGGATCAGGCGTGATATTCTCGAGCCTCTCGAGGACGCCCTGCCCGGAGTGTCGAGGAGGATCGCATCCTCTTCGGCCAGCCTCGGTTCCTGGCGCCGGGTCGCCGAAGGCCTGACGACGGCGGCCGTCGGCAGGCTGGGCGGAGAGGGGAACGTGCTCGACAGGCGCGTATTCGTGAGATATGAGAAGGCGCTGAGGCAGTCTGTCCTCTGGGAGCTGTGCGGCAGGCCGAGGTCGGGTTCGGCCGAGATCGACAAGACCGATGCCTGGCTGCTCGCAGGCGGCTGTGGAGAGAGGCTCCTCCCCGGGGGCGCCGTATTGACCGCCGGGCCTGAAACACTGCTCTTCTCGCGGAAGGGAGGCGGGCGATGGAGATGAACGCGGAATGCCACGAGATACTGATCCACCGGGAGGAGATAGCCCGCCGGACCGGGATGATCGCTCGCGAGATCACCGAGCTTTACCGCGGAGAGACTCCGGTCCTCATGCCTCTCCTGAAGGGTGCCTTCGTCTTCGCCGCCGATCTGGCGAGGCGGATCGAACTCGACGTGGAAGTGGAGTTCCTGGGGGCTTCCAGCTACGGAGGAGCGACCGAGACCTCGGGCGAGATAAGGCTGACCCTGGATACCTCCACCCCCCTCTCGGGCCGCCATGTGCTTATCGTGGAGGATATTGTGGACACGGGCCTCACCCTGGCGTATATTCAGAAGCTCGTCCGCTCTCGCGGCGTCGCGTCCCTTCGCACGGCCGTCCTGCTGGACAAGCGCTGCCGGAGGAGGGTGGAGGTCGACCTGGACTGGGTCGGCTTCGTCATCCCGGACAGATTCGTCTTCGGATACGGGCTGGACGGCCCGGGCGGCCTGTACAGGAACCTGCCGGACATCACGGCCCTTCCAGCGGAGTGAATAGATGACCGACAACAAGCAGCCCGAGAAGCCAGGCCTTCCGCCGGTCCAGTTCGGCTGTTCCTTCCGCACCCTGACTCTCTGGATCCTGATCGTCCTCCTGGTCTACACGGTCTTCTCGATCTTCTCGGGCGCCTCCGGCGCCATAGATCTGCCCTACACGAGCTTCCTCGACCTCGTATCCACCGGGCACGTAGAGAAGGTGGTCATCGAGACAGGGGGATCGTTGTCGGGCGACTTCTACGAGCCCGTCACGGTCGAGGGCGTGGAGTACGAGAGATTCACGAGCTTCGTCCCGCTCGAGGACCGCGCCGTGATCGACTCTCTTCAGGCACACGGAGTCCGCATCGAGGCCAGGCCTCCGAGCATGGACTTCCTCCAGATAATGCTCAGCATCGCCCCCATCCTTCTCCTCATCGGGTTCTGGGTGTACTTCATGCGCAACGCGGGAGGCGGCGGTAAGGCCTTCTCCTTCGGCCGCAGCCGGGCCCGCCTCTTCAGCGCCGACAGGCCCAAGACCACCTTCACCGACGTCGCCGGGGTGGACGAGGCCAAGGAGGAGCTGAAGGAAGTCATAGAATTCCTCAAGTCCCCCAAGAAGTTCCAGCGCCTGGGCGGCAAGGTGCCCAGGGGCGTTCTGCTGGTTGGCCCTCCGGGCACCGGCAAGACGCTGCTCGCCAAGGCCGTGGCCGGCGAGGCCGACGTCCCGTTCTTCTCCATGAGCGGTTCCGATTTCGTCGAGATGTTCGTGGGAGTGGGCGCCAGCCGCGTGAGGGACCTGTTCGCGCAGGGCAAGGCCAAGGCCCCCTGCATCATCTTCATCGACGAGATCGACGCGGTGGGCAGGCACAGGGGCGCCGGGCTCGGCGGGGGGCACGACGAGCGCGAGCAGACCCTGAACGCCCTCCTCGTGGAGATGGACGGCTTCGAGTCCAACGAGGGCGTCATAGTCATGGCTGCCACCAACAGGCCGGACGTGCTCGATCCCGCCCTGCTCCGGCCCGGCAGGTTCGACAGGAACGTGATGGTCTCGATGCCCGACGTGAAGGGGCGGGAGGCCATTCTAAAGGTGCACACCCGCAAGATGCCCCTCGAACAGGGCGTCACCCTGGAGAAGATCGCGAGGGCCACACCGGGTTTCAGCGGCGCAGACCTCGAGAGCCTGGCGAACGAGGCCGCGCTCAGGGCGGCTCGCAGGAACGCCAAGAAGATCGAGCAGGAGGACTTCGAGTACGCGATCGACAGGATCGTGATGGGCATAGAGCGCCGCAGCATGGTGATAAGCCCCGAGGAGAAGAAGCTGACGGCCATCCACGAGACGGGCCATGCGCTGGTCAGCCGCTTCACCCCCAACATGGACCCCGTGCACAAGGTTACGATCGTGCCCCGCGGGCGCGCCCTCGGCGTGACGAGCTTCCTGCCTCTCGACGACAGGCACAACTACTCGCTCGAATACTGCAGGGGCGTCCTGGCGAGGCTCCTGGGAGGCCGGGCCGCGGAGACCATCTTCCTCGACACACTGAGTACCGGGGCCGGGAACGACCTCGAGAAGGCCACCGCACTCGCCAGGCGGATGATCTGCGAGTGGGGCATGAGCGAGGTGCTCGGCCCGGTGACGCTGGGCGAGACGGGCGAGCCGATCTTCCTCGGCAGGGACATGGGCAGGATGCGCAACTACAGCGAGCACACCGCCCAGGTGATAGACGAGGAGATCAAGCGCCTGGTGGACGAGGCCTATGTCGCCGCGGAACGCATCCTGGGCGCGCACAGGGAGCTAGCGCTGAAGATGACCGACGTGCTCCTCGAGCAGGAGACCATGTCCAGCGAGGAGATCGACGCTCTCGTCGACGGCGGGGAGCCCGGCGGGGCGGTGCAGCAGGAGCCGGAACCCGAACCGGTGCCGGAGCATGAACCGGGCGAGGAGCCGCAGGCTCCTTCGCAGGAGGACGATCCGGATGGATCTGGGGAAGATCGAGCAGGGAGTTAGACTCATCCTCGAGGGGATAGGCGAGGACCTCCAGCGCGAGGGCCTGGTGGACACCCCCTGCAGGACCGCGAAATCGTTCGCCGAGCTCTGCAGGGGCATGGATCCCGCCAGCGCCAGGTCGATCAGGACCTTCCACGCCGAGGGCCACAACGAGCTGGTCATAGTGAAGGACATCAGCTTCTCGTCCATGTGCGAGCACCACCTGCTGCCCTACGTGGGCAGATGCGACGTGATCTACCTGCCCGCCGACGACAGGATCGCGGGCCTGAGCGCGATCGTGGAGACCGTCGAGACGATGGCCGCCAGGCTCACCACCCAGGAGAGGCTCACCACCGAGATCGCGGACAGGCTGATGCAGGAGATCCAGGCCAGGGGCGTGATGGTCGTGATGGAGGCCGAGCACATGTGCCTCGCGATCAGGGGCGTGCGCAAGCGCGACTCGCGGATCGTCACGTCCGCCATGAGGGGCTATCTCCGCAGGCTGACCACCCGCAGCGAAGCCCTCGCGCTCATCGGCCGATCGACGAGCGTGAGATGATCAGGCGCCTCCGCCTCGCCTCCCCCTCGGACTGGAGGTTCGAGCTGGAGCAGGTCGAGGCGGACCCCGGCTGCTGGGACAGGGTCGCCGCCCGGGCTGCCGTCGAGGTCTTGAAGGCGGGCCCGCTCCGGACTCCCGCCGCCAACATCCTCAAGCAGTGCATGCTCGCCGCCGGAGCCGACGCCATCGTAGCCCGCGGCTGCATCGACGCCTCCGTCGCCAGCAGCATGGCCCTGGTCCTGGGCACACCCAGACAGCTCAGGCTGGCCGCGGCCTCCCTGGAGGGCCAGCCCTTCGGCCTCCCGGAACTGGGCCGCTCCATCCTCGGACTCCTTCTTCCATGTCACCACAGGGACTGTCTGGCCCTTCGCTCGGGTACTCTCTCGTTCACCGACCGTCCTGCCGTCATGGGCATTCTCAACATCACCCCGGACTCGTTCTCCGACGGCGGGCTCTACCTCGACCCGCAGGCGGCCTCGGACAGAGCGGTGGAGATGCGGGCGCAGGGTGCCTCGATCGTCGACGTGGGTGCCGAATCCACCCGCCCCGGGTCCCTTCGCGTGCCGTCGGCGATCCAGAGGGAGAGGATCATCCCCGTCGTCAGGGAGATCAGGCGGCGCGACCCAGGCCTCCCCCTCTCGGTGGACACCTCCGACCCCGACACCGCCAGGGCCGCGGTCGACGAGGGAGTGGACATGATCAACGATGTCACAGCCCTCTCGGAGCCGGGCATGGCCGAGCTCGCCACCTCGACCGGGACCCCCGTGGTCCTGATGCACATGAAGGGCCGCCCGCGCGACATGCAGGCCTCCCCATCCTACGACGACGTGATCGGGGAGATTGTCTCCTTCCTCGAGGAGCGCATCGCCTATGCGTGCGCCGCCGGGGTCCCGCGCTCGCACATCCTGGTCGACCCGGGCATCGGGTTCGGCAAGAGGCTCCAGGACAACCTAGCGATCGTGAGGAGGCTCGGGGAGTTCAGATGCCTCGGCGTCCCCGTGGTGCTCGGGCATTCGCGCAAGAGCTTCCTCGGAACCGTCACCGGAGAGGGCGGGGCCTCGGACAGGGATCCGGCGACCGCCGCGCTGTCCGCCCTGGCCGCCCGTGACGCCGACATGCTCAGGGTGCATGATGTCGCCGCCACGGTGCAGGCAGTGAAAGTGGCCATGGCAGTCCACGGAGGTCCGCCGGAGTGATCATCGAGCCCCTGGGCCACCCGATCCTGAGCGGTTTCTGGCTCGCCCAGCTCGCCGACATCACGATAGTCGCCATCGTCGCCAGGGCGGTCATCAGGTCGATCTGGCGAACGCCCGCCATGTCCATCGTGCTCGTCTTCCTCGGGGTCCTGGTGAGCGGCATCGTTCTTCGGGAGCTCCAGTTCTTCACCGTCGGCTACCTCCTCGAGAGCCTGAGCGGCGTGCTCTTCATCACTTCGGTCGTCATCTTCCACGAGGACATCAGGAACATCCTGCTCGAACAGGGGCGGAAGCTGTCGGCCAGGCTGCGAAGCCGCCCGGCCCTCACCGGGCGCGAGACCGTCGAGGCCGTTGTCAGCTCCTGCGTCGTCCTCAGGCGCAGGAAGCTCGGCGCCATCATCGTCATCGAGAGGAACGACCTGCTCGACAACTACTATCGCGAGGGCCTCGAGCTCGACAATCTGCGTGTCGTCCCCGAGGTGGTGGCCTCGATGCTCCAGCCGCCAGGCCCTCTGCACGACGGCGCGCTAGTGATCAGGAACGACAGGCTGGTAAGGGCGTCCACGTTCCTCCCCCTGGCCGAGTACACGCGCTTCAAGCTCAAGCTCGGCGCGAGGCACAGGGCCGCCCTTGGGCTGGCCGAGCGCTCGGATGCCGTTGTAGTGATAGTCAGCGAAGAGTCGGGCGACTTCAGGATCGCCCACGACGGGCTCCTCGACGGACCCCACAGCGAAGAGGTCCTCCGCGAGGAACTCCTCGCGCTGACAGGGAACGCATGACGCCCACGGACCGCATCGACGCCCTTTCTGCGACAGTCTCCGCAGAGGCCCGCGCGGCAGTTGCCGAAGCCGCTGCCCTGGCCGAGCCGGAGTTCTCCGCCATCCTTTCTAGGTCTCTGGATGCCGCCTCGGTCGGCCTCGATCTGTGCCTCGTATCCTGCGCCTCGGCGAGATGGGCCGGGGGAGAACCGGAGGAGGGCATTCCCGGAGCCGTCGCCGCCCACATCCTCGACGCAGCAGTGGCCAGCCACCTGACGCTCCCCGGGTTCATGCTCGACATGCCAGTGGAATCGATGTGGTCGGAGTGCGGCGAGGCCTCGGCGATCCTTGCCGGAGACGCCCTGGTCCCGGCCGCGATGGGCTATCTCGCCTCGAAGGGCGGGCTGAACGCGAACAGGCTCGTAGGAGCCGCAGCAACGCTCCTTTGCGGGAGCATCCTGCCGGGTTTCTCATCCGAGCTCTCCCTGCGCGACAAGCGGAAGACCGACCTGCAGGAGCGCGAGAACGCCTGGCGCAGGCACTCCGGAGGGCTTGCGAGATTCGCTGCAGAGGCAGGTGCGGTACTTGCCGGCGCCGACGGGCGGACTGCTGACGGGGCGGCCCGCACGGGGCTGGAGCTGGGCCGTGCTGTTGATCTGGTCAGGCTTCCGGGATGCCCCTCGCGCCACGGCTCGCCGGTGGCGGAGAGGGTGGCCGACGCACGCTCAGCGCTCTCGGCTCTGGCCGACTCACTCGCCGGCGACTCCCGCGCCGACCTCCTCGTCGAACTCATCGCCCGCATCGACTCGTCGTTCGAGGGCGCCGACCTCTTCTCACAGAACTGAGCCCCCCCGGCCCCTTTCTGGTTTGAAATGCTTGACTTGCACCACCATCTTATTTCATCGCACTGATATTACCGTTGCTCTGCTCGCCGGTCGGGTCCGCTCGATCCGAAGTTCATGCCAGGTTCGGGTTGCTCAGATGCAAAGGTCTGTTTGGCAGAGCCATTGCTTGACGGCTGTTCCCTGCGGCCACATTGTAAAAGTGTTCAATTCCTGATCCGTTCGAATCGCGGAATAGCCGGTTTCCGACCGGCCGATCCGGCCCGGAACGGTGAAGCATCAGAGGGAAGGCTGCCATGATCTTCGTCCGCATCCATGCCATGCCATGCGTCAACAGATGCTGGCACTGCTTCTGCTGCGGAAGCCCGGATGATCCGTCCATGGAGGGCGCGACCGTACTCCGCATACTCGACGAACTCGCCGCCTTGAAGCGGGAGAGCGGCGAGACTGTATTCCCTCTGTTCTACGACGAACCCACGGTTCACCCTGACTTCGTCCGGATCATGGGCCGCCAGCTCGACCTCGGCCTGATCATGGACGATTGGTGGTTCCCCACCAACGGATACGGCCTCGCCAGGCTCCCGGACGAGGGGTGGAGTGAGCTTGCTGAGAAGGGTTTCGAGGGTATCCGGCTCCACTTCCACGGGGTTGGGGAGCGACACGACCGTCGCGTGGGTAGAAGGGGCGCCTACGATGACCTCGTGGAGACCATAAGGCGTGCCGAGCAGTTCAGCGTGGAGTGGTTAGCGGGCATGGTCCTGAGCGCGGACAACGCCGCCGAGTACGATGAGACGAAGTCGGAGGTCGAAAAGCTGGGATCGCCCTGTGTGAAGTTCGGCTGGATGCTTCCGCAGTCGCAGGGCAGGGCAGATGGAACAGGGAACAGGGTCAGACTGCAGCACATCGCACATCTCCTTCGTGCGAACGGCGGATGGAAGACCGAAGCCGACCACATCCGGGCCATCCTTTCCGACGAAACGCTCGGCGGGAGGAAGGCACTCGATCCGGACTGCGGGACGATGTGGCTGGATATCAGCCACGATCTGACGGTCACCTTCGGAGGCGGCTGCGACGGAGACCCGTACGACGGGATGAAATCGCTCGTTACACTCGGGAACCTGGAGAGCGGCAGCATCCTGGAGTGCTATCGACGGTATCTAGAGAATCCGCCCGCTCCCGTCAGGAAACTGTCCGCGGTGACCTGGGGAGAGCTGGCCGGGCGGTATGGAGACCCCGGGAGCGACTTCGTCTACCACATCACGGATCTCACGGGGAGGATGTGGGCTTCGCGGTACCTGCGGGACGCCTTCCCGGAATAGCCCAGCCGGTACCAGCCGGTGTCCAGCCGGTGTCTGGCTACTCTTGAAAGGCCGCATTCATCAGCGTTACAGCGCGATTCGCCCGTTTCCCCATTAATTCTGCACGAAGAAGATGTCGGTCTGGAGAGCGTTTGCGAAGTCGCTTTTCTTCACTGGATAACCTGTAAAATGACTATGGCTGCAAGAGACAGGGCCGCAGGATCTTGCGAGGGCAGTTTTGGGAGTAGTCTGACCCCGGTTACAACAGGTCGGTGGGGTCGACGTCGACGTCGAGCAGGACGCCCTTCGAGCCGGCGGCTTCGAAGGACGACAGGGCGTTCTGGACGAGCCGCCGCAGCGACGTGCGGCTGTCCGAGCGAGCCAGGGCACTGTAGCGCCACTTCCCGCGCAGCCTGGGGAGGATGGCCGGAGCCGGCGGAAAGACGCGAGCACCGGGCGGTGGCTCCAGAGCGTCCATGCAGGCCTTCGCGGCGGCCGCGACCCTCGCTTCGACGGGACCCGACCAGACGAACCGGACGATCCGGCCGTAGGGCGGGTACCCGAGGAGCCTCCTGGCAGGCAGCTCCGATTCGAGGAATGCTTCGTAGTCCTGCGCCATGGCGGCGGCGAGTGAGTCGGGCCTGAGGGTCTCCACGAGCACGGTGCCGGGCGCAGAGCCCCTCCCGGCGCGGCCAGCGGCCTGCATCACGAGCTGGAAGGCCCTCTCCGACGCGCGAAAGTCCGGTATAGCCAGGGCCATGTCGGCCGAGAGGATGCATACGAGCGTGACGCCCGGGAAGTCGTGCCCCTTCGCGACCATCTGCGTGCCGAGGAGGACGTCGGCCCCGCCTTCGGCGAACCGCCCGAGGATCTCCCAGATGGCGCCTGCCGAGGAGGACGTGTCCCTGTCGAGCCTGAGGATGCGGATCCCCGGCAGGGCGCCCGAGAGGAACGCCTCGACCTTCTGGACACCCGGACCCTCCGTGACGAACCTCGTGCAGCCGCACGAGGGGCAGTCCCTCGGCGCCCTCGTCCACCAGCCGCAGTGGTGGCACCTCAGTATCCCGCCGCGCGCGTGATAGGTGGGAGCGACGGCGCATTCCGGGCATTCCTCGCGGTGGCCGCACCCCGCGCAGATCCGGGTGGGCGCGAAACCCCTGCGGTTGAGGAGCAGTATCGACTGTTCGCCACGGCGCCAGGTTTCTGCGATCGCGGAAAGCATCTCGGGGGGCACGACGCTGCCGTATTCCCCGGGCCTGACGGGCTTCACCGAAGGCATCGGCCTGCCGCCCGCACGTCCAGGCAGCGTGAGGATCCCGTACTTGCCCGAGTCAGCGTTGCCCCGGCTCTCGAGTGAAGGCGTAGCCGAGCCCAGAACGACTGGGACTCCCTCGATGGAGCCGCGCACCACGGCCAGGTCCCGAGCGTTGTAGCGGGGCTGCTCCTGCTGCTTGTAGCTCGAATCGTGCTCCTCGTCCACGATGATGATCCCAGTGCGTGCTAGAGGGGCGAAGACGGCGCTCCTGGGCCCTATCGCAATGCACTTTTCACCCGCTGCCAGGGCGCTCCAGGCCCGCAGCCTCTCGCCGGTGGAGAGTGCGCTGTGCATGACGGCGACCATGCCGGGGAACCGCCGCTCGAACCGAGCGGTGAGCTGGGGCGTGAGAGATATCTCCGGCACGAGGACGACGGCCTGGAGCCCGTGGGCGACGACTGCGGCGATGGCCCTCAGATAGACCTCCGTCTTGCCGCTTCCTGTGACGCCGTGCAGCAGGAAGACGCCGCCCTCCGCGCCCGAGATGCGCGAGACGGCCTCCTCCTGCCCTGGTTCGAGGTCCGCGACCTCCGCGCCTGCGAGCGAGCCCCCGGTACCCGCAGCCTCCGCAGGCGAGACCGCAGCGGCTCCCGCCTTCACCACGGCATCGAGGGAAGACCGCGAGGCACCGGCCTCCCGGAGGAGGGCTCCGATCGTGATCCTCTCGTCGCTCCGGGAGAGGATCTCGAGGATCGATGCCTGCGCGGGCGCCTTCCTGCGCAGCCTTTCGGCCATGCCCGCGAGAGCAGCAGGGGGCAGGCAGGGTGTGACGGCCATCCCCGCGGATGTCCTGCGGGTCGGCGCGGGGGAGAGCCTGCACTCTACGGCGCCCGACGCTGCCAGGGATGACAGGTGCGACATAAGGACCGACCGGGAGGAGAAGCCGTGGGCCAGGCCGTCCACCGGAACGAACGACGAACCGTCCAGCCCTTCCAGAACAGGATCACCAGCCGCTGCCCGCCCCGCCGCACGGCGGATCTCCTGCCGGAGCCCGGCCCCCGCTCCGGGAGGCGAAGCAGAAGCCATCATCATCCCCGGCGGCGCCGAATAGTAGTCTGCCGCCCATCTCACCAGTTCGAGAACGGGGCGCGGTAGCGCGGAAACGCAGTCGAGGCGGGACTCCACCGTCTTCACGCCGTCCGCGGGAAGGGAGGTGGAACGCCCCCAGATCCAGCCCGTCAGCCTCTCGCGGCCGAAGGGCACCTCCACACGGCATCCCTCGAGCACGCCACCGGCCATCCCCGAAGGAAGCAGGTAAGTGAACGTCCTCCAGACCGGCCTCGGGACGGCTACCTCGACGGCTGTCGCATCAGGCATCCGCGCCGGCCCTTTCGAGCGTTTCCCGCCTTGCGGCCGCGATGTCCATCGGGAGCGGTGGAAGGGTCGGGAAGGCCCCGTCCTCGTAAAGGACCTTGCCGTGCACCATCACGAGGCGCACCCGCGCGGGCCAGTCGAGCTCGAGGACGTATCTGACCGGGTCCTCGGCCATCTCCAGTTCCTCCGACTCCTCCTCGGAAGGTTCGAGGAGGACGATGTCGGCCTGCATCCCCGCGTCGATCCTGCCGTGGCCGGTGTCGAGGATGCGCCCGGCCCCCTCCGTGGCGGCCCTGAGCCATATCCTGCCCGCGACCGACGCGGGCGAGTGCTTCAACGCCGCCAGGGACATGGCGAGCCTGATGTCGGAGGCTAGGTCGAGGCTGTTGTTGCACGCCGCCCCGTCGCTGGCGGGGAAGACCCCGACACCCGCCGCGAGCAGAGCTGGTACGTCGGCGATGCCGCTGCCCAGCCTCAGGTTGGTCCACGGGCAGTGGACGACCGACGTGCCGGATGAAGCCAGCAGATCAGCCTCCCCCTGAGCGAGATGGACGCAGTGTGCCAGCAGGGTGCGGGCGCCCGGGAAGCCCCTTGCAGCCAGATATCTGACGTTTCCGCCCGCCTCCGCGATCGCAGGGAGGGCGACCTCGGCCGGGCTCTCGGCGCAGTGCGTGGTCCTGACTAAGTCGCCGCGTACCCCGCGCACGAAGCTCCACAGGGAGTCCGAGCAGGACAGCGCGAACCTGGGCGCGAGGGCGTGCCTCACGAGCCCTCCGCACGAGGCGCGGACCCTCCCTGTCTCCTCCATGAGCCAGGCCAGGTCCCTCGCGAGGCCGTCCGGCCCCTCGTCCATCAGCGCATTGGCCGCGTGGGCCCTGATGCCCGAGCGCCTGAGGATGTCCACCGTGACGGTCGAGTGCTCGACGCTGCCCATGTCGAGGAGGCAGGTGCAGCCGGAGGAGATCAGCTCCCGGAGGGACACGATCACCGAAGTGGCGAGGGTGTCGGGTGTGTGCGCGGCCTCGAGGGGCCAGATCCTCTCCCGGAGCCAGTCGAGCAGGGTCCTGCCCTCGGCCGTTCCCCGGAACAGGGTCTGACAGAGGTGGACGTGGGGCTGGACCAGGCCGGGGATGGCGATGCAGCGGGCGTGCGACCCCGCGGGTACAGCCCTGCGGACCGAGGCAATAATCCCGTTCTCCTCGGTTATCGAGAACCCTCCGGGCACGAGCCCGGAGCTCCAGTCCATCACGTATCCAGGCCTGAGTTCCATGGCGCCTCCCGGGCGGCTGGTCTGCTTTGAACATAAGCGGCCGCCCGTGGGCTGGAAATTGACCGGAGGAGGCCGGAAAGGCGATAATCGCGGGACGTCCCGCATCGGGCGGAACGCATCTTCGATCCGGACGGGGACCCCATGAAAATCGCACCGGTGCTCTGCCTCGCGGTCGCATCAATCGCGACGTCGGCGGCATACTCCCTGAAGACCCTCGACAACGGCCTGACGGTGATCGTCTCGCGCGACGAGTCGGCGCCGGTGGTGACTATCTGCATCGCGGTGAAGACCGGCTCCACCTGCCAGACCGAGGCGGACTGCGGCCTGGCGCATTTCTACGAGCACATGTTCTTCAAGGGCAACGCGCAGATACCCGACCAGACCGCCTACAACGCCCGCATGGGCGAACTGGGCATCGTGCAGAACGGATCCACTTCCGACGAGATCGTCAGGTACCACATAACGCTCCCGTCCGAGCGCCTTTCCGAGGGGCTCGAGTTCATGTACTACGCCATCGCCACGCCCCTCTTCGATGAGAACGAGATGGCCGTCGAGCGAAGCGTGATCCTCAACGAGTACCAGCGCGACACCACGCATCCCTACTGGGACTACTGGAAGGCAAGGGAAGACGTGCTGCACCCCTCGGCGCCCTGGAGGGCCAACGGCATAGGCCTGCCCGAGGTGATCACGAGCGCCGACCGCAGCGTGATGGATGCCTTCAGGGCGACCTACTACACGCCCGACAACTGCGCGCTCATCATCGCGGGCAGCGTGGACGAGGACAGCGCCTTCGCCCTGGCGGAGCGCTGGATGTCCGCCTGGGAGTACGGCGGGAGGAGCGACTACGACGAGCTCCCCATGCTTGTCGAGATCGCCCGGGACACGACCGTGACCATCCCCTCCATTCCCGGCGTCGAACTGGTGTCCATCGACTACGCGGGCCCGTCGCTCGTCACCGATCCCTCGGCCACCTACGCAGCCGATGTGTGGGGAACCTGCCTCGACATGATGAACGGCGAGTTCTACCGCGACCTGGTGACCAACGGGCCCTTCATGGATGTCTCCGCCGGCTTCTACACGCAGCGGTACGCCCCCGTCATCTCCTTCTCGGGCACGCCGAGGCCCGGCAGGTCTACCGAGGCCGTGCAGGCTCTCGAGCAGGAGATCGACCAGCTCCTCTCCCCGTCCTACTACGACGGATACGACCTGCACGCCGCCACCGAGAGCCTCAGGAGGCACAGGCTCCTCGCGGAGGAGACGTCCTACGACGTCGCCGTCGAGTCCCTGGCGTTCTGGTGGGTTGTCGGCGGCGGGCTGGGATACTACGACACCTACCCCGACAGCCTGGCCCTCGTCACGGTCGACGACGTGGCCGCCTTCCTCGACGAATACGTGGCGGGCAGGCCGTCCGTCACGTTCGTCATGTCTCCCGCGGAGGGGGGTGGTGCCGAGTGAGGACGATACCTGCCATCCTGCTCGCCGCTTCGGCGGCCTTCGCCTCCGTGCCCTCCGACGTCGTGGAATTCGAGCTCGGGAACGGCATAAGGGTCATCTCCAGGGAGATGCCCTCCACGAACGAGGGACTCGCCGTCTTCCTCGAGGGCGGTTCGAGAACGCTCGACGAGGGCACCGCCGGGATCGAGAACCTCGCATTCGAGGCCTGCCTGATGGGTTCCTCGCGCTATCCCGGCGAGGCATGGCGCTCGCTGATGGACGTCACCCAGGCCAGGATCGAGGGAGTGTACGGGTACGACTTCAGCGCCCTCCGCCTGATGTGCCTGGAGGAGGACCTGCCGGTCCTTCTCGACGCCATGTCCGACTGCCTCATCGATCCAGAACTGGAGGCCTCGGCCTTCGAGCGCACCCGGGACGGCCTCCTGCAGGCGCTGCTAGTCGAGGAGAGCGATCCCGACGAAAGGGTCTGGCGGGTGGCCAACGAGGGCCTCTTCGCGGGCCATCCCTACAGGTTCGACCCCTCCGGGACGGTGGAGACCATGGAAGGCTTCACTGCCGCCGACGTCAGGGCCAGGCTCTCGGAGAGGATGCTCGCTGGGAACATGCTGATAGCCCACGTCGGGCCGACCGGGACCGATGACCTGAGGGAGATGCTCGAGGGCACCTTCGGGCGGATCGCGCCGGGAGGCGGCGATCTGACGCCGCCCCCGCCGTTCGTGTTCTCGCGTGACACGGTGGTCTTCCAGCCCGAGTCGACCCTGACGGCCTACATCGTCGGCAAGTTCCCCGCGCCGTCCCCGTCCGACCCTGACTATCCGCTATTCACGGCTGCGATGGACGCCGTGAGCGACCGGTTCTGGCAGGTGCTCCGCACCGAGCGGGGCCTTACCTATGCACCCTTCGCCGGTGCCGCATCGTCGATGCGCAACTGGGCCTATCTATACGCGAGCACCCCCGAAGCCGCGGAAGCCTGCTCGCTGATGGCTGCCATAGTGCTAGAGGGCGCTTCGGGCGGCTTCTCGGACGAGAACCTCCGGGGCAGCCTCGAGGTCGCGAGGACCGGCCGGATGATGTCCCTGTCGTCCCCGTTCAATCAGGCCTACATGCTGGGGATGTACGGGATAGAGACCGGCGACTGGCGCAACCTCTGGCTGTACAGCGATATTGCCCGCGACATGGACCCCGCGATGCTCGGAGAGGTCCTCACGAGATGGCTGGGCCCGATCTCATGGGGCCTGGTGGGCGATCCGGGGATATGCTCCCCGGTGACGTCCTCCCCGCCGACGATAACGGAGGGAAGATGAGGACAATTCTTGCAGCGGCCGCCCTGCTGATCACGGCATCGTGCTCCACCTCGTCGTCCGCGCCCCCGGATCCGGCGACGGCCCGTGACGGGGCCGTGACCCTCTCCGGCACCGTCGAGGTCCTGGCCCCCGGATCCAGATCCGAGACGATCATCCTCCAGGTCGACGCCACCGGCGAGGTGGTCGCCCTTGTGGGCGAGGGGGCTTCCGCTCTCAGGGGGATGCCGGGCGTCACTGTCACCGTGACCGGGCTCTTCACCGAGGCGGGCTGGTCGGTCGATCCCGACATCAGGAAGCTGGAGGTCACGGACGTGACCGCCGGCGAAGGCCCCGAATCCTCCGACAGGTTCGACGACTGACAGGTACTGGCGGCCGCCGCTCATGCGGCGCCCCGGAACGGCATAGATGGAAGACCACGAAGAGAAGCGCCCCCGCATCGACCGATCGAGCCTGAAGGCCATATTCCGCCTGCTCTGGTCCCACAGGAGATCCATAGCCTTCGGCCTGGTTGCGCTCGTTTTCGTCGACGGGCTCCAGCTGATCATCCCCAAGATCACCCAGCACGTCGTGGACGACCTGGCGCAGGGCTCGGCCACCCAGCACAGGCTGATCCTTGCCGGCATCGCCATCGTCGTGGTCTCCGTCCTCATGGGCGGGTGCAGGTTCATCTGGCGCTACTTCATAGTCGGCTCGAGCCAGCGGATCGAGCGGGACCTCCGGCAGGACCTGTACGACCACCTCCAGAAGCTGTCCCCTCAGTTCTACGACAGGACCAAGGTCGGCGACCTGATGGCCCATGCCACGAACGACCTCCAGGCCGTGCGCATGGCCTGCGGCATGGCGACCCTGGCCGCGTTCGACTCGCTGATCCTCGCCATAGCAAGCCTCTCGGTGATGATGGTGATGAACGTCAGGCTGACGCTCCTCACCCTCCTGCCCCTGCCCATACTCGCACTCGTGATGTTCCGGTTCGGCTCGCTCGTTCACAGGCGCTTCATGTCCGTGCAGGAATCCTTCTCCGCACTCACCGAGCGCGTCCAGGAGAGCCTTTCCGGCATCAGGGTGGTGAAGGCCTACGGCGACGAGGAGTCGGAGCAGAGGTTCTTCGACGCGAGGGCGCGTGACTGCGCGCAGCAGAACATCAGGCTGGGCATGATAGGCGGCGTGTTCGACCCCATGATCGGCGCCCTCGCCATGGCGAGCATGGTGATACTCCTCAGCGAGGGCGGCTCGATGGTCATCTCGGGCGAGGTTTCGCTCGGCGAGTTCGTGGCCTTCTCGAGCTACCTCCACACCCTGATCTGGCCGATGATGGCCGTGGGCTGGGTGGTCAACCTGCTCCAGCGCGGCACTGCCAGCATGGAAAGGCTCGAGAGGATCTTCACCACCCCTCCGGACATCGTCGGCGGCCCCTGCGAGGCTCCCGCGGACACATCCATCGAGGTCAGGGGCCTGAGCTTCGCGTACCCCGGCACCGGGACGCCGGTTCTCGACGATGTCTCGTTCAGCCTTCCCGCCGGTTCGACGCTCGGGATAGTCGGCAGGACGGGATCTGGCAAGACCACGCTCGTCGAGCTGATGATGCGCCTCTACGACCCGCCGGCGGGCACGATCCTGATAGGCGGGACGGACATCCGCGACATGTCGCTCGAGGCTCTCAGGGGCTTCTTCGCCTACGTCCCCCAGGAGACCTTCCTCTTCGCCATGAACGTGGCCGACAACATCGCGTTCGGGACCGGCGGGCTCTCCCGCGGGCAGGTCGAGGACCTGGCCCGGAAGGTCCAGATCCACTCCGAGATAGAGTCGTTCCCCGAAGGCTACGACACCCTGGTGGGCGAGAGGGGCGTGACCCTCTCCGGGGGACAGAAGCAGAGAGTGGCGATCGCGAGGGCCCTGGCCACCGATCCGTCCATCCTGGTTCTGGACGACGCCCTCTCCAGCGTTGACACCGAGACGGAGGCCGCGATCCTCTCGACCCTGTCCGAGAGCCTCGGCCAGAGGACCGGCGTCGTGATAGCCCACAGGATAAGCACCGTGAAGAGGGCCGATCTGATCATCGTCCTGGACGGAGGCAGGCTCGCAGAGTCAGGAACTCACGACGGACTGCTGGCCCTGGGCGGCATCTACGCGGACCTCCACAGGATGCAGCAGCTCGAGGAGGAGGCCAGGCGGATGCCCCCGGCAGGCGGAGGCGAGGACTGACGTGAACGGTCATTCCGACTGGGATGCCGACACGGTTGTCGGAGGAGGCCATGCGGATGCCCCCGGCAGGCGGAGGCTAGGACTGACGTGAACGGCCATTCCGACTGGGATGCAGATCTGATCGAAGGCAGGGCCTACGACGGCAGGCTCGTGAAGAGGCTTCTTGCGTTCGTGAAGCCCCACCGCTGGCTGGTCGTGCTCGCCTTTCTCTTCATGGTGGTCTCCACCGGGGTCGACCTGATCATCCCCTACATCACGAAGATCGGCATAGACAGATATCTCGCTCGCCTCTACCAGATCTACGAGGGGACCTCCGGCGCATGCGACTCGCTCATGGCGCTGTCCCCCTCCGAGGGCGACTTCGTAAGGCTCGACGGGAATACCGTCCTCGTGCGCAAGGCCTCCCTCGAATCCCTCGACCCTGCCGACAGGGAGGCCCTCGTCGGCGGCAGAGGCCTGGGGACTCAGACCTACTACAGGTTCCCGGCAGACGGGGTGCCGGCCGACGTGGCCGACAGGGTGGAGGACGCGGTAGTTGCCGGAGGGGAGTGGCTGGTCCCCGAGGCGGGCATGTCCTCTGTGCCCCCGGACATCCTGCTTCGCATGAGGGGGGCCGACCGCGACGGCATCAGGCGGCTCGCCCTGACCGCCGCGGTGATAGTGCTCCTGGGGCTCGCGATCGGGTACGGCCACGCCGTCACCCTGGCCGTTGCCGGCCAGAGATCGATGTACGACCTCCGCTCTGCGCTCTTCTCGCACATACAGAAGCTCTCCCTCTCGTTCTTCGACAGGAATGCAGTCGGGAGGCTGGTCACCAGGGTGACGAACGACATCGAGGCCCTGAACGAGATGTTCGCCGCCGTGCTCGTCAACATGTTCAAGGACATCCTCCTGCTCACCGGCACCGTGGCCATACTCTTCTTCATGAACCCCCGCCTGGCCCTTGTGGCGCTGGCGGTGGCTCCGTTCTTCGCCTTCGTGTCCATGGTGTTCCGGCGTAAGGTCAGGGGGGCCTTCAGGGACGCCAGGCGCCTGCTTTCCTCCCTGAACTCGAGGCTCGCCGAGGACCTCTCGGGCATCAAGGTCGTGCAGATCTTCAGGAGGGAGCCGGTCCGCAGGGAGAGGTACAGCGCGACCAACGAGGACTACTTCGCCGCCAACATGAGGCAGCTCGTGATATTCGGCATCTTCAGGCCCGCCATCGAGATACTGGCATCGACCGGAGTCGCGCTGGTGCTCGTCACGGGCGGCGTGAGCGTCCTGGGCGGGGCGCTGACCATCGGCGCGCTCGTGGCGTTCGTCAGCTACGTCAGGCAGATGTTCCAGCCCATAGCCGACATGAGCGAGAAGTTCAACATCATGCAGAGCGCGATGGCCTCGGCGGAGAGGGTGTTCGGCGTGATGGACACCGAGCCCGACGTCACCGACTCTCCCGAAGCCGCCGCCCCTGCCGTCATCACCGGGAGAGTGGAGTTCGACTCCGTCTCGTTCTCCTATGTCGAGGGCAAGGAGGTGCTCAGGGACGTCTCCTTCACGGTGGAGCCCGGCAGGAGCGTTGCCATAGTGGGTCCCACCGGGGCCGGCAAGACTTCGATCATCAGCCTGCTCTGCAGGTTCTACGATCCGGCATCGGGCTCGGTGGAGGTGGACGGCACGGACATAAGGCGGATGCCGATGGCCTCTCTTCGCCGGAACATGGCCATCGTGCTCCAGGATGCCTTCATATTCAGCAGGACGGTCGAGGACAACATCAGGCTGGGCTCGCCCATAGACAGGGGCTCTGTCGAGCGCGCCGCCGAGATGGTCCAGGCCGACGGCTTCATCGGCAACCTGCCCGGAGGCTATTCGGAGGTCATGGCCGAGAGGGGTGCCACCCTGTCGACCGGCCAGAAGCAGCTTCTGTGCTTTGCCAGGGCCCTTGCCCACGATCCGAAGATCCTGATCCTCGACGAAGCCACGAGCAGCGTCGATCCGGCCACCGAGCAGCTCATCCAGAAGGCGATAGAGACCCTGATGAAGGGCAGGACGAGCATCATCGTCGCGCACAGGCTGAGCACGATACAGAAGGCCGACGAGATCCTGGTCATCGACGCCGGCAGGATCGTCGAGCGCGGGAGCCATCAGGAGCTCCTCGCCCGCAGGGGCATCTACTACAACCTGTACCTGCTGCAGTACCGCAACGGTTGAACCCCTCCCCCCTCTGCAGCACACCTCCCCCCGACTGACGGGAATCCCCCGCAGACAACCCTCCGATTACCGTGCCGCAACGGCTGAGGCTTCCCGATCCGCAGCTCACGGCCCCCGGCCGACGTCTCCGGGGATTTGACGCCGGTGCCCCCGTGCCGTACCATATCCGCAGCAGCCGGAGTCCCGGCCGGGGGGAGGCGGAGCGGTTGAAGCAGGGCTTCGTCCAGATGTACATCGGCGACGGCAAGGGCAAGACGACTGCCGCCCTCGGGCTCGCGGTGCGGGCGGCATGCGCGTTCCTCCGCGTCGGCATCTACCAGTTCATGAAGGGCGAGCAGACGTCCGAGCTGGCCCTCCCCTGGCGCTTTCCGGGGCTGATCGAGATCAGGCAGCTCGGGCGCCCTGGCTTCCTCGACCCGGGGAAGCCCGACCCGGAGGACATCGCCCTGGCCAGGGAGGGCCTGGCGATACTGGCGGGCGAGACCTCGTGGGAATTCGACATCGTGATAGCCGACGAGATACTGACCGCTGTGACGCTCGGCCTGCTGAAGGATACCGAGGTCGAGGGGCTTCTCGAGATGCGCCCCGAGGGGACGGAACTCGTAATGACCGGCAGGTATCCCCGCGACGGCCGGCTCACCGGCCTGGCCGACCTGGTCACCGAGATGTGCGAAGTCAAACACTACTGGCGCAACGGAGTCGAGGCCCGCAAGGGCATCGAGTTCTGACTGGAGGAATCCGATGACAGGGCTGCTGATCCTGGCCGCACTCTCCTTCACCGATCCAGGGCGGGGCGACCTGGAACTGGGCATCGGCGGAGGAGCCTGGATCCCGACAGGTTCCGACTTCGAAACCGCCCTGTCTGCGGGCCCGATGTTCGAGGCGGCACTGCAGATCCCCATGGAGCTCAGCTCCTGCATCTGGCTCCGCAGCGGCTACAGGTCCGCCTCCACCGACTCCGCGGCATGGGACGGCATCACGTGCATCCCTCTCCAGATCGGCTACAGGTCGTACCCCTTCTACCACCGCTACGCCGGGCAGAGGGGTCTCGAACCCTTCGTGGGCATAGGCGCCGGGGGCTTCGTGGCCTGGGACGAGCCGGCCGACGGCGATGAGGACGGAGTGTCCTCCGGCGGCGGGATCGTCAGCATCGAGCTGGGAACCAGGATCAGGCTCGGCGAGACGACTTTCATGGACGTCGTGCTGCGCCCCGAGTGGATGCCCTGCGGCAAGGAGCTGGCGGGGGAGGACGACCTGTCCGGCCTCTCGGCAGTGGCCGTGCTCCACTTCACTCCGTAGGAACCCCGCTCCCGAGAGAGGCCCCGAGCTGTCCGCAGGCTCCTCCCGCGGATGAACCGAGCGATTTCCTGACCGTGGCCTCCCGGCCCATCTCCGTCAGGATGTCGAGAAACGCCTTCATCCGCCTCTCCGGGGGCCTCGAGAAGCCGGTACCCTCGACTTCGTTGCAGGGTATGAGGTTGATCTTGCACCATACCCCCCTCGTGAAGTCACCCAGGGCCCTGGCCTCGTCGGGCGAGTCGTTGATCCCGTCCAGGAGGCAGAACTCGAAGGTCACGGGGCGGTTCTTCGCGGATGAGTAGCCTATCGCGGCCTTCCTCACTTCGCGCAGGCCCCACCGCCTGGCCGCAGGGATGAGCCTGTCCCTGGTGGCCTGCACGGCGCTGTGCAGCGAAATCGCCAGCCCCGCCTGCCCGGGATGCGCGGCGAGCTTCACGATCCCCTCCGGCACCCCCACGGTCGAGACCGTGACGTGCCTCGTCCCGATCCCCGCCCCGCGGGGGTCCGTGACGATCGAGAGGGAGTCGAGCACCGCCTGCACGTTCAGGAGCGGCTCGCCCATGCCCATGTACACCACGTTCGTCACGCGGCCTTCGGAGAGTCTTCTCAGAGCATCGAACTGACCCGCTATCTCGCCGGCCGAGAGGTTCCGCCTGAAGCCGGTCCTGCCCGTCATGCAGAAGGCGCAGCCCACCGGGCAGCCCACCTGCGACGAGAGGCAGGCGGTGATCCTGCCGGGGACGGGCAGCAGCACGCTCTCGATCGAGAGCCCGTCGCGCAGAGGGAATACGAACTTCGAGGCGCCGTCGGGCGAATCGGCCCTCAGGGCGGGCTCCGGGCTCCAGATGAACGCAGCCTCCGCAAGCGACTCCCTGAGGTCCGAAGGCAGATCGGACATGTCGAGGAAGCTGCCCGAGAGCCTCCTGTGCATCCAGCCGAAGATCTGGCCGGTCCTCCATGGAGGAAGCCCCAGACCTTCCAGCCACTCACCGAGCCCGGCAAAGGTCATGCCGCCCGCGTCGACTGTCGGAATGCCGTCCCTGCCGCTGTCTGCCGCGATGGCGCCACCTCTCTCCCTGCAAGATATATTCGTCGTCCAGCACATCCCAACCGGAGGAAGATAATGGAAAACGGTGAGAGGATCGGGATAATAGGCGGCACCGGGCTCTACGCGCTCGATGGCATCGTGACGGAGGGTACCGTCGAGCCCGTGACCCCCTGCGGCTCCGTGTCCTCCCCGATCGTGCTAGCGTCGCTGGACGGAGTGAAGCTCGCATTCCTGGCCAGACACGGCACGGGGCACGTCCACTCCCCGTCCGAGGTCCCCTATGCCGCCAACATATACGCGCTCAAGGCTCTCGGCGTGCGCAGGATCATCTCCGTCTCGGCCGTGGGGAGCCTCAAGAACAGGATCGCCCCCCGCGACATGGTCATCCCCGACCAGCTCTGGGACAGGACGAAGGGGATCAGGAGGTCCACCTTCTTCGGCGGCGGCATAGTCGCCCACGTGTCGTTCGGCGATCCGTACTGCCCCTGCATGAGGGAGATACTGGCCGCGAGCGCAGTCGAGGCCGGGGCCAGCGTGCATCCGAAGGGCGACTACGTCTGCATCGAGGGCCCCGCCTTCTCCACCAGGGCCGAGAGCAGGATCTACAGGGCGATGGGCTGCGACATCATAGGCATGACCGCGATCCCCGAGGCCAAGCTCGCACGCGAGGCCAACATGTGCTACTCCACCCTGGCCCTGGTGACCGACTACGACGCCTGGCACGAGAGCGAGGAGGAGGTCACGGTCGAGATGGTCGTGGCCAACATGAACGCCAACACCGCGCTTGCCGGCAGGGTCGTGGCCATCGCAGCGAAGGCCGCGGCATCGCGCGAGTTCACGTGCAGATGCAGGGTCGCCTCGACGAACGCCGTTATGACCGCTCCCGAAAGGCGCGACCCGGCGCGTATGGAGGAGTTGAAGGTAGTGCTCTCGTGAATGAAGGGGGCGCATCCGGCCCGACGCTGTCCGGCATGGGCGAGAGGGGGTTCATTGCCCGCCTCAGGAGGGAGTTCCCGGGGCTCCGCGAAGCCGGGGACGATGCCGCCGTGCTCCCCGCCCTGTCCTGTCCCGTGGCCACGATCGACTCCTTCGTGGAGGGCAGGCATTTCCTCCGCTGGTGGTGCGACCCGGGAGTCCTGGGCAGGAGGCTGCTCGAGGCGACCCTGAGCGACCTGGCGTCGATGGGCGCCGGGCCGTCGAGCGTGCTCGTCTCCCTGGCCGCCCCCGGGGATCTCGGCTGGGACTGGCTCTCGGGATTCTACGCGGGCCTCCTGTCGAGGGATGACTGCATCGTGGCCGGAGGCGAGACGGTGGCTTCGGACCGGCTCCTGATAACGATCTCCGCCACCGGAGAGGGCGGCGATCCCTCAACGCTCATGAGGCGCAGCTCCATGGAGCCGGGGGATTCGCTGTGGCTCACGGGACCTCTGGGAAGGTCGCTCGACATAGCGGCCGCCATGGAGGCGTGCGGTGGCCTCGAAGGCGCCTCGCTCCGCCCGGTGAAGCCGCTGCCGGACAGCGAGCTCGAGCGGATACGGGCCTTCCTCCGACCGAGAGCGGCCTTCGACGAGGCGTGCATCATCAGGGGAAGGGGCGTCCGCTGCGCGATCGACGTATCAGACGGGCTCTTCTCGGAGGCGATGCACCTGTGCTCCGAGAGCGGTGCCGGATGCGAGATCGACCTCGACTCGGTGCCCCTCTTCGAGGCAGTCCGCGACAGGCCCGCGGAGGCCTGTGCGGCAGGCGAGGATTTCGTCCTCCTGTTCAGCGCCCCGCCTTCGCTCGACTTCGCGGGCTGCGGTTTCGCCAGGATCGGCTGCGCCTCCGGAGAGCCCGGGGTGCGGATCAGCCGGGGCGGCCGGCCCGCCGGGCTTCCGGGCAGGACCGGCTACGACCATTTCGGAAGTTGAAAAGAACCTGAGATACTTCTCCCGGTGACCATGGAGGCTGACATGCAGAGAACCCTTGATATTCTGGAGAAGCTCGTCTCGATACCCTCCCCGTCGGGCATGACGGACGGGGCCGTGGCATTCCTAGGGGAGTTCGCCCGCGGAGCGGGCATCCCGACGGCACTGACCAACAAGGGCGGCCTGCTGGCCGGGTGCCTCGGCGAACCCGAGCTCGTGGTCTCGGGGCATGTCGACACCCTCGGGGCGATCGTGAGCGGCCTCAGGAGCGACGGCACCCTCTCGTTCTCGCAGATCGGCGGTCTCGTCCTACCCTCGTTCGAGGCAGAGTACGTGACGGTGCATTCCGAAGGGGGCAGGACCTTCAGAGGGACTCTCCTCCTCGACAACCCCGCGGTCCATGTCAACCGGGATGCCGGGAAGACGGAGCGCAGCCAGACCAACATGCACGTCAGGCTGGATGTCGAGGCTTCATCGAAGAAGGACCTCGAAGGGCTGGGCGTCGGAGTCGGCGACTTCGTCTCGTTCGATCCGAGGTTCGAGCGCACATCGACCGGATTCGTGAAGTCGAGGTTCCTCGACGACAAGGCGGGCTGTGCGGCCATGGCGGGCGCCATGCTGGCGCTCGGGCCGGACGGGATCGAGAAGGCGCGGACGTGCTTCTTCTTCACGAACTTCGAGGAGGTCGGCCACGGGGCCTCCGCCGGCATCCCCGGCTCCGCCCGGCGCATGCTGGTGGTGGACATGGGCGTCGTCGGGGAGAAGGTCGAGGGTGCGGAGACCGCGGTCTCGATCTGCGTCAAGGATTCCAGGGGCCCGTATGACCTGGCCCTCCGCCGCAGGCTCGCGGGCCTTGCCCGGGAGAGGGGGATACCGCACAGGCTCGACGTGTTCCCGTTCTACGGATCCGACGGAGCGTCGGCCCAGGCGGCGGGATACGACATCAGGACGGCGCTCGTCGGCCCCGGGGTCTCGGCCTCGCACGGCATGGAGCGGACTCATGCGAAGGGGATCGAGGCTGCCCGTGACCTCGTGAGTGCCTTCGTGGAAAGCGGCCCGGGGGCCGACTGAGCGGCCCGGGAGAGAGGAGGTGGCGTGATGCACGCTTCGGCCATGGTGGCCATCCTGTGCGCTTCGCTCGAGCTGATCGAGCTCGGAGCATCCGGTACCCTCACCACGAACCGGCCCTACTGCGGTTCTTGAGCGGATTACGGACGAAGGTACCAGGTTCTGGTACTCGGAGAAGAGATGAACGGGCCGGGCACCATCTCGGAGCTCCAGCTCTTCGCGACACATGACGCATTCAGCGAGGCCGTGTTCTTCAAGGCGGAGATCCTATTCTGCCACACCACCATGGATGAGCTGACGACATCGTTCGAAGCCAACTACGCCGGGTTCGAACCGGCCCGAGCCCACTGGCTGGACACTCTCGCGATCGACTGGACAGCGCCCGGGTGGAACGGCTTCGAGCTGCAGCAACCCTTCGAATACGACGGGGAGCACAACCTGATCATCGAGTTCAGGTATCTCGGCGAGGACGGCAGGACCATAAACGCCAAGGCCTTCTATTCCCCGACCCCGAACAGGACCCTGGACGCGGGGCTCCCCACTTCGTCGACTGGCGAGCTCCTGAGCTTCATGAACTCATTCAGGATCTACTTCACGCCGCCGACGGGGATCGCAGGGGACGACGGATCCGCAGGGCCTTCGATGACTCTCCGGGCCTGCCCGTCCGCCGATCCGGCGTTCATCCTGGACGTGCCCGGTGCGGGCCCGGCAGCGCTCGGCCTCTACTCGTCCGACGGCAGGCTGGTCTGGGAATGGGGCGGTACGAGCCTCCAGGCCGGTGAGACGACGGTTTCCGGGGTCCCCGGCAGCCTGCCGCCCGGGATCTACACCGCCGTGCTCGAGGCATGCGGTTCCACCACTTCCGTCAGGGTGGCAATCCTGAGATGAGCGACGGACCGGCCGGCGCGAAGGAGAAGCGGTCTCCGCACCCTACCTTCAGGCATCTGCTCGAATATGCGGCCCTCAGGGCGGTGGTCCTGGCCCTGGACCTGATGCCGCTGCGCATGGCGCTGTGCTGCGGGGCGGCGATCGGCCGGGCCGCATGGACCCTCGGGATCAGGCGGAGGGTCTCCCTGATCAATCTCGGGCAGGCCTTCCCCGATCTTCCCGTGCGATCGAGAGCTGGGATAGGCGCTCGCTCCTACGCCAACTTCGGCAGGTTCACTGTGGAGTTCGCCAGGCAGCGGAGGCTCGGGCGCCGGCACATCGAGAAGTACGTGAAGGTCGAGAACCCCGGTATAATGAAGCGGCTCGGCGAGGAAGGCGGGATCGGCCTCGCCTTCCACTTCGGGAACTGGGAGCTGCAGGGCGTCCTCCAGAGCTACGGCGGCGTCAGCACCAGCTTCCTCGTGGGCAGACAGCACAACGCGCTCGTCGACGGCTTCGTCAACAGGCTCAGATCGGTCCACGGCATCGGCCTGATCAGCCGGGACGGGGCCATGCGGGAGATCTTCAGGACGATCCGGGAGAAGGGTGTCGTGGCATGGCTGTCGGATCAGGATGCCGGCCGCGGCGGGATCGTAGTGGATTTCTTCGGCATGCCGGCGTCCACCCCGCGCGGGGCGGCGGCATTCGCCGTGAAGCTGGGCTGCCCGATCTACCCGACCTTCATGGTGCGCGAACACGGCCCTTACCACACCGCGGTCTACACCGAGCCCATCCTGCCGAGGAAGGACATCCCGGCGGACCAGGCAGAGATCGAACTCACCCAGCTCTACACCAGTCGCCTCGAAGACATGGTGAGGCGCCGCCCCGACCTGTACTGGTGGCCCCACCGGCGATGGAAGACAACCGGACTCTACGCCCGGAAGGACGGAAGGGCCGGGTGACGGGAAGGGCGCGGCGCAGAGCGCCGCGCCCCCCTCGTTTCGTCAGGATCCTACCTTACTACGGTCATCCTCGCGGTGTCGGACGCGCTTCCGACAACGGACCGGATGAAGTAGATCCCGTTGCCCAGGTCCGAAGGGACCGTCCAGGCGAAGGCGTGCGTGCCAGCCTCGACTTCGCCGAGCGTCGAGCCGGCGACCACGCGGCCGGAGAGGTCGAACACCTCGATCTCCGCCCTGCCTGCCTCGCCGGTGTAGATCTCGAACAGTGCCGTCCCGCTCACCGGGTTGGGATAGACCACGCTCATGGCGAGGCCCGGCGCGACGACGGGCTCGAGGGCTGTCTCAACTCCGACGGCGATGGCGGCCTGCACCGCGGCCAGCGCGTCGATGCGGCCCGAGCCCGTGGCGTTGTCCTTGCCGGCGGGCAGGAGGTCGAGGGCGGTCTGCTCCATGATCTGGTCTATCTGGGAGACGGTCAGGTTGGGGTTGGCGTCGAGCATGAGGGCGGCCACGCCGGCGACATGCGGGGTCGCCATAGAGGTGCCGTCCATGGATTCGTACCCGCCGCCCCAGGAGGTGCTGATCACGCCCACGCCGGGACCGGAGATGTCGGGATCGATCAGAGGGGCGGCCACCGTGTAGTCCGGCCACCAGGTGACGGGGCCGCGGCTGGAGAAGTAGGCCACCGTGTCGCCGGAGTCGGTTGCACCCACCGTGACCACTGCGGTCTGGCCTCCGTGCTGGACCTGCTGGGGATGGAACCAGGGCGGGGGCGCGTCGCCGCTTGAGAGGATCGTTCCGGCACTCGAGCCGCTGTTGCCCGCGGCCACGCTGTGGAAGACTCCCGCGGTCAGCAGGTTGGCCTCGGCGTTGCGGAGCGTCGTGTTGCCGTGGGAGGAGCCGAGCGACATCGTGAGAACGGCAGCCCCGTACGAGGTCCCGAACTCCATCGCCTCGACCCAGGTGTTCTCGCCGCCTGAGTAGTAGTTGATGCGCAGAGCCATGCACTGCGCCCCGGGGGCGACTCCGGTCTGCGTGCCGCCGGTGCCGTCGCCGAGCACCGAGCCGGAGACGTGGGTGCCATGGCCGTAGTCGTCCATGGGATCCCAGTCGTCGTTGTAGAAGTCGTACCCGCAGTGGCCCGAGCCGTCGTCCCACATCTGGTTCGCCAGGTCCGTGTGCTCGTAGTCGGTGCCCGTGTCGATGACGCCCACCACGACTCCGGTGCCGTCGTAGCCGAGGGCCCAGACGTCATCGGCATTTATCTTGGTGACGCTCCAGACTATGGCCTTGTCGAGCTCCCCGCCGGTCGCGGGATGCCTGTCGACAGGTTCGATGAGTCCGGCATGCGGGTCGGCCGCGCTCTCGACGAGGAGCACGTCGGTCCTCGCAGCGAGTGCGGTTATGAGGGCGGGTGAAGCCTCGCAGTAGACCGCATTCGCCAGCCAGTGGCTCTGGGTCCCGGACACGGAACCCTCGTCCCAGCGGCCGATCTCGTCGAGGACGCCTGCCTGGGAGACGCCCGCGATGTCCTGCAGGGCATCGACCACGAAGGCCTGCCTTTCCGCCCTCGTCATGCCTGCCGTCACCGAGCCGATCCACGAATCGTCCAGTCCGCCCTGCACGAGCACGAACACCGGCAGGAGGTCGTCATCCCCGGCCAGGGCCATCTCGTGCTGCAGGTCCGGGGCGATGGCTCCGGCCATCGCGACGGCCGAGAACGCGAGGATCAATCCCGAAGTCCTCAAGTCTTCTCCTCTCGTTTCCAGTTGATGCCGCTACCAACACAAATGAAACATACCGGCCCCGGGTACCGTCAACAATGCCGGGCGCGAGGGCTCCTGCGCCGCGGCGAGTTGTCGGTGCAGGGCCATCCCGGTAGAATCGGGGGCAGACCCGGAACGGCACCTGGACAACGAGGAGGACCACTTGAACGGCCTTGGCAGGATGTCCGTCCTCGGCTGCGGCAGATGGGGGAGCTTCCATCTCTGGTACGGCAGCAGGTGCGGGCTGGGCGTCACGGGATGGGAGCCCGGGGATTCCGAACCCTTCCGGATGCTCGCGGAGAACAGGGCGAACCGCCATCTCGCGCTGCCCGCGGACGTCGTCCTCACCACCGACCTGGACTCCGCACTGGAGACCGACATCCTCGTCATCGCGACCCCTTCGTCCGAACTGGGCGGGCTCTGCTCCCTCCTCCGCGGGCGTGATCTCTCCGGGATACATGTCGTCCTTTGCATGAAGGGCCTCGAGAAGGGCACCGGCAGGCGCCTGTCCGAGGTTTTCAGGGCAAGCGGCCCCGCACCAGCGAGCCTGTCGGCCTGGGTCGGTCCGGGGCATCCGTCCCTCCTGGCGGCGGGACAGCCCACCTGCATGCTGATCGCCTCCGACGACGATGCAGCCTCGACCCTCCTGGTCGACCGGCTGGGCAGCAGGCTCGTCAGGCTCTACAGGTCCGCCGACATGGCGGGATGCGAACTGGGGGCGGCTTCGAAGAACGTCGTGGGGATTGCCGCGGGGCTCCTGGACGGCCTGGGCTGGCAGGGGCTCAAGGGAGCCCTCATGGCCCGCGCCCCACTGGAGGTGGCCAGGCTGGTGGCGGCTCTCGGCGGCGACTGGCGAAGCGTCTTCGGCCTCTCGCACCTGGGCGACTATGAAGCCACGCTGTTTTCTCCGCTGAGCCGGAACAGGCTGATGGGGGAGTGCCTCGCGACAGGAAGACCCTATACCGAGGGCCTCGCCGAAGGGGTCGAGACCTGCGGAGCACTTCTCCTCCTGGCCTCCCGCGCCGGGGTCGAGATGCCGATCACCGCGGCCGTGGGGAGGGTGCTGGACGGTTCGACAGGCCCGCAGGACGCGGTTGCAGGGCTTTTCGACAGGCCGCTGAAGGACGAGTTCCCCCGCGGCGCAGGAGGCGTACTCTGAACGCGCTCGCCCTGGCGTCGGTTCTGGCGCTCGGCGGCACCGGCGCGGAAACGGAGATGCGGTACTTCTGGATGTCCGCCGACGGGCTGGAATCGGAGGCGCGGATCGACAGCCTTGTCTCGCTCGCTGCGGCGTCCGGCGCGAACGGCATGATCGTGCAGGTGATGGGCAGGGGGGAGGCCTGGTACTCCTCCGACGTCATCCCCGAAGCCCGTGTGCTGGACAGGTACGATCCCCTCGCCCGGGTCCTGCTCCGGGCCGGACCGCTCGGTCTGGAGGTCCATGCCTGGGTGAACGCCTTCCTCTCGTGGTCGGCGCCCGATCCGCCGGCCGACCCCGCGCACGTCCTCCTGGCCCATCCCGAGTGGTTCCTTGCCGATCTTCGCGGCAGATCGTGCGCCGACTACTCCCGCGCGGAATGCGAGGCCGCGGACATAGTCGGGGCGACCCTGTCGCCGGCCATCCCCGCCGTGAGGTCGCGCCTGGCTGCGATCTGCGCGGAGCTCGCCTCTGAATACGACCTGGACGGCATACATCTCGACTACATCAGGTACCCGAACGCCTCGTTCGGATTCGAGCCCGCCGCCAGGGCCGGTTTCTTCCTGGCCTCGGGCGTCGATCCTGTCGACCTGTATCCTGCGCCAGGAAGGACGAGGCCCGCTGTCGAGGGCATGGGCGAGGCCTGGCTCGGCTACAGGGCGGCGCAGGTCACTGAGAGCGTGAGGTCGGCTCGGGCCGCGGTGAGGTCGGCAGATCCCTCGCTGACGTTCTCCTGTGCCGTGATGGCCGATCCTTCGTCGGCCCTGGCCGACTACGCATGCGACTGGCAGGGCTGGCTAGGCGGCGGGCTGGTCGATTTCGTCTGCCCCATGGCCTATACGACGAACAGCTCCAGAGCCGGGGAGCTGGCCGTGTCCACCACGCTGGAAGAGCCCGGGAAAGTGGTCTACGGCGTGGCCGTCTACAACCAGAGCATCACATCCGCCCTCGTCGGCGCGCGCGCGGCGCTCGCACGCGGCGCCGGAGGCATCTGCGTCTACAGCGTCAACACTCTTGCCCCCGCCGACTCCGCCTCTCTCGAGGAGTTCTGGGGAGGAGGAACCGCCGTCCGTCACCCCCTCGATCCCGGGCTGTTGCACATGACCGCCAGGATTCCGTTTTGAGGCTATTCATGCTGGCCAGCGGCTCGGACGGCAACTGCATGCTCGTCGAGCACGACGGGTACTCCATCCTCATGGACGCCGGGCTCTCGTGCAGGGAGATCGGGCGCAGGATGGAGGAGGCGGGAGCGGGGGGGATGCAGCCTTCCGCCCTGTTCCTGACGCACGAGCATTCGGACCATGTCAGGGGCGCAAGGGTGACGGCTAGGAGATACGGCCTGCCTGTCGTCTGCAGCCCCGGAACCGCCCGCAGGACCCCGGGTCTGGCCGACGTGCCCTCGGTGCGTCCGCTTGCCCCCGGTTCCTCGACCTGCGAAGGCCCTTTCGTCGTCAGGAGCTTCCTCCTGCCACATGACGCGGAGGAGCCCAGTGGATATGTAATCGAGTGGGAGGGCGGCCGGCTCGGCATCGCGACCGACCTCGGCTGCTGGAGCCACCTCGTGGCTGAGAGCCTCGCGGGATGCACGGGTCTGGTGCTCGAGTTCAACCACGACGAGGAGATGCTCTGGAACGGAGGGTATCCATGGCCCCTCAAGCAGAGGATCGCCTCTTCCAGGGGGCATCTCTCGAACGCCAGCGCATCCTCGCTGCTGGCGAAGGTTTCCCACGGGGGGCTGGGCTACGTGGTGCTGGCGCATCTCAGCAGGGAGAACAACAGGCCGCCGCTCGCCCTCGAGGCTGCAGGCGCGGCGGCGGGTTTCTGCGGGGAGATCCTGGTCGCGGGTCCCGAAAGGGCGTTCGAAGCCCCGCGCATCTAGTGTGAGGAGGTTCCCTTGAGGCTTACGCTCGCGCTTCTCGCGGCCCTGTGCGCTGCCGCACCGGCGGAGATCACGGCCGGCATTTCGGCCGGCCCGGTGTTCCCCGCCGGAGGCTGGGGGGACAACATCGGTACCGGTCTGGACCTGCAGGTCTTCGGGCGATGGATGTTCGACGACAGGCTCGGAGCCGGCCCGGGGCTCTCCCTGTCGATGTACGGCGACGAATACGACGGCGACGCCTCCCTCACGGTGCTGACCCCTGAACTGAGCGCGGCATTCCA
Source organism: uncultured bacterium (assembly GCA_964564435.1). Lineage (GTDB taxonomy): Bacteria > Fermentibacterota > Fermentibacteria > Fermentibacterales > Fermentibacteraceae > Fermentibacter. Next base: position 86,032 of record CAZMAT010000004.1, read on the forward strand.
TCTCAGGCCCGGGGCGGCGAGCTTCAGCCCCGGCCTCGAAGCGGGGATCGGGTACTCCCGTTCGAAGTTCGAAGCGGGGAACGGCAGCGATCCGGCGTCGTGGGACCCTTCCTGGCGGGCCGGGTTCAGATGGGAGTTCGGCATGGGCGCCGGGTTCAGGGGCGCCGCAGGGTTCGACTTCAGGGGAGTCCTCGCCGAAGGCGAGTCCGGGGACGCGTTCGCGCTCGTCTTCAGGGTCTCGAGGGAGGTCCTGCGATGAAGAGGCTGTTTCCCCTGCCCGTGCTGCTCCTGGCCGCCTGCGGGAGCAATCCTGTCTATCTGAGGCTCGGCGCGGACTACTATCCCGTGACGACGGTCGGGAACCAGTGGGAGTACGAGGTCGAGGGCGGCGGCTATCTCATCACTACTGTCATAGACCAGACCGTCATCGGCGAGCGCACCTGCTACAGGCTCCAGACCGGCGCCGGCTATGCCTACTGGGCAGCCGAGGATGGCCGGCTCGACCACTACGAGGATCACAGGGTCGTCTTCAACGGATACGAGGTGCCGGTGCTCCAGGCCTGGGTGACCTGTCTCGACTTCCCGCTCTGCACGGGCCAGTCCAGGGTCGATTCCGCGTCGACATACGTGACGGCTCAGGGAGTCACGATCAGCCACAGGTGGAGGCGCGAGACGACCGTGTCCGGCATAGGGCAGCTCGGTTCCTGGGACGAGTGCTACATCCTCCAGCAGCAGGAGAGGACCATCGACTGGGTCCAGACCGGAGGGTTCGACCCCGAGACGCTTCTGGTGGAGAGGACGCTCTGGCTGGCCCCCGATGTGGGTCTGGTCAGGAAGGTGACTCCCGACAGCACGATCACGCTGACGAGCTTCACTCCCGGGAGCTGACGCTTGCCCGGAGCCTGGATCTTCTCGGCCGCCTTCGTGCTGGCCTACATCTACATCTCGACCGCCGGGCGCCTCAGGGGTCCGGCGGTGTGGTGCGCGGCGGCCCTGGCCTCCGCCGCATGCGCCATCGCCGGCGATGCTCCCGACCTCGCTGCGCTCATGGGACGGGTCGACGTCAACATCCTCCTCATCTTCTCAGGCATCATGCTCATAGCCGAGGTGCTGATCGAGACCAGGGCGCCCGCATGGGCGGCCGAGAGGATAGTCTCGGTGTCCGGCACGCTGGGCAGGGCGTCGCTGCTCATCTGCGCCCTGGCGGGGGCGGTCTCGATGTTCGTCGAGAACGTCGCCACCGTGATGATCCTCGCACCGGTGGCCCTCGCTCTCTCGCGCAGGCTCGAGGCCGACCCGGTCCCCCTCCTGATCGGCATAGCCATCTCCAGCAACCTCCAGGGCACGGCAACCCTGGTGGGGGATCCCCCCAGCATGATACTGGCGGCGTCCGAGGGCCTCTCGTTCAACGATTTCTTCGTGCTGGACGGCATGCCCGGGATCTTCTTCGCCGTCCAGTGCGGCGCGGTCGCTTCGTTCTTCGTGCTCTGGCGTGTCTTCGGGAGGAGCCGGAGGGCTGTCGCCTGGAGCGGCGAGTCTGGCGTCTCGAGCTGGGTCCCCGTGGTCATACTGGCCATCGTGATCGCGGGGCTCGCGCTGACCGGCTTCACGGGCCCGTCCGGCCCCGTGTCCGGCCTTGTATGCGCCGCGGGAGGGCTGGCTGCCCTGATCTGGCATACCCTCAGCCACAGGGGGGTGCTGCCCGGGATCTTCAGGGCCAGGAAAGCCACGGACCTGGAGGAGGTGCGGGGCTCCAGGCAGATCGTGAGGGGTTTCGACCTCGACACGGTCATCCTGCTGGCGGGCATCTTCTTCATGGTGGGCGCCCTGGAGGAGTACGGCGTGGTCGACGCGATAGGCAGGTTCATCGCGGGGCTGTCGGGCGGCAGCGCCTTCGGGGCGTTCGCCCTGATCGTGCTGTCCTCCGTCGTGGTCAGCGCGTTCGTCGACAACGTCCCGTTCGTCACCGCCATGCTGCCCGTCGTCCATTCGGTAGCCTCGGACCTCGGCATCGCCGACTGGCGCTTCCTGTCGTTCGGCATGCTGATCGGGGCCTGCCTCGGCGGGAACATCTCGCCCGTGGGGGCCTCGGCCAACATAGTTGCAGTGTCCATGCTCAGGAAGGAAGGATACAGAGTGTCCTTCGGCAGATTCGCCGCTCTGGGGCTGCCCTTCACGCTGGCCGCGACCGCGGCGGGGGCGGCGTTCATCTGGTTCGTCTGGGGCCCCTGATGGAGAGGGAGATCCTCAGGCTGGGCTGGAGCGTCGGCAGGGAAACGCGAGTGGTGGCCGCCCGGGACTTCAGGGGCTTCTGCCGCGACTGCGGCGGTGGGCGCGTGTTCCTCGTGGCCGACGCCCGGGTGATGAGCCTGCATTCGCAGGCGATCTTCAGGGGAGTGGGCGACAGGCTGCTGGGAGCCTTCGTGATGGAGTCCTCAGAGAGGCTCAAGACGCCCCGGACGCTGCATGCGATCTGGTCCGAGATGCACAGGGTCGGGCTCTCGAGGAGCGACGTGGTGCTGGCTGCCGGGGGAGGGATAGTCCTCGACGTCGGAGCCTTCGCAGCATCCACGTGGGCGAGGGGGACGCGGCTGGTGCTTGCGCCCACGACGCTCCTGGCGCAGGTCGACGCCTGCCTGGGCGGAAAGACCGCGATCAACGTGGCTGGCACCAGGAACCAGGCCGGCACCTTCTATCCCGCAGAACTGGCCTGGATCTGCGCCGAGATCCTCACCACCCTCCCCGAGAGGGAGTACAGGTGCGGGTGCGGCGAGATACTGAAGGCCGCAATACTCAGCGGGGAGCCCGAACTGCGCGAGATAGCCGGCGGCCTGCCGCTGCCCGGGCGCGAGCGCACGGAGTGGAGCCGCAGGGCTGCCGCCGCCTGCCTGTCGTTCAAAGCCCGCATCGTGGAGGCCGATCCGGAGGAGCATGCCGGAAGGATACTCCTCAACCTCGGGCACACGCTGGGGCATGCTCTCGAGAGCGCCACCGGATTCGGCCTGAACCACGGCGAGGCCGTCGCGCTCGGCATCCTGGCCTCGGCGGCCATGGCGAGGCGCCTGGGCGCCCCCGCCGATTTCTGCGAAGAGATACTGTCCTGCCTCTGCGGCCTGGGGCTCCCGGTCAGGCTCCCCAGGCGGGTGACGGGCATCGGCAGGTTCCTCAGGCGCGACAAGAAGGCCCTCCCCGAAGGCACGCGGTGGATACTCCCGTTCGGCTGGGGTGACTGCAGGCCGACGCTCCTGCCTCGCGACCTCGAAGGCGAACTCCTGGCGGGGGCACTGGAAGAGCTGGCGTGAGGAGGGGAGCCGAGGGCTCCTTCTGGGATCACCTCGAGGAGCTTCGCAGGAGGCTGCTGTTCGTCACCGCAGCCGTCGCGGCATGCACCGCGGCGGCCTTCGCGTTCAGCGGAAGGCTTATGGGTCTCGTGCTCTCCACCTCCCCCGTCGGGCTCCAGACCCTGTCGCCCTACGAGGCCATCACCGCCAACCTCAAGCTGTCGCTGACCGCAGGCCTCGTCGCAGCCTCGCCGTTCGTGGCCTGGCACGCCTGGAGGTTCCTGTCCCCGGGGCTCTACCCGTCGGAGCGGAAGGTGCTGCTCTGGGGCTTCGCCCTTTCGGTCGTGCTGTTCCTGGGCGGGGCGGCCTTCAGCCTGCTCGTGCTTCTGGAGCCGACTCTGACGCTGTTCAGGAGCTTCGAGGGTGGCATCGTCACGGGGAGCTGGACCCTGTCGAACTTCATGTCCTTCCTGGTCCAGTTCGTGCTCGTGTTCGGGGTCTGCTTCGAGCTGCCGCTGGTCGTGCTGCTGCTGGCCTGGCTCGGGATAGTGGAGCCGAAGACGCTTGGGAGGTACAGGCGGCACGTCCTGGTCGGCCTCCTGGTGCTTGGGGCGATCCTCCCGCCCAACGACCCGCTGACGCAGGTACTGCTGGCCGCGCCGCTCTACGTCCTCTACGAACTGAGCATCCTGGCGGCCAGGGTCGTGATCCGCAGGAAACCGGAAGAGGTGCATTGAATTGGAGGCGGCCCCATGCTGACGATCCCCCGCGGCACGACACTAGAACTGATCATCCCCGTGTTCAACGAGGAGGGGATCCTGGAGGCCCAGCTCGTGCCCGTTCTTTCCGACCTGCCCGAAGGCGCGTTCGTGACGGTGGTCGAGAACGGATCGACTGACGGGACCCCGGAACTGCTGGACGGCCTGGCTGCGCGCTTTCCCGCCCTGAGGACGATCCGGCTGTCCGAGCCCAACTACGGGCTCGCTATGCGCAGGGGGCTGGCTGAAGCATCCGGCACGATCGTCGTCACGGACGATCTGGACGTCCTGGACGGGGATTTCTGGCAGAGGGGGCTGGAGGCTCTCGAAACAGGCAACGTGGACATAGTACAGGGCTCGAAGGTCCTGGCGGGGCGGAACGACAGGCGGCCGCTCGTGAGGAAGGCTGCTACGCTCGCGCTCACCGTGTGCCTCAGGCTCATGCTCGGCTACAGGGGGACCGACACCCACGGACCCAAGGTGATGCGCCTCGAGAGCATCCGCGCGATACTGCCGGCCTGCGGCATGGAGCTCGACATATTCCCGACGGAGCTGGTGGTGAGGGCTCAGAGGGCCGGCCTGTCTGTGAAGGAGATACCGATCCATCTCCGCGAGATCAGGGCTACTCCGTTCCCCCTCCGGAAGAGGGTGCGCCGTGCGCTGCGCGACCTCTGGCGCCTCAGGAGGGCACTCGATGGTGGTGAATGACGCCCCGGCGCCCGGCCGCAGGTCAGGTGCGGCGGCCCTAGCTGCGGTCATCCTGTCTGTCTCGGTGCTGACTGAGTCCGGTGAGTCCGGTGTCAGAGGAAAAAACGTTAAGTACGCATCCTGGGGTTGTAGCGGGATCATAGTCATGCCATTTGTCTGATGAGTCGTATCGGATTCATTTCTGACGCACTGAGCATAGATTCCTTAGAGGCCATTACTGATCATACGTATATCCGAACGGTGATATTTCCGATACCGTGCGTACTTTACTTTTTTTCCTCTGACACCTTCTCGTTAGACCCTCTCGCACATTCGCGAAGCGAATGTGCTGTCGGGTGTTAATCCCTCTCGCACATCCGCTTCGCGAATGTGCTGACGGGCGCGAGGTTTCCAAAGAAAACCTCGCGGGCTTGACACGCAAACAGATGTTTGTATCATCTCCCCGGAGGTGTTCCGGGAGTGACGGAGGAGATACTCGAGAACGTCGAGGTGATCTGCTGGTTCCGCAGCGGATGCGTGCTGCCCTGCCGCTTCCGCTGGAACGGGCGGGTCTACAGGGTGGCGCGGGTGTCCTCCTCGTGGGAGAGCCGCGAGGGCGTCTACAGGAACCTCCACTACATGGTCAACACCATGTCCGGCGACGCCTACGAGATCCACCTCGACACATCGAGCATGAGCTGGCGCCTCGACTACGGGTACGGTGCCACGTGAGCGCCGTCACGCCGGGTAATCCGCCGGGCAGGACCATACTCCATGTCGACACGTATTTCCCTACTCGTCAGGGTGCGGAATGAGCGCCATCACGCCGGGGAAACCGCCGGGCAGGACCATACTCCATGTGGACATGGACGCGTACTTCGCCTCGGTCGAGTCCCTGGGAAGGCCCGAGCTGCAGGGCAGGCCCGTCATAGTCGGCGGGAGCCCGGCGTTCCGCAGCGTCGTCTCCTCGTGCAGCTACGAGGCCAAGGCCCTGGGGATACGGTCGGGCATGCCCATGCTGCAGGCCCTCCACCTCGCCCCCGGCGCCGCGGTGGTCGAGGGCGACCACCACAAGTACTCCTCCTACACGAAGCGCATCCTGGCGATCCTGCTCGAGATCACCCACAGGATCGAACCGGTCAGCATCGACGAGGCCTTCCTCGACGCGTCCGGCCTGCCGTACGACCCGGCCGCCCTCGCGATCGAGCTGCAGCACCGGATACTCGACAGGACCGGCCTCTGGGCAAGCGTCGGGATAGGGCCCAACAAGCTCCTCGCCAAGATGGCCTCGAAGAAGGCCAAGCCGAGGGGCATAAGGTTCCTCGATCCGGACGACATCACGGGTTTCGACGTGGAGAGCATATGGGGGGTGGGGCCCGGCACGGCCGCAATCCTGCACGGATACGGCATCGCCACCATCGGGAACCTCAGGGGGCTCCATCTGCCCATGCTCAGGATAATGCTCGGCGTCGCGGGGGAGGCCCTCTACTTCCTCTCCCGCGGGATCGACACCAGGGAGATACGCCCATTCTACGAGGAGGAGGCCCCGAAGTCCGTCAGCCACGAGCACACGTTCGTCCGCGACGTGCGCAACCCGTCCGAGTACCTCCCGGTGCTCGCCCTGCTGGCGCAGAAGGTCGGGCGCAGGGCCAGGGACGAGGGCTTCGCCGGCAGGACCGTCACCCTCAAGTACAGGCTGCCCGACCTGTCGCACCACTCCCGGGTCAGGGGGCTGGGGAGCCCCACGGACCAGGACCAGACTATATTCCACCTGGCAAGGGAACTGGCCGCGGAGGCCGTGAGGGGGCCGGTGAGGCTCCTGGGCATCGCCCTCGGCGATCTGTCGCCCGTCTCGTGCCTCCAGCTCGACCTGTTCGACGGGGGCTCGGACGGGCTCAACAGGGCGGCCGACATGGTCAGGCGGAAGTACGGCGAGAGGGCCGTAGTCAATTGCAGGGCCCTGTCCGCGATACGCCGCTGAGCGTGCGGCAGGCCGGAATGGAGTGGAGAGATGAACGGTAGGGGTCTTGTCCTCGCGTCCGCCCTGGCGGCCGCGATTTCCGGAACTGCCGCGGCAGGCGTTGTCGTAAACGAGATCATGTTCAACCCCTCGACAGCACTGGGTGACGACACGGCCTTCGAATGGGTCGAGATACACAACAACGGGGCGTCCGCCGTGGACATCTCGGGCTGGACCATGACCGACCTCGACACCGGGTCGGGAGCGATCTTCCCGGCCGGCACGAGCATCCCCGCCGGGGGCTACATGGTTCTCGCGCGCGACGCGGCCGCCTTCGCCGGCCACTACGGCTCCGTGCCCCTGATCGACTGGACCGGGAGCTGGGGCTCGGGCCTGAGCAACACCGAGGACGAGGTCGTTCTCCTCGACGCCTCCTCGGCCGTTGTCGACTCCCTGATGTACGACGACACCACCGCCTGGGGCTCCGACTACGGTGACGACAACACCTATGCCGACTGCGACGGCGACGGGGCCTCCCTCGAGCGCCTCGACCCGGCCGACCCCGGCACCGATCCAGGCAACTGGGACAGCAGCATCGACGAGGCCAGCGGCATACCCGACGCCAACTGGGCCGGGCACGACGAGTCCCACGGCACGCCGGGCGCCGTCAACAGCATCTCGATCGTCTCGCTCGAACCGCAGACCTGGGCTGACATCAAGACGAGCCTCTGATCCGGACCTCTTCTCCCAAGTGGGAGGAGACGGCAGTGCGGGGGGCGCACGCCCCCCGTTCCGTCTCGGCACCTCTGGCTACAGCTTCGACGACTGGAAGGGAGCGTTCTACCCCCCGGGGACGAGCGGGGCGGGGATGCTCCCCTTCTACGCGCGCGAGTTCGACATCGTGGAGATCAACAGCACGTACTACCGGATCATGGCCCCTTCTTCCGCCGCAGGGATGGTGGCGAGGACCCCGGAGGGCTTCGGGTTCGCGGTGAAGCTCCATTCCGGCATGACGCACTCGATGGACGCCGGAGATGCCAAGTGGAAGGCCTTTTCGGAGATGCTGGAGCCCTTCCGGGAGGCGGGCAGGCTGGAATGCCTACTCGCCCAGTTCCCTTTCGCGTTCAGGTGTTCGGAAGCATCGCTGACCCGCCTGGGCGAGATCGTCGGGAGGTGCGCCCCCGTCACCCTGGCCGTGGAGTTCAGGCACGACTCGTGGTACGCGGGCGGGCTCGCCGGAATCGAAGCCGCGGCCTCGCTGGGGGCTGCGCCGGTCTCCGTCGACCTGCCGGCCCTTCCCGGTCTCCCGCCTCGGGTGCCCGTGGGCGGCGCCCCCTTCGGGTATGTGCGCTTCCACGGCAGGAACGAGCGGGACTGGTGGGGCGGCGGAACCCTTCGCTATGACTACGGATACAGCGAGGAGGAGCTGAGGTCCTGGCTGCCGGGCCTTTCGGAACTGTCGGGCAGGGCGGGGAAGGTGTTCATATTCTTCAACAACTGCCACGGGGCGCAGGCGGTCGACAGCGCGAGGATGATGCGCGGCCTGCTGGAAGGTGGAGCATGAGGCGTATCCTGTTCTCTCTTGCGACGGTCGCGCTGCTGCTGGCCCAGGGGTGCGGCACAACCGGGCCGAGCTTCACCGTCGAATTCCCGTTCTTCTATCTCCAGGACGTCGACTGCGAGAATGCGCCTACGGTCTGCGCGTTCATGAGCGACGGAGGCGACGGGCTGGCCTGCGCCGGGAGCGACCTGTACTTCCTCGATCACGGCCAGGGCTACGTTCGCGCCAAGGTGGACCTCGGCGCACCTCTGTCGTGCTGCACCGCCTCGTCGGAGGGGGGATACGCGGCCGCGGCCTCGGGGCTCCAGCTCTTCTACGTCAGCGACGAAACCTATGCGGAGCACGACCCGGTGCTTCTCCCGGCCCCGGCCTCCTTCCTGCTCACGAAGCCCTACGGCACGGTCATCCACGTGATCTGCGCCGACGGCTCGATCTCGACCGTGTCGACGGTGGGAACCTGGTCGCATGTCTCGAACGTTCCCACCGGCGTGGGGCAGCCCTCGGCCGCCGCCATCACCGCCGACGGGTCGATGATCTTCGTGGCCGACGCGGCCGACAGCACGATCAAGGCGCTCGACCCGTCCGGGTTCGGGACGCTCGCGGAGGCTTACGTCGGATGCCCCGTGGCCGACATGTGCACGTCGCCTGCGGGCGGAGCGTTCGCCGCCCCTTCCGACCTTTCGGAGGTCTGGCACCTCGACCAGTCCACGGGCCTGCACGACTTCTCGGTGAGCCTGCCCGGGACGCCCGGGTGCGTCGCCGTCACCCCGGATGCGCAGTACATCTTCGCCGGCTGCACCGGGCAAGGCATCGTGGTGGTGGACATGCAGGGAGAGATCCAGGCCCAGAACGAGAGCTACGGCCAGCCGTCGGACATCGCGGTGTCGGGCGACGGCCAGAGGGCGCTCTACTGCGCCCCTGACCTGATGAAGCTCCTGATGGTGTCCCGCTGACCCGCCCGGGTCAGTGTCAGTTGACGTCGCCCAGGTAGACGGGCCCCCCGTAGGTGCCGGCGGCGACCGCGGGCAGGATCGAGGCCAGCACCGAGGGATAGATCCGGAAGCCCCCGAGGTCCTCCGTGCGTATCCACGAGATCCCGGTCTGCCAGGTGTCCATCGCGGAAGGCCCGGCCGGCCCGCTGACCGGATCGCCGGGGACGAGCGAAGCCTCGAACAGGAACTCGGTCTGGTGCGCGTCGCCGTCCTCGGAAGCGAACTCGTGGTTGGCCCCTATGTACTCGCGGACCAGCAGCAGGGACCCTACCTCGACCGCCAGCCCCGTCTCCTCCATCGTCTCGCGCCGGGCCGCCTCCACGAGTGTCTCGCCGAACCTCTGCCCGCCGCCCGGGAGCATCAGGAACACACCCTCCCGGTCGCGGTTCATGGTGAAGAGAATCCTGCCCGAATCCAGCACGATGACCTTGCAGGAGTTGCGCTTCCTGCCCGTGCGCTCCTCCGGGGCGGGCTCGAAGGGCGCGGGACGTCCGGCGGTCATGTCGTCGGGAATCCCGGTTTTCACAGCAGGCCCGAGAGGGAGAGGTAGGCGCCTGTGATGGCGTCCCCGGCGAAGAGCCCGACTGCGGAGCCGATGGCGAGGAACGGGCCGAACGGGATGGGCCGGCGCTTCTGGTGCCTGCCTGCAGCGATCATCGCGATCCCGGCGACGGCCCCGGTGACGAACGCGGTGAATACGGCCACGACGGCCGGCCAGGGGCCGAGGAACGCGCCGATGCATGCCGCGAGCTTCACGTCCCCCCAGCCCATGCCTCCGTCGAAGCCCTCCTCGCCCTCCATCCCCTCTGGCGGGACGACGTAGGAGGGCCTTCCGCGCAGCACGAGCTGGCTCCCCAGCCTTATGGCCAGGAAGAGCGCGAAGGCGCCCGCGGCGGTGGCCGCCGAGCGCACGATCCCGATGCCGCCGGGTGCGAGCGAGAGGAGGAGGCCCGCTGCTGTCCCGCCGATGCTGGCCTCGTCGAGGACCAGCCAGTGGGCGAGGTCGGTCTGCACCGTCAGTATGAGAAGGCCGAGGAAGACCGCCTCGCGGGCGAACCCGAAGGCCGACCCGGAATGGAGGGCGGCCGCCGCGAACGCCAGGCCGGTAGCGAGCTCCCCCAGGGGGTAGCGCACCGATATCCGGCCGCGGCACCCGGCGCACCGCGCGCCGAGGAGTATCCAGCTCAGCACGGGGATGTTCTCGTACCACCTGATCCTCCTGCCGCACGAAGGGCAGGAGCTGGGCGGGGACACGACCGACTCGCCCCTGGGTGCACGCCAGGCGACGACGTTGAGGAAGCTGCCCACGCAGAGGCCCAGCACGAAGGCCGATATGGCGAAGAATGCGTCGGGATGCATCACTACCCCCCGGGGGCTTTGCTTTTTTTGTCATGGGCTATATGTTCTTTCATTCTCCGGGATGCAATGCACCGGAGGAAGCGGACAATTCTTCCCACGGAGGGGAAATCGATGAGAACCGCTCTAGTTCTGCTCACCCTGGTTACGGTCTGCGCGTTCGCGGCCGAGTTCACGACCGGCGGCGCCGACATGTGGAAGTTCAACGGCTACGGCATCTTCCGCCTCGACGTCTGGGGCGAGGAAGAAGCCGATCCCGACATGGGCTTCTCCACCGTCGGCGACATCGCCTGGACACCGACCCTGAACGACATGCTGTCCGCCAAGGCCGAGCTCGGCCTCGACGCCGACGACAACAGCGTCAAGCTCACCGACGCCTACCTGAACATGACCCCGGCGGAGGGCTTCTCCATCCGCGGCGGCCAGTTCAAGAGGATGTTCGGCTGGGGCTACCTCGAGCCCACAACCGCCATGCTGTTCCCCGACAGGCCCCTCTACACCGGTGAGGATCTCTTCGCCCTCTACGGCAAGAGGGACATCGGCCTGATGCTCCTGGGCGACTTCGACATGTTCACCATCGACGCGGCCTACACCAACGGCGTGGTCGACACCGAGGAGACCGACAGCAACAAGCAGTTCACGGTCCACGGCACCGTCATGCCGGCCGAGTGGGTCACCATCGGTGCCGCCCTCGGGATGTACGCCCAGGACTCCGAGACCGAAGACGACGAGACCGTCAGCAGCACCGGCATCGATGTCTACGGCCTCGTCGAGTACCCTGCCACCGAGACCATCGACCTGCACTTCACCGGCGAGTACCTGATGCTCGGCGCGCCGGTCGAGGATGTCGAGGGTGTCGAGAACAACGACGGCAGCGTCATGACGGTTGCCGGAGGCGCAACGTTCGGCCTCCAGGGCGACATGATCACCGCCATCACCCCCATGATCCGCTACGAGCAGATCAGCCCGGCGACCCAGCTCCCCGAGGGCGCCGATGACCCCGAGGACAACTACGGCGCCATCGACGTCTGCGCCAACTTCCACATGGGCTCCCACAACACAGCCCAGCTCGGCATCCGCAACTACAGCTTCCAGGCCGAGGGCACCGACGGCTACACCGACTTCATCCTCGACTGGGTGATGTCCTTCTAGTATCCGGCACATCGTGGGGCGGCCGCGGGCAACCGCGGCCGTTCCTTTTGTTCCCGAGCCATCGGAAACAGGCAGGCCCGGCAGCGGCCGGCCTGCAGGAGAGGAACCGGCAGGGCAGGCCGCGAGAGGGCCCCGGCGTGCTCCCTCGGACGAGATCCCGGTCAACCGCGCAAGCTCCCTGCATGATGTCAGCAGACTCCTCTGGCCATGAGAGCCTCCGGTCTGATAGAATAGGCGCATCGCATCCTTCCGCGGCCCTGCCGCACGCCAGTCCGCCAGACCCAACCCGGAGGGGAGCAGAGATGGCCGAGACCGGTACGGCGCTTTCCGAGAACAAGACCCTGAACTGTTCCAACTGCGGCGCCCCGATAGGGTACGTCGAGGGGGAGTCGGTGCTCACGTGCGAGCACTGCGGCTCCGCCACGATGCTCGCGGGGTTCGACCAGATCGTGACCATCCAGTCGCATTCCATCATCCGGCCGAAGCTGGACGAGAACGCGGCCGTGAAGACGGCGCGCACCTGGCTCTCCGAGGGCAGGCTGAAGCCCAGGGGCCTCGGCGACGCGGCGGATCTGAAGTCGGTCTCGGGCCGCGTGCTGCCCTACTGGATCGTGAAGTCCTTCGCGTCGACCTCGTGGCGGGGCATGAACCGCAGGTCGCGCACCGTGGGCTCCGGCCAGCAGAGGCGCACGGAGGAGTACTGGGAGCCGGCCGACGGCCGCTTCAGCGACAACTACACCTGGCCGGTCTACGCCCGCGAGGACGAATCCGAATACTGGGGCCTGAAATTCCTCGAGCCCGGGCAGAAGTGCCTGTTCCCCGACTGGCGCAAGTTCTTCCTCTCGTTCGGGATGGGCTCGAAGACGTCGCCCAACGCGAACCTCCTCGAGGGCAAGACGCCCTTCAGCCTCGACGGCATCACCGACTCCGGCCTCAGGATCGTGAACGGGCAGATCGTCCAGTCCCGCGCCGAGGAGACCGCGAAGGCCCGCATCATACAGGCGCACGACGCCAGGGCGAGCGGCAAGGCCACGAAGATCACCGACTGCGACACCACTGTAACCATCCAGGGCACCGAGCTCGTCTACCTCCCCATGTGGGAGATCGTGTACGGGTACGGCGGCAGGGACTACAGGGTGCTGGTCAACGCCGCCTCGGGCTCCGTCGTGGCGGCGGAGTATCCCGTCGGCCATGGTGCCAAGGTGCTCAACTTCGACCTCTTCTTCGGCATCCTGGGCGGGATCGTGGCGGCCGCGGGGTTCGGGACTGACCACACGGGCGTCGGCCTGGCCGGCCTCGGCCTGATCGGCATCGCGGTCGTCTACACGATCATCTCCCTGGCAAGCGGCAGGAAGTAGAGAAACCGGAGACTCCCGGAGAAGGCGGTCGCCGATGAGGATCACCGATTCGGCCGTCAGACGGCCGGTCGCGGTCGCGGTCTTCGCCGTCGTGATACTGGTGCTCGGGGCAGTGGCCGTCCTCAGGACGCCGGTCGACCTGCTGCCGTCGGTCGAGTACCCCAGGCTCACGGTGGAGACCACCTACCCCCCCTCGAGCCCCTACGAGGTCGAGCGCCTCGTCACCGATCCCATCGAGCAGTCGATAGCGGGGGTCAGGGGCCTCCGCAGCTACACGTCCAGGTCCTACGGCGACCGCAGCAGGGTGACGCTCGAGTTCGGCTGGGGCACAAGGATGGACTACGCCAGGCTCGAGGTCCGCGAGAAGCTGGACGTGGCCGGGTGGTCGCTGCCCGACCAGGCCGGCAGGCCGACGCTGGTGGAGTACGACCCCTCGAGGCGCCCGTTCATGGAGATCCTGGTCTCGCGAGAGGGAGACTGGACCGAGACCACCGACTTCGTCAGGCGCGTGATAACTACGAGGATCGAGCAGGTGGACGGGGTGGCGGCCTGCGAGATGGAGGGCGGCGCCGAGGCAGCCGTATTCGTGAGGCTGCGCGACGGGGCGATGGAGGAGATGGGCGTGAGCCCGACGGTCGTCGCGGCTGCCCTGGCCGGTGCCAACGCCAGGACCCCGGGCGGGCTCGTGCGCGAGGGGCAGAAGGAGTTCTTCCTCTCCCTCGAGGGCCAGTTCGAGAGCCTCGAGGACGTCGAGGCCACCGTGGTCGGCTTCAGGGGCTCGTCGCCGATCGTGCTCGGAGACATAGCCCGGGTGTCGCTCGCCGAGAAGCCCCTCACGGAGTGGGCCGGCGCGGACGGCGAGCGCTGCATCATCCTCAGGATACGCAAGATGTCGGGGGGGAACACGGTCGATATCTCCGGGCGCGTCGCCGGGGTCCTCGACGAGATGAGGGAGCGCTACCCGGACGTCAGTATCGAGGTCCTCCAGAACGACGCCGTGTTCATCACCGAGTCCATCGACGGGGTCATCGAGTCGCTGATCATGGGCTCGATCCTGGCGTTTGCCGTGCTCTTCCTCTTCCTGCGGGAGTGGAGGAGCCCGGCCATCATGGGCATCTCCATCCCCCTGAGCGTGGCTGTGGCCCTCTTCGCCCTCTACCTCAGCGGGATCACGCTCAACATCATGTCGCTCGGAGGGCTCGCCCTCGGCACCGGCCTGCTCATCGACAACTCGATCGTGGTGCTCGAGGCCATCCACAGGAGGCGCGAGAGGGGGGACGGCCCTGCAGAGGCTGCCGTGAAGGGCACCTCCGAGGTGGGCGGCGCGATCGTCGCGAGCACGCTGACGACCCTCGTGGTCTTCTTCCCGGTAGTCTACCTCGAGGGCGTGACCAGCCAGCTCTTCCGCGACCAGGCCCTCGCCGTGAGCTTCGCCCTCGTGGCGAGCCTGCTCGTGGCCGTCACCGTGGTGCCCCTCCTGGCCGCGCGGTACCCTTCGGTGCCCTCGGTCGACCCAACCGCGAAGCTGAGGGACTGGTACGCCGGGGTGGCGAGGCGCGCCTTCGCCCGTCCCGGAAGGGTCGTGGCCGCATCGGTGCTGCTCGCACTTCTCACCGCGGTTCCGGCGGTCCTCCTGCCCAGGCAGCTCCTGCCGTCCGTCCCCGTCGAGCAGATCGACCTCTCATTCTCCGCCCCCGAGGGCACTCCGGTGGACGACCTCGTGCTGTTCTCCGAACGGGCCATGGACCTCGCGTCGCGGTCCGGGGCCACCTCTGTATCCGGAAGGGCAGGCGTGAGGTCGAGGGAGGGAGTCGACGCTCTTCTTACCGCGACCTACGACAGCCCCGGCGAAGCCTCGCGCGCGATGCGCGACCTGCCCCCGGCCTGGGCTCTCGGGCAGATCTTCCCGCTCACCGCCACGCCGCACGAGACGCTTCTGGGCGAGATACTCGGCGGCGGAGGCGGCTTCACCGCCTACGTGGAGGGAGAGGACCTGGAGGCCGACCTGGCTTCGGCGCAGGCGCTCGCCGGGCTCGTTTCAGAGTATCCCGGCGTCCAGGCCGTCGAGACCGGCTACCTGCCGGGAAGGCCGGAGATCCTGCTGAGGTTCGACGCCGAGCTGATGTCGCTGCTGGGCATCGATCCCGGACAGGTCTCCGACTGGGTCGAGAGCATGGCGAGGGGTCTCGAGGCCACCACCTACTACAGGCAGGACGAGAGGGTGGACGTGCTGGTGCTGTCCGACACGGGAGAGGGAATCCCCCTCGAGGACGCCCTGGCGAGGGCGACCGGCGCAGGGGGCATCCTGGTCCCGCTGGGGAGGCTCGTGGACGTCGAGAGGCGCCAGCTCCCGGGCTACGTCGAGCACTACCAGGGCAACAGGGCCGTCTCGCTCTCCATCAGCTCGTCCTCGGGCAACCTCGCGGGCCTCTCGGGCAGGGCTTCGGCCGATGCCGCAGGCCTCGGCGGGCAGGCCCCCGTCACCCTCCGCACCGGGCCCGAGGTCGAGGAGATGGACAGGACCTCGCGGGGTCTCCTGCTGGCCGCGATCCTGGCAGCCGCCCTGGTCTACGTGCTCATGGCGGCCCAGTTCGAGTCGTTCAAGGGTCCGTTCGTGATAATGTTCACCGTGCCGCTGGGGCTCATAGGCGTCGTACTCGCGCTGCTCCTGACCGGGCAGGGCTGGAACGCCCTGTCGGGCATAGGAGTGGTGATTCTCTCGGGCATCGTGGTGAACGACGGCATCCTTCTCGTCGAGAGGATAGGGCAGCTCAGACGGGAGGGGCTCGAGCTGGCCGACGCCGTGGTGGGGGCGGGGCGCGACAGGCTCAGGCCCGTGCTGATGACCAGCACGACCACGATCCTGGGCCTACTGCCGATGGCCGTCGGCATCGGGACCGGGGGCACCCTCCGACAGCCGCTCGCCGTCGCGGTCATAGGAGGCATGACGGTGGCCACGCTCCTCACGCTGGTCGTGGTGCCTGCGGCCTTCAAGCTGATCTACGGCAGGGGCGGACGGCCATGATCCGGCCCGCCCCCCGCGGATGATAGACTCCATCCTCGCCCGGCCGCGCGGCACGGCCGTGGTCTACGCGGCCCTGCTGATCCTGGCCGTGGTCTCCTACACGCGCATACCCATAGAGGGCACCCCGGACACGGAGCTGCCCAAGCTCAGCGTGTTCACGACCTGGCCCGGGGCCGACCCGGAGGCGGTGTGCGAGGAGGTCACGAGGCCCATCGAGGAGGTGGCCAGGCAGGTCGAGGGCGTGGAGGAGATCTCCTCCAGCTCGGAGTCCGGGGCCAGCAGCGTGACCATCTCGTTCCGCAAAAGCACGGACATGGACGTTGCGTCCATGGAGCTGACTGAGCGCATATCGTTCCTGTCGGAGGACCTTCCCCCCGAGGTGTCGGCCTCGAGCGTGACGCCGGTGCTCCCGCAGGAGCTCGAGAGCGAGGGCTTCCTCGTCTTCGCCCTGGCCGGGAGCGACGGTCAGGCGCTCAAGAGGCTCGCCGAGGACGAGATAGTGCCGGCCCTCGAGAGGATAGACGAGGTCGGAGCCGTGGAGGTGCAGGGCCTCGGGGCCGAGCAGGTGGTCATAGACATCGACCCGGACGCCCTGCGCGAGCTCGACCTGACACTGGCCGAGGTGATGATGGCGCTGGATGCCGGCATAACCGACCGGAACGCGGGGGTGGTCACCGACACCAACGGGCGGGACGCCGTCGTCAGGATCACCTCGGTGCCCCGCGACCTGGGCGACCTGGAGGATCTGATAGTGGCATCCAGGGGCGGGCGGTTCGTCACCCTCGGAGACGTCTCGCGCGACATCTCGATCATGTTCGACGAGAACCAGTACACGATCTTCAGGTACGACGGCCTCGACCAGATCACGATAAGGGTGGACAGGACGCCCGGCAGCAACGCCGTGCGCGTGGCGGACCGCGTGATGGCCCGCCTGGACGGGATACGGGGCGCCCTGCCGGAAGGCGTCGAGCTCGAGCTGATCGAGGACGGCACCGAGCAGATAAGGGACGACCTGGCAGCCCTCTCCTGGAGGGGCCTGGTCTGTCTGGCCGCGATCATGGCCGTTCTGCTGCTGCTCAACCCCGGCATCAGGAACAACATACTCATACTCAGTTCGATACTCTTCTCCGCCTCGCTCTCGATCACCGCCGTCTACCTGGCCGGCTACACCGTCAACGTGCTCACCCTCAGCGCCCTGGCGGTGGCCTTCGGCCTGCTCGTAGACGGGGCCGTGGTGGTGATGGAGGCGGTCGCCTACCGCAGGAGGCAGGGCATGGCCCCCCTGGAGGCGGCCACGAGAGGTGCCAGGGAGGTCGCCCTCCCGATCCTGGGCGGCATCCTGACGACCCTGGTCGCGTTCGTCCCCCTGCTCGCGAGCGAGGGCATCCTGAGGCTCTACTACAGGCCGTTCGCCTTCACCATGGCCGCCACGCTCGTCTCGTCCTACATCGTCTGCCTCACCCTCGTCCCGTCCCTGGCGGGCCGCTGGCGGGAGGGGAGCTGGATACGGCAGAGGCGGTGGGACGTCGTCCTGGCACGGGTGATCACGAGGCTCCACCACAGGCCCTGGCTGCCCATGTCGTGCGTGATCGCCCTCACTCTGGGCGCGGCGTGGGTCTTCGTCAGGGAGATCGACAAGGGGAGGGACTGGGGCTTCTCGTTCGAGCGCGAGACCATCACGGTCTACATGCAGTTCCCCCCGGGCACGCCGCAGGACGTGGTCGACGGCTCGGCACGGGGCTTCGAGGCCCTGCTCGCTGGCAGGGAAGGCATCGAGTCCACCAGGACGTACGTCACGGGCGAGACGGCCGTGGTCTATTCGATCTGCTCGAAATCGTCGCTCGAATCGGGCCTTGCCCTCCGCATCGAGGCCGAGGTGATGGCCCACGCATCCACGGTGGGCGGCGTGCAGGAGATCTACGCGGGGGGAATCAGCCCCGAGGGCTACTGGCGCACCACGACCTCCGCGGGGATGGTACAGACCATAGAGCTTCGCGGATACGACTACGAGGGCCTGCGGAACATCGCCCGCTCGATCGCCTCTCTCATGGGGCGGCATCCCAGGATAGCGGACGTGGACATCGACTGGAACAGGATGTCGGCCAACAGGTCGCAGCTCTCGATCGACTTCGACAGGCAGGAGCTGGCCGACCTGGGCCTCAACCCCGTACAGCTCCTCGCTGCGTTCCGGTACAACCTGCCGAGCGGCTACGGCGGGGAGGTGCAGATCGGGGACAGGCGCCTCGACCTGGGCTTGAGGATAGGCGGCGAACGGAACCCCGCCATGGCCGAGGTGCTCGAGAGCCGGATCAGGACCGCCGGGGGCGGATCGGTCAGGCTGGGAGACCTCGTGGCCCTGGACACGGCATCGGTCCAGGGCTCCATAGACCGCGAGGAGGGGGAGTACATCAGGACGGTCGCCTACACCTTCATGGGGGCCGAGCGTATGGGTGCCAGGTTCAGGAGGACCCTGCTCGAGAGCCTCGAGCTTCCCGACGGCTACAGGGTCTACGAGGACACGACCTGGGTCCCCAGGTGGCTGCGCGAGGAGGAGTCGGGCACCGACCTCAACCTGCTGGTCCTCGTCGCGATCCTGGCGGTCTTCGCCGTCACGGCGGTGCTGTACGAGTCCCTCACCGCGCCCCTGTGGGTGCTGGCGGTCATCCCGATGGCTCTCATAGGCGTCGTGGCCGGGTTCTGGGCCTTCGACAGGGTCTTCACGCCGCAGGCCTACGTCGGCAGCGTCTTCCTCGTGGGCATAGCCGTCAACAACTCGATCCTGCTGGTCGACTGCTTCCTCCGGCATCGGAAGGCCGGGACGGCGACGAGGGAGTCCCTCGACCTGGCGGTCGGGGAGAGGCTCCGCCCCGTTCTTCAGACGAGCCTCACGACGATAGCGGGGCTGCTGCCCCTGATCATCTGGCCGGTCGCCGGATCGGACGATCTCTGGAGCACCCTGTCCTTCACGGTGGTCGCGGGGATGGCCACATCGACCCTGCTGGTCCTGGTGGCCCTGCCCTCGCTGATACAGATAACAACGAAGGAGGGAACCACCCCGAGATGAAGAAGCTGTACGTTCCGCTCGCCGCCCTGATCCTCCTCTGCGCCTGCGGGAAGGCGGAGGAGGAGGAGGCAGAGGCGCTGGAGCCGTCCCCCCTCCCCGTGACGGCCTGCACGCTGGCCCGCGACACCCTGTTCCAGGTCGTCGAGGCCACGGGCAGGGTGAGCTCGGCCAGGACTCAGGAGATGGTCTCCCAGATACAGGGGCTGGTATCCCAGGCTCCGGAGGCGGAGGGCATCCCGGTCCTGCGGGGGCAGACCGTGTTCAGGATAGCGGCAGGGGCGCAGGCCGCCGACCTGCAGAACGCCCTCAGCAGGTACAGGTCCGCCCAGGCGGTCTACGACTTCGAGGTGGCGAACAGCTCGGGCGAGATCACCGACGAGCGCAGCGAGATGCTCAGGAGCACCACAGGCCTCCTGCAGGCCGAGGCGGACCTGGCGCGCGCCAGGACGCAGTACGGGAACGCCGCCCTGACCGCGGGGTTCGACGGCGTGGTTTCGGGCGTCATGGTGCGCGAGGGCGTCACGGTCTATCCCGGCACGGTGCTGGGTTCGGTCGTGGACATGACCGCGCTGCAGGCCGAGATAGACCTGGACGAGCGCGATCTCGCGCTCTGCACCGTGGGCGCCAGGGCATACGTGACGGTGCCCTCCCTGGGGGACTCTACCCTCGTCGGCTCGGTCGGCTCCGTCTCGCCCACGATCGATCCCTCGACGCGCTCCGGCAGCGTGATCGTGGATCTCCCGCCCCTCCCCGGCCTCAGGCCCGGCGCCACCGCCAGGGTCGAGATCGTGACCTCCCAGGTGCCCGACCAGGTCCTCGTGCCCGAGGGGGCGGTGCTGGTGCGCGACGGCCGCGAGATGGTCTTCGCCGTGGTGGACGGCAGGGCCGACTGGCGCTACGTGACAACGGCCGGCTCGGGCAGGGGATTCACCGCCGTGGTCGAAGGCGTGTCGGAGGGCGAGCAGGTGATCACCGGAGGGCACTACTCACTCGCTCACGACGCCCCCGTGGCTGTAGTGGGGGAATAGCCTGGCGGAGCGGTTCGACGCCGTCGTCATCGGGGCGGGGGCATCCGGCCTGATGTCGGCGGCCATGCTCGCATCCCCGGGCACGGGCGTGCTGGTGCTCGACCAGAACGACAGGCCGGGAGCAAAGCTCTCGCTCACCGGCGGGGGCAGGTGCAACATCCTGCCCGCGGCCGCAGATCCATCGGTGTATGTCACCTCGTCGTCCCGGAACAGCCTTGCGAAGATCCTCAGGGGATGGTCGCCCGGGGAGGCCCGTTCGTTCTTCGCCCGCGAGGCTGGGGTCGGGATCGAGCCCGAGGCCGCCACCGGGAAGCTCTTCGCGGTCCCCGGAGGCGCCCCGGCCGTGACGGGAGCCCTCGAGGGAATCGCGAGCAGGGCCGGGGCCTTGTTCCGCTACCGGAGCCGTGTCGCCGGGATCTCTCACTCGGAGCGCGGGTGGACCGTCTCGCTCGAGTGCGGGGAATCCGTGGAGTCTGGCAGGGTGGTGCTGGCGACCGGCGGCAGGTCGTGGCCCGGCACCGGCAGCGGAGGCTGGGGGTTCGCGGAGGCTGCGCGGCTGGGCCATACCGTAAGGCCCGTCTATCCCGCGCTGGTGCCGCTTCTCTCCGGTGATCCCGGCTTCGGGAGCCTCTCGGGCATCGTGGTCGAGGCGACTATCTCGTCCGTCTTCGAAGGCAGGCCGTTCTCGGTCCGCGGGCCACTCCTGTTCACGCACAGGGGTTTCAGCGGGCCGGTCGTCATGGACGCGTCACACGCCGCGACAGGACCCCGGACGGCGGCGCTCTCCGTCTCCTGGGGCGGGCTGGACCGGAAGGCCTGGGAAGACGAGCTCCTGGCAGGGAGGGGGCTGGTCAGGAAGGCGCTCGAATCGCGCATCCCGTCGCGGCTGGCGGGGCTCCTCCTGGAGAGGGCCGGCCTCGATTCGTCGATCCGCTTCGCCGACCTGGCCAGGGAGGGCAGGATGTCGCTCCTTGCCGTCCTGTCCGCGTATCCACTGCCGGTCTCCGGGAACTGCGGCTGGGACGAGGCCGAGGTCACCGGAGGAGGCATAGCCCTGGAGGAAGTCGACCCGGCGAGCCTCGAGAGCAGGCTGCACCCCGGCCTGCATTTCGCGGGCGAGATACTCGATGCGTTCGGCCCGGTCGGGGGCTGCAACCTCTACTGGGCCTGGCTCACGGGGCGGCTCTCGGCCGGGGTCTGCCGGCCCCGGAATCCCTCTCCCTAGCAGTCGGCCTCAGGGCTCCACGGGGGCGAGCCCCAGGAAGAACCTGTGGTACTCCACCGGCAGCCCGGATTCGCTCGTGAGCTCCAGGGTGCTTATCCGCGGGATCATGGCCTGCGGTACCGGGAAGATCACGAGGTACTGCCCCTCCCAGTCGCCGTAGAGGGCATAGGGCTCCCAGGTGCCCCACATCGCGCGGATCTCGGGCTCCTTCAGCTCGCCCTCCGCCCACTCCGTAACGGTCTCCAGGGCGAATTCGGACGAGTACTCGCCGGTGATCTCCATGCCGTTCCCCAGTTCGTCCAGGTCGTCGGCATCCACCAGCCCGAGCCCCATCCAGTCCATGTCCGGCCGGAAGAGCACCAGCACCTCGCCCGATACCGGGACCACCTGCGGATGTCCGTCGCTGATGCTCCCCGGGAGCGGGAGGGGGAACGATCCAGGCTCGAAGGACGTCTCGTAGTAGAGGAACATGTCCGAGAAGGAGTCGGATTCCCTGTTGATGATCAGGGACTCCGTCTGCCTCCACATCCGTGTGGCCCAGTCGAAGCCCGCGATCGTCTCCTCGGCCGGCGAGTGCATCCAGGGCTGCTCGACCAGGTACGGGCACTCCGTCGAGATGGAGTTCCACCTGACGGCGGAGGCGCCTCCCGCCACCGATTCGTCGATCCTGAACGACTCGTCCGGCTCCGGGTAGGTGTTCACGATGTCTCCCTGGGAGCGCACGGTCAGGTCGCCCGTGAACTCCGGCCCGTAGATGTAGATCACCGGAGCCTCGGCCATCATCTGGGAGTAGTCGACCCAGGGGCCTCCGGCGTCGCCCACGGCCTCCACGACGTCGCGCCTGTAGACGACGGCGCCCCATTCGTGCACGTAGATCTGGTCGTGATAGGGCGCCACAACGGTATCGACCGCGGCCGCGAGGAAAAGCGGGCTCAAGCCACCACCTCCGGATCTTGCCTCCCGGCGTGCCCCACGGTCACCGGGGCCGGGCGGACCTCATCTGATCTCTATCGGGGCCCTCTCGAGCGATTCGAGAGCCTCCGTGGACTTCTCGTCATCTGCTGCGAAGATAGGGTACTCGCCGTTCCCGGCTCTCGAGCGATTCGAGCGCCTCCGTGAACTTCGCGAGCTGGTCCCGGAACCATTCGTTGTCCGGCTCCATGCGGAGCGCCACCGTCTCCCGGGCGACAGCCTCGTCGTATCTCCCCGCCGCATAGAGCGCCTCTGCCAGGGTGTCCATGATGTTCGTGTCGTCGGGAGCGAGCATGAGGGCCTCCGTGGCGAGCTCCACAGCCGTCTCCGGCTCGCCCCCCCTCTCGGCGAGGGTCCAGGCGAAGGCGTTGAGGGTCTGTGGATCGCGTTCGCCCGAGGAAAGCGCCCTGTCCATCATGCCGGCCAGGTATCCCAGCTCGGGCTCCCTTCCGGCGTCGGCGTAGACCTGGATCATGAATACAGGCTCCCAGAGGGCGTAGATCCGCGAGAGCTCCCCGACCGGATCCGCATGGTCGTCGACCCGGATGTCGACCAGGTCGTCACCGACTCCCTGATAGCCGCCGCCGGGCCTGTGCACCAGCACCGCGGCCGACTGCCTGCCCCTGCTGTCGCCGCCGGCCGAGTCGCCTGCCGCGAGCGCCTGCACCAGCCTGTACGCAAGGGGCCCCTCCGTGTCGAGGAAGGCATCCTCCATGGCCGCCACCACCTCCGGACCCGTCAGGATGTTGCCCTGTATGGCATATCCCGGCCCCGAGACGCCTCCGGCCCAGGCCGACGTGCCGGAACCCGTGAAGGTCGCCGAGCCTCCGTCGGCGTCGACGATGCCGAGCTGGCGGTCCTGGAACGAGGAGTCGGATTCGAGAAGGATCTCGAGTGCTTCGTCCGCGGACAGGCCGCCTTCGAGGAGCTCGAGCCCCGAGGGTCCGAGCGAGACGTTCACGAGAGCCTGCGTGGCCACCGCACCGCTGCCGCACTCGACCCAGGGGACTATCGTCCCGACGGCGAGAACGCGCGAGGCCACGGCCACCCCGCATTCACCCGAGGCCGTGTCGACGGCGGCTATCGAGAAGGTCGAGCAGACCAGGCCGTCCTGCGCGCCCGGGAGGGCGCAGGCGAGGACGAGCGGGAGCAGCGCCGCCTGCATGCCCCTACCCCTGCCAGGGAGTGCCGGTGTGCGCCTTGATGGCCTCGCCCGACCGGATCACGGCCGAGTTGTCGCATGTCAGGGAGTTGCAGAACGCGATGGCCTGGTAGGGATCGCGCTTCGGGTAGAGGTAGGCCAGCACCTGGACGGCTTCGGGCTGGCAGGAGCAGTGCCCGAGGATGTCCAGCGCCGTTCCGCATTCGGGGCAGGAGAGCGATGCGAGCTCATCCTGTTCGATCCTGCCCTTCACGATTGCCTTGCCGGGGTCGCCCAGCCGCGCCGAGAGGACCACGAGCCCCTCGCCCGCCTGCGACACGAACCTCAGCAGGATGCCCGGGTACCCGCAGACCTCGTGGTCGACGGAGACCAGGTTGTGCCCCATCGGGCAGTACGCCGCGTTCACGATCACGCTCTCCGAGGGCGCAGCCGCGGCCCTCTCCTGCTCCGGGATCCTTATCCTGCCTTCCGAGTCGAACATGGACTCTGTCATGATCCACCTCCTCCCGGAACATACCAGGCCCGGCCGGATACGGCACCAGGAACGGCGTCCCGTGCTCTGCGCTTTACGGATCCGTCCGCCGGGATATACTCCCGGTCACGCAGAACCCATCCATCGACTCCGGAGGAAGAACGAGATGAAGATCCGCTGGGCCCTCACCGCGGCGACCCTCTGTGTCGCCCATGCCGCATACGCCGGGCTGCCCGGCATGATCCCGAGGCAGGTCCTCTTCGGCAACCCGGAGCGCATCGCACCGGCGCTGTCGCCCGACGGCTCCCTGATCGCCTACGTGGCCCCCGCGGGTGACGTGCTGAACCTCTGGCTCATGGACGCCGACGGCACCGACCCCAGGCAGATCACCTTCGACGAGGGAAGGGGGGTGACCGACTACTTCTGGGCCGAGAACGGCCGCCACATCCTCTACATGCAGGACCAGGCCGGTGAGGAGAACACACATGTCTACAGGCTCGACGTCTCCACCGGCGAAGTGACCGACCTCACCCCGTACGAGGGCGTGAAGGCATATGTGAGCGCCACCGACAGGGACCGGCCCGACACGGTGCTCATAGAGATGAACGCGGACGACCCGATGCTCTTCGACGTCTACGAGGCCGATCTCGTCACAGGCGAACTGACCCCGGTCGAGAGCAACCCCGGGTTCGTCCTGGGCTGGATACCCGACGAGGACCTGACCGTCAGGGTCGCCTACGCCATGGACGGCGAGGGCGGGCAGATGCTCATGTCGAAGGACCCGGAGGGGAACTGGACGCCGTTCCTCTCGTGGGGCCCCGAGGAGATGGTGTACCCAGTCCGCATGACGAAGGACGGCTCGGGCATCTATCTGAACAGCACCCTGGGCTCGAACACGTCCCGTCTCGTCAGGTACGACCCCGCCTCGGGCGAGGAGACCGTGCTCGCGTCCGATCCCCTGTGCGATGCCGGCGGGGTGTTCTTCGACGAGGAGACGGTCACGCCACGCGCCGTCACATTCACCTATCTCAGGCGCAGGGTCGAGATCCTCGACCCCGCCCTGCAGGCCGACTTCGACTTCCTCTCCACCGTGGCGGAGGGCGACTTCTTCATCGCCTCGAGCGACCGCGCGGAGGATGTCTGGATCGTTGGATACTACAGCCCGTCGAATCCCGTCAGCTACTACCTCTACGACAGGATTGCAGGCACCGCCGGCTTCCTCTTCAGCGCGATACCGGCACTGGAGGACTACGAGCCGGCAGATGTCCGGCCCCTGCTGATCCCCGCCAGGGACGGCCTGATGCTCCCGTCCTACCTCACCCTGCCCCCGGGGGTCGATTCCACCGGGCTGCCGCTTGTCATGTTCGTCCACGGCGGGCCGTGGGCCAGGGACAACTACGGTTACGATCCCATCTCGCAGCTCCTGGCCAACCGGGGCTTCGCGGTGCTGCAGGTGAACTTCAGGGGCTCGACGGGCTTCGGCAGGGAGTTCCTCAACGCCGCCAACAGGGAGTGGGGCGGTGCGATGCAGGACGATGTCACCGATGCGGCGACGTGGGCGGTGGATCAGGGGTACGCCGATCCGGAAAGGCTCGTCATAGCCGGGGCATCCTTCGGCGGATACGCCACCCTTGCCGGAGTCGCGTTCACGCCGGACCTCTACGCCGCGGCGGTGGACCTCTTCGGCCCCTCCGACCTGATCACCTTCCGGCAGAGCGTCCCGGCCTACTGGAGGCCGATGGACGCGCTGCTGGACGTCCGGATCGGGAGCCTCGCGGCCGATTCCTCGTTGCTCGCCGACAGGTCGCCCCTGAACCACGCGGATGAGATCAGGACGCCGCTCCTGGTGATCCAGGGCGCCAACGACCCGAGGGTTGTCCAGGCCGAGAGCGACCAGCTCGTGGATGCGCTCAGGGCCGTCGGCACTCCCGTCGAGTACGTGCTCTACGCCGACGAGGGACACGGCTTCGCTCTGGAAGCCAACAACCTCGACTTCGCGGGCCGCATGGAGGAATTCCTGGCCCGGCACATCGAAGGTGTGCGCTTCGAGCCCTGGGCTCCCGTAGAGGGTTCCACCGCGGCCGTCGTCGAATAGACGGGTTCCGGGCGCCTGCCCGGATGCGGAGGGGGGAGGGCCGGCCCTCCCCCCGTCCGTCACGGGCCCTCCGGCAGCCCGTCAGCGGATCACGGTCATCCTGAGGCCGGAGGTCACCTCTCCGCAGGTCACGCGGAGGAGATACGTCCCCGAAGGCAGGCTCGCGCAGGAGAACTCCGCGACTCCCCCTTCGACCGCTGCCGAGGCGGTGGCGACTATGCGCCCTGCCAGGTCCATCACCGTCACGCCGGCTTCGGTCCGGCCGGCGGGCACAGACAGGAGGGCCGTTCCTCGCACCGGGTTCCGAAGGAGTGCCACACCCTCGATGGCGGGCTCCTGGGGTGACTCTATCCCGACCCCGCCCTCGAGGGACACCCAGATGTTCCAGTCGGAGCCGGACTCGTCCCCTGCCCAGGCTATGACCCCTCCGCAGAGCGCCGGGGTCCATGCGGGTCCGTCGGTGTCGAGCAGGAGTGCGGGAGTCGACCAGCCGGACCCGGACCATGTCGATGCCCAGAGCCGGGCAGCCGATCCGCGCCCCTGCTGCCAGGCTGTGAACAGCTCTCCTGTCGGGGATGTGCCGGCGACCGGCAGGCACACAGTCTCCAGGCCGGTGGAATGGATCGTCACGGGGGCGCTCCAGGAGCTTCCGTCCCAGGTCATGGACCGTATCGAAGTGCCCGCGCCGGCCGCGTCGCCCTCCTGCCAGACCAGGCGCATCATCCCTCCCGCGAACGACAGGGAAGGCGAGCGCGAGAAGCATCCCGCGGAGGTGACCGCCACCGGGGCGGAGAAGCCGGAGGAGTTCCCGCGCGACCACATGATCCTGTCACCGGTCTGGTCGCTCCTGACCCAGGCGGCATGGACGTATCCCGACCCGTCGGACGCGCTGACGGGCGAGAAGTCCTCGGAGCCCTCGGAGCCCGACAGGATCGTCTCGGGGAATGTCCCGTCGACCGTCCTGACCATGATGTCGCCCTCGCCCCTGCGCCATGTCTGCCAGGTCAGCCAGAGCTTCCCGCCCGCCAGGGAGAGGGAGGGATCCACGTCGTACCCCGATCCGTCGACAAGGGTGGATACGGTGCCGAAACCCGCCCCGTGGGCGATCATTATGTCGTAACCGTAGCTCGCCTCCTCGAAGCTGGCCCATGCGAGCCAGGGCTGGCCCGAGGCATCTAGCGCCAGGGCGGGCTGCACATCCCAGTATTCGTCGGAGTCGACCACGGTCACCGCCCCCCACGAGGAGCCGTCGAAGTGCCTGGCGGCTATGTCGAGGCGTGCGGTGCCCCCGGTCATCCAGGCCACCCAGAGGTCGCCCGCGTCCCCGGCGACAGCGGGATAGCAGTCGGAATGGGTGCTGGTCGACACCTGGGCCCATGCCCTGCCGCCTCCGTGAGCCGTGCCGCCGGAAGGAGGCAGGGATGCGGCGGCCGCCCCGCCCATCGGCCTGATCGTGGGGTCGCCGAGGAGCACGCAGCCGTAGTGCCAGGCCTCGTCGCCGATGCCGACAGCGTTCATCCAGGTCTCGAACGCCGCGCCGGGTATGACCCCGTCGCCGATGGGTTCGTAGAAGACCTCGAAATCGAGCATGGAACCGGTCTTCGTCGACCCGATGGCGAGCTGGCAGTAGTCCTCCCCGAACAGGTACCAGTTGCCGAGGCAGTCGGGCTCGGTCCAGCGGCAGTTGGAGCATGCGAAGAGCTGCACGAACACTGTCTGCGGGTTGATCTGGGCTATCTCCGGGGCCATGACGGTTCCCGAGTAGCCCGAAGTGGTCTTGAAGGTGTGCCCCCAGGGCGAGGAGTGCGACATCAGGTGCACGAACTCGTAGCCGTGGGCAAGGCGGTCGCGGTACCAGGCGGCGGTGGTCTGGTTCTCGTCGTTGTAGACGTCGACGGTGGAGTAGATGGAGGAGAGGCCGCAGTCTTCGTAGAAGGCCCAGTCGTCGTCGTTGAAGGCCAGCGCCCTTGCGGGCACCGACATCGCGCCGGTGCGGTAGAAGTGGTTCTTGTCGAAAAAGCCGGCCAGCATCTCGATCTCGCCGCCGAACTCGACGGCATGGGCGTCTATGCGCCCCACCCAGATCTCGGCCCCGACGTCTCCGGTGTGGGTGTCGTACATCCCGTCGCCGTCGGCATCACCCCAGACCCCGTCGGTGTCCATGAGGAATAGGTCGAGGGGGAACTCCTCGTGGGGCCCGCCCCATTCGTCCATCTCGTACCAGGCGGCGGGCAGCCATCCCACCAGGATGGCCCCGCCAAGGCCGGGATGTCCCTGGATCTGCGCCCGGAGGTCTTCCGCATCGCCGCCCGACATCTGTTCGACGACGACGTCGAAGCCCTCGGCCTCGAGGTCCTGCTGGAAGCGCACGAGCCTCCCGGAGAGGGGGGCTGCGACGGAGGACGACACGATGACCAGGACGTCGGAGTCGCTCCTGTCGAGATGGCTCGCGGAAAGGCCGGAGAAGGAGGCGGGATGCTCCTCGAGGGGGCACCGCGCCGTCATGGAGAAGCCGGCCACGGGAGCGCCCGCCGGCTCCTGTACCGATAGGCTCAGAACGACCGCAGCCGTCGAAAGGAACACGATGGACCTCCTCGGGGGTATGACTCCGCTTCCTCGAAAGAATAAGCAGGGAGGCCGGGCCGTGTCAGCCTCTTCCGGTTCAGACCCCCCCGGCCGGCCGCCTCCCCAGGACCACCGCCGACACCGGGCGCGGACCTGCGGTCCAGACCGGATCGGCTTCGGGCGGCACGAATCCCCTGCATATCAGGCATTCCACGCCGAGCTCGTCCAGCAGGCTGTCCGCCCGCGGGGAGGGCCAGGTGTTCAGGATCTCCGCCGTCTCGGCGTAGCCCTCCGGCAGGCTGGTGCCGTAGCCGTTGACCGTCGGGGTGAAATGGAGGGTCTGCCCCAGCAGGTTCCCGCATTCGTAGGAGGGGTCGGACAGGTCGGCCCTGACCGGGAGGATGGCTATGCGCGAGAAGTCCCTCGCGGCCAGCCACCCGTGGAACCTCTCGGGCGTGGCGTCGACGAGCGGCATCGGCCCCGGCCAGGCCTCGGCGAGGCACAGCGCGATCCCGGCGAAGGCAAGGAGCGGCTTCCCGGAGAGGGCGCGCCCGGCGGCCAGGACCGCCGGAAGGAGGAACAGGAAGGCCGCCCTGGAGGGGAGCCTTATCGACGAGAAGCCCGGCAGGCCGGCCAGGAGCCTCCAGGGGCCCGGGCAGATCTGCCTGCCGAAGAAGACGACCGTGGGGCCGAGCGACACGGCCAGGAAGAGCAGGAACGCCGCCGCGAGGAACCATCCGCCGGCCATCCCGTCCTTCCGGGGGCGGCGCAGGACCCACGCAAAGGCTCCGACGACGACTGCCAGGCCCGGCCAGAACGCGATCTCGCCCAGGGTCGAAGCCGGCCTGAGGCTCCCGAGGAGCATGCTGTCGCTCCACGGCGAGACCAGGGCCGACAGGTCGGCGGAGGCCATCGTGTCCACCCGCCAGGAGGCCGCGCTTTCGAAGTGGCCGAGGAGGAGAGGGATGCAGGCCGCGTTTCCGGCCAGGGTCCAGAGGCCCGTTTCCAGCAGCGCCTTCCCACCGCCCCTCTTCGCGGCCCATGGCAGGTACAGGAGGATGGCGAGGTCGAGGAAGACGAGGTAGTAGAGCGAAGCCATGCACTGCAGCGCGACCAGGATGCCGAGCCAGAAACCCCTGCCCGATCCCGACGCGATCCTGAACGCCTGCCTGAGCGCCATGACGGAGAGCCCGGCCGAGAAGAGCTGGATGTGCCAGAGATGGCTCTGGAAGAAGGGCAGGCAGACGAACGCGCCGCCGGCGAACAGTGCTCCCGCCTTCCCGCAGCCGACCTGCCGTGCCAGCAGGTATGCCGCGAGGCCCGAGAAGGCGAGCGACAGCACGAGTACGAGATTGTGGGCCGCCAGAGGCCCCAGCCCGGCGAACCTGAGCGGCATGGCGGCGAGGGTCTGCGTCAGGAGGAGGTCGCTGCGGCCTCCCGCGTCGGGCTGGCCTGCGAAGATGGGCGTATCCAGGGGATTCCGCAGGCTCGTGAGAGCCTCGTGGTTCCACGCCATCAGCCAGGTGTTGAAGAAGGTGTCAGTCCCGTCGTGGGCCCCGGAGGCGGGGTGCGCCGCGAGGGGCCATGTGACGGCCGCCGCGAGAGCGGAGCAGAGCAGGATGGCGGTGGCGATCTCGACGAAGCCGGGCCTGGCGTCACCCCGGTTCCTGCGGGAGCCGAAGCCGGTCCCGGAGCCCCGCCTGCCGCTCCGCGTCCTCCGCGCCATCTAGTAGGCCCTCGCCACGATGGCCCTGCTCCTCGAAGGTCTGCCGGTCATGAAGCAGGCGCCCTCCCCGCCCTCCTGGTCGAGGGGTATGCAGCGGATGGTGGCCTTGGTCTCCTGCTGGAGCCTCTCCTCCTCATCCGGGCCGCCGGCCCACCAGACCCTGCAGAAGCCCTCCCGCTCGCCCGACACGGCCTTGTACTCGTCGTAGGTGGCCGCCTCCCAGGTCATCGCGTCCCGCCTGGCGACGGCCTCCTCAAACATCTCGCGCTGGATGGCCGAAAGCCTCCGAGGGATCTCGGACACCACGGCGTCGAGCCCGATCGTGAACTTGGCGTCCCTGCCGGGGCGGTTCCTGGCACTGGCCGTCACCACGCCAGCCTGCAGGTCCCTCGGGCCCAGCTCGAGCCTGACCGGCACGCCGCGGACCTCCCAGTGATGGAACTTGAACCCCGGGCTGACGGTCTGGCGGTCGTCCACCTTCGCCCGGACCCCCGCGCCCTCGAGGTCCATGCATATCCTCGCGGCGGCCTCGCCGACCGCCGAGCGCTCGTCATCGGTCCTGCTGATGGGGACGATGACCACCTGCACCGGGGACAGCTCGGGGGGCAGCCTGAGCCCTGCGTCGTCGCCGTGGACCATGATGACTGCGCCGACGAGCCTGGTGGAGACTCCCCAGCTCGACTGGTGCACGAACTGCTGCTCGTTGTTCTCGTCGAGGTAGCGGGTGTTGAAGGCCCTGGCGAAGTTGGTGCCGAGGTAGTGGCTCGTGCCGGACTGGAGGGCCCAGCCGTTGCCCATCATGGCCTCGATGGAGTAGGTCTCCACCGCGCCGGCGAACTTCTCCCTGTCCGTCTTCCTCCCGGGGATCACGGGCATGGCGGCGTTCTCGGCCGCGAAGGCCTCGTAGACCCTGAGCATCCTCATGGTCTCGCTGCGGGCCTCCTCCTCGGTGGCATGGGCGGTGTGCCCCTCCTGCCACAGGAACTCGGTGGTGCGGAGGAACGCCCTCGGGCGCATCTCCCACCTGACCACGTTGGCCCACTGGTTGAGGAGCATCGGCAGGTCGCGGTAGCTGCCTATCCACTTCGAGAACATGTGGTTGATGATGGTCTCGGATGTGGGGCGCACAACCAGGGGCT
This sequence comes from uncultured bacterium, assembly GCA_964564435.1. Classification (GTDB taxonomy): domain Bacteria; phylum Fermentibacterota; class Fermentibacteria; order Fermentibacterales; family Fermentibacteraceae; genus Fermentibacter. The sequence continues at coordinate 117,610 of CAZMAT010000004.1, forward strand.
CCTCGAGCTGCTTCCCGCCGCCGTGCGTCACTATGGCCAGCTCGGGGGCGAAGCCTTCGACGTGCTCGGCCTCCCTGTTGATGAAGCTCTGCGGGATGAAGAGCGGGAAATAGGCGTTCTCGTGCCCAGTCGCCTTGAACCGCGCGTCCAGGTTGTCGCGGATCCTCTCCCATATCGCATACCCGTAGGGGCGGATCACCATGCATCCGCGGACCGGGGACGAGTCGGCCAACTCGGCCTCCCGTATGACGTCCTGGTACCACTGTGCGAAGTCCTGCTTCTGTGGAGTGATGTTTTCGGCCATTCCAGAGCCCCTCCGGGATCGTTCCTCCGTGTACGGTGACGCCCGGCGGGTCCGGCGCGATTCCCGTATATTGCCGCGTGCCTTTCCTGATTCGCGGGCGTTTCGGACAGGCGCGGATCAGTGCGGGGTAATATGGCGAGAGCCGCCGGGCGGGACTAACGGGATGCAGGCCGGAGACGTGGAACGACAGACCGGCGCGATGCGCGGGCCGCGGCTCACGCGATTCGCGTGGCTGTCCATCGCCGCGGCCGTCACGACCATAGCCCTCAAGCTCTCTGCATGGGGCCTGACCGGCTCGGTCGGGCTGCTTTCCGACGCCATGGAGTCCGGGGTCAACCTGGCCGGAGCCGCCATCGCCCTGGCGATGCTCTCGATCGCGGCCAGGCCCGTGGACAGGGAACACGAGTTCGGGCACGGGAAGGCCGAGTACTTCTCGAGCGGCGCCGAGGGGGCGCTCATCCTGGCTGCTGCTGCGGCCATGATCGCGGCCGCCGTGCCCAGGTTCTCGAATCCCGTGCCGCTCGAGCGCCTGGGTGCGGGAGCCGCCGTTTCCGCAGCCGCATCGGCCGTGAACCTCGCCGTCGCGATCGTACTGCGCCTGGCCGGCAGGAGGTACGACTCCATCACCCTCGAAGCTGATGCCGGCCATCTCATGACGGACGTCCTCACTTCAGCCGGCGTGCTGGCCGGCATGGGCGCCGTGGCCCTCACGGGATGGGCCTGGCTCGATCCCGTTATCGCGGTCCTCGTTGCCGTGAACATCCTCCGGACCGGATTCGGCATCGTGCACCGGTCGGTGGACGGGCTGATGGACGCCGCCATTCCCGAGAGCGAGAAGGGGCTGGTCCTCCGGGTCTTCGACCGCCACAGGGGCGACGGTGTCCGGTTCCACGCCCTCCGCACCAGGCGCGCCGGATCCATGCGGTTCATCTCGTTCCATGTCCTCGTGCCGGGGGACTGGTCGATCGAGCGCGGCCACCTGCTCCTCGAATCCATCGAAGGCGAGATCTGCTCGGAGATACCGGGTTCGACGGTGTTCACCCACATCGAACCCGCGTGTGACGGAACGCCCCCGGCGGGACCCGGGCTGCCGATGGGACGGCCTTCGGGAGAGCAGGCCGGGGATGATGCCTGACGCGACAAGCCGTCCCGCGGAATGGCGGCCCGCCGCCGTTTCCCGCGAGGAGTACGCCGCCAGGGCCTTGTCGAAGGACTACGCCCGGGCCCTCGCGGCCAATCCTCCAGGGGCGTCGTCGAATCCCAACCTCCTCGCCTTCGGCAACTCGGGCGGGATCCTCCGCAACGGGGTCTGCTGGTGGCACTCCAGGTTCACGCGGGCCGCCCTCTACCTGGTCTACTTCGAGCCCTCGAAGCCGAGGCCCGGTCCCGGCGCCGTGCGGGAGGCCGTCAGGTCGGTGATGGACGCCGACAGGGTGGTGGAGATCCCGGGCTACTCGTGCCTCCGTGACTTTTCGGCGGACTGCCGGCAGGACATCCAGAAGGTCCTCGAGAGGAGGCAGATCTCCGACGGCGTGCTCCGTTTCGCCTGGGTGGACGGACTCGCCGGATCGCACCGGGTGTCTGCGGCCAGGCTCGCCGCCCTGATGGACAGGATCCATGCCGAGACCTCCAGGGAGGGGCTCGCCTACGTCAAGCTCCAGATCCGCGGGATCGACGCCCACTCGCTGATCGTGACGGAGATGGAGCCGCTCGGCGGAGGCGGGTACAGATGCAGCTACCTCGACAGCAACTGGCCCCTCGAGAGGGTGTGGACCTACAGGCCCGGGCAGTCGACCGCCTCCTCTGTGACGGGCATGCCCGGAGTGCCATATCTTCAGCGGACCGGCGAGCTGAAGAGGATCCGCGGGATAGTGGCGGAGTTCGCAGGCGCTGCGTCCGGGGGAGATTCCTGAGTACCCGGTTGCGTGACTTCGCGGGGCTCTCGATTGGATATGCGCCGATTTCGGCGCCGTTTCCGGTGTGATCACCGGGTTCCTGCCCTACCGGGCCATCGCGGGGTAGGGCGGGGTTCACAGGCACGCGCGTGGAGGGCCGGGCCCTACGAGCCCGGAATCGGAGTGGCATGAGAAAGCTCGGGAAGATCGTGGACTGGAACGACAACAGGGGGTTCGGCTTCATCGTCCCGGAGGGCGGCGGCGACAGGGTATTCGTCCACATCAAGGCCTTCCGCCCGGGCCAGGCGAGGCCGAGGGGCGGGGAGCTGGTCGACTACGTCCCCACCACCGACGACAAGGACCGCAGGCGGGCCGACGACGTGATCTTCACGAAGGCCCGGGCCGGCGGGGGCCGCACCGCCACGGCAGGGCGCGGGAGCGGCCTTTTCACGGTTCTCATGGCTTTCGCGGTGGCCTTCCTCGTTCTCCTGGGATGGCTCGCCTTCACGGGGAGGGCCGACTGGGCAGTCACGCTCGTCTATCTCGTCATGAGCGCCGTCTCCTTCGTCGTGTATGCCTCCGACAAGGCGGCGGCTCCTGCCGGCGGCCGCAGGGTTCCCGAGAACACCCTGCACCTGCTCTCGCTCCTGGGGGGATGGCCCGGAGCCCTGATCGCGCAGAGGCTGCTCTCCCACAAGACACGCAAGGCTGGGTTCCAGGCGCTTTTCTGGCTGACGGTCGCCCTGAACCTGGCGGCGCTGGCGTGGTACCTTCTGCGGATACGGGGGTAGGCACGGCCGGAAGGGAAGTCCTCTTCGCGGATCTGGGCTCCGGCGTCACCCGGAGGGCGCCTCTCGATCCCGGCCTCTGGGAGCGCTGGATCGGCGGGAGGGGGCTCGCGGGCGCGTTCGTCCGCCCCTGCTGCACGCTCTCCTGGGACGATCCCGGCATGCCCTTCGTGCTGGCGGCCGGCCCCCTGGCCGGAACGCTCTCACCGGCGTCCGGGAGGGTGAGCGCAATGTGCATGTCCCCGCTCACCGGGACCGTCGGCGACTCCTCCGCCGGAGGGGCCTTCGCCGCGGAGATGGCCAGGGCCGGCCTCGCCGCCGTGGTGATCACCGGCACGAGCCCCCGGCTCGCCGGGCTCGAGATAGAGGACGGAACAGCCCGCCTCGTGGACGCCGAAGGGCTCCGGGGACGCGACACGGCCGAAGTCTCGGGGCTGCTCGGCGGGAGGGGCTCCACGGCCCTCACGGGCCCCGCGGCCGACAACGGCGTCCTGTACGCCAACATCGTCATCGACGGCTGCCATACCGCCGGCAGGAACGGCCTGGGGCTCTGCCTCGCATCGAGGAACTTGAAGTACGTTTCCGTCAGGGGATCGGGCAGGCCCGGCGCCTCCGACCCCGGAAGGCTGTCGGAGGCGTGCGCCGCGATCAACAGGCTGCTCTCCGCGAGCCCGGTGGTCATGGGGGCCTTCGGGCTCCACAACATGGGCACCGGTGCCCTCTACGACCTCATGCACGCCCGCGGCATGATGCCCACCGCCAACTTCAGGCGCACGAGCTTCGATGCGGCGCCAGGGATGAACGCACCCGCCTATGCGAGGCTGCTGGGCTCGAAGAGGGCGGGCTGCGAAGGCTGCCGGATACAGTGCAAGCGGGTGGGACGCGACGGCGTGCACATCCCCGAGTTCGAGACCATGTCCCACTTCAGCGCCCTGATAGAGAACGAGGACATGTCGGCCGTGCTGGAGGCCAACGACATATGCACGCACCTCGGGATGGACACGATAAGCGCGGGCTCCACCCTGGCGTGCCATTCCGAGATCGAGGGAAGGCGCCTCGCCCCTTCTGAGGTGCTCTCGCTCCTGCGCGACATCGGGGCCGGACGGGCCCCGGACCTGGCCATGGGTTCGCGGAGGTATGCCGGGATGCGGGGGCGCCCGGAGGTCTCGATGACGGTGAAGGGCCTCGAACTGCCCGCCTACGATCCCAGGGGGGCCTACGGGATGGCGCTGGCCTACGCCGTGGCCACCAGGGGCGGCTGCCACCTGCGGGCCTACCCGATCAGCCACGAGATCCTCAGGAAACCGGTGGCCACCGACAGGCTCTCCTTCGCCGGCAAGGCCCGCATCATCAAGACGGCGGAGGACACCAACGCCGCGATGGACTCTATCGGAGCCTGCCGGTTCAGCCTCTTCGGGGCGACGGTGGAGGAGTTCGCCGACGCCCTGTCGGCCGTGACCGGCATCGAGCGCTCCGGCCAGGACCTGATGGACCTGGGCGAGAGGGTGACGTTCCGGGACAGGATCATGAACGGGCTCCGCGGCTTCACCGAAGCCGACGACGACCTGCCCGCCAGGTTCTTCGAGGAGCCCGGCACGCCCGGCCCCTGGCCGGAGCTCCCCCCGCTCCCCAGGGTTGAATTCCTCGAGGCCCGCGCTAGGTACTACCGGATCAGGGGCCTGGACTCCGACGGATCTCCTCTGCCCGGGAAGGCGGAGGCCCTCGGCCTCCCGGCGGGGATCTGAAGCGTTGAAGGCCCTGCTCGCGAAGTATGCGGAGAAGCTCGAGCGGACCGGACTGGCCGCCCCTGGCTCGATTCTGTTCGGGGGGCGGGACGACTCCGTCGAGTGGGTGGGCGACGGCCCCGGGAGGCCCCTCCTCGAGGAGGCGTTCGAGAGGCTGGCGGTCTGCTCGCTCCTCCTGTTCCGGCCGTCAGAGCCGTGGAGCTCGATGATCGGGCTGCTGGCCGGGCAGGGGGGAGGGCCGATACGCCCCTCCGACTGCGAATCCCTGACCTTCCTGCACGAGATACCCGTCGCCCCGCGCATGGATGCCGGGCTCCTCGCCGGCCTGCTCGGGCGGAGGCGGAGCGCGATCGTCCCCGGGCCGGGCATCGCCGCATGGGGCGCCGTGAGCCCCGAGCAGGCGTTCGTGTCGGCCAGTTCGGTGTGTTTCGCGTGCTTCGTGAAGTTCATGGCGGACTATCTCGACGCCCTCGAAGCCGGAGGGAGACCCCCCGATTCCTGGCGGCGTGTGGTCGAGGCTGTGCGGGAGGGGGCCGGCGACTTCCCTTGCGGCGCGGCCGGCGGGATGGAGCTCGCGGCAGGGCCTTTCCGTACGGAGAGCGAAGTCAGGGCCGCCATCGCCGAAGCGGGGGCGAGGACCGTGGAATCCGGGCTGGTGGACTCCTACTTCGGGAACGTATCCTGGCTGCTGGACGGCGTTCTCTACATCAGCCAGACCGCCTCGTCGCTCGACGAGCTCCCGGGGGCCGTCGACGCCTGCCCGCTGGACGGCTCCTCGTGCGCGGCGATCACGGCCTCGAGCGAGTACATGGCCCATGTCGAAGCCCTGCGGGTCACCGGCGCCGACGGCATGCTGCACGGGCACCCCAGGTTCGCGGTGATCGCTTCGCTGGCCTGCGGGAGACCCTCATGCCCGGACAGGGGTTCCTGTCACCTCCGCTGCCCCCACGGGCGGCACGCCGGAGGCGTCCCGATCGTATCGGGCGAGGTGGGCGCCGGGCCCTCCGGCCTGTACCGCACGCTCCCACCGGCGCTCCTCGGCGGCGATGCCGCGATCGTTCACGGACACGGAGTCTTCGCCGCGGCGAGGGGCGACTTCAGGGGCGCCTCCGGCGCCATGTCGCGCATCGAACGGGCGTGCCGCGCCGAATACTTCGAGAGGGTGGACAGGGCCTGCCCGGAGACTCGTAACTGAGGACTTCAGGCTGTCGGATCAGCCATCCGCCCCATGAACAGCACCGTCCCGGTAAGATCGTCGATGATCAGGAACACGAACGGCCTGTCAGGATATGAACTTCAGGCTGTCGGATCAGCCATCCGCCCCATGAACAGCACCGTCCCGGTAAGATCGTCGATGATCAGGAACACGAACGGCCTGTCCAGGACGAACTGCACGGGCTGATCCTGCGGCATCGCGGTGAGGGCCATGATGACCCCGGTGGCCGCCGCGGCCTCCGTGCCGGTCTCGTCGACCCTGACGAACGCCTTGTGGACCACGTCGCTCACGAACAGGTCGCGCCCGCCCGTCATGCCCGAGAAGTCGGCCGTGGACGGGTCGAAGGCCCCGGCCATGCCCATCCCGGACAGCACCGGCGATAGCGAGAACGACGAAGTGCACTCGAATCTCGGCATGGCCAGGAAGACCTCGCGGGTGGAGAACCCGTCGGTCATGGCTGTGAGATCGGCCGTCGAGAACCGCTGCTCGAACTCCCTGACGCCGCTGTCGGGGAGAATCGCCACCATCCGGCTCGCCCCGTCGGAATAGGGCAGGGAGACTGCCCTGAAGCCCTCGCCATCGAAGTAGTCCATGTCGTCGGTCCTGTGCATCAGGGGGACGGTCTTCTCCACGCCGGCAAGGGTGGTGAAACTGCCTTCGCGGGTCTGGCCCGGGTCGAACTCGTCGAGCCAGCTTCCCTTGAAATAGACGGCATTGGTGAGCACCATCCTGGTGTCGGCGGATATCGAGCCGGGCCCGAGCAGATCCTCGATCCGGCCGTGCGTGGCTTCGCTCACCCAGCCGTTGATCGTCTGGCGCTGGGCTTCGGGATTGCCCGAGAAGTCGGCGTTCCTGGCCTCCGCCCTGTAGCATCCCGTCACGATGCCGACGTAAGTGTCGAGCAGGGGGAACCCGGCTTCGGCCCAGACGGCGTTGGCTGCGTCGAGCTCGATCGGATCGCCTTCGCACATCGCCGCACGGCCTTCGGGATCCAGCATCCCCCCGATGCGCCGGAAGCCCGAGTGGACCAGCGGACGGTCGATGTCGAACCCCAGGACCGCGGCCATCTCCCCGGCGGTGGTTCCGGAAGCTCCCGCCCAGGTCATCGCGAGGGCGGAGGAGATGCTGTAGGGGGAGAACATCACGTTCCCGTCGCCGCTCTCGAGGCACAGCCCGCCGAAGAGCGCCAGGGCGAACTCCCGGTTGCCGGCCGAAAGGGTCGCGAGATCGGCATCAGTGATGTCGGGCAGCGGGTCCCCTGCGGGCACCGGGCCCTCCACCACTCCAGAACCGCCGCAGGCTCCCGGCAGCAGGGCCGCAGCCGCGGCCAGGGTCGTCAGAATCCTGTGCATCAGCCCTCCTCGTCGCCCGGCATGCCGGGCTGTGGTTCCGTCAGCCATCATTCTAAACCCGTCGCTCATCCGAAGGAAGGCCCGCCATCAGGAGGAAGGCCCGTGACCCCACCTCCGGGGGTGGTCCCGCATTCCGACCGGCATCCACCCGATCCTTGCCGGCCCGCCATCAGGATGAAGGCCCCCCGGGATGGACCGGCGCCTCGTTTGACATTCCCGGGAGGTTCCCTTACACTACTTGCCTGGGGGGCCGAAGCCTGCGAGTGCTTTGGGTACAGATGGAGGCAGCGCCCTTCTGCTGGCCGATGCAGCGACCACCCCCCGGGGTCCGGTGAGCAGCAGAAGCGACAGCAGAAGGCCGTTCAAGTCCTCTAACCCTACCGAGACGTCATTCGTCACGCCTTGGCCCCCCTCGCTCTCTCACAGAACCGAACGGACAGCTCGGCCGGAGCATCGGGATGGGTGTTCGATCTGAAAGGTAAACTCCTCGAGGCGGTCGCCGACCGGTACTACCGAGCGATCCTCGTCATCTGCGGCGCGTACAGCGTCGCCGCGGCCCTGATCCCGTTCATGAGGCTCGTCCCGAGATGGCCGGCGCAGCTCGCCATCTTCGCCCTCCTCTACGCAGGGCTCCGGACCCGTGCGATCCCCGACTGGGCCAGGCGCTGGTTCTACTACGCCATGCTCACGGTGTCCTACCAGGCCCTCAGGCTGCTTGTCTCGACCTGTTCCGACGGTTTCCACGGGGCCGGCATAATCGCGATGGAGCAGAGGTTCTTCGGCACCCTGCCTACGGTATGGCTGCAGGGAGTCCTCCATCCGACCCCGAGCTTCGCCTGGTACGACTACATCTTCGCGGTGCTGCACGCCTCCCTCTTCGCCTTCCCGTTCCTGCTGCCGGGCATCCTGCTGTGGCGCAGGGGAGTGGATTCGATGAAGAGGGCCTCGGTCGCCGTGGTGCTGATCTCCCTGGCGGGGTATCTCACCTATGTCCTGTTCCCCCTGACGCCTCCCTGGATGGCCGAACTGGAGGGGGACATCCATCATGCCGAGAGGGTCGTCTACCTGGCCCTCTCGAGCTTCACGAGCGACTGGCTGTCGGGGGCCTTCCAGCCCAGCCCCAGGGGGGCCATGCCGTCCCTGCACGCAGGGCTCCCGTTCATGACTCTCCTCGTCTCGCTCCACGAGTTCGGCAGGCGCGCATGGTGGGTGGCCCTGCCCGTGGCGGCCCTCTGCTTCGAGATCGTCTACGGGGCCGAACACTACGTGGTGGACGTGGTCGCCGGGCTCGCATACGGGCTCGCTGCGTACCTGATCGTCTACAGGAAGCTGTTCCCGGACGCCCCCGGCGGGGGAGCTCCGGCCGGTGGAAAGGTCGGGTGACCATGCGGACCGTAACGGATTTCGCGAGGATGAAGGCCGAGGGCACGAGGATCGCATCCCTCACGGCATACGACTTCCCGACCGCCCTCCTGGAGCAGGAGGCCGGCATCGACTTCATCCTTGTCGGCGATTCCATCGCCATGGCAGTTCTCGGCGAGGAGACGACGCTCGGAGCCACGGTGGAGATGATGCTCCCGCACGTGAAGGCTGTCAGGCGGGGCGCTCCCGGCACGTTCGTCGTGGCCGACATGCCTTTCGGATCATATCAGGCTTCGGACGGGAGAGCCGTCGACTCGGCCGTGCGCCTCGTCGCCGAAGGGGGTGCGGACGCCGTCAAGCTCGAGGGAGGCTCGCCGATGCCTCTCGCGAGGACGGCTGCCATAATCGCCTCCGGCATCCCCGTGATGGGTCACGTCGGGCTCCTGCCACAGTCCGTCCGAGCATCGGGCGGGTACAGAGCGGTCGGGGCCGACCAGGCCGGTCGCGTGATGTCGGAAGCCAGGGCCCTCGAGGATGCCGGTGCGTTCGCCCTCGTCCTCGAGAGCGTCGAGGAGGCGATCGCGCGGGACGTCACCGGGGCCCTCTCGATACCGACCATCGGCATAGGGGCCGGCAGGTTCACCGACGGCCAGATACTCGTGGTCAACGACATGCTGGGCATCACCAGGGGCTTCGAGCCGAGATTCCTGAAGAAGTACGCCGACATCGGAGCCGCGATCAACCGGGCTCTTTCGGACTACGCCGGCGAGGTGAGGAACGGTTCCTTCCCCGAGGCGCGCCATGCGTATGCGCCGCTCAGGGAGCCCGGGAAATGAGGGTCCTCGTGATCGGCTCGGGCGGCAGGGAGCATGCGATAATCCACGCCCTCTCCCGCGAAGGCGGCCACGAGCTGCATGCCGCCCCGGGCAACCCCGGCATGGCCGCGACCTGTGAATGCCATCCCGTCAGGGCGGATGACATCGAAGGCCTCATCGGCCTTTCTTCCCGGCTGGGGGCGGACCTGGTCGTGCCCGGCCCCGAAGCCCCCCTCGTCGCGGGCATCGCCGACGCCCTGGAGTCCGCGGGTATACCCTGCTTCGGCCCCTCCGCGGCATGCGCCATGCTCGAGGGGAGCAAGTGGTACGCCAAGGAGCTGATGGCCGCCGCCGGGGTGCCGACCGCCCCCGGGGTTCTCTGTTCCACTCCCGCGGATGTCCGCGGGGCGACCGGCGGCTCGTGGGCCGGCTGGGTCCTCAAGGACGACGGCCTTGCAGCCGGAAAGGGCGTGTTCCTCCCCGACGGGGACGACGAAGCCTCGGATGCCCTGGGCAGGCTCTTCCCCGGAGGCAGGGGCAGGGTGGTTCTCGAGAAGAGGCTCCAGGGCCGCGAGGTGAGCATGATGGCTCTCTGCTCCGGTGAAAAGGCCTTCGTGCTGCCTCCCAGCCGCGACCACAAGAGGGCCTTCGACGGCGACAGGGGGCCCAACACAGGCGGAATGGGAGCGGTGTGCCCCGCGCCCGGGATCCCCGGAGGGCTCTCGGACTGGGCGCTCTCGAGCGTCTTCCAGCCGGTCCTCGAAGAGCTCCACCGCCGCGGCACCGACTACAGGGGGGTGCTCTACGCAGGCCTGATCCTCACGGAGGAAGGCCCGGCAGTGCTCGAATTCAACTGCCGGTTCGGCGATCCCGAGGCACAGGCCGTCCTCGCCCTTCTGGAGGGGGACGCCGGAGCGGCATTCCTTTCCTGCGCGACGGGGGATCCGGACTTCTCCGGGATCGGCATCCTGCCCGGGGCTTCGGCCTGCGTCGTCATGGCCTCGGAGGGGTACCCAGGCGCTTACGGGAGCGGGTTCGGGATCGACGGGATCGATTCGGCGATGGACGATGACAGTGGCATCACGGTGTTCCATGCCGGCACCGCCATGTCGGGCGGACGGCTCGTCACGGCGGGCGGGCGGGTGCTGGGCGTCACCGGCATCGGAGCCGGCCTGGGCGAGGCTCTTGCGAAGACGTACGCAGCGGTCCGCACCATCTCGTTCCGGGGCGCCTCCTGGCGGAAGGACATCGGCGCTACCTGATGATGAAGCACATGCGCCCGGGCCCGGCCCCAGGCCGGGAGGCGCGGGGAGGGCTATGGCCGCCAGAGTCGGGATATTGATGGGCAGCGAGAGCGACAGGGAGGTCATGGACCTGGCCAGGGCGGTCCTCGAGGATCTCGGGGTCGAATGCGAGGTCAGGGTCATGTCGGCCCACAGGAATCCCGGCGACGTCGCCGCCTATGCTGCCGGGGCAGAGGCTGCGGGCATCCGCGTGCTGGTGGCCGGGGCCGGGCTGGCTGCCCATCTCGCTGGCGCGGTGGCCTCCCGAACCATCCTGCCTGTGATCGGGGTGCCCCTGGAGGCCGGCCCGCTCAACGGCCTGGACGCGCTCCTGTCCACAGTCATGATGCCGAAGGGCATCCCCGTGGCCACCGTGGCCATCGGCTCGCACGGAGCGAGGAACGCGGGCTTCCTGGCCGCGCAGATCCTGGCCCTGTCCGATCCGGAGCTGGGGATCAGGCTCAGGGCCAAGAGGGGGATGTGACCCCGGGCAGGACGATCCGCATCCAGCGCTCCTTCCTCTCCGCCGTCCAGATCGAGGATGCGGCCGAGGTGCTCCATTCCGGCGGGATAGTCCTGTACCCGTCCGACACCGTGTACGGGCTTGCCTGCCGCGCCGGGAGGCCCGAAAGCGTCAGCCGCCTGGCCTCCATCAAGGGGTATGGCGTAGGCAGGCCCTTCATCGTCCTGGCGTCGGATCTCGGGATGGCGCGCGACCTCGCGGAGATGGACGAGGAGGAATCCGCCCTGGCCGGGGAATGCTGGCCCGGTCCCTTCACCATCGTGCTCCGTGCAGGCAGGTCGGCTCCCGGCTGGGTCTGCGCGCCCGACGGGACTGTCGCCGTCAGGGTGCCGGCCGATCCGCTGACCAGGGCGATCCTCGGCGAGGTCGGCTACCCCCTCGTGAGCACCAGCGCCAACACCCGCGACAATCCCCCGGCTCTCGACTTCGCCTGCGTGGAGGATGCCGTGCGGGGAGCCGCCGATCTCTGCCTCGACGGCGGCCGGCTCGATTCCACCGGCCCGAGCCGCATCGTGAGGGTCGGGCGCGGCTTCGTCGAGATCCTGCGCTGAACCCCGGGCTTCATCCCCTGAACGCCCCCGGCGGGCGGCTGCTGGCCGTCTCGTCCGCCATCCTCTTCGGATGCGCCACCGTTGCGGCGAAGGCACTCCTCGGCGATGTGGAGCCTGCGGTGCTGGCGGGGCTCCTCTACCTCGGGTCGGGCGTCGGGCTGGGGGCGGTCGCGCTGGCGGCAGGGGTCACGCCCGGGGGCAGGCGCTTCTCCACCGGGCTCACGCGGCGCGACGCGCCCTGGCTGGCCGGGGCGGTCGTGTCTGGAGGCATGGCCGCGCCGGTGCTCCTGATGTGGGGGCTCGCCAGGACATCCGCATCCACGGCCTCGCTCATGCTCAACCTCGAGGGGGTCCTGACCGTGCTGATCGCCGGCGCGCTGTTCAGGGAGAACGTCGGAGGCAGGATCGCCGCCGGGCTGGCCCTCGTGATCGCAGGTGCCGCCCTGCTCTCCGCCGCACCGGCCGCCGGAGACGGCGCGGGCTCCGCCGGTCCGGCCGGCGGGGCTGCGATCGCGGGGGCATGTCTCCTGTGGGCTCTGGACAACAATCTCACGCGCCGGATCTCGGCGGGGAACCCCGTCGTGATCGCCGGCATCAAGGGGCTGGCGGCAGGCTCGGTCAACCTGGCGGCCTCCGCCCTGCTCGGCATGTCCCTTCCGGATGCAGGCACCGCGGCGATCGCAGGGCTGGCGGGATTCCTGGGCTACGGGGCCAGCCTCGTGCTGTTCATCCTGGCTTTGAGGGAGGCCGGTGCGGCGAGGACGGGGGCGCTCTTCTCGACGGCACCCTTCATAGGCGCGGGCGCTTCGCTGCTGATCCTCGGCGAGCCGGCCGGGCCTATGCTGCTGCCAGCCGCGGTCCTGATGGCCGCCGGGGTATGGCTGCAGTCAGGCGAGAGGCACATCCACGCCCATTCGCACGGACCGCTCTCGCACGAGCACATGCACGTCCACGAAATCCATCACGCGCACGCCCACGACGGGACCGAGCCGGCCGGGGAGAGGCACTGCCACCCGCATCTGCACGAACTCATCGAGCATTCGCACGCCCATCTCCCGGACATCCACCACAGGCACGGACACGGACATGGACACGGGCGATAGCCGCGGAGGCCCTCACCCGTCGATGCGGCCGCCAGCGCTCCAGCCCTCGAGGATCTCCGAGACGATCCCCCGGATCCTGTCCCTCAGCCTCTCGTAGTAGGCGGAGGCCGCCGCCACGGAGAAGGGCTTCGCTTCGCAGCCGGAATAGCGGATGGAGCATGCCGGCACGGGATATGCCCTTACCCCCTCGCGATCCAGCCAGGAGCCGGAACCGTCCCATTCGGGGACGAAGTCGGGGATGGCCGCCTGGACCAGGGCCAGCTCGTCCGAGCCGCCGTGCCCCGCCGAGGACCCGAAGATCTCCCTTGCGATGTCGTCGCCCACCACCCACCAGTCGACGAGCGCGGTCCGCACGCCGCACGACTTCCAGACCTCGGACAGGGCCTCGGACAGGGTTTCCGAATTGCCTCCGTGGCCGTTGAAGACGACGACCTGCTCGATGCCGGAGACGGACACCGAGTCGAGCAGCTCGACGACCAGGGACCTGTAGGTCTCCTTCTGCACCCACATCCCGCCGGGGTATCCCGAGAGGGAGTTGACGAGCCCGAACGGCAGGGTGGGGAGCAGGATCGCGCCGAACTCGGGCGCCAGATCCTCCGCCAGCTTCTCCGGGGCGATGACGTCGGTCCCCAGGGGGCCGGCATCGTGAGCCTCGACCGTGCCGACCGGCCAGAAACAGAGGCTCCTGTCCAGCTTCACGAACTCGTGGGTCGTCATCCTGAGCAGCTTCATGGCGCCACCCGATTCCCGACCGGCCAGAAACAGAGGCTCCTGTCCAGCTTCACGAACTCGTGGGTCGTCATCCTGAGGAGCTTCATGCCTTGTCCCTCCCGTCCCGCGAACCGCGGAGGCCCGCGGACACCGCAGACAGCAGCGAGGGCGGGTGCATCATGATGTTGGAATAGGCCTGGTTGGCCAACGGGCACCAGCACTCGCCCCTCCGTATCGAACGCCTGATCTCGCGGGCCTTCCCGGAGCGCCAGGCGGACGCGAAGTCGCCCTCCGGGCCCACACGGCCCATCTCGGCGGCATAGGCCCTAATCGCGCATGGCCATACCGCCCCGTCGGCATTGATGTGGACGTTGAGCAGGCCGGCGTAGCACGGGATCACCTGGCGCCTCTCGCGGAGGATCCTCACCACCAGGTCGTAGTAGACCAGCCTGAGCCCGGAGGTGATCCTTCCGAGCAGCCTGGCGTGCTTCATCTTCTCGATGGTGGCACGCCTGAAGCCTTCCATGATGCTTCCGTAAGTGGCGGGATCCGGCGTGATGCCCGAGCCGACGTTGAAGAATTCCTCGCGCTCCTCGGCTATCTCGTTGATGTACGTGTCCACGCCGAGGTTCCTCGCGTACTCGATGACCCCGGGCAGCTCCTCCGAGTTAAACCTGGAGATGACGGTGCCGACCCCCACGTGGAGGGCGGGGTACTCGCGCCTGAGGGCCGAGAGGCGGCCGAGCGTCTCGAGCAGCCTGTCGAAGTTGCCCGGCACGCCCCTTATCGCGTCGTGACGCGCCCCGATCCCGTCGAAGGACGGCTTCACCGTGAGGGCGGTCCCCGGCGACTCGCGGCGGATGACCTCCAGCATCGCCCGGGTGGTCTCCTCTATCCGTTCGGGCATCAGTGCGTTCGTGGGGACGTGGATGACGGCCGGGCGGAGGTGCCTGCACGCGAGGCGCACTATCTCCGGCAGGTCGCTGCGGAGGTAGGGCTCGCCGCCGGAGATGTTGAAGAACCAGGTGCGCCCGATGGACCTGAACATGGCCTCGATGGCGGGCAGATCCAGCTCCGGGAGCCCGGGGGCCTTCCAGATCATGCAGGTGCCGCACCGGGACTGGCACCGGCGCGTGACCGAGAAGGTGACGTTGATCGGGGCGGGGGGCCTGCAGAGGCCGTGGCGGGCCAGGAAGGCGATGGCGGCTGACGCGGCCAGCGCGGCCACCTTCGGGATCAGGGACAGTCTGTGCGAGAAAGCTTCTGACAATGCAGCCTCCAGGGCGTAGGAAGCCTCGACGAGCATCAGCAGGATCCTGTGGCAGAGGGAAACCGTCACAGCCACCGCGATGCCGCCCGCGAAGGGAGCCAGGACCAGCCCCTGGAAGGACTCCCTCACTCCTATCCCTCCCGGGACGAACACCCAGACGAGGGATACGAGCCACGAGACCGGCATCACGATTATACAGGCGGCGAGCATGGCGAACCTGTCCCCGGCTCCGAGGCCGGCGAAGTCGAACCAGAGGAAGAGCGAGAATCCCCTCAGGGCCCATGACAGCATCCCAGTGGAAACCAGGTAGAGCCCGTCCATGACGCCGATCCTGGGCATGCTCCCCCTGCCGAGGACCTTCCCGAACCGCCCGGTCATCCTCTCGACCAGGAAGGCCCTGATCCCCGGAGCGGCCAGCGCCAGCAGCACGACCGCCGAAGCGGCCGCGATGTACACACTGGCCTCCGGAGGCAGCCCGGCCCCCCCGGAGAGGGGTATGACCGCGAGCGAGAGGAGGCAGGCCGAGATCATGAGATAGATGTTCTCGAAGGCCATGGAGAACAGCGAGATGCCCGCCCCGATCCCCCTCGACCGGAGGAATGCGAGCCTGCCTAGGAACATCCATACGCGACCCGGGATGTAGGACCCGGTCTGGGTGATGAACCAGTTCCTGCGGAGAGCGGTGCGGGACACCCCGGCGCCGGCGGCGCCGACGAGCCTCACCCAGGGGGCCGGGGCGAAGTACAGGCTGGCCAGGGCCGAGAGGACGGAGGAAACGAGCAGCGGCCAGCGCCCGGAGAAGTCGAGCCGTTCGGCGAGATCGCCTACATCGCCCTTCCACGACGGCCACAGGCCGAAGACGAACCAGACGGCACCGCCCGCCAGGAGCGCGAAGCCGAACCACGCGCCCAGGCGGTTCAGGAAGTCATGCCGCGCCGGCACCGGGCTTTCCGCGCCTTCCCGACACCAGCTCGACCCCGGCCGACAGGGCCGTCAGGAGGGCCGTGACGATCGACAGCAGCAGCCCGGTCGAGAAATCGGAGGAATCGTAGGTGAAGCTGACGGAATGAGGGCCGGCCGGGACGGCTACCGCCCTCATCCAGCCGTTGGCACGGAGGAGCGTGGCTTCCGTGCCGTCGACCGAGACGCGCCATCCCGGGTGCCAGGTGTCGGCGAGGACGAGCAGGCCCGGTCCGACGGACTCGGTTGCGATCTCGACGAGCTCCGGCTCGTCCCTCGTGATGACGGCGGAACCCGGCTGTCCGGCCGGCGGCGGCAGGTCCGGGCTGCCCGACACCGTGCTCACCGCCTCGGGCGGGTGACCGGGGGCCGGAGCGTCGTCTCCGGGCACCCATGACGCGGGCATGAAGGCTCTGGGCATCGGCGACGAGAGCTCCGGGGGGAAGCCCCCCGCAGAAGTATCAGCGGCCATCTCCTCGACGAGAGCTTCGTAGGGAGCCACCGCACCGCCGTCGGAAAGCACCGTGAAGCCGGTGGAGCGGACCTCCGTGAACCCTCCGGACGAGATCCCGGCGAGCATGTCGTCGACCGCCTGGGTCCTGGCGGCATGGTAGCCGGTCACGGACCTGATCCCGAGCGGGATGAATTCATTGCCGCCCGGGAAAATGCGCCCTTCGCCCACGGCCTCCCGGAGCCCCGCCGGCTCGGGGTAGAGGTCGGCGATCCTGGTCTGGGGCAGGAATACCTGGAAGTCCCTGTCGAGCGGCACGAGTTCCAGGGCCGCCACGGCCGATATCAGGAGGGATGCGGTTCCCGGGCCGATCCTCTTCCGGGAGACGGCGAAGATCGTGCCGGCCACGAGGGCCGAGACGAGCGCGGCCCTGAGGAGGTCTCCGGAGGCCAGGTCGATCCTCCTGTCGACGAGCTCCGGGAAGGCTGCGGGCGCCGCCCCCGCCCTCCGCCACCAGCCGGCCTGGGCCGACGAGAGCATGGGCCTGCAGAAGGCGAGGAGCACGAGACAGAGAGCGCCCCAGGCCGCGATGGGCTTCCAGCAGCGTCCGGCCCTGACTCCGGCTACGGCCGCGTCGAAGCCCGGCCCGGCGAGGAGAGAGATGCCGGACGTGGTGAGGAAGGCAGCCATGTGCGGGGCCCTGAGCTTCCTGAACACCGGGGCGATCTCGTAGAGGATCCTGTAGAAGGGGGCATAGCCCCCCCATGAAACCAGCAGGCCCAGCAGGGCGACCGCCCCGAGAGCCATGCCCCTGTGCGTCCTCCGCGAGAGGAGGGCTACCGCGGCCAGCAGCAGGATCGAAACCCCCGTGAACTCGCTCGAGAGCCTCAGCCCGAGCCTTCCCCAGTAAACCGGGCCGCCGCCCGCCTCGCTGTCGGGGAACCCGTGGCGGTAGCCGAACAGGTGGGGGAACGCCATGGCGAGGGTCTCCTCGGGAGGCATCGAATAGCTCGCGGACTGCGAGAGCGGCAGATCCTCGCCCCGGGTGGAGGTCCTCGAGAATGCGTATCCCGGGAGCATCTGGACCGCGCCCAACCCCGCCCCTACCAGGGTCATCGCAGCCAGCCCGGAGGCCGCCACGAGCGCATTCCTCACGCCCGGGCGCTCGAGGAACCTCCAGGCCAGCCACACCGTCGCCGCCATGGCGCTGTAGAGCAGCATCTGGGGGTGGCTGGAGAGGGCCTGCATCCCGAGGCAGAGCCCGCCCAGGAAGATGAACCACGCCCTCCTCGAGGCCCACCATCTCTCGCATGCGTAGAGGAGCAGCGGAAGGAAGCTCCAGGACACCATCTTGCTCGCGTGCCCGGCATAGAAGAGCGTGTTGGCCCATGCTCCGGCGGCGAAGGCGATGGTGCCCACCGTCCTGCCGCCCCGCGAGACACCCAGGGAGCCGAGGAACAGCCAGGCGGACATCGCGGCGATGAAGACCTGCACGGGCCAGATGAACCGTACCGACGCCTCGGGGCCGGCGGCCAGGAGGAGGAGCCCCCTGACCGGATAGAACACGGGTGCCGAGAATGAGGAGAAGAACGGGATGCCGCAGTAGATGTACGGGTTCCAGTGCGGTATCCTGCCTTCGGCGATGCTCGAGGCGGTGTAGGAGAGGAACGGGTATCCCTGGTGGACGGTGTCGCTGAGATCGCCTCCAGGCAGGCGCGGTGAGGAGAGGACCGGCCAGTAGACGGCCGCGGCGAGCCCCAGTGCCAGCATGATGGCTGTGTGTCTGTCAGAAAGCCTGAAGCCCACGCCTCTCTCCCCTTCCCTTCGGTGCCGCGTATCTCAGGGTTGCGAGCGCCATCGCGATCTCGAACAGGGCCATGAGGAGAGTCTGCCCGAACACCGCCGCCATCACCGGCGCGAGACCGGACCCGCCGTCGCACATGGCGGCCGTGGCGGCCTCCCTCACCCCGATGCCTCCGGGGACGAAGACGACAATATACCCGGCCAGCCAGGACAGGGGCGCCGCGGCGACGGCGGACCAGAAGCCTTTCGCCGGGAGGCCCATGCCGGTGATCCAGAGCCAGACCGAGGCTCCCCTCAGGACCCAGGAGGCCGCGTAGGCCCCCACGGCCCTGAGGGAAGTGGCGAACCTCACTCCGGTGAAGTCACCGGCTCCCTTGAGCCTGAATGCGAGCCTCTGCACCGGCGAGAGCAGCGGAAGCAGCAGGAGGGCGGCCGAGCCTGCCAGAGCGGCCGTTCGGAGCGACCCTGGCAGATCGCCCCCGGCCAGCAGGACCGCGGGCATGGCCACGAGACCGACCGCCGCGAAGCTGGCAAGCACCTCCCAGACCGCCGCTGCGGCCGATCTGGCCATCGAGAGGCCCTCGGACCTCAGGAATCCTATCCTGCCCGCGAAGAGCCAGATCTTGCCGGGTATGTAGCGCCCGAGCTGGCTCGCGAACCATGCCGCGGCGAGCTTCCCGGCAGGCGTCCCGGCGCCCAGGTCGCGCGAGAACAGGATCCAGCCGGCGGGTATCAGCGCGAGGCCGGCGAAGAGCAGGATGGCCGAGGCCGCGAGGGCTGCCGGGTCCGGGTCCCATGCGGCTGACTCGAAGGACTCGAGTATCCCGGCCCGGTTCGACCAGATCCGCCAGGCCGCGAAGGCGAGCGCCGCCGCCAGGAGGACGGCGGATACGGCTCCGAAGGCCCTCCGGCGGGCCGTCACCGGATCAGCCCTTCGGCCCTGTACCAGGCCACTGTGGCGGCAAGTCCCTCGGCGAGGGGAGTGGCGGGGGCGAATCCGGCTGCCTTCGCCTTGGAGATGTCCACCCAGTGGTCGCGCCCGAACAGCGCGAGCCTGCTCGCCGAGAGCTGCGGCGGGGCCAGAGGGCCCAGCAGCAGGGCGGCCCTGAAGACGACGGGAGGCACGGGAATCCTGAGGAGGCGCACTCCCATGGCGGAGGCGGCCGCGCCGGCGAGCCTGCTCACGCTGACCACGTCAGGCCCGCCTATGTTCCATGTCCCCGGCCCGATCAGCCCGCCTCCGAGGCTCTCCCGGACGGCCCTGCAGACGTCGAGCACGAACGTCGGCCGCAGGAGGGCCGAACCGGTTCCCACCAGGGGGAACAGGCCGCTTGCGACCTGCCTGAAGAAGCCGAGCTTGTGCCTGTCGCCCGGGCCGTACACGAAGTCGGGCCGGAGGACCGTGAGGAGCCGCTCGGGCATGAGCCCTGAGACGAGCCTCTCGGCCTCGGCCTTCGATTCCTCGTAGGCCCCCCATGGAGCAGGAGAGGAGTCCTCCCGCGATCCCCCGACGAGCCCTGCGACCCCGGGCGTGCTGAGATGGATGAAGGGTATGGCCCGTTCCGCACAGACTCCGGCGAGGGCCGCCGGAAGGGCCGTGTTGGATGCGGCGAGTTCCTCCGGTCGGACACCCGGGCCGCCCAGCCGGCCTGCAGCGTTGACCGCGGCGTCTATGCCGCCGGGGAAGCGGCCTGGACCGGAGGCTCCCCCGTCCGGCCGGGGGAGGGGGACGATTTCGTGCCCCTCCGCTGCGAGAGAGCTCGACAGATGGGAGCCTATGAAGCCTCCAGCCCCCGCCAGGAGTATCCTCACTGCAGGGCCTCCAGGAGCCTGCGGGCGTACTCCTCCCATCCGAACCGCGCGGCCACGGCTGCCACGGCCCCGGTCGTGCCCGGTTCCGCCGAGATGGCGAGGGCCGCATCCAGCGCGTCAGCGAGGCTTTCCGGATCGCACGGCTCCGCCAGGAAGCCCGTGCGCCCCTCCTCGACCAGCTCGGGGAGCCCTCCGGTGCGGGTGAGCACCAGCGGCTTCCGGAACGCGAGGGCGATCTGCGCGACCCCGCTCTGGGTCGCCGACCTGTAGGGCAGCGCCACCACGTCCGCCGCCCGGAAGAGGGCATCCACCTCGCCGTCCGGTATGAACCTGTCGATCCACCTGACCCTGCCTGCGAGATCGGGCCTCTCCATCCTCTCGTGCAGGGCCTCCCTGCCCGAGTAGGCCTCGCCCGCGACGAGCAGGTCCGCCTCCCCGCGGAGGATCGCGAAGGCTTCCAGCAGGTCCTCGAGGCCCTTGTACGGCCTCACGAGGCCGAAGAAGAGGACGATCCTCCTGCCGGGATCGATCCCGAGCGACTCCCTGGCGGCCGCGGCGGAACCGCCCGGCCGTACGTACTGGTCGTAGACGGGGTGGAACAGCTTCAGCACCCGCGAGCCCGGAGCCATGGCGCGGGCTTCCTCCGCATCCGTGGCGCCGTGCACGACGAGGAGCCCGCAGCTCCCGAGGAAGGCCCGCGCGAGACCGGCCGCGAAGGGGAACCTGTCGTGCGGCATCACGTTGTGGCACACCGCGACCCTGGGGAGCAGGCGTTGCACCGGAAGCCCCGCGGCGAGCGACGGGACGAAGAACGGGTGCCAGTACTGCACTATCACCGCGGAGGCTCCCAGCCCGGCGGCCCTGTGCGCCGACCGCCGCCAGGAGAGGGGGTTCGAGGAGTCGATCAGGACGTCCGCCTCGTGCCCGCCCCCTGCCCCCGGTTCGAGCTGGGTCGTGCCGGGGAAGAGGAAGCCCGGGTAGAGGCGCGAAAAGGATATCCTGGAGGTCTCGGCCGATCCTGCGAGCGCCTGTTCGAGACGGAGCGTGAACTGGGCTATCCCCCCGCGCCACGGCGGGAAGGGACCGGCCAGGGCAAGGCGCATCAGGGGCGGGTCCCCTGGGTTCCCGATGCGGATCTCTCCACGATGTTGTAAGGCTTCTTCCCGGGCAGGAACCTCAGCATCATCTCGCCCAGCAGGCCCAGGGTGACGAGCTGGAAGCCTATCAGCATCAGGAACACGCCCATCAGCAGGAGGGGGCGGTTGCCGATGGACTCGCCGCCAAGCCAGAGGACCGAGAGATATGCCGTGAAGGCGAGGCCGGTCGCGAAAAGGGTCGTGCCGATGCCCCCGAAGAAATGGAGGGGTCTGAACGAGTATCGGTGGAGGAACAGCACCGTCAGCAGGTCGGCGTAGCCCCTGAAGAACCTGGAGAGCCCGTACTTGCTCCTGCCGTGCCTCCTGGGCCGGTGGTTGACCGCCTTCTCGCCGACCCTGTACCCGAGCTGCGCCACGAGGACCGGCGTGTACCTGTGCATCTCGCCGTACAGGTCGAGCCTCCGGGCCGCCTCGCCCCTGTAGAGCTTGAGCCCGCAGTTGAAGTCGTGGAGCCGGAGACCCGTGGCCAGGCGCACGACGCAGTTGAAGACCTTCGAGGGGATGCGCTTGGAGAGCGGGTCGTGCCGGGTCTTCTTCCATCCGCTCACTAGGTCGAGATCGCCTTCGGCCATCATCGAGGCCATGGCCGGGAGCTCTGCCGGATCGTCCTGGAGATCGGCGTCCATGGTGGCGACGAGAGACCCGGATGCCTCGGCGAAACCCGCCGAGAGGGCGGCCGCCTTGCCCATGCTGCGGCCGAACCTCACACCTTTCACGGGATGCGACGAGGATGCCTCGAGGATGGCGGCCCAGGTGCCGTCCACGCTGCCGTCGTCCACGATGATCATCTCCCAGCGAAAGCCTTCCAGGGCCTTCGCCGTCTCCCCGACAAGGGTCGCTATGCTGGCTTCCTCGTCCCTGGCCGGGACCACGACGGAGATGTCCATGCCGGTTCCTCCTGCTCTGCGCTGCGGAAGATCGAGCGCCGGGAGCCCTTCGTCAACGAGAGCCCGGGCCGGGGAACTCCAGCATCGAGGGTCCGTCTGGGCCGAACCTGGCGCAGGTGAAGGTCGTCACCCAGTCGCCGGTGGAGACGTGGACTCCCTGTCCGATGCGCCTGATCCCGGCGGCATGGATGTGCCCCGTCACCACCGCCCCGAAGCCCTCCGAGATCATCCCACCCGCCCAGGCAGTCATGCCCGGGGGGATCTCGGTGATCTCCCTGCGGAGAATCCTGCGGCTCGTTCCTGAGGCGAGGGTGCCCAGCAGGGCTCCCGCGTCGGGATGCAGCAGCCTGAACAGGAATCGGGAAAGCCCTGCCCGGAGCACCGGGCGCAGGAGATGCCTGTATCCGAAGTCGCCGCCTCCGAGCCCGTCGCCGTGGGCTGCCGCCGTTCTGATACCGTGGCAGACAGTCTCCACCACAGGCGTCCTGTCTATCCTGAAGCCCGAAGCCCTCTCGAAATGGCGGCCCACCCACCAGTCGTGGTTGCCGGGGAGGAACACCGTCCGCCATCCCGCGCGGCCGAGCGCGGACATGGCCGGGAACAGCTGCTCGTATCCGGCGGGGATGGTGCTGCCGTACTCGAACCAGAAGTCGAAGAGGTCGCCGATGATCCAGAGTTCGCCGGGCTCCTCGTCGAGCAGCCCCGCGAGGAAGGAGAGGAATCGCTCCCTGCCCGGGTGGGGCAGGGGTTCGGGAAGGAGATGGACGTCTCCGGCGAAGTAGACGAACGGGCCCTTCATCGCGCCAGGAGCCGCGCGACGCAGCCGAACCCGGTCCCGGTCTCGGGCGGGGCGCCTCTTCGGAAGAGGACGGCGGCCGGGATCACGTCGGCCGGGATGCACGAGGCCAGGACGGAGTCCGCCAGGTAGACCGGCATCGATACTCCCATGGCGTTCAGGTGGGCCTGGGAGGCGTTCCTCCCCTCGACCGTGAACTGGACGGGAACCGCCCTCACCCCCCGGTCCGCGAGCCCGGCGAGCGCGACGAGATCGGAATCGACCGCCGCGTATCCGTCGAGGGGCATCCAATAGTAGACGACCAGGGCGCTGTCGAGGGAGAGGTCGGGAGGCAGCCCGTCCGGTCCGGTGAGCGTCCCGGGCACGTTCAGGACCTCCGGGGGGGCGTCCTCGATCCCTCCGCCGCCCCCGCAGGAGGCGAGGGAAAGGGTCAGCACGAGCAGCGGAAGCGCTGCCCGGGCCCCTGCGGAGACCCGCCGGATGATCATCGACCGTCCGCTTCGAGCAGGCCGAGCAGCCGTGCCGATGAAGATGAAGTGGACGAACCCGAGGGGGAGGGCATGGCGAGCGCGTAAGTCCCGTCTCCCAGGTGCCTGGCCGTGGTTCCGCGGGCGGGGCGGCCGGGGGAAAGGGGCGCAGGTGAACTGATTATCGCGAGGACTGACGAGTCAGGAAGAAGGATCGTGCCTATCCGGTAGGGGAAGATGGTCCACACGCCCCGGACGGAACCGTCGCCGCGAGGCTCTCCCATCAGGGCCAGGTCTGCGGCGATGGGCCCGATCTCGGCCGCGGTCGATATCGTGGTGGCCGGGCGCCTGAAGAGGACAGGCGTCATCAGGACGGAAACGGCGACCGCGAGAGATGCGGCTCCTGTCAGCAGGCGTGGGGGATGCAACTAGCTCTTCCCGCCTCCGGCCGACAGGGTGGCGATCCGGTTTCTGAGTTCCACCGGGGCGGTCACCCTGAAGAGGTCCCTGAGCCTGGATCTGAAGAAGAGCATGGTCTCCGCGCAGGTCTTGCATTCCTCGCAGCCCGAGAGGTGGCTTTCCAGCATCATGCGGTCCTCCCTCCCGAGCTCTCCGGAAATGTAGTCCTGGATTCTGCTAGCCTCCTGCGAGCACCTCACCGCCAGACCCCTCCATCATCGCAGACTGCCATTCCACGAGCAGCTTCCTGAGAATCGCACGACCCCTGTGGATTCTCGACCTCACCGTACCTATCGGAATGCTCAGGATCTGGGAGATCTCCGCATAGGACATCTCCTCCACGTCGCAGAGCACCACCGCGCTCCTGAACTCCTCCGGGAGCCTGTTGAGGGCCTTCTCGATGTCCTCCCTCATCAGCCCGGCGAGGAAGGATCTCTGCGGGTCCGGGGAGCGGGGCGACTCGAAACCGTCCTGGTCCTCCCCGGCCAGCTCGTCCAGCCAGTCGCACGAGACGGTCCTGGGTGACCTGCATGCAGCCCTTCTGTCGTTCAGGAAGGTGTTCCTCAGGATAGCAAACAGCCAGGCCCGGGCGTTTGTTCCCAGCCTGTACTGCGATCTGGCCTTGAATGCCCGCGCATAGGTCTCCTGAACGAGATCGGATGCGTCGTCGGGGTTGCGGGTCAGGTGGATGGCGTATCCGTACAGCCCGTCGACGTACTGCAGGACCTCCGACTCGAATCTATCGGCCGGAGTGCCATTTCCAGCAGGAGGGACGGCAGTGGTCATGCCCGTAATCTACGGCTCCGGGCCCCCCGTGGCCAGCAGCGCCCGGAACGGAGCATGGCACAACTGGTTGTGTCCGGGCGGGCGGAGCCACACAGCATATTGACAAGCAGGCCCGTCAGGCTTACCTTGCACCGTAATGCGTCCGGGGCTGTCGTCACCTTCGAGGGGGGTTGTCTGGAGATGGCGATGAGGGAAGCCTCCTCCACCGAATCCGATCTTTTCGGCCGTATCGCGGAGGCTCCGCCGGAGGAACCGGCCGAGGCGCCCGTGGAGCCCTGCTTCTCCAGGAACGCCGAAGTCGTTCTCCGGAAGAGATATCTGAAGCGATCGCCCGAGGGGGAGATCCTCGAGACCCCCCGCGAGATGCTCTGGCGGGTGGCTGCGAGCGTTGCCGTGGCCGAGACCCGCTTCAACGGCGGAAGCGCCGACCGCTGGACCACCCGCTTCTTCAACATGATGGCCAGGCTCGAATTCCTGCCCAACTCCCCCACCCTCATGAATGCGGGAAGGGACCTCGGACAGCTCTCGGCCTGCTTCGTCCTGCCCGTCGAGGACGACATGGAGAGCATCTTCGAGGCGGTCAAGAACACCGCGCTGATCCACAAGAGCGGTGGAGGGACCGGGTTCTCGTTCTCCCGGATCCGTCCGAAGGACGACGTAGTGCTCTCCACCAGAGGGATCTCGAGCGGCCCGATATCGTTCATGACCGTGTTCGACAAGGCCACCGAGACCATCAAGCAGGGCGGCGTGCGGCGGGGAGCCAACATGGCCGTGCTGTCCGTCGACCACCCCGACATCCTCGAATTCATCGACGCCAAGCGCGACATGCAGATCCTCAACAACTTCAACCTCTCCGTCGCGCTCACGGACAGATTCATGGACTGCCTGGACCGCGACGCCGACTTCACGCTCAACAACCCGCGCACGGGCGAGCCCGTGTCCTCGCTGCGGGCTTCCGACATCTTCAGGAAGATCGTCGATTCCGCATGGGCCTCCGGCGAACCGGGGATCATCTTCATCGACAGGATGAACGAGGCGAACCCGACTCCGCAGCTCGGCAGGATAGAGGCCACCAATCCCTGCGGCGAGCAGCCCCTCCTGCCTTTCGAGGCGTGCAACCTCGGATCCATAAATGTCGCGGCCCACCTCACGAATGCGCCCGACGACTCGAGGGTCCTCGACTGGGAATCGCTCGACCGCACGGTGAGGAACTCCGTCCGTTTCCTCGACGACGTGATAGAGGTCAACCGCTATCCCCTCCCGCAGATCGAGAAGATGGTGGAGGGGAACAGGAAGATAGGGCTCGGCCTCATGGGCTTCGCCGACGCCCTGTTCGAGATGTGCATCCCATACGACTCCGAGGATGCCCTGAAGTTCGCCGAGAAGCTGATGTCCTTCGTGCATTCGAAGGCGCGCAGGGCCAGCGAGGACCTGGCCAGGGAGAGGGGCGCCTTCCCCAACTACAGGGGCAGTGCGCTGGAGATGCAGGGGCTCCCGCCGATGAGGAACGCGACGGTCACCACGATAGCCCCCACGGGATCGATCAGCATCCTGGCGGGGTGTTCGAGCGGCATCGAGCCGGCATTCGCCCTGGCCTACGAGAGGCGCAACATCCTCGACGAAGGCGACGAACTGACCGAGATGGTCCCCGCCTTCGAGGCCGCCGTCGTCAGGAGGGGGTGCTGCACCCCCGGGATCCTGGCCGCCGTCAGGGAGAAGGGGAGCTGCCGCGGGGTCTCCGGGGTGCCCGACGACATACAGCGCGTGTTCGCCACCTCCCACGACGTCACGCCCTCCTATCACGTCAGGATGCAGGCGGCGTTCCAGAAGTACACGGACAACGCGGTCTCGAAGACGGTCAACCTCCCCGAGTCCGCCACCGTGGAGGACGTGTCCGACGTCTACGGGCTGGCCTTCAGGCTTCGCTGCAAGGGTGTCACCGTGTACCGCGACAGGAGCAGGGACAGCCAGGTCCTGAACATCGGCGCTGCTCCCGGCGCCCGGGTCGTCTCGGTGGAGCCGGCGCCTCCGGCGAAGGCCGTGAAGCAGGGGCCGAGGCCGAGGCCCGAGGTGACCACCGGCGTGACGCGGCGGGTGAAGACCGGCTGCGGGAACCTGTACGTCACGATCAACGAGGACGAGTACGGCCCGGTGGAGATCTTCACGCAGATGGGCAAGGCCGGCGGGTGCGCCGCCTCTCAGGCCGAGGCCATAAGCAGGCTCGTCTCGCTGGCCCTCAGGTCGCACACCCCGCTGGAGGCGGTCGTGCGGGAATTGAAGGGGATAAGCTGCCACAGGGTGGTCTGGCAGGGGGGGGACAGGATACTCTCCTGCGCCGACGCTATAGGCAGGACGCTGGAATGGCACAGCGGGCAGCGCACGGACACCGTCGAGGGAGCGGTCGGCGGGCCCGAGGCCATCCCCGAGACAGTCACCCTGGAGGACGACCTCCAGAACCACGCCGGGGCCTGCCCGAACTGCGGCGGGCCTCTCAAGTACGAGTCGGGATGTGTGGCCTGCGCCTTGAACTGCGGCTACTCGGAATGCGGCTGACCGGGCGTCAGTAGTCCGGATCTGCCTTGGCGGCCTTCGTCCTCTTCGGCGCTGCCGCCTTCTTCTCGTCGGCCGGCCGGGTCCCGAGCTCCTCGAGAGCCTTCGTGATCCCCTCCGAGATCTTCGCGGCTATCTCCGGGGTCATGCTGAGGCCCTTCTTCGTGGGCATCCACTCGCCGGTCTCCGACATGTAGAAGACCCTGGCGTCCACGTACTGCCTGCCCTTGAACTCCTTGAGGACCAGCCTTATGAGATCCTCGCCCTTCTCGATCTCCAGAACGGTCTTGTCCATCCCGTCTCCTTCCGGTATTTGGCGCGTAAGCTGACCCCGCGGCTTCCCCGCCGTCAAGGGCGGGCTGTCCTCCTCGGGCGCAGCGTGCCGCAAAGCGAGGGGGCCGGGTCTCCCCGGCCCCCGTCGAAGGCTGTACAGGACTGCTAGAAGTTCGCCTTGATCTGTCCCCAGGTGGTCGGCGTGAGGGCCCCCATGCCGACGAGCGACAGGTCGTCGTAGTAGATGTTGTCGCCGCCGTCGGAGTAGAGGTCGAGGGCCGCCAGCTCGTTCACTCCGGTGAGCTGCCAGGGGATCGTCTCGCAGAGGGTGCCGTTGTAGTAGATCGACTGCATTCCGCCGTCGAGGTTGATGACGACCTTGACCTCCACCCACTGGTTGTAGAGGATCGTGCCGACGAAGGTGCCCGGGTCCTCTATGGTGAACTGGGTGGTGGTGCAGTTGAAATGCATCTGCAGCGACCAGTCGTAGTCCGGCCCGCCGGTGGTGTAGGTGTTGAGGAGGATGAAGTACTGGTCACCCTGGGCGCCGGTGGGGATGTACTGCCAGGCCTTGATCTCCCATGTGCCCGAGGCCTCGTCGAACTGGTGCACGAGGTCGGTGGTGGGCGTGATCTGGACCGAGTTGGGGGCGCTGCGGTGGGGAGTAGTCACTACGTAGGCGTTTGCGGCCGGGTTGCTCTCCCACGTCTCCCAGCCGCCCTGACCCATCAGGCCGCCGGTGGAGTACGAATCGAAATTGTCGGACCAGTCCGCCCCTGCCGGGCATGCGAACGCGAACACGGCAAGAGCCGCTGCAGTCAAACCAGAGAACTTCTTCATCCGATCCTCCATCCTTCAAATCATGCTGCCGTGGACCGCGCCGGAGCCCCGGACGGGCATGCTCCGCACGCGTATCCGAATGAGAATACGGGCGGCCGTCGGGGTGCGTCAAGCATCCCCGGGGTCGAGGCGGAACGCATCGGGCAGCAGCGCTCCGAGAGTGGTCTCCTCCGTCCGGCCGTCCGGGAGAAGGATGACGACGGGCGTGTCGTCCCCGCAGAACTCGGCCAGGACCTGGCGGCAGGCTCCGCACGGAACCGCCCTCCCGTCGGGAGAGTGCACCAGTATCCTCCTGAAGCCCGTGGCTCCGCGGGAGACCGCGCCGGCCACCGCAGCGCGCTCCGCGCAGATCGACAGGCCGTAGGACGCGTTCTCGACGTTGACGCCCGTGTGCAGGCAGCCTCCGGCGTCCTCGAGCACCGCCGCGACCCTGAAGCCTGAATAGGGGGCATGGCAGAACCTTGTCGCCCCGCGTGCCGCCCCGGCCATCGAATCCGTCATCTCGAAGACCCTCCCTTCCCCCGGAGGAACGAGATCCCCGGGAGCCCGGCATCGAGCCCGAAGAACTCCGACAGAGTGGCTGCTATGTCGCTGAAGCTCCCCCTGTCCCCGAGAGCCCTGCCCGGCACTCCCGGCGAGTAGCTGAGCAGCGGGGCGTACTCCCTGGTGTGGTCGGTGCCGGCCGTCGTCGGGTCGTTGCCGTGGTCGGCCGTGATGACGAGGATGTCGCCCGGCCCGAGCCTTCCAAGGATCCCGGGCAGGGCCCGGTCGGCCTCCTCAAGACCCCTGGCGAACCCGTCCACATCGTTCCTGTGACCCCATTTCA
Source organism: uncultured bacterium (assembly GCA_964564435.1). GTDB lineage: Bacteria > Fermentibacterota > Fermentibacteria > Fermentibacterales > Fermentibacteraceae > Fermentibacter. The sequence goes on from CAZMAT010000004.1 coordinate 146,595, forward strand.
TGTCGAAGTCCACCAGGTTGGCGAAGATGAACCCTCCTGCACCGCCCTTCAGCATGGAGCCCAGCTCCCGGAGCGCCTCCGCATTGTCCGCGACGTGCTTCGTGCCGATCCCCCTGTGCGCGAAGAGGTCGTCGATCTTGCCGACCCCGCCGCGGGGGATGCCCGCCCGTTCGAGCGCGTCGAGGAGGGTCGGCCCCGGAGGCGGCAGGGAGAAGTCCCTCCTTCGCGGGGTCCGTACGAGGGCTCCGCAGATCCCTCTGAAGGGCCGGGCGATGACCCTCGCAACCCCGTCGGGGGCGACGAGTATCCTCCTGGCCGCTTCGCAGGCGGCGTAGAGCTCGTCTACAGGTATGACGTCCTCGTGCGCGGCGATCTGGAATACGCTGTCGGCCGAGGTGTACACTATGAAAGCCCCGGTCCTGAAGTGCTCGGCACACAGTTCCTCGATGATGCCGGTGCCCGAGGCGGGCCTGTTCCCGATCGCGCGCCTGCCGGTCGCGCGCTCGAACGCCCCGATGATCCCCGCCGGGAAGCCGGCCGGATATGTGGGGAACGGCACCCGGCTCACCAGGCCCATCATCTCCCAGTGCCCCGTCGTTGAGTCCTTCCCGGCCGAGAGCTCGGCGAGCCTGCCCCAGGACGCCGTCGGCGCCGGGACGGGATCCACCCCAGCGATACGGTGCAGGTTGCCCAGGCCCATGGCTCCGAGATTCGGCAGGGAGAGCCCCCCGGCGGCTCTGGAGAGGTTGCCCAGCGTGTCGGCCCCCGAGTCGCCGTACGAGGCCGCATCCGGGAGGGCGCCGGCTCCAACGCCGTCGAGGACGAGGAGCACGGCCCTCCCGTTCCGGGTCATCAGAAGGTCCTCTCGAGATGGGCCAGGGTCCGCATCCTGTCGTTGGCTTCGCGGAGACGGTAGGAGAGGACCTCGGCGAAGGATCTCATCACCCTGTAGGCCGTGCCCGGCCGGGTCTCGAATATCCTGGCGATGTCGCGCCGGGGGATCACGGCCAGGTCCGCCCGCTCGTGCGCGTGGACCGTCGCGCTCCTCGGGAGGTTGTCTATGAGCGCCATCTCGCCGAAGAAGTCTCCCTTCCTCAGCAGGCCTATGACATGCTCCCCCCCGCCCTCGATGCCCTTGGTCACCCTCACGCTGCCCGAGAGGATCAGGTAGAGGTCGCCCCCGTCCGCGCCCTCGGAGATCACCGTGGTGTCGGGAGCGAACGACAGGAACCTGGCCGCCTCAAGGAAAGGATCCAGCTCCTCGGCGGGGAGGTCCTTGAACAGGTATGCCGACCTGAACACGTCCCCGTGCATCTGCTTCTCAATCCGGGTCAAAAGCCCTCCCCCTCCCCCTGATCCTGCGCCCGCCGGCACCGGACGGGCTGACGAAGATCGTCTTCTCCTGCGTGTAGGTCACCTCGCCCGGCCTTCCGCCCTTCATCCTCCTTACGTGCTGCACCATGGTCCAGTCCACCGGGACCACCGAGGATGTGCAGGCCGCTCCCTCCGCCGCCAGCTCGGCCGCCCGCCTGAGGACCGAGGCCGGCGGGTTGCCCCTGCCGGGTTCGCCCCTCAGTACGACGTGCGGTCCGGGCACTCCCCTCGCGTGGAGCCACCAGTCGCCTCTCCTGCCCACCCTGAAGGTCACCTCCTCGTTGTTCCTCGAGTTCCTCCCGATGAAGCAGGTCCAGCCCTCCGCGATCTCGACGGGCATGGGTCCGGCGGGGCCCGGCGGGCGCCTCCGGGAAGGCTCCGCCGCGGGTGCGGCGCCTTCCCGGGCCGCCTCCGCCGCAGCCTTCTCGACGGCCTCGATCCTCTCCTCGAGGGCGGCTATGCGCCCTGCGAGGGATGACGCCTCGGCCTCCGTGTTCCCTGCCTTCCGGAAGTACCTGGCGGCGTTCTCGGCGGCGGAGCGGGAGGGGCGCAGCGGTATCGTCCGGGTCACCCCCTCCCAGTCCTCCAGGCGGGCTTCCGAGGCTCCGCGCGGTATGGCGCCCGCGGAGGCGAGGAGCATCTGCCCCCACAGCCTGAGTGTGTCCGAATCCGGGAGACCGGCCAGCATGGCTCGCAGGTGGTCGAGCCTCTCACGCGACTCCCGGGCCGAGGAAGCCGATCTGGCCAGGAAGGATGCGAGCCTTGCCCCTTCCCCCGCCCCGCGGGATGATTCGAAGGCCGACAGAGGGTCCTCGAGGGGCTCCCCCGGGCCCAGCGGCACGGGCATGGGCCCCCAGGGGCCCTTCCACGGCTTGAAATTCCTGTTCGTCAGGGCGTCCGCGAGGATCTCCGCGATCCTGGCGGGGTCGGTTCCCGTTCCGGATGCCTCGGCCAGCATCGCCGAGGCTGTCTGCGGCCCGACCCCCTCCAGGAGCGTGTATATCGGCCGGGGCGAGGTTGCGCCGGAGAGAACCGCAGCCGCCTCGCCCGAACCCCATTCGGAGGGCGGGAGCCCCGAAGGGGGCGGAGGCGCGTAGATCCCCCCCGGTGCTATCGTGCGGAACCTGCTCATCGTCCTGGTGACGATCCTGGTGCAGGCCAGTATCCTGTCGTCGCCGTCGCGCGTGAGTACGACATTCGCGTTCCTGCCGGCCGCCTCGAACCTGAGGGTCATGGCCGAGGACCTGTAGGCCTTCTCCTTCTTCAGGCGGAAGAGGAGGAGCCTGTCGGTGCCGTGCTGGGAGACGCCAGTCAGCACGCATCCCGAGAGAAGCGAGTCCCACGGTTCCGTTCCGCCGGTCGGAGAGTCCGGTTCGATCGAGACGCTCTGGTTCTCCGGGGAAGCGGACAGGACCAGGCGGCCCCTTCCCCCCGAGAGCCTCAGCAACACCCTGCCGTCGCGGCCTGCGCCGGCGGATGCCGTCCCGGCGCCCGAAAGGAGCCCGTCGAGCCTCCCGGCCACCACCGCGTAGAACACACCGTCCAGACTGTACCTTCCTCTCCCGTGAATCGGGTAGAATATACCGACTGGCCCTTCACTGGAGGTGACCCCTGGAATCTATGACGGGATTCGGCAGGGCCGGCGCGGATGCCGGTCCGGCCAGACTCTCCGCCGAGGCGCGGAGCGTCAATCAGAAGGGTCTTCACATACTCGTGAGCCTGCCGGAACAGCTCGCGGCCCTCGAGCAGGATGTCCGCGAAGAGGTGAGGCGGAGGTTCTCCCGCGGAAGGATCGAGCTCAGGCTTGCTCTCGGAGTCCCGGCCGGCGCATCGTCCCCACCACCCGTGGATGTCGCCCGTGCCGGAGAATTCGCGAAGGCAGCCTCGCTCCTGGCCGGCGAGTTCGGCATTCCCGCCGGTATCACCGGTGCCGACCTCCTCCGGATGCCCGGTGTCGCCAGGCCCGCCTGGGAGGTGGATCCGCCGGAGGGACCGGCCGTCATGGACTGCGTCAGAGCCTGCCTGGAAAGCCTCGCCGAGTCGCGAAGGGCGGAGGGTGCGGCCCTCGCGGCCCTTCTCTCCGCCAGGCTCGTGAGGATGCGGGATCTGGCCTCGAAGGTGGCCGGCCTGCAGCAGGAGTCGGTCCCCGCGGCTTTCGAGAGGATGAGGGAGAGGGTGCGCAGGCTCCTCGACGGCGCAGGGGTGGACGAACAGCGCATGCTCCAGGAGCTGGCCATCCTGGCCGACAGGCTGGATGTCGGCGAGGAGCTCGAGAGGCTGGAGTGCCACATCTCCAGTTCGCTTGCGCTCGCGTCTTCGGACGAGCCCGACGCGGGCCGCCGGCTCGGGTTCCTCCTGCAGGAGCTGCAGCGCGAGATCAACACCCTCGGATCCAAGCTCGAAACACCCGAGGGCACCATGATCGTCGTGGAGATGAAGAACGAGCTCTCCACGCTCCGTGAGCAGATCGCCAATGTCGAGTGACGCCGGCATGCTGGTGGTCCTGGCCGGTCCGTCCGGCGCCGGCAAGACCACCCTCGCCAGGATGCTGGTGGAGGAGGTCCCCGGCTTCGAGTTCTCGGTCAGCACCACCACCAGGCCCCCGAGGGGGGAGGAGCGCGACGGCACTGACTATTTCTTCGTGTCCGAAGACCGCTTCGACGAGCTCGTCCGCTGCGGGTACTTCCTCGAGTGGGCCGGGGTCCACGGGCGCCGCTACGGCACCTCGAGGGGCTGGGTGGGCGAACGGCTGGCCGCAGGCCGGTCCGTCGTCCTCGACATAGACGTCGTGGGTGCGAGGAACGTCCGCCGGGCCATCCCCGGCGCCGTGCTGGTCTTCGTGGCGCCGCCCTCGCTGGAGGTTCTCGAAGGGAGGCTGCGCGGCAGGGGGACGGAGTCCGGGGATCTCCTCGAGGGCCGTATCGATGCAGCCGCCTCCGAGATGCGCTGGGCCGGCGCCTTCGACTACCTGATAGTCAACTCGGACCTCGATGCGGCTGCTGCGAGGCTGTTCGCGATCGTGGAGGCGGAGTCGGCCAGGGTCAGTGCCTGCGACTATCCCCGGCCAGCCGGGTTCCCGCCGCTCATCCGGGGCTCGCAGCGTGAGCAGTGGCGCGGGAGACGGATACTGATAGCCACGGGACCGACTCGCGAGTACATCGACGAGGTCAGATTCATCTCGAATCGCTCCAGCGGCGTGATGGGCTGCGAGCTCGCATCCGCGTTCAGGGCGGCCGGAGCCTCGGTGACGCTGCTCCTGGGTCCGTGCCGGGCCGTGCCGCCCAGGGCGGTCGCCCTGGAGCGCTTCACGGATTCGAGGGATCTGGCGGGCCTCCTGGGGAGGCTTGCTCGATCCCACGACATCCTCGCCATGCCCGCGGCTGTGGCCGACTTCAGGCCCTCCCGGAGGGTCCCCGGGAAGATGCCCCGCGGCGGGGGGTTCCAGCTCCAGCTCGAAGAGGTTGAGGATGTTTCGGCTTCGGTGTCCGGGCTCTGCCCCCTGCTCTCCTTCAGCCTCGAGTTCGGGGAGCGGGTGCAGGCCCTTTCGCGCGCCAGAAGGAAGATGGAGGCCAAGGGGGCCTTCGCTTCGTTCGTCAATGCAGGCGGGATCGAAGGCAGCGGGATGGACGCCGACTCGAACTCCGGCGTGCTCCTGATCGATGGCGGGGGAGCCGTGGACATCCCGCAGGGATCCAAGCGCTTCGTCGCCGAGTCGATAGTCTCCTCGCTGCCCGTCCCCGGCGGGCGCGGAGCCTGAGGTGGACCCGCTCTGGGCCGCCATAGGCAGCTTCGGCATCGAGACCGTCCATCTCCCTGCAGGCAGGAGGCCTTCCGGCTGGGGCCCGGCGAACGGCCCGGCGGAAGACGCAGGCTTCGACACCCCCGCCCCCGTCGGCGGCAGCGGGCGGACAGCGGTCGAGAACGGTTCCTCCGCGCTCGACGGCATGGCCGGGGTCCGCGACAGGCTGGGCTCCTGCGAGGCCTGCCGGCTGTCGAAGACCAGGAACAGCATCGTCTTCGGCGAGGGGAACCCCTGCTCGGGAGTGCTCGTCGTCGGTGAAGGCCCCGGGGCCAGCGAGGACGAGACCGGCAGGCCCTTCGTCGGCAGGGCCGGGCAGCTCCTCGACAGGATACTGGCCTCGGTCGGGCTGGACAGGGAGTGCTGCTACATCGCGAACGTCGTCAAATGCAGGCCCCCGGCCAACAGGGTGCCCTCCCAGGACGAGGCCGATGCCTGCGCCTGGGTGCTCGACGCCCAGATCGAAGCCATCGGACCCGGTGTGATCCTCGCCCTGGGGGCAACCGCGATGGCGAGGCTGCTGGGATTGAAGTGCCCCCTGGGCCAGGCCCGGGCTGCCGTGCACGACTATCGCGGGATCCCCGTGGTCGTCACGTACCATCCGGCGGCGCTGCTGCGCACGGAAGCCCTCAAGAGGCCTGTGTGGGACGACATGAAGAAGCTCCGCCGGCTGATGGACGAAGCCGGCCTTCCCAGGAGGACGGGCACAGATGCGGGTTGATCCGGATTCCGCCGCTCCAAGGAGCGTCGACGCAGAGCGGGGCGTCCTGGCCGGTGTGATGACCGACCCCGAGATAGCCGTCGAGGTATTCGGCCTGCTCACCCCCGAGGACTTCCACGACGCAAGGCACTCGTATGTCTACAGGGCGTGCATGTCCCTGGACTCCAGGAACCGCTACATCGATCTGGTGACGGTCGCCGAGGAGCTGGAGAGGCAGAAGTGGCTCGAGCTCTCCGGCGGGATAGACTACCTGACCGGCCTGGCCGACGACATCCCCATCCTGGCGAGCGTCAGGCAGTATGCCGAGATAGTGCGCGAGAAGTCCATGCTCAGGCGCCTCGGGGCCGCCAGCCGCGAGACCATCCGCGAGATCACCGAAGGCACCCTCATCGCGGCCGAGATCATAGACAGGGCCGAGAAGAGGGTGTTCGACATCGCAGAGAAGACGGCCGACCAGGATTTCCTCTCGATGGAGGAGCTGGTCGGGGTGGGCATGAGGGAGTTCGAGAGGGTAAGCCAGTCCGATACCCACATAACGGGGCTCAGCACCGGCTTCGACAGGCTCGACTGGATGACCACCGGCCTCCACGGCGGCGAGCTGGTGATCATCGCGGCGAGGCCGTCCGTCGGGAAGACGACCCTCGCGATCAACATGGCCCTCAACATCGCAAGGCAGAGCAGCGACACCGATCGTCAGAGCGGGGACACGGCCCGGCCGCGCGGCGGCGCGGTCTGCTTCTTCAGCCTCGAGATGGCCGGGCGCGAGCTGATCAAGAGGATCCTGTCCTCCGAATCGAAAGTCGGGATGGACGTGTGGAAGGGCGGTAACATGTCCAGCCAGGCCATGCTCGACTTCACCAATGCCTGCGACTGGCTCTCCTCGCTGCCCATGTTCGTCAACGAGCGGGCCGGCATCACCTCGCTCGAGCTCCGCGCAAGCGCGAGGAGGCTGCGCAAGAGGTTCGGACTTTCCGCCGTCTTCGTCGATTATCTCCAGCTCATGAGAGGGGTGGGCGGAGAGGAGAACAGGCAGCAGGAGATAGCAAGGATTTCCGGCGACCTGAAGGCGCTCGCCAAGGATCTCGACGTTCCGGTGATCGCCCTTTCCCAGCTCTCCAGGCGGGCGGTCTCGCACGAAGGCCCCGCCCGGCTCCCGAGGCTCAGCGATCTGAGGGAGAGCGGTGCCATCGAGCAGGATGCCGACCTGGTCATCTTCCTGCACGAGGAAGGCGGCGAGGAGGCTTATGCCGACAGGAGCTACCCCCGTGACCGCTCGGTCAAGCTCGTGATAGGCAAGCAGAGGAACGGCCCCAGGGGCGAGATCGACATGGTCTTCCAGACCGAGCTGGGGAGGTTCCTGGAGATGGCGCGGGACTAGCTTGAAACCACGCCGCAGGACAGCCTTCTTCTGCAGCCAGTGCGGGAACGGCAGCCCCTCCTGGAGCGGCAGGTGCGAAGCCTGCGGCTCCTGGAACACGATCGTGGAGGAGCCGGTACAGGAGGGTGCCGGCAGGCCCGGGGCCGAATCGGGCAGGAAGGCCGCGGCGGTCCTGATCGACGACATCCCGGCCGGCGACGGAGAGAGGATCCCCACGGGGATACCCGAGCTGGACAGGGTCCTGGGGGGCGGGCTGTTCAGGGGTTCCATGGCCCTGCTGGGGGGCGAGCCGGGCATAGGCAAGAGCACGCTGATGCTCCAGCTCTCGCATTTCCTGGCGGCCGCCGGGGAGACGGTGCTCTACGCCACCGCAGAGGAGTCGCCCGGGCAGGTGGCGAACCGGGCAAGGCGGATCGGGTGCACGGGGAACAACGTGCTCGTCCTCCCGGCCACAAGGCTCGAGGACATAGAGGACGCGCTCGGGAGGACGGAAGCCGGCATACTCGTGGTCGACTCGATACAGACGGTCTATTCCGAAGCTCTGTCGAGCGGCCCGGGATCAGTGGCGCAGGTGCGGCACTGCGCCTCCGAGCTCATGAGGCTGACCAAGCCCGGAGGCAGGACCAGCCTCCTGGTCGGACACGTGACGAAGGACGGGACCCTGGCCGGACCCAGGGTGCTGGAGCACCTCGTGGACACCGTCATGAGCTTCGAGGGTGACTCGAACCGTTCGCACAGGCTCCTGAGGGCGCTCAAGAACCGGTTCGGGCCATCCAACGAGCTGGGGATCTTCGAGATGACGCAGCACGGCCTGACCGGCATCGCCGAAGCTTCCGCCTTCTTCCTCGGCCGGAGGCTCGAAGACCTGCCGGGGAGCGTTGTGTGCACCGTCATGGAGGGCACCAGGCCCTTCCTGGTCGAGATCCAGGCGCTGACCTCGCCGACCAGGTACGGGTTCCCTCAGAGGAGCGCCAACGGCATCGATTCCAGGCGCCTCCCCATGCTCCTCGCGGTGCTCGAGAAGCGCTGCGGCCTGGAACTCGGAGCGCAGGACGTGTACGTGAACGTCGCGGGAGGCGCCACTCTCGCAGACCCCGGGGCCGATCTGGCGATATGCCTCGCCGTGGCCTCGAGCAGGCTCGAGAGATCGCTCCCGGCCGGGCTGGCCGTTGCCGCCGAGGTGGGGCTGGGCGGGGAGCTCCGTCCCGTATCGGGCTTCGACAGGCGGCTGAGGGAGGCCAGGACACTGGGATTCAACCTCTTCGCAGCGTGCAGAGACGACTGCGCGGAGGAGGACAAGGCCCTCAGAGGGCATTCGACACTGTGCGGCTGCATCGAGGACATTCTTGCACCTCGGGGGCGCCGCGGAGGGGAAACGGAAGCATGAAAGCCATCAATACCGAAGGTTGGGGCCCCAGGCTCCTCCTGCTGCTCGTTCTGTGCATCGTCGGGGTCTCGGCCTCCACCAGCGACTGGCGCCTGGGGCTCCTCCTCGGGCTCGCGGTCGGCACCCTCGCCATAGTCATAGAGACCAGGTTCGTCAGGCTGCCCATGGTCGACGCCGTCTACACGCTCGTCGGCGCCGCCACGGGGACGGGGCTGGGGCTCCTCGTCATGCTCCTGCTGAGGCTCGGCAACGTGAGGCTCGGCGATGGCGGCGGAGTGGACCCGTTCCTCCTCATCCCGCTCGCCCTGGGCTACGCCTTCGCCCAGGTGGCCTTCGCGAAGGTGCCGAGGGCTCCGGGCACCCCGGGAAGGGAGACGGTCGCTCCTTCCCATGCAGCCAGGGCGACCGCGACGCTGGTCGACATGTCCTCCATCATCGACGGCAGGGTGGCCGATCTGGTGCTCGTGGGCCTGCTGACCGGGCCGTTCGTGGTGCCCGCATCCGTGAAGCCTGCCCTCGAGACCCTGATGAAGTCCAAGGACATGGTCCAGAGAGGCAGGGCCAGGCGGGGCCTGGAGACGCTGGAGAGGCTCGAGGAAGCCGCAGGCAAGTCCGGCGGCGTCGAGTACAGGGACTTCGGGGACCCTGAGAAGGAGACCTTCCGCATACTCGACTGGCTCCGCAGGGAGCATGCGTCTCTCGTCAGCAGCGAGGTCACCATGCTCGACACCGCGGCCCGCGAGGGGAACAAGGTCATAAGGCTCGACGAGGTGGGCGCAGCCGCCCGGGCCGTGGTGCTCCCCGGCGAGCGGGTCCACGTCAAGCCGGTTCGCCGCGGGCGGAACCAGGGGCAGGCGGTGGGCTACCTCAACGACGGCACGATGATCGTCGTCGAGGACGGCGAGGAGTTCCTGGGCAAGATGGTGGAGGCTGTCGCGCACACCACCTTCAGGGCCTCCGGCGGCACCATGGTGTTCTCGAGGATAGCATCGCAGCCCGAGGAGGATCTGCGCGAATCAGTGCCGGAACCGGCCGCGGCCGGGACCGGAGACGATGAAGCCGACTGACCGGCCCCGCTGGGGCTGCATCATCGTGGCCGCCGGCAGGAGCGAAAGGTTCGGAGGCGGGGTCCCGAAGCAGTTCCTGCCCCTCGGAGGCAGGCCGGTCCTGCACTGGAGCATCGAGACGGCGATGTCCGCCGGCGGCATAGAGGATGTCTGCGTAGTCCTCCCGCCCGGGCTTCCGGGCGGCGACCTGCCCCGGGGGGTGACCGTCGCGGCCGGGGGTGCCAGGAGGCGCGATTCGGCGGCAAGCGGTCTGGCGGCCCTCGGGGACTGCACGCACCTGCTCGTCCATGATGCCGCAAGGCCCCTCGCCTCCAGGGCCCTCTTCAGGCGGGTCATGGCGGCATGCCTGGAAACCGGGGCCGCAGTGCCCGCCGTCCCGGTCACCGACACCCTGAAGAAGGTGTCGGGAGGGCTGATCGAAGCCACCGTCGACAGGGCCGGGATCATGAGGAGCCAGACCCCCCAGGGCTTCGCGAGGGGGCTCCTGGAGGCCGCGCTGGAGTCGGGGGGCGATTTCACAGACGAGGCGCAGGCCGTGGAGGCTTCCGGGGCGCACGTCGCACGGGTCGAGGGCGAGGAGACCAACATCAAGATCACCACGCCGATGGACATGGAACTCGTGCGGGCGCTCTCACAGGGAAGCGGGAGCAGGACGGGCATCGGGCTGGACTTCCATCCCTTCGACGAATCAAGGCCGCTCGTCCTCTGCGGATGCAGGCTGGAGGAGCGGGGCGGGCTCAGCGGACACTCCGACGGCGATGCCGCGCTGCATGCCGTGATGGATGCGATCCTCTCCGCCTCGAGGCTGGGCGACATCGGCACGCTGTTCCCCCCTTCGGACCCCGCCTTCGAGGGAGCCGACAGCTCGGTCCTGCTGCGCGAGGTGACGGGCAGGGCCGCCGGTGAGGGCTGGCGGGTCGAGTCGCTCGACCTGACGATCATCGGCGAGAGGCCCAGGATCTCCCTGGTCAGGGATGAACTCAGGCTGGAGCTTGCCCGGGCGCTCGGGCTCCCGATCGACGCGGTCTGGATCAAGGGGACCACGACCAACACGCTCGGGGCCCTGGGCCGCGGCGAGGGCCTGGGTGCGCTGGCGCTCGTGGAGATCTCCAGGCGGGTCGTGCGGGGGTGATATCCGCAGTGCTGGCCTGGCTCCAGGCCAACCAGCCGGGGCCCTGGGTCTATCCCGCAATGAGCGTCACGGCGTTCGTCGAAACCCTGTTCCCGCCCTTTCCCGGCGACGTGCTCTTCGTGCTGCTCTCGGGATGGGCGGCCGGTTCCGCCGGGTGGGCCGGGCGGGTTGCGCTGCCTGCAGCCTGCGGCTTCGCAGGCTGCTTCTCGGCATCGATCCTCCTGGTCCTCGCGGGGACCAGGATCGGGCGGAGCAGGATCCGGGCGTTCCTCGCGTCCCGGGCGGGCGAAGCCCGGCTGGGGAAGGCCGAGCGCCTCGTCGAGCGGCATGCCGCGCCGATACTCGCCACAAGCCGGTTCCTTCCAGGCATACGGTCCCTGCTGGTGGTGGTTGCCGGCTACTCCGGCGTCGGAGCGGGCCGGGCGATGCTCTTCGGGGGGGCCAGCGCGCTTTTGTGGTATGTTCTGATGGCCGTTGCAGGGATGGAGCTCGGCTACAACCTGACAGCCCTGGAGAACCTGATGAGGCGCTACGAGACCCTGGTCTGGATCGCCGCTGCGGCGGCCCTGGCCGTGTGGGCGGCAGGACGTTTCAGAGGCGGGAGGGGTGCCGGACGATGAGGATACTCCACGCAGCTTCCGAGGTTCATCCGTTCTCGATGACAGGCGGCCTCGCGAGCGTCGCCTCCTCGCTCCCTTCCGCTCTCCGCGCCGCCGGTCACGACGCTGCCGTGGTCACTCCCCTCCACAGGCAGGACGGCATCGATCTCGAATGGCTCGACGGCCCTTTCAGGACTCCCGGCGGGATGGAGTTCGGCCTCGGCAGGAGCGAGATCCCGGGTACGGGATGTCCCGTCTACTTCGTGGCGAGCAACGAGTTCTTCAACAGGCCCGGGCTCTACGGCCCCTCGGAATCGGAACCCTACCAGGACAACGCCGCAAGGTTCTCGTTCTTCTGCGGCGCCGTGCTGGAAGCCGCTTCCCGGCTGGGCGGCTTCGACGTGATCCACTGCCACGACTGGCATGCCGGCCTCCTGCCGGCCATGAGCAGGCTCTCGGGCGGCCCCCCGACCGTCTTCACGATCCACAATCTCGCCTTCCAGGGCACCTTCCCCATGGACCAGTATCAGGTGACGGGCCTCCCGGAGGAGTACCGGGGCATGGACGGCCTCGAGTACCACGGCGGGTTCAGCTTCATGAAGGGCGGCATCCTCTTTGCCGATGCGGTCACCACCGTGAGCCCGACCTATGCCGCAGAGGTGACGACCAGCGAGGGCGGAGCCGGCATGGACGGGCTCCTGCTGGCCAGGATGTCGGACGGAGGGCTCAGGGGGATCCTCAACGGCATCGACTGCGATCTCTGGGGGCCCGAGGACGATCCCTCCATCAGCCCGTGGTTCACCTCCGACAGCCTGCGCAGGCGCGGCGGGTGCAGGCAGGCCCTCGCCTCCGAGTGCGGTCTCGAGATCCCGGCCGGGGCTCTGCTGGCCGGCGTCGTGTCGCGTCTGACCTGGCAGAAGGGGCTCGACCTGGTGCTGCCCGCCCTGGAGAGGCTCGTCGCCGACGGGAGGCTCGTGCTGGCCGTCCTCGGAACGGGCGAGCCCTGGATAGAGGGGCCCCTCGCCTCGGCATCCTGGCGGTTCCCCGGCCGTGTCTTCTTCAAGCGGGGATACGACGACCCCCTGTCGCGGCGCATCTACGCCGGTTCGGACATCTTCCTCATGCCCAGCAGGTTCGAGCCCTGCGGCCTCTCGCAGATGATAGCCATGAGATACGGATCCTTACCCGTCGTCCGCAGGACCGGCGGGCTGGCGGACACCGTGCCCGACGTCTCCGAGGGCGGTTGCGGCTTCGTCTTCGACAGCGCCGAGCCCGAGGCGCTCAGGGAGGCCGTGGGCAGGGCCGCCTCCACCGCCTCCGATCCCAGGGCGTGGCGGGCCCTTCAGAGGAGGGCGATGAGGATCGACAACTCCTGGAGGGCCAGGGTGCCATCCTATCTGGAACTCTACAGGCTTGTCGCCGGAGGTGCCGGGGCGTGAGGCCCGCCGCCGCCGGAGCCCTGGCCCCTATCACCCAGTTCTTCGCGCCCGGGAGGACGGGCCGCCTGCTGGGCGATCCCGCCGCGGCCGCATGCGCGATGGCGGCTTCCCTGCTCGTGGCCGTCCTGGCCTGCGCCTCCCCTCTGCTGTACGTCGACCTCGGCCCTGCGATCGAAGATCTGGGCGAGGGGATGAGGCGTCAGGCCCTCCTGGAGGGCATGACCCCCGCGCAGGCGGACAGCGCAGCGGCAGCCGGCATGGAGGATGCGCGTCTCGGGGTGCCGGTTCTCCTGCCCGGGTCCCTGCTGCTGGAGCGCGCCGTCATGGCGGTCCTGGCCGCGTCCTCGGCCTTCGCCGTCTACAGGGCCTGGGGCGCCCGTGACAGGTACACGGCCCATCTCAGGGCCGCGGTCCTCGCCCAGGCCGGGTTCACGATCGTCTGGGCGCTCACGAACGCCATGGAGCACGCCGTACCGGGTGCGGTCCTCCTGACCCGGCCCGAGATGCTTCTCGCAGGGCCCCTGGCCCCGTCGGGCAGGCTGTCCGTCTTCGCAGGCCTGGTCCTCTCCGGGTGTAACCCCGCTGCCGCGGCCTCCGTCATCCTATGGGGGCTGGGGATGGCCTCCGCCACGGGCAGGCCGCCGCGCAACGGGCTGTCGACGGCATCGGGCATCTATCTCTTCGGCCTGGTCCTCTTCTCGTCACCTGTCTTCCTGGGGGGATAGATGCTGGAACAATTCCGATGAGTGCGCGTAACGTTTCAGAACGGGATCGAAACGCCATCTTCACCGCGGAACATCATGTATGCGCCCCGGGGGAGCCGGTCATGGAGGACAGATGAACCCTATCCTGATAATGCTGGCCTCGGCCGGCGCACTCTCCGGCAGGCCGGTGGACCTGGCCGGCTGGGTGTCCATGGCCCTGGACGGCTCGGGTGACGTCGTCCGGGCCGAAGCGGCAGTCGAACAGGCCGGCGCGGCCTATTCGGGCACCAGGGCGGCCCTCCTTCCGCAGCTCGTGTTCAACGCATCCGCGGGGCACAGCTGGTCGTCGACGGAAATCGAGCCGGCCGGTGTCCTCGAGACCGAATCCGACCGCTTCACCGCCGGGCTGACCCTCAGCCAGGAGATACTGCGTTCGGGCGGCTCGAGCTGGCTCGACCTGCATTCCGCGTCACTTGGAAGGGAACAGGCGGCCTACCGGCTCGAATCAGCCGTGCTCCTGCTCCAGAGGTCGGTAGCGGCAGCCTACTACGAGACGGTGGGTTCGCTGATGCTCGTGCAGTCGTCGCGCGACGCCCTGGAGCGCAGCGGGGCGATCCTGAGCAGGATCGAGATGCTCTACGAGCTGGGTGCGGCCCGCGAGCTCGAGCTGCTGGAGGCCCGCATGCAGGAATCCTCCGACAGGCTCGCCCTCCTCCGGAGCGAGCAGTCCATGACGCAGTCCCTGACCGAGCTGAGAAGGGTGTCGGGTCTCTCGGGCGACACCACGTTCACCGTCGACACGGCGGCGGTGCTGACCCCTCTCTCCCGGGAGGCCATCCTCGGCCTTCCCTCCGATTACTCCGACAATCCCGACCTCCACGCCGCCAGCCTCTCCCTCGAGTCCTCGGAACTCGACCTGAGCTCGGCCCGGAGGGCATACTGGCCCTCCCTCGGCGCGAGCGCGTCCTGGGGCTGGAGCGACGACGAGTTCGAACCCGGGGACGCCCACATGAACGACACCTGGAGCGTGGGCCTGAACCTGTCGTGGTCCATCTTCGACGGCTGGCTCCGTGAGAGCCGCATCCAGTCGGCGAGCGCCGGCCGCCTCTCTTCGGAAGCGGAGGTGCGCTCGGCCGAGGACGATGTGGCCGCGTCAGTCAGGGCGGCCTACGACAACCTCCTGGCCTCCTCGGACAACCTCGATCTCGCGGAGATGACGCTCGAATACGCCAGGCGCAGGATGGACCTGTCGCAGCTCAGCTACGAGCTGGGCGACATGGCTGTCACCGACCTGCTCGACGCGCAGGCCGCCCTTTCCCAGGCGGAGGCGGGTCTCGTGACGGCGAGGACTTCGTGCCTCGTCGCGGAGGTCGATTACTGGGTGCTCCTCGGCAGGAGCCCGAGGCTCGGAGAGTGATGATGGCCGAAAGGAAGAGACCGAGGAGAGCTGTCTGGATCATCGCCGGCATAGTGGTGCTGGCGGTCGTGATCTCGATCGTCGCCAGGCCGAAGGGCGGCGGCACGGCCGTCATGGTCGCCGTGGCCGACAGCGGCAGCCTCGAGGAGAAGGCCAGCGGGAGCGGCTGGCTCGAGGGCGTCTCGCGCGTGGAGATAAGCGCCGAGCAGATGGGCATCATAGACAGCATCTACGTCAGCGAGGGCGACACCGTCGTGGCGGGGCAGATCCTCCTGACGCTCGACCAGAACAGCGCCGTCACCGCCGTGAACGATGCCTCGGCCGCGGTCTACTCGGCGTCGATAGCACGCGACCAGGCCGCGAGGCAGTACGAGAGGATGCTCGCTCTGGGTGAAGCCGGGCTGGCCAGCGACGAGGAGATGATGCAGGCGCTGGAGGCCAGGCAGACCGCGCAGGCGAGGCTCCAGCAGGCCTGCGCCGCCAGCGAGAGCGCCTCCGAAACCCTCGAGAAGACTTCCTATTCCTCCCCCATCGACGGCATAGTGACGGCCCTGAACGTCGAGGAGGGCGAGATGGCCGTGGTCGGGACCATGAACAACCCCGGGACGGTCCTGCTCAAGATCGAGGACATGTCGCGCTTCGTAGTCCGGGTGAAGATGGTGGAGAGCGAGGTCGTGAGCGTGGGGCAGGGCATGCCCGCCGAGGTGACGCTCGATGCCCTCCAGGACACCGTTTTCGCAGGCACTGTAACGAGCGTCGGGCTCGCCGCCGAGAACGAGACCGAAGTCATGGCCGGCGAGGTGGCCGAGTACGAGGTCACCATCGAGCTCGACGGCGGCGATCCCAGGCTGCGTTCCGGGATGTCCGCGTCCGTCGACATCATCACCGCCACCTCCGGCGACTGCGTCTTCGTCCCGGTGCAGTGCGTGGTGCCCAGGCCCGACCCCGCCGACAGCACGGCCGAGATGGACGCAGTGCTGAGGGTTTCAGGCGGTGCGGTGGAAGTAGTACCCGTCGTAACCGGCGTTTCCGGGGCGATGGACATCGAGGTCCTCGGCATAAGCGCCGGCGACAGCGTCGTCTCCGGGCCGGTGGAAGCCCTGCGCGACCTGGCCGATGGGGAGAGGATCAGAACGGAGAGCCAGGGTGGCCGGCCCCGCCGTCGTTGATGCCAGGGGGATCAGGAAGTCCTACAGGATGGGGGAGGTCGAGGTAGAGGCGCTCCGGGGCGTCGACCTGCGGATCGACCCGGGCGAGTTTTCGTGCATCATGGGGGCCTCGGGATCGGGCAAGAGCACCCTCCTCAACATCGTGGGCTGCCTGGACAGGCCCACCTCCGGGACCTTCAGCCTCATGGACCGCTCGGTGGACTCCATGGATGACGGCGACCTGGCCGAGGTCAGGAACAGGTTCATAGGCTTCGTGTTCCAGACCTTCAACCTGCTGCCCCGCTCGTCGGCCCTGCAGAACGTGGAGCTTCCGCTCGTGTACGCGAGGGTGCAGTCGCGCGAGAGGCGCGAGAGGGCCATGGCGATGCTCGAAAAGGTGGGGCTCGCGTCCAGGGCCGGACACAGGCCGAACCAGCTCTCCGGTGGCGAGAGGCAGAGGGTGGCGATAGCGCGGGCCCTCGTGACGCGCCCCGCCCTTCTCCTCGCCGACGAGCCGACCGGCAACCTGGACAGCAGGACCGGCCGTGTGATAATGGAGATGTTCCACAGCATCCATTCCGAGGGCAACACGATCCTCCTCGTAACCCACGACCCCGAGATCGCCAGGGAGGCCGGCAGGGTGGTGCGCATCAAGGACGGCCTCATAGAGAGCGACACTCGCAGCTGACATGGCGGGCATGATGCTACCCGAGGCGGCAGCGAGCGCTCTGGGCTCGCTCCGGAACAACAGGCTGCGCAGCGCCCTGACGTCGCTCGGCGTCATGGTCGGCGTCATGTCGGTAGTGTCGCTGGTAGGCCTTGTCACGGGGCTCTCGAACTACGTCGGCGAGCAGTTCGACACCGTAGTGGGCGCCCGCGTCTTCGAGATCAGCCGCTTCAACAGCGGTTTCGACGACATGGAGTCCTGGCTCCGGTCGAGGACCTGGCCGCACCTCACCGCCGACGACGCCGAGCGGCTCGCGGATCTGATGACCACGGCCGAGGGCGTCACCTGGAGGGTCGGCACGTCCCGTTCCGTGTCCAACGGCGGGCGGACCGCCGAGGGGATCTGGATCAGGGGCCTCGCCCCCACCGAGCTCGACGTCGGTGGGACCACGATCGCGATGGGCCGGTTCTTCACTGAGGCGGAGGACGGGAACCGGGCCAGGGTCTGCATCCTCGGCTCCTCCCTGGCCGACTCGCTCGGGTCGCCCCCGTCCCTGATAGGTTCCGACGTCTCGATAGGCGGCGAGCGGTTCACCGTGATAGGCATAGCCGAGCCGCTGGGGAGCATTTTCGGCCAGGCCCTGGACGACTATGCCGCCATCCCCTTCTCCACCTTCGTGAGCCTCTTCGCCTCCCCGGACAGGGACGTCGAGATAGCGATCCTTCCCAGGGCCGGCATCTCCCAGGAGGAGAGCCAGGAGGAGGCCAGGCAGATCCTTCGCAGGCTCAGGGGCATCCCGTGGGACGGGGAGGACAACTTCTACATCACGAACCAGCAGGCCATGCTCGATTCGATGAATCAGATAATGGGCGGAGCGGCCATAGTCACCATCGGGATCGCCGCCATCTCGCTCCTCGTGGGCGGGATAGGCATCATGAACATCATGCTGGTCAGCGTCACCGAACGCACCCGCGAGATCGGGACACGGCGGGCGCTGGGCGCCACCAGGGGCGACATAGTGAGTCAGTTCCTCGTCGAGTCGGTGGTCATCTCCCTCATCGGCGGGGTGCTCGGCCTCCTGGCGGGATTCGCGATCGTCACCGCCGCGGACGCTCTGACGCCCGTACCTGCGTCGGCCAGCCCGTTCGCCGCGCTGCTCGCCATAGCGTTCTCCTCGGGAGTCGGTCTGGTCTTCGGCATCTATCCCTCCTGGAAGGCCGCCGGGCTCGATCCGGTGGAGGCTCTCAGGTATGAGTAGGCGCGCATACCGCTTCCAGACCGCCCTCAAGCTCGAGATGGAGAACGCCGTATCCGCGCTGCGAACGCTCTGGGCGAACAGGATGCGCAGCATACTGACCACGACGGGCATCGTCATCGGGGTGATGACCGTGACCGGGGTCGCCAGCCTCGTGCAGGGCCTGAACAGGCAGGTCACGGACGCCCTGGGCGGGCTCGGGGCCAGCACCGTCTACATCCAGAAGACGCCCGGCGTGATGATGGGCGGCTCGAGGGAATACTGGCGCAGGCAGGACTTCAGGTTCGACGACGTGGACGCCCTGATGGAGATCGAGGGCGTCAGCGCCGCAGTGCCCAGCACGGACTACTTCATACTCCTGAAGGCTCCCGACGGCATGGAGATAGCCGTCGCCCTGACCGGCACCTCCCAGGACTATCCGCTGGTCAGCCACAGGAGCACCGTCATGGGAAGGTTCTTCACGGAATACGAGGTCGACTCCCGCCGCGACGTCTGCGTGCTCGGGGCCGACGTGGCCGAGCGGATCTACGGCTCCGCGGACCCCACCGGGTCGATCATGGACGTCGGTGGGAGGCGCATGGCAGTCCTGGGGGTGATGGAGAGCTTCGGCGAGGTGATGGGCGAGACGCAGGACAACGTCATCTTCATACCATACACCGTGTTCGGCAACTGGGCCGATCCCCGCGACCACCTCTCGCTCGCGGTCGAGATCGAGCCCGGGGCCGACATGGACAGGATGCTCGAGCGCATCGAGGCATGCATGAGGCGACTCCGCGGCCTGCCCCTCGATGAGGACAACGATTTCGAGCTCGTGACGGCCGACCAGCTCCTGGAGACCTACGCCAACATCTCCGCCGGGATCTACGCTGCGATGC
Source organism: uncultured bacterium (assembly GCA_964564435.1). Lineage (GTDB taxonomy): Bacteria > Fermentibacterota > Fermentibacteria > Fermentibacterales > Fermentibacteraceae > Fermentibacter. Next base: position 165,557 of record CAZMAT010000004.1, read on the forward strand.
TCGCCATTTCGGCCATCGCGCTGGTGGTGGGGTCGATCGGGATAGCCAACATCATGCTGGTGAGCGTTACCGAGAGGACGAGGGAGATCGGCCTCCGCAAGGCCCTGGGCGCGAAGAGCTCGCAGATCCTGATCCAGTTCCTGACGGAATCCGTCATCCTCGGGCTGGTCGGGGGAGTCCTGGGGATCGTCGCCGGGTCTCTCCTGGCGCTGGTCGTCTCGGCCCTGACCCCGATCCCCGCGGGGCTCGAAGCCTGGAGTGTGGTTGTGGCAGTGATCGTCAGCGCGATGGTGGGAGTGGGGGCCGGGGTGTTCCCGGCGATGAGGGCGGCAAGGCTGGAACCCGTACGCGCCCTGGGATACAACCAGTGAGGATGAGCCGGGACAGGAGCGTTCCGGTGGTGAGGGCGGCCGGGCCGGGACCCGACCGCGCCATGGGATGCGAACAATGAGGAGGTCCGGGGAGGAGATCTTCGCGTTCTCCACCGGGCTCGCGCTGATGTCGGCCGAGGTGGTCTGGAACAGGACGCTCCTGACCGTCGCCGGCGGGAGCGCCGACTCCTCGATGATCGTTCTCTCGGCGGTGATGGCAGGCCTCGCCGCAGGCGGGGCCGTGTTCGGACGCGCGGGGGACTCGTCCGGGAATCCGCGGAGGGCGCTGGGACTCCTCGCCCTGTCCTGCGTTCCGGCATTCCTCATGCCCGCCCTCCTGGCCGGAGCCGCGGCAGGGGCATATCCCGCCCTGGCGGCGTCCGGGCTGCCGATGCCGGTGGTGAGGGCCCTGGTGGCCTTCGCCCTCGTGATACCTCCCGCACTCCTCGGCGGCGGGCTCATCCCGCTCATGGCAAGGCTCTCCGAGGGCGGCAGGGCCGTTTCCGGCATCGCCGGGCTCTACGCCCTCAACACCGTGGGATCGGCGACAGGCGGCATCCTGACGGGATTCCTCCTCCTCGAGCATCTCGGAGCCACTGCTTCGCTCGTCTCGTCCTCGGGCCTGATGCTGTTCTCCGGGCTTGCCCTGGCCGCGTCGGCCGGCCCCCGCATGCCCCTGGTTGCGAGGGACACCGGCGGAGGCGGACCGCGCGCCCGCCACCTCGCCCTCTACGCCGCCAGCGGACTGCTGGCCCTCTCCCTGGAGGCGGTCTGGTCGCGTCAGCTCACGTTCATACTCGGGAACAGCACATACGCATTCTCGGCCATGGGCGCCTCGGCCCTCTTGGGGATGGGCGCCGGGAGCTGGATCGGGCGGAGGCTGTCGGGCGACGCGAACAGGCTTTTCGGGTTCGCCGTAGCGCTGGAAGGCCTCCTCGGAGCCCTGCCGCTCGTCGCTGCATCGCTCCAGCAGGAGACCTCCGCACTGCTGGCCGGACAGCCCGTCCTCCTCCACACGGTCGCCGCCTGCGCGTCCATGATCCCGGCATCCATCTGCATGGGCGCCACGTTCCCGCTGATGGTCAGGGCCGCCGCCCGGCCCGGCCGCCTGGGGATGGACGTCGGTTTCCTCTCGATGGCCAACTGCCTCGGCGCCGCCGCGGGTCCGCTCTTCGCCTCGCTGCTGCTCCTGGAAGCCGCCGGGCCGACCCTGGGCACGGGCATCCTGGCCCTTATGGCTGCGATCATCGGGGCTTCCGCGATGCCGAGGGGGAGGGGAAGAACGGCACAGGCCCTTGCAGCATCGGCGCTGGTGCTGCCGGCGGCCGCATCGGCCCTGTTCCTCCCGCCGCCGGGTTCGCGCGCACCGGGGGAGGACCTCTCGCTGGCATTCTTCGACGAGGACAGGGCCGCCACGGTCAGCGTGTTCTCGCGGAGCTGGGACGGATATCGGAGCCTCAGGATCAACGGCGTCGAGGAGGTGCCCATCGACCAGGCATCGCTCGAGGCCTTCCTGCTCCTGGGGAACCTCCCATGGGGCTACGATCCGGAGGCCAGCGACGTGCTGGTCATCGCGCTGGGCGGGGGCATCACCTCGGGCTCGCTGCTGGGCCATCCCGTCGAGTCCCTGACCTGCGTCGAGATCTGCCCCTCGGTCGTCGAGGCGTCTCCCCTGTTCGCATCCGAGAACGGGAGCCCGGAACTCGATCCGAGGTTCACCCTGGTCGGCGACGACGGGCGCAACTATCTGGCCGCGAGCCGCTCGCTCTACGATCTGGTCGTGTGCGACGCCACGCACCCCGGCTCCTCGGACAGCTGGGTCCTCTACACCTCCGAATTCTACGGGTCGATGCTGTCCCATCTCGCTCCCGGCGGCGTGGCCGCCCAGTGGGTCCCCCTGCACCAGCTCCCCGTCGAGGACCTCAGGAGGATCCTCGCGACCTGGAGCGCGGTCTTCCCCTACTCGGCGGTGCACCTGGCGGGAGGGCGGCATGCGATCCTCGCGGGTTCGGCAGAGCCTCTCGAGCTCGATATCGAAGCGATGTTCGGGGACGAGGGGGTGGCTTCGGCCCTCACGGGAGCCGCCTTCAGCCCGGAGGAACCGGAATACCTCATGTCCGTCGCCTCGGGGCCCGGCATCCTGGCGGCAGTGGAAGGCGCGGGGATCAACACCGACGACCACGCCCCGTGCCAGTTCATCAGGCGCAGGGCCCCGGCCGACCCGCAGGCCACCATAGCTCCGTGCGTAGCCTTCCTGCTGTCGATCGAGGGCGCTGCGGATCCCGTCAGGGAGGCCCAGATGCTGTACTGGTCAGGGAGGCTCCCCGAGGCGGTGGAGGCTTTCGGGAACTGCCCCGGGGCCATGGGCGGTAGATGGCTCTCGCTGGCCCTGACGTCGGCGGCGGAGGGATTCGCAGCGAGGGGAGACCTCCCGTCGGCCCTCTCGATGATCGACAGGGCGGTGGCGGCCGATCCGGGCTGGCCGCGCCCGCGCATGCTGGAGGCCGCCCTGGGCGTTGATCAGGCCCCCTGAACCCGGGGCCCGGCGGCCTGCCGCCCGGACCGGGCCGTCCGACAGAAGCAAGGAGACGAGATGGCGAAGACAGCTTTCCTCTTCCCGGGACAGGGCTCCCAGAGCGTGGGCATGGCGTCACATCTGGCCGGGCACCCTGCGGCCGGTTCCCTTCTCGCGCGGCTGGACGAGCTCGCATCCGCCCCGGGGCTCCTCTCCCTGGTGAACGAGGGCCCCGAGGAACTCCTGACGAGGACCGACAACGTGCAGCCTGCCATCACTGCGGTGAGCCTGGCGACACTCGCCGTACTCGAGGAGGCTCGCGTGGAGGCATCCGCAGCCGCCGGCAACAGCCTCGGCGAGTACCCGGCGCTCGTGGCCGCCGGTGTCCTGTCGCCCGGTGACGCCCTGTCGCTCACGAGGATCAGGGGCGTCCTGATGCAGCAGTGCGCCGACAGGTACCCCGGTGGAATGGTCGCCCTGATCGGGGCCTCGCGGGAGATGGCCGACGCCGCAGTGGCCGCCGCGCAGGAATCGGGTCCGATCGGGATAGCCAACATCAATTCCGAGGGGCAGATCGTCCTGTCGGGGTCGACGGCCGCGGTGGAGGCCGCCTCGGTGGCCGCCCGGGCCTCGGGCGTGAGGAGGGTGATCCCGCTCAAGGTCTCGGGGGCCTGGCACTCCCCGCTTATGAGGGAGGCTGCGGAGGGCCTCGCAAGGGCCCTGGACCGCGTGCCCTTCGGAGATCCCGCCATGCCGGTCATGGCCAACGTCACCGCGGATTTCACGGGCTCCGGCGCCGAGGCGAGATCTCTCCTGATCGGCCAGGTCACCTCGCCTGTGTTATGGGCCGCGTCCATGCGCCGTCTGGTGGGGCAGGGCTACGACACCTTCGTGGAGGTCGGCCCCGGGAGCGTCCTTCAGGGGCTGATGAAGGGGTTCGAGGGGATCAGGCTCTTCGGCACGTCCACCGCCGAATCCCTCGAGGAGACGATCGGGGTGTTGTCCGGGGCCTGACCTGTAGGTATATCCGTCCCGTATCCGCATCGAAGGGCGGCAGACGGTCGTATGAGGCTCCGCAGCCAGACGATTGTCTTCCTGGGGGGGACGCTGCTCGTGCTCTCCGGGACCGCCGCGCTCGTATCGTATCTCGTCTTCCGCCCCGAGTTCGAAAGGATCGAGCGGGAGGAGGCGCTGAAGGATCTCGAAGGGGTTGCCGAACTCCTGTCGACCGAGATCGAGGGCCTCGAGAACTCCAATGCCGACTGGGCGCGGTGGGACGGGCCGTACCGTTTCCTGCTCGGCCTGGACAGCACCTTCGTCGAACAGGAGATCCGGTCCGAGACTTTCGGACGCCTCGCCATCGACCAGATGGTCTTCTTCGATACGTCGGGGACGCCGGTCATGGCAATCGGGTCATCCGGCGGCGAGCTCGTCTACTCCGATCCCGCGATGGAGGACGCCTGGCGCAAGGGCGGAGTCCTCTCGCTCCTCGCCGCGGATGCCTCGGAGCGCTCGGGCCTGATGCTGGTCGGGGGCAGGACCGCCCTCGCCTCGATCCGGAGCATCCTCACGACAGAAGCGACAGGGCCTCGATCCGGCTCGCTCGCCTTCGTGCGCCTCCTGCCCGATTCGGATGGCATGGCAGTCATCCCCGCCGGGCCGGCTCTCTCCGCCTGGATTTCCGAACCGCGGCAGGGCGCCTCGCAGGATACGGCCTTCACCCTGCGCGGTGCGGACACACTGGCCGTCTCGGCGCCGTATCCGGGCCTGGACGGCAGCGTCTACGTCCTCGGCTCCGCTCTGGACAGGGACTTCTTCTCCGAGGCCGGGATCATCCTCGACCGCTTCGTCCTCATCAACGTCGCGGGGGGCGTCGTGTTCGCCTCAGTCACGCTCCTGGTCCTGCAGCTCCTGGTCGTCAGGAAGCTCAGGGGCTTCCTCGGGCAGATAAGGGAGTCCGGAGCCGCGGCCGAAGTCTCCGGCAGCTCCAGGACGGACGAGCTGTCGAGCATCGGGATGGCCATCGGCCCTGTCCTCGAGAAGCTCGAGACCATGACGAACGTGCTCAGGCGGAGCGAACAGAACAATGCCACGCTGATCAGGATGATACCCGACTTCATGGTGACGCTCCGGAGGGACGGCACGATCCTCTCGGTCAAGCAGGGCTACGGCTTCGAGCCCCCCCTCCCCGTCGAGAGGCTCGAGGGCATGCGCCTGACCGAACTCGAGCTCGTCGGGGCCGAGCATGCCGACCTCCTCGCCCTGGTGGCGAAGGTGCTCGAAGAGGGCACGGTGGAGAGCATGTCGCTCGGGGTCAGGGGCACCGACACAACGATGTACTACGACGTACGGGTGGTCTCGTTCAGCCCCGAAACCGTCCTCGTCGTCGCACGCGACGTCACGCAGAGGATGAAGGCCGAGGAGGCCGCCGCCAGGCTCCAGAGGCTCGAATCTCTAGGGCTCCTGGCCGGCGGGATAGCTCACGACTTCAACAACCGCCTCTCCACGGCCATCGGCAGCATCGAACTCGCGATGGCCGACATCCCGGGCCCGTCCCCCACGGTGCTCAAGAGCCTCGAGCGGGCGCTCGACTCGTGCACAAGGGCAGGCGACCTGGCGCGGAAGCTGCTCACCTTCTCCACGGGCGGCTCGCCCTACTTCAAGCCCGTGGCCGTGGGCGACCTCGCGCACGAGGCGCTCGACCCGCTCTTCCGGGGCATCGGAGTTACGCTCCGCATCGACGTAAGGCCCGGCACCTGGCTGATCGACGCCGACGAGGACCAGATGTCGCAGCTCTTCAGGAACCTGGCCACGAACGCGATCGAGGCGATCGCCGGCTTCGGCTGGTTCGAGATGAAGGCGTACAACTCCATCGACCCGCAGGGGGCGGGGCTCCAGCCCGGGCACTACGTGACGATGGAGTTCTGCGACTCCGGCCCTGGGATCAGGGAGGACCTGCTGAAGAAGGTCTTCGAGCCGTACTTCACCACCAAGGAGGACTCGCCCGGGCTCGGGCTGTCCATGTGCCATTCGATCGCGGTCAGGCACGGCGGCTGGCTCGAGGCCCTCCCCGGCCCCGGGGGCAGGTTCCTGCTCCAGATCCCAGCGGCGCGCGACACCGTCGACTCTGGTGATCCGCTTCCCTACACGCCCCTCGGCGGCAACGCCAGGATACTCGTCATGGATGACGACCTCCAGGTGCTCGAGACGATCAAGGAGATGCTCGAGACCCTCGACTACTCGGTCGAGACCGCCACGGACGGCGGGGCCGCGCTCTACCGGATCGCCGAGGCGCAGAGGACCGGCAGGCCGTTCGACGTCCTGATCCTTGACCTCGTGGTGCCCGGCGGGATCGGCGGTCTCGAGACGCTCGCGCGGGCCAGGGCGAAGTTCGGCGACGTGAAGGCCATCGTCTCGAGCGGCTACTCCTCCGACTCCGTGCTGTCGGAATTCGCGGTACACGGGTTCAAGGCGGCGCTCCGGAAGCCCTTCAACCTCGAGGAGCTCAGTTCCACTGTCAGGAGGCTCCTCAGGTCGAGGATGGAGGACGACGCCGGAGGCGCGGGCGGGCACAGGGGCAGGCGGGAGTGACCCTCGGGGCCAGGCTGTTCCTCGCGCTGGCCTTCTTCCTGCTGGTGGTCGCAGCCGTCACGGCATTCACCTTCCGGCTCGTCTTCCTCGGGACCTTCGAGGACCTGGAGGACGGTCAGCTCACCAGGACCGCGGTCGAAACCAGGCGCCAGGCCATGGACATGATCGGGGCGGTCGTGTCGCCCGCGGTCGAGGCGGCCCTCCTGCCGGAGGTGGCCGAGTTCCTCGATACGCGCAACGTCGACATTGCGTGGAGGATCGTCGAGTCCTCCGCATGGGCGTGCGACGGGCTCGAGGCGATAGCCGTCTACGATTCGTCGGGTGGCCTCGCCTTCGCCTCGGGCCTGGTCGAGGGATCGGCATCAGCCCCCTTCCCTGCCGGGCTGACGGTGGAGATCTCCAGATCGGAGTTCTCGGTGCCGCGTGACGACGGCGACACCAGGGGCGGCATCCTCTTCGCCGGCAGGTCGGCGTGGATCATCGGGACATGCGAGGTCAGACCCTCTCCTGGGTCGGGCGAGCCCACGGGTATGGTGCTCTTCGCCGACAGGCTCGACGGGGCGGCCATCGACCGCCTGAACCTCATCCCGGGTAACACTACGGATGTCCTCGCCCCGGAAGCCGGACCGCACGGGCTCTCGGGAGAGGGCCCCGGCGAGTTGATAATCCGGACCGGCCCCGACAGCGCAGTCGTCTATGCCACTCTGGGGGAGGGGCCGGGGCTGGACGTCATCCTCAAGATAGGGTCCCCCAGGGAGATCTACGGGCTCGGCCGGGATTCCGCCGACAGGGTGATGCTCATGGTCCTGCTGTCCGGGGTCTTCTTCGTGGCCGTGACCATCCTGCTGTTCCAGGGGGTTGTCATGGCCCCTCTCAGGAGTCTCACTCGCAGGATCGCCGAGATCGGCGAGAGCGGTGACCCCGCCATGCGGTCGGGTATCGGAGGCTCCGACGAGCTGGGACTCCTCGCCTCCACTCTCGACGGCACGCTCGACGAGCTCGAGAAGGCCTCTGTGGATCTGAGGCAGAGCAGATCGCGCTTCGACCTGTTCGCGAGGTATCTGCCGGGATACTCCTACATCAGAAAGCCTGACGGGAAGCTCGTCTACGCCAACGACGGCTTCAGGCGCGACCTCCTGGGGGCGCGCGAGGACTGGGAGGGGATGGACTGGGGCGACATCTGGCCGGCCGAGCAGGCTTCGGTCATAGGGCGAAGCGACGACGAGGCGCTGCGCAGCAGGCGGCCCGTGCTGACGGAACTCGATGTGCGCATCGGGTCGAAGGGCGTCAGGAGGCTGCTTTTCCACTCGTTCCCGATCGGGCCCGACCACGAGGGGAATCTGCTCCTCGGCGGGATAGCCACCGACGTCACCGACAGGGCAAGGATAGAGGAGAGGCTGCTCAGCTCCGAGATGCGCAACGAGGCCATCCTCTCGGCCATCCCCGAGAGCGTCCTCGTCATCTCGCACGATGGCCGCATCCTCGAGTTCAAGGCCGGCTCCTCCGCTGCCGCGCAGCTCGTGCGCGAGCGGATGGAGGGCGGGTCCCTCGCGGAGGCCGGGCTTCCGGCGGAGGATCTCGCCCGGGGCAGGGAGGCCCTGTCGAGATGCCTCAGGCTTCGTTCGGTCGAGACGGTCGAGATCACCCTCCCTTCGGGGCCGGTCACCGGCGTGTACGAGTGCAGGCTCGCCCCGTTCGAGAACGACTCCGTAGTCTGCATCCTGCGGAATGTCACCGAGGAGCGGAGGATGGAGGCCGAGCTCCTCAACGCCCAGAAGCAGGAGTCGCTATCTCTCATGGCCGGCGGGATCGCGCACGACTTCAAGAACATCATGTCAGCGGTCACTGGGAACATCGACCTGGGGATGACCTCCGAACCGGGAACGGCCGAGACGGCCGGCTATCTGAAGAGCGCCCTGGAGGCCTGCGACAAGGCCCTCCTCATGCTGAAGCAGCTCGAGATGCTGTCCCGGGGCACTTCCGTCTCCGAGCGCTGGCGGGTCGACCTCGGCGCGATGCTCGAGAGCACCGCGAGGCTCGTGCTGAGCGGATCGGGCATCTCGCTCTCGGTCTCCCCCGCACCCGGCCTCTGGGCCGTCGAAGCCGACGAGGGCCAGATGGTCCAGGCCTTCAGCAACTTCATCGTGAACGCCCGCGAGGCCATGAACGGCTCGGGGAGCCTGGAGATCAGGCTCTGGAATGCTGTCGCCAGGAGCGGCGACCGCGAGGTGAAGATCTCCATCCGGGACACCGGGCCGGGCATCCCGAGCGACGTGATCGAGAGGGTCTTCGACCCCTACTTCTCGACCAAGGCGCGCGGAACGGGCCTCGGCCTGGCGGTCACCGCCTCCATCCTTAAGCAGCACGGCGGAAGGGTCGAGGCGGAGTCGACCCCCGGCGCCGGCGCCACCTTCACGGTCACCCTCCCAGCCGCCTAGCCCAGTCGGTTCCTGGTTTCAGATGCTTCAGATGCAGCGGTAAGTCATTGCTTGTCAACAAACAAACTTCTCGTCCGGTTCTGCGGGTGCAATATTGATGCGATCAAAACACATATGCATTTTATGCTGGATCACTACAGTGCCCGGGTGCCCGGGTGACGTGACCGGGTCAGGCTACTCACAAAACACTGGATGGATCGGCTTTCTCGAGCGATCTGACCGGGTTTCCCTTATTGCGGCCTGCTGGAGATGCCGTTCTGGAGAACATCCACGAAGTACACTTCTCTTCACGGGATAACCCGTAAAATGACCATGGCCGCAAGTAGCAGGGTCACATGAGTATGCAAGGGCGGTTCCGAGGGTAGTCTGACCCCGGTCACAGGCGGAGCAGCATCACGGCGCCGGTCAGGCCGTCGACGGCCGTGAAGCCCCAGGGGGCGGGCTCGGGCGACATCGGAGCCGTGTCCGGCGGTGACGCGACCTTTCGGATGCTCCCGCCGCGCATCACCAGGTACGAGTCGGACCCCAGGAGCATGTGGCCGTCGTCCCTCGAATCAGTGACGAGGCCCGCCTCCAGACCGAAGTTCCACGCAAGCCCGTCGCCCGATGCGAAGACGTCCGTGGTGCCTTCCCCAAGTGACACTTTCCGCATCGTACCGTCGACAAGCAGGACGATCGGAGATGATCCGTCGATCCAGACCGTGCGAACAGGTGAAGCCGTTAGAGCGATTGAACTTACCGACACATCTGAACATTCTGGAACCAGGGCTGTGACGAGGGTGTCGCCTTCGGCCCAGGCGGCCATGGAACCGCCGGGTGACGGCACCGCCGCGAAAGCGTCCGATTCGACCGCCGTGGCCGTGCCGCCTTTGGTCAGGAAACCGTCGAGGGTGAAGAAGGGCCGCCCGTCGACCGTCCATGCCGGGCGCCCGGCGGTTCCGCCAGACCAGCCGGAGACCACGTTTCCCGTCGCGTCGACGATGCACACGCTGTCGCCCCGGGGGCCAGATATCACGAACCCCGCGAGCGCGCCGCAGGACGAAGGCTGCGAGAGGCGCTCTACGCCATCCATCCCGGTGGAGGCCATCACGGAGGCATCCCCGCCGGGCACGACGAACCAGATCGCCCCTCCACCCCATGTCAGACAGAGGAATCCGTCGCCGAGCGCGCAGGCCGACATGTATCCGCCGGTTCCCTCCACAACCTCCCAGGCCGGAGGGGCGTCCGCGGAAGCCCACTGCGGGGCGGCCAGAGAGGAGAGGGCGACGAGGGCCGCAGCGATCATCATCATGCCTCCATTCCGCGCAGCGAGTCCACGATCCTGGCATGTGCGCCGAAGGCCAGCGCGGGGATCGAATCCAGCGGGAACCAGCCCACGGCCGAAGCGTCGTCACCCGGCACCGGGGTGCCCGAGAGGCCGGAGGCCCGCATGACAGCGAGCATTATCCCGCCGTAATCGGTCAGGTCGGTCTCGACCCCGGCGAGGGCCATCGAGGAGGCCGAAAGGCCCGTCTCCTCGAACAGTTCGCGCCTCGCGCACTCGGAAACCGTCTCCCCAAGCTCGAGGAAGCCGCCGGGGAGGCAGTGCAGGCCTTTCCCCGGGCTGCAGGCCCGCTCGACGAGCAGCACCCGTCCCCCTTCGACCGCGGCCACGGTCACGGCCGGGAGAGGATTCCGGTAATGCACGTATCCGCACGACGGACACGACAGGTGCCCCGTGGAGGCGGTTCCCGAAAGGGGCGCGCCGCATCTGCCGCAGAAGCGGGGCATCGAGTAGAAAGCGGAGGAATCACTTGTGCCTGCGGGTCCTGCCGCCGGGAAATGCCCGAGGAGGACTCCGCTGGCCCTCTCGAACCATGAGCCGGCCGCCTGCCTGAGGTAGTGGAGAGAGCCCCCGACCGCCCCGGCTGTTGAACAACCCGATGCAAGCCTGGCCGCTATGCCCGAGGCCAGCGTGCAGCCCGTGCCGTGGAGCTTTCCCGGGTATGTCCTGCGGCCCTCGAACCAGTGGCCGTCGCCGCCTTCGAGAAGGAAGTCGGCGGGTTCGCCCGAGAGATGGCCGCCCTTCACCAGCACGGCCCGGGCGCCCATGGAGGCTATCCCGGCCGCCGCGCGCTCCATCGCGGCCCTGTCGCGCACGGGGCGGCCGGTCAGCTCCTCGGCTTCGTCGAGGTTGGGCGTGCAGACCGCCGAGATCGGGACGAGAATCTCCCGCACCAGGCCCGGCATTCCCCCTTCGTGGAGGGAGTCGCCCGAACCCGCCACCAGCACCGGATCGAGCACGTAGGGAATCCCGTCCAGGGGTCCCTGCAGGAACGAGGCAAGCTCGCGCACCGCCCCGGCGCTTCCGAGCATGCCAGACTTCACCGCTCCGGGCAGGCCGTCCGCGAGGACGGCATCGATCTGCTTCGTCAGCGCGCCCGGCGTAACGGGCTCCCATCCCTCCACCGAGCCGCTGTTCTGGAATGTGACCGCCGTTACGGCGATCTCGCCGTGGGCGCCTGCGGCGGCGACCGCCTTCAGGTCGGCGGCCAGGCCGGCCCCGCCGCTGGGGTCCGTCCCCCCCACGAGCAGGACCACGGGCGGACCCGGTCTCGTCCTCGTCTGCGACATGCTCCCTCCCGGGAAAGACCCGTTATTCCTAACCAATGGAGCGTGCCGGGACAAACCCGGGCACTCCACGGGCACCAGTCGACCTATATTCGACTGTCGCAACCCTAGGCCCGGGCCCGTGCCCGGACAGACGCACGGGGGATTCCTGCTCCATATGCTCCTTGTCGCGCTGATGTCGCTCGCACTAGCATCCGCATCCGGCTCTCCGGCCGGCGCGGTGGTCGATTCCATATCCGTCACCGGTGCCGGAAGCATGAGCAGGGGTGACCTGCTCGACGGCTCCGGGCTCCGCATCGGCGCGTCGCTCATGGAGATCACGCCTGCCGAGGTCCGGTCCGCGATCCTCTCGAACCTGACTTCCGAGGGCTACATCGAGGCGACGGTCGAGGTCCGGTGGCCCGAGTGGTACGAGGAGACGGGCATAGTCCGGATAGAGGTGTCCGAGGGCAGGAGGAGCCTCTTCGGTCCCCTCGTCTTCACCGGCAACTCGGTGATGAGCGCGCGCGACCTCCTCGCGGCGGTCGACTTAACGAGCGGCGTCACTCTCACGCCCGGTGTCATCGACGACCTGCGCTCGTCCCTGCTCGAGCTCTACTCGAAGCACGGCTACGTCCTGGCATCCGTCGAGATATCCCTGCTGCCCTTCGATCCGGCATCGCCCGACAGCCTTCCCGCCCTCAGGGGAGTGGAGTGCGACATCTCCGAAGGCAGGCTCATCAGGCTCGGCGGCATCGACGTACAGGGGCTGGAGACGGTTCGCAAGACGGTTGTCACGAGGGAGATACTGCTCGCCGAGGGCGACTCGCTCGACATGGAGATGATGAGGCGGTCGATCTCGGCCATCTACGATCTCGGCCTCTTCAGCGACGTAAGGTTCGTCTACGACGGCCTGTCCGAAGGCCGCGACAGTGTCGATCTGCGCGTGCAGGTGACCGAGAGGCCCTACAGGCAGCTCGACCTCGGCGCGGGCTACGCCTCTCCGTCGGCCCTGATCCTCAGCGCCTACTGGATGCATCCCAACATCATGGGGAACAACCAGAGCCTGACGATAGGCTCCGGGTGGACGCGGTACTTCGAGGAGGACGGCGGCGACATCGTCGAGCCGGAGCTCCTGTACGAGGAACCCTACATAGCCTCCACCCGGTGGAAGGGGAACTTCAGGCTCAGCTACCTGTACTTCAGCCTGCCCGGCCTCGAGGAGAGGGGATACGGGGGCGAGGTCGCCGTGACCAGGTCCCTCGCCGAGGATCTCGAGCTCCAGGTCGGATATTCGCTGTCCAGGAACAAGTACTACGAGGTGGGGTCGGGCGGCGTCGAGGAGGAGTACGACTGGACCACGACCTCGCAGATCGGCGCGAGCCTCGAGCTGGATACGAGGGACGACATCCTCGACCCCAGGACGGGGAACTTCCTCAGTGGGGCCGGATCCCTTTCTGGCGGCCTCCTCGGGGGCAGGAGCTTCTACAGGATCGAAGGCGAGGCGAGGGTCTTCAAGCCGGTCGTGCGGGACGCCATCCTGGCATGGCGAGCGAGGGGCGGCGTGGTCTTCCCCTACGGCGGCGAGACCGAGATAGCGCCAGGTGAGAGGTTCTTCCTGGGCGGCGGTTCCACGATCCGCGGATACGCCTTCAACACCGTGGGCCCCGAGGATTCCGAGGGCAACCCCACCGGCGGCCGCGTAATGATCCTCGGGAACATCGAATCGCGGATGCGCATCCTTGGCTCGTTGTGGGTGGCCCTGTTCCTCGACACCGGCGGCCTCTGGGAGTCGGTCGACGAGATCTCCCTGAACACGGCAGGCCTCGGCGTGGGGATGGGGCTCAGATTCGTGACCCCGTTCGGCCCGCTCAGGCTCGACTACGGTTTCGCCCCCACATGGACGGACGGCCTCACCCGCGGACGCCCCTACCTGGCGCTGGGGCACCCGTTCTGATGGCCGGGGACCGCTTCAGGTCGTTCCCGCCGAGATCGGTGGCGGGAGGGTTCGTACTCATGCTGCTGTCTGCCTACTTCGCCATCCTCACCGGATTCCTCTCCGACACCATCGGTGACGTCATAGGCAGGCGGTTCTCGCACGACTCCCTCACCGTGACGATAGAGGGCGCCAGGACCGACCTCTTCTGGAACACCAGCGTAGACCTCGTGCACGTGACCGATCCGAACGGCCTGGTGGTGGACGTGGAGGATTCGAGGGTCCGCGGCGCCCTGCACACGTTCCTGCTCTTCCGCCGTATACGCTCGCTCGAGGTCAGCCGCCTGGACATCACCATCCCCAGGCCCCGGCCCGGGCGCGAACCCTCCACGCTGGTCGAGATACTCGACAACATCGACAGGGGGATCGTCACAGGAGCCGACTCGCTGTTCCTGTACGACGGCACCATACGCGACTCGCTGGGCCCGCTGCTGGACGACATGAACCTCGTGGCGTCCGTGACGAGGCGCAGGGGCGCGAACGTCACGGCCGCCAGAGCCTCGCTCTGGATCCGGGACCTCGGCAGGATCACCGGGAGCGGGCAGGCGAGCCTTGCCGACAGGGTGGTGTCCAGCAGCGGGTTCAGCGCTTCGACCCCCTTCGGGAACCTGTACTTCGAGGGCACTCTCGA
>CAZMAT010000005.1:0-126938 GCA_964564435.1 uncultured bacterium
ACGTCGGGGTCCTGCCTGAGCACGTAGCGCAGGGCGTGGGAGAAGCCCTTGGTGTCCTCGCCTATCTCCCTCTGGTTGACTATGCCCTTGTCGTGGTGGTGGACGTACTCGATCGGGTCCTCCACCGTGACGATGTGGCAGGGCCTGCTCGCGTTCACCTTGCGGAGGATCGAGGCCAGGGTCGTGCTCTTACCGCAGCCCGTCGGGCCGGTGACCAGCACCAGGCCCTGCCTCTTCTCCGACAGGGTGCCCACGACCGAAGGCAGCCCCAGCTCCTCGAAACCGAGGATCTCGTAAGGGATCACCCTTATGGCGCAGGCCACGCATCCCCGCTGGTTGAAGACGTTGGCCCTGAACCTCGACAGGCCCTTGATCCCGAAGGCGAAGTCGAGCTCCTTCTCCATCTCGAAGCGCTTCTTCTGCTCGTCGCGGAGGAGGCTGTAGACGAGGTCCTGCGTGTCCTGCGGGGTCAGGGGGTCGTACTCCATGCGCAGGAGGTCGCCGTCCACCCTGATGACCGGAGGTGCGCCCACCGTGATGTGGAGGTCCGTGGCCCGCCTCTCCATCATCTCCTTCAGGAGCTGCTTGATGTTCATGCCAGCCGGCCTTTCTTCTCATGTGAGCCCGGAACGACCTTGGGCTTGATCTCCCCGCTCTCCACCTTCGCAAGATACCGCTTCCTGGCCTCCTTGACCTCCGTCTCGTCGTCGGCCGTGACTCGGTTGATCTCGTCGAGGGTGGAATTGCCGTTGCGCATCTTGTCCACGGCGTCCATCCTGAGGGTCCTCATGCCGTTCTCCACACCGATCACCCTCAGCGCTCCCGTGGCCACCTTGTCTATAACGGCCTGTCTCACGAACTTGTCGATGGTCATGACCTCGTAGATGCCCGTGCGGCCCTTGTACCCGGAGCCGTTGCAGGCCTTGCAGCCCTTGGCGATGAAGGTGTTGGCGCCCCTCAGCTCCTCGGGATCGATGCCCGACTCGATCAGCTCCTCCGGAGAGTGAGTGTGCGGCTCCCTGCACTTGGAGCAGACCTTCCGCAGCAGGCGCTGGGCCATGATGGTCCTGACCGCGGACGCCACCAGGAACGGCTTGATCCCGATGTCCACGAGCCTGTTGATGGTGCTGGGGGCGTCGTTAGTGTGGATCGTGGAGAAGACGAGGTGCCCGGTGAGCGCCGCCTTGATGGCGATCGATGCGGTTTCGAGGTCCCTTATCTCGCCGACCATGATGATGTTCGGGTCCTGCCTCAGTATGGCCCGCAGGGCCGAGGCGAAGTCGTATCCCATGGCGAAGTCGATCTGGGTCTGGAGGATGCCGTCGATGTTGTACTCGACCGGGTCCTCGGCGGTGATGATGTTGACCTTGGGCGTGTTGAGCGTGCTCAGGGCGGAATACAGGGTCGTGGTCTTGCCGCTGCCCGTGGGCCCTGTGACGAGCACGATCCCGTAGGGGGAGTTGACGCCGCGCAGGAAGTCGCCCAGGGCGTCCTCCGGGAAGCCGAGCTGCCTGAGGTCGAACTCGAGGTTCCCCCTGTCGAGGATTCGGAGCACGATCTTCTCGCCGTTGACGGTGGGGACGGCATTCACGCGGAAGTCGATCCAGCGGTTGTCGACCTTGGCCTTGATCCTGCCGTCCTGGGTCTTCCGCTTCTCGGCTATGTCCATCCTCGCCATGATCTTGAGGCGGCTGAGGATGGAGGGCTGGATGTCCTTGGGCAGCCTGCGGACCTCGAAGCATGTGCCGTCCCTCCGGTACCTGATCCTCAGATACTTCTCGTACGGCTCGATGTGGATGTCGCTGGCCTCTATCTTGACGGCGCGGCTGATGACCTGCTCGACGAACTTGACCACGGGGGCGTCGCCCATCGCGGAATCATCCTCGGTCAGGGCCTCCTCGTCATCGTCGACCACCTCGAGGCTCTCGACGGTCTCGAGTTCGCTCTCCCTCTCGTCGTAGGTCTCGAGCTTCTCCTCCACCGTGACCAGGTCGTCCACCTTGCCGTACAGCTCGTCGAGGCACCGCCTGACTGCAGACGGGGCCGAGGCGAAGACCAGTATCTCGCGGCCCACTGCGAACTTGACCTCGTCGACCGCGAAGAGGTTGCCGGGGTTGGCCATCGCGACGTGGACATAGTTCCCCTCGTCGGCAATGGGGATGATGATGAACTTGCGGGCGGTCTCCTCGGGGATGACCTTGGCGAGGGATGAGTCGAGAGGCGTTTCGTTGAGGTAGATAGGCTCGACGCTGTAGATCTCGGCCAGGAACTCGGTTACTATCTCCTCGGGCACCTTGCCGAGCGCCACGAGGCTCTCGGCCAGGTCGGTCTCCCCGGGGCCGAATTCGGCTATGACGGCCTCTACCTCGTCGGAGGTGACGATGCCGGCCTCGACCAGCATCATCCCCAGGCGGCTAAGCAAGGCCCGTCCAGCCCGGAGCGCCGGTGCGGCCTTCGCCAGGCCCGCTATTCGCCACCGACCGTACCCCTTATGACTTCCTCGAACGTGGTCATGCCGCGCTCGAGCTTCCTCAGGGCGGCCTCGCGCAGGTTGACCATGCCGGCGGCGAGGGCGGCCTTCTCTATCTGGATGCTGTTGGCGTCGCTCTCGATGAGCTGCCTGATCTCCTCGGTGACGGGCATCACCTCGAAGATCCCCTCGCGGCCCCTGTACCCGGTGTTGTTGCAGAAGTCGCACCCGGTGCCCTCGTGGAATGTGAAGTTCGCGAACCGGGCCGGGTCGATGCCGGCCTCCACCAGAGCCTCGTCGGGCACGTGGACCTGCGCCTTGCACTTGGGGCAGATCCTCCGGATCAGCCTCTGGGAGCAGATGGCGATGAGCGAGGTGCTGAGCATGAAGGGCTCGGTGCCCATGTCGATGAGCCTGTTGATGGTGCTGGGAGCGTCGTTGGTGTGCGTGGTGGAGAGCACCAGGTGGCCGGTAAGCGCTGCCCTGATGGCGATCTGCGAGGTTTCCTGGTCCCTTATCTCGCCGACCATGATGATGTCGGGGTCCTGCCTCAGATAGGCCCTGAGCGCGGATGCGAACGTGAGGCCGATCTCCTCGTTCATCTGTACCTGGTTGATGCCCTTGAGGTTGAACTCGACCGGGTTCTCGGCGGTCATGATGTTGACGCCGATGTCGTTCAGCTCGGTGAGAGCGGAGTAGAGCGTGGTGGTCTTGCCGCAGCCCGTGGGCCCGGTGACCAGCACGATCCCGTAAGGGCGCTTGATGGCGCGCCGCAGCTCCTTCAGGCTCTCGTCCTCCATGCCCAGCTTCTCGAGGTCGAGGATGACCTTGCTGCGGTCGAGCAGGCGGACCTCGACCTTCTCGCCGAAGAGGGTGGGCAGGGTTGCGAGGCGCATGTCCACGAAGCGGTCGCCCACGCGGATCTTCTGCCGGCCGTCCTGCGGGAGGTGCCTCTCGGCGATGTTCATGCCGCCCAGGATCTTGAGACGGCTGACGATGGCCGAGCGGTACTTGCGGCTGGGGCGCATCACCTCGTGGAGGACGCCGTCGATGCGGAACCTGATGCGGATGTACTTCTCGAAGGGCTCGAAGTGGATGTCGCTCGCGCCCCGCTTGACAGCGTCGCCGATGATGCTGTTGACGAGCTTGACCACGGGCGAATCGGCCACGAGGCTGGAGATGTCCTCCTCCTCGACGGTCGCCCCGTCGTCCTCGTCCATGACCATCGACTCGAACACCTCGTCGCCCACTAGGATGTTCTCGGACGCTATGGCGTCGTCCGGGTCGTCCCTCTTCTCGACGATCGACTTCTGATCGAGGGACACGAGGGCCTCGGTCTCGGGGTAGAAGCGCCTTATGGCCCTGATGATCATGCTGGATGCACAGATGTGGGGCTCTATCTCGAGCCCGATGGAGAACCTTAGGTCGTCTATGGCGAAGAGGTTGTCGGGATCGGTCATGGCGACGACGAGGACCTTGCCGTCCTTGCGGATGGGCACCACCTCGTACCGCCTGGCGACCTCGGGGGGGACGAGCTTGATGATGGAGTTGTCGACATCGACTTCGTCGAGGTTGACGCTCTCGACCCTGTGCTGTTTCGCGAGGTTCTCGTTCAGGTCGCTCTCGGCGATGGCCTTTATCTTGACGAGGTTGAAGCCCAGCCGGCCGCCCTCGGCACGCTGCTGCTTGAGTGCCTGCTCGAGCTGATCGCGGGTGATCAGACCGGCTTCGAGAAGCATCTGGCCGAGTTTCAAGCTGGTCCAGCCCCTCTCTGTGGATGCCGCGGCTGGCGCATGACCTGAACGCACACCGCCTGCGGGCTACCCCTGCACCGTCTGCAACAACGGTCTCGTTCCATGAATTTTCGCTGTCTGGAGGGGCTCTGTCAATGAACGGGAGGGCCGCGGCTAGAAGTTGATCGTCACCCAGACGTCCAGGCCTACGTCCTTCTGGTCGTAGACCGAGTTGACCCTGTCCGTCTTCCAGCCGTAGATGGCGGTCAACCCGGCGGTCACGGTACCGAAGTCGTAGTTCGCCGAAGGCTCGATCCTCCATTCCACCCTGTCGCTCTGGGTCTGGTCTTCGAAGCCGGGGATCTCGATGAAGGAGGAAGTCCTGGACCTCGTGATCTTCAGGGCGGTCGTGAGATCGCTCTGGAAGCTGACTCTGAGACGATCGAGCAGAGGCAGCGGGATGGCGATGCCGCCGGGGGCGCTGAAGGCGTACTGCACGTTCAGCTGGAAGCTGTTGCTGTTGCTCCTGGTCCGTGCGTTGGTGCCCGTGAAGTTGCGCGTCGTGGTGGTGGAGAGGTTGTTCGAGAAGGTGACCTGGACCTCGTTCTTCAGCGTGCCCGTGACGCTGAACAGCGGCGCCCACCTGACCGACTCGGTCCTGCTCGTCGGTATGTACTCCTCCTCCTCGAAGCGCCCGCTCTCGCTGGTCTCGAACCTGTAGCCCGTGCTGAGGCTGCCCGAGCGCAGCAGGCCTGCAACGGGCCTGAAGCGCTCGAGACCCGTCCACGAGAGGGAAACGGATGGCCAGGTCTTCGAGATCTGCCTGTTCCAGTAGCCGGAGTAGTAGTGGCGGGTGTCCGTGCGCGAGTATTCCGACCGGAACGCCATCGTCGTGAAGAGGCGAACCCCGCTCGAGACCTGGAGGTTGTCGCTGGTGGTTCGGTCGTAGGGATCGATCCCGTCGAGAAGCGGCTCGAGGCCGAACCTGTAGGAGTACCCCGGATAGTAGCCGAGCTCGTTGTACTCGGTCCCCACCGTTCTCGAGAACACGATCGTCGGATCAGTCACGTTCCCCGACCACCTGTCGAGCTTCGAGAGGATCCAGCGCGGGCTCCCAGGGGCTGCCTGCTCGTCGAAACGCTCGTCGCGCAGCCTGGCAAGGGATCTCAGGGCCTGGACCAGGCCGAGGCGGAGGTTCAGCCGCCTCGTCGCGGAGACGGCGACGTCGGGGCTGCCCAGCGAGTCGCTCCCGGAGGCGGTATGGGGCGCGAGCCTGCTCGAGTTGTAGACCGCGTCGTAGCTCAGCCTCGGTATGACGAGGCGGAAGAAGTCGAAGTCCTGGGAGAGGCTCAGGCTCTGGTTGCGGTTCGTCTCCCTGCCCGTGTTCATAGAGAGGTCGCCATCCCACGGATACAGGAGGTCCCTGCCGACACCCAGGGAGAAGGAGGAGCTCTGCCCCTTCCAGAACCCGAAGGAGAGCGAGAAGCTCGTACCGAGGGTCCTCGCCCTGGTGTTCCGGGTCTGGACGGTGTCCTCGTCGCCCAGCTCCCACCTCGTATCCCACGAGTTCTGCCTCACCACGTCCCACGCGATCCTCGTGGGCCACGGGCTGAAGAACTCCGCCACGGGGAGGCTGAAGAGGCGCATCTGCGGAAGCGGCAGGTCGTACTGCAACTCGCCGCGGGCCGACTGGAGAGTATCCATGTAGGTCGGTGACCTGCCGTTCGAGATGCCGTAGGAATGGCTGAACTGCCAGGGGTCGAGGATGTACCGCGAGAGCCCCGTGGACCCCGACCTGTTGCGCCGCAGCGTGAGGCCCGTGTCCCACTCGTCGGTCTGGGTGCGGTTCTCCCATGCCTCCTCGCCCTCGAGCCTCCTGTCGGAGCTCGACTCGAACCGGGGCTCGGAGATCTGCCTGCTGATGGCGAAGGTCGCAGGCATGGAGAGATACCAGGTTCTCGGGGTGAACTTCTCGGTGTAGAGCGTGACATCGGAGGCATACCGGGTCGTGGTGCTCCCCTGCCCGCTGGAAGCGCCCAGACCGTGGAAGTCGGCTCCCATGCGCCTGTAGTCACCGGTGAGACGCACCAGGTCGGCCATCTCGACGGTCGTGCTCAGCCTCCTGGCCAGATCGGGCTCGCTGTAGGGCCCGAGGAGGACGATGTCGTCCATCCAGGCCTCCGTGGAGAGGACGAGGCCGGTGTCGTTCCTTATCCCTGCGCTCAGGACCATCACGTCGGACAGGCTGGGATTGCCCCTCACCGCGATGTCGCCCAGCCTAAGGTAGGGAAGCCCCCGCTGCTGCTTCAGCTCCCTCACCGCCGTCAGGTCGTCCAGGTCGACCTGGACCTCCTGCCAGCCCGGCTGGAGCCGTGTGCTGACCTCGTAGTAGTTGAGGGTGTCCCTGCCCATCCTGAAGAAGAACTCGCCGGCGGCGGCAATGTCTCCATGGACGGGATACCTCACGGTCCGGTAGGAGGTGTAGTCCTCCGAAGAGTAGTAGAACTGGGTCGCCTTGGCCTCGTGGCCCGGCAGGATGCCGGCCACCTGGATCGAGATCGACTGCTCGAGCTTGATGTCGCCGTTGTCGTCGCGCCCCGGGCTGACTCCGGGGGGCGGGTCGTCGTGGTACTCCTGGTTGTCCTGGTTGTTCACGGTCGAGACGATCAGTTCCTCGCCGGGCTGCGCGGGAACTCCGATGCTGTCGAAGGGGACCACGGCGCCGGGCTCCCAGCGGTTGCCGACTATCGCGAACTCGTAGACGTCGATGGTGTCCTGCTGGGTGAAGCCGTCCATCCAGAGCCGCGCATAGCAGATCTTCTCCCAGGTGGGTTCCGACCCGGAGGCCTGAGGCACGGTGACCAGGGTGGTATCCGAGAGCGGCACCTCGATCAGGACCCATCCGTGTTCGTTCGGCCCCGAGACGAAGTAGTCGGGATCGTCGAGCGGGATGGTGATCCTGAAGAACGAGCTGGTCCTGTCGAGCATGCCGTTCCTGTTCAGGTCCTCGGTGTCGAGCTTCGTGTTCCCCTGGGTTCCGTTTATCCCGATGTATTCGTCGTTGATGTCGTAATTGTCACGGTTGGGGTCTTCCGTCGCCGGCGGGAACTCCTCGTCGTCCATGAGCCCGTCGAGGCCGGTATCCTCGCTCGAACCAGCCGTGATGTTCAGTATCCCGTCTCCGTTCGCGTCCTCGGTGTCCAGCTCGCCGTTGGCGCGCAGCTCGAGGACGTCCCCGCTCCTCTCGAGCCAGTACGAGTCCTCGTCGATCCTCTCGCCAAGGTCGAGGTAGAGGTTCGCGCCCTGCGCCGACCCCGTCGCCCTGACGTACAGCCTCAGGTGAGTCTTCGAGGAGAAGTCGAGCCCGTAGGGATCGAGGCACCGGAGTATGCCCCCCCACGATGCGGGGTTGTCCGCGGCCGGCGCGAACGCCAGCTCCATCACGGTGTCGACCCGCTGGTCCTGGGTCTCCGGAGGGTTCTCGAGGATGTCGCCGAGGTAGGGCCTGTCCTCATACTGCAGGTTGTACCACGAGAGCCCGCCCGGGGGGTAGATCAGAGGGGAAATTTCGCCCGGGGCGCTGGAGAAGTGCCAGTCGAGCCTCGAGGTGCTCAGGGGCAGGGAGGATTCGGTGCCCTCCATGTCGTCGATGTAGGCCTTGTTCCTGGTATTGGCGTCGGGGAAGCTGGCGGCCACCTCGCCAGAGATCACGAACCTACTCCCGGCGTCGGTGCTGATGCCCGGCAGCAGGTTGACGGCGTCGGTCAGGAACATCGGCTCGGCCTCGAACCGCGCGTCCAGGTCGGTGACGAGGGTGCGCGTCGGCTCCTCGCCGACCCGGGGCCGGTCATCTGGTGTCGAGGAGTTCTCGAACATCGCCGTGGCGCCGATCCACGTGCCGTCGTCGATCCCGTAGACGGCCCTGGTGCCGAAGAGAGTCTTCTGCGTGACGGCCATGAACGGCAGGTACTCGAACCTCACCGTGAGCACGTTGTCGGGGTTCTGCGCGAGCTCGGCGTACTCGCCCATGAGCGTGAGGATGCCCACCTCGTAGACGATCGTGTAGTCGACGTCGCGGGTGAGCGGCTGGGCGATGCCGTCGACGGTCAGGGTCACGACCTCGCTGCCGGAGACGATCCCCATCCTGCCGAGCGAGAACGTCGTGGAGGCCGCCCTGTACTCGACTGCGATGAAGTACCTGCTGTCGGCGGGCTCGGGGTTCCTCTCGGAATAGACGAGTGGGTTCTCCACTTCGAGAGAATCGCTCTCGAAGGGCCTGTAGTCGGGGAATACGAGGTATCCGTCGTCCCAGTCCACGGCGCCGTCCTCGTCTACAAGGCTTCCGTCACCGTTTGTGTCGAGGCCCAGGAGTTCGATGAAGGGCACCCCGTTCTGGGTCGAGACCGGGTCCTGGCCGGGCTCGGTCAGGCAGATCGAGCAGTCGAAGCTCTCGGGCACGATGTTGTTGGAGCCCAGGAAGTACCTGTTCCTCAGCTCGTAGTGCCAGGTGGCATAGCTGGGGAGCGGGTTGCTCTCCTTTATCAGCTTCAGATCGAGCTCGCCCGGCGTCATGCTGCCGTAGGTGAGGCCGTCGGCGACCATGCAGACGGCGAGCATGTGGTTCTCGTCCACCGGGGAGTTGAACATCAGCGCCGTGCCGCCGTCGACCAGGACATAGTCCTCGTCGGGCCCGGGGTTGAGCTGGTCCCACCAGCCCGATCCGGCTGAGTCGGGCAGGAACCAGGTGCCCTCCAGGGCGCCGGTCTCGTCGTTGTTGGTGCCGTCGAGGTCGTCCCTGAAGACCGTGATGCTCGTGATGACGGGCTGGTAGGCCGAGTCGGGGAAGGTCAGATAGAAGACGTTCTCGGCGGGATTGATGTCGAGGATCGAGTCGGTGACCATCTGTGCCTGGCCCACGAACTCGGCCGACTCCGTGGAGCTCGCCTCCTTGCTGGCGATGGTGGTGATGTCCACGGGGCCGACCTGCGAGACGACCTTCGCTCCGAACAGGCCCTCGTGCGGGATGCTGTAGGAGACGAACTCCGGTCCGGTGATCGAGAGGCTGACGTCACCCATCTCGATCGACTGGATTATCTCGTCCTCCCAGCCCTCGTAGGCCAGGCGGATCCTGTTCTCGGGCTCGAATTCGCGCTCGGAGTTGTGGTCGACGTCGACATGGATCTTCTCGCCGATGGTGCCGTTGAGCTGAACGGCCAGCTCCTGCTCCATCCTCAGGTCGGGGAAGAGCGAGCGGCTCTCCCCCTCGACCTCCACTGCGTTGGGCCTGTAGTGGGTGATCCCCGACAGGGTGATCTTCTGATGGCCCGAGATGTCGAGCTGGCCGCCCTCTCCGATGGTGCGGGCGAGTATGGGCGGCATGTCTATGGGCAGATAGATGGTCGGCAGGAGGGAACCCTCCTCCCGCGAGCCGAGTACGCTGGATTCGCGGAAGGAGTCGCGCAGAGTGAGCCTGGTCGATCCCAGGACGGATCTGTCGAGAACGGACGTGATCCGGCCGGAGGACATCCTGGTGCATGGAGCCGGACCGATGTATGCCCGCCAGGACATGAGCCCGTTCGAGACCGATGGGTAGAACCGGATCGAGATACCCTGGATGGTGTAGAGCCTGGGCAGGGTGTCGGCATAGACCGAGTACGGATCGACCGGGAAGAGGGACGGTGCGGCGATGGATGCCCCGGCCGCCTCGCGGGTGAGCGCGAGCAGGGCGATGCAGCACACGAGAATCCGGCCGATGTGTTTCACAAGCACAGATACTCCCACGCCGGCAGCCTGTTCCACGAATGCCGCCGGGGATGTGGAGGACGTTGTCCACGGGGTTTCGAGAGCGTATCATGGAGGCACCATGAAGAAGCTGCAAGCTTACGCCGTCGCGGAGTTCACGCCGCCGTTCATCCTGTCGGTGGCAGTGTTCACCTTCGTGATGCTCCTCGACAAGCTGCTCGACCTGCTGGACATGATCGTCACCAAGGGCGTGCCCATGAGGACGGTTCTGGAGGTCTTCGTCCTCCTGCTGCCCTCCATGATCGCCGTGGTGGTGCCCATGGCTGTGCTCGCGGCGGTGCTGATGGCGTTCGGCAGGATGGCCGGCGACCTGGAGATCACGGCCATGAAGGCCTCGGGAATAGGAATACTGACCACGATGTGGCCGGTGCTGATCGTCGCCGCCCTCATGGCCGGCGCCCTGGTGTACTTCGGCAACAGCGTGCTTCCCGACGCGAACCACCTGGCGCGCAACCTGCTGCTCGACATCGGCACCCTGAAGCCGTCGGCCCGGATCCTGCCCGGGATGTACGTCGACGACATCGAGGGCTTCACGATCTTCGTCGACTCCAAGGACGACCTGACCGGCGACCTCGGGGGCATATACATCGAGCAGGTCCCGTCGGACGCGCCCTCCCGGATCATCACGGCCATGCACGGCCGCATGGAGCCCATGTCGGCGAACCGCATGCGGATAGTCCTGTGGGACGGCCAGATGCACGAACTCGACGAAGGCGACTACCGCATACTCGACTTCGAGAACTACACCATCGAGCTCGACCGCTCTGAGGAACTGGTGCGGAGGGAGCGGGAGAACCGCGGTGACAGGGAGATGTCGGCGCCGATGATGCGCTATGCGATCGATTCGCTGTCGACCGAGAGCGCCATGCTGAGTGACTCCATGCGGATCCTGGGCAGGGCCCCGCTCCTCGCGCTGGCTTCGGGCGAGCCGCCCTTCGCCGATCTGGCCGGGGATTCCGCCGGAGAGCGCGGGGGCTCGCTGGAGCCCCGTGCGTGGTACAATGTGTCCCGAAACAACATCATGATGCGGGCATCCCAGCTCAGGATCCTCGACGACAGATCGGCCTCGGCCGTGCGCACCATGAACAAGCTGGGGGTCGAGATCCACAAGAAGTATTCCATCCCTGTGGCCTGCATCATATTCGTCCTGCTCGGCGTGCCGCTGGGGTTGTCCACCCGGCAGGGCAACGCCGGCATCGCTCTCGGGGTGAGCCTCCTGTTCATACTCGTCTACTACCTCTTCCTGCTCGGAGGCGAGCAGCTCGCCGACAGGGGCCTGCTGCCGGCATGGCTCGCCATGTGGTCGGCCGACATCCTCATGGGCGCGCTCGGTGTCTATCTGACGATCCGCAGCATCAACGAGGGCAACCCGGTGCCCATCCCCGACCTGAAGCCCCTCGCCCGCAGGCTCGGCCTGATGCGGGAGGAGTGATGCTGGTCAGGAAGCTCGACATGTACGTCGGTTCGAGGTTCGCGGGGATGATCGCATCCACGGTGGGCGCCTTCGTCGTGATCTTCGTGTGCGTCGACGCTTTCGAGCACTTCAGCAGGTGGGTGGACAAGGACGTGGGCCTGCCCACCTTCGCGAGGTACTACTTCTACGGCCTCCCCTACATCGTCACGCTGGTGATGCCGGTGGCGATACTCCTCTCGTCGCTGTTCCTCGTGCATTCGCTGGCCAGGAGGAGCGAGCTGACGGCCATGACATGCGCCGGCATAAGCGTGCCGCGCACCTTCCTGCCCATGATCGTCACGGGTTTCGCGGCTTCGCTGCTGGTGATGTTCCTGGGCGACTCCATCGTATCCGAGGGGCAGTACAGGCAGTCGGTCGTGAAGAGGGTGGAGATCGACAGGAGGGACCCCGTGGACTTCACCCGCAGGAGCATGTTCTCATACCACACGCTCGGCGGGCTGTTCATGGAGATCGGCTACTTCGACGGCAGCACGGCCACGATGACCGACGTGACGATCCTCGATCTCGACGACAGTTCCAGGGTCGTCTCCAGGCTGGATGCCGGCAGGATGTGGTACGAGGGCGGGGTCTGGCGGGCATCCGAAGCTACGCGGAGGGACTTCGGACCGGGCGGCGAGATCGTGGTGGAGCAGGCCGGGAACCTGATCATCGAGGGGCTCCCGGAGACGCCCGAGGACTTCATGTCGAGGCCCAAGGCCCCCCAGGAGATGAGCTTCCTCGAGCTTCTCGAGTACATAAGGCGCGTCGAGTCCGCGGGGGGCGACACCAGGGGCGACCGCGTCGAGCTCTGGCTGAAGCTCTTCTTCCCCCTGTCGAACCTCATCATGGTCATGGTGGGGGCCCCGCTCGCCACGAGGAACCCGCGCAGCGGCAAGACGGCGGGGTTCGGCCTGGCGATCCTCCTGGCCTTCGTGTTCTTCTCGCTGGTGAGGTTCGGCCAGACCCTGGGCCACAAGGGCGCCCTGGAACCCATCCTGGCCGCCGGCCTCTCCGACGTGTTCTTCATCGCCGTCGGCCTGTTCCTCCTCTTCCGCCCCCAGACCAGCTAGCCCCCCCGGCCGCTTTCTGCCGAAGGCAGACAGCGAGAGACCATGACGCAAGCCTTGGCGTACATCCTCTGCCGGCTCCCGGCGGAGCCGGCAGGAGTGTCGCTGCGGCCCTTTCGCGGTTCACCCAGCACTGAACGCACATGATGGTGAACCGCTGCCGGGCCTGGTCATTTCCGCCGACGCGGAAATGACCGTGCCGGACCTGCTCATCCCCGCGCATGCGGGAATGAGCGGGTTCTGGAGGCGGGGTGCAAGAGAGGGGGCCGCACGGCGAAGCGCGCGGCCCCCGATGAGCATGCCCGACCGGCTAGTTGGCCTTGCGGAAGGAGGCCATGAATGCGGTCAGGGCTTCCACGGCCTCGACGGGCAGTGCGTTGTAGAGGGAGGCCCTGCAACCTCCGACGCTCCTGTGACCCTTCAGGCCGACGAGACCCTGCTTCTTGGCCTCGGAGACGAACTTCTCCTCCAGCTCCTCGGAAGGCAGCCTGAAGGTGACGTTCATGATCGACCTCGAATCCGGCCTGACCGTACCCCTGAAGAATCCGTCGCTCGAGTCGAGGGCGCCGTAGAGCAGGGCGGCCTTCTTCTCGTTGGTCTTCTCCATCGCGTCGATCCCGCCGTGGTTCCTGAGCCACGCGAGCACCAGGCCCACGACATAGATCGGGAAGACGGGGGGCGTGTTGTAGAGAGAGTTGCTCTTGAGATGGGTCTTGTAGGACAGCATCGTGGGCAGGCCGTCCTTGGCCTTCTCGACGAAGGACTTCCTGGCGATGACCGCAGCCACGCCCGACGGGCCGATGTTCTTCTGGGCGCCGGCGTAGATGATGGAGAAGCGGGAGAAGTCCAGCCTGCGAGACAGGAAGTCGCTCGACATGTCGCAGATGTGCGGCACGCCGCCGGTTTCGGGGAACGCCTTCATCCTGGTGCCGAATATCGTGTTGTTGCTCGTGGTGTGGACGTACGCGGCGCCCGGCGTCAGGTTGAACTTCGTCGGTACGTAGTTGAAGTTGGCATCCTCGCTGGAGGCCGCAACGTTGACCTTCCCGAAGAGCTTCGCCTCCTTGATCGCCCTTGTCGACCACTCGCCGGTGTTGACGTAGTCGGCTGTCGCATCGGCGTTCAGGAAGTTGTAGGGGATCATGCAGAACTGCATGCTCGCCCCGCCTCCGAGGAACAGCACCGCATACTCGTCGCCGGACAGCCCCATCAGCTCGAGCATGTCCTTCTGGGCGCGATCGAGAACCGCCTCGAAGTCCTTCGAGCGGTGGGATATCTCCATGATCGACATGCCCAGGTTGTTGAAGTTCAGCGCTCCCCTGGCGCACTCTTCCAGTACCTCGTACGGAAGAACGGCGGGGCCGGGGTTGAAGTTGTGCACCCTGTCAGGCATACTGCCCTCCTCTACGGGTTGGATGCTGATCGAACGTCTTTCAAGATACCCTACCGGGCGCTCCGCGGGCAACCCCTGAAGGCGTTAAGCATTATGGTCCAATCATCTCCAAGAATCCGGGCCAGTCCGCGATCCTTACGCCGAGTTCCCTCGCCCGCTCGAGCTTGGAGCCGGCACCAGGGCCGGCGACGACAAGCGATGTGGACGCGGAGACGCTTTCCGTGACCTTCGCGCCGTGCTTCTCGGCCAGTTCCCTGGCCTCCTCGCGAGGGATGCCGATGGTGCCGGTGAATACGATCGTGAGCCCGGAGAGTTTTCCAGCCCCGACGCGAGGGCCCTCCTCCGCCCGGGGGGACACGCCCGCCGCCAGCAGGGAGTCCAGGCCCCTGCGAGTGACGGGATCCCTGAAGAACAGGTGGAGCGATTCGGCCAGCACCGGCCCGATGCCCTCGACCGTCATCATCCGCTCGCGGGAGGCTGCGGCCAGGTCTTCGAGTGAGCCGAACCTGCCTGCGAGGGACTGTGCGGCCACCCTTCCCACCCCCGGGATGCCGAGGCCCGCCAGCATCCTGTCGAGAGGGGGCGTCCGCGAGGAGTCGATCTGCGCCAGCAGCGAGGAGGCGGATTTCGATCCCATCCTCTCGATGCCGGAGAGGTCGCCGGCCGTGAGGCGGTAGAGGTCGGCCAGCTCCCTGACCAGCCCCGATCCTACGAGCCTGTCGGCCAGCGTGTCGCCCAGGCCCCTGATGTCCATCGCGCCGCGCGAGGCCCAGTGCAGCAGGCTTTCCCTGAGGCGCGCCGGACAGGAGGGATTCATGCACCTGTGGGCCGACTCCCCCTCGGGACGGACCACCGGGCCGCCGCACACCGGGCAGTCGGCAGGGAACGAGAACGGCGCAGGCCTGGCTCCGTCGGGGTTCCCGAGCGAGCCGACGATCTCGGGGATCACCTCCCCGGCCCGTCTCACGACCACTAGGTCGCCCGGCCTGACGTCCTTGCGCCTCAGTTCGTCCTCGTTGTGCAGGGTAGCCCGCGTCACCGTCACCCCGCCGAGCCTCGCCGGCTCGAGCTCGGCCACGGGGGTCAGCCTCCCGGTGCGGCCGACTCCGATGCTTATCGAGACTACCCGCGCGGTGGTCTCCAGAGCGCGGAACTTCCATGCCACCGCCCACCTCGGCGAATGGGACAGGATGCCCATGCGGGCGGCCTGGTCGAACGGGTCGAGCTTTATCACGACTCCGTCGATCTCGAAAGGCAGCGCATCCCTTTCCGAGCCCATCCTCGCCACTTCTTCCGAGATGCAGCCCGCGCCCTCCGCCCGGGAGCAGCCCGGGGGCACCAGGAAGCCCAGCCCTGAAAGCGCTTCGAGCATCCCTGACTGGGTAGCGACGTCACCGGGCGGGGTAGGGCAGGAGTAGGCGAAGAAGGTGAGCGGCCTCGCAGCCGTGATCCTGCTGTCGAGCTGCCTGAGGGAGCCCGACGCGGAGTTCCTCGGATTGGCGAACAGCTTCTCGCCCGCCCGCTCCCTCGCGGCGTTCATGCGCTCGAAGTCGGCCTTGAGGAACAGCACCTCGCCCCTGACCTCGAACCTGCCGGGAACGGCGATCGAGAGCGGGATCGAGCGCACCGTACGGAGGTTCGGGGTTACATCCTCCCCCAGGGTGCCGTCACCCCTCGTGGCTCCCCTGGCCAGAACCCCGCCCTCGTACACGAGCGACACGGCCACTCCGTCGAGCTTGGGCTCCACGGAATAGCCGGGAGGCGCTGTGAGACCCAGCTCTTTGGTGATCCTGGCCTCGAAGGCCCGGAATTCGCTCTCGGAGAACACGTTGTCGAGGCTCAGCATGGGCGGGGAGTGCTCGACCGTGTCGAAGCCCGCGAGCGGCGCCGCTCCAACCCGCAGGGTCGGGGAATCGGGGGTGCGGAGATCGGGCTTCGCCTCCTCGATGCTGCGGAGCCTCTCCATCAGGGAGTCGAACGTCTCGTCGGAGATCTCCGACCTGTCCTCCTGATAGTAGAGTGCCCTGTGGTGCTCTATCAGTCCCCTGAGGCGGGCCGCCTCCTCGCGCGGATCGAGCGTCACGCTAGATCCTCCAGTTCGAGGCTGACGGACAGGCGCATGCGCTCCGGAACGGCGGACAGCGGCCTGGATATCAGGATGGCCATGCCCTGGTGCACCCGCTCGTATCCCTTTTCGGACCTGTTCACCGAATCCAGGGGCATGTGCCAGACGTCGGCCGATCCCTCGATACCGATCACGGCCCTGAACCTGCGCCAGCCGTCGAGGATGGAGACCGAGTCGGCGTGTCCTTCTCCGCGGACACCGGTGCGCACTGGCGGCCGCTCGCCCAGCGAGACGGTCCTGTCGTCCTCCGAACCGGTGAGGAGGTTCACGCAGATCTCGCATCCCGCACGCCCCCAGCGGGCTGCTCCCTCCGACAGCTCGAACTCCGCGTCGTACCGGATCGCGGGAGAGACGAGGGATACGGCCAGACGCTTGGAGACTTCCACTCCTTCGCAGACGGGATAATCCATCGAGAGCAGGAGATCGGACCCCGACTCCACGACGCCGGGCTTCGCCGAGGGAGTGCGCGCGGTCATGCCCCCGCTCCCGCAGGAGAACCACTCCATTCCGTCGCCGGGCAGGAGCACCTCGCGGAAGGACAGCCTGCGGTAGGGATCGAAGGCGAGCATCGAGGCCAGCCCGGATTCGAGGGCGTGCATCTCGCCGTGGATGGTCCCGGCGGGGCCGCCGGACCGGTCCGCAGCCTCGTCCCGGATCAGGGAGTGATATGCCTCGCGGCGCCTCGTGAGCACGTTCCCCAGCGTCACCGCCGGCCTGCCCGGAGGAAGGAGAGACAGCTCGCCGAGAGCGAGCCCGTCCCCCGCCCTTGCCTCGACCGACATCGTGGGCGTGCCTGCCAGTATCTCGACCGAACCGTCGCAGTCGTAATCGCATGTGGAGATCGTCGATGCGCCGCCCGCGGAATCCCTCGCCGTCCTCTCGGCCTCCAGCAGTTCCGTCCAGACGGCGTCGCGGAGGTGGGGCAGGTAGAGCCCCCCGAACACGCCATGCCAGTAGGGGCAGTTGCACTGGCTCCTCCAGAAGTGGGCCAGCGCCTCCGCCGAATCGCTTGCGTGCACCGCGTCCTCCGCGTGGAGCACCCTCTTGTGGAGGGAGTTGGCTTCGGGGTAGCGCGTGAGGAAGTTCCTCCAGAAGCCGGCCCTGAGGAAGAGTTCCGCATCGCGCCCGGCTCCGGGCGGGAGAGAGGCCTTCAGCGCCACCGAAGCCTCCTGCCTCCCGGGCTCGAGGGCCCACTCGCCCATCTCGGGATAGCTCGAGGCAGGCACATAGAAGGGGCCTTCGGCGGGCAGCGCAGAGACCGCCCAGCCGGGAGGCGTGGTCGCGAGCCAGCCGTCCGCCTCCTCGAGGGCGGTCAGGAACGCTTCGAGCCAGCCCTGATCGTGGCATCTCTCACGGGTTCCGGGCCATACCCCGAACTTCTCGCCGTCGTCTCCGTAGAAGACGAGCGACGCGCCCTCGTCCGCCTTCCTCCGGAGGATCGCCATCACGTCTTCCACGCTCCCGAACGGGATGGCGTACCGCAGCTCCATGCTGCTCCCGAGGAGGGCCACGGAGCTGCCGGAGTCCTCGGTCAGGACGGGATTCCCCCGGAAGCCCTCACCCGCCCCTGCCAGCCTGATGTGCAGGTCGTCCACCACTGCATAGTCGATGCCGGTGCCGGCAAGATACGACGGGATGGACGGCTCCCAGACCCTCTCGGTGAGCCAGAGCCCGGTCGGCTTCGATCCGCCCAGGTTTTCCAGCCTCCGGTTCATCGCCACTATCTGCGAGCGGATGTCCGTGGGGCGGAACACCGGGAGGATGGGTTCGTAGTAGCCGCCCGAGACGAGCTCCAGCCGGCCCTCCCGGCACATCGCGGAGAGCTTCTCGAGGTATTCCGGGTGTCGGGCCTCCAGCCAGTCGAGCAGACAGCCGGAGTGATGCATGGCCAGCCCGACTCCGGGATGCCTGCGCAGGCATTCCAGGACAGGGGCGTAGCAGTCCCTGTAGGCCTTCTCGATCACTCCGTCGAAGTTGCCCACGGGCTGGTGGTCGTGGAGGCATATCGAGAACTGCAGGCGGGCCTCCGTGCTCATTCCCGCGAGTAGAC
Organism: uncultured bacterium; assembly: GCA_964564435.1. Classification (GTDB taxonomy): domain Bacteria; phylum Fermentibacterota; class Fermentibacteria; order Fermentibacterales; family Fermentibacteraceae; genus Fermentibacter. The sequence goes on from CAZMAT010000005.1 coordinate 18,094, forward strand.
TATGTCGGCGGGGAGGAAACGCGCAGGAGCCACGTCGATCGACGAGAGACGCCCGTTGCCCGAGTTGTGCAGGGCCCAGTATCCGCCGTCCTGCGAAGGCCCGTAGATCCAGCCCCGGGCGGTTCTGCCGTTTTCGTAGTCGAACCGGATCTCCCCGAGCGGGAGCGGGAAGTCACCGCCCGGCTGGAGCTGCTCCACGGAGAAGTCCACACGCCCGCCCGATTCGCGCCATGTCACCATCAGCTGGGGTACCCCGGGCATGCACATCCAGTCCCAGAACAGGCTGTCCATGGAAGGATCGCCCGACAGCCCGACGGCGGAGGAGAGGCTGAGGAGGGCGGCTCCCGGGTGCCTCAGCCTGCCCAGGGCGGCCCGCAGACCCGGCTCGAACCCGGGCATGACGCGCGAGAACATCGCCAGGACCATCGGAGCCTTGCCCATTAGCACGGGCTCCTCGAGCGCCGTGCCCGCCAGGCTGGCGTCGGCGATCGCATACTCCTCGTCGGACAACCCGGACGTGGACGCCAGATAATACCTTCGGAAGCACTCGAGGATGTTCTCCGCATCCTCCGCGGAGCCTCCGGCATCTACGAACAGGTACACCGACCAGGCGGCCAGGGAGGCCGAGAGGTAGCCGGGCAGGTGGTTCGACATGGCGAGGAAGGCCCGGGCTGCGTTGGCCACCACTGCGGGGCCTTCGGGCCTGATGCCGGAAGACAGGGTGTCGTCCCACATGGCGCATCCGTCGAGAAGGGCCAGGCGGTCGGGAGACAGACAGAGGAATCCGGGCCCGACGGCGAGCACGGGCCTGTCGACGCTCTCCACGATGACCACGTCGAATCTTGCTCCCTCGAATCCCAGCCTGTCCCACAGCATGCCGGCCAGCAGGGACGCCCTTCGCGCGGCCGAATCCGCAGCGGACTCCGACAGCGGGATGTGCACCAGCCGCGACCGGCCGCCCGCGACATATGTCTGTTCCAGATTGCCCGCCGCCCAGGGCAGGGGACCCGGGATGCCCCCGGGCTGTGAGGCGAAGGTGAACACTCCCGTCGAACCGGAACTGCTCCTGTCGACAGGTGCGAGAGGGCAGAAGAACTCCCCCCCCCTCGGCACCAGGGCGGTCAGCTCGTAGGAGGAGGGGATCTCGGCCCCGGGGTAGAACCACTCCCCGCAGCAGAACGAGCTCGCGAGCCTCACCTGCCCGGTGACGAAGCCCCTGTCCTCGCGGTAGTAGCTGTCGAATCTCGAACCGTAGACACCCGAGAAGACCATCGTCCCCGGGTCGGGCACGCACATGACCGAGTCGGCCCCGCGGGTGTAGGTCCCCTGGATGGCCGTGATGTCGTCGGGCGCGCTTCCGTCTATCCTCGGGAGGGCGAGCCTCATCCCGTCGATGCCGGAAGTGCCCTGGAAGTCCACCATGAAGGTATCGACCACGACGAAGGCCTGTTCGAGCGGGAGGATCTCCAGCGTGATCCTGTGGCTCACCTCGGGGGGTCTGTCGGAATCCTGCAGGTACAGGTCGGCCCGGATGTCGTCGAGCGAACGGTCGGAGAGGTATGGCGTCCTCAGCCCTGGCCACGGTACCGGGGCGGCACGCTCCATCATCCTCTCGGTCCGCGCGAGGAGAGCCTGGGGGGTGCCGGACAGCCCCTCGACCGTGAGGGCCAGAAGTTCGCCTCCCCCACGCGGCCAGACGCGCTCGAGCCTGCACGTGTCACCTGCAGTGAAGCCGACCACCGTGACGCCCGAAGTCCTGGAGGATCCGGAGAGGACTGCGGCGTCGGGGAAGCCCGTGGTCCGGAGAAGCTCGGCCCGGGAAGCGGGTGTCGAGCCCGATCCCTGGAGCAGGCCGGCGCGCACGGTGACCGGACCCGTAGGCAGGTCGAGGACCATGCCTCCTCCGGGCGCCGAATCGAGCGCAGCCGAAGGAGCGGGCACATCCACCCAGGTCATCTCGCCTGCATCGATGCGGACGGACCCGGCGGACGGATAACCGCCCCCCTGCCCGCCTCCGCACGAGGTTCCCAGCATCAGCGCGATCGCCGACAGGCACGCAGCGAACCTACCGCCCAAGGCCCCCTCACCTCCGTGAATACACCACCGGCGTCTATTCTACCGGCATGCGCGCGGCGCCGGCAACCGGAGGCAGTTGACTCCGTCGTCCGCGGTGTTACATTGCCGCGAACGGAAGGAGTCGCGCATTGCCCCATGAGCTTTCCGGAACACTCCCGATAAGCCTCCCGCCGGAGGCCGTGCCTTATCTGGCAGCCGGCTTCTTCGCGGTATGCACCGTCTTGGCCACGATCCTCTTCCACCTCGTGGCCGCATGGGTCTTCACTTCCGCCAGGAGGAAGGGCCGCACCGGACCTGTCGTGTTCGGGGTGCTCAGCCTCCTTCTCGGCCTTTCGTGCGCTGTCTTCGGCATGACGGTCGAGACGCCGAGCCTGGCGGTGCTGACCGGCCTGGGGGCCGGCTTCCTGATCTGGCTTGCTCTGGGCGAGGTCGGGCAGGAGATGGGCTGGGTCTCACTGATGTCGAGATCGGCGGTGCCGCTGTTCCTTCTCTGCACCGCCCTCTGGCTGGCCTGCTTCCTGGTCGATCCTCCGAAGGCCCTTCTGGCTGCCGCAGGCTACCCCATATGGGTGTGGGGCATCAATCTGACCAGGGTGAGGGTCATATCCAAATGGGGGCCCTTCTCCCTGGCGGCCACCGTCCTGGCCCTCGTGACCGCATCCGTTGCGGGCGCGGGGCTGGTCCTCGGGATCCTGCTGGGCAGCCCCGTCACCGGGATCCTGGGCGGGATGCTCTTCGCCGACTCGACATGGTCGGTGCTCGAGATGCTCTGGGAGCGGGGCACTGCCAAGCGGCCCTGGAGGCAGGGCTCCGGGGATCAGAAGATCAGGTAGAAGGCTCCGGCCCTGATCGCGAAGGGATCGCGCACGACGGAGGTGTAGTAGATCTCCGAGGGCTCGGCCTCCCTGTTCTCGCCGTCGTATTCCTGCACTGTCCACGAGTCCGCCTCGGTGCCGGCGAAGCCAAGGGCCGACGCCGTGAGTCCCATCCTGTCCGATACCAGGTACTCCAGACCGCATTCCGCATATCCGCCGAAGGTCGCCGCGGTGGCGTTGGAGGCCAGATCCTCCGAAGCCACGTTCTGGATCATGAAATCGGCCAGCACGCCGGCCGAGAGCCTCGCTGCGAGTTTCGGCGCGGAGACCGGCAGCCTCCAGCCGGCTTCGAAGTCGACCCCGAAGGACGAGAGCTGATCCATCGCCCCGGCGTGGAGCCCGCCTCCCAGGCAGAAACCCCATCTCAGGGTGGAGAATGCGATCCTGATCCTGTTCATGGCGCCGCTGTCGTCGAAGGGTTCGCCGGTGTCGGCTCCCTGTTCCAGGCTTACGGGGGCCATCTCCCACCCGATCGAGATCGATGCGGGCCTGCCGCGTTCGAGGGCGATCACCGAGCCGCCCGGAGCGAGGGAGCCGGACAGCATCAGGGCGCTCGAGGCACCGGGGCCCGAGCTGGTCACCTGTGCGAGCCCGTGGCTCCGCAGGTACTGGTACTGGGCAACGTCGTCGGGGATCGTGGGCGAAACGGCCACGAGAGAGAGGAACATGCCCTCGGTGATCCCGGATTCGCTCCCGGCGGGGAGTTCGATCCTGGGGCCCGCCCCGGCCGTGAACCTGACCTCGGCGGGGAAGAGCTCCATCAGCGCCGTTTCCATCATCCTGGCCACGGCCGTGCAGGCCAGCGCGTCGATGTCGGGCGGGATGCCCGGGGAGGTCTCCCCTGCCGCCGTGCCCGAAACGGATCCGGTGAGGATCCCGGTCGAGGAGTAGAACCGCCCGGTCGCCGTCACCTCGGTTCTGGTGGCCGTGCGGAGGGAGTCGCCTGCAAAGGTCGCGCGTTCCGCCGAGACCGGTTCGGGGACGGTGAGGACCAGCAGCACGTCGAGCGAGAAGGCCGAACACAGGGCCGATGTCTCGGACGCGAACCCCCCCGTCATCTCCAGTGACCTGACGGAATCCGGGAGGGTGACCACCGTGAAGCGCCCGTCGCCTTCGGCGGCGGCGTCGGCGCAGGCTGCCAGGGCGGCTCTGTCCGACGAAGCCGGAGCTTCGAGGATCACCGCTCCGAACCTGCCCCCCTGGTTTCCTGTGAGGGAGGCCTGGAACGCCAGCAGGAACGGCATGAGGGAGGGCATAGCTTCCTTTCGGCACGGGAGAGAACCTCGGCGGGCCGCCGGGGTCCGCCTTCAGTGTGCTCCCGGCTCCGCTACGAGATCCTGGAATTCCTCGCAGGTGACCACGAGCGCAGTGTCGAGCATACTGCCTGCGAGCGAATCTTTCCAGCCCGGGAAGCACGTGTCGAGGAGGACGGAGTCGGGCGATGCCGGTTCGCCCTCGGAGTCGAAGATGATCAGGACCGCGGAGGAGACTGCCTCTTCGAAGGGGCAGGGGGCCGCCGCCTCGAGCTGGGTCTCGCATGCCGAAACCGTACGGTCGGCGGCGACGGAGCCCCGCGCGAGGACGTCGACGGTGATCACGCATAAATCGCCTTCCGCACCCGGAGCCGTCTGGAAACCGCTGTCGTCCGACGCGATGCCTCCGGTCCCCGGATCGGCATCACATATCCGTCCGGCCGCCGAATCGCCCAGGTTGTACCAGCCTTCCCCGTGGCCCGGGACGGTCTGGGAGACAGACCCGACCAGCCCGGTGGAGGCAGCCTGGTTCTGAACAGCGGCGCCGCCTCCCGCCCCGGTCGCAAGCCCCCCGGTGCCTCCCGTCACGTTCTGTGCGTCCTCGTCCTCGGGGGGGGCAAGCATCGCCGGGTATTCCTCATATCCCCGCTCGACCTCGGATGAGGCTGCCTGCTGGTCCTGCAGAGAAAGGGCATCCTCCGTGAAACAGACGGTCTGCCCGGAGACGCTGTCCGACGCGGGAGACTCGCAGGCGGCGCCGGCGGGCGAGCCGCCGGAGATGCTGTCGCCCGGCTCGATCCGGTCGCGTTCCGAAGTCACGGTGATGGTTTCGACGGAGGGCCGTTCCAGGAGCCCGGAGCGCCCGGCGAGCCTGACGCCAGCTGCGGCTATCAGGAGTGCGGCGGCTATGGGCACGAATGCCGGGAGCCTCTTCCGTGCAGGCGCCTGCACCGAGGCCATGATGCGCCTCTCCATGAGCCTGAAGCTCTCATCGGACGGGGTCTCGAAGGAATCCCTGTAGGACTTCTCGATGATCGCCTGCTTGTCGATGATCCTCCGGCATGCGGCGCACGACTCGACGTGGGAGCGGACGTCGGCAGCCTCTGCTCCGTGGAGCTCCCCGTCCATGTAGGCCATCAGCCTCGAGGGATCAGGGCATGCGTTCATCTCTTCAGGACTCCATCAGGTGTTCCACCGACTTGCGGACCTCGGACCTCGCCCTGCTGAGCCTCGACATGACGGTTCCCAGCGCGATGCCCAGGGTCTCCGCGATCTCCGAATAGCTCAGCTCCTGGTCCACCCTCAGCACGAAGACGGACCTCAGGGGGGGCGAGAGCCTCTCCACGGCCTTCCGGATTGCGTCCGCCAGCTCGGAGGCGGATGCCTGGGAGGCGGCCGTGTCCTCCACGCACTGCTCCCCCTCCGCCCCGTATTCCTCGTCGAACTCCACCTCGGACCGCCTCCTCCTCTTCTCCGAGAGGTTTATCGAGAGGTTCGTCGCGATCCTGTAGATCCAGGTGAAGAACCTGTACCTGGTGTCGAAGCCCGGCATGGCCTTCATGGCGCGGACGAACGTGTCCTGTGTCACGTCCCATGCGTCCTCGTCCGTCCTGCACATGCGGCGTGCGACCCTGTAGACCCTCTTCTGGTATCTCCGGACGAGCTCCCCGAAAGCATCCCTGTCTCCCGCCTTCGCCTTCGCCACGAGGTCGGCCTCGTCACCGGCCGGCTCCATCATCGAGAGTATTACATCGAGGAGGATCATTTATTCCACCGGGTGCACATGCCTGCGGACCCCTCAGAACCTGAGCACGACGCCGGCACCGATCCCGGCCTCCCGCCCGAAACGCTCGTTCTCGCGGTCGAAGGCGAACAGGTGGGCGTCGACGTAGGCATCCATCATGCCGTACAGCCACGAGGCCGCGGTGAGCCAGACGAGGTCGAGCCGCCGCTCCCTGTGGGTTTCGTATTCGGCCTCGTCACCGGTGTCGCCGCTCTCGAGGAAGTCGTCCCTGGCCGATTCGGCCCGGATGTGCTCGTCGACGAGGAGCGCCAGCAGACCGAGTTCGAGAGCGCCGAGCACAATGCCCTTGACCGGCCTTTCGTTGTAGAACTGGCCCCAGCCCGGCAGAGCGGCCGAACGAAGCAGGGCGCCCGTGGGAGACCTGTCGCCGGATGCGGGGCTCTCGACCATGCCGGCGACCGTCCGGGGGAGCGCCCGGGCCAGGGAATCGACACCCGCGGAATCGGTTGCTGCACGCAGCGAGTCGGCAGGATAACCCCCCGGGGGGGATCCGTCGAAGGATCTGCCTGCGGGCAGCTGTACGAGGAGTGCGAAAGCGAGGAGAGCCGCAGAGGGCACTTGTCCGCCGTCAGGCCCCGACGATCCCGCGCCTGCCGGAAAGGATGAAACCGGCCAGTGCCATGGCATCGTCGCCCCAGCCGGCTTCCGCGGTCATCCCGGAAGCCTTGCGGGACACGGGCCCCGGCTCCCTGAAGAGATGCCTGAAGGCCTTCTCGAGATCGGCCAGTCTCTCCGGCGAGAACCCGTTGCGCCTGAGCCCGATCAGGTTGAGGGAGGCCACCCTGAGAGGGTATCCCCCCGCGAGGCAGTATGGCGGGATGTCCATGGGGACCCTGAATCCCCCGCCGACCATCGCGTAGGCTCCTATCCTCACGAACTGGTGCACCGGGACCACCCCGCCGATGGTGGCGTGATCACCGACTTCGACGTGACCGGCGAGGTTGACGGCATTGGCCATGATGACCCTGGAGCCGATCCTGCAGTCGTGCGCGATGTGCGCGTATGCCATGATGAGGCAGTCGCTCCCGACGACAGTCCTGCCCGTGGCCGTGGTGCCCTTGCTGATGTTGGCGAACTCCCTGATGACCGTCCTGTCGCCGATCTCGAGGGAGGTGTCCTCACCTGCGAACTTGAGGTCCTGGGGGTCCGTACCGATGACGGCGCAGGGCCCTATCCTGACGTCGCAGCCGATCGAGGTCCTTCCGGTGACGTAGGCGTGTGCCCCTATGTGCACGCCCCGGGAAAGCGTGACATCGGGCCCCACCACAGCGAAGGGCTCTATCGAGCAGCCTTCCGGCACGTCGCACGACACGACGGCCCTGGGGTCGACGGCGCTCATCGCGGCATCAGCATGGCCATCAGATCGGCCTCGGCCACGACCTTGCCCTCCACCCTGGCGATCCCCCTCATCACGCAGACCGTACCCCTGCGCTTGATCATCTCCAGTTCGAACAGCACCTGGTCGCCGGGCAGCACGGGCTTCCTGAACCGCACCTTGTCGACTCCCGTGAAGAAGACGAGCCACTCGTCGGGGCGTTCGACCGAATTGAAGAGCATGAGCCCCCCGACCTGCCCCATGGCCTCGATTATCAGCACGCCGGGCATGATGGGGCTGCCGGGGAAGTGCCCCTGGAAGAAGGGTTCGTTGATCGTGACGTTCTTGAGGCCGACGATGCGCTTCTCGGGCTGCATCTCGAGCACCTTGTCCACGAGGAGGAAGGGATACCTGTGGGGGAGGATCCTCATCACGTCGGCGATCTCCCAGTTGCCCGGCCCGAGGGGTCTCGACTGGTCCCTCGTACGCCTCGTGTAGGTCTCCCTTATCTTCCTCACGAACTGCACGTTGGAGGCGTGCCCGGACTTGGCCGAGATCACGTGGGCGTTGAGCCTCTCGCCGAGAAGGGACAGGTCGCCGATCAGGTCGAGGACCTTGTGCCTGACGAACTCGTCGGGGAAGCGGAGGGGCTCACGGTTGAGCAGGCCCTCGTCGCCGATGACGATTGCGTTGTCGAGCGTCCCGCCCCTGATGAGGTTCTTGTCCTGCAGGGCCTTCACGTCGCTGTAGAAGCAGAAGGTCCTGGCGGGGGCTATCTCCTTGCGGAAGACCTCGGGTGTGACGAGCATGGATATGTACTGCGCACCGAGCACGGGATGGCCGTAGTCGATCGTGAAGCTGATCCTGAGGCCCTCGGCCGGAACGGCGACGAGATCCGCGCCGTAGGCCGAGATCGAGACTGATTCGTTGATGGTGAGGTACTTCCTGGGCGCGTCGGTCTGCTCGAGCCTGCCCGCCTGGTCTATCACCTCGACGTAGGTGGCGACGGAACCGTCCTCGGGCTCGGGCGGTTCGTCGGAGTCGATCTCGATGATCGCGTTGTCTATCCCCAGGCCGTAGAGGGCTGCGAGTACGTGCTCGACGGTATGGACTTCGTAGTAGTTCTCGCCCAGCGTGGTCCGCCTCGACTGCTCCTCGATCTGCCTGACGTTCTCGCAGCTCACGTGGATTGTCGGCCTCGACTCGACGTCGGTGCGGACGAACGTGATGCCGGAATTGGGCGGGGCCGGCTTGAACGTGATCGTGGTGACGTTGCCGGTATGAAGGCCGATACCCCGGTAGGTCACCGGCTTTGCGAGTGTCGTCTGGTTCTGGCTCACTGGGCTCTCTCCTCCTGGTCTCCGGGCACGACGGTCCAGGACCGGTCCTGTCCAGCGTCACGGTCCTCTGGCGGCCTGCGGGGTCGATCCCGCTCGCCCGTTCTCTCAGGTCTCCGGGGTGGCCGGAGACCGATCCGATCCGGCGTCAGTGCCCCCGGGCGACTGGAGGGGGCGTTCCCTCGCCTCGTCCTCCGGCGTTCCGATGAAGCCGGCAACCGACTCCATGAACTCCGGCAGCCTCGAGAGGGCGGCGTCGATCCTGAGCGCCCTCGCGTGCAGCCTGGCCGGATAACCGGAAACGACGGCCCCTGCAGGCACACTCTTCGTTACACCGGCCTGACCGGCGATGGTCGCCCCGTCGCCGATCTCGATATGTCCCCCGATGCCTGCCTGGCCGCCGAAGACGACTCCCCTGCCGACACGGGTGCTGCCTGCGATGCCGACCTGTGCGGCCAGCAGGCAGCCGGGTCCGAGTGTGACATTATGGGCGAGGTGCACCAGGTTGTCGAGCTTGCAGTGATCCCCCACCGTGGTGGCCCCGGTGACGGCCCTGTCGATGGTGCAGTTGGCCCCTATCTCGACGTCGTTCCCGATCACCACTATGCCGTTCTGGGGCACCTTCCTGTGACCGGCAGGGTCGGGGACGAAGCCGAAGCCGTCGGCGCCCAGCACGGTGCCGGAATGGATCACGGTCCTGTCGCCGATCACGGTGCCGGCCTCAACTACGGCATGGGAGTGGATCACGCATCCAGAACCCAGCCTGGCATCCCTGCCTATGCAGCAGCAGGATCCGATCCGCGAGCCCTCCCCGACGGCGACCCCCTGTTCCAGCACGGTGCACGGGCCGATGGCCGACCCTGCCCCGACACTGGCCGTGGGATGCACGACTGCGGAAGGATGGACGCCGTCGAACCCGGAACTCCTGTCGGGGGCGAACAGCCCGAGGACCCTGCGGAAGGCGTCGTAGGCGTTCGGCACCCTGATCATGTTGGGGGCCGAAGTCTCGACGTCCCCCGAGCAGATGACCGCGAGCGCCCTCGTGGACGAGAGCTGCCTTCGATAGAGAGGATTCCCGTAGTAGCAGACCTCGGCGGGGCCCGCATCCTGAAGGGAGGAAACCCCCTCGACCGCCTCGTCGCCCCCGGGGCCGACCAGCTCTCCGCCGAGGGTCGCCGCGAGGCCGGCGAGGCTAATCCGCCGCGCCACCGGTGGACATCCTGGTGATCACCAGGTCCGTTATGTCGAGAGACTCGTCGGCATAGACGACGAATCCCCCGGCCGTATCGAGGACCAGCTCGTATCCGTTCTCGGTTCCCAGCTCGCGCACGGCCTCGTTGATCTCGTCGACGATCGGGGTGACGAGCTCCTCGTTCCGGCGCTCAGCCAGGCCGCCCGGGCCGAACGTGGAGGACAGGAACTGCTCGAGTTCAGCTCTTTTCTCCTCCAGGAGCACCTCGCGCTCCCTCCTCCGTTCCGGGCTCATCATCAGGGTCCGGGAGAGGTCGAGTTCGATGGCGTCTATGTCGGCCTGGAGCGAGTCGGCATGGGCGTTCCATTCGTCTATCTCGGCCTCGAGAAGCTCCCTGGCATCCGCCACCCCGCCCAGCGATTCGAAGATGCGTTCGGAATCCAGGACGGCTACGGTCCCTGCGCCGGCGACGGCCGGGAGCAGGAGTGCGGCAATGGTGATCAACCTCATCCGAGCTCCGTCCGTGATCGGGAATCCGTCAGAAGTCGGTCCCGAACTGGAAATGGGGCTGCCATCCCTGGTCGGGTCCGTCGAAACCGTATGCGTAGTCGAGGCCCATGATGCCCAGCATCGGCACCTCGATCCGGAAGCCCAGACCTGCGCCCCTGTTGAGATCTCCGACATCGGCGAGCGACATCGAGCTCCATGTGTTGCCTGCGTCCATGAAGGCCGCGAGCTGCAGCTGGTCGAGCAGCCTGAGCCTGTATTCCGCCGAGAGGATCAGCATGAACTTGCCGCCCACCGTCTCGAACCCCTCGACCGCCCCGATGGTCTCGCTGTCGTATCCCCTGACGCCGTAGAAGCCGGTTCCGCCCAGCTCGAAGAGCTCGTACGCCGGCGGCGACTCGCCGGCCAGCGAGGCCAGCAGCCCGGTCCTCGCCCTGACCATGAACACGCACTTCCAGATGGAGGGGATGAACCAGCTGCTGTCGAGAAGGTACTTCTGATAGCCGATGTTCCCGCCCAGGGCGCCCCCCGCGAACTCGGCGATGAACGAGTTCTCCGAGCCCTCGCCGGGGAATATCTGCCTGTCCCTGCTGTCGCGCACTACCGAGAACCTGACGGAGCTCGTCCACCTCGGCCATTCGGTGTCGTTCAGGCTGTAGTAGTAGCTCGTGGAGTCCTCGGTGATGTTGAAGACGTTGGTGCGCTCGAGCAGGTAGCGCACCGAGGCGGAGGTGTAGTCGATCCACGGGAGCACGCGCCCCACCGTGACGGCTCCGCCGGTCCTCGTGCGGTCGTAGTAGTCCTTGTCGGTGGTGGTGTGGAAGACCTCGCCGCCGAGAGTCAGGGGAGTGTCCCTGAACCACGGTTCGGTGAAGCTCAGCTCGACGTCGTTCGACGACTTCGAGAACTGGTAGTTGATAGAGACGCTCTGCCCGCGCCCCAGGAGGTTGGTCTCCCCGAGTTCGAGATAGCCGTTGAACCCGTCGCCCGCTCCGTAGCCCGCTCCGAACCCGGCCTTCCCGGTGGACTTCTCGGCCACTTCGATGACCAGATCTATGTCCGAGGAGCCGTCGATGGCCCGGAAGTCGGGGGTCACATTGTCGAAATAATTGAGATAGAAGATGTTGCGCAGGCTCCTGACGAGGGCCGTCCTCTGGAACAGGTCGCCGGGGGTGACCCAGAGCTGCCGCCTGATGACGTTGTCCATCGTGCGGGTGTTGCCCACTATCTCGATGCGCCTTATGTGGGCCCGCTCGCCTTCGGTGACGTTGAACGTGACGGAGATCTCGCCGGCAGTGGTGTCCGCGGAGACGGAGGGTTCGACCGAGGCGTAGAAGTAGCCGCGATCCTGGAACTGCTCGTAGATGGCGTCGAGCGTCTCCTCGAAGCGGCTGACCCGGTACTCCTGTCCCTGCTCCATCCTCACCGTCATGCCGAGCGTGCTGTCGGGGATGGCCTCGTTCCCCTGGAATGCGACGGTCCCGAAGCGGTAGAAGCGTCCCTCCGAGACCGTTATCGAGAGGCGGAGGTGCCGCCCGTCCTCCATCGTGCTGCGCTCGACTCCGAGAACCCTCGCGTCCGGGTATCCGTGATCCCAGTAGTATCTCTCGATCTTGCCGAGATCCTCCACGAGGTCGGACTCCCTCAGGCGCCCCGAGCGCCAGAACGAATCCTGCTTCGTCTTCATCTCGCCCCTGAGATCGCCGTCGTCGAACACGGTGTTGCCCTCGAACGCTATCTCGCCGACCCTCACGTCGGGTCCCTCCGTCACATCGAAGACCAGCGCGCAGCGGCCCCCGGCATCGGGCGCGTCCCAGCGGGCGCCGACGGTGGCGAAGTGCCTGTGCTTCTCTGCGAGGAGGGCCAGGATGGTCATCCGTGCGTCCTCGACATCCATGAGGGAGACGGTCTGCCCCGGGAAGAGGAACAGCGAGTCCCTCGCGTCCTCCTCGTCCATGCAGTCGAGACCCGTGATGGAGAAGTCGCTCAGGATCCTGTTCTCCTCGACGCTGATCCTGAGGTCGACCAGCCCGGAGGAAGAGTCCGCCAGGATCTCGATAGCCGAGAAGTACCCGAGGTTGAACAGGTTCCTCAGGCCGTCCGCGGCTGCGTCGGACGTGTACGGCATGCCGGTCTGGAGCCCGAAGGTCCTGACGATCAGGGAGTCGGTGACGAAGGCATTGCCCTCTACGCCGACGCTGCCGATGGTTCCCGCACCGGACGCGGCGGCGGCCGTGATGAGTATGAGGAGAGCCTTCAATTCGTCGTTCTGCCTGTTGCCGTGAGCGCCTCCCGGTCCGTCATCCCGTCGCGGGCCTTCAGGAACAGGAGATGGTCGTCCGCCCTCTCTGCCACTATGTGATCCCCCCTGGTGAACTCGCCCTGGAGGAGAGCTTCGGTGAGCGGGTCCTCCACGAGTCGCTGTATTGTCCTGCGGAGATGCCTGGCCCCGGAGGCCGGGTCGAAACCGCATTCGGCCATCAGTTCCCTGGCCGACGGGCTCAGGACGAGGTCGATCCCGAACTCCAGGAGCCTGCCCCTGACCTCCTCGAACTGGATCCCGACGATCCCGTCGATCTCCTCACGCCCGAGCTGGTTGAAGACGACTATTTCGTCGAGCCTGTTGATGAACTCCGGCGAGAAGAACCGCCTCACTCCGTCCATCATCAGATCCCGCTGGCGGCGGTTCCTGTCGGTGTCGGACTCGTTCGAGAACCCGGGGTGCCCGACGCCCTGGAGCTCCTTCGACGCCAGGTTGCTGGTCATTATCAGGATCGTGTTTGAGAAGTCGACGTGCCTGCCGTAGCTGTCCGTCATGCATCCGTAGTCCATCACCTGGAGGAGCATGTTGAACAGGTCCGAATGGGCCTTCTCCACCTCGTCGAAGAGCACGACCGAGTACGGCCGCCTCCTGATCTTCTCGGTGAGCTGGCCTCCGTCGTCGTAGCCGACATATCCCGGAGGAGCTCCCACGAGCCTGGAGCCCGAGAACTTCTCCTGGAACTCGGACATGTCGATCCGGATCAGGGCGCTCGTGTCGCCGAACACCTTCTCGGCGATGACCCTTGCGGTCTCGGTCTTGCCGACCCCGGAGGGCCCCATGAAGAGGAAGGCGCCGGACGGCCGGTGCGGGTCCTTGAGGCCGACCCTGCCCCTCCTGATCGCCCTGGCGATGACTCCGAGGGCTTCGTCCTGCCCGACGATCCGGGAGGAGAGGTGCTTCTCGAGATCCCTGAGATGCGCGAGCTCGCTCTCGGTCATCCTGTTCACGGGGATGCCGGTCATGTCCGACACCACCTCGGCCACCAGGTCCACCGTGACGATCCTCCTGTCCTCGGAGGACAGCCATTCGTTCCTCGCGGCGGCCAGGACCGCCTGCTTCTTCTCGACCTCGAACCGGAGCTTCATGGCCTCCTCGAAGTCGCACATCTCGGTGGCGCGGGTCATGTCCGACTCCATCAGCTCGATCTCGTGTTCGATCTGGTCGAGCCCCGGCGGCATCGCCGATGCCTGGAGCCTGGTCTTGGCGCCGGCCTCGTCCATGACGTCGATCGCCTTGTCAGGCAGGAACCTGCCGCTGATGAACCGGTCGGCCAGGCTGGCGCAGGCATGCACGGCGTCGGGCAGGAACTCGGCTCCGTGGTGCTCTTCGTACTTGCTCCTCAGGCCGTCGAGGATCTCGACCGTGAGCGCCACAGTGGGCGGATCGACCGGAACCGGCTGGAACCGCCTCTCCAGGGCGCCGTCCTTCTCGATGCGCCTCCTGTACTCGTCGAGGGTGGTCGCCCCGATGCACTGGAACTCGCCCCTGGCCAGCGCCGGCTTGAGCAGGTTGGCCGCGTCGATGGCGCCTTCGGCAGCTCCCGCGCCCACGATGGAGTGTATCTCGTCGATGAAGAGGATGATGTTTCCGGCTTCGGATATCTCCTTGAGCAGGACCTTGAGCCTCTCCTCGAACTGACCCCTGTACTTGGTGCCGGCGATCACCCCGGCCATGTCCAGGGCCATCAGCCTCCTGTCGCGGAGGGGCGGCGGCACGCGGCAGGAGATGATCAGCTGTGCGAGGCCCTCCACGATGGCGGTCTTGCCCACTCCCGGCTCGCCGATGAGCACCGGGTTGCACTTCTTTCTCCTGCAGAGGACCTGGATGACCCTGGAGATCTCCTTCTCGCGGCCGATGACGGGATCGAGAGAGTTCTCGCCAGCCATGGCGGTGAGGTCGCGGCAGAAGAACTCGAGGGCGGACGTGGATTCCTCCTCGGACTTCTCGTCCCTTCCGCGGGGCAGGTTCTGGAGCTCGGTCACCGCGCGGTCGAGGAGCACTCCCCGCTCGCGGAGGAGGTTGGCGGCCATGCAGCTCGATACGGCGATGAGCCCCAGGAGTATGTGCTCGGTTCCGACGGTCTGGTGGTTCATCAGGCTCGACTGCCTGTTGGCCTCGTGGAGGACCAGCCGGGCCTTGGTCGTCCAGCCGACCTCGTGCGTGGGGATGGTGATCCCCGAAGGCTTCCTGATGTAGCTCTCGAGGCGGACCCTGAGTTCGGACGTGTTGACGCCGAGGGCATGCAGGATCGAGATGGCGGTGGAACCCCTGACGGAGAGCAGGCCGAAGAGCATGTGCTCGGAACCGACCTTGGCCTGCCCGTACTTGCTGGCCTCGGTGCGCGCTATGTTGATCGCCGCCCTGGCTCTCTCGCTGTACTGCTCGGGCAATCGATACCTCCGTGGAATCGTGGCTGTCTACGGAATATACTGGCAGCGCGCCCCGGGGTTCCTGCCTGCAGTGCCGGGATGATACCCGGTACCGCCCCGGCCGGGCAAACTCAGCCTTCCCGGATCAGCAGCCCCGATGCCAGCCTGTAGGCCCTGTCCGACCCCGCAGCGAGGGCTGCGGAATGCGTGGCGAGGACGAAGGCCTGCCCGTGCTCGTGAGCGAGCTGCCCGATCAGGTCCCTCAGCCTCTCGCCGTTCACGGGATCGAGATTGCCGGTGGGTTCGTCGGCCAGGACCACGTCAGGGCGGGCCACGAGGGCCCTGGCTATGGCCGCCCTCTGCCTCTCGCCGCCCGAGATCTTCGAGGGGAACCTGCCGGTCAGACCTTCGAGCCCCACCTCGCGGAGGATCGCCGATGCGGCATCCTCGGCCTCCGCTTTCGCCCTTCCCGCGATCAGGAGAGGGATGGCGACGTTCTCGAGGACCGTGAACTCCTCCATGAGGTGATGGAACTGGAACACGAATCCGAGTCTCCTGTTCCGGAGTGCCGCCCTACCGCCCTCCGGGGAGAGCCAGGCATCGACTCCGCCGATCAGGACCGAACCGGAGTCGGGGGGTTCCAGGACACCCAGGATGTTCAGGAGCGTGCTCTTGCCCGAGCCGCTGGGGCCTGTCACGGCGACTATCTCTCCGGGGGCGGCATCGAAATCGATCCCGCGAAGCACCTCGAGCACCGCGCCGCTCTCGCGGTAGGACTTCCTGATCCCCCTGCAGGACAGGGCCGGTGCGTCACTCATGCCGCACGCATTCCGCAGGGGGGACGGACAGGGCCGAGGCCGCCGGCAGCGCCGACGCGGCCAGGCAGGCCGCGATGGTCGCGCCCATGGTGAGCAGCCAGGCGCCAGGATCGACCCTGGCGACGAGAGTGTCGACCCAGTAGACCGAATCCTCCAGGTGAAGGGGGACGAGCCTGTTGACCGCGAGGATCGCCAGGGCCGCGAAGGCCGAACCCGCCAGGCAGCCCGACACGCCCAGGACGAGACCCTGGATGAAGCCGATACCGAGGATGTGGCCCGGGGTGGCGCCCATCGCCCTCAGGACGCCCGTGTCCCTCCGGTGCTCCAGTGCGATCATGGCCAGAGCGCTGGACAGGTTGAGCAGGGCCACTACGGTGATCAGGGCGAGCACCACGGTCATGCCGAACCGTTCCAGCCCGAAGGCCCTGAAGAGGTTCTCGTGGCGGGTCAGGAAGGCTTCGGCCTCCATGAACCTGTCGTATCTCGAATCCACGTATTCGGACCTGAGGGAGGAGGACAGGGCCGCGGAGGACTCCACCGCGTCGGCGCCCGGATCGAGCGAGACGCCGGCGGCGGAGAAGCGGCCGGCGGTTCCGTAGAGCGCTCCAGCGGTGCCGAGGCTCACGACCGCGAGGCCGGAATTGTATTCGGCGAGCCCGAAGTCGCGGACACGGGCCACCCGGACGGAAACGATGGTATCGACGACAGCGTGGCCGGAGGAGGTGATGTCCACCGTTTCGGTGGAGGCTATCCTGATGCTGTCGCCTTCGGAGACGGAGAGCCTGAAGGCCAGCTCGGACCCCAGGACGGCCTCGCTGCCCGAGGCCGGAAGGCCTTCGGAGAGCGAGGAGACGCCCCTCTCGGCCACGGGATCGACCGCCCGCACCAGTATGCCCGCCACGGATCCGCCCTCGCCGGAGGCGACGGCGGCCTTCTCGAGATAGGGCGAAACCGAGCCGAGGCCTGGCGTGGAGGCCGCGAGGGCCCTTACGAGATCGACGTCCCGCCCGGTCAGGTACCCTCCTCCCGGTGCGGTGACGATCAGCGCGGGGTTGGCCATGGAGAGGAAGTCCATGATGGATCCCTGGAAGCCGTTCATGAACGCGTCGAGCAGCAGCAGCGCGGCCACCCCTATCGCAATGCCTGAGATCGAGAGCATGGACACCATCCTGACCACCCCGGAATGGGCGCGGCTCCAGATCTGCCGGAACGCGACGGGCGGCACGACGGGACAGATCACCGGAGCCGCCTGAGCTGCGGGAACAGGATGACGTCCCTTATCGAGGATGCATCGGTGAGGACCATCGCGAGGCGGTCGACCCCGACCCCGAGACCGCCCGCGGGAGGCATGCCTATCTCGAGGGCATGGAGGAAGTCCTCGTCGACCTCGCCCATGCGTTCGGCCGAACCCGACGCCTGTTCCTGGAGGATGGCCCTCTGCAGCACGGGATCGTTCTGCTCGCTGAAGGCGTTGCCCATCTCGAGCCCGGCGATGAACGGCTCGAACCTCTCGGTGATGCCCGGGCTGCCCGGCTTCGGCTTGGCCAGCGGCGAGAGGAACTGCGGATAGTCGAGCACGAAGGTGGGCTGGACCAGCCCGGAGGTGACGTAGTGGTCGAACAGCTTGTCGATCAGGGATTCCCGGTCGGTCGCACCGGAAGCGATTCCCAGGTCGTCGCAGCGCTTCCTGAGGGCTCCGGGCTCCCAGGAGAAGAAGTCCTCTCCGCTCGCATCCCTGAGCGAGCCGACGAAACCGACCCGCGCGAAGGGGGCCCGGAGGCAGATCCTGTGACCCCTGAAGGCCACCTCCATGCCGGTGCCGGCCGCCTCGGCGGCCTCACCCACCATCTCCTCGAAGCGGGTCATCATCGTGCCGTAGTCGCCGTAGGCCTCGTAGAGCTCGAGCTGGGTGAACTCAGGCGAATGGGTCCTGTCTATCCCCTCGTTCCTGAAGTCCTTGCCCAGCTCGTACACCCTGTCGATGCCGCCCGCGAGAAGCCGCTTCAGGTACAGCTCGGTGGCGATCCGCAGGTAGAACCTCTCGCCGAGATGGACGTATTCCGTCGTGAACGGCTCGGCCGAAGCCCCGCCGTAGAGGGGTTGGAGCACCGGGGTCTCCGCCTCGACGAAACCGTTGCGGTCGAGGTAGGACCGGAGCGCGGTCACGATCCTCGAGCGGGCCAGCGCCCTGGCCCTGCTCGCGGGGTTGACGAGGAGGTCCATCGTCCTGTGCCTGTACATCAGTTCGGTGTCGGCCAGGGCGTCGAAGGTCCTGCCCTCGGCATCCGTCTTCACCACAGGAAGCGGCCTGAGGCTCTTGCAGAGCAGCTCCATCTCCTGGACGTCGACCGTCAGCTCTCCCGTCCTGGTGCGGAAGACGCTTCCGGACACCCTTACGATGTCGCCGAGGTCGAGGAGGCCGGCCAGGGTCCACACCGCCCCGGGGAGCCTGTCCTTCCTGAAGTAGGCCTGGATGGAGACCCCTTCGCTCCAGATGTCGACGAAGAGGGCCTTGCCGTGCTCGCGCCTGGCCCTTATCCTGCCGGCGGTCGACACCGGACCGGGGGTTTCCCCGGCCTGCACCACCGATGCGACTGGTGTGAAGGGGCCGGTCCTGGGAGGATACGGGTCGAGGCCCAGGACATCCCTGACCTCGGCGAGCTTGGCCCGCCTGATGTCCATCTGGTCGCCCTGTTCGATCATCACCTGCCCCCCGTCCGCAGATACTCCTCTATGAAGGCCTGGATGTCGCCGGCCAGGAACCCGTCCACGTCCGATGTCTCCATGCCCGTCCTGTGGTCCTTCACCATCTGGTACGGCTGAAGGACGTACGATCTGATCTGGTTGCCCCACGAGACGTCCTTCTTCGTGCTCTCGAGCTCGTCCTTCTCCGCCCTGCGCTTCTCCTCCTCGAGCTCGTACAGCCTCGACCGCAGGATCCTCATGGCGACCTCGCGGTTCCGGTGCTGCGACCTCTCGTCCTGGCACGTCACGACTATCCCGCTCGGTATGTGGGTTATCCTGATCGCGGAGGAGGTCTTGTTGACGTGCTGCCCTCCGGCCCCGCTGGAACGGTAGGTGTCCACGCGCAGGTCCTCGTCCCTGATCTCGATGTCGATGCTCTCGTCGACCTCGGGCAGGGCGAACACGGATGCGAAACTGGTGTGGCGCCTGTGGTTCTGGTCGAAGGGCGATCGCCTCACCAGCCGGTGGATCCCGCTCTCGGCCAGGAGGTAGCCGTAGGCGAAGGGTCCCTTCACGGAGATGACCGCCTCGCGGATCCCGGCCTCCTCGCCGGGCTGGAGGTTGAGCATCTCGGTCTCGAAGCCCATCTTCTCGGCCCAGCGGACGTACATGCCCATGAGCATCTCCGCCCAGTCCTGGCTGTCTATCCCTCCGGCCCCGGGCCGCACCGTGAGGATCGCATCCTTGCGGTCATCCTTGCCCGAGAGCATGCTGCGGAAGACCAGCACTCCGCATTCGGACTCGAGGGCCTCGAGCCGGCGGACCGTATCCTGCGCGAGTTCCTCGTCGGGCTCCTGCTCGAGCAGCTCCAGCGCCACCCCGACGTCCTCGAGCTGCCTCCGCAGGGCTCTCACCGGCGCCGTCCAGGCCTGTATCTCCTTGAGTTCGGATATGAGGGCCAGCGCCTTCTTCCTGTCGTCCCAGAACCCCTGGTCCGCCATGGCGCGGCCTATCTCCTCCTCGCGGACGCTCATCGCATCGAGGTCAAAGGCCCTCCCTGAGCTTGTCGAGCTGCCCTGTCAGCGCCGTGATCCTGTCCTGGGTTTCCGATGCCATCCCGTCACAATCCCTTCAGGCGTAAATCGCTTCGTTTATCGCAAAAGCAGGGCGCAGGGACAAGGGCCGCAGGTGCGGGACCGGATATGCCGCTGGGCCGCATCGTGTTGCGCGGTGGCGGGCTCCCCGGTGCCCCGGCTGCACGGATCGAGTATTATCGAGGATTCGATCTGTCGGTTTCATGGCCGCGCTGGCCGCGGCGCCGAGGAAGGATGGACTGATGTCAGGTTTCGAGGACAGGATCGACGGTCTCTTCGACCGCATCGAGAGGAACAACGACTGGCGGCAGAGGCGCTGCCTGAACCTCATCCCGTCGGAGAACACGCCCAGCCCCATAGTGAAGATCTGCGAGATGTGCGATCCCGCCGGGCGATATGCCGAGCACAGGTCGATGAAGAGCCGCGAGGTGTACTTCTACCAGGGCACCGATTTCATCAGGGATGTCGAGATAGAGGCCCAGGAGGCACTCTGCGAGTACTTCGGCGCCACCGAGGCGGAACTCAGGCCCATCAGCGGCCAGATGGCCAACGAGATAGTGTTCAAGGCGGTGACGAGATTCGTCAACAGGGACTCCGCCCCCGGAGTGTTCAGGAAACTGCGCGCAGTGATGAACAACGACCTCGGCAAGGGCGGGCACCTCTCCAGCCAGCCCATGGGCGCGCTCTACAACTTCGTCGACATAGATCCCGCCACGGGCGAGGAGAGCTGCGTCAACTTCCCCGTCCGCTCCGACAACATGTACAGGATCGACACCGACAGGCTCGCCGGCCTGATAGGCGACAGGAAGCCCGAACTGATCGTGTTCGGCAAGAGCATGTTCCTGTACCCGGAACCGGTCAGCCTCGTCGCGGAGATCATCAGGGACATGCAGCCCCGGCCCGTGATCATGTACGACATGGCCCACGTGCTCGGCCTCTACGGCGCATTCCAGGCCCCCCTCGCCGAAGGCGCCGACCTGGTGACGGGTTCGACCCACAAGACA
The DNA here is from genome assembly GCA_964564435.1 of uncultured bacterium. GTDB lineage: Bacteria > Fermentibacterota > Fermentibacteria > Fermentibacterales > Fermentibacteraceae > Fermentibacter. The sequence goes on from CAZMAT010000005.1 coordinate 38,746, forward strand.
TTCTTCGGCCCCCAGCGTGGCGTCATCGCCAGCCGCATGGACAAGTCGAGCCCCCTGCGCAAGCTCTGGCTAGACATCCGCAGCAGGGCGTTCCCCGGCAGCACCAGCAACCACCACCTCGCCACGCTTGTCGGCCTGCTCGTCGCCACGCACGAGATGAACGAGTTCAAGGAGGAATACCAGACCCAGGTGCTCAGGAACGCCAGGGCGTTCGCCAGGCACCTGGCCGACAACGGCATGAAGGTCGAGGGCGATCCCTCCGACGGCTACACCATGACCCACCAGGTCGTACTGCGCGTGAGCGAGTTCGGAGACGGGGCCGACATCGCCAGGAGGCTCGAGGAGAACGGCATCATCGTGAACTACCAGGCCCTCCCGGACGACGAGACGTTCCTGGTGTCGAGCGGCCTCCGCACCGGCGTCTCCGAGATGACACGCTTCGGCATGGACGAGGACGACTTCGGCCCGGTCGCGGCGATGATGGCTCGCTGCATAAGGGACAAGGCCGACGTGTCGAAGGAGGTCGAGGCCTACAGGAGCCGCTTCACCACCATGAGGTACACGCTGCCCCTGCAGAAGTCCCTCGCGCTGGCCGCGCGCGCCCTGCGCTCGTCCTTCCCCACCGACGACTACTCCCGCATGCTGTCCGACAACCTGGCCTCGCTGCTCTAGCGCAGCCCCCCTCACGAAGGGCCCCCGGCACCGGCCGGGGGCCCTCTTCTCATCTCCGTCACCCGCCATTGACACACCCGACTCACCTGACGATCCTATGCAGGGTACTATGCAGGGGGGTGCATCATGAAGGCGCTCACCACCTTTTCTCCCGCGATCATATTCCTCGTCTCGACGGCTCAGGCGGTTCCCGAAGGCATGTGGACGGTGCTGGAACACAGGAGCATCACACCCGTGTCCGACCTCATGCTCGATGGCTGCGTTCTTGCGGATGGGATGAACGGGATGATCGGCGGGGGCGACATCGTCCTGTTCACCTGGGACGGCGGCCTTCACTGGTACAACTCGATCGTTCCCGAAACTCCCGCCGAGCGAGACATCCTCGGCATCCACGCCACATCTGCGGATTCCCTGTGGGCGGCCTGCGACGACGGATACGTCTTCCGCACCTGCGACGGCGGCACTACCTGGCAGATTCAGCGTCCGACCAGCACGAACATGTTCGAGGTGTTCTTCCTCGATCACCTCCGGGGATGGGCCGGAGGATCCACTTACAACGGCAGCAACCATCTCATCCGGACCACCGACGGTGGGGAAACCTGGCATGACGCAAGCTTCGGCAGCAACTCGACCGTGATCGTGGCCATCTTCTTCCTCGATGAGGACACGGGCTGGGTCGGAGGCAAGGATGGATCGAACCATCCGTGTCTCTACAGGACCGATGACGGAGGGCTCTCATGGTCCAGGCAGGACCTGCCCCTGCTTCCCTACAACAGCGCGGTCGAGTCGGTGGAGTTCTTCGATTGCGACAACGGCTGGGTGGCGACCAACAACTCCCAGTCCCCGGGCTACATCCTGAGCACGACCGACGGAGGGGCCAACTGGAGCATCAACACCGAACTGCCCCTGCAGTACACCAGATTCGATCCTCTGGATGAAACGGACTTCGCCGCCGTCTCGTACGGCTGGTCCGGCGAGGGATGGCTCAGCACGAGCAAGGATGGAGGCCTCGACTGGGAGACCCTGCCGATGCCGCTCTACGGGTTCATACCGGCAATCGCCCACTTCGAGCGGTCGGTCGTCGTCGCGGGGACCTCCTCCAGCCTGAGCATCACGATGAATTCGGGCGAAGAGTGGGAGAGCGTAGGAAGCAGCGAGACGGTCTTCGAGTCGATGGCCTGGGCCGGCTGCTCCAGGGCCTTCGCAGCCGGGGACGGAGGTTCCTTCTCCTCCCCGGACGGCGACATCTGGTCGGGTTTGGCGGGCCTGCCGGGAGGCAGTGCGGTTTTCTCGTGCGATGAGTCCCGCATATGGATAGTCGACCGAGACCCGTCGGGAGATGAGGTGTGGAGGACCGACGACGGCGGGACATCCTGGGCATGCACCCCGACCGGCTCTATCAACTCGCTCTCCGGCCTCTTCTTCGCAGACTTCGACTCGGGATGGGTTTTCGGTCAGGACGGCCTGCTGCTCGCCACTTCGGACGGCGGAGCCTCCTGGTCGGTGCAATTCCCCGGAACGGACATGGATGTCAACGACGCGTTCTTCACCGGACCCGGCTGCGGCTGGGCGGCAGGAGGCAAGGGTTCCTCCGCCTTCATCTCCCACACATCGGACGGCCTGACATGGGAGCTCCAGCAGCTCCCTTCCTCCCCCCCGACAGCACCCGTCGAAGCCGTCTTCTTCCTGGATGCATCGAGAGGATGGGCGATCTCGGAGAACGGCTGCATCTACGGAACCGATGACGGTGGCTGGACATGGATGGCCCTCTCCCAGCTTCCCTGCCTTAACGGGAGGGATGTGCTGATGTCGGACGCCCTCTCGGGCTGGGCACTCTCGCATGACGGTTCGCAGATCTTCTTCACCGTGGACGGCGGGCTCACCTGGACGAGCGACTGGAATCTGGCATACGGCGAATCGGGACCGCTCCGTGGCCTCGCGGCACGACCGGACGGCACATACTGGGCCTATGGCGACGAAGCGACTGTCCTGCGCTTCGACCCGGACCCCACGTCCATCTCCGAGACCATGGCCCCGGTCGGAGGATCATCCTCGTTCTCGATCCCGGAGAACCCGGTCTCGGGTCCCACGGTCCTCGTCTCCCTCTGCTGCCCTGACGGAGGCGAGGCCAGGGTGGATCTCTACGACATGGCCGGAAGGCTGGTGGCTTCCTCCGGACCGGTGAGGGTGAGTGCGGGCGCGAACTGCATCCGGCTCGACGTATCGGACCTGTGCAACGGCATGTATCTGGTCCGGTACGGATCGGGTGCCTCGGACGGTACAGGGAAGCTCCTGATAGTCAGATAGGATCAGACGGCACCGGCACGATCCGCCACCGGCTGCCGGGTCGAGGTTCAGCCTCTCGTCCTGTGCGCCACCACGGTGAAGAGGCGGAGCCTGCGGCCCCTGTAGGTCTGCCTGTGGTACGTCACGACCGCGTTGCCGAATCCCAGCACGCCGAGCATCCTGACGACTACCTCGGGATGGAGCTTCCACCATGTGTCGGTCGGGCGCAGAGTCGCCCCGTCCGGGGCGAATCCCATCGAAGGCTGCCTGAGCATTCCCGGGACGAACCTCCGCAGGCCGCTCTTGGGGAGGAGATCGGACCTGGGGAGCAGGTCGGTCACGATGGCGGTCCCTGTCGTGTGAGAGAGGCACTTCTGCATCGCGAGGAACGGATCCCTGAGATGGAGCAGGATGCTGCCCAGCAGGCAGGTGTCGAAGGTGCCGATATCGTCCGGCACTTCGTAGACATGGCCGTGGGCCAGGCGGGCGTGCGAGCCGAAGAGCCGGTGACCGAGCCAGAACGAGTTGTTGATGCGCCTCATCTGCGCGCGCATCTCGGCCTTCTCGATGGAGGCGTCGCGACCGGCGTAGGGGATGACGTCCCACTCCTGCTCCTCCGACAGGTCGTAGGCCGTCACCAGAGCGCCGCGCTTCTCCATCTCGAACGTGAGGAAGCCACTGGCCGGGCCCGGTTCGAACACCGACCCGCCCCGGAGGTCGACATGCCCGAGATAGTCGTCGACGCCACCGCGCAGGTCCCACGGGCCCTCCACCGTGCCCAGGCCCGGGAGGTCCACTGTGTGATAGAAGCAGCAGTCATCGAGGCTCTCGACATGTCTCGGAGCCGCGAATCCCCCGGATCGACCGGACATCTCGTCCCTCCCGTCGCTGAGTGGTGTTTTATAGGCCCCCCATCCCCTCCCCGCAACACCCTTGTTCCGGGCAGCCTCTGCATCCCGGTCGCGATTCATGCGCTCTGCCGGATGTTCCATGATTCCGCCGCCTTTTTCCCCTCGGGACCGGGCTCGTGCCGGAGCGGTCCTGCGGCCATGACAGCTTTCTGAAAGGACGGGCGGGCTTCGACTGATCTCGACACCAGCCGCCGTTGCGCAGACAGGTCGTGATGAGCGCATCGGGGGCCGTGAGGGGCAGGCGGCCTGGAAGGGAAAGGGCGCCGCGCGAACGGCGCCCGTCTGATCAGCATCCAGGGGAACGGCCGGGTTACTTCGAGTAGAACTCCACCACCATGCGTTCCTGGACCTCGAGCGTGATGTCCTCGCGCGCCGGCAGGCTCTTCATCGAAGCCTTGCGAGCCTTCGGGTCTACCTCGAGGTAGGCCGGCACGCCGATGCCGCGGCCCTGCGTGATGTTGTCGACGATCACCTTGAGGTCCCTGCTCGACTCCTTCAGGGAGATGATGTCGCCCACGCCGACCTGGTAAGAGGCGATGTCCACCTTGTGGCCGTTGACGGTGATGTGCCCGTGGGACACGAGCTGGCGCGCGGCCGGGATGGTGCTGGCGAAGCCCGACCTCGCAACCACGTTGTCGAGCCTGCGCTCGACGAGCTGCAGGAGGTTCACGCCGGTTTCGCCCGGGAGGCTCGCGGCCTTCTGGAAATACGCCTCGAGCTGCTTCTCGGAGAGGCCGTAGTTGTAGCGGATCTTCTGCTTCTCGGAGAGCTGCATCCTGTAGACCGACACCCTGCGGCGGCGGTGCTGCCCGCCGGCTTCTCCCGGAGGGGAGGTGCGCTTCCTGGCGGCCTTGTGGGTGAGCCCCGGCAGCATCACGCCGAGAGATCTCACCTTCCTGAGCCTGGGACCTCTGTAAGTCGACACTAATCTGACCTCCGGGCCGCCCGTGGCGGCCTTGCTGCTGGATATCAAACCGAACTGCCGCAAAAAGCTCGGAAAATCTAGCCCTGCGGTGGGGCTCCGTCAAGAAGAGGGCCGGCCCGGGGCCGGCCCTCTTCAGTCGAGTTCGTCTACCTGAGCAGCACGCAGGTGCGGGAGGAGGAGCCCGCGGCTGTGCGGAGGCGGATCATGTAGATGCCGTCGGCGAGAGGCCTGCCGTCGGCTCCGTCACCGGCCCATGTCACCTCGTGGGATCCGGCGGCGACTTCGCCGGAGGTGATTGTGTCGACCAGGCGGCCGGCCATGTCGAACACATCCAGGCTCGCGAAACCGGGTTCGGACACGCTGAACTGGATCGAAGTGGCGGCCGAGAACGGGTTGGGTGCGGGCGAGCCGAGGTACAGGGAGCCCACCGCCCCCTCGCCGCCCTCGATGCCCGTGCCCGGGTTAGCCGAACCACGATATGGCGCTGCGTTGTGGTATGTCGCCGTGACCGTCGCCCACTCGGTGGAGGACGGCAGCGCCGGGATGGTGAGCGTCGCGACGCCGGAGGCGTTCGTCAGCCCGCCGTCGAGGTAGACCGAATCCTGCACTACTCCGACGAGGGCGCCTTCGACGGGCGATCCGCCGCTCGTCACGGTCACTGTGAAGCTCCCCTGCGATATCGCGGAGGGATGGTCGGCCGTGAGGGCGGGCAGGGGCGAGGTGGTGCAGAAGATGTCCAGCTCGGGGCACCCGAAGATCATGTGCATGTTGTTGTTCGAGGATGCGCCGCTGAAGCCGTAGAACTGCTCGACCTTGAGCTTGCCGTAGTCGACGGCGTCACCGGTATGCCAGATGTCCTCTTCGAAGTATCCGCGGAAGGTGTACTCGGCCAGGGAGTCGGTCTGGCCCACCGGGCTGTTCACCGTGGCCGCCATTATGCCTATCGCACCCTTGGGGGACTCGACGGTGCCCTCGTTCATCCAGGCCTCTGCGAAGCAGTAGCCGTCGTCGAAGGCGCCGTTCTGGCAGGCGATGGAGTTGACCCAGGGCAGCATCCTGCCGTTGGACAGGGCGGCTACGTTGGAGTTGCTGAAGCCGGAGGTCCCCCACGCCGTCATCGAGCCGTGGCCGATGTAGCTGATCAGGGAGCGGCCGTCGTTGATGCTGGCCGAGATCGCGGCGATGGTCGGGGTCATGCCGCCCTCGTCGCAGTAGTAGTCGACCGTCATGCCGGCGCCCATGAAGATCTCGGTGTACTCCCAGCTGTGGGCCGGATCCTCGAAGTCGGTGGATCCGATGCTTATAGCATTCTGGAACCAGCTCTCGGCAGGCATGTAGGGGTCGTACTCGTAGTTGAAGATCTTCCAGGTCTGGTAGGCCAGGTCGTCGGTGTCCTCGTTGGAGAGCCTGCCGACATGGATCGACGGGACCGAGGTGGCGGTGCCGATGACGCCGTACTGGTTGTCCTGGGCCATGCCGCCCGAGAGCGGCGTCGGAACCACGTTGTGGTTGCCGCAGATGAGGATGTAAAGAGGCGGGTTGGGCCAGGTGTTGAACGCGTTCTCGATCCAGGCGTCGATGGCGGAGGATGTGGATCCGATGGTCGGGACGACTCCGTACACGACCTCGTAGCCCTTCTCCATCTTCCAGTCGATGAGGTCCTGGCAGAGGGCTATGCTCTCCGAGGATCCGATCACGAGGTAGCACCCGTCGACGGCGTTCTGCCCGGCGGGCTCGAAACCGAGAACCTCTTCATAGAACGGCAGGTACGAGGGGGTGATGCCCGTGGCCGCGCGTACGAGCTCGTTCTCGCCCTGGCCGCCCGTGGGGACGATCCGGGCGGTGACGCTCGTGGTAATCAGGGTTTCTCCGGTGACGGGGTTGTAGCGCACGGGATTGAACCGTACCCAGGCGACCCTGAGGTCTCTCAGGATCTGGATCGATTCGAGCGTGGCCGCCTCGCCCGGGAAGAAGCCGGAGTTGCCGTAGACGGCTTCATCCTGGCGGTAGGGCGGCGTGTCGCCGTTCCTGGAGGGGGATTCCTGGAAGGCCGCCACGTCGAACGAACCCAGGACGGAAGTCTCCTCGGAGACGATCTCGAGCCTGTAGTCGCCGGTGTTGTCGACCAGGACCATGCTGCGCACCGCAGGGAGGTCGGGGGCGCCCAGCTGCCCCACGAAGCCCCATCCGGGTATCCTGATGACGCTGGCCGGCCCGAAGCCGTCGACGAACGCATCCTCGCGGGTGAGGGCGGGGAGGTTGAACTCGATCATCGTCTCGGCGCCGTCACGGCCGAGGAAGACCGCCGGATCGACTTCGCCGGGAGCCCTGTACAGGACGTCCGCGTATGCAAGCGATGCCACCAGGAACAGCAATATCGTGATCCTTGCCACCTCGTCCTCCCTTGGCGCAATGGTTGATCGCTCTGGTAGGATAATGCCCGTGGTTTTATAGAGTTCCGCGGGTATCGGGTCAATGTCACGCGCGAGGCCGGGGAGTTGTCCCCGGACCCGCGTGCGGGGATATTCCGGGCGGAGGGAGCGATGCCCAGAACTGCCAGGATCTGCATCGGTAACGCCTTCTACCTGGTCTCCACGAGGGCCGGCGGGGGGCTCCTGCTCTTCAGGGACGACCCTGACTACCAGGCCTTTGTCGCGCTCGTCCCGCCCCTGCTGGCGGAAACCGGCCTCGATCTCCGGGCCTGGTGCCTCCTTCCCGGATCGGCAAGCCTTCTCCTCCGCGGCGAAGGCGATGAGATGAAGAGATTCACGAGACTCCTCCTCGGCAGGTATTCGAGGGTCAGGACCGACGTACGGGGCTCCGGCACGGGCCTGTACGGAGGAGGCAGGTACTCGAGCAGGGCCTTCGACGACGAATCCCGGGCACCTTCCGTAATCCGTTACGTCCACTCCCTGCCGTCGCGCGAGGGGATCGTGCTGTTCCCCGAGGCCTGGGAGTGGTCGAGCCTGAGGAGGAGCATCGGAGCGGGAGGGCGCTCGGCAGGCCGTGCGGGCATGGCCGGGCACCCCGTGCCCCCGCCCGATCCAGGCGAACCGGAACCCGACTGGAGCGAGTTCGAGATAAGGCGCCCGCCCGGACCGGCGGTTCCGTCCGAGAGGCTGCTGCCGGCCGATCCCGCGGCAGTGCTGGCCAGGGAGTACAGGGTGCACCGCGCGAGGCTTGTGAACCCCAAAGGGCGGGCACAGCAGGCGCTCAGGCACGAGGCTTTCAGGGAATGCCGCAGGAGATGGGGCATGAACTACTCGGAGGTGGCCAGGGCCTTCGGCGTCACACCCTCGGCCGTGATCTGCGCCCTCAGGAGGATGGAGGGCGGGAGCTGAACCCGCCCCGGGCGGCTGGGCCCCGGACGCGCGTCCGGGGCCCGGCCGCGCCGTGGACTATGTGATCAGCAGACCCTTGTCCATCATCTGCAGAGGGTCGAAGGTGGCGAAATCGGCCTGGTGGATCAGCACGGTCTCGATCCTCTTGGGCGCCCCCTCCCCCTCCTTCGCGTGGCAGGCGATCATGTTGATGATCTCGGGGGGCAGGCCGGCCCTGCCCGCCACTATCGAGCCCGAGACGGGATGCCGCAGACATGCGCCGTTCCGGCTCTTCCTGATGGCTCCGTCGACGCGCTCGTATTCGAGCAGCTTGCCCACGTCGTGCAGGAGGCCGCCGACGATCAGCCAGTCGGTGTTTATCGAGTAGGGCAGCTGCATCTCGCCCTTCATCGCCTCCGCGAGCGCGAGGGCGCCCTCGGTGACGGCCCGGGTGTGCTGGATCAGGTTGATCCCGTGGCTGTTGGCCAGGAGCGTGAAGGGGATCTGCTCGAGGTCGTCGGGCGACCATCCGCCGCCGGTGGCCGCGTCGACCCAGACATCCACGGCCGACCTGCGGAGCCCGGGATCGGTGATCCTGTCGAGCTGCCTTCCGAACAGCGATTCGACCCTGTTCCTCACTTGCCGACCCTCCCCAGCGCCTCGACGACCGCGTCGCCCATCCCCGCGGTGCTCGCGGCGCCCTGCGAGAGGACATCCGGGCATCCCCGCAGCTTGAGCATGTCGTAGGTCTTCACCCTGCCCTCGGAGATGACCAGCTTGACGGCGTTCATGATCCTGCCGGCCCTGGCGTGATCGCCGATGTGCTCGAGCATCATGCACGTCGACAGGATCATCGCGATCGGGTTCACGATGGATTCGGGATAGTCGGCGTACTTCGGGGCAGAACCGTGCGTGGGCTCGAACACGGCGACCTTCTCGCCGATGTTGGCGCTGCAGGCGAAGCCCAGCCCGCCCGTGAGCCCGGCGAAGCCGTCCGACACTATGTCGCCGAACATGTTGCCGGAAACGATCACCCTGTAGTCCTCGGGGTTCTTCGTCAGCCACATCGTCATGGCGTCGATGTTCACGTCGGACACCCTGATGCCGGGGTACTCCGCCTTCGCCATGTCCTGGGCGACCTTGAGCATCATGCCGGAGGTCTCGCGGATCACGTTGGGCTTCTCGCAGACGTAGACGGTGTCGATGCTCCTGGCCTTCGCGTACTCGAAGGCCTCGCGGACGATCCTAGAGGTGTACTTCCTGGTGAATATCCTGGTGGAGACGGCGAGCTCGGGCCTCGGGCACCAGGCGAAGTTGGCCCTGAACTTGGGGTGCGTCATCAGGGCGTCGTAGACCTGGTCGGGGGGGTTGGTCCACTCCACGCCGCCGTAGAGGCCCTCCGTGTTCTGCCTGAAGATCATCGTGTCGATCGCGGGCTCCTCGATGGTGCCGCCGGGGCCTCGCCTGACGAAGTTCAGAGGATTGCCGATGAATGAGCGGCAGGGCCGCTTGCAGATGTCGAGGCCGAAGTGCTGCCTCATGGAGACGATCGGGCTGTAGTAGACACAGCCCTTGTCCTTCAGGGCGGGAGAGAGCTCGGCATCGGCCGCCGACTTGGGCTTGGACGTGATGGCGCCGAAAAGGGCGACCGGGTTCTTCTCGAGGAGCTCGAGCGTCCTTCCGGGCAGCGCGTTCCCCTCGGTCTTCCAGAACTCCCAGCCTATGTCGCCGTGGACGTAGTCGGCCTCGAAGCCGGAGGCGTCCAGGACCTTGAGCGCCTCCTTCATCACTGCCCTGCCGATGCCGTCACCGGGCATCACCGTGATGGTGTGTCTCATTTCACTGCCTTTCTGGAGGTTTGCGGGCCACTGGCCCGTCCGCACCGCCTATCATACCGGATAGCACCGGGAGCCGTCCTCACATCTCCGCGAGGACGGCCCGGACTGCCTCCTCGAGCTGCCTGTCGACATTCTCCGCGGCATCGCCCGGCATCTCCGCCACCGGGATGTCGGGTTCGACCCCGAGGTTCTCGAGGTTGTCGCCCGAGAGGGTGAACCAGCCGCTCGAGGGGATCCTGAAGCCGGTGCCATCGACCAGATCGACGTCGACGGTACCTATGACCCCGCCGAAGGTGCCGGCGCCGACCACCGGGCCCAGCCCGAGCTCCTTCCATGCCGCCGGGAAGATCTCGGCGTCGGAGAAGCAGGTCTCGTCGATGAGGAGGGCGAGGGATCCCTGCCATACCCCCAGGGGCTGGAGGGACTCGAGGCCGCCTCTCGATCTCGAAACCAGGTAGGAGGGCCTTGCGAGCATCTTCAATATTTCGTCGTGGGTGCTGCCGCCTCCGTTGCCCCTGATGTCCACCACCATCCCGTCGCGGCCGAGCCCCTCGGCGTGGAGGTCAGCCAGGAAGCCGGCGACGGATTCGTCATCCATCGAGGGGATGTGCAGATAACCGACCCTGCCTCCCGAGATGCGGTCGACGATGCGCCTGTTCCGCTCCAGACGGGCCTCGTACACGAGGCCTCCCAGCGCCCAGCGCGTGACGGGCTCGACGACCACGGTGTCCGGGCCTCCTGCCTTCCTGACCTCGACTGCGACCTCTTCTCCGGCAGTGCCCGACAGTGCGCGGTAGAGGTTCAGGTCCGGCCCGACCGGGATGCCGTCGATGCTCAGGATCACGTCGCCCGGGACGAGACGGGCCGGATCGACGTCGGCCGGGCTCCAGGGGATCACGCTGTCTATCCTGATCCCCTCTCCCGTCCACGAAGGATCGGGGATGATCCCGAGCTCCCCGGAGTCCATCGAGGAATCCCACTCCCAGGGGCCGTAGATCCCGAGGTGCGATGCGGACAGCTCGCCGAGCATGCGGTTCACGACGTCGTTGAACTCGGGGTTGGAGAGGCATGCGGCCGCCCTGTCGCGATAGGCCGTGCGCAGGCTGTCCCAGTCGGTCCCGTGGAGGGCCGTGTCGTAGAAGCCGTCGCGCAGGAGCCTCCAGCATTCGTCGAACTTCTGGCGCTGGAGATCCCATACCGAGCGGGACGTTCTGCACCTCCAGCCGAGGAAGCGCTCCGCGCCCCCGGACACGTCGACGCACTGCAGGCTTCCCCCGAGGCCGACGAAGTACGCGGTGTAGCCGTCCGAGACCGAGATGCCGTACGGCTCGCATCCGCTGGAAGTGATCCTGTCGAGGTTCCCGCCCTCCCAGTCCACCGACCAGAGATCGGAACCGCCCGACCGGTCGTAGCCCCTGAATGCGAACCAGCGGCAGTCGGGCGACGCGCCGTAGAAGTCGTAGTAGCCCTGCACCGTGCAGAGCGTCTCCGTGCGCCTCTGCAGGCCGTCGAGCTCGATCGAGACAGTCTCCACCGGCTCGTCGAGGAGCTCCCCGCGCCTCTCCGGGTCGGCCTCCCAGTCCTCCCGCGTCAGCCAGAGCTGCCTCAGGGAGTAGTCGCCCCGGTCGGTCCTGCTGGCGTAGACGAGCCTCCTGCCGTCGGAGCTCCAGACCGGCTGGAAGTCGTCGTTGGAATGCCTGCTGACGTCCACGGGTCCGCCTCCGGCGGAGGGCACGATGAAGACGTCCTCGAGGTGCCCGTCCACGGGGGTGCTGAAGGCCAGCCATGCGCAGTCGGGGGACCAGGAGACGTGGATCACGTCCCTGGCGGGGCAGACTTCCCAGTCCCTTCCGGTAGTGAGTTCCACGACCCGGATCGAGGCGTTCCTGTCCAGATAGGCCAGCATGGAGCCGTCGGGCGACCAGCGGGGTCCCAGCGCGGTGCCGCCGGGAACCGGGAGCACGCGGGAGGGCACCGGGCGGAAACCGGTGAAGAGGCTCTCGGCCAGCACCGGCCCCGCGATCTCGAGGTCGGACCTCCCGTCGCGCTCGACAGTGTATGCGAGCATCGTGCCGTCGGGGCTCCATGCGGGGGAGCCCTCCCTGCCGGGGCTTTCCGTCAACCTCCGGACATCCTCGATCCCGTCGGCGGCGAGCCTCCCGCAGAAGATCTCGCCCCCCGAACAGAGAGCGACCGTACCGGAATCGCCGGTGAGGTCGTAAGCATCGATGAAGGGCCCCGCCCATCCCTCCTCGAGGGGGGGCACAGGCAGGTCGGCAGCGCACTCGAGCGCGACCTCCACAGGTTCCCAGGCGGGGAACGAGGCCCTGAAGAGCCCGCCGGCGTACTCGAAAAGCACCGTCGAACCGTCGGCGGTGATCGAGGGGAAGGTGATGTCTCCGGGCAGGCTGGTGAGCCTGCTGATGGAGCCGTCGTCCGAGAGCAGGTGGAGGTTGGCGGCTCCCGTTGAGTCCTCCATGACGAAGACCAGGCCATTAGCGGCGAGGCTCCACATGGGCCACCGCTCGTCGATCGGACTGCCGAGGAGCCTGGCCCAGACACCGTCACCGGACAGGAGCCAGACGTCCCTCGAGCCTGAACCGCTGTAATGCCTCCTCCACCAGGGGGTGGCGCCCGTCACGACCGCCAGGCCCCTTGGGGTTCGCGCGACGTCGAGCAGCGATGTGCGGACCACGGGAACAGGAGTGCCACCCGAGAGAGGGACGGAATAGAGCCAGGACTCGGAACCCTCCCGGCTGGAGATGAAGCAGACGCTGTCGCCCGAGGCGGACCAGCCCTCAGCCTCGTCCAGGCCCCCGTGCCAGGTCAGCCGCACGGCCTCGCCCCCTCCGGCCGGCATCGCGTACACATCGCCGCCTCCCGTGCGGTCGCTCGTGAATGCGAGCATGGAACCGTCGGGCGAATAGCACGGCAGGCTCTCGAAGGAACCGCAGGGCGTCAGATCGCGCATCAGGCCACCCGACGAGGAGGCCTCCCAGAGGTCGCCCCGGTAGCTCACGACGACCCGGGAACCGTCGGGCGAGACGGCGGGGGTCCGGGGGTCGGTCACGGACATGGCGATGGCCGAGAGGAGAAGGATCATACCCGGTCCTTTCGGGATGCGAGCGTGAGCATCCTGGGGGATCCGCACGGATCGAAGGGCGAACAGTCGTAGTCGCCCCAGAGTTCGACGGTCTCGAGGCCCGCACGGGCCAGCTCCTCCGAGAGCAGACCCGGCGGTATGAGGGCGAGTTCGAGTTCGAGTTCGGAGACGCGCCGGCCTCCCGAGTCGTACTTCATGTGGAAGCTGATCGAATCTGCGTTCCGCCTGACGGTCTCCGAAAGCCTCAGCCTGAGCCTGCCGTCATGGAAGTCGTATCTCTCCGCGTCGGTATCCTGGGGCCTCCGCGAGAAGCCTGGACACGTTTCCAGCAGGAGGCGGCCGCCCCTGGCCAGCAGCCTCCGGGCCTCGGATAGGAGCGCGATCCGCTCGTCCGGGCCCGGGAGGCAGTGCAGGCCGTTGTAGGGGAAGGTCACGAACCTGAAGGCTCCGTCGCGGAAGGGCATCTCCTGCCCCAGCGCCATGATCCGGGAGGCCCTGGAGGCATCGGCCCTGCGCCATCTCGCGAGCATCCCGGCCGAAGGCTCGAGCGCCACGGTCCGGTGGGGCGGCAGGTAGAGCGATCCGGCCAGCCTTCCGCAGCCAGCGCCGATCTCGAGGGCGTCTCCCCTGAAGCGGTTGCGCATCTCGGCATAGAACCGGAGTTCCAGAGCGTCGACGGGGAACACGGTTCCCTCCTCGGCGTCGAAGTACGGGGCGTACTCGTCCCACAGCCGGGAGTCGAAGCCGCGGCCCATCCCGTCAGAACACCGACTGCCTGGCGCCGGTACGGATGATGAAGTCGTCAGGATCTATCTGGACGCCGTCGCAGAGGACCTCGTAATGGAGGTGCGGGCCGACCGCCCTCCCGGTCATCCCCATTCGCGACAGGAGGTCGCCCCTCCGGACCGACTGCCCCACCGTGACGCACACCGACGAGCAGTGGGCGAACCTCGTGGAGATCCTCGCGGTGTGCCGGACGATGACCTCGAGGCCGTATCCGGATGTCCATCCGCAGAAGGTCACCACACCGTCGGCCGGGGCGTAGATCGGCGTGCCGGTCCCCTCGGCGATGTCGATGCCCTGGTGCCTTCGCACGGCACCCGTGAACGGGTCTATGCGCGAACCGAAGTCGCTGACGTAGTAACCCTCCGCCGGCCAGATGGAGGGGATCCGCCTCAGCTGCTCGGTGATCTCGAGGAAGTGGGCCGCCAGGGAGTCGTAGGCCTCGAGCTCGGCGTCGGCCAGGCGTTCCGCGAGGACCAGCCTGAGGTCGATGTCGTCGATGTACCTGAAGAGCTCCTGCTCGGATTCGGGGTCGGAAAGGGCGGAACCGGGGAGGAGGGACGAGAAGTCCATGTTCAGGCCCGCACCGGCGAGCATGATCCGCTCCTCCCTCTCGGCGATGTCGACCAGGCGCGCCGAGAGCTCGTCGACCCGCTCGCTGAGCTGGTAGATCTCCCCTTCGAGAACGGCCTCGTCGCGTCCCGCCCCGGTGAGACCGTGCCTCATGCCGGCGGCCCGCCCGAGCATGAAGGCCGCCCCGATGAGGCCCGAGATGGCGAGCGAGACGAACAGGCCGGCGAGCTGGAGCCTCAGCCTGGTGAGGACGACCGGGCGCCCCCTTCCGGAGCGCCACGGTACCCAGTGGATAGTGCCTAGGCGCATCGGGCCGCCGGACGGATCAGCCCAGGAACAGGAGCAGGGTGTTGCCGTCGGCCGATTCGTACAGCTTGCTGATCGCCCTGTTCTTGAGCTGCCTCACCCTCTCGCGGCTGATGCCCATGGTGCGGCCTATCTCTGCGAGAGTGTGCCTGCGGTCGGTGCCTATGCCGAAGAAGAGGCAGATGATGGTCTTCTCGCGGTGGTCGAGGATCTCGAGCATCAGGTCGACGCTCTTCTTCATGGCCTCGTGGACTACGGCCTCGTCGGGAGAGATCTGGTTGTCGCTCGCGATCATCTCCTGGAAGGTCTTGTCGCTGCCTTCGTACACAGGGCTGTCGAGCGAGAGGTGGGTGCTGTGGATGGACATCATGCCCTCCACCTCCTCGCGGGAGACGTCGAGCTCCCTGGCGATCTCGTCGGTGGTGGGGTCGCGGCCGAGGGTGTGGCCGAGCTCGCGCGTGGCGCGGCCCATCTTGTAGAGCTCGCCCACCCTGTTCAGGGGGAGCCTCACTATCCGGGACTGTTCGGCGAGGGCCTGCAGTATGGCCTGCCTGATCCACCACACTGCATACGTGATGAACCTGCAGCCCTTCGTCTCGTCGAAGCCCTTGGCAGCTCTTATCAGGCCGACGTTGCCCTCGTTGATCAGATCCTCGAGGGCCACGCCCTGGTTCGCGTACTGCTTGGCGATGCTGACCACGAAACGCAGGTTGGCCTCGGTGAGGAGGTTGAGCGCGGCCTGCTCGCCGGCGCGGATCCTCCTGGCCAGATCGGCCTCCTGCTCGGAGGTCAGGGTCTCCTTGCACCCGATTTCACGGAGATAGAGTTCGAGGGATCTGCCCTCGGTCCTCCTCGTAGCCAAGTGACACCGCCCTTCCGAAAACCCGTTCCATTCATTCGGCGTATAACCCGGGGACGCTCCGCCGGTTCCCCCGGGGGGGAGCCGGCGGACGGGGCATGCCTTTCGCGTGATCCGGCAACATCCGTCAAGCCCGCCGCCGTGTCAATACCAGAGCTCTTGGTGTTGCACGGCTTGATATTATGACCGCACACGACCCGCCAGACCCATGAGTGTCAACCATTCCGGGCATGCCGTCAAGGGTTGACCGCAGCCTTCCCGCACGACACGTTGCGGGCTATGGAATCGAACCTGCTCGAGCGCGAGGAGACGTGCTGCGTGCTGTGCGGATCGAGTGAGCGCACGATCCTCAGCGTCCAGGACACGTGGCCGGTGGCGAGGTGCTCGGTGTGCGGGCTCGTCTACCTCTCCGAGAGGCCGCGCGAATCGGCGCTCGCCGAGCTGTACGGGAGCGAGTACTACAGCGCCGGGACCACCGGGTACAGGGACTATGTCGACACCTTCGGGAGACATGCCGACATCTTCGCCAGGCTGTTCGCCAGGCGCGAGTCGGACCTCCGCGGGCGCGTCACGACCGGTCGGAGGATCCTCGAGGTGGGATGCGCGCACGGATTCCTGCTCGACTATCTCCGAAGCCGCGGCTGGGACGTGGAGGGCATCGAGGTGAGCCCGCTGTCGTCATCCTTCGCCCGCGAGCATTTCGGCCTCCGCGTCAGCACGGGCACCGTCGAGAGCGCGCCCCTCCCCCGCGGCTCGTACGATGCCGTCCTCCTCCTCGATGTCCTGGAACACCTCCACAGGCCCTTCGACACCCTCTCGCGCATCGCCGGACTGCTCGTACCCGGAGGAACGCTGGTGGTACAGTGCCCCTGGGAGCTGACCCACTGGGAGGAGGTGCTCCAGGCCGTCCTGAGGGGCATGAGGACCGGCGGCATAAGGCCGGATTCGATACCGGCCCACCTCTACTTCTTCGGCCCCAGGACGCTCGAGGCGGTGCTCTCGAAGGGGGGCTTCCGAGTCACAGCCAGGCAGTCCGGCAACTACGGGGAGATCCGCGGCAGGGTCTCGCCCCCCGCGGTGCGCACCGGATCGCCCCTCGAGCAGGCCTTCAGGTTCGCGTACTTCCGCCTCGGGGTCAGGAGGGTGCTCTACCGGGCTTCGGCCGCCGCGGGCCTCGGCAACGGCCTGATAAGATACGCTACGCCCCTCTCGTGATGGACTGCATCCACGTCCCCCACTGGGCCCCGGCTCCGGGGTTCTTCGGACCCGGCAGCAGGCTTCCCGGAGGCGCCACGATCGAGCAGGCCGAACTTGCGATCCTGGAGCGCGCCGTACCGGGCAGGATCATCAGGCAGGGGCGGATCGCCCCGGGTTTCGCGGATGGCCTGTCCGATCCCTTCCTGCTCGTCCACGGCACGGGGATGCGCAGTTTCGACGCGTCCTCGCTGCTCGACGAGTTGACGGACCGGCATGCCGGCGCGCTGGTGGTGGCCCATCCGCGACCAGGAGCCGGCCGGTCCCTCCTGAGCGATCCGGACGGGCGGCTCTCGTCCTTCGGCAGCGATCAGGCCTCCAATCTGAGGGATTCCGGGGTCTGGCTGGTCGGCCGGGAGATCGCAGGCGCCGGAGCAGCCGCCCTCTCGTCCCCCCATGCATTCCTCGCCGCTGCGATGGAGTCGGGCGCGGCTCTATATTCCGAGTGCCTCGCCCGGTACTGCAGGGTCGTGGAGTCCCCGGCGGACTTTCTCGCGCTGTGCGGAGACGTCCTCGGCGGAAGGATCCCTCAGGCGGCGGGGCTGGAAGCGATCCCGCCCATCGTGGATCCTTCGGCGGCGATAGGAGAGGGCACACTGATCGAAGGGCTGGTCTGGATCGACGGCGGAGCCAGGATAGGCAGGGACTGCCGGATCGAGGACTCGGTCGTGCTCGGGGGCGCCATCGTGGGAGAAGGCTCCAGCCTCCGGAACACGCTCGTCATGCCGGGGTGCAGGGTGGCCGCCTTCTCGGACTCGTCCGACAAGTACATCGAGATCATCGGAGGATGACATGCTCGAAATGATCCGCTCCTACCTCGACGGAGTCGGCAGCCTGGTCATGAGGATCCCTCCCGAGGAGATCCGCCGTGTCACGGACATCATCTTCAGGGCCTGGAGATCTGGGCGCAGGGTGATGGTCTTCGGGAACGGAGGGGGATCCGCCACGTCGGCCCACTTCGTGTGCGACCTGGCGAAGGGGACGGCCGCGCCCGGCAGGAGGAGGCTGAAGGCCATCTCGCTGGCCGAGAACGTGCCGCTCCTTACGGCGTGGGCCAACGACACCGACTACACCAACACATTCGGCGAGCAGCTCAGGAATCTGGTGGAGGCGGGGGACGTGGTGATCGGGCTCTCGGGCAGCGGCAGGAGCCCGAACGTGGTCAACGCCCTCAAGCTGGCGAACGAAGCAGGGGCTGTCACAGTGCTGTTCTCGGGATTCGACGGCGGGGAGGCGGCACGGGTGGCGTCCGAATCCATAATAGTCCCGTCGGACGACATGCAGATGATCGAGGACGTGCACCTGATGCTGGCGCACATCGTGTTCAGGTGCGTCCGCGGGCGGATGGAGTCGGAAGAGGGCTAGGAGGGCATCCAGCCTTCGAAGTCGTCGCCGCCCCCGGCGAGCACGTCCTTCAGTGCGTCCCTGAAGATCCCGACGCCCGACTCGCCCATCTCGGGGAACCGCGACTTCCAGAGCTGCCACGACCTGTCTATCTCGGCCTTCAGGAGCATCGGGAGGCTGCCGTCGAGGCGGGCCTTCTCGACCGTGTCCCTGTTGTAAACGACCATGTCGCTCGCAAGGACCCTGGCGAGGCGCCTGGCCCGGGTGGCGGCGTCCTCCTCGGCCGGCTCCTCCCTGCCGCGCCTGTCCGGCCCGGCCGAGATCGTGAAGACTTCCGAGCAGCTCCTGCACCTGAGCTTGCGCGGCCCGGCGCCGAGCCTGTCCTCCGGTATCTGATAGCGCTTACCGCAGCTTGGACACTCGACTATCATCGGATACCCCTCTTGGCTAGGAAGGATGCCAGACGTTCCACCCCGCCGCGAATATCCCCGTCGGAAGCCGCGAAGGAAAGCCTGAGCCTGTTCTCCACGCCGAACGCGCTCCCGGGTATGACCGCAAGCCCTTCCTCGTCGAGCAGCTGGCCGCAGAATTCCGCGCTCGAGAGCCCGATCGACGGAGGATAGCCGGCGAACACGTAGAACGCCCCTTCCGGCTTCGGGAAGGACATCCCCGGGATCCCCGAGAGAAGGGAGCAGATCAGGTCGCGCCGCGATGCGAACGAAGCGAGCATCGACCTGCGCTCGCCCTCGGCATCCCCCGAGACCACCGCCAGGGAGGCCCACTGGGAGATCGAGCAGGGATTGGAGGTGGTGTGCTCCTGCACGCGGATCGAGAGCTTCGCCCAGTCGACCGGAGCCACCGCCCAGCCTATCCGCCACCCCGTCATCGCGAAGGTCTTGGACACCCCCGAGACGATGACGGCCCTGTCGCGGAGCTCGGGCCTGAAGTCGAGGACGTGGGGCGCAGCCTGGCCGGTGAAGACGAGATCCTCGTAGATGTCGTCCGAGATGACCCACATGCGGGTTGCAGCGAGAGCGTCGGCGAGTTCTCGGGCTTCTCCGGGCGTGTAGACGCATCCCGAAGGGTTGCCCGGGGAGTTGAGTATCACGCCGGAGACTCCGGATGAGGCTGCCTCCTCGACGTCGGCCGCCGTGATCAGGGAGTGGCCCGACCCCGGGTAGACCGGCTGCCCGCCGGCCAGGCGCACCATCTCGGGGTAGCTCACCCAGTACGGCAGAGGGATGAGCACCCTGTCGCCGGGATTGATGGCGGCCATCAGCAGGTTGGCGAGGCTGTGCTTCGCACCGCAGCTCACCACGACCTCTGCGGGCTTGAACTCGATGCCGCGCCTTCGCGATGTGGCGGATGCCACCGCCTCGCGAAGCTCGGGGATGCCTGCGGTCGGTGTGTACCCCGTCCTGCCCTGCTCCATCGCCCTCACCGCAGCCTCGCAGGCTGCAGGCGGGCTGGGGAAGTCGGGCTGGCCGGCGGAGAGAGCGATGATCGACCTTCCCTGCCGGGTGAGCTCGGCCGCCCTGGCGGTGAGCTGAAGGGTCGCTGAAGGCTGGAGACTCGCGATGTTCCTGGAATAGTTCATGATCCCCGCCGCTCCGTAAGGCCCTCGGCGCGGCGCAGTGCATCCTCGACGCACGGCTGCACCAGGGCGGAGAGGTCCCCTCCGTAGGCTGCGATCTCCTTCACGACCGTGGAGGAGAGGTACATGTTGTGCTCGGCCGGCATCAGATAGACCCCGGTGATGTCGGGCGCGAGCTTCCTGTTCATGAGCTGCATCTGGAATTCATACTCAAAATCGGAATTGGCTCGCAATCCCCTGATGAAGACCCGGGCTCCCGCCCTCTTCATGTAATCGACCAGCAGCCCGTCGAAGGCTTCCACACCGACCCCCGTGATGCCGGCCTCTTCGAGCGACCTCCTGGCGAGGTCCACCCGCTCCTCGACACGGAAGAGGAGCCTCTTGGAGCTTCGCTGCACCACCGCCACCCTGAGTTCCCCGAATATCCCGGCCGCGACCCTGACCACGTCGAGGTGCCCCCGGGTCATCGGGTCGAAAGTCCCGGGGTAGATCACCAGCCCGCTCATCGCATCCACCGCCACGCGAGCGTCGTCTCGCCGTACCGCCTGCGCTCCCAGGAGCCGTCGGTTCCCAGGCTCGACGGGACCTCCACCATGACTATCCCCCCGGGAGCAGCCAGGGATCCCCAGTCGAGCCCGAAGGCCCATGAGTAGACCTCTGTCGACGAGTAGGGCGGGTCGATGAAGACGAGGGACGGCTTCGTCAGAACGGAAAGATCGATGCATGTGACGTCGCCGCAGGCCAGCTCCACTTTTCCCGTGGCCCCCAGGGACGAGAGCGCCTCCCTCACGAAGCGGACCGCCCTGCGGTCGCTGTCGACGAACGAGCATCCCGCCGCCCCTGCGCTGAGGCACTCGATCCCGAAGGCCCCGCTGCCGCAGCAGAGGTCCCAGACGTGACCGCCCTCGAAGCTCCCCGCTATGTCCATGGCCGCCGATCTTGTGCGTCCCGAGGACGGCCTCATGATGTCAGGAGGGCGGAGAACACGGCCTTTCCATGTCCCCCGCCCTATCCTGAGCACTTCAGTCCGCTAGTAGGGCCTGATGATGTGCGGCGTCACGAATATCACGAGCTCGGTGCTGTCGGTGGTGTTCGAAGTGTACGAGAACAGCAGGCGTCCGAGCAGGGGGATGTACCCCAGGACGGGGATCCTGCGCTCGACCTCGGACTGCTTGCTTCGCATGATGCCGCCGATCACCGCGGTCGCGCCGTCCTCGATCATCAGCGTGGTGTTGGCCTCCTGGGTGAGGATGATCGGCTGCTCGGCCGTCCCCTCGCCGGAGAGCTCGCTCACCACCGGGTTCAGCTCGAGCGTCACGTTGTTGTCGGCGTTGATGTGCGGCGTGACCTCGAGGCTGACGCCCACGTCATAGAGCTGGATGTAGGTGTTGCCGTCGGCGTCCTGCAGGGTCAGGGGCACCTGCTTGCCTGAGAGCACCGACCCGGTCATGTTGTCGATGATCGCTATGCGCGGCTCTGACAGTATGTGCGCCCTGTTGTCCTGCTCGAGGAAGTTCAGGGTGGCTTCTATGTCGAGCAGGTTCAACGAGGTGCCGAACGTGAAGGAGCCCGTGGGATCGCCCACGCCCAGGTCGCCCGTGCCGCCGATGTGAGTCAGGGCGTCGCCCCTGCCCAGGTTGCCGGCGGCCCAGTCGATGCCCAGCTCGCTGCTCGCCGATGCGTCGATCTCCACCAGCTTGGCCTCGATCATCACCTGCGCCGTGGGGCTGTCGAGGATGGGCAGGAGCCTGCCTATCTCGTCGAGCCTCGCAGGGATGTCGGTGACGACCAGCGAGTTCGTGCGGGTGTCGACGGACACCTCGCCGCGCTCGGACAGGACTGTCGAGGTCGCCTCCATGATGTCGTCCGCCGTGGCGTACCGTATCACGAACACCTCGGTCTGGAGGTCCTGGAGGTTCTGCCTGTCCCGCCTGTTGGTGGCAATCGTGCTGATCTCGGTGTAGAAGTCCTCGCGGCTGGCCAGCCTGAGGACGTTGCTGCCCTCGAGGGTCGCCACGAGGTTCTGCGTGTTCAGGATGGCCATGAGGGCGTCGCGCCAGCCGACGTTGCGCAGGCGCGCCGTGATCGTGGCCTCGTATCCCTCGGGGAGTATGATGTTGTAGCCGCTGACGTCGGAGATCGACCTCATCACCGTCCTGATGTCGGCCTCGACCACGTCGATGGTCACCCTGCGGCCGCCGGTGCCCGTCCACTCGACGGGGAACCCGTCGGCGGCCGGAGCCCAGGGCTCGCTCACGGTGATGCCCTGCGTCTCGCTGACGTAGGTGCTCTGCATCACGGTCTCGCCCGGGGCGGACAGCGCCGCCACCTCGCCGCCGGCGAAGCTGCGGCTGACGCCCGAGCTGGATGCGGCCCAGGCCGTGAAGGGCGTCCCGGACGGGTTGGTCTGGAGCGTGAGGACCAGGTCGTTCCCCTCGGTGTCGGTGCTGTAGTTGAGCAGCTCGCCCGAGACGTCGACGATGATCCTGACCACGCCGTCCGGCGGGGCGACGTACTGGCTGGTGCGCACCGCGGCCACGCCGCCCCTGCCGACCGTGAAGTCTGCGGCGGGCAGCGCGTGGACGGAGCCGCTCAGGTCGAGGACGACCCTCATGGGATCCGTCAGGAGGAACTTCTCGTACGAGATCGGTCCGTCGGCGGTGATCGTGACCTGGGTCCTGTCACCGCTGGGTTCGACGGCTATGTCTGTGACCCGGTAGGCCGACGCGGGCAGGGCCAGCGCCAGCAGGGCAACGAAAACGATTCGCCTCATTACAGACCACCCTCTTCGTGAAGCCGCATCGTGTAGATGGTGGGGATAGAAGCGGTTCCTCCTTGCTCCGGCCCGTAGTCGACCGTTACCTCCTGCACCACTATCACTTCGTTGGACGTTATCTCGGCAATCCTCGTGTTGTTGGCGAGCTCGGTGTCGACGTAGAGGATGTAGGGCACGCCGTTCACGTCCTCGACCATGGCCTGGTCGCCGCCGGACGGGTCGAGCGTGATCCCGACCAGCCTGAGCTCCTCGATGGCGATCTCGCTCAGGGGCCTCCTGAGGTCCCTGCGCCTGGCGGGGAACTCGGTGAAGGGATCGGGCCTGCTGGATACCGATTCATAGATCCTGAAGGCTCCGCTGGCCGCCGAGAGGACGGGGGTCACCCCGGCCGAGCCGCCCGGCGTCGAACCCGTCTGGCCCGCGAGCGCGCAATCGATGCGCTGCATGTCGAAGCCGGGGATCCTCGTCTCGATCGCCCCGAGCTCGGCGCAGACCAGCATTCCTGCATCGTCGACCGCCCATACCGGTGCGCCCTCGGATGCCCTGAGCACGGTTCCCGGTTCGACCGGCAGCGCTTCGGCGACTGCAACCGACGGTCTGGCCGGATCGAGCACCCTCTGGCCCGAAACCGCCAGGTCGCCGCAGAGCCTGCCCCTGAAGACCGTGGACCACGTTCCGTCAGCGGCCCGCTCGAGCACCTCGCCGCCCGACGAGGAGAAGATCCTCCCGCCGGCAACGAGCACGGGTCCCGCCCCGGGCAGGGTCTCGTACTGCCACAGGTCGACCGCAGGATCGTACCTGACCAGCGTGCCCCCGGACGTGAAGACCCAGTCGGGCCCCATCAGGGCGAGCCCGGACGATCCCGGTGCGGGGGCCCCGGGAGAGCGGACGTCCCAGACGCCTTCCGAGAGCATCGCGATCGATCCGCCTTCGGAGAGGATGACCGGTGACGATGCAGCATCGAGGGCCAGGCCCGCGGGCTCGAAGCCTTCGGGCAGCGGTGTGATCTCCGCCTCCGCCCCGTCGAAGCTCACCAGCGCCGAATCGCTCAGCAGCAGGAGGCCCGAGGGCATCGACACGGCACCCACCGGCGAGGCCGCCGCGGGGCCGAGGTCGTAGCTGCTCCACCTGCCGTCGCTCATCGAGCAGTGGAGCACGCCCCCGCCCTCGAAGGCGGCCCATGCGCCGCCGTCATCAACGGCTACCGCCTCCGGCGGGCCGGCCGGGAGGACTATCTCCTGCCAGCCCACGGGAGCGGGTCTTTCGGCGATCGCCACCTGACCGTCGCTGGCGGCGGCCGCGCCGGCCCTTTCGGGGCCGGACCCGCAGCCCGTGGAGAGGGCGGCCAGGAGGACTGTCAGGACGATTCTCGCGTCACGCAATTCCACGTCCTCCACCCCCTATGGCTGAGTGTAGGCGGAGAACACGAAGGAAGCCTCGATGTTGTCGAACTTCCCCTCCGCCGCCTTCAGCTGCTGGATGTTCAGGTCGGTGATGGCCGTCATCATCGTCTCCTGAGTGAGCTGGTCGAAGAACACACCCAGCCTGTGATACCTGCCCGTCAGCCTTATCTGCCAGCTGTAGACGGCATACTGGCCCTCGAGCGCCGGCGGCAGGGGGTTCATGTTGACGATCTGGATGCCGCTGCTCGCGGCCTTGGTGGTGAGGAGCTCGAGCACCTCGTCCTGGCTGTACTGCCTGGGCAGGAACCTGTCCAGGTTCTCCAGCTCCTGCTGGTACATCTCGATCTGCTGGGCCATGACCGCCATGTCCTCGGAGGTCTGCGCCCGGAGCTGGTTCAGCTCCATCTGCTTCATCTGGAGCTGATCCTCCTGCGAGGTGATCGACTCCCTGGTGTCCTTCGCCACGAAGTTGAAGTAGACGTACACGAGGGCGGCGAGCAGAAGGAGCCCCAGGAAGAAGCGCAGGAGTTTGGGATCGCGAAGGTCTAGTGCCACTTCGTACCTCCTCCCGGCCGGTCCGGGGCCTTCACTCCCCGCCGCCCATCTCCGCGGACTCGAGGTCTATGTCCCAGACAACCAGCGTGTCGCCTACCTCGATGAAGAAGGGCGATGACTCGATATCGGCGTACATGTAGGTGAATGCGCTCCAGTGGGCCGTCAGGCCGATCACGCCGAATTCGGGCATCGTGTAGCCGGTGCCCTCCTCGCCGGGAGTGGGATAGAGAGGGACCTCGATCATGAAGACGCCGTCTGCGTCAGTCTCGTCGCTCCGGTCGAAGGTGTTGATCGAGTCTCCGTGGGCGACGACCGTGATCTCCTCCGCGGGGGTCGTGCGCCCCGAGTCCTCCCAAATCGTGCCCGTCACGTAGATGCTCGTCTCGTCGGTCCCGAAGGGGTCGCAACCCGACAGGACGGCGAGCGCTGCGATCATCGAAAGTACCACGATCCTGTTCATGATCCCCCCATCAGATCCCGGAGTAGTTGCCGACGAGAGGCAGCAGTGAGCCCCTGTTGACACTTACTTCCAGATCGAACTGGTATCTCATCTCCCCGCCGGTGGCGCCGGTGGGATCGGTAGCTGGAGTGAGCGTGTAGGTCTGGCCGTATTCGGCGAGCTGGAAGAGGGCGGTCTGCCCGTCGGGCATCTGCTCGACCAGCCTGCGCTGGAAGGCGACCACGTCGCCCCATGTCCTGGCGATGCCGGTCAGGTGGAGGCTCTCGCCGGAGACCACCATCGCGGTCAGGTATATCCCCTTGTCGGCCTCCTCGGCGAGCGTGGTCTGCTGGGGATACAGCGCCCTGCAGAGGTACTCCATCACGTAGACGGCGTATCTCTGGTCGAGCGCCAGGCTCTGGATCGCCGCGCGCCTGGCCTCGAGGTCCGCGAGCAGGGCGTTGGCCTCGGCCTGCTGGCTCACCTGCGTCTCCATCTGGGCTATCTCGCTGTCGATGGCGGTTATCTGGCCCTGGAGCTCCGACTGGCGCTTCTTGAGCCCGGCGTAGTGGATCCCCATCGCGACTATCCCGCCGACGATCAGGAGTATCGGCAGATAGGAGAGGATCGCGGCTGCGGGCGAGGAGGCTGCCGCCGCAGGCGTGCCGGCCGCGCCGGCCTTCTTGCGCCTGGTGTCGGCCTCCTCCATGACGTTCACGTCCACCCTGCCGGGTTCGAAGGCGCGGAGGGCAAGCCCGATGCTGACGGCTAGGAGGGCACTCATCACGGGCTTGTCGGAATCGGGGATCACCGACGAGTCGGCCGAGACGCTCCTGAAGGTCTCGAGCTGCTCGACGGGGAGGCCGTGCTGTTCGCTGAGGGTCGCCGCGAGGCCCGGCACCTGCGAGCAGCCGCCGCTGATGTACATCCTGTCTATCCTGGTGCTCTCCCCCGAGGCCTGGAAGGAGATGAACGAGCGCCTGACGCTCGTGGAGAGCTCTTCGATGACATAGCCGATGGCCGACTTGACCTCGTCCTGGGAGGCTCCCTCGGGAAGGTCGCCCTTCAGGACCGCCTCGGCCGTCTCGTAGTCGAGGCCCATGGACCTCTGGAGAGCCTCTATGAACCTGTTGCCGCCGATCGAGAGGTCCCTGTTGAAGCTGGGGAGCCCACCCTTCACGACGACCATGTTCGTGACCTCGGCGCCGATGTTGAGGATGGTCACGCACTCGTCGGCGCCCGGCCTGTAGTTGTACTCGTATGCCCTCTGCAGGGCGAACTGCTCGAGTTCGATGGCCGTGGGCTTGACGCCCGAGGCCTGCAGGAGGCTGCGGTGGAGATCGACCGCCTCCTTCTTCGCGGCGACCAGCAGGACCTCCATCTGCCCCGGAGCCATCTCGGGGTTGATGATCTTGAAGTCGATGCTGACCTCGTCGATCCTGAACGGTATGTGCTGCTCCGCCTCCCAGCGGATGGCCTGGCGGGCGTTCTCCTCCGACATCTTCTCCATCGGGATGCGCCTGACGATGACACTCCTGCCGGAGACCGCGGAGAAGACGAGACGGGACTTGATGCCGGCATTCCTGAGGGCATCCCTTATCCCGGCGTTGACCAGCTCCCTGTTGACTATCTCACCGTCGGCCACTGTACCGGGAGCCAGTTCCTGTATGGCGAACCTGGCGAGCTTGTAGGTCTTCCCGGACCTGATCAGCTCGACCACCTTCACCGAATGGCTGCCGATATCCAGGCCTACGGCCGACTTGACAGAACCGCCGAAGCCCATCTGTGCCTCCAACCGTTCAGCTAGACCCCGCACCCGTGCATCGTGCCCGGGGAGGGATCACAGTGCCCTCCTGCACCGATCGAAGTTTAACGAGTGTGTCCAATGTCGTCAATACCCAAATTCATAACTCCGAAACTTCATATATCCCTTGACGCCCATGGAGCGCCCGGTATGTTTGCCCCGGAGGTCGAGATGACTGCGAGGACAAAGCCCGGGATAGTCTCCAGCATAATGGACTTCGAGGAGGGTGACTCCGCCAGTGTCAGGCTCACCGTACCGGTGCGGCAGGACCAGGAGGAGGTCCTCACCCGGATCGTGCGTGCGATCTCCCAGAACAGGGACAGGCACCACAGGCGGCAGCGCATCACGAAGGCCGCCGTCATAAGGGCCTACATCGACGCTTTGAGCTCCATCCCCGTGGACCTGCGCAACATCTCCGACGAGAACGAACTCCTCCGCAGGGTCATGGAGTCGTTCAGGAATCACCCGGGGAGCCTGAAGAGCACGTAGGGGCCCTTCGAGACCACCGGTTCCAGCCTCGTCGCGACGAATTCCCGCCATCGTTCGAACTCTCCGTCGTCCAGTTCACCGGTGATGTTGATATCGGCAATATCCATGTCCATCGCAACATATGATATGCCTCGCGCCCTGAGGCTCGAGGCGAGATCGTCCGCGCCCGCGCCCCCCCAGACCGGCTCCAGCACGTCGAGCGGGAACCTGTGGCTGTTGAAGATCGCGCAGGAGGGCCAGTAGAAGGCCCTGTTGCCCATGTTCACGAAGAGGGTGGTGTCGGCTTCCTCAAGTACCCTGTCAGCCTCCATGTAGAACGGCATGTACGGCAATCTGTTCTCGAGGAACGACGGATCCAGTGCCTCGAGGGGTCTCTCGGACGAGTAGAGCCTGACCAGCCAGGAGCCGCTCCAGACGAGGCAGGATGCCATCGCGAGGCCCGCGGCCGCCCTGCCCAGCCGGCCCGTGCCGAGAGCCCCGGAAAGCCCTGCGGCCGCGAACGGCACCAGCATCCCGACAGGGCCGAAGAGATACCTCACCCTGGCGGAGGGGATACTCAGGAGCACCGTCAGGACGAGCGCGGCCATCGCCGGCAGGACCCGCGCCCTGTTCCTGCAGAGCAGCAGGAAGAGCATCACCCCGAGCAGGAGGAGGGGGCCCGACGCCCCGTCGTACAGCCTGGGATCGTCCCATCTGCCGCCGACGGACATCCTCACCGGCAGGGCCAGCAGGTCTGAAGGCGTCGACACCGATGCGGAGTAGTCCGAGAACGCCCCCAGCAGTTCCTGCGTCCTCGCCGGGACTTCCTCCTCGACTCCGAACACACCGCCCAGAAGCGGATGGAACGGGTTCCCGTGCTCGATCGCGTTGGGCAGGGCCCAGGTGGCCGACAGCGCGAGAGCCAGGCCGAACGGGGCCGCCAGCGCCCCGGGGCGCTTCCCGTATCTGACGGCCAGCACGAGGAGCGTGACCACGGTCACCGGGAAGCCGTTGTACTTGCATGCCCCGGCCGCGGCTCCCCACAGGGCCGCGAGCGTCGCGTCGCCGTCGTCCCTGGCGAGCTCGCCGGCAGCGAGGATCGAGAACATGAGGAGGAAGGAGTCGGAGTATGCCCATGTCGCGTTCCGCAGAGCTTCCGGGATGCTGAGCACTACCAGCGGCGCCAGCAGGGCGGCCCTCCTGCCGAAGGGCGCTGCGGCATGCCTCGCCGCAGCCACGGCTCCCGCGAAACCGGCCAGGCTGACCATGCCGGAGACCCTGAAGCCGAAGGTCCCTCCGACGAGCGCATACAGCGACTCCACCAGGTACGGATAGCTGAAGAACGGGCACCAGGCGGGCCTGTGGATGGAGCCTTCCGAGAGCCAGAGCCTCGGGAGGTACATGTGGTGGTTCATCGCGTCCCTCGCTGTCTGAGGCATGGCGGCGAGCGGCAGCAGAAGGGCGACGGCAGCCAGGGGGGCCATCGCCTCCCTCCCCGGCTTCATCCCCGATCCGAAGAGGAGCGCCGCGGACGAGACACCGAGGATCGCCCACAGGACGGCGGGCGTCAGCAGCGAGAGCCACCCCGCCAGGGACACGGCCAGGGAGACCAGGAGCGCGCCGAGAGCCATGCGGATGACCCGGGGCCTCCCGCCGGCCAGGAGGCCTCCGGCCCCCGTGAAGGCTGCGGTCAGCGCGGCGAGGGCCGGGATACAGAGAAGGAATCCATCCATGCGCATAACAGAACACCTGCGGAGCCCGGCAGCAAGAATCGGGCTTGCCGGTGCGGCCCGCCCGGACGATCTTCCCGGAGGCCGGAGCCTGGCCTGCACTCGCCTAAGGGGGCCGGATGCGCGTTCTGGTGGCTATCCCCGCATTCAACGAAGAGAAGACCGTTGGCGCCGTGATATCCGGAGTGCCCCGCGGGATTCCGGGAGTCTCCTGCGTCGACATCCTCGTGGTCGATGACGGATCGTCCGACTCGACCGCCGGTGTGGCTGCCGGGGCCGGTGCGAGGGTCTGCAGGCACCCTGGCAACAGGGGCCTGGGCGCAGTGTTCAGGACCGCCCTGGCGGAGGCCAGGGATGGCGGATACGACGTCCTGGCGACCATAGACGGCGACGGGCAGTTCGATCCTTCCGGCATCGGCAGTCTCCTGGCGCCCATCCTTGCCGGAGAGGCGGACATGGTGACGTGCAGCCGGTTCATGCCGGGCTCGGGAGGCGGCCGGGTCCCCTGGGTGCGGAGGACGGGGAACAGGTGGGTCGCCGGGATAGTCAACTCTTTGACAGGAGCAGGGATCCACGACGCCACATGCGGCTTCAGGGCCTACGGCCCGTCGGCGCTCGAGCAGCTCAGCTCCTTCAGCAGGTTCACCTACACCCAGGAGACCCTGATCGACCTGGCATGGAAGAGGATGAAGATCGCGGAGCTGCCCCTCCCCGTCAGGGCTACGAGGGAGCACGGGCGGAGCAGCATCTCGGGCAACATCGCCAGGTATGCGGCCCTGTCGCTGGGGGCGATCTATTCCGCCTCCCACGACCACATGCCATGGCGCTTCTACGGGCTGCCCGGGCTGTGCATGACGGGCGCGGGCCTCGCCTCCGAGGCAGTGCTGTTCGTGCGATGGATGTCGGTCGGCGCGGTGTCGCCCTACAAGGGAGTGGCCATAGCCGGCCTGTTCCTCGTGGTGATTGGCATCCTGCTCACGATAATGGCTTCACTGGCAGATTCCTCGTCGCACGCGAGGCACCTTCTCGAGGAGCAGACCGCCGAACGCGTCCGCGCCAGGCGCCGGGAGGCGTCGCGCGGCTAGCTGCGCAGCCCGAGTATCCTCTCCGTCTCGATGGCGATCATGAGCTCCTCGTTGGTAGGGACGACCAGGAGCTTCACAGGGCTGTCCGGCGTGGAGACGATCCTCTCCTGGCCCCGGAACCTGTTTGCCTCGACGTCGAGCCTGGCGCCGACGGCCTCGAGCCCGGCGCAGATCGTCTCGCGGATCTCCCAGCCGTTCTCGCCGATTCCCGCAGTGAAGGTTATCGCGTCCACCGAGCCCAGGGTGACGGCATATCCGCCGATGTACTTCCTCACCTTGTCGGCGAAGAGGTCGAGAGCGAGCTTCGCCCGTTCGTTGCCGGCATCGGCCGCCTGCTCGACGTCCCTCATGTCGCTCGACACGCCGGAGATGCCCAGGAGGCCGCTCTTCTTGTAGACGAGGTCCTTGACCTCGGACGCCGACATCCCGTGGCTCTCCATGAGCTCCAGGAGGATCGCCGGATCGACGTCGCCCGACCTGGTGCCCATCATCACGCCGCACATCGTGCCGAAGCCGAGGCTCGTGTCGATGCTCCTGCCGCCCCTGACCGCGGTGATGCTGCTGCCGTTCCCGAGGTGGCAGACGATGATGTTCAGCCCGGACAGCGGCCTTCCCAGGATGGCCGCCGTGCGCTCGGCCACGTACTGGTGGCTGGTGCCGTGGAATCCGTACCTGCGGAAGCCCTTGTCCTTGTAGAGGTCCCAGGTCAGGGGATAGACGTAGGCGACCGGCGGCATCGTCTGATGGAAGGATGTGTCGAACACCGCCACGTTGGGCACCCCTTCGAGCATCTCGATCGCGGCCCTGATGCCCAGCAGGTTGGCGGGGTTGTGGAGGGGGGCCATGAAGCTGTTCTCCTCGATCTCGGAGATGACTTCGGGGGTGATCAGCACGGCCTGTGTGAAGCGCTCGCCGCCGTGGACCACCCTGTGGCCGACCGCCTCGATCTCGTTGAGCGAGCCGAGTGCGCCGTGCGCAGGGTCGGTGAGGTTGCGGAGGACGAGGGACAGCCCGAACTGGTGGTTGGGGATGGGGAGATCGGTCCTGATCTTCTCATCCGAGCCCCTGCGGTACTCCATCCTGCCCTCGGCCAGCCCTATCCTTTCGAGCAGACCGCCTGCCAGCGTCTCTCCCGAAGTGCTCTCCACGAGGCGGAACTTGATCGAGGAACTGCCGCTGTTGATGACGAGGATCTTCACTCCTGGCCTCCACTGGTGGTTTGCGGATCCGATTCCCGCGCAAGGGGCGTCGATCCGCGATCATAAGGACGGGGAATCCCCGGGGCCAACAGGCCGGTTCTGCAGGGCCCCGGTACGGGTGCCCGCCTCCCTGTTCCTCTCGACCTGGAGGATGGCGAGGAGGACGGCCCAGAGTGCGACATAGTTGTAGTTGGTCAGGAGGGACCCCATCATGGACGCCACGAGGAGCAGGATCAGCGAGCAGAAGATGCCCATGGCCCTCGCGGCCCGTTCCATGTCCGATGTGGACAGGAAGAGCCGCGCCGACTGGACCAGTGCGGTCCCGTAGATCAGGGCGAGCATTGCAGCCCCGGCGATCCCCATGTCGAGGATGAGCTGCCAGAAGGATCCGTCCACGAAGGACATCGTCCAGACCTCGCCGAACTCGGGCTTGAAGTATGTGATCTCGGCTCCGGTGCCCCTGCCCGCCAGGAGCTCCGCCGGTCCCGCCCCGTCGAGGATGGTGGCCCACGAGATGATCCGGGACAGAAGGCCTATGTC
Source organism: uncultured bacterium (assembly GCA_964564435.1). Classification (GTDB taxonomy): domain Bacteria; phylum Fermentibacterota; class Fermentibacteria; order Fermentibacterales; family Fermentibacteraceae; genus Fermentibacter. Next base: position 70,513 of record CAZMAT010000005.1, read on the forward strand.
TATCGGGAGGGAGTAGGATCCGCCTCCTTCGATCCTGCTGGCCATCTGGGACGTGGAGATGATGCCGGCGGCAGAGACCGCGGCGACGGCGGCAAGCGCGGTGAGGGCCGCCACTGTCAGCAGGGTGACGTGCCTCCCCATGCCTCCGGGGACTCCCCCCTTCCTGAAGAGCGCCAGGACCCATGCGAACGTGACGGCTGCCGCTGCACCGCCCCAGAGTGCCCGGGTCGAGGATATCACCAGGCAGGCCCCCATCAGCACCGCGACTGGCAGGGCCAGGGAGAGCGGAGGCCTGGCGGGGCTGAGCCAGAGCCTCGTGAGCAGGATGAGCAGGATGACGGCGAACGCGTTGGCCTGCCTCGACCCTATCCGAAGACCGCTCGCATAGAGGTAGTGCACGCCCTCGCCCGAACCGGTCAGGCCCTTGACGAAGAAGACGACCCCTGCGAGCACCGATACCGCCAGGACCGCCTTCCAGAACACATCGAACCTGTCCTCTCCCGAGAAGAGCCAGAGCGCAGGGAAATAGAAGGAATAGAGCATGAACGTCCTGGTGAGGGAGATCACGTTGCTCCGGGGATAGCCGGCGGCGAGCCCCCTGGCGGCCGCGAAGACCGAGAAAGCGAGGAAGGCTGCTATGAAAGCGCCTACCAGACCGGCTCGGGCGAGCGAAGCCCTCCCTTCCGCCAGGGCGATGGCCCAGAGGAATCCCGACCAGAGCAGAAGGATGTCGTCGGGGCCCAGCACCGGTATGCCCAGGGCGGCCTTCACGGCATCGAGCTGGCTGGCGGTGACGAGGATCTGGAGCAGGAGTGCGGCGAGCATGGTCCTGAACGAGGATCCGACCACCATGACGAGAACGAGGGCCGCCGCAGCCGCGCCTGCCGCCGGGAGGAAGGCGTCGAACACCAGCCCGGCGGCCAGGGCGGCGCCGATGACCGCGAATCCTGCCTTCTCGAGGGTGCCCGGCTTCATGGACCCGGACCCGGCCGGCCCGGTCAGCCGACCTCCCGCCGGAGCCTCGCGGCTGTCTCGACCCCGAGCGCCCTGCAGGAGGAGAGCACATCACCGCCGGGCCTGAACTGGGATGCCAGCCCGGGATGCAGGAGTTCCACCTGCATCTCGGTCATCGCCGCGGAGAGGCGGCGGACTCCCTCCCCGCCCCACCCGTGGGAGCCGAAGGCCGCCCCGACCAGGTTCATCCTCCTGAGACCGCCGAGATATGTTACGAGGTCGGCCACGGTTGGGAACATCGAGGCGTTGAGCGTGGGGGTGCCGAGGAGCAGGGCGCCCGCCTCGAGGAGATCCGCGGCGACATCGCTCCTGTGGCTCCCGTGGAGGGGGTGCACGACAGGGTCGGCGCCGCCTTCCCGGAGCCCTTCCGCGATCGCCAGGGCCATGATCTCGGTGGAACCCCACATTGTGTCGTAGGCCACGACGGCCCTGCGGGTCGGTGCCTGCGCCGCCCAGCGGGCGTACAGCCCCGTGATGAAGTCCGGGCCGGATCCGGTCCCCGCGAACCACGAAGGGCCGTGGTCGGGCGCTATGATGTCGATGCCCAGGTTCATCGCCGACACCTTCCCGAGCAGCTTCGTCACGAGCTGGGAGTAGGGCAGGAGGATGTTCGCATAGTACCTCCCGGCCTCCTCCCTGAGGATGGCTGCGTCTATCCGGTGCGCGGCGGTCTCCGGTGTGGCCAGGTGCATGCCGAATGCGTCCTGGCTGACGAGTATCCTCCGCGACGGCAGGTAGCTGAACATGCTGTCGGGCCAGTGGAGCATCCTGGTCTCGAGGAAGGAGATGCTCTCCCCCCCGACCTCCACGGTTTCGCCGTCGCTGACGGCGGAGAGCCCATCGAGGCCGCCGAGCTGCATGGAGAGGTTCTTCACGCCCATCCTGGAGGCGACGATGCGCGCCCCCCCGGCGGCCCGGGCGAGGTCGGCCAGGCCGCCCGAGTGGTCCATCTCCGCGTGGTTCGAGACGATCAGCTCGATGGAGGCCGGATCGACGACGGATGCTATCCGTGCCAGCATCACGTCCATGAAGGGCTTCTTGACCGCGTCGAAGACGACGTTCCGGCCGGAGGGCGTGGTGAGGAGATAGCTGTTGTAGGTGGACCCCCTGTGGGTCGAATACCCGTGGAAGTCCCTGAGGCCCCAGTCCACCGCCCCTACCCAGTAGAACCCCTCGGCAAGGCGCACCGCTTCATAAACGCCGCTCATCAGACCCTCCACGCAGTTCGGAGGCAGCCTCCGACACAGATTCCGAGCAGCACGAGGCGAGCCGCTCCAGGAAAGCCGCATCCGCTTCCGTGAAGGCCGCCCGCGTGTCGGAGTCGATGTCCAGCTCTCCGACTAGCCTTCCGTCGCGGAAGACGGGGATCACGATCTCGGATTCGACGGTCGGGCTGCAGGCCAGGTAGCCGGGATCGGCGGAGACGTCTTCGACGAGGATGGTGCCGAGCGACGACGCGACGCGCCCGCACACACCGGATCCGAACGGGATCCTGACGTGCTCCGTGGGCTTGCCCGAAAAGGGGCCGAGCACCAGGACTCCCTCCTCCGACGGATCCACGAGGTAGAAACCGACCCAGCCGAACCTGGGATCGGAGGCGCGCAGGAGGTCGCAGACCGCCTGGAGCCTGCCGGCATGCACTCCGAGCCGCCCTTCGGACTCGCCTCCGGGGGGGCGCCGCGACTCCATCCCGTCCCACATGGCGACGGCCCTCCGGAGATGGGGGATGGTGATCGTACCTCCGATGAGGCAGGCCAGGCCCATGGCCTCCATGACCTCTTCCCCGCTCGCTCCGGTGTCCCTGCAGCCTCCGAGGTGGTATGCCACGCAGTCGTCGCACCGGAGGGCGAGAGACACCGCGAGGCCTATGATCTCCTTCGTCGAGGCGCCGAGAGCTCCGTCGCCCCAGGCCTGCGCGTCGGCCGACATCACTCTCTTCGCAGTCCTGTCGGCGCGCCCGAGCAGGAGCCCGTTCAGCTCCGCCCGGGTCGCGGCGAATTCGTCCCAGTCCATCGGTCCTCCGCAGGACCCTCCGGCGCGGTCAGGCACCGGTGTCCGTCAGCTCCTCGCCCCCAGCTCGCGGTCGAGCATGAAGAGGGCGCCGGTGGAGTCGCCGGCGAGGACGAGCTTCTGCACTATTGCGTCCGCGTGCGCCTCCTCCTCCACCTGCTCGTCCACGAACCACTTCAGGAAGCTGGCGGAGGCGTGGTCCCTGACCGAGATGGAGAGGTCCATGAGCGTGTCGATGCGCGCGGTGATGTGCTTCTCGTGGGCGAGAGCGGCCTTGAATGCCTCGAGGGGGGTCTTCCACTTCGCGGTGGGCTTGGCGATGGCATCGAGGGCTACCTTGCCGCCCCGCTCGACGATGAAGGAGAAGAACTTCATCGCGTGGGCGGTCTCCTCCTGGCTCTGGACCCTCATCCACTTCGCGAATCCCGGCAGGTTCACGGACTCGAACCAGGCCGCCATGGCGAGGTACAGGTAGGCCGAGAAGGCCTCCTCGTTGATCTGGGCGTTGAACTCGTCGAGCACCTTCCTGTCCATCATGTCGCACTCCTCCAGAGGTTGTGGATGTTGCAGTATTCACGCGCCGAGAGCCCGGTGGCGACCGGGCCCGGGAAGAAGGCCTCGGGCGCCAGCCCAGGCGCCAGGTGACGCCGGCACGAGCGGCCGTCGGCCACGAGCTCTATCCACTCGATGAAATGGTTCTCGAGCATCGGGTGCGGAACGCTGCCCACCCTGACCGTGTACCCTCCGTCGACCCTCTCGATGATGGGTACGTGCTTCTCGACGGACGAGTCGGCGGTCTGCTCGACCAGGGCGCTCATCGGCTCTCCGCAGCAGACCAGCGTACCGCCTCCGTGGTGGAGCATCTCGACGATGTTGCCGCATTTCCCGCACTTGAACACGGTTCCTGTCATGTCAGACCTCCGGGTTTGCGTCCCATGGACCGATACTACAATATCGAGGGCGGGCGGGGCACGCCCGGCGCCCGCGCCTTCAGGACGACCAGGGTCACGTCGTCGTCCGGGATGTCGCCGTCCGGCGGCTCCGAGCCGCTCAGCAGCCTCTCGACGAGCTGATCCGGCGAGGCTCCGGGATGATCCCGGACGAGCGAGGCCATCCACTCCCGTGGGTTCTCCCCGATCATCTCCAGCCTGTCCGACAGCCCGTCGGTGTAGACGACGAGCGTATCCCCCGCCCCCATCGGGACGGTCGCCGATCCGTAGACGGCTCCGGGCGAGATGCCGAGCACCAGCCCGCCTGCTTCGAGCTCGATCGCCGCCCCCCCGCACGAGATCCCGATCAGGAGCGGGTGGTCGTGTCCGGCGTTGCAGTATTCGATCGAGCAAGAGGGAGGATCGAGCACTGCGCAGAAGAAGGTCACGAACCGGTCCTCGGGGCATATCCTGCAGAGGAGCCCGTTGAGGGCGGAACATGTCCCGGCCGGCGGGTAGCCCTCCTCGAGGAGGGTGGTCGCCGACGCGTGCACGGCCGACATCAGGATCGCCGCTCCGGCTCCCTTTCCGGCAACGTCGGCCACGAAGATCCCGACCCTGCCGTCCGGAAGGCGCGAGATCCCGAAGCAGTCGCCCCCCACCTCCCGCGAGGGCCTGCAGACGACAGACGCGCCGAAGGGGGAGAGATCGGGGACGGGGGTTGAAAGCAGCCCGTCCTGCACGCTCCTGGCTATCTCGATCTCCTCCTGGTATCTACCCCTCTCGATGTTCTCGGCGAGCAGCCGCGAATTGAGCATGGCGACGCCGGCGAGCCCCGCGAACGCCTCGACCAGGCCGGTGGACTGCCTGACGAAGGCGAACGGGCTCGACGAGACCGCAACCAGACTCCCGAGATCGATCCCTCCGGCGCGGATCGGCGTGACCAGCAGGGACCTCGTTCCGAGCCCGGCCGATCCCAGCCTCGCGAGCGGAGAGCCCCCGGGGAGCCCTGAGAGCACCTGCGTCCCCCTCACGCCCGGGACGCCCACCAGGCCGCTGACTCCGCACCCCGGCAGCCCCTCCACGATCAGATCGGTGCCGCTCACCTTCACGATGCTGGAAGAGCCGTCCGGGCCGAGCAGCTCGACCCACGCCGCGTCGACTCCCGGCAGCCCGCAGGCGAGCCTCGCAACGCTCTCGCAGACAGCCTCCGCCCCTGCCCCGGAAAGGATGAGATCGCCGAGCTCCTGCACCGATCTCAGCCCCCGCCTGAGGCGCTCCATCGCACCCGCGGAGGGCAGCGAGAGGAGGATCGCGAAGGCGGCCGCCCCCGAAATCGCCGAACCCGCTACTGAAAGAGCCGTCGACAGCCCGTAGACGGCCAGGGAGGCTCCGGCCCCGCCCGCCGAGCCCGCCGCTGCCGCGGAGGCGGCGGCAAGGGCGATGGCGACGGCCATGGCGATCCATCTGCCCCTCGAATCGAGGTGGTGGATCCATCCCGATCTGAATCCGGCCAGCAGAGCGGCGGCTGCTGCGAGGAGCACCACCGGGCCGGTGCCTGCGAAGGATCCGTACCCTCCCGTGCCGCCTGCGGCTGCCTCGCCGGATGGGAGCACGGAGAGCAGGATCCCGTCCAGGATCAGGAGCCCGATCAGTATCACGGAGACCGCTCCTGCGAACCGGGGGCTGTCGGTCATCGAAAGGGACCTGGCATAGACCAGGAAGAGGATGGACGAGGCGATGGACAGCCCGGTGAGGGCACCTGCAGGAACCCGCGCGTCGAGGACGAGGAGGGAGAGACCGGAGGATGCGGCCAGCAGGACGGCTGCGATGGCCAGTCTGGCCCCGAGGCTCCTCCCTGCCGGAGTGGAGAGGGTCTGGAAATACAGGAGGGCCGCGGCGAGAGAGGCTCCTATCCCGGCGGGATCCGGGGAGGCCGTACCGAGTGCTCCGGACAGTGCTGCGAAAACCGCCGTCAGCAGTGCGGCAGGGAGCCCCGGGACCCTCGGGATGCCCATGCTCAGCCGGAGGCCAGCATGCCGAGGATCCAGCTTGTCAGAGAACCGGACCGGACGCGATGCTCGGTCCCCGACGCCATGTCCTTGACGAGAGCTTCTCCCGAAGCGACCTCCTCCGGTCCGGCGACGACCACCAGCCTGGTCCCCGCCTTCCCCGCCGCCCTGAACTGCCTCGAGATGCTCCTGCCTTCTATCTCCATGACTGTCCTGACTCCGTGCGCCCTGAGGCTCTCGGCCCACGCGAGGGCGGCCGGCGCCTCGGAGGCGGAGTAGACCGCCACGAACACCTGCGGCCTGCTGCATTCCCCGGGATCGGCAGGCAGGAGCCCGTACGTCTCGAGGAACAGCCTCAGAGTCAGCAGGCCGAGGCCGAAGCCCACTCCCGTGACCGGCTTCCCTCCGAACAGGCCCACGAGATCGTCGTACCTGCCGCCGCCGCAGATGGCCCGCCTGTTCTCGCCTCCGGTGTCCGAGAGCTCGAAGACGGTTCCGGTGTAGTAGTCCAGCCCCCTGACCACGGATGCGTCGAACGAAGCGGAGGCAAGCCCTGCAGCTTCCAGCAGCCCGGCGAACTCCCTCATTCGGGCGTAGCTCTCGTATCCCGATGCAGCGCCTGCCAGCCACCCGTCATCCAGGGACCTCACCGAGGCGAACTTCTCGAGGACCGATGCCTTCTCGTCGCTGCCGAGGATTCCTGCCGCATAGGAGAGCCACTCGGGCCTCTGCATCTTTCCTATCCGGTCCACCGCGCAGAGTGCGCTCTGGACCTCGTCCGGAGCGATCCCAACGGCACCGAGGACATCGGTGGCGAGGCCGCGCCCCGAATACCCGATCCGGTAGGTCCCGGGGAGGGCGCCGAGGTTCTTCATGATCCTGTCGAGGACCAGCATGACCTCGAGGTCGCCCATGGGACCCGTCTCGCCGAGGATGTCGAGGTTGAACTGCCTGAACTCCCTGACCCTGCCGCGCTGGGGGCGCTCGTATCTGAAGCACAGCGGGAAGGACATCCAGCGGACCGGGCTGGGGACCTCGGGAGCCGATGCTATCATCCTGGCGAGGCTGGGGGTCATCTCCGGGCGGAGCACGACCCTCCTCCCGCCGCGGTCCTCGAAGGAGTACCCCTGCTCCGATATCAGCCCGCCCCCCGACTTGGCGAGGAAGAGCTCGACGGGTTCGATCGTCGGGCCGTCGTACTCCTCGAATCCGTACGAGCAGGCTGCCTTCCTCACCATCGAGACGATGTAGGCCTCGACGGCCATCTCGGAGGGATAGAGCTGCCTCATCCCGGTCAGCGGCCTGGTGCTGAGTTCCATCGTACCTCCGCTCCGGCACCCGTTCGGTGGCGCATGCGCCGGCCTTCGGGTCCGCCCGGTGCGCGAACCCGTCACGGCTGCTATCTTACAGAATCGGCGGTTCCGTGAAAACCCGGAAGGAGCCCGACCATGCGAAGATCGCTCCTCCTTTTCTGCTCGTGTCTGATCCTGGGCCTGTCATCCTGTTCGACCGGCGATGACGCCGCCCCTGCGGGCGATGGGGCACCCCCCCCGCCCGACTCCACCGGAGGCGCCCGTTCGGTGCAGCAGGATGGGTTCCTGCTCTCATGGACCGTCGAGGGAGACGAGGCGGTCGTCACGATGAGCGCACCTTCGACGGGATGGGTGGCCGCCGGGTTCCACACCGAGGGTGCCATGAAGAACGCCCAGATAGCCATGGGCTGGGTTGACGGCGACTCGTTCGCCCTGCGCGACGACTTCGGCACCGGTTTCACGACCCATGCCCCGGACACCTCCCTCGGGGGCGCAGACGACCTCGTGCCGGTGTCCGGCACGGAGGAGGACGGCAGGACGACCATCGTCTTCAGGATGCCCCTCGACTCGGGCGACCCGTACGACAGGATACTCGTCCCCGGCGAGCCATGCCGCGCCCTCGTCGCCTACGGCAACGACGGAGACGACGATTTCACGTCCTATCACGCCTGGGCGGCGATAGTCGAGATAGAGATCTGACAGGAGCACCGGGACCATCCCGCATCCCGCAGGAGGCCGCATGAGACCCCACATGAAGCCGGTGCTGCTCGTGAGCGAGTGCCTCGCAGGCGTTCGGTGCAGGTATGACGGCTCCTCCGCGGAGGACCGGTTCGTGCGGAGGCTCATGCCGTTCTGCGAGGTCCGGACGGCCTGCCCCGAGGTGGGGATCGGGCTCGGGGTCCCGAGACCTCCGATACGCCTGGTCTCGGACGGATCGGGCGGGACGCTCCTGGTACAGCCTTCCACCGGCAGGGACCTCACTGCCGGCATGGCGGCGTTCTGTTCCTCTCTCCTCTCCGACGCGGACGGTCTGGACGGGGCCGTGCTCAAGTCCGGGTCGCCCTCGTGCGGCATCTCCGATGTCAGGGTCCATGCCGGCGCGGATGGCCCGGCACGCGCCGGGAAGGTGCCGGGAGTGCTCGGAGGCGCGGTGCTGGAAGCCCTGGGCGGCAGGCCCGTGATCCACGAGGGAAGGCTCTCCAACCTCAGGCTGCGCGAGCACTTCATGACCTCGCTGTTCACCCTGGCCAGGTTCCGCGCAGCGACTCGCGATTGCTCCGGGAAGCGCTCGAATGGCCCTCTCGTATCCTTCCACGCCTCCGCCAAGCTCCTTCTCTCGGCGTACAACCGCGAAGAGGGCAGGAGGATGGGCAGGCTGGTGGCGGACGGGGGGCTCGGGGCGGTATCCGCATACGGAGCATCACTCGTCCGTGCCCTCGCGCGGCCCCTCCGCACGGGTCCCGCCGTCGACGCCCTCATGCACGCCTTAGGCTACTTCAAGCGGGACCTGTCCCCCGCCGAGAAGGCCCTGTTCCTCGACAGCCTCGAGGACTTCGGGGCGGGGAGGACCGCCATGGGGATACCGGGCTCCCTGATCAGATCATGGACCGTCAGGTTCGGCACCGCCTATCTCGACGACCAGATCATCTTCGACCCGTACCCACCGGCCCTGGCCGGCACCGAGGATTCGGCCCGCGGGGAGGCCCCTCCGCGATGATGGAGGAGAGGGTCCGGCAGGCTTCCGGCACCCCCTCCCCGCGCGGGGCCTCCTGGATCGTGTACTGGATGCAGCAGGCCCGCCGGGAGGCCTGCAACCACGCCCTGGAGTACGCGCTGGCGAGGGCGCGCGACATGGGTCTGCCGGCCTTCGTCCTCTTCTGCGTCGACCCTTCGTATCCGGGGGCGGGACCCTCGCACTACCGGTTCATGCTGGAGGGGCTGGAGGAGACGGCTGGTGATCTGGCGGCCAGGGGCATCAGGCTGCTCGTCCGGATCGGCGATCCCGTGGAGGAGCTGGTCGCGGCATGCGGAAGGGCGGCCCTGGCCGTCACCGACGGCGGTCACACCCCCGTCCAGAGGCGGTGGAGGGCGGAGGCGGCGGCGAGGTGCCCCTGCCCGCTCTACGTGGTGGAGACCGATACGGCCGTGCCTCCCGACATGCTCCACGACCGCAGGGCGTGGTCGGCGGCCGTGCTCCGGAGGAGGATGGAGCCCCTCCTGGAAGGCATGCTCGAGCCTCCGCGGAGGCGCGAGGTCGCCATCCCCGGCTTCCTGCCCGACATGCCGGCGATGAGCCCGCTGGAGGCGCTGGCACTGCTGCCGGAGCATCCCCCGGCCGGCCGGGCCGGGAGGATCAGGCCCGGTCCCGCCGCAGCCCGGGCGGCGCTCGGGCGCTTCATCGACGAGGACCTCGACGAGTACGGGTCCTCTTCGCGCGATCCGGCGAGGAACTGCGTCTCGGGGCTCTCGCCCTACCTGCACTTCGGCCAGATATCCCCCGTCGAGGCGGCCCTCGAGATAAGGAAGACGGGCAGCCAGGGAGCCTGCGCCTTCCTGGAGCAGCTCCTCGTGCGCCGGGAACTGGCGGTGAACTTCTGTGCGAGGGCGCCCGCACCCGGCTCGTGGGGCGCCATCCCGGAATGGGCCAGGAGGACGCTCGACGAGCATTCCGGGGATCAGAGGGAGTACGCGTACGCCCTGGAGGAGCTGGAAGGCGCCCGCACCCACGACGACGCATGGAACGCCGCCCAGAAGGAGCTCGTCACGACCGGCTGCATGCACGGATACATGAGGATGTACTGGGGCAAGATGATCCTGGCGTGGACCCCCTCTCCGGAAGAGGCCTTCCGCCGGGCCACCCTGCTCAACGACAGATACGCGCTGGACGGGAGGGATCCGAACAGCATGGCGGGCATCGGCTGGTGCTTCGGGCTCCACGACAGGCCCTGGCCCGGGCGGAGGGTCTTCGGTTCAGTCAGGTCCATGACGCGACGGAGCCTGGATGCGAAGTACGACATCGGCGCCTATGTCGCGAGGGTGGAGAGCATCGCGGGGGAGGACATGCGATGATGAGTTCCGGGGATGCAGGATTCTCGGCCCTGCCTGCAGGCGGGGCCGTCATGGATCCCTTCGACGCGATAGGCAGGGGCTGGATGCTGGTGACCGGAGGCGGCCCAGGGTCATGGAACACCATGACAGCGAGCTGGGGCGGGCTGGGGCACCTCTGGAACAGGGACGTCTGCTTCGTGTTCGTCAGGCCGCAGAGGCACACGCGCCGCTTCATGGACGGATCGCGCCAGTTCACGGTGTCGTTCTTCGGGGAGGAGCACCGGGCCGCGCTGGAGTTCTGCGGGAGCCACTCAGGCCGCGATGTCGACAAGGCCGCCATGACCGGACTCGAGCCCTTCGAACCTGTGCCGGGATGCGTCTCCTTCAGGCAGGCGTCCCTGGTCCTGGCGGCCCGGACGATCTACACGCACGACCTGTCGGCGGGAGGCTTCCTGGACGACGCCCAGCTGAGCCTCTACCCGCACTCGGACTTCCACAGGATGTACGTGGGGGAGATAGTCGCGGCGCTTTCGGGGCCCGGCCGCTAGCCGCCCTCCCCCTCCGCGCGGAGCGAGGCGAGCATGCCGAAGTGCTCCCGCTCCTCCGCCACGAGTTCCTGAAGCCGGCTCCTCGCCGGGTCGGGAACGCGGGCCGAGAGTTCGTGGTAGAGCATGATGCTGTCCATCTCGCGCCTGATGGCGAAATCGATGATCGACGGGGTGTCCTTGGCCCGCCCGCGTTCGTCGGAGAGGCGCGTGCTCGAGAAGACCCTCGCGAAAGCCCTGGCCGCAACCGGATCGACATCGTCGTATCCGGGGATGGACGCATCCGGCAGCGTGCTTCTGAAGCCGGCGATCCAGACCTCGTGGGCGTCCTCCTGGGAGGCGAGGAATGCGAAAAGGTCCCTCCCGGCCGTCCCCGCCGCGTATCCTTCGGCGAGTGACCGGTAGAGATCGGCGCCTGCCTTCTCCATGTCTGCGGCGAGTTCGAGGAGCCGGGCTAGTTCGAGCATCCCTGATCATTCTGCTCGAGAGTGTAGGCGGGTGGCATCTGCGGCGTCCACATGACGTTGGGCGGGACCGGATAGAGCGGGCCGGCCTTCGAGAGCTCGGCCAGGGCGCCGGCCATGCCCTCGAGCATCCTGTGCGGACAGGCGAACACGAGTTCGTGGTTCTGCGTGCCGCCGAACCTCCTGTCGCCCGCGCAGGGGAATCCGATCACCGGCCTGCCGGTGCCGGCCACGAATCCTATGGCCGAGCACACCGCGGCTTCGGCCACGGTGTCCGCGGCGACCCTCTCCCCCGTCCGGTAGAGCGCCGCATGCACGAAGCGCATCACCTGGGCCGGATTACAGTAGAACAGCACTGCGTCGGGAACGGGATCGCCATCGGGATACCCTGCGAGCGGTGCGAGCGAAACTGCCTGGTAGCGGGCCCCCGAGTCGCCGAGCTTGAAGGTGTTCCGGAAGAAGGCCTCGCCTGCCTCCCGCGAGCCGACGTACCTTCCGACGGCTGCGGAGCCGTCCCTGAACGCCGGGGGCGTCTCGACGAGGCCGAGGCATGCCGCCCCGATGGCGCATACCATCCGTTCGGGCACGCCAGACGCCTGCCTGCCCTGGTGCCTGGCCATCGAGATGAGCTGGCAGATGTTGACCGGGAAGGGCAGGGGCCTGCGGGGGAGGTCCTCGCGCGATGCGTGGAGCTTCACCGCAACGGGCCCGGTTTCGAGCCTCAGGATGCTCGCGAACGTGCCGGCAAGGGTCGCGTTGTCCATGCGCCGCTCCTCCCGGAGAACTCCCTGCCTTCCGCCGTCATCTCCCGTACCGGGAGGCGAGGAAAACCATCGTGACGGTGGTCAGGACGATGCCGAAGGCAATGGCTGCCATCCATACCGAACCGGGTTCCATCGCCCTGGCGGTGGCCTGCGCCACCTGGTGGAACCCGTCGCCTGCGAGAAGGCTCCTGCCCGACGACGCCAGAAGCCTCCAGGCCCCGAACAGCACAGCCGCGGCGGCTCCAGAGGCTGCCACGGCCCTCAGGATCGTAAAGCGCCCTGAAGGCTTGTCGAGCAGGTCGATGGAGGCGTCGATCCGCTCGAGGAGGCCGTCAGGAATGACGTAGGAGCCTGCGAGGCCCTGTTCGATCAGCTTCTCGGCCTCGAGCGCCTTCGTGCATTCCGGGCACCCGGCGCAGTGCTCGAGGAAGGACGCGGCCATGGGGGGATCGAGCAGCCCGAGCAGGTACTCGACCGCTTCAGCAGATCTGCTGCACGAGCTCATTCTCCCTCCCTTCCAGGATCTCTCTCAGCCTGCGCCTGGCCCGCAGAAGATACACTCTCACGTTCTTCCCGGGGATTCCGAGGACCTCGCCCGCTTCGGCATGCGTCATCTCGCGGAAATAGACAAGGGTCAGGAGGGACCTGTCCCTCTCGGGGAGCCTCGACATGGCGTTCTCCAGAAGGCCGGGCCCGGGATCGGGCCGCCTGTCCTCGGCTCCGTATCCCTCGATATCCTCGCCTTCGAGGACCTGGCCGGGGATCCTCTTCCTCAGGTGGTCGATCGCGGCCCTCCGCGTGATCGAGGCCAGCCAGGAGGGGAACCTGCCGCTCTCCCTCAGGAGGCCCAGGTTCAGCCAGGCCTTCACGAAGACCTCCTGCGCGATGTCGCAGGCCTCGTCGGGATCGCCGACCGTCCTCCGGGCGAGTGCATGGACGAATCCGGCGAAGTCGCGGACGAGCGAGTCGAATGCCTGCCTGTCGCCGGCCTTCGCACGTTCCACCACATCCGCGACTCCGCCTTCATCAGTCAATTCCCTTCGCCCTTCCTCACGGTAACGCGCCAGATCACCACGAGGGCGATACCGCCGAAGAAGAGATAGGCTCCGGGTTCGAGCATGCCGGTATGTCCCATCACCAGCGCCGTGAAGGCCATCGCAGCCGCGATGCCGATCAGGAGGATCCCCGCCTTGAGCGTGCCGAGCCTGCTCCTCGGCTGTCTGGGGCTGATGATCCCGACGATCTCCCTGATCTCCTCGGGGCCCTTGCCGGATGCGACCGCACTTGCGACCATCTCCTGCAGGGCCATATCCTTCCTGTGCGAGGAGTGGATCACCAAGGCCGCTATCGCGAGGGGTCCCCCGATGCTGAGCACGATCGCGATCACCGGGATCGCCGATTCCATGAAGCCGTCCATTCCGGGTCTCCTTTCTGCTGCCTCGACCATAGAGACGCCGCGGCCGGCACGGGGGTTACATTCCACCGCCTGACCGAGCATAAGGGACGGCGGGGCAGGGAACAAACGACAGACTGGAGGATCAGATGACCAGTACCTTCACCGGCCTGGGCGGCAAGCGGGGTCTCTCGCCCGGAACCCTGGTGAGCAGCCCGGGGAGGGAGCAGACCGAGACCAGGATCACCCTGCTCCGCTGGAGGGAGGACGAGTTCTCGATCCTCGATGTCGACGACCCCGCGTCGCCCGGTCAGGAAGGCGAGGGATACACCGTGCGCTGGATGAGGATCAGGGGATTCTCGGACCTCTCCGTGGTCAACACCGTAGGGAGCCTGTTCGGAGTACATCCCCTCCAGCTCGAGGACGCCGTCAACAGGCACGACAGGCCCAAGGCGGAACTCGACGAGGAAAGCGTCTTCGTCACCCTGAGCTCGATCTTCCCCGGAACCGGCGGGCCACCGGTCCACGGCCACCTGGCGCTCTTCCTGAAGCCCGGCATCCTGATCTCGTTCGAGGAGGGCGACACCCCGCTCTTCGACTCCGTCGTGGAGAGGATGAAGAGGGGCGGTTCGAGGCTCCGCAGGTACGGGCCGGACTACCTCTTCTACGCCCTGATGGACGCGGTGGTGGACGGATACTTCGCCACCCTCGAGGACATGGCCGACAGGATCGAGGCGCTCGAGGAGGACGTCGTGGAGGGGGACGGTTCGGGTCTGCTCGAGAGGATCCACTCCATGAGGAACGAGATGCTCCTCTTCAGGCGTTCGGTCTGGCCCATGAGGGAGCTCGTGGGGAACCTGACGAGGACGGGTGACTCGTCCTTCTCGAGCGTCACGCAGCCTTACATCAGGGACCTCTACGATCACGCGGTGCAGGTGGTGGAGACCTCGGAGACCCTCAGGGAGATGCTGTCCGCCATGCTCGACACCTACCTGTCGAGCACCAGCAACAGGATGAACGAGGTCATGAAGGTCCTGACCATCATCGCGACCATCTTCATGCCGCTGACCTTCATAGCCGGGATCTACGGGATGAACTTCGAGCACATGCCGGAACTGGGGAAGACGTGGGGCTATCCCGCAGTGCTCGGCGCGATGGTGCTGATCGGCTTCGGGATGGGCTTCTGGTTCCGGAAGAAGGGCTGGCTGTGAACGGCCGCGGGTTGCCCCCCATGCTCGCCGCGCTGCTGCCCGCCCTGCTCGCGCCCGGGCCGGGCTGGGGCAACTCGGCGACTTCCGTCGAGTTCCTGGGCTTTTCATCCGACGCACGCTTCGCCGCCTGGGAGGAGTACGGCATCCAGGACGGCAGCGGATTCCCGGTCTGCATCATCACCGTGCTAGGCCTCGGGGACTGCCGTCCCGCCGGGCGCTTCGAGACCGTTCTGGAGGACGGGTGCGGAGACCTCGAGACCGCCAGGACCCTCTGCCGCGAGGAAGCCTCGGGGCTTCTCGACTCGCTCTCGGGGGAATGGATCGAGGGCCGGCTGTGCGTGCTGCACCTCCCCACCGACCTGTCGGTCCCCCGCGACTCGGCGAGGTTCCACTCGTGGAGCCCGGTCCCGGGATACCATGAAGGAGACAGGACCGTCATCCTGAGCACCGAGGCCGTACATGGCACGGAACTCGAGGAGTACTGGTCCCTGGTCCCGGAGCTGCTCTCCGTTTTCGTCAGGGACAATGCATCCGGTGCCCTGAGGGCGATAAGGCGAGACACGGAGACGGACACCGGCCTGGAGGGGCGGTTCGGCTACGGGATCGAGGGGATCTGGGCCCTGGGCGACAGCGCCTTCGCGGTCTCGATACAGGCTCTCGCGCTGGGATTCGAGGGGCCGGACCGGATGTACGAATTCGCCGGCTGGCGCGACTAGCGGATCCCCGGCTGAGCCGGCCCGGCCGCGAAGTAGCCGGCAGCCTCCAGGGGCGCGGTCCCGGTGAGTTCGAAGAAGAGCTTCTCGAGCCCCTCCTCGCCGATGGACGAGGTCTCGACCAGCGAAGCCAGCCTGCCCTCGTTGATGATGCCTATCCTGTCGCAGATCCTGCGCGCAATCGGGAGCGTGTGCGTGGAGAGCACGACCGCGGATCCCGAATCGGCCGCTGCCCTGCACATCCTGTGGAACGTGCCGGCGGAGGCCGGGTCAAGCCCGACCATGGGCTCGTCTATCACGTAGAGGTCGGGTTTCGAGAGGAATGCGGCGGAGAGAGCGACCCTCTGCGTCATGCCGTGGGAGTAGGACTCCGCCCTGGCGTCCAGCCATCCCTGCATGTCGAAAAGCTCCTCGCAGAATCCTATCCTGGATTCCGAAGATGCGGGATCGAGCCTCCTCGCCCTGGCTATGAACCTCAGGAACTCCCTTCCCGTGAGTTTCGGGTAGAGCGTCGGCTGGTCGGGCACGAAGGCGGAGAGCTCCCGCGCCCTGTCGGGGTGCATCAAGGCGTCGATCCCCGACACCTCGACGGTGCCCGAATCGGGTATCACCAGACCGGCCACTATCTTGAGAGTTGTCGTCTTCCCCGCCCCGTTGGGTCCCAGGAGGCCGAAGATCTCGCCGCTCCGCACCTCCAGCGTGAGGCCGTCGAGCGCCCTCTTCCTGCCGTAGGACTTCACCAGGGACTGGAGCCTGAGCCTGCTATCCATCGGAACCTCCGAGCAGCGCCTCCACGAAATCCTCGGGGGAGAACACTTCGAGATCGTCCGGCGATTCTCCGGTGCCGGCATACTCCACCGGGATCCCGAGCCCGGCTGCGACAGCCACGACGGCGCCACCCCTGGCAGTCCCGTCGAGCTTCGTCAGCACCAGGCCGGTGAGGGGCAGGGCCCCTGCGAACTGCCTGGCCTGCGGGAGCGCGCTCTGCCCGATCGAAGCGTCGATCACCAGGAGCGTAGAATGGGGTGCCCCGGGCAGCGCCTTGGAGCATACCCTGTGAACCTTTCCCAGTTCGGCCATCAGGTCGGTGCGCGTGGTCAGCCTGCCGGCGGTGTCGATCAGGATGTCGTCAAACCCTCCCGCGGCCGCTTCACGGATCGAATCATAGGCCACCGAACCCGGGTCCGTGCCCGGGGGGCGTACGACGACCGGGATGCCGAGCCTCCCGCTCCACTCCGAAAGCTGCTCCGAGGCGGCAGCCCTGAAGGTGTCGGCGCAAGCCAGGAGGACCTTGCGGCCGCGGCCCGAGAGGAGCTTCGCCATTCGTGCGATGGTGGTGGTCTTCCCGGACCCGTTGGTCCCCACGAAGAGGACGACCCGGGGGCCTTCCGCCGGCTCCTCCGCCTCAGGCACCGCCGGGAAGAACCCGGCCAGGGCCGACCCCAGCCTGGCCCTCCACTCCGGATCCCCATTCCATCCCTCTCTCCGGGCGCGTTCCACGAGCCCTTCGGTGATCTCCGGGCCCAGATCCCCGGCGAGGAGGACCTCCTCGAACCTTTCGGCGCCCTCCTCGTCGGCCCTGTTCCTGCCGAAGAGGCCGGACAGCGCGCCGCCCAGCGTGAACCCGCGCCTCCGGAGCGATCCCGGGAGTCTCATGGCCTGTGCGCCTCTTCCAGGCTCACGGATGCCAGGGCGGAGACCCCGTTCCCGGCCATCGTCACTCCGTAGAGCCTCTCGGCAGCCTCCATGGTCCTCCTGTTGTGGGTGACGACTATGAACTGGGTCCCGGCCGAGAAGCTGCCCAGGAGATCGATGAACCGGTCGACATTGGCGTCGTCCAGGGGCGCGTCGAGCTCGTCGAGCACGCAGAAGGGCGCCGGTCTGACGAGATACAGCGCAAACAGGAGGGCTACGGCAGTCATCGCCTTCTCCCCGCCCGAGAGGGCCGAGATGCTCTCCAGCGTCTTGCCCCTGGGCCTCGCCATGACCGAGACCCCGCCTTCGAGGGGATCCTCGCCGGGTATCGCCTCGAGCCGGGCCTCCCCACCCTCGAAGAACCTCTGGAAGATCTCCGAGAAGTGTTCCTGGACGGCCCTGAAGGTCTCTCCGAACCTCTCGGCGGCAGTCCTGTTGATCTCGCCGATAGCCTCTGAGATGGAGGCCCGAGCCTCGAGCAGGTCGGCCTTCTGTGTCTCCAGGAATTCGAGCCGCCTGGCCGCCTCGTCGTGCTCGGCCTTCGCGAGCATGTTGACGGGGCCGAGCCTGTCCCTCTCGGCGGAGACCCTGCCTATCTCTGCGGCCAGGTCGTCGTCGGCGAGCCTGCGGAGCTTCGGGTCGGGGGAACCGGCGTCGCCGGCCCTCTCCTCCAGGGGGCGGAGCTTCTCCTCGAGGGCGGCGGTCTCCGTCGCGCATTCCAGGAGCGCAGCCCGGGCCGACTCGAGGTCGCCACGCGCGGCATCGGCCTCCCTCTGCACCGCGATGGCGCGCTCGGCCGCCGCCGATCTCCGGGAAACCGCCTCCAACCGCCCGGCGGAAGCCTCCTCCAGCTCCGCTCTCAACTCGACCGATCCTGTGCGGGTCTCGTCTGCCGTCCTGGCATGGAGCTCCGCCGCCCCGGCCGACTCGGCGGCCCTCGAGGACAGCACGGCCGCTTCCGAGCGCTGCCGGGAGGCGAGGTCCCTGTCCCTCTCCATCCCCTCCCGCGCCGATGCGATCCCGGAAAGGACGATCTCATGTCCGTGCACCGCCCTGTCCCTCTCGGCGCTGGCCGCGACCAGGTCCCTGGAGCATTCCATCAGCCTGTCCTGGGCCTGCTGCGCAGCGGCGGCGGCCTGACGGTCGGCCTCCTCCAGGGTGGCCAGACCGGCCCCGTCCGCATCCGGTTCGGGCCCGGAAGGCCTCGGAGTCGCAGCCAGGGCGGCATCGATCCCGGCGAGCCTCGCGGAGATCTGGGCCTCCCGCTCCCGCAGTGCGCGGGCTTCGGCCGCGGTCGAGGAAGCCCTCTTCTGGAGGTCGAGCACGGACGCCGTCGACCTGGCGCGGTTCTCCACCATCGCCGACCTCGCGGCCTCGAGTTCGACCCTCTTCGCGGACGATTCCGAGATCTCCCCCCTCGCCGAGGCGATCCTGCCCTCCAGGGTCCTGAGCATGGCCTTGCGTTCGAGGGGGCCCCTGTCGGCGGCACCCGTTCCCAGCCTCACCAGGCCGTCGGGCCTGAAGATGTCGCCTCCGGGTGTGACGATCACGAGACCGGTGCCGGATGAGGCGGCGGCCATCGCGGTCTGCCTGTCGGGAGCCATCGCGGCCCTCGAGAAGATGCTCCAGGCTTCCGCGGGGCCGTCCGTGAGGAATTCCGACAGCCGCCTCGTGCCGGAAGGCACGGTTTCGGCGGAGATGCCGGCATCTACGGCGTATCTGCCGTCTTCCGCGTCCGCCGGAACACCGTGCCCGGCGGGACGGGCCGAATAATAGGAGTCCAGGCAGGCGCCGGCCGCGGCCTCGCAGCCCTCCCGCACCGTGACGAGCGAAGCGATGGTGCCGGAGGACTCGCGCGAGATCTCCTCCACGAGGACCCGCGCCTGCTCCCCGTACTCGGCGGCCCTGCCTTCGAGTGCGGCGATGGACGATCTGCACTCCTCGAGGGCACGGGCTGCATCCTCCAGGGCCCCGTCCGCGGCGGACACCGCTGCGGAGGCCTGTTCCAGCGAGGCTTCCAGGGAGGCTGCATCCGAGTCGAGGGCCGTGATCCTCCCCCTCAGCGCATCCAGCTCCTCCCCGGCCGACGACCGCTCTCCCTCGAGCCTTGCCAGATCCTCGGCGGCCTTCTCCCTTTCCCTCGCTTCCTTCTCGACAGCCCTCCTCCGCTCCTCCAGCGCATTCCTGGCGGCACGCGAGAGGCGGCCCGATTCGTCGCAGGCCTCCCGCGCGGCGGCTAGCCTGGAAGCGGTTGCCTCGGCAGCCGCACCGGCCTCCCCTGCGAGCCTGAGCGCGTCCTCCGCGCTCGCAGCTAGCGCCTCGAGCCTCTCTGCAGCCAGGGCCGACCTGGCGTCCAGTTCGGCCGACCTCTCCTCCAGATCGATAGCCCTCGCTCGGAGTTCATCCGCGAGCGCCCCTGCCGCGCGAGCCCTCTCGGATTCAACGAGTATCAGCGCTTCTGCTTCCGACATGCGCTTCTCGAGGGCCGAGACGGCGATCTGCCTGCGGTCGAGATCCGCCTGGGCGAGCTCGAGCGAGTTCCTGGCCTCCGAGAGCCGGGCAGCATGGGCCATCGAGGACGCAGCGAGGTCCTGTTCGCGCTTCCTGAGGTCCGAGAGCCTCGACTTCGCAGCCGCGAGATCGGACCGCACGGCCTCGGCCACGCGCCCTGCAGCCTCCGCCTCGAGGGCGTGCAGCCCCTTCATGGTCTTCTCGTACCTCGCGAGGACGGCGGCCTGCCTCCTGAGCTGCTCGACGTTCCTCGTGACTTCGGAGATGATGTCCTCGAGGCGCTCCAGGTCTCCCGACGCCGCATCTAGCTTGAGCTGGGCCCTGTGCCTCTGCACCTTGTACCTGGTGATCCCGGCGGCCTCGTCGAAAAGGAACCGCCTCTCCTCCGTCCTGCTGGAGAGGATGGCCTTGACCATCTCGGACTCCAGGATCCAGTACCCGCTGCTGCCCAGCCCGCAGTCGGCCAGAAGGTCGGTGACGTCCATCAGCCTGCACTTCGAGCCGTTGAGCAGGTATTCACTCTCGCCCGACCTGAAGAGCCTCCTGGTGATCGAGATCTCCTCGAACTCGAGCGGGATCGTCAGGTCCGAGTTGTCCAGCGTGATGAGCACCTCGGCCATGCCCATGGGTCTCCGGGCCGCGCTGCCGGCGAAGATCACGTCCTCCATGCGCTCGGCCCTCAGGGTCCTGGGGCTCTGGTTGCCGAGCACCCACCTGAGGGCGTCGGCTATGTTGCTCTTGCCGCATCCGTTGGGACCCACCACTCCGGTGATCCCCCCGTGGAAACGGAGTTCGACAGGGTCGGCGAAGGACTTGAACCCGCTGATCCTCAGCGATTTCAGCTTCATGAGCCCGCCGCCCTGAAGGCATAGGAGAGCGCGGCCGCGGAGAGCGCCGCCAGGGCCGCGAGCCCGAGGGTGTCGAGGCCCATCAGGACCTCCGTGCCCGACGGAGCCAGGGCCTGGCGGACCATGTATGCGGAGAGGACCACCGTCCCGGCCTTGCCCCAGACGTTCGAGGCCGGCACCGTGGAAGACCTGCCGCGGAGGAGCACGCCTCCCAGCGCGATGAGGAGATCCCGAACCACGACGAATGCGAGGAACCAGACCGGAACCCTCCCGGAGGCCGCGAGGGCCGTGCCGAACGCCGCGAAACCGATCTTGTCGGAGGCGGGATCGAGGATCCTGCCCCATTCCGATTCCGCCCCCGATCTCCTGGCCAGGAAACCGTCCAGCCAGTCGGTCAGGATGGCCGTCGACGCCAGGATCGCCATGGCGGCGGGCCTGTCCAGCCAGAGCATGAGGGATGCGGCGATGGAGAGCGGGATCCGCGACAGGCTGACCAGGTTCGGAAGGGTCAGGAAGGGACCGCTCAAGACCCGGTTCCTCCCAGGAGGGCCTTCGCATGAGCGAGCGCGGCCTCGCCGCCCCCCAGCATCCTCGCGACCTCGACGGCCCGGTCGCCGCCCTCGAGGACCGAGACGCGGGTGCTGGCCAGGCCGCCGGAGACGTCCTTGACCACCGAGATGTGCCTTCCGGCCCTGGCCGCGATCTGGGCGAGGTGCGTGATCACCACGAACTGGCGACCGCAGGCAGCCCTTGCCAGCGAATCCGCGAGGAGGTGCGCCACCGTGCCCCCGACTCCGCTGTCTATCTCGTCGAAAACCGTGGTCGCCCCGCCCGGACCGCCCTGCGCGAGCTTCACGGCAAGGCTGAGCCGCGAGAGCTCGCCGCCGCTCGGCACCGACTGGAGAGGGCCGGCAGGCATGCCGGGGTTGGCGCTGAACCTGAACTCGGGAGACTCGAAGCCGTCGGGTCCGCACGGCTTCCCGCCCGGTTCGAGCGCTCTCCCTGATGGAGGATCGCGCAGATCGATCCTGAAGGACGCGCCCTCCATGCCCAGCCTTTCGAGCTCCGACTCCACCGATTTCTCGAATCCCGGGCGGGCCGCCCCGCGGGAGGCGCTCAGCGCGGATGCTGCCGCCGACAGGGCCGAGAGAGCGCCCGGCCTCTCTGCTCCGAGCGCCGAGAGCTCCTCCGAGAGCCGCGCCATTGCATCCAGTTCGTCCGACACCTCGCCGACCCTCGAGATGAGGCGGTCTATGTCGCCGCCGTACCTGCCGAGCAGCTTCCCGTACTCGTCCAGGCGGGCGTCGAGCCTGGCGGCGTCCCAGCCGTCGTCTCCGGCCCCGAGCCTGGAGTCGCATATCCTCGATGCCTCCTCGATCGCGATCCCGGCCTCCAGCAGGAGGGCCGTGAGATCCTCGAGCCCGGGCGAGCCTTCGAGCTTCGCCCTGATCTCCCTGAGAGACCTCGCGAACCC
This sequence comes from uncultured bacterium, assembly GCA_964564435.1. GTDB lineage: Bacteria > Fermentibacterota > Fermentibacteria > Fermentibacterales > Fermentibacteraceae > Fermentibacter. The sequence goes on from CAZMAT010000005.1 coordinate 92,457, forward strand.
TCCCTCGCCGGGCGAGAGGAGCTCGGCCAGGGCGGACAAGGATTCGCGCAGCCTGGAATCCTTCTCCATCTCGCGTCTCCTGCCCGAGAGGCCCAGGTATTCGTCCTTCGAGGGGGCGAGCCCGGAGAGCAGGGAGGCCTCGTGCTCGAGCAGCTCGCGCCTCGAGGCTGACAGCCCCAGTGATTCGGAGATTTCCCGCATGCGCGAGTCGATGCGGCCGATCCTCCCGTGGAGGGCGCGGACCTCCGACGCGGCGTCGAGGCATCCGGCGGCGGCATCGAGGAAGGCCTGCTGGATCCGCCGCGAGAGCAGCGCGGGCGTGGATCGCTGGGTGTGCAGGTCGACGAGGTCGGCCATCCGCGCACGCACCGTCTCGAGATCGGTCGGCTCGTCGTCCAGGAGTATCCTGCTCCTGCCGGAGGCGAATACCTCGCGCCTTACTATGACATCGGCGCTTCCGTCGGTGAAGAGGGCCTCCACGTTGGCGAGCCTCTCCCCCGGGCGCACGATGGAGTGGTCGGCCCGTTCGCCGAGGGCCAGCAGCAGGCCGTCCACGAGGATGGACTTGCCGGCCCCGGTTTCGCCCGTGAGCACGTTCAGCCCTTCGGACAGCTCGAGCGTCGTGTCGCTTATCGTGGCGATGTTCCGCAACCTAAGGCTGCAGAGCATCTAGCCCCTCACCCCCCAGCCGAACTTCCTGCCGAGCCGTTCGTAGAAGCCGTTGGCGGGTGCGAACCTGACGACGGGGCAGTGCCCCTCGGACAGCTCGATCCCCACGGTCCCGCCCTGTTCGAGGGTGCAGACCGGCCTTCCGTCCACGCTCACCACGGGCCCGTCACCCCTCACCCATCCCGCCTCGACGGTGAGGACCGACGATGGCGGCAGGACCATGGGTCGGATGGAGAGCTGATGTGCGCATATCGGCACGAGCAGGACCGCGGGCAGGCCGGGGTCGATGATCGGGCCTCCTGCGGAGAGCGCGTAGGCTGTCGAGCCGGCGGGAGTCGAGACCACAAGGCCGTCGCCCGCCATGCGGGCTATGGGCCCGTCGCCCGACTGGACCAGGAGGTGCAGCATGCCGCCGGACAGGGACCTGTTGAAGCAGATGTCGTTTACCGCCCTGACACCCCGGCCGTCCGGCAGCCTTCCGACGAGCACGGGCAGGCGGTCGATCGTGAAATCGCCTTCGGCCAGTCTGCGGACAGCCGTCTCCATCTCGTCCGGTTCGGCCGAGGCGAGGTAGCCGAGGTGGCCGATGTTGATGCCGAATGAGGGGATGCCGAGCTCCATGAAGAGATCGAGCCCCCTGAGGATGGTGCCGTCGCCTCCGAGCATCACTCCGACTGCGTCTCCGGGCCCGGTATTCGGCATCTCGCCTCCCGGCGCACGGGCGATTGCGATGCCGGCGGCCCGGGCGGCCTGCGAGAGCCTCTCGACAGCCTCCTGGGGGGCGGGCGTGCTGGATTCGGTGTAGAGGAGGATCACGCGGGGTCTCATCCCATCGCCCTTCTGGCCGCATCCGCGATCCCGGCCCGGTCGAGGCCCGATGCGGCGAGGAGACTTTCCCTCGTGGCATGGGGCTGGAAGGCGTCGGGTATCCCGAGGACGGAGACACGGATCCCCGAGGTCGAGAGACGGGAGGCGACGTGCTCGCCGAAGCCGCCGGAGGAGGCCCCGTCCTCGACGGTCAGGACACGTCCGGTTCCGGCGGCCAGGGCCTCGATCTCGCCATAGGGGGCCGGCTTGATCCAGATCGGATCGTAAACGGCCACGCTCGTTCCCTCCGCCGCGAGGTCCTCCGCAGCTCCGAGGGCAGGCCCGGCGGTGGTCCCGCAGGCGACGACGAGCAGGTCGGTCCCCTCCCTCAGCAGCTCCCCCCTGCCGGGAGGCGCCTCGAGCGGAGGCGGGGGCAGGCCCTCGGGCCCGTTCCCCCTGGGATAGCGGATGATCGTCGGGTATTCGGCGAAGGCCACAGCCTCCGAGAGGAGACGTACGAGCATCGCGCAGTCCCTTGGGCAGGCTATCCTGAGTGAAGGGACGGGAAGAGTCAGCGGGATGTCGAAGACCCCGTGGTGTGTGGGGCCGTCTTCACCGACGAGCCCGGCCCTGTCCAGCGCGAAGACCACCGGAGCCCTCTGGAGGGCGGCATCGTGGATGAGCTGGTCGAGCGCCCTCTGCATGAATGTGCTGTAGACCGCCACCACCGGCCTCAGGCCGCCGAAGGCCAGCCCGCAGGCGAAGGTCACGGCGTGCTGCTCCGCTATGCCCACGTCGAAGAACCTCGACGGGAAACGCTCCGCGAATGCGGCAAGGCCCGTGCCGTCGCGCATCGCTGCCGTGACGGCCGTGATGCGGTCGTCCGACTCCGCGAGGCCCACGATCGCGTCGGAGAAGGCCTGTGTGAAGGTCGTGCCGGGGGTGCGCCCCTCTCCCCCCGAAATGCCATGCCAGTGAGTGGAGTCGCATTCGGCAGGCTCGTAGCCCTTGCCCTTGCGGGTGACGACGTGCACGAGCACCGGCCCCCTGAGCCTCGAGGCCCGGTCGAGCACCGCGGTGAGCACGGCGAGGTCGTGGCCCGGGATGGGACCGATGTACCGCACCTCGAAGTCGTCGAAGATCGTCTTTCTGGAGACGAGTGTCTTCTTGAGGGCTGTGCCGGCGAGATGCCCGGCCCGGCGCATGCGATCCCCGATGTTGGGGAAGCGCCCGAGCAGGTTCCATATCTCGTCCCTGGCCCTGTTGTATGCAGGATCGGTGATCAGCGCGGCCAGGTGCCTCGAGAGCGCACCTACGTTGGGCGATATCGACATCTCGTTGTCGTTCAGGACGAGGGTGAGATCCGTAGTCGACTGGCCGAGGTTGTTGAGGCCCTCGAGGGCCATCCCGCCCGACATCGCCCCGTCGCCCACCACCGCCACCACCCTGCCCTGTCCTCCGGTTATGTCGCGGGCCATGGCGAAGCCCAGCGCGGCGCTGATGGCGGTGGAGCTGTGACCCGTTCCGAACGCGTCGAACGGGCTCTCGTCCCTCCTGGGAAACCCGCTCAGGCCGCCTTCGGTCCTTATGGTCCCGAACCTGTCGGCCCTGCCGGTGAGCAGCTTGTAGGGATAGCTCTGGTGCCCCACGTCCCAGATGATCCTGTCGCGCGGCGGCTCGTACACCGACAGGAGCGCGATCGTCAGCTCGACCACCCCGAGGCTCGATGCGAGATGCCCGCCGTTCCTGCAGACGACCTCGATGATGCGCTGGCGCATCTCGCCTGCCAGCTCCGCCCTCTGGGAAAGATCCAGGGCGGCCACGTCGGCCGGGCAGTGGATCCTGTCCAGCAGCCCCATCAGTTCCTCCTCGTGGGCAGGTATTCCGCGAGGAGCCTGACCCCGGACCAGTCGCCGGGAAGTGCGGAGAATCCTCTGTCGATCTCTTCCGCAAGCGCCCCAGCCAGCTCCGACGCCCCGGGGACGCCCAGGAGAGTGACGAGGTTGGCCTTGCCCCTGGCTTCGTCCTTCCCCACCGCCTTCCCCATCTCCTCCGGCGTGCCCCGCACGTCCAGGAGGTCGTCGGTGAGCTGGAAGAGCAGTCCCAGCCTGTCACCCAGCCCGGACAGGCCTTCGGGGAGGACGGGCCTGGCCGATCCTGCCAGAGCGCCCAGTTCCAGGGACACCCGGATCATCGCAGCCGTCTTGCCGTCTATCATCCTCCGCGCCCATGCGGCGTCGGGGCGGGACGGCGGGTTCATGTCCATGTGCTGCCCGCCTACGAGGAACGACGGCCCCGCGGCGTGAGCCAGCCTCCGGATCATCAGACCCGTTGCGGCGGGGGGCAGGGAGCTCCGGAGCAGCATGGTGAAGGCCCCGGAGAGGAGGAAGTCGCCCGCTAGGATCGCCTGGGGGCTTCCGTGCATGACATGGAGAGTGGGCCTCCCCCGGCGCGTGGAGTCGTCGTCGAGCGCCGGCAGATCGTCGTGTACGAGGGAGTATGTGTGGACCATCTCGACCGCGGCGGCTGCATGCACCGCCCTCGACGGGCCGCCCCCGCACGCTTCGCAGGCCGACCTGACGAGGAAGGGCCTGACCCGCTTCCCGCCGCCCTGGAGGCAGTGCGAAGCCGCGGCGGGCAGGAGCGTGGCGGCGCCGTAGTCCTTCAGGAAACCGGCCAGCACCTCGTCGATCCAGACGGCGGATTCCGCCAGCGAGGACAGGAGGGGCGCGAAATCACGCCCTGGCACGGACGGTCTCCAGCGAAACGGGCTTCAGGTCGGGTCCGAGAGTGACCGAGAGCCCGGAGACGTATTCGTCCCCCTCGCAGACCGACAGGCGCGACGGCCTGCAGGTCAGGAACCGCTCCAGCACGTCGTCGTACTCCACACCGATCACGCCGGCCGAGGAGCCGCACATGCCCAGGTCGGTGACGTAGGCGGTGCCGCCCGGGAGGATGCAGGCGTCCGACGTCTGGACATGGGTGTGGGTTCCGGCGAAGACGGTCACACGGCCGTCGAGATAGCGGCCGAGCGCGATCTTCTCGCTGGTGGCCTCCGCATGGAAGTCGACGATGACGATCCCGGCGGACTGGGACTGGAGCATGCGGTCGGCCGCCCTGAACGGGCAGTCGCAGTCCGGCATGAACACCCTTCCCTGGAGGTTCATCACGGTGACCGACTCCCCGGCGGCCCTTGCCGTGGTCATGCCCGAGCCCGGGTTGCCGGGAGGGAAGTTGCCGGGCCTCAGCAGCCTGCCGCCACAGGAGTCGAGATAGGGGAACACCTCGCGGTGCGCCCAGACGTGGTTGCCGGTGGTGATGACGGTGACTCCCGCATCGAGGAGCTGCCCGGCCACCCCGGGGGTGATACCGATACCCCCTGAGGCGTTCTCTCCGTTGACCACCACGATGTCGTGGGGGTTCTCGCGGATGTAGCGGACGGCGCAGCGCCTGCCCGGGGAACCGACGACGTCTCCCAGGAGGAGGATCTTCATCACCGGGCGGTCTCCGTCGCCCTGACCTCCCTGATCACCGTAACCTTGATCTGGCCCGGGTACTCGACCTCGGACTCGACCCTTCTCGCGATCAGCCTGGCGAGGTCCGCCGAACCGGCGTCGTCGACCGCTTCGGGCTTGACGGCTATCCTGAGCTCCCTGCCGGCCTGGATCGCATAGGACTTGCCCACCCCGTCGAAGGAGTCGGCTATGGTCTCGAGCTTCTGCAGCCTCTTCACGTAGAGCTCGAGGCTCTCCCTCCTTGCGCCGGGCCTTGCGCTGCTGACGGCGTCTGCGGCCTGGACGAGGACCGCGTAGAGGGATTCGGGCTCGATCTCCTCGTGGTGGGACCCGATGGCGTTGCAGATCAGCGGCGGCTCCTCGTACTTCCTGGCCAGCTCCATTCCCACCAGGGCGTGGGAGCCGTCCATGTCCTGGTCGGTGGCCTTGCCTATGTCGTGGAAGAGCCCCACCCTGCGGGCGATCGCGGTGTCGAGGCGGAGCTCCGCCGCCAGCAGCCCGCAGACGTGCGCCACCTCGAGCGAGTGCTGGAACATGTTCTGGCCGTAGCTGGTCCTGTATCTGAGGCGGCCGAGATACCTGACTATCTGGGGGTGCACTCCGGAGACGTCCGCCTCCAGGCAGAGGTCGCCCCCGAGCTTCATCATGTTCTTCTCCATCTCGGCCTCGATCTTGGCGACCACCGCCTCGATCCGGCCGGGATGGATCCTGCCGTCGGAGATGAGCTTCTCCATGGACTGGCGGGCGACCTCCCTGCGCACGGGATCGAAGCAGGAGAGCACGATGGCCTCGGGCGTGTCGTCGATTATCACGTCGACGCCCGTCGCGGTCTCGAAGGCCCTGATGTTGCGGCCCTCGCGGCCGATGATGCGGCCCTTCATCTCCTCGCCCGGGAGCTGCACGACCGAGACGCAGTTCTCGACCACGTGGTTGGCCGCGCAGCGCTGTACCGCCGTGGTCAGGACCCGGGTCGCCTCGTCGTCGGCGGTCCGCTCGGCCTCGTCGATGATGCGCCGGGTTATCCTGCCCGCCTCGAGCCTGGCCTCCTCCTCGAGATTGGAGAGGAGAAGGTTCCTCGCCTCGTCCCTCGACAGGCCCGCGATCTGCTCGAGGAGCTGGTTCTGCTCCTCCATCAGCTTGGTGACACGCTGCTGCTTGGCTGCGAGCGCCTGCTCCTTCTCGGAGAGGCCGGTCTCCCGGGTCTCGAGGACGGACTCCCTGCGCTCGAGCTTCTCCCTGGTTCTGTCGACGTATTCGGACCTCCTGGAGAGGTCCGACTCCTTCCTGTCGATCTCCGCGCGGCGCTTCTGCTGGCTCTCCAGCTCCGCGGCACGCTCGCGGGCGATGGTCTCGCGCCCTTCGAGGATGGATTCCTTCCTGAGGGTCTCGGATTCGCGCTTCGCATCGTTGAGGATCCGCTCCGCCTCGGTCATCGCGCTTCTGCGCTCGCGGGAGGTGAAGATCCTCCTGAGGAAAAAGCCGAGCAGGAATGCGGCCAGCGCCGCTCCCGCAAGAACGAGTATCGTCGTACCGGACATCGCCGACTCCGTAGTGATTGCGCGGCTACTCTATATAAACGGACGACCGGCATCCCGGCGGAAGTCCCCGCACCCCGCGCTGGTATGTGCAGGGTACCTGTCGACCGTGGACTTCGTACCTCAGGCTCTGTCGGTCGTCTCGATCCGCTGGAGTTCCCCGGCTTCGGGGACTTCCTGAGAGGCAGTGAAGGAACGGGGGAGCGAGATGTCGGCCAGGGTCTTCTCGATCCTGTCCGCCAGAACGGAGACGGCCGACTCCTGGTCGTCGGCCGTCTCTCGTATCTGTCTCTCGCGCTGGAATAGCTCGTCGGTGATGTTGAGCGCCGCCAGGATCGCCACCTTGGCTGTCGAAGGGACGGTGGTGTTGTCCGTCATCTGGCGCATCTTCATGTCGAGATAGTGAGCTATCTCCCTGATGTAACCGGGATCCGCGTCCCCCCTTATGGAATACTCCCGACCGTAGATACTCACCCTTATGGTGTCTGGCCGGACATTCACTTCATACCTCTATTGCTGCATGCTCTCCAGCTTCTCGAGCACCCCGGCAAGCCTGCCTCGCAATTCCTCCCTCTCGCGGAGAAGCCTGGCACTGTGGATCCTCAGGAGGTTGTACCCGTCATCCCTGACCGGGGTTCCCTCCTCGAGAGCAGAGCATCGCTCCTCCAGCTCCCTGACGCGATCCGCAAGGCCGTCCCTCTCCACCCTCAGGGAGCACAGTCTTACAATCAGCCTGTCGACGGCTTCAGTCAACCTCTCGAGCTCGTTGCCCGACGTCATCCAGGCCTAGAGGGCGGCTTTGGCTGTCTCTGCTATCCTGGCGAACGCCGCCGGATCATTCGTCGCGATGTCGGAGAGGGACTTGCGGTCGAGCCCTATGCCGGCCTTCAGCAGGCCGTTGATCAGGGCGCTGTAGGTGATGCCGTTCGCCCTCGCCGCCGCATTGATGCGGATGATCCAGAGCGCTCTGAAGTCGCGCTTGCGGTTGCGCCTGTCCCTGTACTGGTACAGCAGGGCCCGCTTCTCGGCCTCCGCAGCGACGGTGTAGAGCTTTCTCCGGCCGCCGACGTATCCCTTGGCCGCCGCGAGACGGCTCTTGTGACGCTGCTTGCGCGTCACCGCACTTGTTACTCTGGTCATCTGTCGACTCCCGTGCTAGAGCGGCAGCAGCCGCTTGAGTCTGCGCATGTCGGCCGGGGAGGCCAGCCCGCCCTTGCGGAGGTTCCGCTTGCGCTTCCTGGACTTCTTCGTGAAGATATGGTTCGCATGGGAGTGAACTATCTTCACCAGGCCCGTGCCCGTGCGCTTCATGCGCCTGGCCGCGCCCCTGTGGGTCTTCATCTTGGGCATCTTCTCTCCTATTTCCTCGTAGGTGCCAGGAGCAGCGTTACCTGCTTGCCCTCCAGAAGCGGCTCCCTCTCGACCGACGCCACGTCCGCCAGGTCGGTCGCGAACTTCTGCAGGAGTTCGAAGCCCTGGTCCTTGTAGACCAGCTGCCTTCCACGGAACATCACAGTGACCTTCACCTTGTGGTGGTCGTCGAGGAACTCGCGAGCGTGCTTGATCTTGAAGTCGTAGTCGTGCTGGTCGGTATTGGGCCGCAGCTTGATCTCCTTCAGGCCGCCGCTCTGCTGCTTCTTCCTCGCGTCCCGCTCCTTGCGGTTGAGCTGATACCTGAACTTGCCATAGTCCATTATCCGGCATACCGGAGGTTCGGCTCCGGGAGAGATCTCCACCAGGTCGAGGCTCGCCTGGGCGGCCATGTCGAGGGCCTGCACCAGTTCGACTATCCCGGCATGACGGCCTTCCGCGTCGATGAGGCGGACCCTTGGATATCGGATCTCGCCGTTCACTTTTATGGTATCTCTGATAAGGACCTTCCCCCCTCCGGTAGAGCCGGCCTCCTGCAGGCCTCCTCGATGAGCCCGACTGCCTCTTCCAGCTCGAACACGCCGAGATCACCGCGGCCGTGGGCCCTCACCGCAACACGGCCCGAAACGGCCTCCCTCTCGCCGATGACCAGCATCATGGGCACCTTGCGGTTCTCGGCTGCGCGGATCCTGTAGCCGATGGTCTCGTTCCGCCTGTCCATGGAGCACCTGAAGCCGCGGTCGGCCAGTATTCCGCAGATCTCGGCCGCTCTGTCGTGCTGCTGGACGGTGAGCGGTAAGATAATCACCTGCAGAGGCGCGAGCCACCCCGGGAAATTGCCTGCGAAGTGCTCTATGAGGTTCCCCGTGAACCTCTCGACCGAACCGAACAGCGCCCTGTGGACCATGTAGATCCTGTGCTCGCCCCCGTCGGGGCCCGTGTAGGTGAGGTCGAACCTCTCGGGGATGTTGAAGTCGAACTGGATGGTGGGCCCCTGCCAGTACCTTCCCAGGGCGTCGCGCAGCTTTATGTCGATCTTCGGGCCGTAGAAGGCCGCCTCGCCCCTGACGGTGCGGTACTTCTCGCCCATCCCGTCGAGCGCGTCGGCCAGGGCTGGTTCGACCCGGGCCCACATCTCCGGGCTGCCGGCGTAGTGGCCCATGTCGTCCGGATCGCTCAGGGAGAGCTCTATGGCGTATCCGAAACCGAACACCCGGAGGAAGTAGAGGGCGAAGGAGACGACCTTCCTGATCTCGTCGACGATCTGATCGGGAGTGCAGAAGATGTGGCCGTCGTCGACCGTGAATCCCCTGACCCTCATCAAACCGTGGAGCACCCCGCTCTTCTCGTACCTGTAGACCGTCCCGAGCTCGGCGAGCCGGAACGGCAGCTCGCGGTAGGACCTCTTCTCCGACTTGTAGATGAGTATGTGACCGGGGCAGTTCATGGGCTTCAGCACGTACTCGGTCTCGTCGACCGGCATGAAGTACATGTTGTCGCGGTAGTAGCTGCAGTGCCCCGAGGTCTCCCACAGGGTGGCCGGCGCGATGTGCGGCGTGGAGACCAGGTTGTAGCCGTTCCGCCTGTGGGCGGCCTTCCAGAGGTTCTCGAGCTCTTCGCGGACGATGGTGCCGTTGGGGAGCCAGTATATGAGGCCGCATCCGCCCTCGTTGCCCGTGGTGAAGAGCCCGAGCTCCGGCCCCAGCTTCCTGTGGTCGCGCTTGCGGGCCTCTTCCAGCATGGCCAGGTGGTCGGCGAGGGCCTTCGAAGAGTCGAACACGGTGCCGTATATGCGGGTGAGCATCTCGCGCTTCTCGTCGCCGCGCCAGTAGGCCCCGGCGACCGAGGTCAGCCTGAAGTGCTTCAGGAATGCCGTCGTCGGAACGTGGGGCCCGCGGCAGAGATCGGTGAACGCTCCGCACCTGTAGAGGGTGACGGACTCGCCCGCGGCCGCGATCTCGTCCAGCAGTTCGAGCTTGTAGGCCTGGCCGAGACCGGTCATCACCCTGCGGGCCTCGTCGATGCCGACCTCGATCCGCTCGAACCGGATGGATTCCGCGGCCTGCCTGTGCATCTCGGCCTCTATCGCCTCGAGCGCGGAGGATCCGGGGAAGCCCGGGATGTCCATGTCGTAGTAGAAGCCGTCCTCGATGGCCGGGCCCACGCCGAACCTGGCGCCGGGGTAGAGATGGAGGATGGCCGAGGCGAGCAGGTGCGAGGCGCTGTGCCGGAGGACCTCGCGCCCCTCGGGCGAGTCGAACCCGAGGATCTCGAGCCGTACTCCGTCGCTGAGAGGCTCTGAGAGGCCTTTCACCACGCCGTCGACGCGAGCCGCCAGGGCCTTCGACGCGAGGCTCCTGGAGATGGACGCCGCGGCGTCGAGCGCCGTGGTGCCCTCCGGGAACTCCCTGCTTCCTCCGTCCGGAAAAAAGACGCGCACACCCCACCCCTCAAGGGTAGAAACCGCTTGTATCAGGTGGTGGGCGATACTGGACTTGAACCAGTGACCCCTTGCATGTCAAGCAAGTACTCTAGCCAGCTGAGCTAATCGCCCACCGCATTTGTTCGGCAGGGATAAATAGGGCGGAACGGCCTTGCCGTCAAGGATCGGACGGCTTCGGCGGTTCCCCGGAGCGGTCGAGCGAGCCCTCGGAGCCCGGGGCGATGAAGCCGCCCTCTTCCACGCGGCAGAAGACCCCGCGGGAGGGCATCACGCACCTCCCCACCTTCCTGAATATCGCGCAGCCGTCGCCGTGGCACGTCTTCCCGATCGCGGTGACCACGAGCCGGGCTCCACCGGCGGTTATCCTGTCCCCCGGCCTCGCATCCCCGAGGTCGATGCCGCGCGTGGTCAGGTTCTCCCCGAAGTCGCCGGGTCCCGCCTCGATACCGGCTTCACGGGCGAAGGCCTCTATGGATTCGATGTCGAGGATGCTGACTCCCCGGCCGGGAACACCCCTGTGGGCGTCTCCGGCGAGGCCCTCCGTGTCCGCCACGGCCCCGGGGACGGGGGTCTTTACCGTCCCCTTCAGGGCCGACGTGTTGACCGAGACGATCCGGAAGGAGGCCATCCCGTACGCCCTCAGTTCCCGCCTGCGGCTGCGAGCGCGCTCCCGAGGTACCACGGCCATATCAGGATTGCAAGCACGGCCTTCCAGAAGGCCAGCCGGAGGAACCCGATCGTGAAGAGCCATCCGATGGTCCACAGGGGGGCAGACACGCCGGCATGGCACCTTGTCGTGCAACGATCTCCCATGACGCATCCTTCCACGCCCCGGCCTTCACGGTAGCGGCCGGGAGCCAGAGAGAACCGGAGAGCCCGGCATCGGACACTCCGCTGCGGAAACATGCCTGCCGGGCGCCGCCGGGGACAGATGCCGGCCCGGACATCAGCAGCCCGGGAACCTCTCCCTTATGCGGGATGCGAATTCCGTCTGCGCGTCGGTCTCGGGGCCCGAACCGGCTGCGGACACGGCCTTCGACGCCTCTCCGGGAGGGATGCAGAGCGCCGCCAGCACACAGAGAGCGAAAGTGCCCGTCCTGCCTATCCCCGCTCCGCAGTGCACAAGCACGCGGCGCCCCTCGAGGAGCAGGGAGGCCGTCCGTCCGACCTCGGCTGCATATGCCTCGGGATCTTCAGGGACCCCGAAATCCTCCACCGGGACCACCCTGAACTCCCACGGGAGGCTCCCCCGGTCCAGCAGGTCGGCATAGTCCGGCGACTTCATGCGGATCTCCCGGAGCGGTGCGAGCGAGATCACCTCGTCCACTCCGGTGCGGGCCATCTCGTCGAGCATCGCCCCGAGCGGGCCGTACCTGCCCGGCATGTGCGACAGGAAGAGAGATATGCCGGTTCCTCCGGTCACCACCCTGCGGATGCTCCCGCCCTCCGCTTCACGGTTCACAGGGGATCCCTCACGCCGAGGAGCAGGCTGCTCCATTCCAGGGCGGCCCAGGCCCCGTCTTCCTGCAGCGTGCAGGTGACCGGCCTGGGGCTGTCGGCTCCCGAGCACCGGATGAAGACCTTGAATCGCCCCGAACCCTCGTCGCCGCTGTAGTCGTTGGAAGTGAACGTCATGGCCGGCGGGGTCTCCGGGAGTGCGTAGCCGTTCGAGGGAGAGGTCCCGTCGAAGTACGAACGAGGCGAGAAGGGCTGCTTCTCGAGCTGCATCCGCACCAGCGAGAGCGTCCGGGCCCCGGCGCCGTCGCCTCCGTCCCTCCCGCCGCAGGCGGTGCCGATCATCGCTGAGCCGAGCGCCCCGTCGCGGGTGAACGCCTCGAGGGCCAGCACCATCAGGGCAGCCGCCCCCTGCGGAGTTGCGGACAGGCGCCGGGCCAGCACGGAGAACTCGTTCAGGTCGCTCGGGATCGCCGGTATGGTCACTGTCACGGTTTGCATCTCTCTCCTCCGCCGTGCCGGCGCGCCCGGTCGAGGCACAGGTATGCCGCCAGAGGGAGCGCCATCGTGAACTGGCCCGCGAAGAAGCGAAGCCAGGCCGCCGGGAACACCAGGAAATGAAGCAGTGCCGACAGACCTGCCGCCACCAGAATGGATCGGGCATCCCCGTCCAGCCCGCTCGAGGAAGCCCTGCGGGGGGCGCCCGACGACAGGCCGAGCACCACGACGGCGGCGAACAGGAACACCCATGTCTCGGCGTGGGGGATCGCAGCCAGCGAGCTCCTGATCACCGGGAGGTAGTCCGCGGGGGTCACCGATCCGGACAGGAGCGCGGGATATGCGGCCTGCTCGAGGAAGGTGTACCGGAACGTGGTCCCCCAGCCATACCCGCCGGCAAGATGGTGGATCAGGGGCGCGAGGGCTGTCGAGGCTGCCGCGCACAGCACGGTCGCAACCCTCGGGAAGGCCGGCCTGGTCAGCGCGAAGGCGCACAGGGGCAGGACGAACAGGAGCAGGTCGGTCCTCACCAGGACGCACAACGGGAACATGGCCGGAGCCGCCCTCCTGCCCCGCAGCAGTAGCGCGGTGACCGACACTGCGCACAATGCGGCCAGAGCGTCCGGGGTGGCATGGCGGGCCACCTCGACCAGGCCAGCCCCCAGGCTCCCGATGGCGACCGCGGCCGTCTGCCCCGGCGTGCGCCTGCCGGGGACCAGCCGCAGCAGCAGCAGGAGCGTGGCCAGGGCCGCGGCGGTGGATATCGCGGAAGACGCCTGCAGCGGATCGAGCCCGGCCTCCGTCAGCCCGGCCATGAGTGCAGTGTAGACGGGCCGGGTCCTGTAGAACGGCAGGTGCTGCAGGAAGCTCGCATCGTCGGATGCCCGGGCGACGCGCCCCTGCGTCGAGGAGGCGATGTCGGCGTAGGCTTCGGGAGAGAGGGAGCCCTCGAGGCTCCGGTACGTCTCCTCCCGGAGCGAGGGCTCTGGCGTACCGCGCATTTCGAGCGCGCAGGCGGCATAGCCAGCAAGATCCCAGTTGCACAGCGGATCGGCGATGCCCGCCCAGGCGAGCACGGAAGCCGAAGCCAGCACCGCCGCGACGGAAGCGGCGGAGCGGAGCCCCTTAGGCATCCTCACAGCCGGGTGCTCAAGGGAGCCCGCTTCCGATCCCGACGGAAAACACGAGATCGTCGAGGGCTTCTCCGGAGATCCTCCTGTAGGCTCCGCCGTACAGCGATACGAGAGTGACGGAGACCGAGGCCTCCAGGCCCAGGAACGCCGAGTCGTCACCCTCCCAGACGTACATCCCCGAGACGGCGAGGCCGCCTCCGTACGCGGGGAGGAAGCTCATCCACCGGCGCCCGCATCCTGTGCCGAGCTTCATCCCGTCCCTTCCCGCCTCCACGTAGACGCCAGCCGCCGAGTGCGAGAACCGTGACGATCCATCGGGCTCGAGCAGGTTCAGGCCGATGCGCCCGCCGAGACGGAGAGGCCAGGAGTATGTGGTCTGGGCCGTGGGGAAAAGGAAGCGCCCTCCAGCCGACGGTGTTCCGGAGGTTGCCGACAGCAGGGCGGCGATCAGCAGAGCGCATGGCTTCACGTTCCACCTCCCGGGTGCTGCGTCCGGCCCGCCGTGGGCCGGCAGCGTGACCTCGTGCCCATTATATCACCGGGGCGGGACCTTACTCCAACCCCTGTGCGCCACACGGGAGGTGACGATGAGCTTGTTCATGCCGCTGTTCCTGCTCTCATCCGCCCTCCCGGGGGAGGGATTCCCGTCTCCGGAGAGCAGGGCGGACTACAGGATCGAGGCGTCCCTCTCGCCGGAAAGCGTCCTGGTATCCGGGAGGATCGGGATAGACTTCATGCCGGCATATCCCGCCGATACCCTCTGGCTCCACCTGTACCCGAACGCCTACCGCGATCCGTCGACAGCGTTCGCAGGGGATCTGGCCACGATGGGATACTATGACTTCGCCGGGGCCTCCGATGACGAGTACGGCTGGATACTGCTCGATGGATGGACCCTGGACGGAGACACGGTCGGGATGGAAGTCGACGAGACGCTCGGCTTCGTTCCCCTGGGGAGGACGGCCCAGCCGGGAGACACGCTGAGGCTCGAGGGCGGCTTCACCGTTAAGGTCCCCGCGATCTGGAGCAGGATGGGGCACGACGGCGACCACTACGAGATGACCCAGTGGTATCCCAAGATGTGCGTGCTCGACTCGGCGGGCTGGCACACGTCGAGGTACCGTTCCGACGGCGAGTTCTACAGCGACTACGGAGACTACCGGGTGACCCTCACGCTGCCCGACAGCTTCGTGACAGCCGCGACGGGCTCGGTGGACTCGGTGCGCTACTCGCCAGACTCCCTCTTCCGTACGGAGACATGGACGGCCTCCCCCGTGCACGACTTCGCCTGGGCCGCCGACCCGGCCTTCGTGCTCCTGGAGCACAACTTCATCCCTCCGGCAGGGTCGGGGGCCCCTCCCGTCAGGGTGCACCTGGCCGTGCAGGAATGCAGCGCTGACGACTGGTCGGAAGTCGGCGCCTGGGCAGACTCGACTCTCCTCTATTACGGCGAATGGTGCGGATGGTACCCCTACGGCGATCTATGGGTGGTCCAGAGCGCGATGTGGGGAGGGATGGAGTATCCCCAGCTCGTCATGATCCAGCCGTACGACCCCCCGTCCACCAGATACTTCGAGATGGTCGTGATGCACGAGATAGGGCACCAGTGGTTCTACGGGATGCTGGGCAACGACGAGGTGGACGAGGCCTGGCTCGACGAGGGCATCAACAGCTTCTGCGAGATCAGGTACTTCGAGCGCAGGTACGGGATGTCGGGGAACATGACCGGCCTCCCGGGATGGGTTTCGAGCATTTCCGACGCCGATTTCACGAGTTCGAGCTATGTCGGGATGGTCGCTTCCGGCGAGGAGGTGCCCGTGCTCAGCACCTCCACCGAGGCCGCCGGGGGCAGGTACGACTACGGAGCCCTCTACTACTCCAAGCCCGCCCTCTTCGTCAGGATGATCCAGAACCAGGTCGGAGACGATGCCTTCGACGCCTTCCTGCGCGAATACTGCGACAGGTTCAGGTTCCACCACCCGCGGACCGGCGATTTCATGGCGATCCTCGAGGAGGTCACGGGCAGGTCGTGGCGGGAGGAGTTCGATTTCTGGCTCCGGACGACCGGATCGGCCGACGTCCGCGTCGAAGGGCTCGACTGGAGCGGAGACACCACTGTAGTCTCCGTGTCCGGCGACATCCCGCTCCCCGTGGAGCTGGACCTCGCCGTCGGCCCGCCCGGCGGCGGCATTTCGACGCGTGTGTCGCTGACTCCGGGTGAGGTTTCGCAGGTCAGGATCCCCGGGCGGTGGCACAGGGCCGAGGTCGACCCGTGGACGCGGTTCCCCGACCGCCGGCCATGGAACAACTCCCTGCCTGCCGCGGGAACCGTTCGACCGATGATCGCCCCCATGGATCAGCCCTCGAGGTTCAACACCTGGCTGGCCCCGTTCCCGGGATACGCGGACGGCGGATGGGAGGCGGGGATCTACGGCTCGACCCATTCCGCCAGCAACTGGGCGGGCGGGCCGCTCGAGGTCACCGGCTTCATCAGGCTCCCGGTCGGGGGCGGCCGCCCGGCTTCCTGGGCGCTGGCCCTGGACAGGCCGCTGGCCCGGAGCACCACCGGTTCGACCGGCCTCTCTGTGGACATGTCCTCGATGTACGGTCGCGAGGAGGTCTCGGCATCGGTCTACAGGACGTACGAGGGGGTCTACCCGTCGGATCCGTCCGGATCGATCTCGGCCGGGGCCTCCTTCGAGAGCGTGTCGGACAACTCCGTGCTGGACGGGTCGGAGTACGAGGAGGGCTGCGGAGCAGTGCTGAAGGCCTCGGCCTCGTCATGGGACATGGGCATGTCCTCGTACAGGAACGCCAGGATAGCTCTCCGCGGCAGCCCTGACTGGGACGGGGAGCCATGGATCGCGGTCGAGGCGGAGGGTTCGCTCGGGCTCACGGCTCTCCCGGGGACTCCGGGGACGCGCGTGTTCGCCGGCTGCGCCTCGGAGGGCACCCCGCTCCAGCACTCGTACCGCCCCGGCGGCGGCCTCGCGTCGAACGGGGCTCTGGGATGGATGCTGCCGCCCTCGGGGTACCTGTCGCCGCTTGAGCACTACTTCGTCGAATCGGGCCCGGCCATGCCGGGTTACGGCGAAAGCGACCTGCACGGCACTGTCGGGATCGGGATCGGCGAGACGGTCTCGCTCTCGCCCCTGCCGGTCTCGGTATTCGCAGATGCCGGATGGATAGGGGGCTCCTTCGGCGACCTGAGCATGTCGGGCATGCTGGCGAACGCCGGCCTGAGCCTCCAGGCGGCCTTCGTCACGGCATGGTTCCCTGCGTGGGTCTCCGATCCGCCCGACGGGGAGGACGAATGGGAGATGCGCTGGAGGTTCGCCTTCAGCTTCTGGGGGCTGGCCTCCCTGCTGGGGTGAGCGGACCCTTCAGCGGGTCCGGGCCCTCTCCATCATGGCCTCGTAGTCCTCGAGCAGCGACTGGAGGTCCTCCTCGTGCTCGACTTCGTCTGCGAGGATGGCCTGGGCCATGTTGTACGTCACCATGTCCTTCTGGGAGGTCTCCTTCACGAGGCGGTCGTAGACCTCGATGGCGCACTGCTCGCCCTTGATGTTCTGCTGGAGGACCTTCTGTATGAAGGGATCCTCGGGGGCGTCGTAGCCGCAGTTCGAGAGTCTGTACCAGTCCTCGGGCTTCAGCACCGGCGTCCCCCCGAGCTGCACTATGCGCAGTGAAACCATCTCCGCGTGCCGCATCTCGTCGGCGGCGTGCTGGACGAGTTCGGCTATGGCCGCGTCCTTCATCGGGCCCATGACCACCTTCGAGCCGACCCAGTACTGGTAGTGAGCCAGCCACTCGTCCGAGAGAGCCCTGTTCAGCGTGGCCACGAGCCCGTCGATGTCGAGCCCTACGATCTGCCTTCCCCTGGTACCCATGCCTGTCCTCCCGTCGATACGGTCCATACCGATCCGCGGCCCGCGCCGCGGCGCATGCCTTCAGCGGACGGTCTCCGACGGAGCAGCGCTACCGCCGCCACCGGAGCCCTTGGTTCCGTCACCCACGACGTAGACATCGAAGAAGGTCTGGAAGTTGAGCCTGTTGTCGGCGGAGCAGGTGTCGAGGTAGGTCATCCCCGACTCTGTGACCCTGGCCGAGACGTTCTCGTTCGCGGCCAGATCCCTCAGGACCGAGGGGGTCGTGGGGAAGCGGAACGAGACCTCGTAGCCGCCGGCGGCGAGCTGGACCGGTGTCACGCTGGCGGCGGAGCCCAGCGTGAACCTCGCGAAAGGTGCCCCGTCCGCCTCGAGGCGCAGCACCTCGGGCGAGCCCTGCACGTCGAGCCATGTTTCGTGGCTCGTGAGCACGAGAGTCAGGAAGTACTCGCATTCACCGGATGGGATGTCGCGCCATGTCTCCGGGTTGAGCTCGATCCCGCGCGGGCCCTCTTCGGGGATGGCGCTTCGCCTGCCGTTGATGCCGTTCCCCAGGACGCGGTAGATCACGAGCGAATCGATGGTCGAGACGATGGTCTCCAGACGGGCGGTGCCGGGCGTGAGCGCCTGTATCGAGGACCAGCGCCCCGGGATGATCGCACCGGTCCCCGAAGTGTCGGGGGGGACGGGCTGTACGGTGCCTCCGGAACCAGGACCGGGTATGTGGGGTCCGGGCGGCACGGGGACCCCGGACGAGGGCTTCACCACGAAGACGGTGTCCGGTCCGGGTTTTCCGGTATCCCCGTAGTTGTAGATGATGGTGGTGCTGGTGCACCCCGGCAGCAGGACGAGGGATGCGATCCCGAAGAGGAAGACAATCCTGGCAGTCAAGCCGGCCTCCTTGCCGATCCGCCCGACATGGGCGCAGCGGAATATAGCCGCATGGACCCGGCGGGGTTTCAGCCGGCGTCTCTGACCAGGAGCAGCCTGAGGCTCGCGGAAGGCGCGAAGCCGATCCTGGCCGCGCGCCTCTTCAGCCTCTCCCCCTCCGCGGCGAGTTCCCCGGCCCCGGGCGCGCCTTCCGGTATCCTGGCGGAATAGGAATCGATGACGGTTCCGAGCCTCCCGATCTCCTCCGCGCCCGGGGGGAGCGCCCCGCAGCCGGGTTTCGCCGACAGGCCGGCCCCGTCGTCGGTCCACGCCTCCAGGCGAAGCCCGTGTCCCGACAGGAGGCGGTGAATGGCCGCCCTGGTCATCGTCTCGAAGTGGGGGATCCCGTTCAGCCTGTCGATCCTGCCCCACCACGAGTGCATCAGCACGTGGGTCATGGACGGCCCCTTCTGCCCGTCCCGGTACATCTCGACCACGAGCATCGCTCCCCCGGGGCGGAGCAGTGCCGCCGCCCGGTCGACGACGATGGCGGGCCGCTCGAAGTGATGGAGCGAGTTGACCACCGACACCAGATCGGCCGATCCTGGCCTGATCGGGGGATTCGATGCGTCGCCTGCCGCCAGCGGCAGCACTTCCGCGGGATCCTGTGCCCGGGCCGCCCTGAGCGCCTTCAGGGAAGAGTCGAAACCCACCGGGACCGAGCACGAAGGGCAGATCGCGAGCATCGCGCGGAGGGAGTCCCCCCTGCCCGTGGCCACGTCCACGCATATGCGGGGTTCGAGGCGCCCCAGCAGCGCGTCGAAATCCCCCTGCAGGACAGGCGGGATCCTAGAGGCGATCCTGGCATCCTCCGCCGTGGTGGCCGTGGCCGGCGCAGACCGACCAGGGGCCTGCCTTCGGGGCGCCGCCGGAGACCACGGCCGCGACTGCCTCGCCCACCGTGGAGGCCGAGACGATGTATACCTCTATCCCTGAGGCCGAGAGCTTCTCGAGCGCTCCCGCCCCCATGCCCGCTGCAGCCACCGCATCGGGCAGATCGCCCTCGAACGCCGCGAGGGGCCTGCACATGCCGTGGCCGTGCTCATGGCCCGGATTGGGCAGGTACGCGGCCGCCATCGTGGCGGTGTCGACCACCACGAATCCCGGCGCCGAGCCGAAGTGTTCGCAGATCGGGCTCTCCAGGCCGAGATCGGCCCTTACCGGACAGGCTATCCTCATCACGGGACTCCCTTCGATCGGTCCAGCCATTTCCTCATGCGGCGCCCCGCTTCCAGGCATGCCGCCCGGGCCGCCCGCATCCGCATCCGCCCTGCGGCAGGAAGGACAGGAGCAGCGGCCATCCTCCGGGCCGTGCAGGCCCGGTTCCATCGCGAGAGCGGACCCTGTGACGACCGCACGTGCTGTCTTGCGCCTGGCCCTCTCGAGTATCCTGCCGAAGGTGGCCCTGGAAACGCCCATGGAGCAGGCGCCCTCTTCCAGGTACAGGCCTTCGAGGTCGGCCAGCCTGAGGGCCTCTACCTCGTCGGCGCCCAGTACATCGGCACAGACTTCTCCGCGGCCGTGGAAGACCGTGCGGCGGCGAGCCGTGACATGCGAAACCATGCAGGGGGTCCGGGGTCTGGCCATGACCTATTATGAGAATATTCTCATTTCCCGTCCAGCCCCTACGGGCGGGAGACTCTCCGGCCTTTCAGCAACCCTCCAGCATGTCCGATTCGTGATCCGGGACGGGTGGGAGGGACGAGACGTCCTCGCCCATCGAACGCAGCCTGGAGGCCGTCGCCCAGGGATACCGGCCCTCCACGAGCCATCTCCGGTTGGATTCCACCGCCGCCGACCTGTCGGCGTCGAGCGATGTCAGCCTCCAGAGGAGCCAGGAGGCTTCCGCGGCCGTCTCGAGGTCGTCCGAACGGGCCTCCGAAGAGAGGATCGCCATGGATTCGCCCCTGCAGCCGGTCCGGGCCAGCGCGGCCGCCGTGATGATGGCGGCAGGCTTCCTGTAGTCGTCCATCATCGGGTGGCCGACGGCTTCCTCCACGGCCTCCATGGCTTCGCGGGGCCTTCCGGAGCAGAGCAGCGCCCTCGCATGGACCAGGAGGAAGCTCCCGATGTAGTATTCGAGTCCCTTCTCCCTGCAGAGTCTCACGGCCTCGGTGGAGTTGTGGAGCGCTTCTGCAGTTTCGCCTGTCCTGAGGCAATGATCGCAGAGGTTCGAGCGAGCTATCCCCTCGTGTTGAGCCGCTCCCAGGTCGGCCGCCATCCGGACCGCCCGCCTGAAATGGTCGGCCGCGCCGGTCCACTCCCACCCGCGGGAGAGCGAGCTGCCCAGATTGCCGAGTGCGAGCACCTCCAGGAGGCGGTTGCCCATCTCGTTCGCCAGCGCGAGCTGCTCCCTGAAGAGGGCGACCGCCCTCGCCTCGTCGCCGAGGTATTTGCTGGCGAGAGCCATGTTCCCCAGCGACAGAGCCTTGAGCTGGGTTATCCCGAGCCTCTCGGCCCCGTTCCTGACGTCCTCGTAGTGGGAGAGCGCAGCGGCGAAGTTGCCGACCTCGAGGCAGTAGTTGCCCATGTTCCCCCTGACCCTGAGGCACTGCTCCTCGTCGCCCGACTGGATGGCGTACCTGAGCCCGGTCTCCAGGGCGTCCTCCATCCCCTCGCGGGTGTTGGACTGGAGCAGGAAGCTGGTCCTGACCATGATGATCCTGGACCGGGTGGAGAAATCCTCCTCCCTGTCGAGGCAGGCTTCGGCCTCGCGCAGGGTCTCCATGCCTGCATCCTCGTCGCCCGTGTCGAGCAGTATCCTCCCTGCCCGCTGACGGGCGTTCGCCTCGAGCGCGTGCAGCCCGAGGAGGCGGCACATGTCGATGGCCCCGCGGCAGTGGGCGAGGGCCTCATCCCACATGCCGGAAGCCCATTCCACGTCGGCCATCGCCAGGATGGCCCGGGCCTTCCCTTGCCCGTCGGGCAGGAGGGAGGCCAGCCGCGAGTAGAGGTCGACGGCCTGGGAGTTGAGGTAGCTGTGCGCAGCCTGGGCGGCGGCGAGCCCGAGGTACTCGACCGCCTCCGGGATCATCCCCGCGCGTTCGTAATGGTACGCCAGATCGTCGAGGAAGGCGGGATCCCCGCCACGCAGAGCCCTGATCGCGCCGGCGGCAAGCGCGTGGAGCTCCGCGAGCCTCGCGCCGAGCTGCATCGAATAGGCCGCATCCCGCAGGAGAGCATGCCTGAACATGTGGAGCCGGCCCCCCGCTGGCTGCCAGATCTGTTCCTCGACACCCCGCAGCAGCACGGCCCCGGCATCGTCCTCCCCCAGCATGGAGGCCAGTACGTCGGCCTCGAACTCCCTTCCGAGCACGGAAGCGGCCTGCACGGCCTGACGCACGATGGCCGGAAGGCGGTCGATCCTGGCCACCAGCACCGGGTTGAGGCCGGCCGGAAGGCCCTCGACCACAGAACAGAGCACGAGCCCTCCGGAGGCTTCCTCCACCAGACCGCGCTCCGAGAGGAAGCGGCAATACTGCTCCACGAACAGCGGGTTCCCGCCGGTATGGGCGTGGATGTACCCGGAAAGGGCCTCGGACGGGCTGCCGCGGAGCTCCGACGAGACCAGGGAGGAGGCGGCCCCCGGTTCGAGGCCGGGGAGGTCGATCACTGAAGCCTTTGATCCGGGAAGCGGCTCGAAGGGGTGATCCGAGCCGGCCGGCGGCCTTGCGAGCACCATCCAGAGTATCGGCTCCGCCGAAAGTGCTGCAGCGGCGAGTTCCAGGGCCTTCCTCGAATCCCGGTCGAGCCAGTGGGCGTCCTCTATCACGATCACCGAGGGGGCCCCGCCTGCCAGGATGCCCAGGAGGCCTCTCAGGGATGTCAGGATGTTGTCGAACCTGAGTTTCGGATCGAGTCTCCCGAACACCGAATCGGGCCATTCCATCCCGAGCAGGGATCCGAGGGCCGGTGCCCGGCTCCTGAGGAACTCCGCCTGGTCGAGGAACTCGCCTCCGGAACCGGGAACCGCCGCCCCGGATCTGCCGAGAGAGGCGAGCCGCTCCTCGAAGAGCCGCCGGCCTTCCGACGGATCCATCCCCTCCGCGTGCCCCGACAGCTGCCGGAGGAGCCTGGCGAAGGGGTTGAAACCCCTCTGCTGGATCCCGTCGCACCTGAGGTGATGGAACACGGCTTCCCCGTGGGCGGCTTCGAACTCGTGGAGGAGCCTGCTCTTGCCGGCCCCGGCCTCCCCGGTGACCAGCACCTGCCGGGCGGGATCCCCGGGCCCGGCGGGGAGCAGTGCCCCGAGCGCGTCCATCTCGGCCCGCCTTCCCGCAAAGACCCCGGAGAAGCCGGATGCGGTCTCACGGGATCCTCCCGGGGAGAGGCTCACCGCCTCCACTCCGGTCCTGATGCCCTTCAGGCTCACGATCATGCCCTGCGAACGCCTGAGCAGGCTCCTGCGGGCGAACGACGGGCCGGAGAGGGCACAGCCGCTCGAGGCGAGGTAGAGCAGCCGCGCAGCCAGGTTGACCGGGGCTCCGATCGCCGTATAGGCGGTATGGCTCCCCGAACCCAGCAGCCCGGCGAAGACCTCGCCGCACTCGACCCCCGCCCTGGCCGATCCGGAATGCTGCCCGAGCAGGTCGGCCAGGAAGCCGTCGGCTCTCGCCGCATCGTCCTCGTGGGTGACCGGCGCGCCGAACAGCACGAGCAGGTTGGCACCCGCAGGCTTCGTATCCACTCCGCTGAGGAAGCCGTCGTAGCGTTCCGCGAGGTCGAGGACCCGCGCCACGAACTCCCTGCCCGGCCCCGGCCCTTCCGAAGGTCCTGCGACGAAAACGCTCGTGACGAACCTGAACTCCCCCTGGGAGGCCAGCGAGCCCACGCGCTCGGGCACGAAGAAATCGCCCGAGCAGCAGGGCATCGGGGCGGATCCCGCCGCCTTCCCGGCAGGAGCGGCATCCCGCACGGCGACGTGACCCGCCGACCGGATCGCGCCGGGGGCGCAGGCCTCCTGCTCCGCCGAGGCTGCGGCAACGGGGGCGCCCGAGAAATAGTGGAACAGCCTGCCGCGGCCCGGGATGACATCCCAGGACACCGTTCCGGAGGCGATGCCGATCTTCACGAGCGATCCGGGGCCGGAACCCTTGCTCGAGGCAAGGGCATGCGAGATCTTCGCGGCGGTCCGGGAGGCTTCCGCCGCGCCTCTCCCCGGCAGGACGCCAGTGACGGAATCCCCGGCGAAGCCCCCGATGAAGCCGCCCGCGGCCACGATCCCCTCCACCGCGGTCCCGAGCATGCCGTTGAGGACGAGCGAGAGCTCCTCGGCGCCCCTGGTGCCGCGGGCCATGTATTCCTCGGTGAGAGCGGTGAAGCCCGGGAAGTCGATCATCACGACCGCCCCCGGGACCGTTCCGCTGAAGAGGCCTCTTCTGGCTCCATCGACGATGAACGGAGGGACGAACACTCTCATCGCGTCGGCGGATCCTTCCGGCGAGGCTGGAATGACCGAAGTCGGCCGGGGGTGCATATTGCCCGGGGACCGGGCTCGTGGAATCTATCACGGCCTCGCCGGGTATGTACAGGTCGTGGACAGTCAACAGAGGAGGAGAACGATGAGGACGATGCTGGCGGCAGCAGTGCTGCTGATGGTCTGTGGAACCGCCTCGGCGCAGGACCCCTACGTCTATCCCCGCCAGATATCCGTCACCGGGACGGGCATGGCCTGGAGCGAGCCGGACATGGCGACGATAACCTTCGGGGTCGACGTGACGGGCTACTCGGCTGCGGAGGCCGTGGACGAGGCCTCGGGGATGATGCGGGGCGCGCGGGATGCCGCCGTGCGCGAGGGTGTGGACGCAGACGACATCGCCACCAGCTCCTACAGCCTGTGGACCGAGTACGAGTACGACGAGTACACCTATGAGTACACCGACGTTCTGCTGTACCACGTCTCCGACTACGCCACGCTCAAGCTGTACGACACCGACAGTGTTGGAGAGGTCCTGGCCGCGCTCGTGGAGGGCGGCGCCAACTACATCTCCTCGGTCTCCTTCGCCATCTCGGACAGGGCCGCGCTGTACGACGAGGCCAGGATCATGGCGGTCGAGGATGCGCAGAACAGGGCCGGACAGCTCGCATCAGCCACGGGCGTGACGCTGGGCGAACCCACCATGATCAGCGAGTACTCCTATGACTACTACGATCCGTACTACGGATACGGGGCGATGTCCGCCTCCTTAAGCACCGGCGAGTATGCAGGCGGAGGCATGGCGCCGCCTTCCATCACCCCCGCCGAGATGTCGGTCCAGACGAGCGTCACGATCACGTACGGGATAGAGTAGGGAGAGGCGGCCCCGGGGTCAGAGCAGACCCAGCAGGAATGCCTGCTCCGAGGCCGCGTCCTCCATCCATCCGAACCTGCCCGAGGCGCCGGCATGCCCGGCGCCCATCTCCGTCCTGAATACGAGCGGATCTTCGTCGGTCCGGAGCCTGCGGATCCTGGCCACCCACTTGGCCGGTTCCCAGTAGCAGACCTGGGAATCGTTCCACCCCGCCGTGACGTACAGCGCCGGGTAGTCGCGCGCCCCCACGTTGTCGTACGGCGAGTAGGACAGCATGTAGTCGTAGAAGACCGGATCGGAGGGGTCGCCCCACTCCTCGTACTCGTTGGTGGTCAAGGGGATGCTCGGGTCCAGCATGGTGGTCACGACGTCCACGAAAGGCACCTCGGCCACCACGCCCCTGAAGAGCTCCGGTCTCATCATGGCCACCGCCCCGACGAGCAGGCCGCCGGCGCTCCCGCCCCTTGCGAACATCCTGTCCGGGCCGGTCACGCCGGCATCCGCCAGGTACTCGGCGCAGGCGATGAAGTCGAGGAAGGTGTTCCTCTTCAGGAGGAGCCTCCCGGATTCGTACCAGCTCCTGCCCATCTCCGAGCCACCCCTGACGTGGGCGGTGGCGAAGACGAACCCCCTGTCGAGGAGGCTGAGCATCGAGCTCGAGAACCACGGATCGGAGCTGTAGCCGTAGGCGCCGTACCCTTCCAGCAGCAGGGGCCTGTCGACCGGGCCTCCCATGTCGGAACGCCAGACCATGGAGATGGGGACCTCGACCCCGTCGTGCGAGGGAGCGTACATCACCGTCGAGCTGTACAGGGAGGCGTCGAAGCCGCCCCCGACCGAATCCTGCTTCAGGATCGTGGAGACGCCCGTCCCGAGGTCGAGTGAGCGGGTCTGCACGGGGGTCGTCAGTGAGCAGTAGCCGTAGCGGACCAGACGATCGGACGGCCGGCGGTTGCTCTCGAACCAGAGCGTCGAAGGCTCGTCGCCCCCCGCAGCCACGGTTTCGACTCCGGTGGAGAGGTCCACCGTGCGGAGCTGCGAGAAGCCGCCGCTCCTGACGAGCATCGCCAGGCAGCCGGGGAAGGCCTCCACATCCTCGATCAGCACGTCGTCCCTCACGGGCACGGCCTCCGCCCAGCGGGCCGCGGCGGGCTCGGATGCCGGCGCCGTCATGACGCGGAAGTTCTGCGCCGCGAGGTTGGTCAGGATGTAGAGCGTGTCGCCCAGGGTCTCCACGCTGTACTCGAGACCGGGGGTCCTCGGCTCCACCACGCGGAACGCGCCCCCGGGATCGTCGGCGTCGAGGATCCATGTCTCGCAGGACTCGGTGCTGGACGTTTCTATCAGGACGTACCCGTCGTCCCGGGACTTGAACACGTAAGGCCAGAAGGTGGGGTCGTCCTCCTCGAAGACGACCGCGTCGGCAGCCTGCGGGGTGCCCAGCGCGTGCCTCATGATCCTGCAGGTCCGCCACGTGCTGTCCAGGGCGCCGTAGAAGACGGTGCGCGAGTCGTTGCCCCAGACCAGGCTCCCGTCAGTGCCACCGAGCGTGTCGTCCAGCAGCCTCCCGGTGCCCATCCCGACGAAGACCGCCGTGTATTCGAGCGAACCCGTCGTGTCGAAGGCCACGCCAGCTATCGAGCCGTCGGGGCTCATGACGGGCCATGCATCCATGTACTCCCTGCCGGATGCCAGCGCGGCTACGTCCAGGACCGTCTCGGCCGGGCCTCCGGTTTCGGGGCGCCTCATGTGGACGGGATAGTCGCTCCCCTCGTCGAAGCGGCTCCAGTAGAGGAACCCGTTGTACGGATACGGGACGGACGAATCGGAGAGCGGTATCCGGACCTCCATCTCGGCCACGAGGCTGTCCACGAGAGGCGACGCACCCGCCATCAGGGAGTCGGCGTAGGCGTTCTCCGCCTCGAGACAGGCGATCACGGCCGGGTCCTCCCTGTCGCGCATCCAGTAGTACTCGTCGACTCGGTCGCCGCAGGGGGACTCGACCGTGAAGGGGCGCATCTCTGCAACGGGCGGCGGAACCGGGCCGGCGGCCGGGTCGAGCGCTGCCAGCACGGGGATGAGATTCGCCAACAGCAACTCCATGAGGAACCTCCAGGGGAATCGGCCGAACTGTGACGAAAAGCCTCAGTAATAGTACCAGATGCTCGAGTAGTCCGAGATGTCCTCGCCGTCCGCGGCGAGCCGGGAGAGGTAGTCCAGCACGGGCACGTCCGTGCCCAGGTATCCCCCCTGTCTCGTGACGTTCTTCTCCCAGGGGTGGAACTCGTAGAGCCTCGAGCCGTCCGGCATCACCGAGACCAGGTCCCTGTTCAGATTGGCGAGAAGATAGTTCTTTCCGAGGCCGGGGACATTGTATACCGGCGTATCGGTCCGGCGGGTGCCGGGGAGGAGCCTGGCCTCCTCCTGGTATTCCTGGAGTATCCTTGCGATGGGCACCCTGTACTCCACGGTCTCCTGCTTCCCCTTGGGCACGAAGGTGTAGTAGGGGTCTATCCCTATCCTGCGCAGCAGCATCCGGAGCTTCGCAGCCTCGAACCGCCTCGATATGTAGTAGGTGAACACGAGCTGGTTGTAGACGCCGATCCCCCTCATCCTGACGGCATCGACCGCCCTGACGGTCGCGGGGGTGATCTCGCAGGGGTGCTGGACGTGGGTCACGACCGCCACTTCGCGCCTTCCCGGCGACCTTATGTCGGAGAGGAGATCGAGGAGGCCGGGTGTGAACCTCATCGGCATGGTCACCGGAGTACGGGTGCCTATCCTCACCAGATCGACGTGGTCGATGGCGGCGATCCTCCGGAGTATCGAGCCGAGGCTCGTGTCATCCATCGCGAGTGGATCGCCTCCTGTCACCAGCACCTCGCGGATCGACGGGTGGCCGGCTATCCAGTCCAGCGCATCGTTCAGACCCGATTCGGGCGCCATCGCAGTCTGCGACATGGCCCCCTCCAGCTCCCAGTTGCGCTGGCAGTACACGCAGATCTGCGGACATGCGTTGTAGGGCTTCAGGATGGCGATCGCGGGATACCTCCTCGTCACCAGGTCGACGGGCGAGGTGTCCCTCTCGCGCATGAAGTCGAGATCCGCCCTTTGCCGCGCGGCCTCGAAGGACTCGACGTACTCTTCCGAGGGCACCACCTGCGCCCTGAGCGCGCGGTCGCCCGATCCGGCGCCGGGGTCCATGAGGGACGCGTAGTAGGGGGTTACGGCGAACGGGATGGAGAGCCGGGCCGCCTTCTCGACCCCTGACGTGTCGATGCCCGGGATCAGCCTCGCGAGCAGCCCGGGCGATGTCACGGCGTTCGCGGCCTGCCAGCGCCAGTCGTCCCAGTCGCGTTCGCCGCCGCCCAGGATGTCGAGCACCCGCCGCCGCCCGTCCTCCCTCCGGCTGACGGCTTCCGGAGTCAGCCCGTCCTCCCAGCGGTTCATCCAGGATTCGACGGTCTGCCAGATCTGGTCCAGCTCGCCGGATCTCTGGACGGCGGCCTCCCTGCCCGACAGGGATCTCGTGTCGGATTCGTCGTTCATCATCCAGGACCCGGCCCTGCCCGCCAGCCCCCTGAAGAGGTTGATGAACTCGGCATTGAACGCGGGCGACTGCCCGCCCCCGGCTCCGCCTCTCTGGATGGCGATCAGCTTCTCGAGGATGGAGAAGCCCGCCTTCTCCTCCGAGTGGGGCAGCAGCATTCCTCTGAGAGCCCTGGCGCAGTCCCTCACCGTCGAATATCTGAATCCCTGGTCGTCGGTGAAGCGGGCCTGGATTCCACCGAGCTCGTTCAGGATCCGTGTCCGGGCCCTGTCGAGCGAGCGGCAGTGCGAGACCGGGTCGAGCAGCCAGGCGGCGGCGTCTCTCAGATCATCGCCGGTGTAGATGGACTCGAGGTTGCCATACATGGGCGCCTCGCCGTCTCCGGCTCTCGAAGGATTCCCGGGGCTGTCGCCGGGGAACAACCCGGTAGCCAAGTGTTATAATACCCATGTATGGGCATGACGGTTTCCTCGATCCTTCTTTCGGCGTGGGTGGCGGCATCCGCGCCCATCGGCGTTCCGGGGTCAGGTGCGGACGAAAGCGCCATGCCCTGCGGGATGGCCGGCACGGAGGAACCCGCGGACGGGCGGCTCCTGCTGCTCCCCCGCGGGATCGAGTCCCTCGCGGCGGGCATGGCCTGCCGCGAGCGGGAGACGCTCATCCCGGTCCCGGACTGGCTCGACTCCTTCCTCGACCGTGCCCCCGCACTCCGGGGCTCGGGGGTCAGCTTCCACTTCGACAGACGGAGCTTCCTCCTCGGCTACACCCTCGATCTGAGCATATAGGAAAGGGCGCCGGTCGCCCGGCGCCCTCAGCCTTGTCCGGTCAGCTATTCTACAGCGAGCGGAATCCTAGTGATGGTGGTGTTGGGATCCGTGGCCTCGGTGACGTAGCGGATCTCGTACTCGCCGGCCGCGGGGGCGGTGAAGGTCAGGGTGCTGCCCTCGGTGACGTAGTACCACTCCCATCCCGCCCATTCACCCTCGGGGGTGCCGGAGGGGACGACCACGATGTACTCGCCTTCGGCAGCGGTGCCCGCCCACGTGACGTCGAACGCCGCGCCGGCCGTGACGGAGGCGGGGGCGGAGAGCGTGACGCCGCCCAGGCCGCTGACTGCTACCACTGCCCTGGCGAGGGTGGAGTCGGGCTCGGTGAGCTCGGTGGCGAACCTGATCTCGTAGTTGCCCGAGACCGGCGGAGCGGTGAAGGTCAGAGGATTGCCGGAGCTGACGTAGTACCACTCCGAACCTGCCCAGTCACCCTCGGGCGCGCCCTCGGCCACCATGTACACATAGCAGTCTGGGTTCGCGGGGCCGGTCCAGGCGACCTCGAACTGGGTGCCCGCATCGGCGGTTGCAGGAGCGGTCACGGATGCCTCGACGGCGGTGACGGTGATCGTGATCCTGCCCAGCGTGGAGTCGGGCGTCGTCTTCTCGGTGGCGTACCTGATCTCGTACTGGCCTGCGGCATAGGGCGCGTGCAGCGTAACGGGATTGCCCTGGGCCGTGTAGGCGTACTCGGCCCAGTCACCCTCGGCAGCACCGGCCGGAACGATGGTGATGTAGTCGCCGACGCTGTCGGGTCCGACCCACGTCACCTGGAACTCGCTGCCCCCGGAAAGCTCCGCCGGGGCCTGCATCTCGATCTTGGGCGCCGGCGCCTTGCACCCTGCGAGGACGAAGAGTACGGCAGCGGCGGACACAAGCAAGCTTCTCATCGATCCCTCCTGTTGTTCCCCCACTCAACGGGGTTGGGTTATTATACTGCGGATGCGGGATGATACGGCAAGCTCGCCGGCGGTCGCGGCTGCCCCGTTCTGCAGGCTCCGAAAGACAGTCATCACCGACCGCAACCGGTTCAGGCCACGGGCTCAAAGCGGCGGACACCTCCGCAGGCAGAACTGAACCACGGAGGCGCCGTTCCATGCCCGAAGCCCGTGAACTGGGAGGCCTCGAAGGCCTGTCACACGAAGAGGCGGCAACCAGGCTCGCCTCCGAAGGCCCCAACGAACTGCCCCGGTCGTCCTCGCGAGGGCTCCTCAGGCTGGTATTCGACGTCGTCAGCGAGCCCATGCTGCTCCTGCTCCTGGCTTCGGGCTGCCTCTACCTCTTCGTCGCCAGGGAGCCTCAGGACGCCGCCATGCTCCTCGGTTTCGTGGCTCTGGTGATCGTGATCACCATCGTCCAGGAACGCAGGACGGACAAGGCGCTCAAGGCACTGAGGGACATCTCGAGCCCCAGGGCCCTTGTGGTGAGGAGCGGATCGAGGGTCAGGATACCGGGGCGCGACGTGGTGCCCGGCGACCTGCTCATAGTCTCGGAGGGCGACAGGGTCGCGGCCGACGGCAGGCTGGCCGATTCGATGAACCTCTTCGTCGACGAGTCCTGCCTCACCGGAGAATCGGCGCCCGTTCCGAAGGCCGCCGGAGTCGCCGCGGACGACCCCGGGCACTCCACCAGGGTCTTCTCCGGCACCCTGGTAACATCCGGGTTCGGCGTCGCCGAGGTCACTGCCACGGGGGCTAAGACCGAGCTGGGCTGCATCGGTGTGATGATGAGGGAGACCGAGGCCCCGAGGACGCCGCTTCAGAGGGAGACATCGAGGCTCGTCTCACGGCTGGCCGTCCTGGGCCTCGCGCTCTGCGCACTGACCGCAGTCGTCTCGGCCCTGTCGAAGGGGGCCGGCCCGGAAGCCTGGAAGGACGGCATCCTTGCGGGCATCACCCTGGCCATGGCCACCCTGCCCGAGGAGTTCCCCGTGGTTCTCACCATCTTCCTCTCCCTGGGAGCATGGCGCCTGTCGAAGCACGGAGTCCTCTGCAGGACGATGCCCGCCGTGGAGGCCCTCGGCACGGCGACATTCCTCTGCGTGGACAAGACCGGCACCCTGACGATGAACACCCTCGAACTGGCCGGGATGGAGAACGGGAGCGGCTCGTGGTCCGGAGGAGAAGGGGAGCTTGCGGACGAACTCCACGGCCTGCTCGAATACGCGGTGCTGGCCAGCAAGGGCAACCCGATCGACCCGGTGGACCGAGCCGTGCGGGAGGCGGGCACATCCCTGCTCTCGGGCACCGCCCATCTCCACGACGACTGGGTCCTCGTCCGGGAATACCCCCTGAGCTCCGAGCTGATGGCCCTCTCCCACGTATGGAGGTCGCCGGACGGCTCCGAGTACCTCATAGCCTCCAAGGGGGCGCCGGAGGCCATAGCGGACCTGTGCCACGAACCTCCGGAGAGGCTGGCCGGCATCGAGGCGAGGGTCCAGGCCATGGCTGCCGGCGGCCTCAAGGTTCTGGGCGTGGCGGCTGCAGGCTTCGACGGCAGCCTTCCGGAAATCCAGCACGACCTCGAGTTCGAGTTCCTCGGCCTGATCGGCCTGAGGGACCCGGTGAGGCCCTGCGTGGCCGACTCGGTGGCCGAGTGCAGGGGCGCCGGGATAAACGTGATGATGATCACCGGAGACTACCCTGCGACGGCCCTCGAGGTCGCCTGTGACACCGGCCTGGGCGAGGGCGGGCTGATCACCGGCGCCGAGCTCGACAGGATGAGCGACGACGAGCTGATGAGGAGGCTCCCGGAGGTATCGGTCTTCGCCCGGGCGGTGCCCAGGCAGAAGCTCCGCGTGGTCGAGGCGCTCAGGCGCGCAGGCGAGACCGTCGCGATGACCGGCGACGGCGTGAACGACGCCCCGGCCCTGAAGGCCGCGGACATCGGTGTGGCGATGGGCGCGAGGGGCACAGACGTGGCGAGGGAGGCCGCAGGTCTCGTCCTCCTCGACGATAACTTCCGCTCCATCGTCAGGGGGGTGCGCGAGGGCAGGAGGATCAGGGACAACATCTCCAAGGCCTTCGCCTACATCGTCGCCGTGCACATACCCGTTGCCGGGCTCTCGCTCCTGCCCGTGCTGATGGGCTGGCCGATGATCCTGATGCCCGTGCACGTGGCCTTCCTGGAGATGATCATAGATCCCGCCTGCTCCATAGTCTTCGAGGCCGAGGGCGAGGAGAGGGACGCCATGAGGCGCCCGCCCGACTCGCGAAGGCGGAGGCTGTTCGGCAGGAAGTCGCTCGTCGTGAGCCTCCTCCAGGGCCTGTCCGTGCTCGCTGTCACGACGGCCGTGTTCCTGTGGGCCACGCATGCGGGGCATTCCGAGAACGACTCCCGAGCTCTCGCCTTCTCCACCCTGGTGGTGGCCAACATCATGCTCATAGCGACCAACCGGTCGTGGCGCCGGAGCCTGCCGGAGATCATCCGGACCCCCAACAGGGCCATGTGGATGGTCGCGTCGGGGGCTATGGCTTTTCTCGCGATGGTGATCTACATTCCATTCCTGGGCCGCCTGTTCCATTTCGACAGGCTCCATGCGGTGGACGTCGTCCTGTGCCTGGCGGCCGGCATGCTCGGGATAGTCTGGTTCGAGGCCTACAAGGCCATCTCCGGCAGGAGGGCGGCTGAATCCTCCGTCGAAGGCCGGGAAAGGCGGTGACCGTGGCTGCTCAGGACAGGAGATACTTCAAGACGCTCACGGAGCAGGAGGAGGAAGCGATCCTCGCCAGGTGCTCCAGGGTCGAGATCGCGAAGAACGACGTGCTCTTCCGCAAGGGCGAGCAGTCCACGTCGATGTACATCGTCGCCGAAGGCGAGTTCGTCGTCACCGACGAGCGGCCCTCGCAGAAGGTCTACCTCTCGTCGATCAGGGCCGGAGGGCTGATCGGCGAGATGTCGTTCCTCGACGAGAGCCCGAGATCGGCGACAGTGACCGCCAGGGAGGCCGGGGTCGTGTACCGCCTCAACAAGGAGGACTTCGTCAGGACGCTCCTCGAGGCTCCCGCCCTCGGGTCGCGGCTCCTGCTCGCGATAGCCATCCTGCTCGTCGACAGGCTCCGCAAGGCCGACGCAGCGCTCACCTCGCTCACGGTCGCCCCGTCGCGGGGCGCGGACGATGGTGGGCTGGCGAAGGCGGTCGAATCGGTCAGGGGGTCCTGAGGAGGCCGGGAACCGGCTGCGCCCCGTCGGGCTTACACGGTAATACATCCACATGAACCCGGAGTTGGAATTGGCGCACGAAACTACCATCGAACCGGTGCGTTCCGCGAGGGACATCTCCGCATTCGTCATGCTGCCCTTCGACCTCTACCGGGGCGACCCCCTCTGGATACCCCAGCTCGTCTCCCACGAGAAGGCCCAGTTCGACCCCCGGCGCAACCCCGCCTACGAGACCGCCCGCGCGCAGCTCTTCAGGGCGGTGAGGGACGGCCGCACTGTGGGCCGCGTGGCCGCCATCGTCTCCGACGCCTACGTCGGCAAGTGGGACAGGAAGTGCGGGCGCTTCGGCTGGTTCGAGTGCGAGAAGGACCAGGCTACAGCGCGACTCCTCCTCTCGGCCGCCGAGGAGTGGGTGGCCTCGCAGGGCATGACGGAGATCAGCGGGCCGCTCGGCTTCACGGACAACGACCCCACAGGCGTTCTCGTCGAGGGCTTCTGCGAGCTGCCCACGATCGCGGGGAGCTACAACCCGCCCTGGTACGCGGAGCTCATCGAGGGCCTGGGGTATGCCAAGGAAGTCGACTACGTCGAGTACAGGATCACGGTCCCGTCCGAGCTGCCGGAGCGCATGCTGAAGCTCGCGGAGCAGATCTCCCGCAGGACCGGGATCCGCGTCTTCAGCGAGAAATCCCGGAAGACCCTCGCCCGCAGGTGGGGAAGGCAGATCTTCGACGTGCTCAACCTGACCTACACCGACCTCTACGGGACGACCCTCCTGTCGAATGCTCAGATCGACTTCTACATCGAGAGCTACCTCGGCCAGGTCGACCCCTCGTTCATCAAGCTGGCCGTCGACGGCGACAGGCTGGTGGGCTTCATCATCGCCATGCCCAACCTCTCGCGGGCTTTCCAGAAGGCCCGGGGAAGGCTGCTCCCGTTCGGCTTCGTGCACATCCTGCGCGCCCTCAAGAGGAGCGACGTGCTCGACTTCTACCTGGCCGGGATACTGCCGGAGTACCGGAACAAGGGCATCGACGCCATGCTGACGATGGACATGGGCAGGACCGCCCTCGCGAGGGGGATGAAGTTCGCCGAGAGCAACCACGAGCTGGAGGACAACACGCTGATACAGTCGATGTGGAAGCTCTACGAGCGCCGCCTCCACCGCCGCTCCCGAGTCTTCAACCGCAAGCTCGGTGCCGGACTGCCGTCGTAACCGCCCGCGCTCCCTCGTCGCCAGACGAAGTGGCAGCCTGTCGACACGCTCATTCCCGCGTCCGCGGGAATGAGCAGGTCCGGCAGTGGCTTGCCATCATTCGACCAACAGTAATGGCAAGCCGCGAGAGGACCGGAGAGCATTCCCGCGTCCGCGGGAATGAGCAGGTCCGGCAGTGGCTTGCCATCATTCGAC
>CAZMAT010000005.1:127038-167493 GCA_964564435.1 uncultured bacterium
CATTCCCGCGTCCGCGGGAATGAGCAGGTCCGGCAGTGGCTTGCCATCATTCGACCAACAGTAATGGCAAGCCGCGAGAGGACCGGAGAGCATTTCCGCGTCAGCGGAAATGAAGGAACCGGCCGGGTCAAAGGCGGCGGCGGGGGAGCAGGCAGGCGGCGGTCGAGAGGACGACCAGGGCGAGGCCGGCGAAGAACGCTGCCGTGGGCCTCTCCCCAGTCAGCGCCGCCGAGAATCCAGTGGCCAGCACCGGTTTCAGGAAGAAGATCAGCGACGCGGCCGAGACGGGCATGGCCTTCAGGGCGCGGAAGAACGTGAGATATCCCGCGCCGCTGACCAGCACGCCCAGGTGCGCGAACCTCAGCAGGTCGGCCGTTCCGATCCCCGAAAGGTCGCCCGGCACGGGATCCCTGCCCGTGGCCGCCATGAAGGCCCCGAGGGCTGCGACGCCCGCGGCGAACGACACCAGGTTGGCGGTGACGGGGCTGACCACTCCCGACACCTTCTTGCCTATGATCGTGTACGATGCGAAGGCGACAGCGCCGATGAGGGCGCAGGCCGGCCCGGCCAGCCCTCCCCCGGGCGCGGCGGCCGAGACCAGCGCCACGCCGGCCAACGCGGCGGCGAAGGCCGCCGTCCTGATCCACGAGAACCTCTCCCAGCCGAGCGCCACCGAGGCCGCCAGGACGATCACCGGGTGTATGCAGAACACCGTTGCCGCCGTCGCGGGCGTGGCGTGGAGGACGGCGAGCTGCAGAAGCGACATGCTCACGAAGGTGTTGAGAACGCCCATCGAGCAGAGCAGCAGGAGGGTCCTCCGCCCCAGCGCCCTGAACTCGAGGAGCCTGCCGCGGAGCGCGGCGAATGCGGCAAGCACGACGATCCCGAGGAGGAACCGGCAGAATGTGAGGGAGAACGGGTCGAAGATGCCCATGAGGGGCTTCGATACCACCTCCATCGAGCTCCAGATCACGAGGGTGATCAGAAACCAGATCACTTCCCCACCTCCGGAGGCGGCATATCACACATGAGCCGGGCAGGTCGAGAATGGATCCCTTCTTGCTCCAGCCCGACTTGTCAGCGGCGGACGCAGTCTACCGAATACCTGAAGTAGCCACTCTCGGTCTTCCTCACCCTCGCGCCGTGCACCTCGCCCTCGAATCCCGGGAAGCGGTTGTGGAACTCCTGCAGGATCTCGAGGTATTCGAGCACCGGGCTGTCGGACGCGCCGAACTCCTCCCCCGGCATGACCAGAGGGATCCCGGGCGGGTAGGGCACCACGGTGACCGCCGAGATCCTCCCGGCGAGATGAGCGATGGAGACCTCCTCGACCTCGCCCGAGACCAGGCAGCCGTAGGCCTCGTCGGGCAGCATCCTCTGCACGGGCAGGCCGCCGAAGATCTCGGTGAGAACGTTCGAGATGGTCTTGTCCTTCAGGAAGTCGTGCATCTCCTGTACCAGGTCGCGCACCGTGCGACCCGAGTAGCTCACCGAGAACTGGTCGGTGAGCGTCGGGAACACCTGCGAGAGCCCGAAGTCCTCGTCGTAGGCCTCGCGGAAGTCGAACAGCTCGGCGAGCAGCGTGCCCGACTTGCCCTTGGTTATCCCGAGCGTGAAGAGCACCAGCAGGCTGTAGAAGCCCGTCTTCTCCACCACGATCCCGCGCTCGCGGAGGAACCTCGCCACTATGCCCGCCGGGATCCCGAAGTCCGTCATCAGCCCGTCCGGGCCTATGCCCGGCGTGGTGATGGTCACCTTCAGGGGGTCGAGCATGACGTAGTCCCGGGAGATGTCGCTGAAACCGTGCCACTTGGCTGTGGGATCGAGCTTCCAGCAGTCCGGGTCGGCCACGAGCCTCTTGTCGTCGACCTGTCCGAGATCGACGGGCCTCCTGGCCGACGGCTTCTTCGGGTCGGGCTCGAAGACCTCGTCGGGCTCCCAGATCCCGAACCACCATCCCCCCGGCCCCCCGCCGCGCACCTGCTGATCGATGTGCTCCATCTTCAGCCTGAACACGACGGCCTCCTCGAGGGCCTCCTCGACGAGCATCTTGCCCATGCCGCCCTCCATCATCCGCGCCGCGACGTCGAGCGAGGCGACGATCGAGTAGAGGGGCGAGGTCGAGGAGTGCATCATGTAGGCCTCGTTGAACCTGTCGTGGTTGAACTCGCGGCCGCCCTCCTTGATGTGGAGCATCGAGCCCTGGGAGATGGCGGCGAGCACCTTGTGGGAGGACTGCGAAGCGAAGACCGTCAGGCCGTGGTCCACGTCGCCCTGGTACATGCCGTACCTCTCGCGGTAGAGGTCGTGGAACCGGGCGTAGGCGTACCAGGCCTCGTCGAAGAGCACGTTGTCGCAGACACCGTCCAGCATGTCCTTCACGAGCTCCGTGTTGTAGCACAGCCCGTCGTAGGTGGAGTTGGTGAGGACCGCGAGCTTGATCCTGGGGTTCGTGCCGGGCTCTGTGAAGGGGCAGGTCTCGATCTTCTCGCGCAGCGACTCCTGCGAGAACTCGGACACAGGAACGGGGCCGATTATGCCCAGGGCGTTCCGGCTCGACTTCAGGTATATGGGGATGGCGCCGGTCATGATCACCGCGTGGATGATCGACTTGTGGCAGTTCCTGTCGAGCAGGACGAGGTCCCCGCTCTTCACGCAGCCGTGGAACACCATCTTGTTGGCGGTGGAGGTGCCGTTGGTGACGTAGTAGGTCCTGTCCGCCCCGAAGATCCTGGCCGCGAGCTTCTCCGACTCGCCGCTGACCCCGTTGTGCTCGAGGATCGACCCGAGGTCGGGCACGGAGGCGGAGATGTCGCTGCGGAAGAGGTTCTCGCCGTAGAACTGGTGGAAGACCTTCCCGACAGGCGACTTGAGGAACGCCACCCCGCCCATGTGCCCGGGCGTGTGCCACGAGTACCGGTAGGACTGGACGTAGCTGTAGAGCGCCTTCAGGAAGGGCGGCATCAGGTTGTCGACGTACTGGCGCAGGTCGCGCTCTATCCTGCCCGCTATGAAGTCCGGCGTGTCCTCGAGGGCCCAGATGTAGCCGTCGATGCGCTTCATCACCTCGAGCGGGATGTCGGCCACGGAGAGCTTGTCCGTGATCAGGAAGAGCGGGATCTCCATGCTCTTGTCCGTGATCTTCCGGACCATCGTCGCGGTGCTGTCGTACTCGGGGTTGCCGGTGCAGTCGAGCTCCCAGTCGAGCAGGATGCAGCCGATCTTGGCGAGGGACCTGAGGTGGACCTCCGCGTCGGAGCACGTGGGGGCCTCGAGTACGTTGATGTGCTCGTCCTGGAGGGCGTCGACGATGGCGCGCACCGCCCTGCTGTTGGCGGTTGAGCCCATCAGGTCGTTGTCTATGAAGAGTACGGGGAACTCGCTGTAAAGGTCCATGCTCGGACACCCCCCGCGTTGCAGGCCGACGGCCGCCTCATCAAGGGACTATCGTGGTTCCGGTCTCTCCGTCCAGCGATGACAGGATGCTCGAAGGGCTCGTGATGACGACCCTCGCGCCACCCTTGTCGATGAAGTCGAGGGAGGCGTCGATCTTGGGGAGCATGGAACCCGCCGCGAAGTGGCCCTGGGCGCGCAGCCTCCGGAGCTCCTCCGCGCCTATGCTCCTGAGCGCCCTCTGCTCCGGCTTCCCGAAGTCCACGTAGACCTCGGGCACTCCGGTGGAGATCACGAAGTCCCGGGCGCCCAGGCCCGAGGCGAGGAGGGCGCTCGCTAGGTCCTTGTCGATCACGGCGGCCACCCCCTCGAAACGCTTCCCCCTGCGCACCACCGGGATGCCTCCGCCGCCCGTGCAGATCACTATCTGGCCGGAATGCACGAGGTTCCTGACAGACGGCAGCTCGAGGATCTTGAGGGGTTTCGGCGACGGGACGACCCTCCTGTGGCCGCGCCCCGCGTCCTCCCTCATCCTCCATCCCCTCTCGGAAGCGAGCTTTGCCGCCTCCTCCGCCGAATAGAACGGCCCGACGGGCTTGGTGGGATTCTGGAAGCCGGGATCGTCCGGATCCACCTCGACCTGAGTGACGAGGCTGCAGATCGGGACCTCCTCGTTCCTCTCCTCGAGCACGTCGCCGAGGACCTGCTGGAGGAGGTAGCCGATGTACCCCTGCGTGGCGGCCACGTTCACGTCCATCCCGTCGGGAGGGACGACGTCCCTGGCCGCCTCGTTGCGGAGCAGCTCGAAACCGACCTGGGGCCCGTTCCCGTGGGTCAGCACCACGCTCCCGTAACGGCCCGCGAGGCTCGCTATCTGTTCGCACAACTCCCGGGCGAGGTCGTGGGTGTCGAGGTTGCCTCTCCTCCCCTTCGGATCGATTATCGAGTTCCCGCCGACGGCCACGACGACCGTGCCGGTGCTGCCGGTCTCTTCAGGCATCCTCCACCCTCCCCCCGTCCCTGTGCAGTATCACGAGCATGAGCGCGCCCGCGGTGATCGCGATGTCGGCCACGTTGAAGGTGGGCCACCTGCGCGCTCCCAGCCCCATGTCGAGGAAGTCTATCACGCGGCCGTCACGGAAGATCCTGTCGCCCAGGTTCCCCAGGGCGCCCCCCAGGATGAGCCCGAGGCCGGCCATCCCTGCAGGGCTCCGCCTGCGCCACCGGAGGATCGCGACGGTGACCGCTGCAGCCGCGATCGCTGTCATCGCTATGAGCACGGTCGTCCCGCCCCAGCTGAGGCTGAAGGCCGCCCCCTCGTTGAACTTGAGAACGAGCCGGAACGCGTCTCCGAGCAGGGGCACGGGTTCGACCGACGAGAGGTTCGAGAGGGCGAGCGACTTGGTGGCCTGGTCCAGCGCGACCGCCGCTGCGGCCACGATGAACGCCTTCACGGGGCTGTCACTCCTCAACGCTCTCACCATCCCTCCCGACGACCGCCGCGCATCTGCCGCAGAGCCTCTCCGGGCTGGCCTCGACCTCGGGCATGTGCCTCCAGCACCTCTCGCACTTCCCGTGCGGAGTGCGGGAGACTGCGGCGGAGACCTCCCCGTCCGGCGAGGGCACGGCGTCGACCGTGGACACTATCAGGAAGTCGGCCCAGGGCTCGCCGTTCGCGGAATCCACCGCGTCGGCGGGCACGGTCAGGCGGACGTGCGCCTCGAGCGAGCTGCCGATCAGGCCCGCGGCCCTCGCGTCCTCGAGGCTCTTCAGGGCGATGCGCCTGTACTCGAGGAACCTGTCCCACCCGGCCAGCTCGGCCTCCTCGGCCTCCGTCAGCGGCTCTCCGGGGAGCAGGGCCATGTGGACGCTCGGGACATCGGCCAGGCCCTCCGGCAGCTCGCGCCAGCCCTCCTCGGCGGTGAACGGGAGTATCGGGGCGAGCAGCTCGAGGAAGCCCGTCGCCATCCACCCGAGCAGCATCCGGGTGCCGGAGGCCTCCGGGCCTTCGGGGGCGTCGCAGTAGAGCCTGTCCTTCCGCGCGTCGAGGAACAGGCCCGAGAGCTCGATGGTCGCGAGATTGCGGAGCTCGCGGAAGACCCGGTGGAACTCGAACGAGCGGTACGCGTCCACGCACTCCGCCGCAGCCTTCCTGAACCTCAGGTACATGAACCGCTCCAGGCCCCTGAAGTCCGGCCGGAAGTCGCCGGCGCGCTCGTCGCCCGTCAGGTTGCCGAGGAGGAACCGCACCGTGTTCCGCAGCTTGCGGTAGGCTTCGCGCATGTCGTCGAGGACGGACTTCTCGGCCCTGAAGTCGGCCGTGTAGTCCACCGAGGCGAACCAGAGCCTGAGAATGTCGGCCCCGTAGGTCTCGATCACCTCGAGGGGCGAGACCACGTTCCCGAGGGACTTCGACATCTTCTTGCCCTGCGGGTCGAGGACCAGGCCGTGGGTGACGATGTTCCTCGACGGGATGCCCAGCCCGAGCGCGGTGCTGGTGATCAGGCTCACACCGAACCATCCCCTGTGCTGATCCGTGGCCTCGAGATAGACGGAGGCCGGCCTGGAGAGGCCGTACTCGGGGGTGAGCACGTTGCGGTGGCTCAGCGAGCTGTCGAACCAGACGTCGAGGATGTCGTCCACCCTGTCGAAGTCACTCGAACCGCAGGCCCCGCAGACCGCCGGACGCCCTGCGAGCGACGCCAGAACGCGCGGATCGGTCTCGAACCAGGCGTCGGATCCGCGCTCCGCGACGATCCGGGCGGCCGCGCGGGCCATCTCCGCGTCGAGGAATGCCTCCCCGCAGGAGCGGCAGACCAGCGCGGGCAGCGCCACACCCCACGCCCTCTGCCTGGAGAGGCACCAGTCCGGCCTCGCGGACATCATGTTCCTCATGCGGTCGTAGCCCCAGGCGGGATGCCACCCCATGCCGTCCACGGCGGACAGCACCCTGTCCTTGAGGCCTTCGTGTGAGAGGTCGAGGAAGAACTGGCTGGTCGCCCTGTAGATCAGCGGCCTGTGGCACCTCCAGCAGTGCTGGTAGCTGTGCTCGATCGTGCCGGAAGCGACGAGCCTGCCCGAAGCCCGCAGGTCGTCGA
The DNA here is from genome assembly GCA_964564435.1 of uncultured bacterium. Lineage (GTDB taxonomy): Bacteria > Fermentibacterota > Fermentibacteria > Fermentibacterales > Fermentibacteraceae > Fermentibacter. The sequence goes on from CAZMAT010000005.1 coordinate 133,530, forward strand.
TGATCACGGGGTCCGCCTTGTGCACGTGCATCCCCGCGTACCTGCCGGCGGCATCGGTGAAGACCCCGGACGGGTCCACCGGGCTCGCGACCTCCAGGCCGTATCTCATCCCTGCGGCGAAGTCGTCAGTGCCGTGCCCCGGGGCGGTGTGCACGCATCCCGTGCCGTCGTCCATGGTCACGTGCTCGGCCGTGATGACCCGTGAAAGCAGGGCCGGATCGACGGGGTGCTTCAGCCGGAGACCCTCGAGGTCGGAGCCCCTGAAGCGGGGGGCGCCTTCGAGGATCGACGCCCCCTCGAGCATCGATGCGAAGTCCGGTGAGCGCCTGAGGGCCACGAGGAAGCGCCTCGGACCGTGATCCACGAGCGTGTATTCCTCGGCGGGATTGAGCGCCACGGCCCTGTTCGCGGGAAGGGTCCAGGGAGTGGTGGTCCAGATCACGACCTCGACGCCGGCCGGCACGCCCCTGGCCTGCCAGGCCGCCGGTTCGTCCTGCTCGAACGCGACCCAGATCGAGGGTGAGCGCCTCTGGGCGTACTCGACCTCTGCGTCGGCGAGGGCGGTGTGGCAGGAGCTGCACCAGCTGATCGGCCTCAGGCCCTGATAGACGTACCCCTTCTCGACGAGGTCGGCGAAGGCCTCGAGGATGCCCGCCTCATAGCTGCGCGACATGGTGAGGTACGGATGCTCCCAGTCGCCGAAGATGCCGAGCCGCTTGAACTCCTCGCGCTGGATCCCGACGTGCCTCCCGGCATATTCCCGGCACTTCGAGCGGATCTCCGACCTGCCTGCAGCACCGGCCGGTCCGGACGAATCGCTCGCGACCCTGTGCTCGATGGGCATGCCGTGGCAGTCCCATCCCGGGACGAACGGGCAGTCGTAGCCGAGCATGGTGTGGGACTTCACGACGAAGTCCTTGAGGATCTTGTTGAGGGCGGTGCCCAGATGGACATTCCCGTTCGCGTACGGCGGCCCGTCGTGGAGGATGAAGGTCTCGCGCCCCTTCCTCGATTCGCGGATCGCGGCATAGATGTCCCCCGCGGCCCAGGATGCGAGGATCTCGGGCTCGCGTGCCGGGAGGTTCGCCTTCATGGCGAATCCGGTGCTCGGAAGCCTTATGCTGTCCTTGTAGGAGGATTCCTTCAATTTCCTTCCCTCCGGGAGAGCCCCTCGACCAGTTCGGAGAGAGGCGGAGCGCTTCTGTTCCAGCGGTTTGGCCCGTGGCACCTGACGAGGAGCGCGGCCTTCGCGCCGCCGTGGCCGGCCTTCACGGCCTCGAGCACACCCTCGGTCACGGCTGCCGCGGCGCCGGTGGCCGCGAGTTCGGCAGGCGTGGCGAGCCGCCAGTCGGGCGCACGGAGCACGGTGCCCTTCAGGAACGGGCCGTCCACATCCACGTAGAGCCCGGAGAGCGAGGGAAACCTGGGGCCGGCCCGGTCGTCGTTCGGGCCCACCAGCGGGCCGTCGCCGAAGAGGTTGACATGGTCGGTCGCCAGCAGCCAGCAGGGCTTCGCGGCCATCCCGTCGGTACCTATGACGAACAGGCGCTCCGATCCGGCCAGGGCTTGCGCCACGTCGTCCAGGCACGGGACGAACGGCCTGCGCCTGCAGACCGGGATCCCCTCCGGGGGGGTCCAGTCCCAGTCCGAAGGAACGATTAGCCGCATGCCGCCTGATCCTCCAACTCTACGGAAGAACGGGGATTATGCGCGATCGCGGATGGGTCGGCAACTCGCCGGCCCATGGCGGACGTGCCGGCGGCCAGCCGATCGGTTCCAGTGGACCGGCTTCGAGTCGTCAGCCGGCGAACCAGGGAGGCCGCGCCGGGGGATCGCCTATCCTGACGAGCTTCCTCCTGGAGGATCTCCCCGATCGGATCTCCACCGCATCCCTGCCCGTACCGAACTCGGAGGCGAGGAACCTGGCCAGCTCGTCGTTGGCCCTCCCGTCGACGGGTTCGGCTGCGAGGTCGATCCGGTAGACCGTGCCGCCCGGTCCGCCCGGGGCCGTGCCGGCTGAAGCCGAACGGCGGCAGCCGGTCCTGACGACCACGGACAGGTACAGATCGGAAGACCGTGGCGGAGGCTTCAGCCCTCGTCCCCCAGGGGCGCGGCTTCGTCGATCAGCATGATGGGTATGTCCTCCTCGACCCGGTAGACGAGCCTGCAGGCATGGCAGACAAGTGCTTCGGACGGTTCCGTCCGGTATTCCAGCGGGCCCTTGCAGGCCGGGCAGGCAAGGATTTCGAGCAGCCTCTGGTCGAGCAATCCGGCTCCTTCCGACTAGACCGCGAACCTGCCTTGGGAGATGATGCGCGTGGCTGCGCCCGAAGCGTCCAGACCGTCGACGCTCACCTCGTCCGAACCGATCATGAAGTCGACGTGCACGAGAGAAACGTTGCACCCGCGGCCGAGAAGGTCCTGCACCCCGGCGCCCCTGGCGCCCTCCACGCACTCGGTGTAGCCGTTGCCGAGGGCGATGTGGATGGCCGCGTTCTCGTCGAACAGTATGCTGTGGAAGATCCTGCCGCTCCGGTATATGGGCGAGTCCGTGCCAACGAGGGCGATCTCACCCAGGAAGCGAGCGTTCTCGTCGGTGGAGAGGTATTCTCCGAGGGCCCCCTCGTTCCTGGATGCACCGAAGGCCTTCACCCGGCCTGCCTCGAACTCGAACCACGCCCCCTCCACGTTGGTCCCGTTGACCTGCACCGGGCGGGTGCATGCCGCCCTGCCCTCGGTCCGCCGGAAGTCGGGAGTGCTGAACACCTCCTCGGTGGGGATGTTGGGGAAGAAGTCGCGCCCGTCCCGGGCCACACCCCTGCCCCCGGCGAAGACCCTGTCCGGGGCCATCCCGACGTAGAGATCCGTTCCCGGTCCGGTGAGGTGGAACCTGTCGAACCTCGCCCCGTTCAGGATGGACGCCCTCCTCTTCAGTTCGGCGTCGTGCGCGAGCCAGGCGGCCGCGGGATCGGCGGCATCGAGCCTCAGTATCGGCGTCAGGACCTCCCAGATCCTCCGCTCCCAGTCGTCCGGGGAGCCCAGCACCTTCGCGGCCCATCCGGGGGTGGGCCACAGGCAGACGTTCCAGCGTATCCTGTTGGAGGATATGGCTTCGAGCCATTCCCTGGTGGCCTTCGACATCGCCTTCCGCAGGGAGCCGAGGCGCGCGGGATCGACCCCCTCGTAGGCATCGGGGTCCTCGGGGCCGGTAAGGGCGACGCTTGCCCAGTTCTCCTCGATGTATGTCCTGTAGAGCCCGGGCAGGAACGAAGGCACGTAGGAGAGCGTGTCGGCTCCGGCATGCGATAGCCTTGCCAGCTCGAGCTTCGTGTCTCCGTAGACGGTGTAGACGTACGGCGAACCCAGCGCGTAGGCCCTTCCCGCGAGGACTCCGGCGAACTCCCTGTTGGCGGGGTCGGCCCTGACGAGGAGAGGCTGGCCTGCGGCGAGGTTCACACCGCTCTTCAGGATGACATCCGCATATCTCTCAGCGGCGGAGATGTCCATCGGTCCTCCTGTCGGCGGGCCTAGAAGAGGCCCAGGAAATCGACGGCCAGCGACCTGTACGTGTCGCCGCCGGCCTCGAGCATGTCCATGAACTGCATCGACACCCGCACCTGTCCGAAGCTCTGCCAGTAGCACTCGAGGTTCAGGAACCCGCCCGTCTCGTCGAAACGTGCGGTTTCGGGCCCGCTGGTGGCCGGGTCCCAGTCGAGCGCGACCCCGAAGCCCGCGGGAAGCGACTTGTCCGCGCCGAACCAGCATCCCGCATGGTCGGAATCCTCCAGTGAGAGGGAGATGCCGCCGTGGAAGGCCAGATCGCCGGCGAGGGCGAAATTCTTCGAGAGGGCCATGTAGAGCCCGCGCGAAGGCCTCGTGTAGCTCCCGCCCGAGCGTTCGGGCTCCTGTTCGTTGCTGTAGCCAAGGGCGAACGCCGGGAGGGTCTCCGTCTCGTCCACGAAGCGGAACCTGGCGTGGAGGGCTATGTGGTCGAACCACTCGGGGTCGTCCATGCCCGTGACGTCCCACCCGCCGTAGGAGGCTCCGGCCATGAGGCGGGGCACTATCCCGACGTTCACGCCGAATCTCAGCCCGTCGGTGGGGAAGGTTCTCATGTCGGCGTAGTAGGTGCGGGGCGACAGCATCCCCGCGGTGGGCTCGGCCACTATCCGCATCAGCTCGCCCGCGGATGCGGCCGAGAAGGCCAGGAGAAGGGCCGGAAGCGACAGTCTCAACTCAGGCTCCTCACCCCGGGCGCCATGCGCACGGCATCGGCCCCCAGCAGATCCCTCAGGCCGGCAAGCAGGGAATCGGACGGGTCCACCCTCATGGACCTGGACTCGGCCGCCACGATGCGCCCGGTGGACTGGACTATCTCCATCCTCACGGCACCTCCTCCGGGGCTTCCCCTCAGCAGTTCGGCCACCCTGCAGTGCAGATCCGGGTCTCCCCCGGCGGTCGAGAACCTCAGGACGATGCCGGCCCTGAGCAGCCTCCGGGCGTCCTCCATCGGCGCTACCGCCGACACGCTGAGCCGCGACTCGTCCCTGCGCTCGGAGACCTCCCCCTCCAGGAGCAGGAAGCTCCCGGGCTCGAAGGCCTGCCGGTGCTTCTGGAGTATATCACTGAAGACTATGACCTCGCACGCGCCCTCGCGCCCCTCGACGGTGACGAATGCTATCGGACCCGAACGGGACGGTATCTCCTTCACCGAGGTCACTACCCCTGCAGTCCTGATCCGGCCCCCCCCGGCGGGCATGGGCTGGCCCGGCTCGAAGTCGGTGAATGCCTCGATGTCCTCGGAGAAGTCGTCCATGGGGTGACCCGAGAGGTAGAAGCCGAGGAGCGACTTCTCTAGGTTGAGCCTGGCCCTTGCCGTCATCCCGGGAGCCTCGGGGAGCTCCGGCACCACTCCGGCGTCTGGCTCCGGGCCGCCCCCGAAGAGCGACATCTGACCCGCCTCCCTTGCCTGCCGCACCCTCGCCCCGTAGTCCATGGCCGCCTCTATGCCCGCCATCACCCGGGCGCGGGATGGCTCGAGGCAGTCGAACGCACCTGCACCGGCCAGGGAGTCGTAGACCCTTCTGTTCACGAGGGCGGGGTCGACACGCGAGGCGAAGTCGAACAGGTCGAGGAACGGGCCGTCCTCCCCGCGGGCTCTGACTATCTCGGCGGCAGGGCCTTCTCCGACGTTCCTGACGGCGGAGAGCGCATAGGTGATCGAGCCGCCCGGGGTCACCCTGAAGGCGGGCTCGCCCTCGTTGACCGACGGCGGCAGGAGGGGCACGCCCATCCTGCGGCAGTCCTCGGCCACTGTCGAGAGCTGGTCGATGTTCCCTATCCAGCTCGACAGCAGCGCGGCCAGGAACGGTGCGGGGTAGTGGGCCTTCATGTAGGCGGTCTGGAAGGCCAGGAGGGCATAGCTCACGGCATGAGACTTGTTGAAGCCGTACTCGGCGAATTTCTCGATCTGGTCGAAGATCCCGACCGCCACGGCCTTCGGGATGCCTCTGCCGGTCGCTCCCGACACGAACCTCTCGCGCTGCTGCCCCATTATCGCGGCGTTCTTCTTCGAGATGGCCTTCCGGAACACGTCCGCTTCGGACATCGTCATGCCGCCCAGCCGGTTGGCTATGGCCATGACCTGCTCCTGGTAGATCATCACGCCGTATGTCTCTGAGAGGACCTCCTCCAGCTCGGGATGCAGGTAGCTTATGCGGAAGCCGTTCCCCGCCTCCATGCCCTGCTTGTTCTTCGCGTAGGTGTCGATCATGTCCATCGAGCCGGGCCGGAAGATCGCCACCGCGGCGGTCACGTCCTCGAAGCGGTTAACCCCGATCTTCCTGAGGGCGTCCCTCATGCCCGACCCCTCGAGCTGGAACACCCCGGTGGTCTCGCCGCTCCGGAGGAGTGCCAGAGTCGCTGGGTCGTCGAGAGGTATCGAGCCGATGGACAGGTCGATGCCGGCCTCCCTGACCATCCTCTCGGCCTTCTGGAGAACGGTTACGGTGCGCAGGCCGAGCACGTCCAGCTTGAGTAGCCCGGCGCGGTCGAGGCTCTTCATCTCGTACTGCGTCATTATCTCGTTCTTCGTGCGGTAGAGGGGCACGAAGTCGAGCAGGTCGCCGGGGGCTATGATCACTCCCGCGGCATGGACCGAGGTGTTCCTCGCGTGGTTCTCCAGGACCTTGCACAGGTCGATGATCTTCGAGACTGTCTCGTCGGATGCGGCGCTCTGGGCGATCTGGGGCACCTCGGCCATGATCTCCTCGAGCGTGGCATTGGGATCAGTCACCTTCGAAGCCATCCGCGAGAGCTGGTCGCCGAGATCCACGGGCAGCCCCAGCGCCCGCACCACGTCCCTGATGACGCTCTTCGCCTTCATCCTGTTGAAGGTGACGATCTGGCTCACGTTGCCCCTGCCGTACATGGCGACGATGTGCTCGATGACCTCCTGCCGCCTCTCGACGCAGAAATCCAGGTCGATGTCGGGCATCTCGCGCCGCGCCGGGTTCAGGAACCGGCTGAAGTTGAGGCCGTGCACGAGCGGGTTCACGTCCGTGATGCCTGTGGCGTACGAGACCAGGCTGCCGGCGGCGGAGCCCCTGCCGGGGCCCATCGCGATCCCCTGCGCAGAAGCCCAGCGCCTGAGCTCCGACACGATGAGGAAATAGCCGGGGAAGCCCATGTCCTCGATCACGCGGAGCTCGGACTCGAGCCTCTCGCTCTCGGCCTGGTCGAGATCTCTGCCGAGCCGCCCGGCGAGTCCGGACACGGCGCTCTCGCGCAGGAGAGAGGCCATCGTGCTGCCCTCCGGGATGGGGAAGGCGGGGAGCTGGATCTCGCCCTTCTCGAACCTGAAGCTGCACATGTCCGCTATGCGGGCGGTGTTCGGCACCGCGCCGGGGATCCAGTCGAACAGCCGCTCCATCTCCTGCGGGGTCTTCACGTAGAACTCGGAGGTGCCGAATCTCATCCTTCCGGGATCGTCGATGTTCCGCCCGGTCTGGATGCACAGCAGGACCTCGTGGGCGTAGGCGTGCTCTTTCCTGAGGTAATGCGCGTCGTTGGTGGCCACCGGGAGGGCCCCGGTATCGGCCGCGAGCTTCGCGAGGCCGGGGAGAACGGCCTTCTCGTCCTCGAGGCCGTGATCCATCAGCTCGATGAAGAACCTGTCGCGCCCCACCAGGTCGTGGTAGAAGCCGACGGCCTCCCTGGCCCCGCTCTCGTCGCCGGCCAGGATCCTCTCGGCCAGCTCGCCCTTCAGACAGGCCGAGCCTATGGCTATCCCGTCGCAGTACCGGGCGAGGATTTCCCTGTCGATCCTCGGCTTGTAGTAGAAGCCGTCGAGATATCCGGTGGAGGAGATCCTGCAGAGGTTCCTGTAGCCCGTCCCGTCCATGGCCAGGAGCGTTATGTGGTTGTACCGGGGACCCCTGGCCCCTCCTCCATCGCGCTCGGAGACCGGCGTCGGGGAGATGTACGCCTCCATGCCGATGATCGGGTGCAGCTCGCGCTTCGAGAGAGCGTCATAGAACTCGATGGCGCCGAAGAGGCTCCCATGGTCGGTGATGGCGCAGCCACGCATGCCCGACTCGACGAGGAGGTCGGCCAGCTCGGAAGGCTGGATCGCGCCATCGAGCAGGCTGTACTCGGAGTGCAGATGGAGATGGTGGAAGTCGCTCCGGTCGGGCATCGCCGGGGCCTCAGGCCTGCTCGTCCGCTTCCGCGGCGGCTCCGGGGGCGGCGTCGCCCGCGCAGCCGCGCTGTCCGGCTCCGGCCGACTCGTCCGCCGATCCGTACTGCCTCTCGAACTCGGCCAGATCCTCCTGATCGGCCCTGCGGAGCAGGTCCTCCCCGTCCTTCCTGCGCCTGACGGCCAGATAGATGACGGTCCAGGCCGAACTGCACGACGAGAACCAGTACGACGCAGCCACCAGGGCGATGGCCGCCCCCGATGCCGCCAGGAGTGCTCCGGCGAGCGGCTGCACGGCTGCCACGGGCTGCCCCGAGAAGCCGAGCACGTCGACGACTCCGGAGTAAGCGCCGACGAGCGACGGGGCAAGGTATCTGAGCCCGCCCTGGAGCAGCGCATACGGGCTGGGTGCACCGGCAAGGGCGGTGGTGTGGACGAGCATGCCCACTGCCGCGGATCCGGCAGCCAGGAAGAGCGCCAGCGCCAGAACCCTCGTGACGAAGGAGGTCAGGGCATACAGCGCGAGCCTCCAGGGCTGCGACGTCACCGAGGAGAAGAGCTCGAACATGGTCTCGAACGTGTCGCCCTTCGTGCAGGCCACTATCGCGGGCACGAGCGGGAAGGCCGCCAGGAGCGCGATCGAGCCGAGCACGACGAGCAGGGCGGCCGACCAGGCCGGAACGGCGAGGATGCCCAGCAGGACGGGGCCGACTGCGGGGATGCGCCCTGCCAGGCCCAGCAGGAGGCCGCACAGGACGGCCAGGGCCAGGCCGGCGAGGAGCGCGGCAGGCGTGGCATACAGGGGCCTGCCGTGCCTCCTGGCGAACTCCGAGGCCTCGCGGCCCGAGAAGAAGTCGTCCCCCCTGATCTGTTCGAACGTTATGCGGGATGCCTTCAGTGCGGCCGAGAGCATGACCGCGGCAATCACCACTAGACCTGTCGCGAGGAGGGCGACGGACTGCCATGAGGTCCAGAAGATCCCGGCCGGCAGAGGCAGAAGGCGGGACGAGCCCCAGACCGCGCCCAGCCCGGACGGGTCGGCGGCGAGCCATCCCAGGTAGGTGGACGCGGACCATGCCACCCAGGACAGCACGAGCGCCTTGAACCAGATCCACATCTTCCTGCCGCTCAGCCCGAGCCTCGCGCAGGACGGCACGTCCCTAACGTCGAAGTACATCTTCCTTGACATCTCACAGCCCTCCGCGGTGCTTCCGTGCTAGTCCGAAGTCAGTCGATGATATCAACCCGGAACTCGGGGCGGTAGGTCAGCGTGAGCGCTCCCGCGACATCGCCCCCCGCTCCCGTGAGGAATCGCGCCGCCTCCTCCATCGTGCTCCCGGTGGTAACGACGTCGTCCACCAGGACGAGCGGGGCTCCCTCCGGCACGGGCTCCCTCCCGCGCCTGAAGGTCCCCCGCACGTTCTCCCTGCGTTCGACGGCCTGGAGCCCGGCCTGGGGAGGCCTGTCCACGCGCGACAGGCAGTCCGAGATCCCGGCGCCCAGCAGACGGGCCAGCGGGACGGCTATCTCCGACGCCTGGTTATAGCCCCTCTGCCTGATCCTCGAAGGACAGAGCGGCATCGGGACCAGGATGCATCCCGCAACCGCCGCTCCCATGCCCGCTTCCGCCATGAGCCCGGCGGCGATGCGGCCGAGGCCGCGCCTGCCGCGGTACTTGAGCCCGAGGACCAGGTCGCGCGCCGAACCGGCGTGCAGGAACGGGCTCTCTGCGAGTATCCTCCCGCGTTCGCCGGGAAGCGGCACCGCCACCCCGGGGTTTCCGTTGGGGTAGAGCCTGGCCGTGCACCAGGCGCAGAGCGCATCTGTGGCCTCCCGGAATCCGGATGGGCGCCTGCAGACAGGACAGATGCGGAAGGCCACGAGCGAAGCGATCCTGGAGACGATGGTCGAGGCGGACGGGATGAAGCTCACTCCGCGTGCCGGGGGGTCGTCACCGTCAGGAGGCCGGCCTCGCGGCCGCCTTCGTGCGCGCCCTGCCTGCCGCGCCATCCCTCAGGATGAGGACGGGTGCCATGACGAAGGATGCAGCCACCATCAGGAGGCTTATCAACTGGTTGTCGGTGATCCCCGATCTCCCTGCGAACACGCTGTAGCCGAGCAGGTCGTTGGTCGCGTGATCGAAGAACCTGTACTCCTCCATGCCGAACCGGGTGGCTCCGTACAACCCGAGGAACAGCACGAACAGGAAGCCCCTGAAGTGCGCCCGCCTGTCGGCCAGGAGGAGCACCGCCAGTATGAAGAGGCCTGCCATGGAGTCGTAGAGCTGCACGGGATGGAGATGGGCATGCCCGAAGACCGACCAGGGCAGCGAGCCTTCCGGGAACGACACTCCCAGGCCGCTGGACGTGGGTGAGCCGAAGCAGCATCCGTTGAGGAAGCAGCCTATCCTGGTGATGAAGTTGCCGAGCATGAAGGAGGGGATGGCGGCATCGGCCAGCTTCATCGCATCCCATCTCCTGACCGCGATGTACACGAAGGCGGTCGCCATCGCCAGCAGCACTCCTCCGAGCATGCTCAGGCCGTACAGGCCCTTCCATATCGCTATCACGTCGAGCCAGTGCCCGCTGAACTCCGACATGTGGGTCACCACGTAGAACGCCCTCGAGCCGGCTATGGCGGCCATCATCACCCAGACCCCGAGGTCGGCGATGTCTGCAGGCCTGAAGCCGGACCTGGCCGCCCGCACGGAGGCGAGCTTCACGCCCAGCAGGAAGGAAATCGCCAGAGCCAGGCCGTAGCTGTTTACGGGGACGGACCCGAGTCTGAAGAGCACCGGGAACATGGCGACCTCCCGTGGAAGACCCGCGAATATGTCGACCGGCCCCGGTCCGCGGCCACCGCGTCGACGCGGGGCCCCGCCCGGCGGTCCGCTAGAGCTCCCTCCAGTTCCGCGCCACGTTCATGCCGAGCCCTGCTATGAACATGGCCGAGAGCATGTGGCTCCCGCCGTAGCTCACCAGGACCAGCGGCAGGCCGGTGACAGGCATGATGCCCAGGGTCATCCCGATGTTGATGAACAGGTGCACCATGAAGTAGCAGGCACAGCCGGCGGCCAGGGTGGACCTGAACGGGCTCATCGAGATCCTGGCCGCCCTCAGCAGCCGGAATGCCAGCAGGCCGAACGCGGAGAGGAGGAGGAGCGATCCGAAGAAACCCAGCTCCTCGGCCCACACGGAGAATATGAAGTCCGTGTGGCGCGCCGGGAGGAAGGCGAGCCCCTTCTGCGCACCCATGAGGTAGCCCTGTCCCCAGAGCCCGCCCGATCCAGCCGCCACTTCCGACTGTATCACGTTCCAGCCCGCTCCGTGCGGATCGGCCGCCGGGTTGAGGAAGGTGGTCAGCCTGGCCTGCTGGTACGGATGCAGGAGGTTCCAGACGACGGGGGTGAACGCCGCGATGAGGGTGTTCCCCCCGAGCATCAGGATCCATACGGGAATCGAGGCCTTCCTCCTGAGCAGGATTATGACGAGCAGCGCCGTGAAGACGAGCCAGAACGCCAGGCGCGTGGACGAGAGGGCCGCGAAGACGGGGCTGACGACGAGGAAGATCCAGTCGGGACCGTAACCGGCCCACCATGTCAGCATCAGCAGTATGATCACGGTCGCGGCAGCCGTGCCCAGGTCGGGCTGCAGCCAGGTCAGGAGGATCGCTGGAGAGGCTCCGAGGAACAGGAGGAGGACTCCGTACTTCCTGGGGCGGGCCCTGAGATCGGCGAAGGCGCGCGAGGCGGCAACGATGATCGCGATCTTGGCGAACTCCGAGGGCTGTATCCTCAGGGGCCCGAGGATGAGCCACCTGCCGGCGGGTCCGCCGCCGAGGAACACGGTCAGCAGCAGGAGCAGGCAGACCCCCGCCAGGAAGACGTAGGCGAATTCCTCGATCAGCCTGAGCGCCAGCGAGGAGCCCAGGATGAAGGTGAGCACGCCGATGGCCACCCAGAACACCTGCTTGACGAAGATGGACTCGCCCGGAACGGCCCTCGACGCCGAGTAGACGGCCAGGAGTCCGCAGACGAGGATGGCCGCGAGGGCGGCCAGCATCACGCGGTCGGTCTTCGCCGCCGTCATCGGCTCTCCCCCAGGTAACCCAGCAGGATCCGCGAGACTATCGGCGCAGCCACCGCTCCCCCGTGGCCTCCGTGCTCCACGACCACCGCCACGGCGAGGGGCAGGGGTTCTCGGATGAACCCGACCACCCAGGCATGGTCGCCGGCGGAGCTCTCGGCCGTTCCGCTCTTGCCGAAGAAGGCCCAGGGAAGGCCGTCCAGGGAGGACAGCGTACCGGAGCCGCTGTCGACTGCCTCGCGCATGCCCTCCACCACCGTTGCCACCGTTCCTGCCGAGAGGTCGAGCTGCCTCCAGGGTGCGGGGGCTTCGGGTATCTCGCGCACCAGCCTGAGCCCGGGCATCTCTCCGCCCGATGCGAAGACTCCTGCCATGGCGGCCATCTGCAGTGGAGTCACCAGCAGCTCGCCCTGCCCGATCGACACGTTGAGGAGATTCCCGAGCCCCCATCCCCCCGGTCCGTAGAGGCTGTCGAGCAGGGCGCGATCGGGCACGAGCCCCCTGCTCTCGCCCGGGAGTATCTCGGTGAGCCTGCCGCCCATGCCGAAACCGCGGGCGAAGGCTGCCAGGCCGTCCAGCGACCCGAGCTGGATGTTCCGGTAGAAGTACACGTCGCAGGACTGGGCTAGGGCGTCGACCATCGCGAGCCTGCCGTGCACGGACCAGCATCCGAAATCGTTGCCGCCTAGATGATAGGATCCGTAGCAGGGATCCGGCCTGAAGTCGGCCGTGACGAATCCATTCTCGAGCAGATAGGCTGCTGATACCAGCTTGAAGATCGAACCAGGCGGATACCTCGCGGCCCAGGCCCTGCAGAACATCGGCCTCTCGGGATCCTGGGAGATCGCCTGCCAGGCGGCGGTGCTGATGCCGTCCGACATCTCCTGGGGGTTGTACCCGGGGCTCGAAGCGAGACAGAGGATCTCGCCCGTGGTGTAGTCGATCACCACCGCTGCGCCGGGAGCGGTCTCCTCTTCGAGTATGGCGCAGGTGAGGACCTGGAGGCGTGAATCGATCGTCAGGGTGAGATCGTGGCCTGGCAAGGGGGCGACCTCGCCCGAACCCTCGAACTCGCTCACCACCCTGCCCACCGCGTCGACGACCTGCCTCCTGTAGCCGGGCTGCCCGGCGAGGAAGTAGTCGAGTTCGCTCTCGAGGCCGGAGATGCCGGTCATCTCGCCCTCGAAGGCGCCCTCCTCCCCGCTTTCGCCGACATATCCCACGATGTGGCAGAACTCGTGGCCGAAGGTGTATCGGCGTCGCGGAACCACGTCGATGAGAAGGCCGCCGAAGCGGTGGAGGTTCTCGGCGATGGGGCTGATCTCCTCCACGGACATGTCGTCGCACAGCACGAACGGCCCGTAGGGTCTTGCGGAGGCCGGGGCAAGACGGGCCGAGAGCGTGTCCTGCGGCATGCCTAGGAGGGCGGCGACCTCGGGAATGACGGCCGGATCGAACTCGGACGGCACCACCGCCACCGCGAACGACGGCTCGTTGTCGACGAGTACTATCCCGTTCCTGTCCCTGACCACACCCCGCGGGGCGGGCCTGTAGATGACCCTGATGTGGTTGCTGGTGGAGATGCTCCTGTAGTAGTCGCCCTTCACGGACTGGAGGTAGAAGAGCCTCGCAGACAGGCCCAGGAGCATGAGCAGGAACAGGATCGCAAAGCCCGCCGCCGGACGCCCGGCGCCGGACGCAGGCTCAGACAGCCTCATTGTGCCTTCTGGAGCGGAGGGCGGAGGCAGCCGAGAAGAGGGTCGTGAAAACGAAGCCGGTCAGCAGGGTGATGGCGGACCTGGCGACGATGGCTCCGACCCCGGGTCCGGCTCCGCTGAAGAGCGGCCTCGAGGCGCACAGGACGAAGACGATGTCGCAGACCAGCCCGGCGAGGGCTCCCGAGAGGACGAGGGTGAGCCTGTTCTCCCCCGGAGCTGCGGCGAGGAGCAGCCGGCCCGCCAGCAGGCCCGCAAGGAGGCCCAGCGACGTGCAGCCGATGGGCTGGTGGAGGAGGAGGTCGAGCGAGGCTCCGGACCAGAAGGCGCCCTCTATGGACCAGACATCGCCGTAGTTGATGGCAAGGTACGTGAGCACGAGAGCCAGGACGTTTGGAGCCTGCAGGATCCTGCCTGCCGTGACCTCGAGCAGGAGCTGCGCGATCACGGCCCCCACCACGAGCACCACGCCGTGTGCCCCGGGTCTACTCGACCTGTCCACGGCTTCCGTCCAGGAGTATCAGCACTTCGCCGAGGGACTCGAAATCGACAGCCGGAGCGACGACTATCTCGAGTGCCAGGCTCGCCCCGCTCTCGTCTATCCTGGAGACGATCCCTACGAGGAGGCCGTCGGGGTAGACGCCTCCGAACCTGCTCGTGACCACTTCGTCGCCGGGCGAGGCTTCGAGCGAGGGGTCGACGTGCAGCATCCTGAGCTCGCCGTCCTCGAACTGGAGTATCCCTGTGGCGCCCGATGGCCTGGTGGTGCAGCTCACCCTGACCTGGGGGGACGTGAGCGGGAGGACCTCGCAGGTCCCCTCGCCGCAGGAAGTCACCACCCCGACGAGCCCGTCGGGCGCCAGGCACACCGAGTTGATCCCGACGCCGTCCGACGAGCCCCTGTCCACGACCATCGTCCCGCTCACGAGGCCTTCGGTGCGGTAGAGGACCCTCCCCGCTATGGCGTCCCTCGGAGACACCCTGGTCATGCCGAGGAGGAGGCGGTACCTGTCTGACTTCATGGCCTCCTCGCGGAGGGCCGCGTTCTCGAGCATCAGCTCGACGATCTGGGTCCTGAGCTCCTCGGAATCGGTTCTCCGGTCATCGCCCAGGACGAGGTCCGCGAACCTCGCGCCGGCCCAGCTCCCGACGCCCCCGAGCAGGGTGGGCCCCAGCAGCAGCAGCAGGACGGTGGCGACGAGGTATTTCCAGAACCTCCCGCTCCCGCTCGGCAAACCGCTCCTGCCGGGCATTTCAGCGGATGATCAGCTTCCTGAAGCGGAAGCTGTCCTCGAGTATGAGGCCGGCCCCGAGAACCGTGCAGGCCAGGGGGTTGTCGGCAATGCGGACGGGCAGGTTGGTCTGGTTGGAAAGGAGCCGTCCTATCCCCCTCAGCATCGCACCCCCGCCTGTGAGGACGATTCCCCTGTCGACTATGTCGCTCGCGAGCTCGGGCGGGGTCTTCTCAAGGCCGTGCATCACAGCCTCGACGATGGCCCCGACGGGTTCCTTGAGAGCCTCCCTGATATCGGAGGACTTTATCCTGTAGGTCCGAGGGATCCCGTTCATGAAATCGAGCCCGCTCACGTCCATGCCCTCGTCGTCCTCCTCCAGGACGGTCCCCACGCGGAGCTTCACCGCCTCGGCGGTGCGTTCGCCGATAAGGAGGCTGAAGTGCTTCTTGAGGTAGTTGGTGATGGCGTCGTTCATCTCGTCTCCGCCTATGCGGATCGAGTTGGTCGCGGCTATCGAGGACAGGGATATGACCGCGATCTCGCTGGTGCCGCCCCCGATGTCGACTATCATGTTCCCGGCAGGGCTCTCTATGGGGAGGCCCACACCGACCGCCGCCGCCAGGGGCTCGGGCACCAGGTAGACGTCGCGGGCGCCTGCCCGCTCGAGAGCGCTCCTGACCGCGGTGATCTCCACCTCGGTGATCCCGTTGGGAACGCAGACCAGCACCCTGGGCCTCATGGCGAACCTCTTGCCCTGGGCCCTCTCGAAGAAGATGCGCAGCATGGCCATGGTGGCCGTGGCGTTGGTGATGACCCCGTCGTGGAGAGGTCTGAAGGCCTCGAGCATGGTACCGGTGCGGCCGAGCATGGACTTGGCCTCGGTGCCCACCGCCACCACTTCGTTCGTCGCCTTCTCGATTGCGACGACGCTGGGCTCCTCGAGGACTATCCCCCTGCCCTGCACGTATATGAGAGTGTTGGCGGTCCCCAGGTCTATGGCCATCTGCGTCGAGAGGAAGGAGGAAGCCCTGGGGACAAGACTGGAAATCCTCATCAATCCCTCCGTAAACAACTCAGGGAGCGTTCAATACCATAAGGATAGCGATGCGTCAACCGCCGGGGACGCCTTGTACCGTCCCGAGGCCGGCCGGCCGCGTTAACTGGCCCTGCGTTAAGCCGGCGGACCTGGCCGGGAATGACCGCGTATCACCAAGGGGTGAAGCAACCTGGAGTGCGTGAAAGAAGGGTTATCTGACGGGGATGACCCAGCCGGGGGCGATCGGCTGCGCGGGTGGGAGGGTGTCCACCGAGGTCGAGGGAGGGATCGCCAGATCCCACAACCCCGGCCAGGGTTCGGCCGCGTCGTCGAAGGACGCCAGGTCCACCACCGCTGTCACGCCGCCCGCGACCACCCTCCAGGCGGCGGGCCAGGCCCTGTACTCGTCGTGGGCGCTCGAGGAGGTGATGGATGCGCTGCCTCCGTCCCACACGAAGGAGGAGGGGAACAGGTCGCCCGGATCCATGGAGACGCATATCCCGGCCTCACCGGGCAGGAAGGTCCATTCCGCGGACCCGCCCGAGGCAGAGGCGCCTTCCGCGATCTGCCACGCCTCCAGGGCCACGGGGAACCCGGTTCTCACCAGGAACAGCAGGTCCTGTACGGGGAGCGTGAAGGGGCCTGCATCCAGGCCGCCCGGGTGCACGAATGCGACCTCCTCCCGCGGCATGTAGAAGAGAGCTCGGGAGGAATCCACCGACCAGCTCAGGACGGGCATCCCGTCGGGCCCGCAGAGGTCGCCCCTCGCCCGGGAGCCTGCGATGTCGCCCCAGATCGCGAATCGCCCCTCGAAGAGGAAGTCGCCTCCGTCCACCCTGGCCCTGCCGGACACGAGGAAGACGCCTGCGCTCTCCCACTGGGCCCTGCATCGTGAGGCGAAAAGCCCGGCCATGTCGCGGGCTTCGCCTGCATCGAGCGATCTGCAACCCGTGAGATGGAGAAGGAGGAGCGGGAGGGTCAGGCGGAGCCGAATTTCTTCTCCAGCGCCTGCAGCCTGCGCTGCATTTCGAGTTCCGCCTGGTACTTGTTCCTGCGGGTCATCAGGGCGGGGTTGTCCGGGGCCTTGGGCAGGAGGGAGTCGATCATCCGCACTGCCTTCTCCCTGTCTCCCGCCTTGGCGGTCTCGTCTATCTTCTCTATCAGTTCGCTGAGCTTGGCCATCGGTCACTCCTCCGTCAGTTCGATGTCACCGAAGCATCTCCGCAGGAATCCCTCGACCTGCGATACCTTCACCACGAAAACACCCTGCGTGCCGCCCATGCCTGCAGAATCCTCCGGCGACCCGTGGAAGTCGGTGCCGCCCGACACGAGCAGGCCCGTCTCCGCAGCCTCGCGCAGGAGCACGGCGACCGTCTCCGCGGAGTGCCTGGGGTAGTAGACCTCGAGGCCCGACAGACCCCTGGGCACCAGGCTGCGGATCAGGGCCGGCAGGTTCCTGCCGTCTCCGTCCATCAGGCCGGGATGGGCCAGCACGGGAAGCCCGTTCAGGCTCCTTATGAGATCGAGGGCCGTGTTCTCCCACAGCCTCTCCCGCTCGACGTATGCGGGGCGGCCCCTTGCCAGGAAGCGGTCGAAGGCCTCGCGCGAAGTCTGCACATAACCCCTGGCCAGAAGCGCCTGAGCGATATGCGGCCTTCCGACCACCTCGCCGCCCGCGAACTCGAGCACCTCCTCCTCGAAGAGGGGGAACCCGAGCTGGGCGAGCTTCTCGATGATCCTGGGGTTCCGCGTGTCCCTTGCGGCGCGGACCCTGGCCAGGGCCATGCCGAGGTCGGCCGACTTGTCGCACAGGACGTCCGGCTCCACGCCGGGGAAATACCCCAGGAGATGCGCGGAACCGCCCGAGAGGAGATTGACGCTGAGCTCGACGGCGGGAATGAAGCGGACTCCGGTTCCGGCGGAGGCCTCCCAGGCATCCGGCAGACCGTCGACGGTGTCGTGGTCGCTGATGGCCAGAGCGGCCAGACCGAGCCTGGCTGCCGATTCTACGATCGCGCCCGGCGTAAGCGCCCCGTCGGACGCCGTACTGTGCACATGGAGGTCTACCGAGGCATTCCTGTTCACGTCCTCAATATCGCGCTGCGGCGCCTGCCGTGCAAGAACTGGACGCGGACCCCGGGTATGTGTTGAATCGGTGCATGGATGAAACAACGAGGTCCATCGTCTCGCAGGCGGAACTGGCCTTCCTCGCCGTCACCCGCCAGGGGTGCCCTGTTGCGGGGCAGGGATGCTGCGACGAAGAGACGGC
This sequence comes from uncultured bacterium, assembly GCA_964564435.1. GTDB lineage: Bacteria > Fermentibacterota > Fermentibacteria > Fermentibacterales > Fermentibacteraceae > Fermentibacter. The sequence continues at coordinate 151,566 of CAZMAT010000005.1, forward strand.
GAGGGACCTGAGGGCAATCCTGTGCCGGGATGCCGGCGGGAGGCTGGCCAGGAGGCTCCAGGCCGCGTCGTGGCTCCGCCTGGAGCAGGCTCTCCGGTCGGTCTGCGGCCTGCTCGGGGAATCCGGCATGGAGGTATGGGGATACAAGGGCGCGGATTACGCCCTCACGCTGTACCCCGACCCGTGCCTGAGGCCGATGACCGACCTCGACCTGATAGTGAGGCCCGGGCGGATCCTCGACGCCGCATGCGCCCTCCGCGGAGCGGGCTGGAGCCATTCGACCCCCGGGTCGGCCCTGCTCTCGTGCGGGATCGTGTCAGGGCTCCTGCTCTCGAAGGACGGCATCGCCCTCGACCTGCACAGCCATCCCTCCTACTTCCCCTCGACCATCCCGGGCAGGCTGCCGCACCCGTCGGAGACGGAGGGCACCGCAACCGATGCGGGCTTCGTCTCGCCGCCGTCCCCCTACAGGCTTCTCCTCACCCTCCTGCACATGCACCGGCACGGTGCGGGCAGGGGGATCTGGTGGGTCGACGCCGCCCTTCTGGCGCGCAGGCTCGACGCACGGGGATGGATGGAGTTCGCGAGGCTCGCCTCGGACACGGGGCTCTCGGTGAGGCTCCTCCCCCTGCTCGACGGGATCGGCCGCTTCGAGGGGATCGTGGTGCCCGGGGGGGTTCGGCGAGCCATGGCAGTGGCGCCTTCCAGGTGGCGCTCCCTGGATCCCGGCCCGAGGCCGGGGCGCGGATCCGGGACGCTGGCCGCGCTGTTGACGCTGGGGGGATGGAAGAGGACATCTTTCCTCTCTGTCGTGCTTCTCAGGCTCGCGACGGGGGCTCCTCCCCGCCGTGGCGGGAAGGGTACTGGTGGAGGATCATGAACGGCGATTACCGGAAGAAGGTCATGTACGTCCGAGACCCGGTCCTGGGGAGCATCAGGCTGTCACCCCTGCAGGAGGATCTCCTCAAGACCGTCGAGGTCCAGAGGCTGAGCTTCATACACCAGCTGGGCACCACCTTCCAGAGCTACCCGGGCGCTCACTGCATGAGGCTCTCGCATGCCCTGGGCGTGTCCTCGCTGGCCGGCAGGATCGGCAGGGCGGTGATCCCGGGCCCGGCAGGGGAAGGCGCGGGGATAGACCTGCTCGAAGCCGCAGGCATGCTGCACGACATAGGCCACACTCCATGGTCGCACACGCTCGAGCCCCTCTTCCTCGAACTCTCGGGCATAGACCACATGGACCTGGTGGAGGGGCTCATCTGCGGCAGCGCGAGGATGGGCATCCCCGGATCGGGAAGGATCCCTGGCATCCTCGAGAGCCACGGGGTCGATCCGGTGGACGTCGCCTCGCTCATCAGGTCGGGCTACCGGGGGCCGAGATACATGCAGCAGATCATCTTCGGCGAGGTGGACGCCGACATGCTCGACTACCTCCAGCGCGACTTCCACTTCACGGGCGTGGCATACGGGCACATCGAGGTCGACAGGATCATCAGCACGATGGCGCTGGCGGAGGGCGAACTGGTCTTCCAGGACAAGGCGCTCGACGCCGTACGGGACTTCCTGCTCGCCAGGCTGCAGATGTACTCGAGCGTCTACCTTCACAAGAAGACGCGCATAGTCGACCAGATGCTGCTCCGGGCAGCCCGCAGGAGCATCGTCGAGCTGGGCGAGATCGAGTGCTTCCACGAGCAGACCGACGACGAGATACTGAGCTTCCTGGTCAAGGGCTCGAGGGATCCGTGGGTCAGGGACATGGCCTGGAGGGTCAAGTACAGGCAGAATCTGTTTACGCAGGTGTTCAGGATAGACGCCGCATCGCGATCGGGCGACGAGGAGCGCTTCCTGGAGCAGCTCCGCGGACTGGGCGGCACGGCCCGTCAGGCGGCCACCAGGCTCGAGGCAGACATCGCATCGCGCGCAGGGGCGCCTCCCGGTTCTATACTCGTCGACCTGCCGCTGGAGGCCGTGAAGGTGTCGGAGGAGCGCTTCGAGAAGGTGGACATCAGGTTCCTGAAGGGGTCGGGAGGGCTGGTGAGCCTGTCCGAGATCGATCCGCCGTTCGCAAGGTATCTCTCCGACGCCAAGCCGAACCGGAACCTGTTGTCGGTGAGCTGTTCGCCGGAGATCAGGGACACGGTCGCGTCGGCCTGCCGGAAGGTGCTGGAGGAGGCCGCCATACCCCTGTTCAAGGGGATGGATCTGGACTAGCGCTCCCCGTCGAGCTCCGGAGCCTCCGTCTTCCTGCCGCACCTGCCGCAGACGAAGGCCAGGTGCTCCCACACCGACAGAGAGACGAGCCATTCCACACGCGCCGGCGCCGGCCTGGACATGGTGCTCCCGCAGGCCGGGCACTTCCACTGGAGCAGCCTGCTGGTCCGCTGGACCGAGAGCGCCTTCTCGATGTGGCCGCAGTATTCGCGGTTGCCGGTGAAGGCGGCGATCCCGGCCGGGGTCTCGCCCTTGCGGTTCCTGGCCCAGACGATGGCCCCGGCTTCGATCAGCCTCTCCACCATCGAGTCGCACTGCCCCCGGGCCACCGCCAGATGGAGGGGCGTGTTACCCTCTGAATCCTCCGCGTTAACATCGGCGCCTGCCCTCAGGAGCAGCTCCACCATCCTGACGTCGCGGCCCGAGACCGCCGTATGCAGGGGTGTGAGCCCGCCGCCGCAGGCGGCCACCGGCGACGAGCCGGCAAGGCTCAGGGCTTCGACGACCTTCTCGTTCCCGTGGGATACCGCGACGTGCAGGGCGGTCTCGCCCCTGGGGCCTATGGGAGTGTTGAGGTCGAGCCCAGCCGTCGAGAGCTTCCGCAGGAGCGTCCCGAAATCGTCGAGCGGAAGCGTGTCGCCCTCGCAGGCCTTCTCGACCAGGGAGCCGAGCACGGCTACGTCGGTGCCGGGCTTCTCCTTGGAGAACGACATGCCGTCTGCCAGTGAAAGGAGGCGCTTCCAGTCGGAGGAGGGATCGTTCAACGCAGAGAGAAGTTTCTTGCCTGAACTTCCGAAGAGGGCCACGTTTCCTCCTACATGTGAGGGCGAGGTGGTATGGTAGCAAAAAAGCCGGCCGGAAGCAATGCAGGCCCGCCGTTCAGCCCTCGAGTGCGAGCAGCGCATCCGAGGCAGCCCTGGCCGATTCGTATCCTATCGCCGAGAGCTCCCGCGCCCTGTGGAACTCCGATCCCACGAATCCCGACATGTCCGGTTCGATGAGGACCTCGGGCCTGTCCAGGGACAGCCTCGAAGCCGCCAGGTTCCTCTCGGCGATCATCAGCGTCGAGAGGAGAACGGCGTTCAGGGAGGGCTTCCTCCCCGCACTTCCTCCGTTCCCGCCGTCGGTCCCATCCCCGTCACCGGAACCGATCCCTGCGGTCCTGCTGTTGAGCCCGACCGCTATTACGGCATCTGCGCCCAGGGCCCTGGCCGCGCCCACCGGTATGGGGTCGGAGAGCCCTCCGTCGGAGAGCCATCTGCCGCGGGTGAACCTCGGCGGGAAGATCGCGGGGATCGCTATGCTGGCCATCAGTGCCGAGACGAGATCCCCCGATCGCAGCACGACGGCGTCACCCGTGGCGATGTCAGTGGCCACGGCGGCGAAGGGCGCCTGCAGATCGCCTATGTCGGCGTGCCCGAACCAGGCCCTCAGCAGGTTGTGGATCCTTCGGGAGTCTATCAGGGCGCCCTCGCGGATGCCGGGTGAGACGTATGACAGCACCCTGATCAGGTCGGCCCCCATTATCTCGTCCAGCGCCGCCGGGAGCCTGCCGGACGCCTTCAGGGCCCCCACGACCGCCCCGATGCTCGTCCCGCATATCACCGATGGAGTGACACCGATCTCGTCGAGGAGGGACAGCACTCCCAGGTGGGCCCATCCCCGGGCGGCTCCGCCACCCAGAGCGAGCCCGATCCTGCGGGCCTTCACCCTCCCGCGGCGCACCCGCTACACCTCTGTGGACTGCTCGAGCCAGGCCACGTTGGAAACGCCGTCGAGGGCCCTGATCTCCTCCAGGAAGGCGAGGGGATCGAACCTCCTTATGAAGTGGAGGTGGAAGATGAGCACGAAGCCGTCATCGGAGACGTCCATCTCCATGTCCATGGTCTTGAGCCCCCTGGAACCCAGGATCGCATTCACCCTGCCGGCGATGGCCGACGGCATCGGACCGGCCCTGCAGATGATCCTGAGGACCCGCTGCCTGTTCCGCGGGATGTGCTCCTCGAGGACCGAGAGTATCGAGAGCACGGCCAGCGTGAAGACGGTCACGGCCAGGACAGGTACCGTCAGGCCGAACGCGGATGCGATCCCCGTGCCGGCGGCTACCCAGATGCACGCCGCCGTCGTGAGGCCCCTGATCATGTCGCGCGTGCGCAGGATGGCCCCCGCCCCGATGAAGCCGATGCCGGTGACGATCCCGGCGGCGATCCTGGTGGGATCGGACCCTGCAGGCAGTCCGCCGGGGGCCAGTGCGGCCATCCCCGAAAGCGCCATCAGTGCGGATCCCGTGGAGACGAGGATGTGGGTCCTGAGGCCGGCAGGCCTGCCGTGGATCTGGCGCTCCAGGCCCAGGAGGGCGCCCGAGAGCGCGGCCAGCATGATCCTCGACAGGATCAGGGAGTCTTCCATCCCGCCGCCTCCTATGACTGGCCCGACGGCCTCATGGAGGCCACGAGCCGGGTGATCTCGCTCGATATCGACTCGGGCGGGTAGGGCTTCCTGAGGAAGCCGGCGCCGGGCCTCGACTTCAGGAAGCTGCTCACGTCCGTTGGGATCTCGTATCCGCTGGTGAAGAGAACGGCCATGGAGGGCCACCTCTCGCTGCACACCATCGCGACGTCCAGGGAGGGACCCGCGAAGGTGCCCAGGTCGAGTATCAGCAGGTCGAAGCTCTCGTGGTCCAGAACTGCCAGAGCTTCCTCGCCGGAAGAGGCTTCCACGGCCCTGAACCCGAAGTGCTGGAGAATCCTCGCGGCTGTCTCCCTCACGATGATCTCGCTCTCGGCAATGAGCACTGAAATGTTGCTCCTCGACGCGGCCTGCGCGAGGGTATCCGCCATCCTCTGGGCCGCTGGCAGCAGCATCCTGATGACAGTTCCACGCTGATCCGGCGAGAAGACGAGCACGCCCTTCATCACGCGCACGGCCTGCTGCACCGCCGCCATCCCCGCTCCGTAGAGCTTCTCGATCTCGTACGGGTCGGACTCGGAAGTCGAGAGGGACCGCTGGAGACCCACGGGGAGGAGGGTCCCATCGGAGATGCAGATGCTGACGCAGTGTATGCCGCAGAGGTTCCTGCACTGGCCGGCGAACCTCGGATCGGAGGAGGGATCTGGTACATCCTCCACCCACAGCTTGATCCTGCCCGAACCCTGGAGGGCTCCGGAGGACCGCAGCGCCATGTTGTAGATGGTCTGGCGGAAGAGGGACCGGTCGGCGATCACGCTCGGCAGCACGCCCTTGAGGTTGACCTCCAGGGATATGGATCTCGGCAGCACGCTCCTGAGGGCTTCGGTGGTCTCCTCCAGCTCCCGCACTGGATCGAGCGGCACCGCCCGGCTCTCCGTGAGCCCCGCGCTGTGGAAGAGCTCCTCCGAGATGGCGGAGGCTCGCTCGGTGGCGTTCAGGATGGCCTCGTACCTCTGCCTGTCGGGATTTCCCGGGTCGTGCACCGCCTCTCCGAGGGACGCTGCACCGATGATGCTGGAGAGCAGGTTGCTCAGATCGTGCGAGAAGCCCCTCACCATGGCAGCGAGGATGGCGTAGCTGTTGACGGCCATCTCACGCTCCATGAGCCTTTCCTTCTCCTTCTTGAGGTTCTCGGCCTCAGTCACGTCGGTCAGGATGGCCAGCCAGGCCGGGCCGCCCGGGTCGGCTCCCGCGGGAGTGACGGAGATCCTGAGGTATCTCGGAGGCCCCGTGGCCTGGTCGACCTTCAGCGGCAGGCTCATCGTGCTCCATTCTCCGGGATCCGGACGGAGAGCAGCCCTCTCGGCCGGGCCGAAGCATGGAAGGGTCCTCATGCTCTGCCCCATGAAGTCCTCGGGCCTGCCGTCGAACAGGTTCGCGGCCGACTCGTTGAGGGCCTTCATGACGGCGGACCCGTCCATCAGGATCATGCCCGCCGTCCCGCGGGAGGATTTGACGGCCCCCGCGAGGATCCTGAAGGCTTCCTGGGGCTCCGGCCTGGCCGATGGCGTATCGGCAGGCGCATTCGGGGCGTACAGTTCGAAGGAGTCGAGTTCCCTGCGTCTCGTGAAGAAGGAGATGTAGAGGAGGAAGATCACGGGGGTGACGAGGGCGAGGGACAGGATGAAGAGCCCGGGTATCGACTCCCTGCGGAATCTGTCGAGTGCGATCTGCGAGAGGGGGATCCTGGCCGAGGCCACGGCGACTGCCGCCGGAGAGTCCGCTCCGGGGCATTCGATCACGGCGCTGCTCAGTATGTCCCCTTCGCGCCTGGAGAGGGACGTTCCGGCCATGAAGGCATCCATCGCGAGTGGATCGACCCGCGTGCCTCCGGGGAAGTCGACGGTACCGGGCGGCAGCACGTAGACGAGCGCGCTCTCGAGGCCGGAGCCTGCCTGATGGCCGGCCGCGAGAGAGAGCACGATCATGCCGGAGGCGTCCAGGGAGAGCGTGTCGAGGATTGCAGCGGGCCTGCCGCCGGAAACGGCCGACCTGGCCAGGGCGGTGGCCCGCCCGGAGAGGAGCTGCTCCGTTTCGGCCGTGGCCTTCTCGAGGTCGGCTCCGACCTGGACTGCCGCCGCAGCCAGAATCACCGCCACCGCGGCGAGGGCCACGGTGAAGGGGAAGACGAACCGGACAGGATCCCTCCCGGTGAGGCTGGATCTCTTCATCGACCCTCCGAGTGCGCCTGTTTCAGTGAGAATACTGTCGAGAGGGCCCCGGTGCAACTCCCGCCCGTGAAATTGACGGTGAGCATGCACATTCCGATATATCACGACGAGGATATGCAAATCAATACATGCACCTAGCCGGATGGAGGTCGGGTTGACCGGCGGCACGGGTCTCGAGGATATCCGCCAGGCGCTGAGGCTGGACGGCAAGAGCCAGGGAACCGCGGCCAGCTATGTCTCGCACATCAGGCGCCTCCTGGAGCACTTCGGGGATCGCGCGGCGGAGGCTGACGAGGCGGATGTGCGCGGCTACTTCACCGATCTCATCGCACAGGGCAGGTCGGCCTCCTACACCGCCCAGGCGCAGAGCGCCATGCGGTTCTACTACACCAGGATCGCCGGGAGAACCGACCCTCTCGCGGGAATGGGGTCGAGGGGGGCCGAGGCCGTCGAGAGGGTGCTCTCCCGCCTCGAGGTGGCGACCCTTCTCGAAGCGGTCGAACAGCCCGTCTACAGGCTGGCGCTCACGCTCATGTACTCCTCCGGGCTCAGGTCCGGCGAGGCGTGCTGTCTCCGGAGGAGGAACGTCGACACCGAGAAGATGGTTATACGCGTCAACGACCGCGCGGGAAGGACCCTGAGGGAGACCATCCTGTCGAAGGCGAGCCTCCCCCTCCTCTTCCAGTGCCTGGCGAGGAGGGGCGACGACCAGCCGTATCTCTTCCCCGGACGCGGCAGGACGGTCTGCGTTTCGACCCGGACGCTGCAGAGGGTGTTCGTGGAGGCGGCCTCCAGGGCCGGTGTCAGCACCGGGAGGAAGGCCACGCTCAACCTGCTCCGCCACAGCTTCGCCGTGCATCTGCTCGAAGACGGCATCGACAGGCGGCTGGTCCAGGAACTGATGGGAGTGGGTTCCTCCTCGATGATGACGCCATACGTGCGGCTGGCGGGAGGGAACGCCAGGCTGCGGGTTCTGAGCCCGCTCGACCGGCTCCCGTTCATGATCTGAGCGCAGCATCACGACAAAGCCGAGGGGCGGCCCTGCGGCCGCCCCTCTCCATCCGTGCCCGGTGTCAGTAGGTGGGTATGCTGAGCCCGGCGCCGAGGCCGAAGTACCAGATGTCCTTGTTGTACCTCGAATCCTCATAGACTCCGGCGCCCTCTCCCTCTACGCAGAACAGGTTCGCCACAGAGGCGGTGATCCCGAAGCCGGGGGAGGCTTCGTACCTGGCGCCGACACCTATGAAATGGGCGTCGATGCTGAACTCGAGGTCGTTGTAGGTGGTGTCGCTGCCGCCGAGATCCGAGTACATGTATCCCGTGCTCAGGTCGAGCCTGGGCGTCGCCTCGTACCGGATGCCCAGCCCGATGTCCATCCCGTTCTCGTAGTTGTCGTCGTAGCCGTCGTCCTCGCCCTGGTCGGCATTCTCGAGGAAGTAGTAGTTCATGCTCAGGCTGACGAGAGACCTATGGCAGGGTCTGACCTCGACGCCTGCGCCGAGCACGGCCGGCAGGTCGCGGCGCTGCTCGTAGCCGTCCGTGAAGGATTCGAGGCCGGGGAGGGCGGCCCAGGCGCTGGGCTCGGCTTCGGTCTCGAATTCGAGCTTCGTTGCGGTCTCATACCTCAGGGCGGCGTTGACGGAAGGGCTGAACCTGCAGTCGAGGCTGATGATGCCGCCGAAGCCCGATGCGCTCTTGTCCGCATGCAGCTCCCTCGACAGGGTGTCGATCGGGGTGCCCGTCGAGCCGTCGATGACGGTGAAGTCGCCGATCGCGTCGTATGTCCTGTCGGCCGTGACGTACCGGCCGCCGAGCGAAGCCGAGAACCGGTCGGAAAGCGCGACCGAGATGCCGGCGGTGCCCGAGAGGTAGTTGGACGTGGCTTCGACGCTTCCGGAGTTCATGGCCGCGAACACGTAGGGACTCCCGTGGATGACCTGCTCGAGGCCGGTCTCGAACAGGGGCAGGACCCTGAGCCCGTCTTCGAAGTCGAGCTTGCCGCCGCCGGCCGGCACGGTGAAGGCGCCGAACGCGGCCAGCCTGCCGGTCCTGTAGACGGCGTAGATGTTCGGCAGTACGGGAGTGGGTTCGCTCGTCTCGTACTCGACGGGCTCCGAGGCTCCCGGCGGGGTGGCCTCGACGGTGTAGTGCTTGAACAGGGTCTGGGTGCTGACGTTGAAGTGCCAGCCCTCCGGGAGCAGGCTCAGCCCGGCGGGGTTGAAGCTCACGAGGTCGGCGCCCTCGGTGGATGCGTTGCGGCTCATGATCCTGAGGAAATCAGCGCTTCTGGACGAGATGTAGTCGATGTTGCCGGCCTGGGCGACCGAGGCTGCAAGGAGCGCTACGAGCATCGAGAGCGATACCGCTAGTTTCAAGGGGACCCCCTTCCCTCAAACTGCCTGTGTCTGGACTACGACGGGACCTGCCTCCCAGCGCCTGTCAGCCCCCCCGGAATGCGGTGGGGGCGGCTTCCGCCGCCCCCGCCCCCCGCTCAGTCCCTGGGGTGGTAGTGGGTGTGGAGCAGCTCGTGCGACTTGTGTCCCAGCGGCTCCTTCAGGTATTCCGCATACAGGAGCTGGACTTCGGGATTGTCATGCGACTTGCGGACCGGAAGCGCGCAGTCCTCGGCATAGATTGCCTCGCAGCGCTTCTGCCTGACCTCGGGGTTGGTGGGTATCGGCTGTCCGCCTCCGCCCAGGCAGCCGCCGGGGCACGCCATCACTTCGATGAAGTGGTAGTCGGCCTCGCCGGCAGCCACCTTCTCCATCAGCTTCCTGGCGTTGACCAGCCCGTGGGCGACCGCGACCTTGACCGTGACGCCCTTCAGGAACTCCCAGCCCGGGGCCATGCTCTCGGGCAGGGTGATCGCCGCCTCCTTGATGCCTTCGAATCCGCGCACCGGCTTGATCTCGAGGTTCCGGAACGGCACGGGCGAGCCGGTGACGACCTCGTAGGCCGTCCGCAGGGCGGCCTCCATCACGCCGCCGGTGGCGCCGAAGATCACCGCGGCTCCCGAAGACGCGCCCATCCACCTGTCGAACTGCTGCTCGGGGATGTGCTCGAAGTCTATGCCTGCCTCGCGGATCATCCTGGCGAGCTCGCGGGTCGTGAGGACGTAGTCGACGTCCTTGAACCCGCTGGAGTTCATCTCGGGCCTGTCCTTCTCGAACTTCTTGGCGGTGCAGGGCATGATGGAGACGGTGACGATCCTCGCCGGTTCGACACCCTCCTTCTGCGCCAGGTACGTCTTCGCCAGGGAGCCGAACATCTGCTGCGGGCTCTTGCACGTGGAGACGTTGGGCAGCAGGGAGTGGAAGTTGTGCTCGATGAACTTGATCCAGCCCGGCGAGCAGCTCGTTATCATGGGCAGGGCCACGTCCTTGCGGCCCTCCACCACTACCTTCCTGAGCCTGGAGAGCAGTTCGTTGCCCTCTTCGATGATGGTGAGGTCGGCCGTGAAGTCGGTGTCCAGTACCCGGTCGAAACCCAGGGCCTTCATCGCGGCGACCATCTGGCCGGTGTTCCGGCCGGTGGGCAGGCCGAGGGCCTCGGCGATGCCGACCCTCACGGCGGGGGCAGTCTGGGCGATCACGAACGCGTTCGGATCCTCGATGGCGGCCCAGACCTCCTTCATCTCGGACTTCTCGTAGAGCGCGCCGGTCGGGCAGCGGTTGATGCACTGCCCGCACATGGTGCACTCGACGCCCGAGAGCCCCCTGTCGGCGAACGTGGCGATGTGCACGTCGGCCGAGCGCTCCATGGGCTTGATCACCGAGACGCTCTGCAGCTCGTCGCACGTCCTGACGCAGCGTGTGCACATGATGCACCTGCTGTTGTCGCGCATGACGCTGGGGCTCGCCTCGACAACTGACGAAGGCTTGGGCGTGGTCTGGTACCTGTTCATGTCGATGCCCATGTCCTCGGCAATGGTCTGGAGCTCGCAGTTGCCGTTCCTCACGCACTCGGGGCAGTTGGTGTTGTGCCTGGCGAGGAGCAGCTCCATCACCGTGCGGCGGGCCTTCCTGACCTTCGTGCTGCCTGTCCTGATGACCATGTTGGGTGCAACCGGAGTTGAGCACGAGGTCTGAAGAGTCTTCCAGCCCTCGACCTCGACCAGGCAGACGCGGCAGTTGCCGGCGATGGTCAGGTCGGGATGGTAGCACAGGGTCGGGACGTGGATGCCGGCCGCCTTGCAGGCGTCCAGGATCGTCACGCCCTCGCGGACGCTCATCTCCCTGCCGTCGATGTGTATCGTGACGTTCGGCATGTCAGTCCCCCCCCTGTCCGTCCGCCTTCAGGACGAACCGGTTTACTATGTCGACGAAGCAGTTCGAGGAGGTCTGGCCGAAGCCGCACTTGCTGCCCTGCTTCATGGTCTCTGCTAGGTCGAGGTAGGGGGCGAGGGCCTCCCTGCCCGACATGGAGCCTGCCCGGATCGCATGCACTGCGTCCAGGAGCCTGCTGTTGCCCTCCCTGCACGGTGTGCACTGGCCGCAGGACTCGTGCACGAAGAACTCCATGAAGTTCTCGAGCACGTCCAGCATGTCGCGGGACCTGTCGAAGACGATGACGCTCCCGCCGGGGGGCAGGTCGCGGAAGGAGAGCACCCGGTCGCGCTCGGAGCCCGGTATCGTCTTGCCGCTGGCACCGCCGACCTGGACGGCCTGGACGTCGCGGGCGCCCGCAAGATCGAGCAGGTCGCCTATCTTCGAGCCCATCGCGAGCTCGTAGACGCCCGGCCTCTCGACGTCGCCGGAGATGCTGAACAGCTTGGTGCCCGAGTCGCCGCCCTCGCCCAGGGCCAGGAACCAGTCGGCCCCGTTGAGGATGATGTGGGGCACGGCGATGAAGGTCTCGACGTTGTTGATGATGGTGGGGCAGCCGCGGAAGCCGCTGTTGACCGGGTAGGGCGGCTTGTTGCGGGGCTCGCCCCTGCGGCCCTCCATGCTCTCGAGCAGGGCCGTCTCCTCGCCGCAGACGTATGCGCCGGCGCCCTTGCGGACTTCGATGTCGAACGAGAGCTTCCCGCCCAGGATGCCCTTCCCCAGGAGGCCGGCCTGCCTGAGGCGCGTGGCGGCCTCCTCGATCACGGGGACGAGGTAGGGGTACTCGGCGCGGAGGTAGATCAGGCCGGTGTCGGCGCCGATCGCGTATCCGGCTATCGCCATGCCCTCGAGCAGGCGGTCGGCGTACTTCTCGATCAGGATCCTGTCCTTGAAGGTGCCGGGCTCGCCCTCGTCGGCGTTGCAGACCACGTACTTCCGCGTGCCGGACGCACCGCCGGCCAGGACCCACTTCACGCCGGCCGGGAAGCCCGCGCCGCCGCGGCCCTGGAGCTTGGCGTTCCTGACCTCGAACGCGACGTCCGCGGACGTCATGGATGCGGCCTTGCGCAGAGCGCTGCCGAGTTCAGGCTGGTTCGCGGAGAGGAGCACTTCCTTCTTCATGTTCCCTCCCTACTTCAGCCCGCGGATGATCTCGCAGGCCATCTCGGGGGTCAGCCTGGAGTGCGGGGTGTCGTCCACCAGCATGGCCGGGCTCTGATCGCAGAGCCCGATGCAGCTCGTGGTTTCCAGTGTGATCCTGCCGTCGGGCGTGGTCTGGCCCGCGGCGATGCCGAGATCCTTCTCCAGGGCGGCCAGTATCCCGGCCGAGTCCTTCATGGAGCAGCTGATGGTCCTGCAGAGCCTGACGAGGTGCCGGCCCCTGGGCTTCGTGGAGATGAAGGAATAGAAGGTGGCGACGCTCTGGACCTCGGCCGAGCTCACCCTGCAGCACTTCGCGATGGCTGCCATCGCCTCCTCGGAAACGCTGCCGAGCTCCCTGTCCACGTCGGTCAGGAGGCGGAGGACAGCCTCCTGGTTCCCGCCGTAGATGGCGGCCCCCTCTTCGATGATCTGGCTGACCGGACGGCCTGACACTACTCGCCTCCCTTGCTGACCAGTTCCCTGATCTTGCCTACGAGGACGGGAGGCGGAACCGGCTTCTCGAGGAAGACGTCCACGGGGAAGAAGTCGGGGTTCTCCTCGGGTCTGAAGTCGTAGCCCGTGACCTTGCCGACGGAAGTCAGCATGATGATCGGGACGGGGTTCTGGAGCCTGCGCCTGATGTCGCGGGCGACGGCGAAGCCCTCGTCCGTGTTCTCCATCATCACGTCGAGCACGATGACGTCGGGGGAGTCGGCCTCCACCCTCTGCAGTCCCTCGGCCCCGCTCGACGCCGAGATGACCTCGAAACCGCTGGCTTCCAGGACGATCGTATTCGCCTCGACGAAGTCCGGATCGTCGTCGACCAGCAGGACACGCACCTTCTCGCTCATGGTCAGTCCTTCCTGCCCTTTGACACAGACAACAACGGAAAGGCGATCAGCGGCAAGGATGAACCCGGGAGGCCCCTCTGTCAAGTACCGCAGACATCGAATTGATGAGACATTACGGGGATTCCGGGCGCTTCCCCCGGAGGCGTCGGGAGCGTTGTCACCGCTCCTTCGTCCTCCGGGGCGCGCTCGTGAAATGATTCACATCAGGACGGCCGCCTAGTACCGGTAGTGATCCGGCTTGTAGGGGCCCCCGGCGTCTACGCCGATGTAGGCTGCCTGCTCGGGCGTCAGTGTCGTGAGCTTCACGCCGATCTGTCCGAGATGGAGCCTCGCGACCTCTTCGTCGAGCTTCTTCGGCAGCCTGTAGACGCCCACCGCAGGCCTGTCGGAGAGCAGGGCCATGAGAGCCATGCACTGGTTGGTGAACGAGTTGGACATCACGAAGCTCGGGTGCCCCGTTGCGCAGCCCAGGTTCACCAGCCGGCCCTCGGCCAGGACGTAGACGCAATGGCCGTCGGGGAAGACGTATCTGTCCACCTGCGGCTTGATGTTCTGCCTCACGATGCCGGGGAAGGCCTCCAGGGCGTCCATCTGTATCTCGTTGTCGAAGTGGCCGATGTTGCAGACTATCGACTGGTCCTTCATCCCCGCCATGTGCGCGGCCGTGATGACGTCCCTGTTGCCGGTGGCGGTCACGAAGATGTTGGCCTCCCGAAGGGCTTCTTCCACAGTCGTGACCTCGTAACCCTCCATGGCGGCCTGGAGCGCGCAGATCGGGTCGATCTCGGTGACCAGCACGCGGGCGCCGAAGGCCCTCATGCTCTGGCAGCAGCCCTTTCCCACCTCGCCGTAGCCGCACACGAGCACGGTCTTGCCGGCCACCATCACGTCGGTGGCCCGCTTGATGCCGTCGGGCAGGGATTCACGGCAGCCGTACGTGTTGTCGAACTTGCTCTTCGTGACGGAGTCGTTGACGTTGTATGCAGGGAACAGCAGCCTGCCGGCCTCCGCCCTCTGGTACAGCCTGTGCACACCGGTGGTCGTCTCTTCGGACACGCCGGTGACACCCGCCGCGACCGAGTGCCAGAACGAAGGGGAGGAAGGCACGGCCTCGCGCAGGTTGGCATCGAGCGCGGCCTCGTCCTTCGACCCGGCGGCGCCTGCGGGGATGCTGCCGGTCTTCGCGAAGGCCTCCTCCAACTCCCAGCCCAAGTGGATCATGAGCGTGGCGTCGCCGCCGTCGTCGACTATCAGGGTCGGCCCGGCCCCTCCGGGGAAGGTCAGCGCCTGGCGGGTGCACCACCAGTACTCCTCTGCAGTCTCGCCCTTCCAGGCGAAGACGGGGACGCCCTTCACCGCGACGGCCGCAGCGGCGTCGTCCTGGGTCGAGAAGATGTTGCAGCTCGCCCAGCGCACGTCGGCGCCAAGCTCGACCAGGGTCTCGATGAGGACGGCGGTCTCGGTGGTCATGTGGAGCGAACCGCTCACCCTCTGGCCCGCCAGGGGCTTCGCAGCCCCGTACTTGGCCCTCAGTGACATCAGGCCAGGCATCTCGCGCTCGGCCATCTCGATCCTGCGGCGCCCCAGGGGCGCGAGCGCCACGTCGGCAACCCTGTATCCGGTGCTCTCGATCATCCCTTCCCTCCCTTTCCGAACTTCATGAGGAGCATGCGGCCTCCGGCCGCCTCCACAGCCTCCTCCGGAGCGAATCCGGCGGCGAAGGCCCACGATTCGATCTCATCCCTGCCGAACCCCGGCCAGATGTCGCCCTGGGCGTCCCTGAACGACTCGTCGGAATGCTGCGACAGGTCGGCAACCACCAGGCGACCCCCGGGCCTGAGCACCCTGCAGACCTCGGGGAATGCCTCCGAAGGATCGGCCAGGTGGTGCAGCACCATGTGCGCCAGAGCAGCGTCCGCCGACGCATCGGCCACCGGCAGGTGCTCGAGCGCGCCCAGCCTGAAGTCAGCCTGCGCCCCTCCGGATGCACGGGTCGCCAGGTCGAGCATCTCCGGCGAGGAATCCACCCCGATGACGCTCCTGAAGAGGCTCCCGAGGAATCCGATCATCCCGCCGGTGCCGCATCCCAGTTCCACCACCGTGTCTCCTCGCCCCAGCATCTCCGAGAGGTCGCCGATGTACGACGCCGGATCCGGAAGCCCCGCCGACAGCGAATCCCACTCCCCGGCCTTGCGTGCGAAGAAGTCTCTCGAGGCGAGCTTCCGCTGGTCGTAGCACCTCGAAAGGGCAGCCATGTCCTGCGGCAGACCCGGCATCCTGGCCCTGAAGCGGTCGAGGACGCCAGCGATCTGCTCCACGAGCTCGTCACCCGTTTCTATGCTGTACCAGGCGCGCCCGGCGACTCCTCTTCTGGCGAGGACGCCCGCTTCGTGCAGCGCCTTGAGGTGGCGGCTCGCGTTGGGCTGGGTGAGCCCGAGCACCGAGGAGATCTCGTTCACGGTGAGGGGGCCCCGCCTGAGGATCATCAGTATCCTGAGGCGGTTGCGGTCTGACATGGCGCGGAACACTGCATCCATGCCCTGATGATATGCCTATATGCTCATATCGTCAATACCAGAAGAACGGAATAGGATCGGCCCGGTTGTATCCCTATACCGGACATCCGTCGAAGGCTGCCCGGACTTCCGCGGTCAGGGGTGCTGGGTTTCCAGAGCCCGCGCGGGGCGCGACATAGTGGACACAGCGGTCGTGAAGGTAGACGAGGGTTTCAATCCACGCGCCCGCGCGGGGCGCGACA
>CAZMAT010000006.1:0-129746 GCA_964564435.1 uncultured bacterium
GTCAGGGTGCTGGAGGCCGAGAACGTGCTGGCCCGGAGGTATTTCCACCCGGGATGCCACAGGATGGAGCCCTACCGGCGGAGCTTCGAGGAGTCGGGCAGATCGCTGCCCGTGACGGACAGGCTCTCCGGGATGGTGCTCTCTCTTCCCAACGGCGAATCCGTCATTCCGGAGGCGGCCCGGTGGGTGGGCGACACTGTCCGACTCGCAGGGGCGAGGGCCGTCGAGATACGTTCGAAACTGAAGGAGGGCGGGCATGCCTGAAGACCCGAAGTCGGGCAGGACGTACGGGGGCTTCTTCCCCCTCGATCTCCCCGCTGCGCAGGGGCGGTCCGGCGCGGCGACCGCGCATCTGGCGGAGGGCCGCAGATTCTACGACGCCCGCAGCGCCCTCGCCGAGCTGATAAGGGCCAACGGCATCGCCGACGTGCTCATGCCCGGCTACATCTGCCCCTTGGTCTACAAGGCGGTGGAGAACGCCGGGGCCGCCTGGCGCACGTACAAGGTGAACCCGGGCTTCTCGATCGACTACATGAACCTTTCATACACCGCGAAGCAGGGCACGCTCGTCATCGTCCCCTCCTACTTCGGCGTCTACATGCCCGACATAGAGTCGCTCGAGGAGATGATGGACATCTCCGGGTGCAGGATACTGCTCGACTACGCCCAGGCCCTCTACGCACCGTGCCCCGACAGGTTCGCTGCGGTCTACTCGCCCAGGAAGTTCCTCGGGGTCCCCGACGGAGGCCTGCTGGTGGTCGGAAGGGGAAGCCGGCTCAGGGAGCCGCCCGTCCCCCTGCTCAAGGTAGACCAGGCGGTTTTCGGCGAGAGGATGTCCTGCCACGGCATAAGGCTGGAGTACCCTCACGGCGACGCTCTCGACAGCTTCCGCAGGCTCGAGCGCGACATGCCCCTGGGCCCCTACAGGATGTCCGACCTGGCGTCGTCGCTGTTCGATTCCTTCGACCACGACGCCGCCTGCGAGGCGAGGAGGGCCAACTACTCGGCGCTGTCGACGGCTCTGCCCGACGGCCCCCCGCCCTGTCCGGGCGTGCCGCTGTGCTTCCCGTTCCCCGTGACTGCCGACAGCTTCAACTTCTTCAGGAGGAGCCTCATCTCGAAGGGCGTGTTCGTACCCTACTACTGGCCCGACCTGCCGGAGGCCGTCGACGACCTGGGCAAGACTCTGCTGGCCCTGCCCGTGGACCAGAGGTACGCTCCCTCCGACATGGCGGCGATGGCGGCCCTCCTGGCCGCGAGACCCGGAGACGGAGCCTGATGCCCGCGGGCAGCTCGTTCTACTCCGAGGAGGAGCTCGCCGGCCTCGGGCTCAAATCCTTCGGGCACGCAGTGAAGATCAGCCGGAAGGCCTCCCTCTACAACACCGGCCGCATCGAGATCGGCAGCCACGTGAGGATCGACGACTTCTGCGTGCTGTCCGGCTGCTCGGACGGCTATCTGAAGATCGGATGGTTCGTACACATTGCGGCCCACTGCTTCGTCGAGGCTTCGGCAGGCGTCGAGTTCATGGACTTCTCCGCGATCGCCGCGGGCGGCGTCATCTACGGCGGCACCGACGACTATTCGGGGGAGCACCTCACCAATCCCAACGTGCCCTGGGACATGAGGGAGTTCGCCTGGAAACCTGTACTCCTGAAGAAACACGCTCTGGCCGGGGCATCGGTGACGATCCTCCCGGGGGTGACGATGGGGGAGTGCAGTTGTGCCGGCGCCGGCTCCCTGGTGGTGAGGGACATCCCTGACGGCGAGATACATGCGGGCGTCCCGGCGAAGTTCCTCAGGAAGCGCAGCTTCAGGATGCTGCAGCTCGAAGAGCGGTACCGGCAGGGTCTCGCCGACGGAACCTACCCGTGCGAGTTCTGCCGTGCCCGCTGTTCTGCGGGTGGTGATCGCGCATGACGCAGTGTATTCCTCTCCACGTTGTGGTCGGGGGCTCTTCCGAAGTGGGCAGGATCATATGCGACGGGCTCGCCGGGAGAGGGAGGCGAGTCGTTTCCACCCATTTCAGGAATCCTCCCTCCCCGGGCGGGGCGATTCCTTCCCTCGGATGCGACACAAGGTCTCCGGAACAGTGCGAATCCCTGGCCGAAGAGGTCTTCCGCACCGATTCCGAGGTGTTCCTCACCTATCTGCCCTCTCTGAAGGTCGATCGCGTGACCCATCGCCTCTCGGCCGGCGAGTGGCTGAGGGTGATCGACGTGAACCTCAACGGAGCCTTCAACGTAGCCTCCGCCTTCCTCAGGAGGATGAGGGATCGCGGATACGGGAGGATCGTACTGGTGGGCTCCGTTTCCGGAAGGATGGGCTATCCCGGCACCGCGGCATACAGCGCCTCAAAGGAAGCCCTGAGAGGGCTCGCCAGGGTGATCGCCGTGGAGAACGCGGGCCGCGGCATCACTGCGAACTACATCGAACTCGGCTTCATGAAGGTCGGGATGTCTCTGCAGATCCCGGCCGAAGTGCAGCAGAGAATAAAGTCATCCATCCCGGCCGGTGACTTCGGTGGACCCGAGTCGCTTCTCGAAGCGCTGCTGTTCCTCGAGCAGGCGCCGTATGTGACAGGAGCGGGAATCAGCATAGCCGGTGGTCTGTGACTCACCTGGAGGTATGACCGGGATGGCCCAGGAGACTTTCGTCAGGCGGGTCAGGATCATTGGCACGGGGAGCTGCACTCCCGAGCGCCGTGTGACGAACGCCGATCTCGAATCGATGGTCGACACCTCCGATGCCTGGATCAGGGACAGGCTCGGCATCTCCGAAAGGCGCATCGCGGGCCCCGGCGAGCACACCTCCACTCTTGCGGAATGCGCGGGGAGAAGGGCTCTCGAATCGGCCGGGCTGGATCCGGCCGAGCTCGACATGGTGATCCTGGCCACGGCCACTCCAGACCGCATGGCCCCAGCCACGGCCCCCAGGGTGCAGGCGGCGCTCGGAGCCGTGAATGCTGCGGCATTCGACGTGAACGCCGTCTGCGCCGGTTTCATCTACGGGCTGACCGTGGGCGCCCAGTTCGTCGGGACGGGCATGTCTCACAAGGTCCTGGTGATCGGGGCGGACACATTCTCGAAGATCACGGACTGGAACCGCCGCGAGTGCGTCTTCTTCGGCGACGGGGCCGGGGCTGTCGTTCTCTCGCACAGCGCTGACGATACCGGATTCCTGTCCTCCTGCCTCTATGCCGACGGCAGTGGGTACGAGGCGTTCACCGTGCCTGCGGGCGGTTCGGAGCTGCCTGCCAGCCGCGACACCGTCGACTCCGGGCTTCACTTTTACAGGATGAACGGGCGCCTCGTGTTCGACACCGCCGTGAAGGTGATTCCCGATGCACTCGGGAGGGTGCTCTCGAACAGCGGGCTCGAGGCTTCCGACGTTCATCACGTCATCCCCCACCAGCCCAGCATCAGGATACTAGAGGAGAGCGCCAGGAGGATCGGCATCCCCTTCTCGCGCTTCCATACCAACATGGACAGGTACGCCAACACTTCGAGCGCAACCATTCCGCTGCTTCTAGACGAGGTGAACAGGGCCGGCCTTCTCGGACCTGGTGAACTGGTCGCCCTGGTGGCGGTGGGAGCCGGCTGGGCCTGGGGAGCATCGCTCCTCAGATGGTGACGCCCTGCACATGACAGCCTCCGGTGCCGGCCCCGCGGCTTTCCCCGCTCCCTGCCCCGTCCGGCTCACAGATGGAACCCATGCGTAATACCGGGCTCGACCTCCTCAGGCTGCTTGCCGTGGTCCTCGTCATCGGGCGGCACATGAGCCTCCCCCCCGAGCCGGGCTGGATTCCCGTCGCCGTCCAGACGGGCGGCTGGGTGGGCGTGGACCTGTTCTTCGTGCTCAGCGGCTTCCTCATCTCCGGGCTCCTGTTCCGTGAGTACTCCGCGTCAGGAGGGATCAGGCTCGGACGGTTCCTGGCGAGGCGGGCATTCAAGATCTACCCGTCATTCCACGTCATGCTCGTCTGCACGGTGGCCGTCCGTCTCGCCCTTCCGCAGCCGCTCCCTTCCCGCGCCGTTCTCGCAGAGGCCCTCTTCCTCCAGAACTATCTCGGCGGTCTCTGGGACCACACCTGGTCGCTCGCGGTGGAGGAGCACTTCTATCTGGGCATCGCCATCCTGTTCGCAATCCTTCTCCACCGCCGCCCGGGTGATGCGGATCCGTTCACCGCGATCCCCTCGGTCTTCCTCGCCATGGCGGCGGGATGCCAGGCCGCCCGTCTCCTCAACCTCCTCGAAGGCGTGGACTACACCCACATGAGGTATCTCTTCCCTACGCACCTGCGGATCGACTCGCTGATGTTCGGCGTCCTCCTGTCATATCTCGGTCGCTACAGGAACCTCGGAAGACTGACCGACAGGATTCCGGCTCCGGTGCTGCTCGCCTCCGGAGCCGCGCTCCTGGCGCCTGCGTTCATGTTCCCGCTGGAGAAGTACAGGCTGGTTTCCGTAGCCGGGGTCGTGCCCTTCTACCTGGGATCGGGCGCCGTGATCCTGGCCGCCGTCAGACTGCGAGACGCACCGTGCAGGCTCCTGCGGATTCTTGCCTCCGCCGGGGCTGCGAGCTACTCGATCTACCTCTGGCACATGCCGGTCATGGACTGGGGCTGGCGGCTCGTGTGGGCTCTGTCCCGCACGGAGAGCTATCCGGCTTACGCGTCGGTCTGCCTGGCTGGTTCCATCGCGGTCGGAATCGTTATGAACAAGATCGTGGAATGGCCGATGCTCAGGGTCAGGGAGAGGCTCCTGCCCCCGTCGCGGACGGCGGAGCCGAACCGGTTCTGACATTTCGATGAGGGGCTGATGGGACATCCGGTGACCCCGTTCTACAACTCCATCGACTATTGCGCCTGCCTCGAGGGCTTCGGGTCCCCGCTCATGCTCGACGAGGCTTCCGGATGCCTCCTCAGGAGGAGGATCCCGGGGACGAGCCTCGACGACCTGGTCTTTCCCTATCCCATGTTCAGGGTGACGGACGAGGTTTCGCTGCTCGGAAGCCTGCGCTCCGGGGGGGCCGGCGGAGCGATCACCGCAACCATCGTCACCGACCCCCTGTACGGCTTCCTCCCGAGCGTGGACGAATGGGACGTCGCACTGAAGTGGAAGACCCATCTGATCGCCGACAGCTCGATGCCCTCGGCCAACCTGTTCTCCGACAAGGTCTGCTACTACTCCCGCAGGGCCCGGGGAAGGTACGGCTTCGAGGTCAGGCTGGCGCCGGACGACCGGATGGCGCTCCTCGACGACTGGATGCGCCTCTGGGCGGTCCTCGTCGAAAGGCACGGCCTGAAAGGGCTCAAGGCCCTCTCGCCCGGTTACTTCGAGCGGCTCTTCTCCCTGGAAGGAGTCATGCCTGCGGTTCTCAGCGACGGGGACGGCATCCACGGCATCCACATCTGGATAGTCGACGGAACCGACGCGTACTCCCACCTGCACGCCTCCGACCCCCGGGCGTACGACTGCAGTGCGAACTACCTGCTCTACTCGGAGGAGCTGAAGCTGCTCTCCGGGCTCGGCTGCCGGAGGTGCCTGCTGGGCTCCGCTTCCGGAAGCGGTGGCGAGGACGGGCTCTTCGCATTCAAGAGGCAGTTCGCGAATTCTTCCGCCGACAACCACCTGCTGGGCCTGGTGATGGACAGGTCCGCCTACGCCGGGCTGACCGGATCGCCGGTGCACGACGGAGGGTACTTCCCGGCATACCGGCGCGGAGAGCTGCTCTGAAGCCCGCGCCTGAGCGGAGGAGCGAGGCAGGCCGGCCCGGGCTGCTGCGAACGGCCGTGCCTGTCTCGGTGTCGATACTGATCCTCTTTCTTATGTACTCGAAGATCGATCCCGGCAGCCTGCTCTCCGGTCTTTCCCGGATCGATCTCCGATGGGCGGCCGCATATGTCGTCCTGGCCTGCCTGGAACCCCTCGTCAGGGCTCTGAGATGGAGGACCCTCCTGGGAGGAGGACGGTTCGGGACGGTCGCCGCCGGCATGTACCTGGGCAAGGCCTGCAACAACCTGTTCCCCCTCAGGATGGGCGATGCCGTGCGGGTCCAGTACCTGCGGGACAGGGCCGGGCTTCCCTACCGCAGAACGGTCGCCTCGCTGATCGGCGAGACTCTGATGGACCTCGGATTCCTCTCCGTGATCGGCATCCTTTTCGCCCTCCTGGCCATGGACAGGTACGGGCGGATACTCACGATGGCGTTGATCATCCTCCTGGCGATCGCACTCGTCTCGGCCCTCGCGCTGCTATACTCCAGGCGGAGGGGGGGTGCCGCAGGGGTCGCCGGGGTTCTCCACGCCCTGTCCACACAGATGAGGGACATGGCGTCCGGCACCCGCGGGGTGAAGGTGCTCGCGGCCACGCTCCTGCTATGGGCCTACACGATCGCTGCGTCCTACTGCGGTCTGCGGATGATGCTCCCCTCGGTGTCGGCGATCGGAGTGCTCGGGTCGATCGTCCTCGTGTACTTCGCGGCGCTCATACCGTCCGCGCCTGGTTTCATCGGGTCATACCATGCGGCGGTCGCTGCGAGCCTGGGGCTCATGGGCTACTCCTTCTCCGAGTACGCCTCGCTGCCCATCGTCGTGCACG
The DNA here is from genome assembly GCA_964564435.1 of uncultured bacterium. Lineage (GTDB taxonomy): Bacteria > Fermentibacterota > Fermentibacteria > Fermentibacterales > Fermentibacteraceae > Fermentibacter. Next base: position 6,603 of record CAZMAT010000006.1, read on the forward strand.
CACTCCAGTTCGTCCCCCAGGTGCTCGCAGGCCTTTCGGCCGGCATGAAGTATCTGCACGCCAATGACTGGCGGAGGGCGTACGGCGAGTTCGACGCGGCGCGCAGGCGGATCATGAAGGGAGCCGGATGAGGGTCGCGGTGATCGGCGGAGGCGTATCCGGGCTGTCGGCTGCCTACTGGCTGCTCGAGGCGGCAGGCGGCCTGGACTTCGAGATCCACCTGTTCGAGAAACGGGCCGACGCCGGCGGGCTCTGCCGGACCGTCGGGATGGAGGGTGGCTTCAGTTTCGATTTCGGGCCTCACAACATCCACTCCGTCGATCCGTGGTTCAACTCCTTCATGGAGGAGATGCTCGGAGAGGAGTACAGGGCCCGGATCTACAAGCCCAGGGTGGTATTCAGGGACAGCTTCATCCCCTATCCGATGAAGGGCCTGGACATCCTGGGAGGGGTTTCGCCGCTCACCTCCGCCGCCTGCGCCGCCAGCTTCCTCTGGAGCAGGATCGAATCGCTCTTCACGGAATGGCGGGACGACAGCTTCGAGGACTTCATCCGCAACAGGTTCGGCCGGAAGCTCTACGACATCTATTTCGGCCCCTTCACGGAAAAGACCTGGGGCGTCCCCGGGAGCATGATCTCGGCGGACTTCGGGAGGCAGAGGATAGGCGTCTTCACCCTCTGGGACCTCTTCAAGCGGACCTTCCTGGGGATGAAGCCGAAGGCGCTGGAGGCGGAGGAGGACCCGTTCCTCAACTCCCGCTGCTACTATCCCGACAGGGGGAGCGGAACGGTCACCGACACCCTGCTCGATGCCTGTATTGCGGATCAGCGCTTCGTGCTCCATGCCGCCGAACCCGTCGAAGGCATCACGCCCGCCGGAGGAGGCTACGTTCTCCGGACCGCCGCCTCCCGGTTCGATGCCGATCTGGTGCTTTCGAGCATCTCCCTGGAGGACCTCTGCAGGATGCTCGATCTCCCCGATCCCGGGCTGGTCTACATATCCACCCGGTTCCTGCTGCTGACCCTCGATCAGGAATCCGTGTTCGGATCGACTCCCTGGGTCTACTTCGCCGATGACCGCACCGCCTTCAACAGGGTGAGCGAACCGGGGAACATGAGTCCGCTCATGTCGCCCGAGGGGCTTACATCGCTCTGCATCGAGTTCACCACGACGGGAAGGGACAGGATTTCTGCAGCATCGGGAGAGGAACTGCTCGATCTCGCCGTGGCCGGCCTGTCGAGATACGGCCTGATCGGAAAGGACTCGATCCTCGGCTGGAAGGTCGTCGACTGGGAGAACACCTATCCCCTCAGGACCCTCGACTACAGGGAGGCCACCGCCAGAGCCCTCGGTTCCCTCGGGCCTTTCCCCAACCTCTTCACGCACGGCAGGCTCGGACGGTTCGAGTACTTCAACATGGACCACTGCATGATGGAATCCAGGAGGCTGGCCGGCTCCGTCGCGGAGAGACTGTCCGGAGGGGTGCGCTGAACCGGCGGCCTGCTCCCTGGCTGATGCCGGCTGCCGCTGCCGCCGCGATCATCCTGATGCGGACCGCGGCCCTGTTCCTGATCGGCGAGCCCGGAAGCGATTCCTGGGAGGGCAGGATCGCGTACACCGACACCGGTTCCTATCTGCACGCGGCGGCGATCCTAGAGGACGGGGTCCAGGAAGAGCCCCTCTTCCGCACCCCCGGCTATCCTCTGTTCCTGAACGCGACGAGGGATCTCGCCGGCCCGCGCTGGACGGCCACCATGGTGCTCCAGCAGATCGCAGACCTCATCACGGCCCTGGTAGTCACAGCCGCTTCCGTGCAGGCTCTCGGCGGAACGCGGGCTGCATGGGCCGGAGCCCTCTATCTGCTGCTGCCGTCAGGGATCATCTACTCGTCCTATCTGATCCCCGATGTGATCGTTGCCATGCTGATTGCCCTGTCGGGGCTGCTCTGGCTGAAGACGGGCCCCGGATCCACGGTCTCCGGCGCACTCGGAAGAGGGCTGCTGGGCGGGCTGTGCTTCGCCGCAGCCCTCCTGCTCAAGCCGGTGGTGCTCTACGCCCCGTCGATCTACTTCGCGCTCGCGTTCATCCCGCCCCGTCCGGGCAGGCTGGCCAGGGCCGTATTCGCCTCTTCACTGGCTTCCCTGTGCCTCCTGGCTTACCTGCTGCTGCGCATGCACAACATGGCGGCCTTCGGGCTGCCTGGCATGACGACGCAGGATGCATTCGAGCCCATGGGCAGGATGGTCCAGATGGCCGATTATCATGGCGTGGGAGTGGGCGGCGCGAAGTTCTGGCAGTTCCGGGACAGTCTCGAGACGATCTCGAGCATCGACGGCGTGATCGACTACGGAAGAAGGGACAGCGTCTTCAGGGCGGCGACCCGGGACGCCTTCAGATACAACCCGTCGAGGGTCTTCTACTTCGAGTTCACCAGGTGGCCCAAGTTCTTCGTCAACCTCGACGCTCACCGGCCCTACCTGGGTACGACGCCCACCGACAGGAAACCGCTCCTGTACGCAGGTCTCTCCACGCTCCTGCAGTTCCCCCTCGGGATCGCACTGGCTGCCGCCATCCTGTCCGGACGCATCCGCAGACGGCTGGACGGGTTGTTCTGGCTTGGCCTGGCGTGGTTCCTCTACTCCGTTCCGGTGATCGGACCCATCGCCTCCTTCAGATACGGGCTGATGTTCTACTGGGCGCTGGTGCCGTTCGTGTACGTCGCGGCGGATTTCCTGCTCTGCACGAGGAGACGGAGCGACGGGATCGCTGCGGCACAGAGGGCGGGGAAGAAGGTCAGCCCGTAGCGGGGGCCGGCCAGCGGCCCGTGGACGATCGACATCACTACCATCCATGCACCGGCCAGGATCAGCTGGAGGCGGAGCCTGCCCCGTATCTTCCGGCTTGCCAGCCCGATAGTGAAGCCCGCGGGCATCGCGGCCATCATCAATGCCGTGGCCGCCCCGACCGGGATCGCGGCGCGGCTCTCCCCGGCCAGACCCAGGTAGCGGAGCGTGTTTCCCGTCCCGGTCGAGAAGAACCTCGGCCAGCTCGTCAGATGGGGCATGATCACCTCGATGGGATGACGGCCGAACTCCTCCCGGGCCATTTCGCGGTAGATGTCGCTCCTGAGATCGTAGTCGATCGCTCCGTCCCTCATCGAGAGATCATCCACGCTGTCCTTCAGGGATGTCACCAGCTCCTCCTGCGTGATTCTTCCCGTGAGGATCCAGATCCTCCCGGCCTGCTCGTAGCCGTCCTGGGCCGATATCGCGTCCATCCCGAAGCTGGCTCTGTTGTGGTTGTACAGGAGAGCGGGTCCCGCCGCCGATGAGGCCAGGAGCGCCAGGACAGCTATCGTCCTCGAAGCGCGGGATCTGACCCGGGTGAAGGGGACCAGGAGAACGAAGACCGCTGGTGCGAACATCAGGACGGGTTTCACGAGCGCTCCGGCGGAGAGCAGTAGCCCTGTCGCGCCGTAGAGACCTGCCATCGCTCTGCTGTCGGAGGTCCGCGCGGCCTCGAGCCAGACCAGGCTGCATGCTGCCGCAATGAGCGCGACCAGCGTGTCGGGGAGTATCCTCGACGAAGTCGCCGCTGCCGCCGGCAGCATCAGGTAGAACACGGCCGCAGGCCACCCGGGAACGCATCCGGTGCGGGATGCAAGCGCCCAGATGATCAGAGCGGTCGCGACATCCATGAACTGCTGGGCCAGCACCACTGGGAGTGTCCGGTCAGCGTCTCCGCCCGTCAGCAGGAGCAGCAGGGCCGGATAAGCCGGGGTCCTGGTCGAGGCGCTGTCCTGGACTCCATCCGACAGGTCGGCTGCAAGGGAGAGGTAGGTGTGCGAATCGGGCTCCACTGTCCATGCCGCCCAGCCCCCGCGATCAGCCGGGTCCCCGGCGGCGACGACCAGGATGATCCGCAGGGCGATAGCGGCGGTCATGATCAATCGACCGGTGCGACGCCCGGCCATCCTGCATCCGGCGTCCGCCACAGGCCTCAGGAAGCCCTCACGATCATCCGCCACCCGTCATACATCCGTGGCCGTGCGGGACAACCCGCTCCTGAGCCTCGCGCATCGCGAAAACGCCGCGAGGCCGAGGAGCATGAACGTCCCGCGCTTGAGCAGGGTGTCGCCCCCGAGGCTGACGACCATCACCGCCAGCGTGCCGAGGAGCCCTACGAAACCAATGTCGTCGGCAAGGCTGCCTGTGAACCTGAGCTGGAGCCCTTTCAGGCATCTGTAGATCAGGAACAGGTAGAGGAAGGTGCCCGCAAGCCCCGTCTCGAACAGGAGAAGCGCCCATCCGCTGTGGGCGGAGAGGGTGTATCCGAGCATGCCTGTACTGGTCTGCCTGTACGAGTACCACGAGCCGACCCCCCAGCCGAACACGGGCCTCTCCGTGAATCCCTCGAGTGCGATGCGGATGTTCTCGAGCCTCATCCCCGCGTCGGGATTCTGCTGGAGCGTCCCCGTCCTCGCGGCGAGCGAGAGCTGCTGGATGCGGTCGACCATTCTTTCGGTCTGCTCGTTCTCGGGCAGGAGGGTGAAGATGAACACGCCTGTGACCATGAGCAGCACCGCCCACCATACCTTGCGCCTGTACAGCGCCAGAACCGCGATGTAGGCGGCCGTGGGCGTCCTTGCCCCCGTGATGAAGGTGGCCACAGTGACGAACGCCAGGCATGCGAGGGTGAGGAAACGGACCCCCGGCCTGCGTGCAGTATGAAATGCCATGAGGAGGAGCGGCAGGAGGAAGAGTCCGCTGCCGGCGGGCTCCTGGTAGTGCGGGACGGGACCGAACAGGGCGACCCCGCTCATGAACGGTATCCATCTGGGCGCATAGGCGAGGATGTTGGAGGCCAGCCCCAGTCCCATGACGGCGAGGATCCACTTGGTCTGCCTGGTGTCAGCCGAGAGCATGAACGCGACGCAGAGCACGAAGAAAACGAAGTTGCCTGCGTTCTCGAAGGAGGTCTTGAACGAGGGGTCGGAGCTGAGCACCAGGTTGGAGACGACGAGGTAGAAGGCGGTGACTGCCGCCGGGAGGAGTATCCGCGTGGCCCGAAGCCATGCTACGGCCGTGGCTACGGTTCTCCAGGACACCGCCAGCAGCAGCATGGCAAGGGCCGAGCGCATCCCGGACCCCAGCAGGGGGACTTCGAGCTGGAGCCCTCCCATGGTCATGAACATCAGGGCATAGAAGAGGATCAGCCTCGAGCGGGCCGAGACCACCGAAGTCAGGGCGAGCAGGACCCCCGCGGCCGTGAGCGCGTATGTGAGGATCTCGGACAATCCCGTCAGCCCGGGGGAGCCGGTTCCAGGCGAGACATCAGGATCGAGGCGACGGTGGCCGAGACGTCACGCGCCATGTATTCCGGAGGCGGTGTCCAGGAGGGCTTTTTCGACAGTGCGGCATGCACGCATCTCGAGACGTTTACGGGCTCGACGCCGGCCAGGATGTTGCTGCCGCACTCCACGGTCTCGGGCCTTTCGGTGACGTCCCTGAGAGTGACGTTCGGCACGCGGAGGATGCAGCATTCCTCCTGCACGGTGCCGCTGTCCGACAGCACGCACCGCGCGTTCTTCTCAAGCTTCACGAAGTCGGACAGCCCGAAGGGGTCCATCAGGCGCACGCCCGAGTCCGCGGGGAGCCCGCCCATGGCGGCCAGCCTGTCGCGCGTCCGGGGGTGGGTGCTCACGATCACCGGCAGCCCGTGCTCGCGCCCGACCCTGGAGAGAGACTCGAAGAGGCTCGCGAGCCTGGGTTCCGGATCGACGTTCTCGGCCCTGTGCGCCGTCACCAGGAAGTAGCTTCCCGGTTCGAGGCCCAGCTTTTTGAGGATGCCGGAGGAGTCGATGGCTTCCGCGTTGCGTTCGAGGACCTCGAGGATGGGGTTCCCGGTGACCAGGATCCTCTCGGAGCGGTACCCCTCCCTCAGGAGGTTGGCCCTGCTCCTCTCCGTGTAGGGCATCAGCACGTCGCTGCACGAGTCGACAATCCGCCTGTTGACCTCCTCGGGGACCCTGTCGTCGAAGCAGCGGTTCCCGGCCTCCATGTGGAAGACGGGGATGCCCGACCTCTTGGCGATGATCACCGAGAGGGCGCTGTTCGTGTCGCCGAGCACGAGCACCCTGTCCGGCATCTCGTCCCTGAAGACCCGCTCGCAGCCCTCGAGGATGCCCCCGAGCTGCCTGCCCGGGCTCGACGTGTCCACGCCGAGGAATGTGTCCGGCCTCCTGACCCCCAGTTCCGAGAAGAAGACGTCCGAGAGGGCCGGATCGCTGTTCTGCCCGGTGTGCACCACCATGTGGTCGCAGAGGCCGTCGAGCCTCCCGATCACGATCGAGAGGCGGATGATCTCGGGCCGCGTGCCGAGGACGGTGACCAGCTTCATCTCAGGAGCTCCCCGCCCGCAGCGTCGACCATGTCCGGCATGAGCGAGTTGCGCGACAGCAGCTCGCAAAGCGCCTCCGGCCCGATCAGCGACCCGGCCGAGCTGTACTCGCCGCCGATGGGCTCGCCGGCCCGCGAGGTCCCGCGGACCTCGGGCAGGATGGAGCCGATGGCGTAGAACCTGTCGCCGGTGGCGAACGTCCTGAACGCCTCCTCCTCCGAGACGAGGATCTCGTGGATCTTCTCGCCCGGCCTGATCCCCGTGGTCACGGTGGCTATGTCCCTGCCCCCGATGAGCGCCCCGGCCAGGTCGGTCATCCGCGCGGACGGGGCCCTGGGGATCCAGGTCTCGCCCGGGAGGGCGTCCCTCACCGCGGCGAAGACCGTGTCGACCGCGTCGTCCAGGCTCAGCAGGAACCGGGTCATGTCGCGGGTGGTGATCGTGACGGGCCCGCCCGCCCTTATCTGGTCGAGGAAGAGCGGGATGACCGAACCCCTGGAGGCCAGGACGTTCCCGTAGCGCACGCAGACGAACCTCGTCCGGGGGCAGCGCATGTTGCCCTGCTGGAAGACCCGCTCCTGCAGCGCCTTGGTCATGCCCATGACGTTGACCGGCTTGCAGGCCTTGTCCGTCGAGATCCCCACGACCGTCTCGACCGGCAGCCCCAGCTCCTGGATGGCGCGGATGATGTTCTCGGGGCCCTGGACGTTGGTCCTGACAGCCTCGAACGGGAAGTACTCGCACGTGGGCACCTGCTTGAGAGCCGCGGCGTTGAACACGACGTCCACGCCCTGGAGGACGGCCGCAACCGAGTGGTAGTCCCTCACGTCGCCTATCCTGAACTCCAGCAGGCGCTTCGAATTATCGTAGATGATCTCGTCAGTGGCGGCCCTGGCATGCGCGTAGTCCATCCGCATGAAGTGCTGCTTGGCCTCGTCGCGAGAGAAGACCACCACCGCGGAGGGGGTGCCCATCTCGCCCGAGAGGAGCCTCCTGACCAGGACCTGCCCCAGCGATCCGGTGCCTCCAGTTACCAGGAGCCTCTTTCCTTCGAGACAGCTCATCCCCGGGTTCTCCATTCGTCGTAGCGCCCCAGGTCGTCCCCGAGCGCGGAAATCATGCCATCCAGAGGCGGGATGGACATCCCTGCCGCCTCTGCAAATCTGTCGGAGCTGAGGCTGCGGTCCTCCACGGGCTCGTCGACGGGCGTGACCTCGATCCCGAGGCCGAGAGCGGCGTCGATCCGCCTGAGGAGGTCGTACTTCGATACCGGTTCGGATGCCACGTGGAACAGCCCCTCCGCCGGCGATCCCCTGCGGATCACCTCCGAGACGACCCTGGAGAGCCCCTCCGTGGTCAGCCCGCTCCAGACGGCCCTTCTGTATCCCCTGACCGACCCGCCCCTCCTCGAGAGGAACCATTCCAGGAGCCCGGTGGTCCTCGCCAGCTCCCTTCCGATAATCGAGGTCCGCAGGGTCAGGCAGCCTTCCGAGACCGGCTCGCCCAGGGCCTTCGACCTGCCGTACAGGTCAGTGGCGTCGGGGGTGTCGTCCTCGCGGTAGCTTCCCGCCGAACCGGAGAAGACGCAGTCGGTGCCGATGTGGATCAGCCTGGCTCGCAGGCTCCTGCAAGCGGCGGCCAGCCTGTGCGGGAAGAGCGAGTTGACCTCGATGGAGACCACCGGATCCGAACCCTCGGGGAGCTGCCTGACTATGCCTATGCAGTTCACCACGACAGTGGGGGAGTATGAGGCGATGCAGGCCTCCACGGTCGCGAACCTGCGGGCGTCGACCCCTCCGATGACCGATCCGGGCCGGAGGCGCCCGAAGAAGCCCTCTGGCGACGGAGGGGTGCCCCCCCTCACGGTGCCGGCGGCCACGAAGCTCCCGGACAGGACTTCCAGCATCCTGTGGCCGAGCATCCCGCTGCCTCCGAGGACCAGCACCCTCTCCGCGGAATAGGACACGCCGTGACTGCCTTCCGATGGGGCCGACGGGTGGCCGCCGCTCCCGGAGCGTCCGGGGCGGCCGGTCTTTCGACCCAGCCGAAATTATATTGCCGTGCTGTTACTTTGCATACGGCCCAGCCACGGAGGCGCAACAGCTTGGCCGGAAAGAGGCTCTTCGCCGCTTCGTTCGCATATCCCCCGCTCGCGGCCGCCATGTCGGTCGTTGCGTGGAGGCTCCTCCGGCATTGCGGCCGGGATTTCGCCGTGGTGACCGGGGATGACGACAGGCCCGGAGACCCGGGGCTCGCGCCGCTGGCCGCCGAGGGCGCCCTCGGAATCCACCCGGTACGGTTCCGCGAATCCCCCGTCCACATCCTTGCCAGGCGCCTGACATACCGCACCCCGCTCAACCAGCTCCTCCAGATCCCCGACATCTACAGACCGTGGGCCGCCCCCGCGGCGGGGGAACTGCTCGCGATGCGCCCTGAGGCCGGAGACGTGCTCGTCACCTTCGCATCCCCGATGAGCGTCCACCTGGCCGGCCTCGAGGCGGTCCGCTCGGTGCCGGGTCTCCGATGGGCCGCGTACTTCGGGGATCCGTGGGTGACGAACCCGATGATCAGGAGGATAGCTCCCGCCCGCTGCCTCCATGCCCGTCTCGAGCGCAGGGTGGTCGAGGCGGCCGACCTGCTCGTGTTCCCCTGCACCGAGATGAGGGACCTCACTTTGGCGGGCTATCCGCCGTCGATCACGGACAAGGCGAGAGTGGTCGCGCACGGTTACGAGGAGAGGCTGTATCCGCGCCGGGTGCCGCCCCGTGGCGGGAAACCGTTCACAGTTAGGCACATCGGAAGCCTCTACGGCTCGAGGAGCCCGTCGGATCTGGTATCCGCACTCGCGCTCCTGCGGGACGAGTCTCCCGAGGTGCTGGATCTCCTGAGGTTCGAGTTCCACGGGCATTCTGACAGCGGGGCCGGCATCCCGGGGCTCCCCCCCGGCCTCGTGACCTTCCATCCGCAGGTCCCGTACCTCGAGAGCCTGGCCCTCATGGCCTCCGCCGACGCCCTGCTCGTCATCACGCCCTCCGAGGAGCATTCCGGCGCCTTCCTGCCGTCGAAACTGGTAGACTACGCCGGAGCTGGCCGGCCTGTGATCGGCATCTGCAGGCCCGGCGCCTGCGAGCGCCTGGTCAGAGGGCTGGGTGGATGGGTCTGCGATACGGGGTCTCCGAGAAGCGTGGCAGACTGCCTCGCCTCGCTCGTTGCGCATCTCGATTCGCCGGGGGGGCTTCGTGAGCCCTGGGGCGACCCCGCCGTGAGGGCGTCGCTGAGGGCGGAGGAGACCGGCAGGTTGTTCGGCGGCTTCCTGGAGGAGCTGTTCTGAAGGGGCGGCGGGGGGATACCTCGGCGTCGCCTGGAGGATCGCCGCACAGGCACGTCGCCGTGACCTTCACCGGCAACGTGGTCGCCTTCCTCGCGGCGATGGCCGGGGGCATGATCACCGCCCGGGTGCTCGGCCCCGCCGGCAGGGGCACGTTCGCCCTCCTCCACACCACGCCGGACCTGATCGTGAGCTTCGTCCTGCTGGGCATCATCCAGACCAACGTCTGCTTCGTCTCGAACGGCATCCTGCCGGCCGGCAGGGCCCTGTCGGTAGCGGCGCGGGCCTCGCTCATCCAGGCGCTGGCCGGGCTCGCAGTGTTCGCCGTGTTCGCCCTGGGCTTCCGCGGCCAGTTCTTCGGTGATGCGAGCGGCCGGTTGATCCTCCTCGCAGCCGCCCTCGTCCCCCTCGGCATCCTCCAGGCCCACTGGTCGTCGATCATGAGTGCGCTGAGGCTCTTCGGCCGCCTGGCCGTGATCCGCGCCCTCGCGCCCGTGCTGCTCGCCGCCCTGTACGCCGTCCTCCTGATGTGGATGGGGCTCGGGGTAGGAGGCGGGATCGCTGCGGTGGTCGCCTCGACCCTGATCGTCACCGTCCTGATGCTGACGGCCATCCGACGGCGGAGGAACCTCGAAGAGGCCTCCTGTGGAGACGGCGGCGCCCTCTGCGAAGGGTTCTGGAAGAGATACCTGTCCTACGGGATCAAGCTGCACGCATCGGCCCTGGTCTGGTACCTGATAATCCGGATCGACATCTACATGATCAAGTCGATCCTCGACATCGAGTCGGTGGGCTTCTACTCCCTGGCCTCGAGCCTGGCGGAGAAGCTGTGGCTGGTGTCCGCATCGGCCAACACCGTTCTCCTGCCGTCGCTCGCCGCCGTGGCCGACCCGGTGGAGAGGGCGCGCCTCGCCGCGAAGGCTGCGCGCCAGCTCACCATCGTCCTCCTCCCCTTCTTCCTGCTGGGCGCGGTGCTTGGCAGGCCGCTCGTCGTGCTCCTCTACGGGGCCGAGTTCGAGCCGGCCACCCTACCCTTCATAATCCTCCTGGGCTCGACCCTGATGCAGGCGCACAGGTCGATGACCGCCAGCTTCTTCGAGAGTTCGGACCTGGCGCTGGTGAACGTGGCCACCCGTTCGGCGGCCTTCGCGCTCAAGGTGGCGCTCAACCTGCTGCTGATCCCCGCCCTTCTGATGGAGGGCGCCGCCCTTGCCAGCCTGGCGGCCTACTCGTTCGAGTGGGCCCTCGGCACAGGCGTATTCATGCGCCGCACGGGCCTGCGCTGGCGCGAGGCGATACCCGGGCCCGGCGACCTCGCTGCCGTGCGGGAGAAGACCGGCGACCTTCTGGGAGCGGTCCTGCCATGGGCGCGGAGGCCCGGATCGTGAAGCTCTCCTGGTGCTTCGTAGGCGGAGGGGCCCGCGCCCTGGCCGGCCTCCCCGACGGAGGCTCCGAAAGACAGGTCGCGCTCCTCGCATCGGAACTCGCCAGGCGCGGACATCCCGTGAACATCCTCGTCCCGGGCCCCGCGGAAGAGGGAACCGTCTCGGGAGTCGGGATCGTCCGGGGCTGGGAGGCCGGATCGGCCTGGCCCAGGGGGCTCAGGTTCTGGGCCGGCAGGCTGCCCTCCCTCAAGCGCGCCTTGCGGAAGCTCGAGCCCGGAGTCGTCTACACGAGGGGTTTTTCCGTCTTCGCGCCTTCGGTTGCCGGGGCGGCCCGCAGGATCGGGGCGCCCTACCTTGCCGCCCTGGCATGCGATGACGATCTCAGGACAAGTCCCTCCGGCGGGCCTTCGGGCGCCGTCGGCAGGGCAGGGTACGGCCGGATCGCGAGAGATGCATTCGTGCGCCTGGCCCTGCGCCGGGCCTCGATGGTGCTCTCCCAGCACTCGGGCCAGCTCGCCGAGTGCCGGAGGATAGGCCTCGTGTCGGAGATCGTCAGGAACGCCTTCGTGCCCTTCGACAAGCCCGCTGGGCGCCGGGAGACCTTCGATGCGTGCTGGATAGGGCATGTCTCGGCCTTCAAGGGGTTCGACAGGCTGGTCGAGCTGCTCTCGAGAGCCGCGGACAGCCGCCTGAGGGTGGCCGTCGCCGGCGCGTTGCAGGACGGCTCATGCCGCGGCATGCTCGCGAGGGCGCGTGAGGCAGGCCTGATCGAGTACCTCGGGGAGATCCCGCACGCCGAAGCCCTGTCGGTGATGGCTTCCTCGAAGGTGCTGCTCAACACTTCTCCCGCGGAGGGCTTCTCCAACGCCTTCCTCGAGGCATGGTACCTCGGAAGGCCCGTGCTCAGCCTGGACTCCGACCCGGACGGCCTCCTGTCGAAGGCCGAACCCCTCGGCATCTGTGCCAGGGGAGGCATAAACGCCATGGTCGACGGGCTGCGCAGGCTGCTCTCGGACGAAGATCTGCGGCGCGGGATGGGCGCGGCCGGGCGCAGGCGCGTCGAATCTCACCACCTCGCGGGCCCCGTGGTCGATTCGCTGCTGGAGGCCGCCGGGCGGGCGTCGGGCGGCTAGGCTCCGCCGGTTCGCAGGATGCCCCAGCCCCTGGGGGGGACCGCCTCGAAGGGAGCCACGCCGCAGGATGCGCCGGGGATCTCGGGAACGCCCTCCCCGGACGGCAGGGGCCACCTGAAGGCCGAAGAAGCCTCCCGGACCATCGGGATCAGGCCGGGATCGAAGCCCAGGAGCCGGCAGTGCAGGATGTCGGCATCCACCGGGCTCTCGGAACAAGTCACGCAACCCAGCGGCAGGGGATCGGGCATCATCGGCCCGTCGCCCTGGCCGCAGACCAGCGCATCGGTGAGGCTGACGATCCTCCTCTGCGGGACGTCGGCCATCGTCCCGTCGACTCTTCCGTACATGGCGATGCGGTCGATGTCCAGCACCGTGCGCCAGACCGTGTCGTTCCCCGACCAGCCTCCGTCTATCTCGGCCTCGCCGTGGAGTAGCCTCTGCAGTTCGAGCGCGATCCTCACGCCTGCGAGCATGGCGGGGAAGGACCGCCGCCCGATCCTCCGGTTGGAGGCGTCGAGAAGGTTCTCCGCGATGGACTTGAGCACCGACCGGCCGGGGTAGCAGTCGCCCCCGTCCCGCGCTCCGCCCTTCCTGTGGTGCGGCAGGAACTCCTTGTTGCCGTTGAGTCCCACCAGGTTCTTGAGGGCGCCGGTGATGCCAGCCTTCCGGTGCGTCTTGAGCTTGGGCAGGCTGAGGATGACGTCGGACTCCAGCGCCTCCTTCGATATCAGGTACTGGTGACGCCCCGGGAAGTGCCTCCTGGAGATGAGACCGGGATCATACATCGTCACCCTGAAGCGCCCGGGCGGGCTGGACACCGGTTCGAGCAGGCTGTCGCAACCCAGGTCGAACAGCACGAACCTGTCCTCCGGCCGGACATCCCGGTCATGGCCCGCATCTAGCCCCGCACCGCGCATGATGGTGCGGCGGAAGTCGATCACATCGACCCTGCGGCCCTTCGCCGCCTCCGCGATCCGGGCCCGAAGCCCGGGTGTGACGAGCGCATCCCAGTCGCAGCCCTGCACGGGGGCGTCGCCGATGACCACCGACGAAGGGTCGGACTCCAGCACGAGGCCGAGTGCGGCCAGCACGAACTCGGGGTGCGTGACCATGCATTCCGTCCCGCCGCCCGAGGCGTTCCGGTGGTAGACCCAGTTCGGCTTGATCAGGACCCTCGCCCCCGGCCCGATGCCCGGCAGCATGCCGCCCGTCGAGCCCGCCGCAGCCTCGCGGATCAAACGTCCTAGCGTTCCGCGGGAGTACCACTCCGTTTCAGGGATGCCCATCGAAAGGGCGCAGGCGAGACCCGTCACAGGCCCTCCGGCAGACCGTCGATTCCCCCGGGGGCTCGCAGTCTGCATAATCGAACCGGTCCCTCCGGGGCCGGCTGCACGATCCCATCCGACTGGGGGAACAGGAACTGAAGATAGCCATCGGGACCGACAGGGGGGGATGGCACCTGAGGTTCGCAGAAGCCGTCGAGCGCAGGGCCGCCGGACGCCCGGAGCTCGAATACGGGTTCGTGAACCTGGACAGGAGCGACTGGCTCGCACAGGTGGCCGGAGCCGCCCTTGTGATCTGGAAGCCGCCCTACATGGGCCACGAGTTCGCGGGTTACGTGAAGGAGAAGATCCACTTCCTCGAGCATCACGCCGGGCTGACGGTCGTCCCGGGCTTCGAGACCGTGTGGCACTTCGAGAGCAAGGCCGCCCAGAGCTACCTGCTGTCCCTCGCAGGCGTCGCCACTCCGCGTACATTCGTCTCCTTCGACTTCGACGAGGCTGCACAACAGGCCGGCCGGGAGGGGTTCCCCGTGGTCCTCAAGGGCTCGGCCGGGGCCGGGAGCGTGAACGTCAGGGCGGTGCGCAGCAGGGAGGAGCTCATGGGCTTCGTCCGCCGCGCCTTCAGCCTGACGCTGTGGGACCGGACGGCGGCCGGGGGGCGCGGCAGGCTCTCGAGGCTGGCTTCCGGCATCGGGAGGGACTGGTTCGCCGACTTCCTCCGCAGGCGCCGCAGGCGCGAACAGCCATTCGGCGTCGTGTACTGGCAGGAGTTCGTCCCCGGCAACGACGCCGACCTGAGGGTCACCGCCATCGGCGACCGGTTCGCCACGGGGTTCTGGCGCAACAACCGCCCGGGCGACTTCCGGGCCAGCGGCAGCGGCAGGATCGACTACGACAGGCCGGTGCCCGAGGAAGCCATGCTGGCGTGCCTGGGCATCAACAGGCGCTTCGGCTTCGACTCCATGGCGTACGACATCCTCTTCCGCGACGGCCGCATGCTGGTGTCGGAGATGTCCTACGGCTATTCCGACACCGCCGTCCAGAGGGTCGCCGGATACTGGAGGCTCGAATCCCCCGGTTGCCTGAGGTTCGTCGAGGGTCATACCTGGCCCCAGGATCTGTGGGTCGACTGGGCCATCTCGAAGGCAGACGCGGCCTTGTCAGCGAAGGCGGGCGAATCTTCTCCGGAGGGCCGTGACCCGGGGCGCTGACAGCCTCAGGGTCGTGGTGCTCGCCGAAGCCTCGCCGTCCGACGGGGCGGCCGTCGGGGGCGTGAGCGGTTACCTCAGGGCCCTCTCGGCGCACATGCCCCGGGGCTGGGTCCTCCTGACCCCTTCGCCGGATGCGGAGGGCGGGCCGTCCCATCTGGGCCCGTCGCTCTCGCGGTGCAGGCTCCCCCACAGGATCGTCTTCCCGGCCCTGCTGCTGCTTCACCTGCGCAGGCTCTCCCGGCTGAGGCCAGGCCTCGTCTATTCCCACAGCAACGAGGCCTCCATGCTTCTGTGCCTCCTTCGGTCGCTCGGAATAGCGAAGTGGCGCCTGGTCCACCACCAGCACGGCTCCGAGAATCCCCTCACATACGCCACCTTCAGGATCGGCAGGCGCTTCGGGCTCCCCGCCGCATACGGCCGTGTGCTGGCATGGATGCACAGGTCGGTCGACCACGTCATCGCCATCGACGGCAGATGCCTCGAGGAGAACGTCCGGTGGGGCGTCCCCCGAGAACGGGTGACGCTGCTGCCGAACGCGGTGGACACCGATCTGTTCTCGCCCTCGGAGGAGGGGCGCAGGAGCTTCAGGAAGGATGCGGGGATCCCTCCGGACGCATTCCTCTTCTGCTTCGCCGGGCGCCTGGAGGATGTGAAGCGGATCGACCTTCTCATCGACGCGTTCGCCCTGCTCGGGGGGTCGCCCTGGCTCGTCATCGCGGGAGACGGATCGAGAGGGGACTACCTGGCCCGGAAGGCCGCCGGCTCGCCGGGATCCGGCAGAACCGTGTTCACCGGTGCGCTCGGCCCGGTGGACATGCCCCCGCTCTACGCGGCCTCCGACTGCCTCGTGCTGCCCTCGGCTGCGGAGGGCGTCCCTCTCGTGATACTCGAGGCGATGTCGACGGGGGTGCCGGCCGTCGCCACCGCCGTGGGCGGGGTTCCCGGCCTGCTCGACGGATCCTGCGGCATCCTCGTCGACCAGTCGTCATCCGCGGCCGATCTGGCCGGGGCCATGGAGAGGGCGATGGCGACACGGTGGGACCGGGATGCGATCAGGGTCCGGGCGGAGTCCTACTCGGCCGCCTCGGCCGCAGCCATGCTGGAGGAGCTCTTCTGCGGGATCTCCGGTCCCGGGTCAGTCTGAGGGGCCGCCGGGCGTTATCCCCGCCCATCTGAGCACGTCGCCGACGCTTCGGGAGTAGGCCTCGAAGGAGTATTTCCGAGAGGCTTCGAGGCCCTTGAGCGCCAGCGCCTCCCTCGAACCGGAGTCGTCCAGCATCCTCCCGAGAGCGCTGGCGAGGGCCTGGGGATCCTCCGGCGGGGTGAGGATCCCGGCGGCACCGTTGTCGAGCACTTCTGGGATCGCCCCTATGTTCGAGGCCACCACCGGCACGCCCTTGCTCATCGCCTCGGCCAGGACGAGGCCGAACGCCTCCTCGCGCCTCGTGGGGAAGGCGAACACGCACGGCTCCGATTCGAATCCTGCCTCGATCTCGTCGTGGCCGAGCTCTCCGCGCAGGTCGACCGAGCCTTCGAGGCCCCTGTCGGCGATCCATCCCCTTATGGCGGAGAAGATGCCTGCCTCCGTCTCGGGGCCGATCAGGACGAGCCGGGGCATCGAGGGTCGCCGGGATGCGAGGAGGTGGTAGGCCTCCAGGATGTCCCACACCCCCTTGCGGGCCCTGACGGTCGAGAGGAACACGATGGAGGAAGGTGCGAGGCGGGCCCTGCGGGACGCCTCGGCGGGATCGGAATACCTCCAGCCCGGGGGAAGGCAGTTCAGCAGCACCCGCACCCGGTCCGTCGCGACGCCGATGGCCCTGAGGTCCTCGGCGACCGCCTCGCTGGGCCCGATGCAGCGGTCGAAGGACTTCCAGAACTTCACCGCGTTCACGGCCTGGAAGCGGTTCGGCCCCTGCGATAGCGACCTGTAGCGCACCATGTGGGAATAGCCGATCCAGTTGCGCGACAGGTGCCGGAGCAGCGGGAGGAAGAAGTAGTCGAAGGTTAGAGCCGGCGGCAGCGACGCAGGGAGGTAGAACGCCGCGTCGTACCTGCCCGAGAGGCCGAGCGCGCCTGCCTCTAATCCCATTCCCGCGGCGCGCGCTAGCTTGTGGAGCCTGATCTTGCCTATCTCGGTGTTGCGCCTCGAGAATGCCCTGTCCAGGACGGAAACGTCGCAGCCGTTCCCGCGGAGAGCCTGCACCAGGAACCTGTTCATCACGAGCGAGCCGTGCATCGCCCCGGAGTTGTTGCCGACCACGAGGATCCTGGGTCTGTCAGCAGCCATTCCGGGCCCTCCCGACGATGGCCTCCCCGTACACGGCCAGCGTGGCCTCCAGCATCCTGCGTGCTGAGAACTCGCCCAGGATCCTTGCCCTGCCGGATTCACCCGCCCGGGCACAGAGACCGGGGTCCTCGGACATCGCCACGAGCCTGTCCGCAAGCGCTCCCGCATCCTTCTGCGGAACCATCCATCCGTCCCGTGATTCGCGCACCAGTTCCGAGTTCCCCCCTCCATTCGTGCATACCACCGGGAGCCCCGCAGCCATGCACTCCATCAGGAAATTCGACATGCCCTCCCCGAGGGGCGAGAGGAGCACCCCGGCGTCCGCATCGGCGAGATATGGCATGGAGTCGGGAGTTCTGCCATGGAAGCACAGCGCGGAGAGGCACCCGGCGGCGCGTGCCCTCTCCTCCAGGATCTCCCTGTCCGGCCCGTCGCCCAGCAAGTCGAAACGGAACCGCCCGGGACGCTCTCGCTCCAGGATAGCGGCAGCGTCTACCAGAGTGGCGAAGTCCTTGTGGCCCGACATCGATCCGGCCATGACGCACGTGAAGCGTTCGTGAGAACCCGGGGCTGCATGGACGCCCTCCACCCGGCGGGTGTCGAAGCCGTTCCTGACAAGCCTGGCCTTCCTCGCGGGGATCCTCCATGCCGAGAGCCCGGACGCGCTGTTGCCGGTGCAGAGATCTCCGAGCCTCGCCGCCAGGAGCAGCCGCGCGCGTTTCCTGCGGGGGAGAGTGCCCATCCTGACGAGGCCCGTGACGTGCGCCACACCGGCCTCCCTTGCAGGGAGGCACATCAGCGAGGCGGATACCCAGCCCCACGAGTGTATCACGGAGGGGTGGAAGCCGGTGGCGAACGAGAAGGCGGATCGCATGGCTCCGAATGGATCCCTTCCGTCTCCGGGGGCTGTAGCGAGCCTCACCCCGAGGTCCTCGACCGCCCCGGCGTACGGCCCGCCGTGGAGCGCCCATACCGCAACCTCGGCCCGCCCGGCGAGACCTTCGCAGAGCATTTGGAACTGGCGCTCGGCCCCGCCCGGACCGAGGCCGTCTATGGCGAGCAGGACTCTCAGAATGCAGCCTCCGCCCGGCCGTTTCCGGTCATCGTCCCAGCCTCTGATCCCGCCACCCGAAGTGCTTCTCGAACTCGAACACCGGAGGGAAGGAGCCGAAGCCGATGAGTACGGCTCCATCGCCCTCGAATACGGTTTCGATCTCTTCCGGAGGGCACGGGGCGAAGCCGCGGGGGCTCTCGAACCCGCCCTTCAGCAGCGGGATGCCCATCGGATCGAAGCCCGCCGCCGCGGCGGAGACCGCATCCACGGCGAGCGGAGAGCATCCCGCCAGGATCACGCCCGACTGCGCCGGATCGGCATCGAGGGGTCCGTTCCCCTGTCCGCCCACGATCCCGTCTACCACGTTGAAGAACCTGCGGCGCGGGGTGTCGCCCATGACCCCGTCACGCCCGCAGAACGTGATTATCGCCGCCAGATCGAGCACCATGCGCCAGGTGGTGTCGTTGCCGTGCCAGTTGCCGCTCCTGACCACCTCGCGGGTGGACCCGAAGATGCCGTATCCCAGAGGCTTGAGCGCCCTTGCTGCGGCCCCGGCCACCCTGCCTCCGCAGAGCACGATCCTCTTCGCGGCCTTCACAGCCAGGTTCTCGAGCCTTCCTCCGCGCCTGCCGTCGGGGAACTGGTCGCCGCCCTCGGATGGAGGGCCGAAGCGGTAGTGCGGCAGCATGTTCTTGTTTCCGGCCAGGCCCACCATGCCCTTCAGGCATCCCGTCATCCCGCACTTCTTGTGTGTCTTGAGCTTCGGGATGTTGATGACCACGTCTGCCGACAGGGCCATGCCCGAGACCTCGTAGACGTGCCTCCCGCCCGAGTGGCTCCGGTTCGTGACCCCTGTGTCGTATGCGGCGCCGTAGAACGATGCGGAGCCGCGACTTCCCTCGAAGTGGCTGGATCCGGCGAGGTCGGTCGTCACATATCCCGCCGGATCGCCGGGGAGTCTGACGCTGCCGGTGCACACGCCGTCCCGCACGATCCATCTCTCCGTCCGGAGGTCGAGGAGGTCCACGGGCACCCCCGCCCTCGACCGGACGACCTCCACCATCCCGGCAAGGCCGGTCCTCCGGGCCGTCAGGCCGAAGTCGGAGTCGGTCTGGGGCGAGTCGGCTATCACGACTCTGCCCTTCCCGCCCAGCGCTATCAGGACGTAGTCGAGCACTGCGCGCACGACCGATGCGGAGGTGACGATCTGCTCGTACTGGTCCGGATGCCCCTCGCGGGCCTCGCAGACGAGGTTCGGCTTGATCAGGACCATGTCGCCCCTGCGGACGACCTCACCCAGAGGGTTCCAGGCCGGGGTGCCGAGGTTCCCCCGGTCCATCCCGAGGGTTGCGAGGGCTGCCCTGACGGCTTTGTAGGCATGGTTGGCCCCGCCGCATCCGGCTGCTCCCCAGGGGTATTCGGGGAAGTCCGTGTCGGGGTCGAAGGGGGGTGTCGACGGATACGAGGCTTCCGCGGCTCTTGCGATTGCGACACGGCTAAGCTCGATCATCTCAACCTCCCTATGCCACGAATATGGGCCATGAGTGCGAAAAGGATTACTCCCGCTATATTCCGGAGTGCATCTTCGGGGTGATTTCTGGGGGGGGATGCCGTTTCGATGTACTCCGGGCTGAGTTACAGCGTCTACAGGGCTCTTCCCGTGAGGCTCCAGAACCTCGCCGTATCCGCGATCTCCTCCGTGAGATGGAACCACGAGTCGTCACCGGCGTTCCGCAAGCTGGTCCTGAAGCTCAGGAAGATGCAGTACTGGCCGCCGGACGACATGGAGGACCACAGGCGCAGGAAGCTCGCCGCAGTGCTCAAGGCAGCCTCGAACACGCCCTTCTACGACGGCATGATCCCCGACGCCCGCACCATCGACAGCGACCCCGTCGCCGTGCTCAAGTCCCTGCCCATACTGGACAAGCGCACCGTGGCGGAACGCCCCGGCGACTTCATCCCCATCGACGTCGACCCGGCGGGGCTCGTGAAGCACGGCACCAGCGGGACCACCGGCCTGCCCCTCAGGGTCTACTGGAACAGGGAATCGATGGACATGGAGCGCGCCCTCATCTGGCGCCACAGGCTCGCTGTGGGCTGCAGGTTCGGCCACGACTGGGTCGGGATGCTGGGTGGCCACCGGATCGTCCCGATCGATCAGACGGCCCCTCCGTTCTGGAGGGAGTGCCCCCCGGCAAGGCTCTCCTATCTGTCAACCTACCACATCTCACCCGACAACGCCGTCCATTATCACAGGTATCTGGAGGAGAAGCAGATAGCCTTCCTGTCCGGCTATCCTTCGGCGCTCTACGCCCTGGCGCTCGCATTCCGGCGCAGCGGGCTTTCGGCCGGGCTGAAGGGCGCCTTCTTCGGTGCCGAACCACTTCACGACTTCCAGCGCGAGGCCGTGGAGGACGTCTTCGGCTGCTACCTGTGGGACTACTACGGTCTGACCGAGAGGGTCGTCTCGGCGAGCGAGTTCGAGTGCAGGAACGGGCTGCACCTGAACTGGGAGAACTCCTATTTCGAAATCCTGGATGCCGAAGGCAGGGACGTCGAGCCG
This sequence comes from uncultured bacterium, assembly GCA_964564435.1. GTDB lineage: Bacteria > Fermentibacterota > Fermentibacteria > Fermentibacterales > Fermentibacteraceae > Fermentibacter. Next base: position 27,250 of record CAZMAT010000006.1, read on the forward strand.
GGAGGATCGGGCGAGCTGGTCGGAACTTCTCTGAGCAACACCGGATTCACGCTGCTTCGCTACAGGACCGGCGACATGACCCGCCTCCTCGAGGGGGAGTGCTCGTGCGGCAGGATATCGCCGAGGGTGGAGGCCATAGACACCAAGGTCGAGGACCTCCTGGTCATGCCCGACGGCTCGCTGCTGTCGGCCTCGAACCTGACCTACCCGTTCAAGGGGATGTCGCACATCCGCCAGTCGCAGATCTACCAGAGGGTCCCGGAGGAGCTGATCGTCAGGATCGTGCCCGACCTGGGCTTCAACGACGAGGATGTGGAGAATCTCCGGAAGGAGGTCCTGGAGGTGCTGCCCGCCGGGGTGACGGTCAACGTCGTCTGCGTTCCCTCGATCCCGGTGAACAGCTCCGGCAAGTTCTCCTTCGCCGTCTCCGACGTCCCACCCCCTCCCGCCTAGATCCCTTCGCTCGCCGCCACCGGTCCGACGGGCTGCTGCGTGACTGCACCGACTCCGCAGGAGGGCGGCATCCGTTCGCCGTAGAACGATCGAGGGCGTGGCTCGATGGCCCTGTCCGGCGGCCTGCTCGCGAGGCTCTGCCCACCCGCCTCGCCGGCCAGATGCGCCTGGATCCCGGCCATCGCGCCCAGTTCGACAGGCGCCGAAGAAGGGTTCTTTCCGCCGATCCCCACCTCTGCATCGGACGAAACCGGGCCGGGTCCGACCGCGGCTGCAGCATCGGCCGCCGGGTCGCCCAGCCTCCAGAGGAAGGCACAGCCCCCTTCCGACTCCCACCTCATGACCTCGTCCCCGGAAGAGACCAGGATCGTGTTCTGCGGTCCTCCGCTCTCGGTCGCCTCCGGAACCCTGAGCTCCCAGGTGCCGTAGTCGTAGAGCCCCCGTGGACCCTCATGGCTGAGTATGTAGTCCGTTCCCCTGGAGACGAGATACTGCGACAGAAGGCCGGACTCGATGGCATCAAGCATTCGGCCGTCGCCCACGAGGCCCTCCATCTGGATGACCCTGCCGTCGAAGAAGAACGAGAAACTGCCTGCCATGTCTCCCATGGCCACGATATCCGAATCGTGGAGAGCGCCGTTCAGATCCTGCGCGATGACCAGGTTCCTGTACTTGAAGCTCTCGATGTCGGGAAGGGCGTTCCATGCGCCCCAGCAGACCGAGAGGACCACCAGCCCGGCGGAGATGACGACAGGGAAGGGCTGCAGCACAAAGCGGGGAGCGAGGCGTCCGAGCAGGCGGCCGAACCGGGGCGCGATCCGTTCCAGCAAGCCCGGGAGAGCGAATGCAGCGACCAGGAAGGCCGGCCACACGTACCACTGCCACAGGCGCCAGGTGGAGTTGAAGAGATAGAAGGCGGTGTAGAGAAGGATGTTTGCGCAGACTGCCAGCTCCACGGGATCGGCGGAGCCGGCCGCCCGGTCGTGACGTATCACGCGGGTGAACCACGGCACCGCTGCCTTCGCGATAAGGACGACAGAGACTGCCAGGAAGAGCAGATAGACGCCCCAGAGCGACTTCGGATCGCCCGGGCTCGCGAGCGAGAGCTGCTCGAAGAAGAGGTGGTTGAAGCTGAGGAACGTTGTCTTCACCGTGCCCGACACCGAGAGCATCCTGCCGAATGCCGCCCGGTTCACTGCCACGAGGATCGCGAGGCCGGCGACAGCCGGTCCTCCGGAAAGCAGCAGGATCTCCTTCCTCCTCGCAGTCGCTGTCCTCGAGAGGGCCAGGAACGTCACCGTGAGCACGGTCAGAATCGCGGCGTCGAGCCGCGAAAGGCAGACGAGGAGCAGAGTGATCCCTAGGCGCAGCGTCCTGGCTTGGTCAGGGCCCGTCTCTGCGATGTCCCTGGCCTGGAGCATGGCCAGGATGGAGAGCGGCAGCAGGATCCCGGTCTCCATGCCCATCATGGAGAAATCCCTTGCATACCTCAGCAGGAACAGGGTGCAAATGACCGCTACCAGAGAATGTCGGCCGCGTGCAGCCTCCCATGCTCCCGCGAACGCCGCGAGCCCCACCAGCAGGACGGAGATGGTCGCGACGAGCCTCAACTCGGTGATCCTGTCCTGCGAAGCCACGAACGCAGGGAGCACCGAGGCCATCCAGAGGGGATGGAACCCGTTCGTGGGGGTATCCCCGTCGAAGGTGACGGCGCCCCGGTCGACGATGTTGCGGGCGATCCTGAAGTAGTAGTAGGCGTCGTCAGCGAAGCCGGTTGCCACCGAGTCGCGGGGTGCCGACCAGATCGAGACGGTTTCGAGAACGACGAGGAGAAGGATCGATGCGAGGATCAGGTGGATGGTTCCGGGCCGCGACGGGATGCGCACCCGGATGAAGCCTGCAGCCAGCGGTCCTGCCACGGCGGCCCCCCTCCGATGTCGACGCCCGTCACCCGACCCCGGACGCGTGCGTCACCCGGAAGATCGAGCGCATAACCATGTAGGTCAAGGTGGAAACGAGATGCCCGGTACCGGGGATTCCCGAAGGCCCGGGATCATTCCAGACCGGGGAAATCCGGTTTGCCTTGCCGCTGCGGTCCTCTGTCAGTCTGCCTGATCTTTGCCAGTGGAACCTCCATATTCCAGTGCATTCCCTGCCGGTTCCTCACAACCCGGCAGGTCGTCCAGCCTGCTGGAACGGGGTTGTACAATGACCGTTTTCCCGCCTTCATGGCCTTCATGCCGACGATGATCCTTGACGCGGCGACATCCTCGGGACCCGACGGTTCCCGCCTCATGCATCCGAGGAGAACCGGCCCGATGTTCGTTTTCCTCGGCCTCTTCCTCCTCGGAATCGACGGATGTCGCGATCGGGGAGATATCTCCGATGAAGGCCCGGATGCCGGACGTGACGGCGGGCCTGTTGACATCTGGAGCATTCAGAGCGCTCCTGTCGAAACCGTGAGATTCATATCGCGGTTGTCCGTCGAATCCGCCGATACCATCGGAGCTTCGGCCCTCGGATACGAAGGCGTGCCCCGCGGATTCGTCGCTGCCGATTCCCGTGGATTCATCGTATCCGACATCGGTTTCGCCACGCCTCGTCCCGAGGCGAGGGCCTACGGCTGGGACCTGGATCCGCAATGGACCTTCGTCGACTCGTCCCCTCCGGCCCCGTTTCACCCGTTTCTCGGCAGAGCCTGCATGTACGCCGACAGCCAGGCGCTCCTGTCGACCTCCGCGGGAGGCGGGATGCTCTACCTGCTGGACAGGGAGGATGGAGCACTCGAAGGCACGATCGTCCTCTCCGGCATTCTCCCGGATTCGGGAAGCGGCGAGTCCGCCCAGGGTTCACCCGTCGCCGGATCGCTCTCGATATCCGGTGAAACCATTCTGGCGGGCTGGAGCTACGCATCGTTCGACGGTGTCGACTGCAGCGTGAGTCTGCTCGATCGCAGCGGCGGGGAGATGGTGTCCTTCTCCCGTCCGTCCGGTCAGGATGACATGGCGGCGCAGGAATGCAGGACCGCGCTGATCGGCGGATACTGCGCCGTCGCTCTCCCCTCGGAGGATCTCATCGTACTCGTCGACACATGCGGCGAGGTGGCCCGGACGATCACATGCGGGCACATGGCGGCGCGACCCTTCCTCACTCCGTCCGCCGCGGGCCCGAACATCTCCGTGGTCAATCCGGTCATTGCCGACATGCAGGCGGGCATCGACGAGAGGCTCTGGGTCCTGTTCGGGCCGGGAGCGTTCCCCACCGATTCGAGCGAGCTCTGGGCGATCGATCTCGAATCGATGGAGGCTTCGGTGCTGCCGCTGTCGTCCCTGGCTACGGGTTTCGGCGTGTGGGGGGACAGGGCTGTCGTACAGACGAGGGGTCGCGACAGGAACATGGAGACGGACTCCTGGAGCGATCCGGAGAACAGGGTTCTCGTCATGCAGCTGGAGGAGGGAGTATGACCCGCGAATACCGCTGTCTGCTGGCCGTGAGCGCAGCCGTGGCCGTATCGGGATGCGGAGGAGGCCGGCCCGGCGGCGGGGCGCAGGAACCGGACAGCCTCAGCCTGCTTCTCGAGGACTGGAGCGGATGGGCCGAAGGCTCCGATGACGGCCTCTGGGAGAGCGACAGCAGCAGATCAATCCATTTCGCCGAGCTGTCCGCTTTCGGGGGTGACGAGCCCTCTCCGCCGTTCTTCTCCATCGAGTCGTTCGACGTATCGGGCGATACGGTCATCGTCACCGACAGACAGAGCGAGCAGCTCGTCGCTCTGCGATCCACGGACGGGAGCGTCCTCTGGAGGACCGGACAGCCGGGCGAGGGTCCCGGGTGCTTCACCTCGATCGGTCAGGTGGATTGCTCGGGCGGGTTGATCGCCCTGGCCAACCAGGGGATGGGCCGGATAGACCTTTTCTCGCGGGATGGGACCTGGCTCGAATCGATTCCGTTCATGCAGCCATACGACCTGTGTTTCTTGGAGGACTCCCTCCTCGCGGTTGTCAGCCTGGCCGATCCCGAAGCGCTGGTGACCCTTGTGCGGGTCGACGGGGAGACGCTGTCGGCATTCGGGACATGGGATCATCCCTCGGCCGCCCTTCCGCCGGCGAACCGCAACCTCCACTGCGCTCTGGTCGCTCCCGGGATCCTCGCCGTCACCTCATACTACGCCAACCACATCCAGCTCATGGATCTCCGCGGGGATTCGACGATCCGCTCCTTCTCGCGCAACCTGCCCGTCGCGATCCCGGAGCCAGCAATCGGTGGAAGCGGAGGGATGACGACCTTCAGCCTCCAGACCTGGATTCTCGACGTCGCTGCCGGGCCTTCGGGAACCGTCGACGTGCTCCTGCGGCCCTTCGACGAAGACCGTCAGACCATCGAAGGCCCCGACTTCGAGCCCGCGGGGGTCAGCATAGTCGACCGCTTCGACCTCGAGGGCCATTACCTGGACAGCTACGCCATTCCAGGGAGCATCGACCAGCTCCTGTACTCCGACTCGGTGCTCTACGCTGCGGACTGGCGGGATTCGCGGCTCGTGATGTTCGGCTTTGCAGCCGGCCCAGTTATGGAACCCGGGGCGGACTAGGGCGGGATCAGTCCAGCAGCAGCCCCGCCACGACAGCCGGGAGGCCGGGGTTCCCGAGGCGGGGGAGCCTCCCGAATGACGCGGGATCGAGCGCGAGCGCGGAAGCGGCGTCGCGGACGACAGTAAGGCGGCCGAGCGATGCCAGGTGCTCGTCCATGCGTCCCGGCCTGCCCATGAAGAAGCTGACCGAAGGGACGCCGAGGACGGCGGCCTCGCGGGTCATCGTGCCGCCGCCGCCCGCTACCAGGCATGCGTTCCAGACCAGGTCGGGCCCGTCGAGCACCCTGCCCGGCACGATCGCCCCAGCCCGTCTGGCGGACACAGCCAGCGGATCGTCACCGGACCTCGGCACGAAGAGGATGCGGATGCCCTTCCGCTTCGAGAGGTTCTCGAGCAGGGCGTGGAAGATCCCTTCGCTTTCTGGATTGTGGTAGTGCGCGGTGACGGCCGGCGGGCGCAGAAGGACGTAGGGCTCGCCGCCCGTCAGTCCGGCTATCTCCGCAGGGATCTCACCGAACTCCCGGTCCGAAAGGTAGAGCTGCTCCTTGAAGCCCGGGAAGAACCGTGCCTTCCGGGTGTCGATCCCGGCCTCGCGGGCCCTGTCGATCCCCACGGCCTCGGGCAAGAGAATAGTGCGGCACAGCCTGTTGAAAATCGACGGGTTCACCCATTCGTAGTCGTACATCGTCACCGAGGGGATGCCCAGCATCACCGAGGCCGGGGGGAGCGAGCGAGAGCCGTGCCCGAACGAGAGCTCCGGCCTGCGGCCGCGAGCCGACGCTGCGAGCGAGAAGGCCCTCGATATCGTGCCGATCACCTTGCCCGCACTGCTCTTCGACGAACCTCCCCCCGCGCGGATGTAGGGCAGCCCGTAGAGGTCGAGCAGCTCGCAGGTCGAGGCCCTGTCCCTTGCCGTGAAGAACACCTCGTGGCCCATCCGGGTCAGTTCGGAGGCGATCGGCTTCATCACGGGCACGTGCGGGGCGTTGTCGGCGTCGAACCAGATCCTCATCCCGCCTCCGACCGTGACAGGGCCGCGAGCGCCCGGAACATCCAGGCCTGCGCCCAGCGGGTGTGGATCGTGCGCGAGGAATCGAAGCGGCTCCGTCTGACCAGGAAGCCCTTCCTGCGATCATCCCAGAGCAGGTCGACGGCCCTGCCCGCTATGGCTGCAGGGTCGACCTCGACGTCGAATCCTTCCCTTCCCGCCGCGAGCCAGGTGAGGATGCCCTGCGCGTATGTGTGCGGATCGACGGGATAGCTGCGCCCGGGATGGTAGAGGGCGGTGCCGTCACGTCCGAACAGCCCGGAGGCGTAGAAGCCGAGGCCCTTCCGGATCGCCCCGTCCCACGAGTCGGAGCCGAGGGACTCTTTCAGGAAGACCAGTGTCTCGATCACGAAGCCCGTGTGCAGGCCGTCCACCCAGCGCCAGTGGGGCGCCTCGCCGTAGGCCCATGAGCCGTCCGGCAACTGGCGCGAGGCCACGAAGCAGGCGGCAGACCGGGCTTCCAGGTCGAGCCCACCGTCCATTCCCGCGGTGTGCCCCCTCGCCAGGATCTTCGCTGCAAAGAGCGAGGCGTTGTAGACCCTCGACCCGTCCCTGGGTGAGTAGCTGAAGCAGACCCCGCCGTCGCACTCGTGCCGCTCGAGTGAGTTCAGGACGAAGCGCACGGCAGAGCAGAGGGCGGCCCCGTACGACTCCGAGCGGGCGTCCGAGAGCGCGTCGATGACGAAGCTGGTGCAGACCACGGTCGGGAAGCCTGCGGGCTGGTAGAAGGCCCGCCCCTGCCAGGGGAAGTCGTAGCCCCACCCGGCATCGATACCCTCGGGGAATGCACCGGGCCGGCCGCCCTCGCCCGGCCGCGCGACCCGCGAGCCGTCGGGGCGCGATGCGGAGTCGAGCAGCCATGATTCGAGCAGGGCCGCACTCGCGGGATCCTCGCCGGGCATGTCGGAGAGGCCCGACAGGAAGAGGGCGAGAGCCTTGGGATTCCTGCCGGGAGGTATTGCCAGCAGGCGCCTGGGGTCGAACGGGCAGCGCTTCACGGCCTGCGTCAGCGCGAGGCGGAACAGCCGCGATCTGTCCACAAGGGGGGCGAGCCGCCGGCTCGACAGGGCGTCGTAGGGGTCGGGACCGCTGAAGCCCCGCGCCCTCTCGCGGGCGAGGATGTCGAGCGCTATCCGCCGGGCCTCAGGCCCTGTCATGCATCCCGGCCGCCGACAGGAAGGCGCTCGTGTCTATCAGGGCGGTGCCGCCGCCTGCGGCGAGGCACTCCTCCGCCCTGATGCAGGCGAGGGTGGCTGCGGCCACGGACCTGAAGTCGAGGGGCCGCTTCCCGGTGGAGACGGAGCCGAGGAAGGCTTCGACCTCCTCCTCGTGGCCCTTGCCGCGGCACTTCACCGTTCGCCTGCCCGAAGGGCCGTAGAGGTCCACCCGGCCGAAGTTGTCGATGACGGCGGTCCTGCCGCCCGCCGAGGCCTCGATCCTCTCCTTGGGCAGCCTCTTCGAGGCGTCCGCGACATACGAGATCGTGCCCACCGAACCGAGGGCAAAGTCGAGGAGCAGGACGGAGTTGTCGCGCGAGGGCACCGCCGCGTCGTCGCGCCTGAGCGAGGTGGCGGCCACCCTGACCGGCTCGCCTCCGCACAGGAACTGCAGGAGGTCGACGAAGTGGCAGGCTTCGCCGAGTATCCGGCCCCCTCCCTGTGCGGGGTCCTGCGTCCAGTGGTCGAGCGGGATCCTGCCCGCGGCCACCGAGTAGTTCATCACCATCGGCTGCCCGGTCTCGCGCAGGAAGTCGCGGGCTGTGACGGCCGCGCGGGAGAAGCGCCTGTTGAAGCCGACCATCAGGATGGGCGGTTCGGGCGAGCGAAGGTACTCGTCCCTGATCGCCTCGAGCTCCTGGATCGTCAGGCAGAGCGGCTTCTCGACGAAGACGTGCTTTCCGGCAGCCAGCGCAGCGAGCGTCTCCGGCCCGTGCCTGTCGTGCCTCGTGGCAATGAAGACCGCGTCGGTGGCGGGGTCGGAGAAGACCTCCTCCGGTGTTCCAACGGCCCTGGCGAAGCCGAACCGCCTGCCGGCATCCGCTGCAGTGAGGCCGGTCCTGGTGCAGATCGCCTCCGGCCGGGCACCCCTGTTCCTCGCGACGCCCGGCAGCAGGAAGGTCTGCGCGAAGGAGCCCGTGCCGATGAACGACACCCCTGTCCCGCCGCCTTCGGTCTTCCGCCTGCCATCGAGGATGACCGGTGAGCCCTGGCGGCCCTTCGCACCGGCTGGGTATTCGAGCAGGATGCCGCAGAAGTGCTCTGATGCGTCGGCGATCATGGCGTAGGCGGACGGGGCGTCCTCGAGCCGGAACCTGTGCGTGACGAGGGACGAAGGCTTTACGGAACCGGATGCGACCGCATCGAGGAAGGCCTCCATGTTCCGCCCCTCGGTCCATCTGACATAGGCGGGTGGGTAGTCCATCCCGCCCTCCTCGTACGAGGGATCGTAGCGCCCGGGGCCATAGGAGCAGGAGACGGTGAAGGATATCTCCTTGCGGTAGTAGTCCTCCCGCGGGATGTCCATCCCCACGGCGCCCACCACAACGACCCTGCCCTTCCTGCGGCATGCGGCGCCAGCAAGCGCTACCGGTCCGTCGCTCTCGGTGCCGGCGCAGATCAAAACGAGGTCGACGCCCCGGCCCCTGGAGAATGCTTCGACGGCCGGCATCACGGCGTCCGACCCGGAGTCGGCGGCCTCGTCGGCGCTGCCTGTCGAAAGGGCGAGCGCGACGGCCGAAGGGTCTATGTCGACCCCCATCACCCTGCATCCAGCCGCCTTCAGGAGCTGGCAGGCGAGCTGGCCGATGATCCCGAGGCCTATCACGAGGGCGCATTCCCCCTGGGTGGGCGAGGCGAGCCGCACTCCCTGCAGCGCGATGGAGCCGAGGGTGGTGAACGCGGCGTCTTCGAGGGAGACCGATGCGGGAACACGTGCCGCAAGGTTGACGGGAATCACGACATTGTCGGCGTGATTCGCGTATCCGCCGCCCGCACAGGCCACGCTGTCGCCCGGGGCGAGGCCGCCGCAGTCGCCGCATGTCTCCGTGACGCGGCCAGAGAGGCTGTATCCCAGGGGCTGCGCCCCCTCGAGCTTCGACCTGACCTTCCGGATCGTGTTCGCGAGGCCCAGGGTGCGCACCATGCCCAGGGCCTGCCTGGCCTGCTCGGGCCTCGCGCGGGCCTTCTCGAGAAGCGACATGCGGCCGGCCCTTATCTTCCCGCCCTCGGTGCCCGGGCTCACCGCGGAGAACGACGTCGCGACCCTGACGAACCCCGGCAGGAGCATGGGGTCCGGAGCCTCGACGACCTCGACCGAGCCGTCGCTAAGCCTTTGTCCCAGTATCCTCAGTTGGGGCCTCCCCGCCGTCCCTGTGCTTCCTCTTCCTGTGCCGCCGCCTCTTGTCGCGGATCGCGACGATGAAGCCGGCGAGGCCGCCCAGGAACGCCAGCACCGTGGTCTTGAAGTTGTTGAGGATCAGGTCCCTGGTCCAGCGGAAGACAGCCGAGACAGCCTCCGAGATGAGGTGCCACACCGTCCTCGCCGCCCTGATGAAGGGATCGAGCCAGTACATGATCGATGTCAGGCTGTAGCCCTGCTCGTTGGCGGGCCCGGAGTGGGATGCGAGCGCCTTGACGATCGCACCCAGGAGGATGCCGCCCGTCACCCCCGCCGCGACGTAGAACAGCATGTGCCGGTGCCTGTTGAGCCAGTCGAGCGTGGCGGGGGAGGTGCTGACGCGCGAGATGCCGCTCCTGTGGGAGCTCCGCCTGCGCCTGGCGCCGCACTCGGGACATCTGTGCCTGGCCTTGCTGAAGACCTGCCCGCAGCTCCTGCAGCGGTAGAACTGGTCGGCCCCGCAGGTGCCGCACCACTCGCTGCTGTGCTTGAGAAGACTCTTGCACCTGTAGCAGTACCTGGCATCCGGGCCCTGTTCGGACCCGTCCAGCCGCTCCGGGGCGACTCTCTCCTCCGCCATCGGCCTCCAATGCCCGAGATGACAGATATCGAGCTCGGGTTCACCGTCTGCGGAACCCTCCGGCACATGATCGGCAGAGGACTATAAGCAAGCGCCGCGGCCGGGGGAGAGGACGGCCGGAAACCTCTCCCCCCGGACCGTGCGAGGGTATAGTTGATCCCGGGGAAGGAGGGCCCTCGAGTCCATGAACACCGCCGTGCGGGTCCTGACCGTTCTCTTCACGCTGTATGCCGGGCTCTACCTGGTACAGGAGTTCACGAAGGTCGACGTGATGTGCCGGATCGGCGACATCTGGAGCCTCCTCGACCTCGATGACGAAGGTCCGGGGATCTTCACGTCCGTGGACCCCGAGGACTTCCCGGAAGGACCCGTGCCCGAGCCCGGCGACTCCCTGCTCTCGGTGGACGGCCTCACGGCCACGGTTTCGAACTATTTCACCGTGTTCTCGACCGATACACCGGCGGGCCGCGAGGTCGGGATCGTCTACAGGGAGCCGTCGAGGATCAGCATGGACAGCACGCTCTCCTCCTCAATGGCCGCGCTCCTCGCGACGCCGATCGATGCCGCGCTCGGAACCGGGATCGCGGACTCGGTCAGCGAGGGTGAAGGCTGGATGGTGATAGCGCCGCCTCCCGTGTCGACCACCGTCGTGACGCGTTCCATCCCGCCCGTCTACAAGGTGCAGATCATCCTGCTCTTCATCGCGAGGGTGCTGATCACGGCCGGATTCCTCTACACGGCCGCATACACCCTGGCCAGGCGGCCGGGGAACCCGGCAGCGAGGGTGATGGCCCTGTTCTGCCTGGCGATAACGTCCCTGATGGTCTTCTCCACCCAGATAATCCCCATGGCCTACGCCACATTCAGGCTTCCCTTCCAGGACGGGCTCCTGACAGCCACGCGGATCCTGGGGGCTTTCTCCGCCTCGTTCTGGCTCCATCTCCACATGCTGTTCCCCTTCGAGAGGGAGAGGTTCACGAAGCACAGGAAGGTCGCCCTGGCAGCGATCTACATACCCATCGCGGCGCTCGTCGCATTCAACTTCTTCATCGACGGGCAGGAGATCAACATCGTTGCCGTACCGGTCCTGACTTGCTACTTCGCCGGCGGGTTCGCGATGCTCCGCAGGGCGATGTCGAAGTCCGCCGGGATGCTCGAGAGGCGCGAGGCCCGGATGGTGATGTGGGGGGCCGCTCCCGGCTTCATCGTGTTCATGCTGATCGCCTGGATCCAGCTCCTGTTCGCGCGCGAGATGGCGACCCTGTCGTACACGGGCCGCCTCCTCATCGCCAACATCCAGTTCCTCTCGATCCTGCCGGCCCCGCTGAGCATCGCCAGGGCGATGGGCAGGTTCAGGCTCCACGACGCCGAGACGAAGTACCGGAAGGGCACCCTCTTCCTGATCGTGAACGTGTTCCTGCTCGCCTTCATAGTGGTCTTCGCCTACGGTGCAGGGAGGGCGCTGTCCTCGGCTGCCGGGATAGGGGGGACGACGCCGGTCCTCCTCATCTCGCTCAGTCTCGCTGTCGGGTTCGCACCCGTGCAGAGGATCATCAGGAACGACCTGGAGAACAGGTTCTTCCCCGAGAGGCGCCGTCTGAGGGCTCTTCTGAGCGGGTTCCTGCAGGAGATCCGGGGCATAGGAGACCGGGGGGAGTTCTGGTCTCTGCTGGCCAGAAGGCTCACGGAGGGGCTCGACGCCGAGCCGGTGATCCCGGTGACGAAGGCCGGCGCCTCGTCCACGGCGCTCACCGACGGGAGCGGAGCCCCCGCGCCGTTCGACACCGAGGACATGTTCGTGCAGAGGCTCTGCTCCGAGGGGAGGCCGCTGCTGCTGGACGAGCTGCAGGCTTCCGGCAGGATCCCTCTCGATCCCGCCCAGACGGACTGGTTCGAGGCGAGGAGGATCGCACTCCTCCTGCCCCTGCCCTCCCGCGACGGCAGCATCGGCTTCGTGGCTGCCGGGAGGAAGCGCTCCGGTGAGGACTACAGGGCTTTCGAGCTGGAGACGCTGGGCTCGCTGTCCGGCCAGATGGCGATCGCCGCAGAGAACATCGAGCTGATGGAGGAGAAGGTGGAGAAGGAGAAGCTCGAGGAGCAGCTCTCCATCGCTAGGTCCATCCAGAAGGGTCTCCTCCCGGGGGAGATACCCGACACCCCGGGGCTCTCCGTGTCGGCCTCCATCCAGTTCTGCCTGGAAGTCGCCGGTGACTACTACGACGTGATCCCGATGTCGGGCGGGCGCACTCTGCTCGCCCTGGGCGACGCTACCGGCAAGGGGGTCGGGCCGGCCCTGCTCATGGCGAACCTCCAGGCCACTCTCAGGTCCATCTCCGACGTCGGCATCCCGCTCGAGGAGATGGTCGCGCGGGCCAACAGGATGGTCCATGCCAACACCTCCCCCGAGTATTTCATCACGATGTTCGCGGCGGTGTTCGATCCCTGCACGTCGACCCTCGAGTGGGTGAACGCAGGTCACAACCCTCCCGTCCTGCTCGGGGCCGGAGGAGGCATATTCGAGCTCTCGGAGGGCGGTCTGCTGCTCGGGGTGTCACGGGATGCGGGGTACAGGAGCGGAACCGTGCGCATGGAGCACGGCGACCTCCTTGTGATGTACTCCGACGGGCTCACCGAGGCGATGGACGCCTCCGGCGAGGAGTACGGCCCGGAGCGCCTGGCCGGGGCCGCGAGGAGCGCCGCCGGGCTCGAAACTTGCATGGTCGTGAGGGAGATCGTCTCCGATGTGCGCCGCTTCCACGGGAGCGACTCCTTCCGCGACGATTTCACGATAATGGTCGCAAGGAGGCTCTGAAGCCTCGGAGCGGTTCTTCGCGGAAGGGGAGATCCCCATGAAGAAGGCCCTGTTGACGGGCATCACCGGCCAGGACGGCTCGTACCTCTGCGAGCTCCTGCTCGAGAAGGGATACGAGGTCCACGGCATCGTCCGGAGGTCGTCCAGCTTCAACCGGAGCAGGATAGAGCACCTCATACAGGACGGCGATACCTACGGGTCGAGGCTCTTCCTGCACTACGGCGACATGACTGATTCCAGCGCGCTCAACAGGATCCTCGAGAAGTGCGGGCCCGACGAGATCTACAACCTCGCGGCGCAGAGCCACGTGAGGATCTCCTTCGACATGCCCGAGTACACCGGCGACGTCGACGGCCTGGGTGTCGCGAGGCTCCTGGACGCGGTGAGGGAGGTGGGCCTGGCGAGGGAATGCAGGTTCTACCAGGCCTCCACCAGCGAGATGTTCGGATCGACGCCCCCCCCTCAGAGCGAACTATCCCCGTTCAGCCCCCGGAGCCCCTACGCCGCCGCCAAGCTGTATGCGCACTGGATGGTGGTGAACGCCAGGGAGGGGTACGGCCTTCACGCCTCGAGCGGCATCCTCTTCAACCACGAGTCGCCCAGGCGGGGGGAGAACTTCGTCACCAGGAAGATCGCCCTTGCCGCCGCCAGGATATCGAAGGGTCTGCAGAAGAGGCTGGTGCTGGGCAACCTGGACGCCGGGCGCGACTGGGGGCATGCCAGGGATTATGTTGAAGCCATGTATCTGATGCTCCAGCAGCCCTCGGGGGACGACTTCGTGATCGCCACCGGCAGGATGCACACCGTCAGGGAGTTCGCCGGGCTGGCCTTCGGCCGCCTCGGCCTGGATTACCGTGATTTCGTGGACACCGATCCGTCATACCTGAGACCCACCGAGGTGGACGCCCTGCGCGGCGACCCCTCCAAGGCGGAGAGGGTTCTGGGCTGGAGGCCCGCAACGACTTTCGAGGATCTGGTGAACGAGATGGTGGATCACGAGGTCGGGAGCCTGGAGATGGGGAGCGCGGCGAGGTGAGGATCGCAGCCATCGAGGCCTGGAGCGGCGCGGCCGGGGACATGTTCCTCGGAGCGCTGGCAGGGGCCGGCCTGGACATGGCGGGGCTGGAGGCCGAGATCAGGAAGGTCGTGCCCGAAGGCTGGGCCATGTCCGTTTCCCGGGTCAGGAGGGCCGGACAGAGCGGCACGCGGGTCTCGATCGAAACCGGCGCTCCGGCGGGCGGCACCGGCGTTCACAGGCCCCTCGCCGAGATACTGCGCATGATCGACGCGGCGGGGCTCTCCGCCTACGCCTCGGCACTCTGCAGGGGGGCTTTCGAAACCCTCGCGGCAGCCGAAGCGAAGGTGCACGGCTGCGCGGTCACGGACGTGCATTTCCACGAACTCGGCGCGATCGACTCGATCGTGGACATCGTGGGCACGATGATCGGCTACGACATGCTGGGCATCACGGAGACCTGGTGCCCCGGTGTCTGCACGGGCTGGGGAACGGTCAACTGCGCCCACGGCGAACTGCCCGTGCCCGCTCCGGTGACGGCGGTCCTCCTCGAGGGGATACCGGTCGTCTCGGGTGCAGTGAAGGCCGAGATGGCCACTCCGACCGGCGCTGTCCTGCTCACCACGCTGGTGGACCACTGGACCCCGCCTCCGCCGGCCATCTGGGACTGCACGGGCCTGGGTGCCGGCGCGTCGGACCACCCGTCTCCCAACCTGCTCAGGATTAGGCTCGGGACGCCAGGCGTCCCCTGCTGCCCGCGCATGGACGAGGCGGTGGAACTCGTCACCCTGCTCGACGACATGGACCCGAGGCTGTTCCCGAGGCTCCAGGAGGCGGTGATGGCCGCGGGTGCGGCGGATTGTTACGCGGCGCACTGCACCGGCCGCAAGGGGAGGCCGGCCGTCGAGATCACCGTCGTGTGCAGGGCCGAAGCCCTCGAGTCGTCCATCGACGCCCTCCTCCGCAACTCCACCACGCTGGGAGTGAGGATCAGATCAGCCGGGTTCCGCACCCTCGACAGGAGCTTCATCGAGGTGTCCACCCCCTGGGGCACGGCGCGCCTCCGGGCCGGAGTCGCGGGGCGGCGCTACGTCAACGTCAACCCTGACTTCTCGGACTGCGAGGTTCTCGCCAGGAGGGCAGGCCTGCCCGTGAGGGTGGTACTGGACAGGCTCAAGACGATGGCCTCCGAGCTGGAGGGCAGAGAAGGCGGCGGCGATGCCGGAGATCCCTGAGGGCTACGACCCCGAGACTCCAGCCTTCGATCTTTCGCGCCGCAGGTTCAGGTCGGGGCTGCTGTTCGCCCTGGCTCTCGCCGCCTGCGGGGCTCTCGTCGTATTCCTCTTCGGGCTCCAGCCCCCGATGCAGGGCACCGAGCGGTATGCCGCGGTGGGCGACTTCCCTCCCGACCACGCCTGGTTCAACTCCCCCGTTCCCATAAGCCTCTACGACGATCTCAGCGGCCATGTCGTGGTGATGCTCTTCAGCGAGTTCAGCCGCCTGTCCGACGTCCAGGATCTCTCCCTCTTCGACGATCTGGACAGGATCTATGCTGATCGGCCCGTGGAGATGATCGTGGTGTTCGTGCCTTCGGACTCGACCGTCGAGTCATGGAGGAACACGATCTCCGACTGGGGGATCCGGCTCCCTGTGATCGTGGATTCCGACGGGCTGGTGTCGCAGAGCATGATGGCGGACAGGTATCCGCTCGTGCAGGTCGTCGACTCCCACGGGCGCGTCGCGGGGCGCTACTACGAATCATGGACCACGACCGACCTCGAGGGGGTCGTGAACGACGTGCTGATGCTCGGCCAGGCGGGGCGCTCCCTGGCAAACGAGCCTTACGAGAACAGCCCGGGCGAGTTCATCCCGCCATCTCTGCGCGACGGCGCGCGATGATGCTGGCTGACGAGAAGCTCGCCGCGATCAGGTCCGGGGATGCCTGCGACCTCTCGAGGCGCGACCTGACGGACATCCTGGGCGCTGGCCCCTCCGTGGACGAGCCCCTTTTCCACGCGGCATCCTCCGTTCTCGAGAGGACTGTCGGGCCCGCCGTCTACCTCAGGGGGATCGTGGAGATCTCCAACGCCTGTCAGAAGAACTGCTTCTACTGCGGGCTCCGGAGGGACAACCCCGGGGTGGCCAGATACAGGATGTCCTCCGAAGAGATCCTGGAGGCTCTCCAGGAAGGCTTCCGGGCCGGGCTGAGGTCGTTCCTGCTCCAGTCCGGCGAGATGCTGGGCGACGAGCACATCGAAACCGTCGCACTGGTGCTCTCGGAGTGCGGAAGGCTCTGGGGCGACTCCGTCAGGATGGTGCTCTCCCTCGGCGAGCTGCCCCGCGCGGTGGTCGACCGCCTGTGGGCCGCGGGAGGGAGGCGCTTCCTCCTTCGGATCGAGACATCCGACCGGGAGCTGTACGGCAGGCTCCATCCCCGCGACGGCATCCACCGCTGGAGCGAGAGGGACGCCTGCCTCGGATACCTGTCCGCCTCGGGATGGCAGACCGGGAGCGGAGTCCTGGTGGGGCTCCCCTGGCAGACGGTGGAGCACCTGGCGGGGGATCTCGAATACCTGCGCGGGATCGACATCGACATGTGCGGCATGGGCCCCTGGATAGAGCACTCCGGCACACCCCTCTTCGAGGCCCGCGACTCCGCCCCTCCGGTGAAGGAGAGGGTGTCGCTGACCCTCAGGATGATCGCGCTTCTGCGCATCATGATGCCGGAGATCAACATATCCGCCACCACCGCCCTGCAGACCCTCGACCCGGAGGGTCTCGAGAAGGGGCTCCAGGCCGGAGCCAACGTCTTCATGCCCAACCTCACTCCGGCGAGGTTCAGGGAGAACTACAACCTGTACGAGGGCAAGGTCCTCGTCAGGGACGACCTGGAGACGATAATCAGGTCGGGCAAGGCCAGGTGCGGTTCCGTGAGGAGGCTCCTGGTGCCTGACGATCCCGGGGATCCGCTCCACTACACCAGGAGGCTCGCGGCCCCCGGCAGAGGCGCAGAAGCCTCCGGAAAGGCGGACGGGGGAGTCCGATGATCATCAGGTCTTCTTCCGACGTGAGGCCGCAGCATCTCTCGGACACCGGCTATTCGAAGGTCGCCAGCAGGCTCCTGGCCGGCACCCGTGACGGCTGCAACAAGATCACGCTCAGGATGCTCACCATCCAGCCCGGCGGGCACATCCCCAGGGAGGCCGCAAGGGGCGAGAGGGTCATATACGTGCTCTCGGGCGGTGGCGAATACGTCGATGCGGACGGGTTCGCCCACGAGATGAACGCCGGCGACACGGCCGCCGTGCCGGCCTGGGAGGTTTTCCACATGCAGAACAGAAGCGGCGGCGACCTGGTGCTGCTGATCGCCGCGGGGCCGAACCAGTGACCCCGCGCGCGAAGCCCGATCCTTTCGAGGAGTACGTGAGGAAGGTGGCCTCGAGCTCCAAATCCCCTGCGGGAAGCGAGGAGAAGCTCAGGGACGCCCTCGCCGGGCCCGTCGAGGCGCCATCGGAAGCTCCCGCCGCGCCGGTTCCCGATGCGACGGAGCAGACCGCCGCCGCACCGGACGGACCTCCGGCCGCCCGCCCCCTGCCGGAGATCATCATGGGCGGTGGCCTTTCACCGGTGGAGGTGCTGGCTCTCTTCAAGGCCCAGATCGAGAGGTCGGGCGGAGCTTTTGCAGCTCGACTGGGAAGCGATGCCTTCGACCTGCTGAAGAAGGAGTTCCCCGACTGCCGGTACTCCGTCGACTGCATGGCCGTGTCCGCCGGACCCCCATCGCCGCCCCAGGCGGATTCGCCGTTCGTGGCGGTCGTTACATCGGGCAGGGCGGACATGAAGGCGGCCGCCGAGGCCGAGTTCCTCCTGTCCGAATGCGGCCTGCCCTGTCACATGTTCGTCGACTTCGGCGCCACCGGCATACAGAGGCTGGCCTCCTCGATGCAGGAGATAGGCCGGGCGGCGGTCTGCCTCGTGTTCGCGGGCATGGACGGGGGGCTGCCCTCGATACTCGGAGGTCTCTACGGCGGCCCTGTCGTAGCCGTGCCGACCTCGGGCGGTTCGCGCCCGCCGTTCGGCGGCATCGCCCCTCTGATGTCCATGCTTGCCTCGGGAACACCCGGCATCACCGTGGTCAGCATAGACAACGGACTCGGGGCCGCCGCCGCCGCGGTGAGGATGCTGGGCCTGCGCGGAGGTGCCGCCTCTTGAAGTGCCTCGTGACGGGCGGAGCGGGCTTCATAGGCTCCAACCTGGTACGGGCCCTGGTCGCACGGGGGTACGGGGTGCGGGTGCTGGACGATCTCTCCACCGGCCGCGCATCCAACCTGGAAGGCGTGGACTGCGAGTTCGTCAGGGGAGACCTGAGGGATGCCTCCGCTGTCGATGCCGCGGTGGCCGGGTGCGGGAGGGTGTTCCATCTCGGAGCCCTCCCCAGCGTTCCCAGGTCGATCGCCGATCCGGTCAGGTCCAACGAGGTCAACGTGCTGGGGACGCTCAACGTCCTCGAGGCGTCGAGGCGCCACGGGGTGGAGAGGGTGGTGTTCGCCTCCTCGTCGTCCATCTACGGCGACCAGCCCGTGCCGGTGAAGTCGGAGGACCTGCCGCCCAGGCCTCTCTCGCCCTATGCCGTCAGCAAGCTCGCGGCCGAGAAGTACTGCCAGGTCTTCCACGGGGTCTACGGGCTCGAGACCGTCTGCCTGAGGTATTTCAACGTCTTCGGCCCCCGCCAGGATCCCGGCAGCCCCTATGCTGCAGTCGTCCCGATATTCACGAAGAGGATCCTCGACGGGCTGCCGCCCCTGGTGAACGGCGACGGATGCCAGTCGCGCGACTTCACCTTCGTGGACAACGTGGTGGACGGCAATCTCAGGGCAGCCGAGGCCCGGGGCGCAGAGGGGCTGGTGATGAACGTCGCCTGCGGAGGCAGCATCCCGGTCAACACGCTCGCCTCCGAGATCGCGAGACTCCTCGGACGGGAGGACCTCGCGCCTGTCCACGCCCCGGAGAGGGCGGGAGAAGTGCGCGACAGCAGAGCCGATATCGGCCTCGCGAGGAGGATGCTCGGCTACGAGCCCTCGGTGGCGTTCGAGGAGGGGCTCAGGCGTACCGTCATGTTCATGGCCGGGGGCGGTGCCCGGCTCTGAGGCTACCTTCCGGGGCCGAATGCACCCGGCTGCCCGATGCTGACGGTCCAGGCGGAATGGCCGTCGGAACCGGTACCCCATGAGATCCTTGCGGGCCCGGCCGGAGTCCTGGCTCCCACGGAAAGCCCGGCTCCCCAGGATTCCGAGCCTTCGTCAGGTTCGAGCGGAGTGTCCCAGTCCCACGATCCGGCCGCCCGGACCGAGGCGAAGAACGGACCCCTGAAGTCCCTGCTGAGGTCGAGTCCCAGGGCGAACCTCTCGCGGGCCGGGAGCGAGTTCCATGCGTGCCCCGGAATGGCGTGGGCGACGGTGAGCCTGTCGTACTGCCATTCCTCCACGTCCCCCGACGAGAGCCTGGTCCATCCCCAGAGCCTCGCCGAAGCCCTCCTCCCCATCGGCAGCACCCTCGCGAAGTCGATGTCGAGGATCTGGTGCACGTGCCTGAGAGGGCTCAGGGATATCTCGACCCTCACCAGCCCTCCCTCCCTCGGGTTCATCGGGTCGTCCCAGGTCTGCGTCATGCCCCTGACGAAGATCCGGCCGAACGAACTCCAGCATGCGCCGGGGGAGCACCTGGCCGTGAGGCCCGTACCGATCTGCGACAGCCCGAACCAGCCCAGCGATATGCCGTGCGCGAGCTCGGCCGACAGCCTGTTCTCCACGCTCCGGTCCGAACCGCTGTCGGACGGGGCCGGGACGACCATCTGCCAGGCCGACAGGGCGAGCTGCTGGAAGAACCTGCTGCGGGGCGCGTGGTCCGTGCCCGACATCTCGGCGAATGCATATCCGTCGCCTCCACCGAGGCCGAGCGAAACCCATCTGCCGGTGTCCAGGAAGTTCCTGGTGCGGATGCCGAGCCTTCCCTCGAATCCGGTCTCGTTGTGATAGGCCATGCCCAGGCCTATCTCCGACGGATCGCGCTCCTCGAGATGCATCGTGAGGCAGGCCGCCCCGTCGCCCGACCTCGAGACCTCCGGCCGCACCGATCCGAAGAGGCCTGAAGAATACAGCAGCTCGACCTCGTGCCTGAGGCTCGAGGGAGTGAGGGTGTCTCCCCGCGACACCTCCAGCCAGGGGAAGACGGCCCTCTCGGGGATCCTCCTGAGCCCGCCGAGCATCACGTCTCCAACCACGGCCCGGCCGCCGGTCGCCGGCAGGCGGCGGAACGGCCTCCCGGTCAGTTCGGGGTAGCTGTCGAGGAGCGCGAGCCCGGCCCTGTAGCCGGCAGCTATCAGGGAATCGGCGTCACCGAAGTCCCAGAGGGCGGCCCCGCCCAGGTCGGGCCTCACGGTGTAGTCGGCCCTCCGTTCGTAGATTCCGTTCAGGGTGCCCATCAGAGCCTGCAGGGTGAGCGTCCCCGCCTCGAGCAGGGTTGGTTTCTCCGGCAGGGGGCCTCTTTCCGAGGAGACGTCCACCGCTATGACGGGCAGGCCCCAGGTGCGCGCCGCGATGTCGACCGGCAGGTTGTCGACCACGCCCCCGTCGACCAGGAGCATGCCCCCGTCCCTGACCGCGGGGAAGACAGCCGGAAAGGCCATCGAGGAGAGCATGGCGGTGGACAGGTGGCCCGAGTCGCTGACGATGCGGCTCCGGCTCTCAAGGTCGAAGGAGACGATGCGCACCGGCACGGGCAGGTCGTCGAAGCCGTATCCCACCCTGAGCTGCGTGAAGGATGTCAGCGAGACGAGCAGGGATGCCACCCTCTGCGTGGACACCGCGCCCGGGGGCAGCACCGGCGTCATGCCCCTGAGGCCCAGCGTCACGACCTCCATCTCGCCCTCGAGCCGCTGAGGCAGGAAGGACATCTCCCGCGAGGGTTCGGCGGAGAAGAGCTCGCCCCAGTCCAGGCTCCGCGCTATGCTGTCGATCTGGGAGGCCGTCCAGCCCGATGCGTAAAGACCCGCCACGAGGCCGCCCATGCTGGTGCCGGCGACCGTCTTGACCGGGACTCCCCGCTCCTCGAACGCGAGCAGCACGCCGACATGGGCGAGCCCTCTCGCCCCGCCCCCCGACAGGGCGACCGAGTACCCCTGCACCTGGGAAAGCACGGCGGACATCAGCAGCATCCCTAACATCGGTTCCCCCGGAGGCTTTACCCGGCCGGGGCGGTCGGGTATCTTACATTTGATTCGCCTATCATACAGGATCTCATACACTCAGAAGGGAGCCCCTGTGAAGCTTCTGCTGTCCATGCTGGCAGTCCTGGCTACCTGCTCATACGCCGGACTCACAACCGTCGAGACATCGGTCGACGGAGTCGTCCTCGACCTCGACACGCCCGCTCCCAGGTTCGTCGAAGCCGGGCTGGACGGCGGTGTCTACACCGAAGTTGTGGTCTCGGGCGCCGAGAACCTGGCCGAGGTCGGCCTCCCTGCCCTGCCGGCCTTCAGGACCTGGATCATCGCACCCATCGGTGCCGACATCGATGTCTCCCTCTCGGGCGAGAACATCAGCACCATGGACATCCCGGGCATCTCGGCCGTCGCCCCCGGCATCCCCTCGGTGCCCAAGGACATGCCGAGGGATTCATACGACCTGGTGTTCGATCCCGCGGTATACGTCCAGGGAGAGGCCTATCCCTCCTCATGGGTTCGCCTGGTCGACGCCGGGATGATGCGCGGCCGCAGGCTCGTCCTCGTCGAGGTCACCCCGGTGCGCTGGAACCCTGCCGACCGCTCCGTCGATGTCCTTAACTCCGCCACGATCAGCCTCGGCTTCTCGGGCGGCGACCTGGGCGCCACGTTCTCCGAGGCCGAGAGGATGGCCGCCTCCGGCTTCGAGCCCCTGCTCTCCTCGATGGCCGTCAACTACGGCACCTTCAACTCCTTCGACGGCACCGACTCCCCGATGGGCGGCTACCTGATCATCGCCCACCCCGACTTCTACGAGACCTCCATGGATGACTTCGTCACCTGGAAATCCATGTGCGGCTACGAGGTGACGCTCGTCTCCACGGCCACTACCGGCTCCACCGCCGCCGAGATCGAGGCCTACATCCTCGACGCCCTCTCCACCTGGAGCACGCCTCCGCAGTACGTGCTCCTCGTCGGTGACACCGGCTTCGTTCCCGGCAACACCGCCACCGCCTACAGCGGCGTCACCGACCTCTACTACGTGACTCTCGACGACGGCGGCTGGGTTCCCGACGCGTACATCGGCCGCTTCTCCGTCACCACCACCGGTCAGGCCATCATGATGGCCGACAGGGTGATAGACTACGAGCAGTGGGCCTACTCCGGCTCCGGCGCCTGGCTGCAGAGCCAGGGCTGGATCGCCAGCAGCGACAACTCCAGCATCACCGAAGGCACCCACAACTACTGCATCACCAACTATGCGGCGCCGCTGAACTACACCGCCGACAAGCTCTACCCCGCCACCTACGGCTCGACCGCCGCTGACGTGGTCACCGCGGTGAACCAGGGCGAGTCGATGCTGACCTTCTCCGGCCACGGCTCCGAGACGAGCTGGGGCGACATGTCGTTCGGCTCGGGCAGCTTCAACCAGCTCACCAACGACAACATGTTCCCGGGCGTCCTGTCGCACGCATGCCTCACAGGCGACTACGGCACCGCCACCGCCTGGTGCGAGACCTGGACGAGGACTCCGAGCAGGGGCGGCCTCTGGTTCTGGGGCTCCGTCCCCTCCTCGTACTGGACCGAGGACGACGTCCAGCAGAAGGGCGAGTATCTCAACTTCCTCGGCGACGACATCTACTGGCCGATGGGCTTCCTCAACGGCGGCAAGCTCTCGCTGTATGCCTACCTCGGCGGCGGCGGCCTCACCAAGTACTATTTCGAGGGCTACAACCTGATGGGTGACCCGTCCGTCGAGATGTGGACCTGGCAGCCCTCGGGCGGCGTGCCCATGACCATGAGCGTCTCTCATCCCGCTTCGATCAGCGGCACCGGCCCCGTCACCGTCACGGTCTCAGGAGCCTCCGACGACGCGCTGGTCTGCCTCTACAAGCCGGGCGAGGTCCTCTCGCGCGGCTGGACTACCGGCGGCAGCGTTACCCTGTACGTCGGGCCGGCCACGACTGGCACCATGTACGTCACGGTCCGCAGGCACAACTACAAGCCCTACATGGGCACGATCAGCGTCACCGGCGTGGGCGTTGAGGGCGGCGAGCCCGCCGGTCCCTTCACGATGAGCTTCGCCAATCCGATGCCCGCGGCAGGCGCAGTGGCCATCACGGGCGAAGGCGCTGCGACGCTCGAGGTGTTCGACCTCACGGGCAGGATCGTGGCCAGGCCCTTCCAGGGCGATGTATCCGGCACGATGTCCGTGAACGCCGCCGAAGGCCTGGCATCAGGCGTCTACTTCTTCAGGCTGACGAGCGCGGGCGAGACGACCTCCCGCGCCGTGACGGTCATCCGCTAGACTCCGAAAACTGCGTCGAGAGCCGGCCCGGGGCGACCCGGGCCGGTTCCGTCACCGGGACGAGGGCTTGAAGTCCCCGACGTGACGAGCGACCCCGGGGGACAGGAAGGCCAGCCAGACCGAGACCTCGCGCCCGAGCGCGTCGGCCAGGTCATGCCCGTAGCCGGCCTGCCTCGCGATGTATCCCGAAGCCGTGGATGGCACGTCCGCCTCCGTCACGGAGTCCGTCTTGTAGTCCAGTGCGAAGAGCCTCCCGCCCTGTTCCGCGAGGATGTCGACATAGCTCCGGAGGCAGCCCTGGCGGCTCCGGGTGATGTACGGATACTCCCTGAGGGCGCGGTCCGCCTTCCGGATGTCGAACGGCAGCTTCATCGCGAAGAGGTTGAGGACCAGCTCGATCACCCTGGCGGGATCGGCGCCGGAGGTGTCGCGCAGGGGTCTCCTCGCATCCAGCCATGCCTCCGGCTCCGCCAGGTCTATCTTCTCCAGGATCCTGTGCACGGTGAGCCCCAGCCTTGTGGCCGGGGACCCCGCTGCGCCGTCGGGCGGAACCCCGGGGGATGTGGCGGGAAGGACGGGGAGCGGTCTTTCGGAAGGGACCTGCGCAGGATCGATCCTCCTGACCGCCCGGTGCATGCCGCCACCCGTTCCCGAGGCTTCCGTGACGTCCATCAGCCCGTTGTCCGCCTCCCAGGCTCCCCGCAGTGCATTCACGAGTATCCCGTCGAAGCCTTCGGGCGCGTGAGGCGGATCCTCCCAGGCCGATCTCCGGACGAAGACCACGAGCCCCGTCCTCGCCCTCGTGAGCGCGACGTACACCAGGCGCCTGGCCTCCGCCGCATCCTGCTGCGCCTCCCTCTCCCTGAGCTCGCCGAGCAGCGGCGTGCCGAGGTCCGCACCGAAGGAGACGGCTGCCCTGCGGGCCTTCTCGTGAAGCAGGACTGGCCCTCTCGGCCTTCTCGAAGCGTGCCTCCCGAGAGGGGGGATGAGCATGACGCCGTCGAACGTGAGCCCCTTCGACTTGTGGATGGTGGTCACCGAGACGGTCCCCGGGGCCGTCACGGGGGAAGGCTCCTCGAGAATCCCTTCTCCCGGGCCTTCGGCGAGGGCCTCCCTCAGGTCGGCGAGCGAGGCGAAAGCACCGCCTGCAGCCTGCTCGATCAGAAATCCCAGATTGGAGAGCCTCCGGTCGGGCTCCCATCCCGATGCGGCGAGTACCGGCGCGATCTCGGTCTCGCAGAGGAGGAGATGGAGGAAGTCGCCGACCGGCATGCGGGCCGAGGCGCTGCGGAGCCGCGACAGCATCTCGCAGGCCCTGGCCGCCTGCGGAGCCCTGCCTGCGAAGCCCCCGGGGAGCGAAGGCCAGTCGGCGAGGCCCGCCGCCACCGCTCTCGTGATCTCACCGTCCTCCACACCGAAGAAGGGAGACCTCAGAGTGTGGATCAGGGCCCTCCCGTCACCCGGGAACGACAGGCAGGAGAGCATCTCCCTCAGGTCGACCGTCTCCGGCCTCGCCTTGAATGTCCTCCCCACGGTCGCCGAGTACGGTATGCCAGCCTCCGACAGGCGTGCGAGCAGTATCCCGGCATGAGTCCCCGCCGTCATCAGTATGGCGGCGCCGTCCCGGGCGGTCTCCCCTCCCGGCCCGCACGCCAGGCTGCGGGCGCACCATCCCGCGGCCATGTCCACGAGTTCGCCGGGTGTCGGGCCCGTTTCGTCACCGGTCACTGCATCATCGAGAAGGACGACGACCGGCCTGGGGCCTCCGGGGGCGTCCGGCCGAGGCTCGAAATCAGAGTATGCGCAGTCGAAGGGCGAGGTGCCGTCGAAGATGAACGGCCCGGCTGCGTTGACCAGCGAGACTATGGCGCGGCTGCTCCTGAAGCTCACGGTGATCCTCTCCGAGAGAGTGCCCGCCGTGTCGGCCTCGAACCCCCTCCGCTCCTCGGCGTAGAGCTCGAGATCGGCCTGCCTCCAGGCGTATATCGACTGCTTCGGGTCGCCGACCACCGTTATCGACCCGCGCCCGTAGCCCCCGGAGCCCGCGAGGATGCTCCTGAAGATGGCTATCTGCTCCGAACTGGTGTCCTGGTATTCGTCCACCAGGAAATGGACGAACCGGGAGGAAATGGCCCTCCTCAGGTCCTCCGACTTCTCGAGCGCCCCGCAGAGGCGGGAGAGTATCTCGTCGAACGACAGGTTCGACCGGTCGGATGCCCGGATCGATCGGAGCCGCTCCGAGAACGGGAGGACGAGGCGCTCGAACTGCTCCGCAAGGGGCAGCGAGGGGAGGATCACCTTGAACTGCCCGAAGAGGCTCTTCGCCTCCGCCAGAGTCCCGTCCGGCCATGAAGCCTTCCTGCCGCCCTGCAGGTTGATGGCGCCGACAGCCTTGTCGATCATGCCCTGCGGTGATCGGCCATCCAGCACGGGCTCGGCGAGTTCAACGAAGCAGGCGATCTTCGAGGCCATCGTATCGGCCGGATCGGCATCCCCGGCCAGAGCCTCCAGCCGGGCCAGCGCCGACTTCGCGGCGGCACGGGCGCCGGCTCCGTCGCTGCTCAGTGAGGCGGCATCCCCCGCCCAGGGCCTGGAGGCAAGGGTCATCGCAATGCCCGGCAGGCTGCTGCCGCATGCGGCCACCAGGTCGGCGCACCCGGCGAGCCTCGCCGGGTCCTCCAGCAGGTGCTCCTCCCAGAGCCTCGACAGTTCGGTTGCCGTGAGGGCGCTCGCAGAGACATCGAAGGAGGGGTCCGTGTCCGTGAGGTGCGGGTACTCCCTGAGCATCGAGGAGGCGAAGGAGTGGATCGTCGTCACGTAGGCCCCCGGGATCTGCCCCGACAGCCTGCGCTTCAATTCTCCGTCGGCGCCATCATCGGGCATCGCCGCGATCCGCGACCTGATCCGCCGCCTGAGCTCTGCCGCCGCCGCTTCGCCGAAGGTCAGGACCGCCATCCTGTCGATGTCCCCGAAATGTCGCGCGAGCCGCATGACCCTGTCGGTCATCAGGAACGTCTTGCCGGTGCCGGCGCTGGCTTCGACGGACACCGACCGCGACACCTCGGAGACTATCATCTCCCTTGCCACCGCATCGGCGGGGCGGGGTGCCTCAGGCATCATCCTCGACGCCCTCCGTACAGGCATCCCAGGAAGGGAGCTCGCCACCGGGCCCTCTGGTCGCGGCCAGCTTCGGCCCGATCCTCTCGTCAGGGCCCTTCCTGCAGAGCCCGGCGGCCCAGCAGCCCCTGCACGGGGCACCGGTGAGCGCTCCCGCAGGCGGGAACATGCCGGCACGGATCGAGCGCACCGCCGACTCCGCGCGCGACAGCGAGGCTTCCATCATCGGCCCGAGTTCGTCCCGCCCGAATGTGGTCTCCAGGGAGGGCTTCGCGGCATGCAGCAGGCCGGCCCTGTCCACCTGCGTTCCCTGAGCTTCGAGGATCGCGGCGTAGAGAGGCACCTGGAGGTATTCGCCCGCGTCGATGCCCTTCCGCACGGCCCGGAGGCCCGGAGCAGCGCTGCCCGTCTTGAGATCGAGGACGACCCTCCCGGCCTCGTTCCGCAGGATCATGTCGATCCTTCCGGCGAGCTCGATGCCGCAACCCCCGGCGCGTGCTCGACGCGCCGTCTCGATGGAATCGTCCCCGTCCGGCAGAAGCCCCTCTCCCTCGAGGAAGGACAGGATGCCTGCCAGCTCTGCCGCGGCTGCCTCCGCGAACCTGTCGGCGAGCACGGGGCTGCCCATCAGCCCTGCGAGACCGAGCTCCGCACAGGCCTGCGCGACCGCCCCGGCGGCCGGCCTGCCCCGCTCGGCGAGGCAGAGGGAGAGGGCCCTGTGCATGACGTTGCCCCTCGCGAGGGGGGGAGGCTTGGGGAGGATCGCCGCATCGCACGGCTCGGCCAGGTGCCAGAGCCTCGCGGCCATGTAGCGGAACGGGCAGGCGGCCCAGTCCTGGAGCCTGGAGGGCGAGAACGCGCCGTCGGCCAGTCCGGGTATCGCGCCGAGGATGCCGTCGCCCGGGCCGAACGGCGACCCGCGGTCGAGCCTGGAGGCCTCGGCGGCGCAGGCCTCGGCGAAGAACGGCCTGCGCAGGGGGAGGGCCCCCCCGAAGGCGCCCCTCGTATCCACCTGGCCGGCCCGCGAGCCCCCGAAATGGATGGAGACGGGGTCGGCCGGGAGCGTGGATACACATCCCGCGAGCAGTCCCGCGATCCGCTCCGAAGGCTCCACGAGGGGCTCGATGAAGGGCGACCATGAGACCTCCCGGCCGGCGGAGTCCATGGTCATCCTCACGAGCGTGAGGCGCTCGCAGGCGCATTCCAGGACCTGTCTGAAGAGAAGGGCCTGCTCCGTCTCACGCAGGGACGACGGAGGAAGCTCGAGGCCCTTCCGCAGAGCATCGGGCAGCCTGGGATCGTTCCTGACGACCCCCGGCAGGACGTCCTCCTCGAGGCCGAACACGACGACGTGGCGGAAGCTCGTGCCCCTGGCCTCCTCCATCTCGAGGAGCTCCACCGATCCCGGGGAGCCCGGCCTCTCCATGAAGACCGTATCGAGGATCACTTCCAGTATCTCCGCGAACCTGTCGAATCCTACGCTCCCGCGGAATGCGGGTGCGGCGAGACCGGGGAGCGATCCGACGACTTCTCCGGCAAGGCCGTCCGGCCCGGTGAGGATCATCGCGGCCCTGCACAGACCTTCGAGCATGGCCCCCGGCGGCGCGGTGGCGGGGATCAGTGCATCACCTTCGAGGAGGGCCTTCGCCAGTGCGGAAGCTCGTGCATGGATGGGCCTGTCTAGAGCCGCCATCCTCCCGAGCATCTCCCTGCCCCTCCTTGCTCCCGATGCCTGCACTGCGAGCGCGATCTCGTCCGGCGAGGCACGGAATGCGTCCGTCACGGCCGCGGAACCGGACACGCGGGTCAGCAGGCCGTGATGGAAGTCGAGGCTCCTCAGCCGGGCGAGGTCCGAGAGGAGCGAGCCTGCGGGCAGGCTTCCGAGCCTGCACTTCCAGGGCCGGGCGACGGGGGTCCCCTCCGCCCTGAGGAACGTCTCGACGGCTTCGAAGGCCTGTCCCTTCCCTACGACCGCTGTCTGTGAAGCGGGGATCCCCGATGATGACGGACCCGCGAGAGAATCGATCACGGCTCTGGCGACCCCGGCCGGGCCGGGCGCGTTCACCAGCCTGAATCCCTCCGGGATGATCCTGATGTCTCCTGAAAGGAGGGCATCGGCGAACGGGAGGAACCGGGAGGGGAGGCTGTCCGAGTCGGCTCGCATCCTGTCGCCGGCCCTTTTGTCCAGGAGGAGTCTCGTCGGCCTGCCGATCCCCTTCCAGGCTTCGAGGGCGGACGGGACCGGGCACAGGAAGACCACGCGGGGGAGGGATTCGACCAGGTGTCTCAGCATGCGCCTCTGCAAGGGGTTCAGGTCGAGGAACCCGTAGAGGATGACCGAGCGGTACCGGGATGGCCGCGACGACAGGGCCGACAGGGCGGCCTGGTCGTGGGTGCCCGGGAAGAGGCCCGCCCTGAGCTGCACATACCTTCGGAACGCGATCCCGACGGCTTCGACCGTGCTCCGCTCCGCCGCCGTGACGGGATCGCCCCCGGATTCGGACACGAAGGCGCTCACGTCGTAGGAGGCGGGATCTATGCCCCTGTCCAGCAGATCCTTCTCGAAGAATGCGGAAAGGGAGCGGGCGGCATGGGCGACTCCGGAGAGTGCGGAGTAGGGCAGCCCGGCCGGGATGGATCCCATCGCATCGAGGGCGAGCAGCGTGCGGTCCGCCTCGC
The DNA here is from genome assembly GCA_964564435.1 of uncultured bacterium. Taxonomy (GTDB): domain Bacteria; phylum Fermentibacterota; class Fermentibacteria; order Fermentibacterales; family Fermentibacteraceae; genus Fermentibacter. The sequence goes on from CAZMAT010000006.1 coordinate 56,465, forward strand.
CCGGGTCCTCGCAGGAGAAGGGATCGGAAGCGAGCCTGGCGGCGAGCTGGGGGAATCCCGGGAGAACCTCGAGCCCCGGCAGGATCCCCTCTCCGGCATCTGCGAGCACACGGAGGACCCTCCTCTGGAGAGCCGATCCCGCCGAGACGAGGGCTGCGGGACCGAGGGCAAGGGCTCTGTAAACCTCGCCGGGAAGGACCGATTCGAGCGCCCTGTAGTGTCCTTCGATCAGTTTGAGCATGTTCGAAGATACCGGGCGATCGGGAACCCAGGGAGTCGAGAGGCGGGAGGTCGCGTTGAGCAGGTCGGGCGAGCAGGCTTCCGATGGCAGGAAACTCGTTGCGCTGAGGCAGAAGATGCCCTCGGCCAATCCCTACGAACTCGGCCGGATGAGGGCGCAGGCGGTACGGCTGCTGTTCAGGCTCGGGAATCCTGCGGCCGCCATGGACGAGGCCAGGCTCCTGTGCGGGGAGCAGCCCGACAAGGCCTACTCCTGGATGGTGTTCGGAGACGCCTGCGCCACTGCCGGCGCCTGGCGGGACGCCCTGGAGGCCTTCCTCAGGGCCTCGGCTCTCAGGAGGGAGGCGGGGCAGGAGGCCGAAGCGGTCAGGACCGAACTCGGTCCGGCATACCGCACCGCGGAAGGGCTGGGAGATATCGAGAAGTGTCTCGGCCTCTCGTCCGGATCCGGCGGGGGCCTGCTGGGGCGCACCCTGCATGCCAGGGCTCTCAGGCTCTCCGGGAAGGATTCATCCGTGCCGGCAGCCCCTGCAGGTTCAGGGTTCCTCGTCGAGGGGCTCCATGTGCTAGAATCCTGCCACAGGGGAGCGAAACCCTACGGCCTGCCGGACATCGTCCTCGGCTGGGGGGCTTCGGAACCGGAGTGGAGATGGCGGATACTGGCCGAGGGGATGATCCTCTTCAGGGAGGCCGGCCTGGCGCAGAACCCCTGGAAGAAGCCCCTGGCGTCCTTCGAGGGGCCGGTGCTGGATCCGCGGTACAGAGAGGAATCGAAGCTGGTCTCGGCCCTGATGGAGAAGAAACCGGCCGTGCCGTGACCGGCCGTTTCTGATTAGGATACGAATCCCGGCTCGACCGGGGAACCACAGCCGTTCATCGGAGGATCTCTCATATGGCTACGATCAAACCGTTCATGGGTCTCAGGCCGCGGAATGGCATGGAGGAGAAGGTCGCCGCCCCGCCCTACGACGTCCTCGATTCCGACGAGGCGCGGGAGATGGCCGCCGGGAACCCGTGGAGCATCCTGCACTGCACGAAGCCCGAGATCGACCTGGACGGTTCGACGGATCTCTACGACGACAGGGTCTATGCCAAGGGGGCCGAGAACCTCCGCAGGTTCATCGAGGAGGGCGTGCTCGTCCAGGACGACGCTCCTACCTTCTACTTCTACCGGCAGACCATGGGCGCCCACTCCCAGACCGGCCTCGTGGCCTGCGCCTCGATCGAGGACTACGAGAAGGATGTCATCAAGAAGCACGAGTTCACCCGCAAGGACAAGGAACTCGACAGGATAAGGCACATCGAGGCCCAGAACACGCAGATCGGACCTGTCTTCCTGGCCTACAGGGACGTGCCCGCGATGGAGGATGCCAGGGCGCGGGTCTGTGCCGCAGCCCCCGACTGCGACTTCACTTCGGCCGACGGGGTGGGTCATGCCTTCTGGGTGGTCAGGGACCCCCGGCTCGTCGACGACATAGTCCGGATCTTCCAGGCGATCCCGTTCCTCTACGTGGCCGACGGCCACCACAGGAGCGCCGCAGCGACGATCATCGGCCAGAAGAGAAGGGCCGCCAATCCGGCCCATACCGGACGCGAGGAGTACAACTTCTTCCTCAGCGTGATCTTCCCGCAGAGCAACCTCCAGATCATGCCCTACAACAGGGTCGTCACCGACCTCTCGGGCCACTCGCCCGAGGAGTTCATGAAGCTCGTGTCGGGCAACTTCAGGATCTACGAGGACCCCAGCCCCACACCCGCCGAGACCGGGCACTTCTCGATGTACATCGGAGGCAGGTGGCTCGGCCTGGAGGCCCTCCGCGGCAGCTACCGGGCCGACGATCCCGTCGATAGCCTCGATGCCAGCATCCTCCAGCGGAACCTCCTGGCCCCCGTCCTGGGTATAGATGATCCGAGGACCAGCAGGAGGATCAACTTCGTCGGAGGCATTAGGGGTACGGGCGAGCTCGTGAAGCTCGTCGACTCCGGGAGGTATGCGGTGGCCTTCTCGCTCCATCCCGTGACCATGGATCAGCTCCTTTCGGTGGCGGACAGCGGGAACGTGATGCCGCCCAAGTCGACATGGTTCGAGCCGAAGCTCCGCAGCGGGCTCGTTGTCCACCAGCTCTAGCGAAGCGGCGATGAGAACTGCCTGTATCCTCCTCCTTCCGGCTGCCTGTGCCCTGATCACCGCCTCGTGCGGGGGGAGCGACGCCTCCCGCGCGGTGGAGCGGTTCGCTGATGCGCTGGCGGACTCCTCCTACGACGAGGCATGGCAGCTTGTCACGCCCTCCAGCAGGCAGCTCTACGACTCCACCGTCGTGATACTCCATCATTTCGGGTACGCGGAGGCGCTGACGCCGCTGACCGAGCTGGCCGGCGAGATGACGGAGGAGGAGTTCCAGGCCCTCGACGGGCGCCGGCTCTTCTCCCTCATGGTGGCTCGCTCGGAGACCGCTCATGCGCTGAGCACATCTATCAGGTCGGTCACGTACAGGGATTCGACCCTGGCCGTGGTCGTGGTGAGAACTGGCGAGGGGCCGCAGGAGGTCCCCGTCAGGCTGGTGGAAGGCGCCTGGCTGGTCGATCTGACGGGCCTCGCGCCACCCGCAGCGGAAGGGGAACAGCATGCCGGGCGTGACTAGGGGCTGGGTCGTCTGGACGGTGGTTCTCGGTTCTCTCGGGCTCTTCCTCATGCTCTGGGGCTTCGGCGTGCATGTGGGCCGCTGGTGGCCGATCCTGCTGTCGATGGGGGGTGTCGCATCGCTCTGCAGGGGGATCGATCGCAGGGAGAACGGGGTGCTCGGATTCCTGCTGATAGGGTGGGGGATCATCGGCGTGCTGGCCCTTCATCACGGCCTGCTCGGGATCGTGGCGATCCTCCCGTTCCTGCTCGGGGCCCTGGTGCTCTGGATACCGATCGCTATCCTGATCGCCCCCCGCCGCTGACCCCCACCGGGCGGTGTCAGAGGAAAAAATGTAAAGTAATCAGGGTAATTGATGATCGAACGGATTAAAATGTGAAGGCCGGTTGCATGACCGGCCTGTCCTTTTAAGGAGGGGCGGGGATGGGTCGTCGAGTGAGACTCGATCAGACGGATTCTCTGCACCACGTGATGACGAGGACCGTCGAGAGAAGGCCTCTGTTCGAGGATGATACCGACAGAGTTGCATTTCTGGATGCGTTTTCCAGGGTCTGCTCGCTGACCGGCACCAGGATCCTGGCATGGGCGCTGATGGGAACCCATGTACATCTCCTGGTGAGATGCGCCGAGTACCCCCTGTCCGGCTACATGCAGCAGATCCTGTCGAGCTATGCCCGCTTCTTCAACCGCAGGCACGACAGGACCGGCCATCTCTTCGAGGACAGGTTCAGATCGATCCTGGTCAACGATGAGAGCTATCTCCTGTCCGTCATCCGGTACATCCATCTCAATCCCGTGGCGTCGGGGATGTTGGATTCCGTGGAAGCTCTCGGGAAGTATCCCTGGACCGGCCATAGAGCCATTGTCACTGGTGTGGCGGTCAATGGTCAGGACATCGACGGGGTGCTGTCGCTCTTCGGAGGGAGCAGGAGTGAAGCCCTGTCATCATATCTCAACATGATGGAATCGGATTCTCCGGCATGGGAGTACGCAGGAGAGGGATTCATCCTTGGTCGCAAGGGTGTTGTCAGCAGCAGGCTGTCAGATCTGATCTCGATGGACTCCCCTCGCCGAACAGGACTGCTGGGGGATGTGGAGTCCAGCGCAGCTGTCGCAAGATCTGTGGTCGGATCGGTTTCGATCGACGTGAGGAACAGGGCGGCCGAACACGAAAAGGTCGAGTCAATCCTGAGCGAGACTCTCTCGAGGTTCAAACTGAGTCCCGGGGTTCTCACAGGGAACTCTCGAAGGGGTTCAATCACACAAGCTCGAGCATATGCTGCCAGACGCCTCGTGTCAGAGGCGGGGCTGAGCTTCACTGAAACGGGCCGGTTGCTCGGGATGACAAGACAGGGCGTGAACTATCTATTGAACTGCAAGTCGATAATAGTCCGATAACACGAAACTGATTACTTGACATTTTTTCCTCTGACACCGGACGAAGGCGGGGCATGATGGTGATGACGGTGGCGGTTGTCGTGTTCGCTGGCCTTCCAGGACCAGCCGATGTTTTCGACTGGCCGGCCTTCCCGGGGCCGGGCATGGTCGAGACGGTCAACCCGGCCTGCCTGGCTTGGCAGCCCGACATGCTCCTCTCGGTCGGGCTCCCTTCCAGTGACAGCTCACTGCACCGGCCCGACCGCGTCTTCCTGGGCGCTCCCGGTGTCGGTTTCTCGGGCTGGTGGGAGAACGGGGGCGATCTCAGGAGGTTCACCGCCGGATCCGCCTTCGAGATCGGAGGGAGCCTGGCCGCCGGAGCCGCCTATTCGTGGATGGATCCAGTCTCGGGCGGGCCCTGGGACGGTGTCGGATCATGGGACATCGGCCTCTCGTTCCGACCCTCGGCCATGTTCTCCGCCGGCCTGGTCCGCCACGGGGGATACGACGGGGGTGCCGTGGAGGGAGAGGCATCCCTGAGAGCCGGCCTGGCCGTCAGACCCTTCGGTGACAGGCTGACCCTCACCGGGAACGCCGGGACCGGAGAGGACTTCGACGACTTCGAGTTCGACGGAGGCCTCGAATTCAGACCCCTTCCGGGGGCCGCGATCAGGCTCGGCCTCGCCGAGGACCGGGTGTCCGCCGGGATCTCCACCGACTTCGGGCACATCGGCGCAGCATTCGCCGGCCTCACCCAGGATGACGATTACTCGGGCGGCCGGGCGGAGATCCGGCTGACCTCCCTCCCCCGGGCCAGTCTGGCTCCGCATGGGCGCCGCTACGTGAGGATCGAGACCGGAGAGGCGTCCGAGGAGCCGTCGCGAAGGTTCCTGGGCCCGGTGGAACGCAGCTTCTCCGAGGAGATACTGCTCATAGAACGCGCCGTGGACGACCCGTCCGTGGAAGGCCTGATAGTCGACGCGGGGAACGGAGCGGGCACCGCCGCCCAGGCCGAGGAGCTGAGGACCCAGCTTGCCCGGGCCAGGAGCATGGGGAAGCATGTCGTGGTCTACTCCGGCTCCCCGGGCAACATCGAATGCTACCTGGGCAGCGCGGGCACCGAGTTCTGGATCCACCCGGCCGGGGAGACCTTCCTCGCGGGCTTCGCCGCCCACGGCATCTTCCTCAGGGACCTCCTCGACAACATGGGGCTGTACCCGGACCTCGTGCGGATAGGCGAGTACAAGAGCGCGGCCGACATGCTCACCCGCTCGGACATGTCCGAAGCCCAGAGGACCGCCGAGACGGCTCTGCTCGAATCCTTCCACATGGAGCTGTTCCAGGCCCTCACGAACGGGCGCGGCCTCGAGCCGCCCCAGATAGCGTCCCTCCTCGAAGAGGGGATCCTGAACCCGTATGAAGCCGTGGACGCCGGGCTCGTCGACAGCACCGCCTACCCCGACGAGATCGAGGAGAGGCTCGCCGAGATCAACGGTCACGGCCTGACCGTGCAGGGCCTCGACGAGTACGGGAACTCGATCCCGGTCGGAGACGCATGGGGGCCCGAGCCCCGCATCGCCGTCATAGTCGCCACCGGCTTCATCACCGGCGGCTCCAGCGGCTCCTCCTTCCCGATGGGCGAGACGATGGGGAGCGAGACCATCTGCGGGCTCGTCAGAAGCGCCGCCTCCAGGCCGGGAGTGAAGGCCATCGTGATAAGGATCGACTCGGGCGGCGGAGACGGCTTCGCATCCGAGGAGATGCTGCACTGCATCGAGGACGTTTCCGACGAGATGCCCGTGGTCGTCTCGATGGGTGGGGTCGCCGCCTCCGGGGGATACTACATGGCCTGCGGCGCCGACAGCATCTTCGCCGACGAGTTCACGATCACAGGCTCGATCGGGGTCATCGGGGGGAAGATCGCGGCCGGCGAGCTGCTCGACAGGATCGGCATCGACGTGGAAACCGTCTCCCCGTATCCGATGGCCGACATGTTCAGCATCTTCTCGCGGTACACGGACGCCCAGAGGGAGAACGTCGAGGAGACGGTCGGGAACTTCTACGACCTGTTCACCCGCAGGGTGGCGGAAGGCCGGGGGATGACCCAGGCGCAGGTCGACTCCATCGGCCGGGGTCGCGTCTGGTCCGGCTCCGACGCCGTGGAGATCGGCCTTGTCGACAGGATCGGAGGGCTCGCGGACGCGGTGAGCTGCGCGGCCGGCATGGCCGGACTAGATGCCGGCTGGGTGCCCGTCGTGGAAGTCCATCCCAGGCCGGGCCTGTTCGAGGGCCTGAGCCTGAGCCCGTTCGGCGGCGCATCGGTGCTTGATCTGGAGAACCTGCTGGAGCAGGTGTCGGCCCTGGACGGGCCGCTGTACCTGATGCAGCCGATCGTGGTCGAGTGAGGGGAGGGCTCCTCCCGGAGGCGGCCGACCCCGCCTTCTACCTCGAGGCGAAGAGCATGTACGATTTCGTGCCTGCGGCGGCGGAGATCTGCCGCAGGCACGGGATCCCGGCGAAGGGCCTCTCGAGGGCGGATTCGGGGACCCATCTGGTCTTCCTGCTCCCCGGGATGGCGATCAAGGTGTTCGCACCCCCCTGGCCGGAGGACTTCGAAGCCGAGCATGCGGCGCTGCATGCCATCGGTGGCGGGCCCTTCCCCGCGATAATCCACGAGGGGACCCTGGAGGGCTGGCCCTATCTCGTCACCACGAGGATCGCGGGCAGGCCGGCCAGGGAACTGTGGCCGGAACTCAGTCGCCGAGAAAAGGAAACCCTGCTGCACGACCTCGGCCGCCAGCTGCGCGATCTCCACCGGACCCCGGTTCCTCCTGAACTGCAGACCGACTGGCCCGCATTCGCTTCGGACCTCTCCTCCACACTCGAGTCACGGAACGACCCACCGACGCGCGAGTGGAGGGACTGGCTCCTCGACCGCGCGAGCGTCGATCCCGGACCCTTCGAACCGGTGCTCCTCCACGCGGACGTCACCTGGGACCACGTGTTCGCCCTGCGCGACGGCGACGGCATCCGCCTGACCGGGCTCATCGACTTCGGGGACGCCATGTCCGGGCATCCCCTGTACGAGTTCGGAGCACCTCTCCTGTACATGTGCTTCGGGGAACCTGACCTGACTTGGGGTCTTCTGTCCGGCTACGGGCTCCCGAGGAGCACCGCTGCGGCTCGAAGCGTGCTCGCGTGCAGCCTCCTCCAGAGGTTCGGGAGGCTCGGGCGTTGGCTCGAAAAGGTGCCGGTCGCAGACAGCGGGGCCTTCGAGGAGGCCCTTTTCGGGTTCGACCTGGAGCGTTCCGGCCCCTAGAACTCCCCGGAGCCCAGGGACATCCCCATGTGGAAGCCCTCGGGCGACAGGGCCGTCAGGTCGAGCCTGACCGCGATTCCTTCCACAGTGAGGGAGAGCCCGACCCCCGCGTCGGGATGCCAGCGGTCCCACCTGATCCCGTCGAAGCTGTCGGATGCCTGTCCGGCATCCCCGAAGAGAGCGGCTCCGACCGTCGCAAGCGGCTGCCCTGTCGCGGGATCGGCCGCGAGATCGAAGAGCGGCCGCCGGAGCTCGATGTTGGCCACCGTGATCCACGATCCGGAGAACCTGTCGTCCGCGTATCCCCGCAGGAGCTGGTCCGGGCCCAGGAACGGAAGGAAGGGGAGGGGCGTGGCATCGGCGCCGTGGTGGTGCGCCAGGTCGTACCTGAGAGCGAGCAGCGCATCTCCGCCCAGCGGGAGGTAGGCCACCCTCTCCAGCTCGGCCCTCCAGTACTCCGCCCCGTTCCCGCCCTGCCAGTCGAATCGCACCCGGAGATCCTCCCATGCTGGAATGGGGCATGAGCGCGACCTGACCTCCACCGACGGCCCCGCGGTCCACTCCGAGGATGCCAGGAGGCCCGGCAGCCCGCTCCAGAGGCCGCCCTCCTCGAATCCGAAGGCGCAGGAATGGCGCACCTCGGCACCCAGCCTGACCTCCACCGGGCCGAATGCCTGCGTGCGGCCGAGCGCGATGGCATCCCTCTCCCTGTCGTACTCCAGGCTGGAGTCAGGATCGCCCGAGTTCCCCCAGCCGTAGAAGTCCCTCCCGAGCCTCTGGTCGTGGCTGCCCGTGAGATACCACGAGCTCCCCGCGGCCGGGAGCCTCGCACCGAAGGATTCGTACTGGCCGCCTCGGGTGGTGCCGTAGGCCATGAGGGAGAAGGCTCCCGGAGACATCCCGCCCGTGACCGCCTCGAACCTGCCTCCGTAGAGGAAGCCCGATCCGGAGGAGTAGCTGACCAGCGGGAGGGCTGCCCAGCCGGCCTCGGCGCCCGCCGACAGGATTCCTGCGATCAGCGGGAAGAAGTGATGGAACTTCATCTGCCCCCTCCAGTATCAGGCCATATATTCGAAGATCGGGCCGTCCCGCCGCATGGCAGGCATCCGGTCCGGGGGTTTATACTCATACCGGACCCCCTCAAGGAGGCTTGGCTTGATGAGGCCTCTGGCCGTCGTCCCGACCTACAACGAGATATCCAACATCAGGCGGCTCATACCCGCCATTCTCGACCTGCCCGGCTCCCCCTGCATCCTCGTCGTCGACGACAGCAGCCCGGACGGCACGGGCGACGCAGTCCGCGAATTCGAGCACACAGGCAGGGTCCACCTCCTGACAAGGCCCCAGAAGAGGGGTCTCGGGCAGGCCTACGTCGCGGGCTTCCGCTGGGCGCTCGAGCACGGGTACGATCCCATAATCCAGATGGATGCCGACTTCTCCCATGACCCCGGCAAGGTGCCCGAGCTGACGGCGGCCTTGGCCGACCACGACTTCGCCCTGGGCTCGCGGTACTGCAGCGGCGTGAACGTGGTCAACTGGCCCCTGTCCAGGCTCCTGCTGTCCTATTTCGCCAACGTCTACACCCGCATGATCACCGGCCTGCCCGTCACCGACGCAACCGGCGGATTCAAGGCGTTCCGGAGGGAAGCCCTCGCGAAGCTCGACCTCGACGGGATCCGCTCCGACGGCTACTCGTTCCAGATCGAGGTGACCTACAAGCTGGCGAAGGCGGGATGCAGCGTGGTCGAAGTGCCCATCATCTTCGTCGACCGCCACGCGGGCACCTCCAAGATGACCAGGAGCATCGTCTGGGAGGCGGTCTGGATGGTCTGGCGCCTCAAGTTCCCCTGGCTCTCCAGATGACCCTGCCGGCCCTGGCCCTCGTCATTCTCGCTGCATCGCCGGAGGTCCGGGAGTGGAGCCTCGAAACATCCATGACCCACGTGAGATCGGCGCAGGCCACCCCCGACGGCCTCTGGTGCGCCACGTCCGGCGGGGTCTTCTTCTACTCCTTCTCGGACGGATTCCAGACCGAGTACCGCTACCCCGGCGATCTTCCCCACTTCGCCGTGGACGACGTTCTCCTCGACACCCAGGGCAGGCTCTGGTGCGCCACGGAGGACGGCCTGGCGATGCTCGACAACGGCGATTGGACCGTCTACACCTCCTTCGAGGGGATCCCGGGATCCGGCGGGGTGACGGATGTGGAGCAGGCCGGATCCTGGATCTGGGCCGGGTCGGACGGCGGCCTCGCGAGATGGGACGGCACCGGGTTCCTGCACCTCGACGAGGATCTCACCCAGGGCGGCTTCCCCGCCGATGAAGCCTTCGCCCTCGCACAGATGGACGATTCGCTCTGGATAGCCACCGGGCTCGGAGTCTTCTCGCTCGATCTGGGCGCGAGCCCGTTCTCGAAGGATTCATGGCATCTCTGGCCGGGGACGCAGGGCCTGGGGATCGAGGGATTCCTGGCCACCCCCGACAGCCTCTACGGATTCGGCACGGGCGGCGTCTTCAGGAGGGATGCCGCCGCGTGGACAGTGCTCCGGGACTATTCGGGCTCCGCCGACAGCACCGTGATGGATCTCGTCCAGACCCCTGACGGGCTCCTTGCGGCATGCTACGGAGTGCGCCGCAGGATCTCCGGAACCGTCTGGGAGCCCTGGGGAGATGGCTTCCCCCCGGGCACGCAGGCCACGTTCCTCGCCGTGGGCGGGGGTACGGTCTGGTGCGGCGAGGGCTCCCTCCACTGGACCAATACCGACTACGGCAGGGGGCTGGCGCGGCTCGACTCGGGGGTATGGACCACGATCCAGATCCCGGGGCTGCCCGCGAGGAGCTGCTATCAGCCGGCCTTCGTCGACGGCGTTTTCTATGCCGGCAGCCACAATGCCGGGCTCATGGCCCGCTACGGCGACACCTGGACGACCTTCGACCAGGAGGACGGCCTCCCCACCACGCTGCGGGTCTACCCGGCCGCCGAGGCCCCGGGCGGAAATGTGTGGACCGCCAGCTACCACTACGGCCTGACCTGGGTCGACGACGGAGGCACGCCCGTCGGCTCCGACGACAGCCTGGTCACATTCGTGAGCGACAGCACCGGGATGCCGCCCTCGGTCACCCAGGTCGAGTGCCCTCTCCTCAACAACCAGGCGGTCTGCCTGGTGCCGGACGGCTTGACGCTCTGGATCGGCCACGAGCCCTTCTGGTCGACTCCCGGCGAACCGAGCGGTATCTCCGTCTGCGTCGGCGACCCCGCCTCCGGCGACCTCCAGTGGGCCACCTTCGGGGAAGGAGAGGGGCTCGCCTCCGGCAACATCCGCTCCCTTTGCAGGCTCGGGGCAGACGGCCTGTGGATCGCCTTCTCGGGTGACGCCGGGTGCCAGTACCTCGACTTCGCCGGCACGCCTCTGGTGCACTCCGACGACACCTGGCTCCCCGCACCGGGCCAGGCGTACGGGACATCCCACGGGCTCCCCTCGAACCAGGTCTTCTCGTTCTGCGACGACGGACAGGGAGGCGTACTGATCGGGACGGGCGCCGGGCTGGCCCGGTGGGATCAGTCGACCGACTTCTCCATCGTCGAAGGCGTTTCCGGAATAGTCAAGGCCCTCGCCCTCGACGGCGACGGTACGGCATGGTGCCTGGGCATCTCCGGCATCTCGGCTGTAGATGGGTCCTCGGTGGCGAACTACACCGAGTCGAACTCGCCGTTCATCCCCTCCGGCAGGGTCGAGAACGAGTTCGCCCTCTGGGATGCAGGGTCGGGAAGGATGATCTTCTCGTCGGCCATCGGATTCTGGGCCCTCGATACGGGAGCCGGCTCCGTGGCCCCGGGCGGGCCTTCGTTCTACCCGCAGCCCTTCCTGCCCGGCGACGGGAGCGTCCTGCGCCTCGCCGGGGCGGGTGAGGGGCCCGTCGAGGTGGGGCTCTACTCGGTCGACGGAGCGTTCGTGGCGTCGGTGGAGGCCGACTCCGCGGACGAATGGTTCTGGGACGGGGCTTCCGGGGGTGAAACCGTGGCAGGCGGCATCTATCTGGCATTGATCGTGTCGGGATCGGGAACATCAGTCTCAAAGCTGGCGGTAGTCAGATGATCAGGGCAAGACAGCTCGAGTACGGTGACAGGGAGAAGTGGGCGGAATTCGTCAGGCTCTCATCCAGCGGTACCCTCTTCCACCTGCCGGAATTCTTCGACTACCACCCGCCCGGGCGGTTCGACAACCATCACGTGGTCCTCGAGGACGAGGGCGACGGCTCTTTCGTCGCGATCGCCACCGGGGCCCTGTCCACCGTGAACGGCGAGCGCTGGTTCAGGTCGTATCCCGGGGCGTCGTGGGGCGGCCTGGTCCTCAACGACGGCGCCGGCCTGGAGACGGTCGAGGAGTGCGTCGACGCGCTGATTGCCCATGCGAAGGGCCTCGGCGCGGTCGGGATGGAGATGACCTCCCCCCCGCTCGTATATCACAGGCGTCCGTCGAACTACCTCGACTTCGCACTGGTCAGGCGCGGCTTCACGTACCGGAAGAGGGAGCTCACCGCGGTCATCGACCTCGGAAGGATGGGCGACGAGGTGGAGCTGGCGTTCCGCGACGCCGCCAGGAGGGGAGCCTCCCGGGCCAGGCGGATGGGCATCGAGGTCTTCGAGGAGCCGGACTTCTCCGCCTTCTACCCGGTGCTCGAGACCAACCTTCAGGAGCGCCACGGGGTGAGGCCTACGCACACCATCGAGGAGCTCGAGAGGCTGAGAGGCCTACTGGGCCCCGGCATGATCACGCAGTTCGTCGCCAGAGGCGAGCAGGGCGTCCTGGCCGGGATGGTGATGTTCAGGTGCAACCCCAGGGTCACCCTGGCCTTCTACATCTCGCACGACGCGCGATTCCAGGCCCTGCGCCCGGTCAACCTGGTGTACCAGGAGGTGATCAGGTGGGCGAGGGACTCGGGCTACAGGTACCTCGACCTCGGCACCTTCACCCTCGACATGCAGGTGAACCGCGGGCTCTGCCGCTTCAAGGAGTCCTTCAGCGCCAGGGGCCATTTCAGGGACACCTTCTCGGGCAGGATAGACGGATGACCGGAGGGGCATGATCCCTCCCGCCTCCCGGTCGCTGCTGATCTGGATCGCGCTCACGGGGCTGGCGTTCGGGGGCAGGTTCTGCACGACCGACGTTCTCGCCCAGCTCCAGGTCGCGCAGTCGTTCACGGGTGCGAGGCCCTTCCTCACCGCCTCGGACGGCTGGACGGTCGAAGGCGTCGACGGGCGGAGCTACGTCCCCCACGGGATCGGATACTCCATCCTCCTCCTGCCTGCCGCCCTTGCGGGCCTCGCCGCCGGGGAGGCCGTGGCCAGGGTCTCGGCGGCCCTGACCTGCGCAGCCCTTTCCGCCTGTCTGTTCGCGGTATGGCGGCCGCTCTGCGTGTCCATGAACGGAGCCCCGCCTCCGGCCTGGAAGGCCATCGCCGTGATGACCGGCGGCATGGCGCTCGTGTATGCCAGGCTGCCCTTCGACGTCACCGCCGCTGCGCTGCTGTGCACGGCTTCGCTTGCCGCCGCTTCATCCGGGAGGGACCGAATCGCGGGCTTCCTTATCGGTGCAGCGCTGCTCGTGCGCCTCGACAGCGCGGTGTTCCTCCCTTCGCTCGTATACGGGTGGAGGCGTGGCGCCAGGCTCGTCCCCGGCGTCGCATGCGCTCTCGTCCTGATCGCCGCTGCGAACCTGTACCGGTTCGGGTCCGTGCTCGAGGACGGGCACTCCCAGGACCCGGCCATGGCCCTGGAACCAGGGCTGGCCGGGCTCGCGGGCCTTCTCGCCAGCCCGGGCAAGGGGCTCGTCTGGTTCGCTCCGATCGTGCTCCCCGCGGCATCGCGCCACAGGGGGTGGAGGCTGGCCGCCCCGCTCGCATTCAGCCTCGTCCTCCATTCCATGCTGCACGACTGGACGGGCGGCACGGGATGGGGCCCGAGGTTCCTGTTCCCCGCCCTGCCGGCGTTCCTCGTCCCTCTGGCGGCTCCGCGCCGGGAGGGGGGCCTCTTCGGGCTGACGGCGGCCTGGGGCGTCATCCTGACAGTCGCCGCCGTCTGGTCGAATCCGTCGGTGATCGAGAGATCCCTCGGAGCCGACGCCTTCGAGGACCCTTCCAGGCAGGCCGTGATCTGGCAGCCTTCGAGATCGCCCCTGCTCCACTCCGTCTCGTCGATCGGCTCGGGCGCACCGGACCTGTTCTGCCTCGGGGTGCTGGCAGAGTCGCGCACCGCCGGCACGGCCGCCTGCATCATGCAGGGCGGATGGGTCCTCGGCGCCCTGGCCCTGGCCCGGGCGCGCCGCAGGGAGGATCCTGCATGAGGATCCTCCACGTCTCCCCCCAGAACTACACCGGGGTGCTCGCGCTCTATCCGAAGGGGCATCGCGCCCTTGGCCACGAGAGCCGCCTCGTCACGTTCTTCAGGGCCGGCAACAGGTACGAGGAGGACATCTGCCTCGAGCTGCCCTTCGTGGGCCCCATGGAGTGGCTCTGGAAGTTGAAGAGGCTGGTGGGCGCCGGGAGCATGAGGGTGCCCTTCACCGGGACCCGTGACAGGATCACCTGGACGCCGGGCCTGCTCGAAAGGCTCCTGTTGTCTGTGCGGAACGCCGTCTGGACCCCCCGGATCGACAGGGCGCGGCGGCGCTGGTCCCTCGACGACTTCGACATCTACCACTACGAGGGAGGCATGAGCTTCTTCAGGGACGGCAGGGACGTCACGCGCCTGAAGGCCGCCGGGAAGAGGATCGTGTCGAACTACCACGGCCTCGATCTGAGGATGAGGGGGGCGATCAGACCGGTCTGGGACGCCACCGACGTCCATCTCACGTGCGAGTTCGACCTCTTCAGGAGATATGACGAGCTGGAGTACATGTTCCTGCCGTTCGCCCCCTCGCTCATGCCCCCGCGGGGGTCCGACGGCGGGACCGTGAGGATCTGCCACGCCCCCCGCATCCGCGAGGTTAAGGGGACCGCGACGGTGATCGAGGCTGTCGAGCGTCTCTCCCGCAGGATGCCTGTGGAGCTTGTGCTGATCGAGGGGTTGCCGCACGCAAGTGCTCTCGCCCTCAAGGCTTCCTGCCACATCGCGATAGACCAGATAGCGGACGGCGACATGGGATACGGGGTGAACTCGCTCGAGAGCCTCTCGATGGGGATCCCCACGGTCACCAACCTGTCGGAGGAGTACAGGGACTTCATCCCCGACCACCCGTTCGTCCTGGCGACCCCCGATACCCTCGGAGACGTCCTCGGGGAGCTCGTCCTCGATCCCGGCATGAGGTCAAGGTACGGTTCCGCCGGCCCACCCTGGATCGATGCGAGGCACCACTGGCTGAAGGTGGCCCGCGACATGCACGCCCTCTACCGCAGGATGGGCTGGGAGAGCGATGGCTGACGGGTTCCGAAGGGAGACGCTGCTGTACGGGCTCTCCACGATCGTCAGCGGCCTCGTGATGCTCGCGTTCCTGCCCTTCATGTCGGTATGGCTCGATCCCGCGGAGGCGGGCGAGTCGGGCGTCCTCAGGATCACCGCCGAGGTCTTCGCCGGCATCGCCGTGCTCGGGCTGCCCGTGGGCATCGTCAGGCTGTGGAGCCGGGAGGGTGTCTCGAAGCGGGCGGTGGTCGTCCGCGCCGCCTGCGGCACTGTCGCGGCGGCGGCGATCCTGGGTGCGGCCGCATTCCTGCTGTCTCCGTGGCTCGGGTCCGAGCTGCGCATATCGACCCGCTCGGGCCTACTCCACGCCTGCCTTCTGGGCACCGGGGCCGCCCTGGTGCAGGTCGCACTCACCTTTCACAGGGCCGACGGCAGGGCGGGGAGCTATTTCTGGATACAGGCCTCGCGCGGGCTCCTCTCGCTCGCATTGCTGCCCCTGCTCCTCCTCGCGGGGGCCGGAGGGGTCAACTCGTTCCTGGCCGCGAGGTGGGTTCCGGCGATGCTGGCGGCCGCGACCGCCATACTGGTCGCCCTGCGTTTCGCAGGTCCCGCTCCGGGGAGCGCGAAGGGCCTCCTCCGCTACAGCCTGCCCCTGGTGCCCGCCGGGCTGGCGATGCTCGTGCTCTCTTCCGCGGACATGATGATGCTCAGGGGCATGGCCCCCGATCTCCTCGAGAGCGGTTACTACGAATGGTCGTCCTCGGCCTGCATGGCTCTGACGCCGCTGACCATCGGATTCGGGATGGCCTGGCACAGGCGCGTCTTCGGTGCCGCCGGCGAGCCGGGAGGGCTCGCCAGGCTGGGCAGGCAGGCGCTCGCCTTCATCGTCGTGCTCGAGGCCGCCGCACTGCTGCTCGCCCTGTCCTCGCGCGAACTCGTGGCGCTGGTCGGAGGCCCGGACTACTCGGGTGCGGCCCGGGTGCTCCCCATCCTCGCCGGATCGGCCGCACTGTACGGGGTCTTCGTCGTTGCGCAGACCGGCCCGCTGCTCTCGGGCAGGACCTGGCAGGTCTCGATGGCCACCGTCATCGGCGCGTTCGGCAACATCGTCTTCAACTACAGGCTGATACCGCTCTACGGCGCTTCGGGCGCCGCGCTGGCCACCCTGGGCACCAATCTCTTCATGGCCGCGAGCCTCTTCTGGACGGGCCGCGCCGCGTTCCCGGCGAACGCTCCGCTGATCGCGCTCGTCATGGCCGTCCCGGCCGCGATGGGTCCCGCCTCGACGCTCTCCCTCCCTCTCAGGGCGACGATCGCAGTCGCATGGACCGCCGGCTCGGCGCTCCTGTGCCGCGCCCTGCTCCGGGCGGACGCCGGGGAGGAGGGCCGGGATGCCTGATACGACGCCGTCGGTATCCGTGCAGGTCCCGGTCAGGAATCCGGGGGCTGCCTTCGCGGCCTTTCTGGGCTCGCTGTCCGTGCAGGGGGCGGGCGGGACGGAATACGAACTGATCGTGGTGGACGACGGCAGCGACGAACCCGTGGGCGACCGCTTCGACCTCCGCCCGGAGGGCTGCGCGAGGATGGAACTCGTCAGGCTCCGGGGGCGCGGCAACAGGCCCCGGGCCAGGAACGCCGCCCTCGAGGCCTCGAAAGCGCCGGTTTCGTTCTTCACCGACGCGGATCTGAGGCTGGCTCCGGGCGTCCTGGCGGGTCACGCCGCCTTCCACGGATCGCACGGAGGCAGGGCCGTCCTTCGCGGCCTGCGGATCAACGCCTGGTCGGTCTCCGCCTCGCGCTGGCAGAAGTGGTTCGACACCAGGGCGGGCGGCGTCGGAGGCACTCTCTCCGCCATGCCCTGGAGGCACTTCGTCACCGGGAACGCGTCGGTGCCCAGGGATCTGGCCGTGGAGGCCGGGCTCTTCGACGAGATGATAACCGGCTACGGAGGCGAGGACACCGAGTTCGCGTACCGGCTCCACCTCGCCGGCGCTTCGTTCTTCCGCGACCCGTCCCTGAGGGCGGACCATCTCGACGAAGTGTCCGTCCGCAGGCATTCCGCGAAGATGGAGGAGTACGGTTCGACAGGTCTGGCCTACACCCTCGCGAAGCACCCCGGGCTCGTCGGGCTGCTGGGAACCGCCTGGGTCCCGGAGCACCCGCGGGGTCCGGCCGGACGCCCGAGGGCCGCTCTGGTGAGGGCTGCCGTCTCCGATCCCGTCTACCGTTCCGTTCTGCGCTGGATGGAGGTCGTGGGCCGTCCGGGCCTCCTGTTCACATATCTATCGGTCGGAGCATGTCTTCGCGGCTACACCCGGAGGAACCATGACGGAACCTGACGCCATCGGAGCCCTGTCGGCAGCCTTCCCCGGCCGCATCCGCACGGCCCGCCTGGCCGACCTGACGACATGGCGCATCGGAGGTGACGCTTCGGTCATCGAGGCCGACTCGCCGGGGATGCTCGAGGAGGTCACCGGAACCGCGAGGGATCTGGGCGTCGGCGTCTTCATCCTGGGCCGGGGCTCCAACATCCTGGCCTCCGACTCCGGTTGCGACGGCCTCGTGATCAGGCTCTCCGGTAAATTCCGGAAGGTCCTGTGGCAGAGGGACGGCGACCTGTGGAGGGTCGAGGCGGGCGCATCCGCCATGCTCCCGGGCCTTGCCGGCGCTTCGTGCATGAAGGGCGCTGCAGGGCTGGAGTTCGCTGTGGGCATACCGGGCACCGTCGGCGGGGCAGTCTTCATGAACGCCGGGGCCTACGGGGCAAGCATCTCCGAGCTGGTGTCCTCCGTCCGGTTCCTGTCGGAGAAGGGATGGGCGACGGCAGGCAGGGAGGGGTGCGGGTTCGGGTACAGGACGAGCGCCTTCCAGTCTTCCAGCGGGATCGTGGCTTCGGTAGTCCTCGAACTCCGCGCCGGGGACCCGGCCGCCCTCATGGAGTCCGCATCGGGCATCCTCCGGAAGCGGCGCGAGTCGTTCCCTCTCCGGCTGCCCAATGCAGGCAGCGTATTCAGGAGGACGGAAGGGGCCCCTCCCCCCGGCAGGCTCATAGAGGAGGCCGGGCTCAAGGGCAGGAGGTCGGGGGGAGCCATGATATCCGACCTCCATGCCAACTTCATCGTGAACACGGGAGGTGCCTCCTCGGGAGACGTCACGGATCTCGTGGGGGACACCAGGAGGGCGGTCTTCGAAACGTCGGGGGTCTCCCTGGCAGAGGAGATCAGGTATCTCGGCCGCTTCGGCGGACAGACCGAGGGGCGTTAGCCATGGCAAGGACACTGGCTGGTGGAATGGTGCTCGATGACGGCCCCGTCCTCGTCACCGGCGCCGCGGGTTTCGCCGGGCGCCACCTGATGTATCAGCTCGAGATGGGCGCAGGCGACTTCGCCACCGACCTCGGCGACTCCTTCGAGGCGCCGCCCGGAGTCGCCCGTCTCACGTGGAGGCTGCCGGGAGGCCCGGTTCCGGATGCACTCCGCGGGGGCGCGAGGTACATCGTCCATCTGGCCGGGGTCTCCTCCGTCGCCCATTCCGGGATGGACGCAGCGGGCATCTACACGGTCAACACCGCCGGGACGGCCGCCCTTCTGGAATGGGCAGCCTCGTCGTCCCCCGGCGCGAGGATCCTTTTCGTGAGCTCGTCGGAAGTCTACGGCTCGTCGTCCGGCCCGCTGACCGAGTCCTCTCCCGTCGCGCCCAGGAACGCATACGGCGGCAGCAAGGCCGCTGCCGAGGAGGCGGTCAGGCAGTTCGCCAGGTCCTCCGGCATGGACATCGTGATCGCCAGGCCCTTCCCCCACTTCGGTCCGTGGCAGGATACCCGGTTCGCCCTCCCTTCATTCTGCCGCAGGATACTCGAGGCCTCGAGGGGCGGGCAGCCTTCGATCTCCGTCGGCAACCTCGCGCCCGTGAGGGATTACACCTATATAGGCGACGTCGTGGAGGCCTACTCGACCCTCCTCGCCAGAGGGAGAGCCGGGACGGTCTACAACATCGCGAGCGGGGAGGGCCGCACGATGGCCTCGATCCTGGACATCCTGATCGGGATGTCGGGATCGGCCGTCGAAGCGGTACCGGATGCCTCCCTGCTGAGGGAATCCGACATTTCCGTCCAGGTCGGCAGCGCCTCCCGCATGGAGGCACTCGGCTGGAGGAGGAGATACACTCTCGAGGAGGGGCTGCGCCTCCTCCTCGGCTGGTGGGGGGAGAGGACATGAACCTCCTGGTGATGGCGGCCGTCTCTGCGGTTTCTCCTTCTCAGTGGACCCACTACGCCCATTTCGGCAGCGTGGCGGACATCGTATCCTCGGGAGGCTCGGTGGTCTGCGCCTCCACCGGCGGCGTGGCCTTCGGCACGATAGGTGAAGCAGGGCTCACCGCCTGGGATTCCGTGTGGACCTATCCCGGCGAGCTGTCCCATTCCAACTGCAGATGCCTGGCAGCCGAACCGGACGGATCGATCTGGGTCGGGACCTGGGGCGGAGGGATTGACCTTTTCAGGCCTGGCTCGGGCTTCACCCACTTCGGCCAGCTCGAGGGGCTTCCCATCTCCCAGCAGATCAACGCGATACTGCCCGATACATCCGTCTTCGCCGCCACCACCCAGGGGCTCGCGATAATGGAGTACGCATACTTCCAGACCTGGACCGGGCTCAGCACGGGCGGCGGGCTCGCGTCCGACATCGTGAAGTGCCTGGCTCCCTCCGACTCGGGCCTTTTCGTCGGCACCGAGGCCGGGATCTCCCTCCTCGGGTCCGGGCTGTACCCCGGCAGCCCCTCCTCATGGACCCGGTACCCGGAGATGGACGGGAAGAAGCTCCGTGAGTTCGCATGGTGCTCGGACACCCTCTGGGCCGCAGCCGACGATGGGCTGTACTTCCTGCCCTCGGGGAGCGGGACATGGGTCGAGGATGCCTCCTTCCCGTTCGACGAAGCCCTGTGCCTGGCCTCCGACGGCACCGACCTCGCTGCGGGCTCCGGCTGGCTCGCGAGCGTCAGGGAGGGCGGCGCCTGGACTTCCCGTACCGTGAAGGGCGGGCAGGACGTGAAGGCCATCGCATTCGGCCCGGGCGGGCTCGTCTGCGCCGGGGTCTCCAACGAGCTGGACGCAGACGATTCAGGGGCGGGCATAGGCGTCCGCTGGAACGATTTCTACGTTCTGTCCGCGCCCGCCGGGATCCCTTCCTGCACGATCCATTCCGTGACGCTCGCGGACGACGGGACATGCTGGGTGACCACCGAGAACATGGGAGCGGGGGTCCTGATCGACGGCTCCTGGGTCAGCTACCTGTCCGTCCTCCCGGGCGAGCACCAGGTCTTCACGAGCGAGAGCCAGCCCGGGGGATCGGTGTTCATCTCCCCCTACGCCTACGGCGTGGCATGGCTCGACAATTCCGGCACCCCGGAGACCTCCGACGACACGGTCATCGACCTGAACATCGGGAACAGCGGCCTGCTGAGCGACAGGATCCGCTCGATCGACAGGGCCCCGACCGGGGAGACCTGGTTCGGGCAGACCCAGGTCGCCCCGGGCGAGGCGGCCGGGGTCACGCGCCTCGACTGGACCCCTGGCGAGACCTCGGGTGCCTCCTGGGTCTCCTGGACGGCATCCGACGGGCTGCCTTCCGGCGCCGTGCAGGCCGTCTTCGGCCTGCCGGGAGGAAGCGCCTGGGTCGGAACACCCACCGGGCTGGCCCTCGTAGGCCCGGCCGCCGGCCAGGTCTCCACCGTCATGGATGCCTCGGACGGGTTGCCGGACGACGAGGTCACCGCCCTCGCCCTTGCCAGGACGGGGCGGCTGTTCGTGGGCACCGCATTCGGCCTCGGCGTTGTCGAACCGGGCGCTCTCACTGCAGGAGAGGTCGAAGGGGTGGACGGGGCGGTCACCGCCCTGGTGGAGGACAACACAGGTTCCGTCTGGGCCGCCACCGACGAGGCTCTGTTCAGGATCCTGCCCGGAGGCGGGCTGGAGGAGTACAACACCCTCAACTGCCCCCTTCTGTCGACCGTGATGCACGACCTGGCCTGCGACAGGGACGCCGGCCTCCTCTACATAGGCACCGACCACGGCATGTGGCGGGTCGATCTCGGAGAGGGGCTCGGCGGCGACGGGGGCGGGGCGGTCATCTACCCCAATCCCTTCATGCCGGGCGAGGGCGAAGTCCTGGGCGTAGCTGGTCTTCCGGACGTCCCCACGACAATCCGGGTGTTTGACCTTACCGGTGCTCTTGTTTATGAGTTCGCGTCCCCCGACAGGGACGGCATCGCCTGGGACGGCACGGATTCGGGCGGCGAGCCCGCATCGTCGGGCGTCTATCTCGTCCAGGTCGTCCAGGACGGTTACGATGCCCTGACCGGACTGGCCCTGGTCCGATAGGAGGCGCGATGAAGGGAGTCATCCTCGCCGGAGGCCTGGGTACGAGGCTCAGACCCCTCACCAACATCACGAACAAGCATCTGCTCCCCCTTTACGACAAGCCCATGATCTTCTATCCCATCAAGACGCTCGTCGATGCCGGGATCACCGAAGTGATGATCGTGACGGGCGGCAACAGCGCGGGAGACTTCCTCAGGCTGCTCGGCGACGGCTCCCAGTTCGGTCTCCGCATCCTCAACTACGCCTATCAGGTCCGCGAGGGGGGGATAGCCGAGGCCATCGGGCTGACAAGCGCCTTCGTCGGCGGCGACAGGTTCGTGGTCATCCTCGGGGACAACATTCTCGAAGGCTCCATACGACCCTACGTCGAGGCCTTCGAGCGTCAGGCCGGAGGGGCGCGCATCCTGCTGAAGGAGGTGCCCAACCCCAGGGACTACGGAGTCGCCGAGCTCGACGGGAGCAGGGTGGTCTCGATCCAGGAGAAGCCGGCCGAACCGCGGAGCAGCCACGCTGTGATCGGCGTCTACATGTACGACGGCTTCGCGTTCGACTTCATCGGGAGGCTCCAGCCCTCGGCCAGGGGCGAACTGGAGGTCACCGACCTCAACAATGCCTATCTCGAAAGAGGGCTGCTCCAGGCCGATGTCCTCGAGGGCTGGTGGAGCGATGCGGGGTCGAGCATCGACGGCTACCTCGAGGCCAACGTCAGGGTGGCCGAGCTCTCGCGCAGATCGGCGTGTGGAGGGACGGCGGGATGAGGATCCTGGTGACGGGAGGCGCCGGCTTCATAGGCAGCAACTTCGTGAGGCACCTGGCCTCCGGGCGCCCGGGATGGTCCATCCGCGTCCTCGACAAGCTCACATATGCGGGCAGGCGCGAGAACCTCGCCGGCCTGGAGTCCCCCGGGCCCGTCGAGTTCATGCAGGGTGACATCTGCGATCCCGAAGCTGCCCGGAAGGCTGTCGAGGGGTGCTCGGCCGTCGTGAACTTCGCTGCCGAGACCCATGTCGACCGATCCATCGACGACCCGTCTGCATTCGTGAGAACTGACGTGGAGGGTGTCAGGACCCTGCTCGAAGCCTTCAGGAGTTCCGGGGGCGACCTCTTCCTGCAGGTCTCCACCGACGAGGTGTACGGCAGCGTCGAGGAGGGGAGGTCCTCGGAGGACGACCCGCTCGCGCCCAGGAGCCCCTACGCCGCGTCCAAGGCAGGCGGGGAGCTTCTCGCGATGAGCTTCTTCCATACCTGGGGGGTCCCGGTCGTGGTGACCCGGGCTTCCAACAACTACGGACCCCGCCAGTATCCAGAGAAGCTGATCCCCCTGTTCGTGACCAACTGCCTCGAGGGGCTGGAACTGCCTGTCTACGGAGACGGTCTGAACCGGAGGGACTGGCTTCACGTGGAGGATCACTGCAGGGCCCTCCTGGCCGTTCTCGAGAAGGGAACCCCCGGAAGGGTCTACAACATCGGGGCCGGCGAGGAGCACACGAACCTCGAAGTCACCCTGGCCGTGCTCCGGCTGACCGGCACGGATCCCTCGAGGGTGAGGATGATAGAGGACAGGCCGGGGCACGACAGGAGATACGCGCTGGACATCTCCCGCATCGAAGGCGAACTGGGCTGGTCCCCCGCCGTAGGGTTCGAGGAGGGACTGTCGGCCACGGTCGACTGGTACCGCGGGAACCGGGCCTGGTGGGAGGAGATCAAGAGCGGGCGGTTCCGCGAGTACTACCTGTCGATGTACGGGCGGAGGCTCGCTTCGAGCCGCGGCATGGGAGGCGGGTCTTGAGGGTTCTCGTGACCGGGGGGGCCGGCTTCATCGGAAGCCATCTCTGCGACAGGCTGGTGGCCGACGGGCACGACGTCGTGGCTCTGGACAACCTCATCACGGGCAGCACGGACAACATAGCCCACCTGGCCGGGAACCCGCGCTTCAGGTTCATCCACCACGACGTCACCGAATACATCTTCGTGAGCGGTCCGCTCGACTTCGTCTTCCACCTCGCCTCCCCGGCGAGCCCCGTGGACTACCTGACATATCCCATACAGACCCTCAAGGTAGGCGCACTCGGCACCCACAAGGCACTCGGGCTCGCGCTCGAGAAGGGAGCCGGATTCCTGCTCGCCTCCACGAGCGAGGTCTACGGCGATCCGCTCGTGCATCCGCAGTCCGAGGACTACTGGGGCAACGTCAACCCGGTGGGGCCGAGGGGTGTGTACGACGAGGCCAAGAGGTTCGCCGAAGCTCTGGCCTTCGCGTACATGCGCTACCACGGGCTCGGGGTGAGGATCGCGCGCATCTTCAACACCTACGGCCCCAGGATGAGGGCCGACGACGGCCGGGTGGTCCCCGCCTTCATCTGCCAGGCCCTGCGCGGCGAGGATCTGACGGTCTTCGGCGACGGGAGCCAGACCAGGAGCTTCTGTTACGTCTCCGACACGGTCGACGGCCTGATCAGGCTGGCCCGCGGAGGCGACCCCGGGCCGGTCAACATAGGAAACCCCGACGAGATGACCGTTCTTCGCTTCGCCGAGACCATAAGGGGCATGATCGGCGGGTCGGGGAGGATAGTGTTCAAACCCCTCCCGGTCGACGACCCCAGGATCAGGAGACCCGACATCTCCCGGGCGGAATCATCCCTCGGGTGGACGCCTCGTGTAGGGTTCGACGAGGGCGTCTCCGGCACCATTTCGTACTTCAGGGAGAAGCTATGCCTCTGAACACGGCCCTCCTCCTCGCCGCCACGGCTACCCTGTCGCTCCCGACCCAGACTCCGTCGACGGCTGCGGTCCCGTCCCACGCCTTCGAGCCTGCCGACCGGGATGCGTACATCCTCGGCCCCGGAGACGTGCTCGACGTCATCGTGGAGGGAGGCGCCACCCCGGCCGTCCTGGCCTCGGGTCTGTTCCCGCAGTCTGTCTGCACTGTCTCGTCCGACGGCGTGCTCGCCGTATCGGGCATCGGGCAGGTCTCCGTCGAGGGCCTGACCATCGCGGAAGCCGAGATCGAGCTCGCGAGGCTCACCCGCAGCTACTACCCGGGCATGCGGATCGGCATCTCCCTCTCGACGCCCCGCCTCGTGAGGGTGAGGGCGTCGGGTGCGGTCTCGACCCCCGGCATCTATGCCATGTACGCTCTCCAGAGCGTCTCCGACCTCCTCGTCGAGGCCGGCGCCGCCGCGGCCTGCTCCCGGACCGGGTGGGTGTACTCCGACGGCGACTCGCTGCTTTTCGACCTCAGAACCGATCCCGCGACCCACATGCCCGTGTCGGATCCCCTCCTCGCGGGGGGCACGACGGTGATGTTCTCCACCTGCGAGCATCCCGCCTATGTCGTCAGACCCTCGCAGGAGGCGGTCGAGGGTGTTCCAGCGGTGTCGATGATCCAGGCTTGGGAGGTGGAGCGACCCCTCGAACTCGCGCTGTTCCTCGAGATGACGGGCGGGGCGGGGGCGGACTTCGACCCCGGGCGTTCGGGGCTGCTGCACGGCGGGACCCTGGCGCCGATCTGGGGCGTCGACGGGCTGGCGGACCTCTTCGTGGAAGCGGGCGACACCCTGTTCCTCGCCGGAGCGGAGACGAAGGTGACTGTCGCCGGGGCGGTGGCGGCCCCGGGAGTGCATGACTGGATCGCAGGCCTCGCCGCGAGCGACTATGTCGGCCTTTCCGGGGGTGCCCTCCCGGATGCGGCCCTTGGCGGGATGAGGATAATGAGGGACGGAGAGATCATCGCCTCGGGAAGGGACGCCTCGGGTATCGAGCCTTCCCCGGGCGACATGGTCGAAGTCCCGTTCAAATGGGCGACCAGGAGCATGAACATGTTCGTGATACTGGGTTCGGTGGTAAGCGCAGCCGCCATAATCATCAACCTCAGCCAATGAGCACCGAGGACACCAGCCTCGGCGGACTGGCCGGCGAAGCCCTCCTGCTGATAGCCAGGAGCGTCAGGAAGCTGGCCGTGTTCTGCTTCATGGTGGCCGTCTGCACCGCCGTCTACACCCTGGTGGTCAAGCCGAGGTTCGAGGCGACTGCGATCGCCTCCGTCCCAGGGGCCTCCTCCTCGGCCGGGCTCTCTGCACTGACCGGGCTCATCCCCGGCGCTCTGGGAGGCTCCCTCGGCGACATCGCCTCGAGCCTCCCGATGGAGATCGGGACTCCGTCGGGCACGGACATCACGGTTGTCGAGGCGGTCCTGTCCTCCCGGCAGGTGATGGAACGGATCGTGATAGACTACGACCTGATGCGGAGATGGCACTGCAGGTCGATGGACGACACGCTGAAGAAGCTCTCGAAGAGGGTCAGCGCGACCCTCACCACCGACGGGCTCTTCGTGGTGACGGCCTCCGGAGAGACCCGCGAGGAGGCAGCCTCCATGGCGTCGGACATCATCTCCTTCGCCGACGAGGAGCTGGCTGTGATGGTGACGAGCCGGGCCCGCAGGGCCAGGATGGAGGCCGAGCACCTGCTGGCGGCGGCGCGTGATTCGCTCGAAACCGCCCAGGAGAGGCTCGAGGCGTTCAGGGCCGCGACCGGCCTCATACTCCCGGAGGAGCAGGGGGCCGCCATGGTCCAGGCCCTGGGCCAGGTCGAGGCGGAGCTCCTGCTGGCGAGATCGGAGCTCTCCGGGGCGACCGCCACCCTGTCGTCGGGGAGCCCGGCGGCAAGGGAGCTCGCCGCGCGTGTCGGCTCCCTCGAGAGCGACCTCGCTCTCAGGCTGGGGGCGGGCGACAGCCTTAGCGTGTTCCCCGCCATGGACAGCCTCCCGGCCGGGATGCGCCAGTACGGGAACCTCTATCTCGACGTGGAGATGAAGACCACTCTGGTGCTGATGCTGACTCAGCAGCTCGAGACCCTGAGGATCGAGGAAGCCCGCGAGAGCCCCACCCTCGAGATCGTCCAGCCGCCGGTGGCGCCCAAGCAGAGGGTCTTCCCGAAACGCACCCTGATGGTCCTCGAGTTCACGGCCGTAGCCTTCGTCCTCGGCTGCCTCTGGCTGACGGTGGTGGCATACCTCCGCAGGCTCTCCAGGGACCCTGCCAAGGCCGAGTTCTGGAGGCAGTTCTCCGGGGCGATACTCGAACAGATCCCAGCTCGCCGGAGCCGCTGAGACCCGGGGTGATCCAGGAGATCAGGGCGTCCTGGGGGAGGCTCGTATCCGTCGGCCTCCCGGTCGTGGTGAGCCAGGGGACGAACGCCGTCTGGGGCGTGGTGACGCTCCTCGTCGCGAGGGTCCTCCCCGAACCTCAGTACGCCGCGTTCTCCCTGGCCAAGACCGTCGAGATCCTGGCCGTCACGATCGGCGGCGGCTTCGTCATGCAGGCCCTGCTGAAGTATGCGTCCGAAGGCTCCGGCAGGCGTGCCGAGACCGTGAACTCTGCGGCGGCCCTGGCGCTCGCCCTGACCGTGGCCGGGGCCGGCCTGCTCCTCGCGTGCGGAGGCCTGATACGGTCCTTCTACAGCGAGATCCCGCTAGCCGGCCTGCCCGTGGTCCTCTCGCTCATGGTCCTCTCGGAGGGCATCTGCGCCATCCCCCGGAACAACCTTCTCGCCGTGCAGAAGACCCGGCAGGTGATGTGGGGCGACATCACCGGCTTCTCCGTGAGGACCTCGATCGTCCTCTTCCTGGCGTTCTCGGGCAGGCTCTCCTCCCCTCATCCCATCTTCCTTGCCCAGACCCTGTCGAATGCGGCATGCCTGCTGGTCCTCGTCCGGGGCGGGGGAAGGTTCTTCGAGAGGGGGGCCCGGGTCGCGCGGGAGAGCCTGGCCAGGGTGTGGAGGTTCTCTGTCTACACCCTGGGGACGTCGCTCGCCGCCTACGTCTACTCGTGGACGGACATCCTGATGCTCGGGCGGATGGCTCCCGGTGACGTCGCGACATACGGTGTCGCCCGGAGCCTCACCATGTTCGTGGCGAGCCTCAACCAGGCCGCGAACATCGTGCTGCTGCCGCTCGCCTCGAGGATGCACACCACCGGGCGGACCCCCGGGGTGGCCGCGAGGACCTGGCAGGGGATCATCCTGGTGGAGGCCGTCCAGCTCCCCTTCATAGCCGTTTTCGCGATCTTCCCGAGGCAGATCCTCGATCTGCTCTTCGAGGGCAGGTACAGCGAAGGCTGGGCGGTCGTGACGGTGCTCGCCCTGCTGAACCTGGTCAAGCCTGTCGGGAGCCTCTTCTCCTCCACCGCATGCGGGCTGGGCAGGCCGGAGTACTCCCTCCGCTCGGTGCTGCTCACCGCGCTTCTCAACGTAGGCCTCAACGCGCTGTTGATACCCAGGCTCGGAGGGCTGGGGGCCGCCTATGCGACCGTGGTCTCGATGCTGGCGGGCGGGCTGGCGATATACCTCGCGGTCACCTCGTACCTGAAGAGGCAAACGGAAGGATCCGGAGAGACCGAGGCGGGTTCCGGCGCGGACTGAGCGGGATGTTCCCGCCTTCCATCACGGCAGGGGTCAGGATCCCTGTTCCGCTCCGGCGGGCGCGGACGGCCGGGTGCAGAACCAGTGGAGGAAGACCCTGTCCGGTATCCTCCCGGCCACCCTGACGAGCACCGCGAGCACCGCCCAGGCGAAGACCGTCCTTGCCGCGAAGACCCCCCAGGCGCTTGCGCCCAGCGAGAGCATCAGCAGGCTGTCCTCCACGAGGCTGTGCGCGAGGCCCATCAGGCACAGTGAGAAGAAGACGTCCCTCGGGGGGATGGACCCTGATCTCGCTCCGGAGATGATGAGCCCGCCGCCGTAGGAGAGCCCGAGTATCATCCCGAAGATCGTGATGGTCGAAGCGGAGGGCCCTATCCCCATGGATACGAGGACGGGGCGCAGGCCCCTGTCCAGCAGGGCCGTGAAGCCGGTCCTCCTGAGGATCTTCAGGAGGGCGATGAGCGCAGTGACGATCAGGAATATCGACAGCAGGTTCTTCACCTGCCCCAGCGCCCATGCCCCCAGCCCCGCCCCGGCCGCCGCCGAAGGCTGCCAGAGGATCCGCGCCTCGCCGCCGAGCATGCCCAGGGCGTCGAAGATCGAGGAGAGGGCGGCTCCGATGGCGATCGCGCCACCCACCCTGAGGGGCAGCATGACCCTCATCCTCGCCCCGGCCTGCCTTGCGACGCCGAGCTCCACGGGCAGGGAGTGGGCGACCAGCATCATCGTGCAGACCACGGTGACCTGGGCGACCGTCATGTGGAGGGGAGGGGCCACCGACACGAATGTCACTATCCCGCCGTACAGGTTGGTGATCATGGCCGTGGCCCAGACGAGCCCCATGCTGCCGGGAAGGCCCACGACCGCCATCAGGGGCGAGAGCAGCCCCCCTGCCAGGTCGACGGCGCCGGTTTCCTCGAGGATCTTCACCGCGATCACTACGGGGATCATGATGCGGAAGAGCACCAGGCTGACCGCAAGGGACTCCTTCAGGAGGGCACCGATCCGCGACGGGATTAGGCCGGGCACTAGAGCAGGAGCCTGAAGCCCAGGACCGCGAAGCTCACCATGGTGAAGTTGTAGGACTGATCGACGTCCGCTCCTCCCTCGAGGAACCTCCAGCCCATCGAGAGTCTGGCGTCCCTGTCGAAGGCCCAGCCCAGGCCGGCGAAGACGTCCTCGGCCCTGCCCACCGGCCCGGCGAGTGCGTCACCGTCGAGCAGCACGTGGAGGGGGCCGGAGGCCCTCCAGTCGAGGCCGAAGCTCACCAGGGGGACGAAGCCGGTGTTCTCGGTGGATGCCGAGAGGCCTCCGCCCTCGAGCCTTATCGAGGCATCCCTGATCTTGGCCGATGCGCCGAGGCTGATGCGCATGCCATCCCTGTCGACCACCGCGTACCTGTAGGTGAGCCTGTAGGAGTCGAACCTGTAGTCGGCCGTGATGTCCGTGCCCTCCGGGAACGTGGTGTCGTCGAACAGGATGTCCTCTTCGACGACGCCGTCCGATTCGATGCGGAGGGGGGCCGCGAAGAGGCTGATCTCGCTGCGCCCTGAGGAGATGCCGCACCTCAGCCTGAAGAAGAGAGCGGGATCGGCATCGAGGTCGTCGGTGAGGGAGATCTCGTCGCCCGTCTCCCCGGGGACCCTCACATCGTTGTAGACCGACCAGCCCATGCCGGTCTCGGAGTCGACGAACCATCCCGCAGAAGCCGCCGGTGCCAGCAGGAGCGCGATCATTGTGACGGGGAGCAGTTTCATCACGATCCTTCCGTTGATCCCTCCGCGTGAAGATAACCCCCCGGGACCTCTGCATGCTATCCTAGACGCAGGCGGGAGGGCTTCATGGATCTGGCTGAAATGCTCTTCGAGACGTTCCGGGAATCCGGCAGGCAGCTCTTCCTCGTCGGAGGAACGGTGCGCGACAGGCTGCTGGGCCTCCCGCCCGGCGACCTGGATTTCGCCACGGACGCCTCTCCGGAAGAGACTTCCCGCATCCTTCACGGTGCGGGGATCAGGACCCTCGATATCGGCAGGCGGTTCGGGACGATCACGGCGCTGGTCGACGGCCCGGACGGCGTGGGCAGGGCGGAGATCACGACCTACAGGTCGGAGAGGTACGAGAAGGGCTCCCGCAAGCCCGGAGTGCGCTTCGGATGCTCCCTGGAGGCGGACCTCCTCCGCAGGGACTTCACCGTCAACGCCATCGCGATGGGCCCTGACGGCTCGCTGGTGGATCCCTCGGGCGGCGTGGCGGACCTCGCGGCGGGGGTGCTCCGGACTCCCGGCGACCCCTTCGTGACGATCGCAGAGGATCCCCTCAGGAGCCTCAGGGCGGCCAGGTTCTCGGGAAGATTCGGATTCTCGGTGCAGGCCGACCTGGCCGGGGCTGTCCGGCGTGAGGCCGGGGCTCTCCGCGACGTTTCCGTCGAGAGATGGCTGAGAGAGCTCGACTCCATGCTCGAGGCCCCCGATGGCGAGGGAGCCGCTGCCTGCATGAGGTGTCTCGTGGATCTCGGCCTTCTCCCCGTCGTCCTCCCCGAGATCGCACCGCTCGCGTCCAGCGACGGCGAGGATCCCGGCGAGCACCATGTCCAGGGCGTGTGGAGCCATACCCTGTGCGTCCTGGCGAAGACCCCGCCGAGGCTCGTGCCGAGATGGGCCGCCCTCTTCCACGACGCGGGCAAGCCCTTCCGACGAACGGTCGACGCCGGCGGGTCCGTGCACTTCCACGGGCACCCCGAGATCGGGGCCGAGCTGGCGATGCAGGCCGGCGGCAGGCTGAGATTCCCCAGGGCCAGGAGGATGGACGTCGCAGGCCTCGTGCGGCTGCACCAGAGGCCTGCGGAATACTCTCCGGGCTGGGGCGACGGTGCCGTCAGGAGGCTTGCCAGGGATGCGGGAGACCTGCTGGAGGACCTTCTCGTGCTCTCCGAGGCCGATTCCGCATGCCGGGCTCCCGGTTCGGCCGGAGACAGGGCCGTGAGGCTCGCCGAACTCCGGAGAAGGCTCAGGATGGACCCCGTCGCCTCCTCCGGAAGACTCGTCCCCGGCGAGGTCGGTGAATTCCTCGCGAGGGATCTCGGGCCGGGAGGGGGCCGTGAGACCGGGGCGCTGCTGGCCGTCCTGGAGGAGATGGTATTGTCCGGCTCGATCCCTCCCGATGCAGGACCGGAAGTCTTCCTCGAGGCTCTGGGGCGCTACCGGAGGCGGTCGTCCGGGAGCCCCTCGGAGAAGAGCGAAGAAGGCTCGAGAACGACCGACGGGGAGCCGTAGTCGAGGCTGACTACGAACCTCGCCAGTATCCCGGTGCCGATGACCCCGTCGCAGCTCGAGACCACGGGCATGTCGCCGAGGCTTCCGCACTGCCCGGCCGGTACCGTGAAGCTGCCCAGCGTGATGCCCTCCACTCCGAACAGCACCGAAGTCCTCGTGCCGCCGACACCCTCCACGGCGACCTCCGAAGTCTCCCTCCCTTCGAGGAACGAAGGGTGCGACTCGAGGAACGCGTCGGAGAAGTGGATCGCGCCGCCGGCCCCCGTGTCGAGCACGAGCCTGACCGGTACCGAGTCCTCGAGGACGGCCTCGATCACGAGGAGGTTCATCACCTTCACGGCCGGCAGCACGCTCGAACCGGGGGGAGGTGACCAGCCGGCCCGTTCGTGGAGCGTGACCGTACCGGAGCCGTAGTCGATGCAGGTGACGAAGCGGCCGAGGAAGTCGTAGCCCAGGATCATCCCGATGTGCCGCCCCGTGGACGGGAAGAAGGCCTCGTCCAGATCCATCAGGGGAAGGGTCTGACCCGTGACCGTCGCACCCAGGGCCGTGTACTCGGGCACCTCCGCGAAGCCGAAGGTTTCCGTCCCGCCCACTCCGACCGCACTGAATGCGCCAGTGGGCGAGAGGCCGATGCCGGTCGCGGCGCGTTCGTCGAGAACCGTGGCCCCGGCTCCCGAATCGAGAAGGATGTCCACCTCCCTCCCGCACACCGAACCGCGGAGGAAGATGTGCTGCCCTTCGAGCTCGAATCCGTACGGGACCCCCGGCTGCGGCAGGACGGCGTCCCCCGGGCGGGATGCCACCATGAAGACGCTGTCGGGAATTGGGATGTCGCACTCGACAAGGATGCTCGTCGAGCTCGTCGCCTGTCCCAGGGCCGGGATGCTGTCGCGCGTCGAGGACGGGAAGAGTAGCCCTCCCGATTCGCGGAACCCCACCGGCATCGAGAGCATCGCGAGCCCCATGGCCTCGGTGCGCATGAGCAGGGGCAGCCCGGAGCCGCGGGAGACGTAGTAGATGACGGGCACGCCGCCTGCCTCGAACGCCAGGGGGGTCGCGCTCTCTCCGGCGATGACGGTGTCGGGGCCCGAGGTCAGCCCGGACGCGCCGGGATCGAGGAATGCGTCCTGGAATACGGTCATCCTGGCGAGCGCCGCCTGCGATCTCGAGGCTTCGTCGCCGGCTGTCAGGGCCCCGTTCCTGTCGACCGACCAGACGCTGTCCCCCGAGATCAGCAGATCCTGCGACACCGGGCCGACACGCATCGATATCCTGCCGGCGAACGGCTCCCTGACCCACCATGACTCGCTCGTCCCCGAGAGGCCCGCCATGTGGACGCTGTCGATCGTGTGGAGGGTGGAGAGAGCCTCGAGCGCCTCGCGGCCGCCCAGGGCCCTCAGGTAGGCCTCCGCCGCCTCATCGACCCCGCCGTCGGAAACGGGCCCCGAACAGCCCGCCGCCATCAGCAGGGCGGCCCCTGCAGCGAGTTGCATCCTCAAGTCACTCTCCAGTCCGCCGGCAGCTCGCCGGCCTCAGGGGATGAACGGCAGCCTGCCCGCCCCCGCGGATTCGAGGAGCGCGAACAGGATGCCTCTCCTGTCGGCCCCGGCGAACGCGGCCGACAGGGTGATGCCGATGTCGGCCTCCCGGCCGGCGTGGTAGACGCTGAGCTCGTGCCCGCCGGCGGCGCCGAGGTCCCAGAGCGGGATGACGTCGCACGGACAGTGTCCGATGGCGCGCAGGCTGTCGGTTCTGAACAGCAGGGGGTCGACAGGCAGCCCGGGGATGCCGTCGAGCAGCACGTTCCATGCGTGGAAGACAAGGCTGTCGCCCCTGCGGACCAGCCCGCCCTCCACCCCGGCGCGTATCCCCTCCTTCCGGGCCTCCTCCATGAACTCGACGGCCATGTCCAGGCACGGCCCGGTGCCGGTGAAGGAGTCGGGCATCCCTACTCCCGCGGCGATGGCGAGGATATCGTCGAACCTCTCCCGGCCCAGGCCTCCCGGCAGAGGTCTGAAGGTGTGGGGGGACTGCACGATGTGGAGCATCACGGGCAGCTCGACCGTCTCCCCGGATGCAAGCAGGGGTATGTGCGCGAGGAGCCTGCCTCCGTCCCGGCGGAAGGGGCCGTAGAGCATCGTGAGGGACTGGCATGGGGGATGGGGCCTGGGCAGCGGCATCACGACGGTGAGGTCCCGGGCGTCCGAGGAGCCCAGGTTGGTGACCCCTGCCGTCAGCACGAGCAGCGTGTCTAACGGGACCGAGCCCGCCATCCTGTCGGAGAGCCAGGACCTCGTGGCCGGATCCTCAGCTCCTCCGAGGGCGATCCCGTATGCGGACGCCGCCTCCTCGAACCTCCCCGCAGCCTCCAGCAGGCTGGCGAAGAGTATGGGCCCTTCTCCACCCTGCCTCGCAGCGAGTTCGGCGAACAGGATCGCCTCCTGCGGGATCTCCGCGACGCCCGCGAGCTTCCTGCACGAGTCGGCGGGCGAGACTGAGAAGGAGGCGAGCAGCAGGGCGCCGATCGATGCGGCCGGGATCATCCCCGGAGGCCCCTCAGGGGGTCGAGCGACGCCGCCCTGAAGGCCGGGACGGCCGCGGACGCCAGGCTGAGGAGGAGGGAGGCCGCGCAGGTCGCCGCCACGCTGGCGGGAACGACGGACACGGGTATGTGCTCATGGAAGGAGTAGACGTCCGGCAGCGTCAGGATACCGGCTCCTCCGACCAGCCAGCACCCCGTGAGGCCCAGGGCCAGCCCGGCCGAGACCCCGATCAGGCCGACCAGCGCACCCTCCCAGATGAAGACCGAGAGGATCAGCCGGCTGGATGCGCCCATCGCCCTGAGTATGGATATGTCGCGGCGCCGTTCGACGACCGAGCGCGCGATGGTCCCGGTGATGTTGAAGGTCGCTACGAGCGTGACGAGGAGTATCGCCGCGAAGGAGCCCATCTTCTCGAGCTGCATGGACGCGGCCAGGGAGGGGTTCTTCTCCTTCCACGTCCTCAGCCTGACGCTGTCGGGCACCATCGGCCCGAGCAGCTCCGCCGCCTCCTCGGGGGAGACGCCGTCCTCCAGTCCCACCGCGATCCCGGAGCAGCCCCCGCGCGGGAGGAACATCCTGGCGGCCAGCTCCATCGGGACATAGGCCAGGGCCCTGTCGTTGACGGGCAGGCCGGTCTCCACCGCGCCCGCGAGCACCGCCCTGCCTATCGCGAATCCCCGCGAGGTGAAGAACGACTCCGGTGGGAAGAAGATGAGCGTGTCGCCGAGGGGATGATAGAGATCCTCGGCGAGATAGAGGCCCGTGACGGTGCAGGGGAACCCGTCCGCCGAGAGCAGCCTGGGTTCTCCGTAGACAAGGTTGCTGTCGAGCCCGGACGAGGCGATGCCGGTGACCGGGTCGATTCCCCTTATCCTGCAGCCTGTCTCCAGGTCCCTGGAAGGGAGCCTGACGATGGCCTCGCCCTCGATGTACGGTGAAACGGAGGCTATCCCCGGGACTTCGCCGATGACGGCCAGGACAGAATCCGGGATGAAGAGCGCGCCGCCCGAGCCGGGCACTATCTCGAGCGGGGCCTCGGCCGTGGTCACCGAACCCGAGATGAAGCCCTCGAGACCCTCCATAACGCCCATGACTATGATGAGGGCCGCCACCCCGAGCGCGACTCCGGAGATGCTGACCACCGAGGCCAGCGCCACCGTGCGCCTCTCGGGGTGCCGCCTCATGTATCTCCAGGCGAGATGCCACGAAAGGGAACCCATAACGCCTCCAGGCATATCATGTAATATGCGGAGCCCCGGGCGCGCGGGGCTTGCCCCGCCGGAGGCGGGTGCGATAGTATCGTGTTTTCGGGGGGAGAATCCTTGATCCTTCTGCTTCTGGCTGCAGCCCTGGCCCTGCCTGCAGGGCAGTCGGGCGTGCTCTCCGACGTCCGGTCGGGGGCCGCGGGCTTCTCGACCACGGTGGAGGTCCCCGCCCCGTCCTTCCGGTCCGACGGGGACGCCTACTACCCCGTGATCCCCGGCTTCTCCTCCCGGGCGGTCGAAGGCGGCCTGGTCAGGCCCTGCATCGTCTTCTACGTACCGCTGCCCCCGGGGGCGGAGCCCGAGCTCGCCTTCACGGTGGAGGGCAGGAGGGAGGCGCCCCCCGCCCCGCGGGGAAGGCCGGCGGCCTCTCCGCACCTCGAAGGCACGGGTCTGTCCACCGTCACGGTCTACGATGACCGGGCATCGGCACCCCCTCCCGCCGTGGTCGAGATGTCGGTCGTGAGGGCGATGGGTGTCGATCTGGCCCAGGTAAGGATCAGCCCGTTCGACGGGGAGGGATACGGCGACTACGCCGGATCGGTCGGCATCTCCCTGGAATGGGGGGGAGCGCCCGGTTCGGAGCCCCTCGACGACGGCCCCCTCTCGCTGATCTGCCCCGGGGGCGTGGTCTGGTGGCCCCACAGGGCCGTGAGGTCGGCCGACAGCCCCTTCTGGGGGATGCCCTGGGCTCGGATCGAGACTTCGGTCGGAGGCTGCCACGTGCTCACCGGCGCGATGCTCGACTCCGCCGGAGTCGACATCCTCGGAGCCCCCTCCCAGACCCTGCGGATGCTGACAGGCCCCGGTCTCATGTTCGACCTGGAATGGCGCGACGAGACGCATTCCGCATCCGAGATCTCGATACTCGTGCTCGACGGCGGCGACGGTTCCTTCGACGCCGCGGACAGCATCCTGTTCGTGGGCAGGGCCCTGTGGCGCTTCGAGCCTTCGCCGGGATCGACACCCCCGCTCGCGCGCCTCTCGCACAGGTACGACACGCGGAACGTCTACTGGCTCACCTGGGGGGGCGAGCCCGGCCGGAGGATGGAGAGCGTCCCGTCCGCCCCGGACGGCTCCCCGGCATGGCCCGGCGACCTGCTTGCCCCGCTCTTCGTCGAACAGGAGGCCTTCTGGCTGCCGTTCCACGAAATCGAGACCGGCTGGGTCTGGACCCAGCTCTCCACGAGCTACGACTCCTACTTCCCGTTCATGGCCGAGAGGGTCGGGGAGCCGGGCGACATCCTGCTGTCGTTCGTCCCGGACGGGAATGTGACGGGACAGATCAGGATCACCCTCAACGGCGACTCGGTGGGTGCCTGCTCGTTCACTGGCTGGGCTCCCTTCACCGTGCTGCTCGAGGACGTCGGGATCGCCGAGGGATCCAACACCGTCATCACGCACCTGACCATAACGGGCGGCACCGGGGGGAGCATCTACTTCGACAACATGACGGTTTCGTACCCCAGGCTCCCCGCGGATGCAGGCGGGGTCGACCTCCTGCCTTCGGGCGGCCCCGACGGGAGGTACACGCTCTCGCTCGGCCTGGAAGGCGAAGGGCCTGCCAGGGTTTTCGACTGCTCCAGGCACCATGCGGTCGACCTGCTCGACGGCGCCTCCGATCAGGGCGGCACGGTCAGCCTCTCCCTCGACATCGGGCAGGAATCGCGCATCATGGCGGTCAGGCCCGGCGACATGAGGACGCCATACTCCATCTCCCCCGCCGAGCCCGGAAGGGTAGTCGGCACCCTCGACGGCGCCGACGCGGTGATCATCGCCGCGGACGTCCTCGCCGAAGCATCGGCTCCCCTGGAGGCGCTCATGGAGGCAGACGGGCTCCAGGCGGAACTCGTCACGCTGGGCGAGGTCTACGACGAATTCGGCCAGGGCGTGG
This sequence comes from uncultured bacterium, assembly GCA_964564435.1. Taxonomy (GTDB): domain Bacteria; phylum Fermentibacterota; class Fermentibacteria; order Fermentibacterales; family Fermentibacteraceae; genus Fermentibacter. The sequence continues at coordinate 93,209 of CAZMAT010000006.1, forward strand.
CCGATCCCGGAGCAGTGAGGTCGTTCATCGCGTGGACCCTCGACACGTGGGACCCTGTGCCTTCCGACTTCATCCTCGTGGGCGACGGCCACTACGACGTGCTGAACCGCAACTCCCCGGAGCCCTGCCTCTTCCCCCCGTGGCTGAAGCTCGGCAACACGGACCAGCTATTCGACGACTTCTACGTCATGACGACCCCCGGCCAGTTCCTGCCGGAGGCCTCCCTCTCGCGCATCCCCGCCGACTCTCCTCAGGATGTGTCCATCTTCGTCGCCAAGGCCGCAGCCTACCGCTCGGGGGATGCCGCGGGGGCCTGGAGCGACAGGATACTCCTCACGGCGGACGACGAGTGGGGGAAGGGTACCTACCAGAACGAGACGGGGCATACCTACACATGCGAGCTGCTGGCGGACAGCTGCATCTCCGCGATGTACGACAGGGGCAAGTTCTACCTCATCGAGTACCCCTGGCCCGAGAGCGGCACGCATCCCTTCAAGCCCGAGGCCCAGCAGGACTACGTCGAAGCCCTTTCCGAAGGCTGGCTCGCCGTGCTGTTCTTCGGGCACGGTTCGCACGACCAGATCTGCCACGAGAAGCTACTGGTCAACAGCGACATCGCCCGGGTCGACAACGGCCCCAGGCAGCCCGTGATGGTGTTCGCGAGCTGCGACGTGGGGAGCTTCGAGCTCGTCTCCGCCGACTGCATGTCGGAGGAGTTCGTCATGAACCCCGGCGCCGGGGCCATAGCGACCATCGGGGCCACCAGGGGAACGTACAGCAGCGAACCGCTCTTCGAGGACTTCTGTTCGATGCTCTTCGACGGGACGTCGACAACCGGCACCGGGCAGGCCCTCTGGGCGTCGAAGGTGCTGAACCCGTATACGAACTCCTTCTACTACGTGCTCTTCGGAGACGGGACGATGAGGCCGATGAGGCCTGCCCAGGGAACCCCTGTCGCGCTGGGCGGCGACGCTATACTCCGCGGCAGGGTGAATCCCCTCGAGGCCTCGTTCCCCTCGGACCGCCTGGCCAGGGTCCGCGTCGTCGAGAGCGCGGCCTGGACCCAGTACACCTGTCTAGGCGACAGCGTGATAGACTATCTGAAGTACGGCTCGACGGCCTTCTCGGGCTCCTTCCAGACCTCCGGGGGCCTGCTGGACATCGACTTCTTCATGCCTCTCCAGTCCGACACCGGCGCGTACGGGAGAGCGGCGGCCCTGGGGCTGTCCGAGGCAGGCGCCGTCTCCGACTGGCTGGAATGGGTCCCGGTCGCGGACTCCGGCGGCTACGCGGCGGACTCCACCGGACCTCTGATAGAGCAGAGCCTCGAAGGCAGCGCAGGCGAGCCCCCGGTCACGGGCCCGGACCCCGTTCTCCAGGCTGACCTGTCCGATCCGAGCGGCATATGCACCTTCGGGGGGGGGGCCGGCAGGTCGATCCTGATCAACCTCGACTCCCAGGCCTTCGATCTGAGCGCCTTCTTCGCCTACGACCAGGGCAGCTCGACGGACGGGAGCCTCGAGTACCAGCTCCCGCACCTGCTGGAAGGGCCCCACAGGATCATCATGGCGGCCTGGGACGGCATGGGCAACTTCTCCCGCGACACCCTCGACTTCCAGGTCGTAGAGGACACCGGTGTCTCGCTCGACGAGTTCCTGGTGTACCCCAACCCCTCCGCCGGCCCTGTCTGCTTCAGCTTCAGGGCCTCCACCGACGGTTCCGCGAAGGTGTCCATCTACACCATCGCGGGCAGGCGCATCAGGGAGATCTCGAGCGACCTCTCCGCGGGCTACTGCCAGGTCCTGTGGGACGGGCTCGACGCCGACGGCGACGAACCGGCAAGCGGAGCCTACCTGTTCGTGCTGAGATTCGAGGGAGACGGCGGCTCCGTGACGGAACGCGGGGTCATCGCCCTTGCAAGGGACGGGTGACGGTCCGGGGCGCACACCCCGGACAGGCCGTCCGGAATAGGACAAATGAAAGTTCTCGCCTGTCTTGCATTGATCTGCACCGCCGCCCGGGGATCCGTGGAACTCGTGTCCGACGGCCCGGGGGGATGCACCCTCCTCTTCGAAACCGGCCCGACCGCAGCCGCTACGACTGATCCCGACCACCTCTTCGACGGCATGGGGATCCTCTTCGAACCCGGCCGTCCCATGCTCCCGGTGCAGCGCGTCTACGTGCCGGTGCCCCCGGGCTCCGAACCGGTGCTGGAATACGCCGTCCTCGCTCGGTCTTCCGATCTCTCGCTCGCCCGCGAGGCCCGCAGGGCCCCCGCCCTCGAAGGCTCGGGCCTCTCGACGGTCGAGGTCGAGGCGCCCCCCCTCCCCGGCCCATCCCGCAACGTCGAGCTCGCCGGCGTGATCCCCCTGGCCGGCTTCAGCTTCGCCGCGATCGACATCTACCCGTGGCTCGGGGGCGCCGACGGCTCCTACGCCTCATCCGTACGGCTGGACCTTTCCTGGGACGGGAGCCGTGCCAGGCCGAGCCGCCCGACGAGGCTGGCCCGTCTGGTGTGCGGCTTCGACTTGCCGTTCTACAGGCTGGAGTCCTCCAGGGCCGACAGCCCATTCTGGGGGCTCCCATGGGCCCGTATCGAGATCAGCGAGACGGGCGGGTACGAGGTGACCTGCTCCGGGCTGGCCGGGGCGGGTTGCGACGTCGAAGGCGCGCAGTCCGCGAGCCTGGCGATGTTCTCGGGCCCGGGGGAGATGTTCGGCTTCGATCCGGCCGAGGAGCATTCCCTCTCGCCGGTCGCCATACAGGTTCTCGACGGCGGAGACGGCATCTTCGACGGCGGCGACAGGATCAGGTTCGTGGGGATCGCCCTCTCCCGCTGGGTGCCCTACGCTTCGGGGGCAGCCTGGGTCCCGCACAGATGGGATGCGACGAACACGTACTGGCTGACCTGGGGCGGGGAGCCCGGCCGCAGGATGGAGACCCTGCCGGCCGTCCCCGACGGATCGCCCCAGTACGGCGACTACACGGTGGAGACGCTGGTCGAACAGGAGAGCCAGTGGGATCCCGAACACAGCCAGACCACCGGCTGGGTCTGGACCACGATTTCCCCTGGCGACGGCTTCGACGCCCCGTACACCCTCGACTGCGAGCCCGCCGGCGTCGGCGAACTGAACGTGAGGCTCTGCGCCCCGGATATCCAGGCAGTCCATTACATGATCTACCTGGACGGCGACCTGATTGCGGAGGGCAGCTGGTCCGGCGGAGGCGTGGAGACGGTCACCGTCTCCGGGATCGCCATCCCCGGCAATGGCACAGTCCGGGTCGAGAACACCACTTCCGAGGACCACGACCTGTTCCTCGACTGGGTCAGGATCAGCGCGCCGGCAGCTCCGGGTCAGACAGCGGGCATGATGCTGATGCCGGGGATCGAGAGACAGGGGCGCTTCACGCTCTCCACCGGGCCCTTCGACTCCTCCTCCTCGCTCTACCTGCTGGAGGATTCGATGCCCACAGCCGCTCTCTCCGGCTTCGAGATCCAGGGGTCGGCCGCATCGTTCTCCCTCCAGGTGTCCGTGGACTCCAGGATCCTCGCCGTTGGCGGAAGTGACTGGCTCTCTCCCGATTCCATCGCCCCGGCGGACCCCGGCAGGCTGGTGGGGACGGTCACCGGAGCCGACATCCTCATCGTCACGCCCGAATCCCTGGCCGACGAGCTGTGGGGCCTGCTCTCTTTCTACTCATCCATGGGACTCGAGTGCGAGGTGGCCACCACCCGCGAGATCTACGACGAGTTCGGCCAGGGCGTGGCCGACCCGGGCGCCGTCAGATCCGCGGTCAGATGGGCCATGGACTCCTGGACGGAGCCTCCTTCGGGCGTTCTCCTGGTGGGCGACGGCCATCACGACCCGCTGGGCCACACGACGTCCGTCCCTTCGCTCATCTTCCCATGGTCCAGCCTGGGCTACAATGACACCCTTGTGGACGACCGCTACGTGATGGCGCACGAGGACGCCGACCTGCCCGAGCTGCCGATCGCCAGGCTCCCGGTGCAGACCGGAGCCGAGCTCCTGACCTGCACGGCGAAGCTGCTCGCGCAGAGCTCCGGCGAGAACCAGGGGGCATGGACGAACCGGATGCTGTTCATCGCCGACGACGAATGGGGCGAAGGCGACAATTACGACGAGCTCTACCACACCAACGACACGGAGAGGCTGGCCGAGGAGATGGCCCCGCGCCGGATCGAGAGGGTGAAGTTCTACCTGATCGAGTACCCGTGGCCTCCCTCCGGCACGCACCCCAAGAAGCCAGAGGCCAGGGAGGACCTGCTGGCCCTGCTCTCCGAGGGCTTCGGCGCCGTGTGCTACCTCGGGCACGGGGCAGCGGAGCAGATCGCGCACGAGGGCGCGATGTACGGCTCCGACGTCTCACTGCTCGAGAACGGCGGAAGGCTGCCGGTCTCCTTCTGGGCCACGTGCGACGTGGGTCACTTCGACGGCACTGGCGACGACGCCATCGCGGAACGCCTCCTCCTGCATCCCGCTGGCGGCGGACTGGCCTCCGTGGCGGCCACGAGGGGCTGCTCCGGCCCATCCAACTACAGCCTCTGCCGGGCCGTCTTCGACAGCCTCTTCACGCACCCGGACCTCACCGTTGCAGAGGCGCTCTGGCAGTGCAAGGTCGACCAGTCCGGCTCCTACTACATCAACAACAGGGGGTACGTGCTCTTCGGCGATCTGACGACCCGCCTCCCCCGCCCCGACGGCGAGGCCGGTTTCACCGTGGAGGGCGACACCCTCCGGACCGGCGAGACGAACCACGTCTCCGGGACCTGCCGGCAGGGCGCCGGCTCCGTGTTCGTCACGGTCATGGAGTCCTCGAGCCCCGTCACCTACATCTGCAGGATGGGAAGCGAGATAGAGTACATGAAGTACGGCGGGGCGGCCTTCCGGGGCAGTGCACCCGTGACGGCGGGCACGTTCGGGCTCGACTGCATCCTGCCGGTGCAGTCGGTCGACGGACCGTACGGGCGCGCCGGGGGCTCGGTGCCCGCTCCTTCCGACGTGGATGCCGGCGGGGCTGATCCGGTGCCCGTGGCGCAGGGGACTCCCGCAGGAGGCGACTACGAGGGCCCGGAGGCCGAGATGTGGATCGCAGGCCAGGAGGGCGTCGCGCACCCGGAGGTCTCGGGCGGGGCGACGCTCAGGGCGTCGATCTCCGATCCGTCCGGCATATGCTTCCTGGGAGGACCGGGTAGACAGCTCACCCTGTTCGTCGATGCCACCGGCAGCGACGTCGGCGACTACTTCTCGTACCTGCAGGGCAGCACTACCGAAGGGCTCCTGGAGTGCGGCACCGGGTCGCTCTCCGTCGGCGAGCACAGGCTCATCCTCTGGAGCTTCGACGGCGTCGGCAACGGCTCGAGCGACACCCTCCTCGTATCCGTGAGGGAGGAGGGCAGCGTGTCGATCTCGGAGGCCCTCGTCTACCCGAATCCCGGAAACGGCCTGCGCTGCTTCAGTTTCAGGCTCTCCGAGGACGCGGCCGTGAGGGTATCGATCCACACCATCGCGGGCAGGTGCATCAGGACCATCGACGCCCAGTGCTCGCAGGGATACAACCAGATCCTGTGGGACGGCATGGACGCCGACGGCGACGAACCCGCCACGGGTGCCTACGTCTACTTCATCGGTGCCGTGACCACGGGGACCTCGTCGTTCGAGAGCGAGACGGGCCTCTCCGGAGTGCTCGCGGTCGTGAGGTGATCCGGGAGGGCAGGGGCACGGGAGGAGCAGGGAACCGATGAGCGCCGACGAGTCTCTGGGCAAGATCCGATGGCTCTGGAAGGAGATCGAGGGGGCCAGGGACCGGGGCGACCCGGAGGGCGAGAGGGAGGGCCTCGAGAGGCTCCTGGCCGATCCGGCGGTCAAGTCCACCCCCGACGAGGACCTCGCCATCCTCTCCCTCTCCAGGCTCGATCTGATGGAAGGCAGGGCGAGGGATGCCGCGCAGAGGATGGCGGGCTTCCAGTGGCACGGGGTGCCGGGCCCGGCCTCACTGCTCCTGGCTTCGGACGTCTTCCTGAGGCTCGACTGGTTCGACCCGGCGAGGGAATGCCTCGAGGAGTACGTCAAATCCTGCCCCGAGGACCTCGACGCCCGCAGGAAGCTTGGTCTATCCCTGCTGCTCCTGGACAGGGACCCCGAAGCCGAGAGGGCGCTGCTGGCCGTCGCCAGGCGCGAACAGAACAGCGTTCCCGCGACGCTGGCCTACCTGGCGCTCCTCGAGGCCAAGCGCGGCAGGCTCGAGGAGAGCCTCCATCTTCTGATACAGGCCCGCGACCTGGCTCCCTTCGACTCCAGGATCGAGCACACCCTCCTCCGCATCGAGGCGCTCCGCGTCTCTACGAAGCGCAGGGCCATGTCAGTGCAGGACCCCGCAGCCGGCGACAGGGACATGGTCCCCGGGATGGCCGCGGGGATGATGCAGGTCCACGGGTACGGCAGGGAGCTGGCCGAGAAGGCGCGGACCCTCTGGGACGCCTTCCTCGAATCGAGGGGGAGTGCTCCCGCCGGCAGGAAGCCGGCGATCTGGGCTGCCGCCCTCGAGTACGCCGTCACCATGAACGGCCCGCACTACACGCAGGAGGAGCTGGCCGCGGAGTACGGCGTATCGGAGAGCAGGCTCAAGCAGCGCTTCGGCGAGCTGTCCCGCGCCGTGGACCTGGAGGCCTTCAACAGGGCCGACCTTCTGGCCCGCACCGCCGGCGAAGGCCGCGACCTGCTCCTGCGGGTGAAGAGCAGCGGGCTGTCGGACGTGCTCGCATCCCTGGCCGCCCGGCTCGGCGACTTCTCCTCCCCCGCCGACGCGGTCGAGTGGGTGCTCTCGCGCTCAACGCCCCAGACCGACTCCGAGCGAGCCGAGCTGGAGGAGTTCGTGGCGTGGATGTGGAAGGGCAGGACCCGCCGGGGGTAGTTGCCGCCAGGCCGCATCCCTTGGTTATAATCCGATCTGAGTATTCTGAGGCGGCTTCCCCGCCGCCGCAGTGCAGTGCAGTCCCTAACAACCGATTGGCGGTCCCGGTGAAATACGTCTACTTCTTCGGCGCAGGCAGGACAGAGGGCAGCAGGGATCAGAAGAACCTTCTCGGCGGCAAGGGGGCGAACCTGGCGGAGATGTCCCGCCTGGGCCTGCCCGTCCCCCCCGGCTTCACCATCTCGACGGATGCCTGCGACTCCTTCTACAAGGCGGGCAGGAACTGGCCCGAGGGGCTCGAAGCCGAGATCAGGGGCAAGCTCTCCGAGCTCGAGGAGGCCACGGGCAAGCGCATGGGCGACCCTGCGAACCCGCTCCTGGTATCGGTCAGGAGCGGTGCGGCGGTCTCCATGCCCGGCATGATGGACACTGTCCTCAACCTCGGGATGAACGAGACGACCCTCGAAGCCCTCGCGAATCGCAGCGGAAACCCCCGTTTCGCCTGGGACTCCTACAGGCGCTTCATGCAGATGTTCGGCGACGTCGTCATGGGCGTCCCGCACCACGATTTCGAGCTCGCCCTCCAGTCCGTGAAGGACGCCAGGGGAGTGAGGCAGGACACGGATCTCGACGTGGATGACATGAAGCGGGTGGTCGCCCTGTACCGCGAGCTCTACAGGAAGCATGTCGGCGAGGACTTCCCGACCGACCCCTGGGTCCAGCTCAGGCACTCCATCGACGCAGTCTTCGGCTCGTGGAACAACCCCAGGGCGATACGCTACCGCCAGCTCAACGACATCCGCGGCCTCACCGGCACGGCCGTCAACGTGCAGACCATGGTCTTCGGCAACCTGGGCGACGATTCCGGCACGGGGGTCTGCTTCACCCGCGACCCGGCGAACGGCGACAACGTCTTCTACGGCGAATACCTGATGAACGCCCAGGGCGAGGACGTCGTGGCAGGCATCCGGACCCCCCAGCCGATATCTACCCTCGGCGAGCAGAATCCGGCCATCTATGCCCAGCTCCTCGATGTCCGCAGCAAGCTCGAATCCCACTACAGGGACATGCAGGACATCGAGTTCACGATCGAGAACGGCAGGCTCTTCATGCTGCAGACCAGGTCCGGCAAGAGGACCATCTTCGCCGCACTGAACGCCGCCGTGGACATGGTCGATGAGGGGCTGATCGACAGGGATACAGCATTGATGCGCGTCCCCGCCGGCAGCTTCAATCAGCTCTTCGCCCCCGTGCTCGACAGGAAGAGCAAGGAGAAGGCCAGGCTCCTCACGAAGGGTCTCAACGCCTCGCCCGGCGGCGCCTCCGGCAAGGCGGTCTTCTCCGCCGAGGATGCCGAAGCCTGGGCGTCCAGGGGCGAGAGCGTCATCCTCTGCCGCCTCGAGACCAGCCCCGAGGACATCGGCGGCATGGCGGTGGCCAAAGGCATACTCACCGCGCGCGGAGGCATGACCTCCCACGCGGCCGTGGTGGCCAGGGGGATGGGCGCGCCCTGCGTGGCCGGCGCGAGCGAGCTTCACGTCGACGCCTCTACGAAGACGATCACATGCGGCGACGTCTGCATAAGGGAAGGCGACCTGGTGGCCATCGACGGATTCACAGGCGAGGTATTCCTGGGAGCGGTCGACGTGAAGCCTTCCGAGATCGTGCAGGTCCTCAGGGGCATGATGCCGGCGTCCGAGTCGAAGCTGTACGCGAACTACAGCAGGCTCGCGGGATGGGCCGACGAGGTGCGGAGGCTCGGGGTCAGGACCAACGCCGACACCCCGCGCGACACCGAGATGGCCGTCCTGTTCGGCGCCCAGGGCATCGGGCTGTGCCGCACCGAGCACATGTTCTTCGAGGGCGACAGGATCATCTCCTTCAGGAAGCTCATCCTCGTGGCGGACGAGGTGAAGAGGCTGCGCGAGCAGATCGAGGCTGATCCGTCGAACGAGGCCCTCCGGAAAAGGCTCGAAGCCCCCCTCGCCACATACACCGAGGCCCTCGCCGAGCTGCTCCCCCTGCAGAGGAGCGATTTCGACGGCATCTTCACGGCCCTCGACGGCAGGCCCTGCAACATCAGGCTGCTCGACCCGCCCCTTCACGAGTTCCTCCCGCACGACGCGGAGGGCCAGCAGGAGATGGCCGGGGTCATGGGAGTGCCCGTCGGGAAGATCAGGCAGGTCGTGGAGACCCTCCACGAGTTCAACCCCATGCTCGGGCACAGGGGCATCAGGCTCGGCCTGACCTATCCCGAGGTCTCGGACATGCAGGTGAGGGCCATCATGGAGGCCGCCATCGACTGCGCCGACAGGGGGATCAAGGTCCTGCCCGAGATCATGATCCCGCTGGTGGGCCATCCAGCCGAACTGCGCATCTCCAGGGAGAGGGCACAGGCGGTCATCGACGCCGTGCTCGCCGAGAGGGGCAGGCCCGCCGACTTCATCGCCTACAGGATCGGAACCATGATCGAGGTCCCCAGGGCCGCGGTCGATGCCGGCAGAGTGGCGGTGCACGCAGACTTCTTCAGCTTCGGGACCAACGACCTCACCCAGATGGGCTGCGGGTTCTCGCGAGACGATGCCGGCAAGTTCCTCGGTGACTACGTCAGGATGGGCATCTACGAAAAGGATCCTTTCGCCTCGATAGACGAGGAGGGTGTCGGAGAGCTGGTCAGGCTGGCCGTCGAACGCGGCCGCGCCGAGAAGCCCGGTCTCAAGCTCGGGGTATGCGGCGAGCACGGGGGGGATCCCTCCTCGATCAGGTTCTTCAACTCGGTGGGACTCGACTACGTCTCCTGCTCGCCCTACAGGGTGCCCGTGGCGAGGCTGGCGGCGGCCCAGTCGGTTCTCGAAAAGGCCAAGTGATAGAGAGGAACCAGCGCATTGTCATCGCCGAGAGCGATGCAGAACTCGCCCTGATGCTGTCGAAGGCCCTCCGCATGGAGGGCCTTCACGCCGATACCGTACCGGACGGGATCGAGGCCATCAGGAAGGCCTGGCAGATCATGCCGGACCTCGTCCTGTGCGGCTTCTACCTCCCTGGGCTCGGCGCCCTCAGGGTCGTCAGGTACCTTCGCAGCCATCCGGCCTTCAACGGGCTGAAGACCGCCGTCCTCCTCCCGCGCCAGGACAGGCTGACCGCCTCGAGGGCCCGCAGGGCGGGGGCTGACATGACCCTGGACATGCCCATCGAGCCGCGCGAGTTCGTCGAGAAATGCGTCGGGCTGCTGGACGAGGCCAGCGGACGCCCGCAGGCGAATCTCTCCCCGGGGTCATTCCCCGACAGGGTCTCGATCCTCGAGGAGCTCACCGGGGTTCTCGAGAAGAGGCTGGACAGGCTCGAAGCCATGCAGGACCTCATGCCGGAGATGGGCATGAGCCCCTCGGTGCACGAAGTGTTCCGGAACATCGCATCGGGCGTGCTCACCGACCTGGGCTTCGACAGGGTGCAGGTCTTCCAGTTCCTCCGCGAGCCCGGCGAACTCCGCATCGAAGCCGCTCTCGGCCGGGGGGTGCCCTCGGACATACAGCAGCAGGCCACCAGGCTGTCGTCTGTCGAGGGGCTCCCGGTGGCCATCGCGATCCGGGAGAGGAGGCAGGTGCGGTCGTCCGAGGTCGGGATACCCGAGATCAGGCTCTCGTGGGCCGGATCGACGGACTACGTCGACACCCCGCTCGCCGACTCCGCAGGCGTGATGGGCGTCGTCAGGTGCGACTGCCATGTCACGGAGAGGCCCATGGGACCCGACGACCTCGATGCCCTGAAGGACTTCTGCGTAAGGGCGGCGTGCGTGCTCCGCAACGTGATGGACCAGGAGGAGATTGCGGCGGCGAGGGATCAGAACTCGATCGTCCTCTCGAGCCTCGGCTCGTCCCTGATAATGATAGACCAGTCGGGGCGCATCACCGAGGCGATCGGGACGGAATCCCTCATGGGCCTCAAGCCGTCCGCCCTTATGGGTCGCACCCTGTCCGAGGCCGCCCCGGCCGTCGCGGGCGAGGGGCGTCTGGAGATGCTCGGAAAGGTCCTCCTCGAGGGCAGGTCCTGCGTCGAGAACGGGGTGGCGCTGAACAGGCCGGGCGGAGGGTCGGTTCTCCTCAACCTGCGCTTCGTCCCCTACCGCAGCGGGGGCCGGATCACCGGCGCAGTCCTTCTGGCCGTGGACGTCACCGAGGAGCAGACCCTGAGATCGGATCTGAAGCAGCGCAACGAGGAGCTGGAGATGATGTCGAGGATCGGGAGGGACCTCAACTCGACCCTGGAGCTGGACGAGATCTGCGACCTCCTCCTCCGGAGCCTGAGGCTGTTCTATCCCGAGGAGAACATCTCGATACTCCTCCCCGAGGACGACTCGGATTCGGGCGTCCCCGAGAAGCTCGTCGTCAAGGCCGGCTGCGGCTATTCGGCGGACGAGCCCGGCCTCGAGCACCCCGTCATGCTCTCCGGCCCCATGTACGACTCGGTGCGGGAGGAGCCCAGATCGAGGAACCTGTCGATGCTCGGGATCATCGGGGGGGCCTTCATGGGCGCCAGGGTGCTCAACATCCCCGATGTCTCGCAGGAACCCAGGTACATAGAGGACTTCAACACCACGAGGAGCGAGATCGCCGTCCCGATGCTGATACAGGACAAGGCCACGGGCGTGATCGACATCCAGAGCCGGAGGAGGAACAGGTTCGACACCGACTCGGTGCGCAGGGTATCCAGCCTGGCCAACAACGCCGCCACCGCGGTGGAGAACGCCAGGCTCCACGCCCGGGCATGGGAGGCCGCCCAGAGGGACAGGCTCACGAATCTGAGGAACCTCAGGTTCTACGAGGAGAGGATAAGGGAGGAACTCGAGAGGGCGACCAGGTACAACTACGAGTGTTCCCTCCTGATGATAGACGTCGACGATTTCAAGAACTACAACGACCACTACGGCCATCCCATGGGCAACACCCTCCTCCGCACCCTGGCGCGGACCATCTCCGGAGCCCTCAGGGAGAAGATCGACACCCTCGTCAGGTACGGGGGCGAGGAGTTCGTCAGCATCCTCCCGCTCACCGGCGGCAAGGTGGCCGCCGAGATAGCAGAGAGGATCAGGCAGATGGTGATCGACAACAACCCGGAGATCCCCCACGCCGCCGACCAGCCCCTGGGCTGCGTGAGCGTCAGCATCGGCGTTGCCACGTTCCCTTCGGACGTCAGCGACAGGGAGCGGCTCCTCGACATAGCCGACAAGCGCATGTACATGGGCAAGAGAGCCGGCAAGAACAGGGTCATGGCGCCGGCCTTCGGCAACTGCCCCCCCATTCCCTGAAGACATGCGCCTCTGCGACGCGACGATGTTCTGGAGCGCGGCGGGAGGCGGCGTCAGGCGCTATCTCGAGCACAAGAGAGCCTGGCTGGGCGGCCTTCCGGGCGACATAAGGCATCTGCTCGTGATCCCGGGCGCCGGAAGCGGCCTCGTGACGGACGGGATGCTCTCGACCGCCACCGTGAGATCGCCCTCCCTCTTCTTCTCGCCCGGATACCGCACCCCGGTCTCCCTCGGCCCCGCACTCGACTTCCTGGAGGGATGGAAGCCCGACCTCGCCGAGGGGGGGTGCCCCTTCAGGCTGAGGAAGGCGCTGTCAGTCTGGTCCAGGGACTCGGGAAGGCCCGTGTTCGACTACTATCATGCCTTCTTCCCGCTTTCATACACCGAGGCGGTCTTCGGGGCCCGGCGGTCCGCGCTGAGGAGCGCCCTCGAGAGGGCGGGCTGGGCCTACCTCAGATCGGTCTATGCGGACAGCAGGAGGGTCTTCGTGGCATCCCCGCCGGTCAGGGATGTCCTGGCATCCCACGGGATCGTCAACACGGAGCTGGCCCCGCTCGGTGTCGACACCGGCCTCTTCCGGCCCGGTGCCACTCGGAAGGGCGACCCGGTCATCCTCTTCGTTGGAAGGCTCACTCGCGAGAAGGGATTCGAGATGGTCCTCGAGGCGTTCTCCATCCTGTCGAGCAGGAGGAGGGCGAAGCTGGTCGTCGTGGGGGACGGGATCATGAGGGAGAGGGCCCTGGAGGCCGCGAGGCTCGATCCCGACGTATCCTATCTCAGATTCCTGGACCCCGGACACCTCGCCGGAGTCTACAGGGAGGCGAGCGTGCTGCTCTCGGCCGCCCCTGCCGAGACGCTGGGCCTGACCTTCCTCGAAGCCCTCGCGAGCGGAGTCCCCGTTGTCGGGCTGGCCGGGAGCGGCCTGATGGACACGTTCCCCCCCGGTATCTCGAGGGCGGTCGGGCAGGCCTCTCCCGAAGCCCTCGCGGAAGCGGTCTCGGACATGCTGGACGACCCTCCCGACCCGGCCGCCTGCCGCAGCCATGCCGAGGGCTACTCCTGGCCCGGGAGGCTGGCACGCATAGCAGGGAGGGAGCTGGCTCTCGCCGGGATGGAAGTGCCCGGCTGGATCGGAGAGATGCATGAGTGACGTCTGCCTGCGCCAGGGGCTCCGGTACGACAGGGACGAGCTCGCGCCGGTGCTCGCAGGGATGGTGGAGGCCGCCGGCGGGTGGCCGGCGAAGGCCGTGCCCGGCGCGAGGGTGCTCCTGAAGGTGAACATGCTGACCGCGAAGGACCCTTCGCGGGGCATCACGACCCATCCGGAGGTCGTCGCCGCGATGGCCCTGCTCTTCAAGGCGCGGGGGTGCAGCGTGGCTGTCGGCGACAGCCCGGGCGGAGCCATAGGAGGCATAGAGCGCTACTGGAGGAACTGCGGGTTCGAACCGCTGGTCGGGGATCCCGGAGTCGAGCTGGTCTCCTTCGAGCGGGCCGGCAGCGTGGAGCTCGAGGCTGGAGGCAGGACGTACCGCATCGCGAAACCGGTTCTCGAGTACGACGTCCTGGTCAACATGTGCAAGTTCAAGACCCACATGTACTGCCGGCTCACGAACGCCGTGAAGAACTGCTTCGGAGCAGTCCCCGGGATCGGGAAGGCGATGATCCACAGCTACGCCGTCAAGCCGCGCATCCTGGCCGGCTACATCGCCGACATATACACGCTGGTCCCGTTCGACATGGCCGTGATGGACGCGATCCTGGCCATGGACGGGCGGGGGCCGGGCACCGACGGGCATCCCAGGATGGACGGCATACTGGGCGTGGCGAAGGACGGGGTCCTGCTCGACATGGTCATGTCATCCATCGCCGGCCTCGGGCCCGAGGATCTGGACACCACCCGCGAGGTCCGCAGGAGAGGGCTCGGGAAGCCCTTCCGGGAGATCACGGTGGACGGGACCGCCGTCCTCCCCGGCTTCGACATCCCCTCGACCTGGTTCTACGATTACATCCCCCACTTCGCCGGAGCGCTGGCCAGGGCGTTCGTGAAGACGGTCCCGACGGCGGGCGCGAAGTGCACGGGCTGCGGTTTCTGCGCGAAGAGCTGCCCCGTGGGGGCCATAACGATCGAGGACGGCCGGGCGAGTATGGATCGCAGGAGGTGCATCGTCTGCCTGTGCTGCCACGAGCTCTGTCCGGAGAACGCGATCACGGTCCGCAATCCGCTGAAGAGAAGGAACCGCGGCGGCGGGGAGGCTACTCCAGCGGCAGGTAGATGAGCCCCCCGTCCCCCTGGACGAAGAAGGCCCCTCCCGATCCCGGCATGGGCGAAAGGCGGCGCCCTTCGCACCCTGCCGGTGTCTCGAACACCGAGATCCACCCGACCTCTCCCGAGTCCCAGTCTATCGTGGCGTGATACAGCATCCCCGGCCGGCCGTCGAAGGCGAGGAGATAGGAGCCGTCCTGCAGCCAGGCCACCGGGATGGGGAGGAACGGAAGGCCGGAGCGCCTCGTCGATCCATCGACCGAGAGCAGGAACGGGGCTCCGTCGAGACCGACGAGCACTGCGTCGGGCAGCACCCAGCCCATGAAGTCCGAGGAGCTTCCCGCGGGGGTGCTCCAGGCCCCGATCACGCCGGGTTCGGCGAAGGACCCGAACTCGTGCTCCTCGTAGTAATTGTTCTCTATCCTGAAGAAGTCCGAGCAGGGGCATTTCCAGAAGCCGTCGCCGATGCCCGCGATGTCGAGCTGGACGGGTTCTCCGGTGAGTGCATCCACGGCGTTCGGGGAGGTCCCGGTCCTGCTTTCGAACGCTCGGAGGAGGAGTTCGGAATAGCCTTCGGGAGAGGGTTCACAGTCGTACATCGGCGAACCCGCGAGGAGCCGCGAATCGGAGGTGAAGGCGTAGGAGGGACCTCCCCCCGCTGCGACTCCGACGAGTACGGGCATGGCCCCCGAGCCGTCTTTCCCGGCGATGATCCCGAGGAAGGCGCTCCGCATCCCCCCGTACTCCTCAGGCACCTCGAAGACCTCTGGCAGGTACACGGACCGGGCCAGGAACACCCGGTCGCCGTCGGGGCTGACGAGTATCGAGTAGAAGCCCCCGTCCTCCGCCCATCCGCCGTCCATGGGCGACCAGGAGGGAATCCAGGGGGCGAGAAGCCCCGAACCGACATCCGCGGTGAACAGGTCGGGCCCTCTGGAAAAGAGGATCGTCACCGAGTCGAGCGCTGCCGCCAGGCCGACCCCGTCCGCCAGCGTCACGGGGATTCCCGCGGCAGCGATCGCCGCGATGCAGAGGATCATCCCCGCACGCCTCCGTTCAGCTCTTCAGGCTCTCCTTGATGCGCTTCACGTGGCCGCGGCCCAGCCCCTTCACCTCGCAGCCGAGCTCCAGGTATCTCCTGATCTTCGCGTCGTCGAGGATGCAGAAGCAGTCGATGATCGCGAACGGACGGCCGACCGCCTCGAAGACCCTGTCGGGGTCCAGGGCGAGGTATTCGCCGTGGCGCACGGCGAGGATGATGGCGTCCGCACCCTTCATGGCCGCGTCCAGCGCGGGCTCCATCCTGAGATTCGCGAGAGGGCCCTGCCTGTGGAAGAAACGGGACCACGAGTAGCCCGGCTTGGGATAGGTGTCCTGCGATTCGAACTCCCACCAGTGCTCCAGATAGGGATCGTGGACCTTCACGTCCGCGCCCATCTCGGTGAGCTTCCTCACGATCAGCTCGGATCCGCTGTACCTCGAGTCGCCCACGTCCTCGCGGTAGGATGCGCCCAGGACGAGGATGTCGGCCGAGGCTATGGGCCTGTTCATGTTCCGCAGGGCGTCGCGGACCATCTGCGGGACGCGGAGGGCGCGGGTGTCGTTGATGTCCACGGCGGCGGGGGTGATGCGGAAGATGTCGTCGTCGAAGCCCAGGATGTGCCTGTAGGCCCAGACCCCCAGTCCGCCGTCCTTCGGCAGGCAGTAGCCCCCGATTCCCGGGCCCGGGAAGATCATGTTCGAGTGCGTGGGGCGGACCCGGACCGCATCTATGACCTTCTTCAGGTCGACGCCGTTGCGCTCCGAGAAGACCGACCACTCGTCCAGGAACGCCAGGATGGTCGCACGATAGCTGTTCTCGACGATCTTCGCAGTCTCTGACTCGATGGGGCGGTCCAGGACGGTGAGGGGGAAGTCCTTCACGTTCAGGACGCTCGAGAGGAAGGCGACGACCCTCTCCCTCGCCTCGGGCCCAATCCCGCTGCAGACCCGCCAGAAGTCGCGGATCGAGGCCACGTAGTTGCGGCCCGGCATGACCCGCTCGTAGCTGTGCGCGAGCAGCGGATCGGTCGTGATCCCCCTCTTCTCGAAGATCTTTTTCATGATCGGATAGGCAACCTGCTCGGTGGTCCCCGGGGGCACCGTTGTCTCTATGAGGACCAGCGCATCCGCGCGGATGTGCTGCGCGATGACTCCGAGGGATTCCTCGAGGGCCGCCATGTCCGCGGCACCCTCGCGGCAGTCTCCGAGCCTCTCCTTCAGATAGTCGCACTGGACGTCCACCACGACGGTGTCCACCAGGCTGAGGGCCTCCTCGGTGTAGGTGGCCACGAGCGTCTTCCTGTCGAGGACGCAGCGCCGGATCATGGGGGCGACCTCCGGGTCCTCGGCGGTGACCGGGGACACGCCCCTGTTCATGAGGGGGGTCTTCCAGTAGCTGCGGGTGCTGGGTCTCTGCATCCCGATGACGAACTTGCCCGGGGTCCCGTCCGGCCGGGTGGAGTCCGCCACCACCGCAGCCATCACCGCTCCTACGAAACCGAGCCCCACGACCGACACGATCTCCCGGCCCATCGCGCGGTTCTCGTCCACGAGCTTCGAGAGCCTCTCGAGTTCGGCCGCATGGTCATCCCGGGAGGGGAGCTGGAACTTCTCGCCATCCGGACTGATCGAGTACCTGGTCTCCGTCATCCCTGTCCTCCGAATCGCTGCTGGTCGAGGCCTCGACAAGACCACTGATCATACGGCGGAGCCGCCCCGGAGGGGAGCGGTCAGAAGGCCGCCCGGGCCGCCGAGGACAGACCGAGGACGGCGAGGAGCACGAGCACGGCCCTGCGGAAGGCGCCCTGCGGTATCCGGCCGGAGAGCGCGCTGCCGAGGACGGCGCCGGCGGCGGCCGCCGGGAGCAGCTCTGCGGTCGCGGCCAGGACCGCTCCGTCGAGAAGGCCGGCCGTCGCCAGCATGGGGACGGTCAGCAGGTTGATCCCGAGGAAGTAGAAGGCGAGGCCGGCCCTGAACTCGTCCCTGCCGGCGCCCTGCTCGGTGAGGAGGATGATCACAGGCGGGCCGCTGAAGGTCATCAGCCCGTTCATCACCCCGCTGAGGAGGCCGACAGGTACGACGGCCGCCCGGCTGTCCGACAGCCCCGCCCGGAAACCCGCAAGGTAGGCCCCTGCGATGACGGCCACCGCGAGGCCCACCGCGATCGCCAGGGGCTCCTCCGGGACGGATCCGAGGAGCAGCACGCCGGGGACGGTGCCGGCCGCTCCCGCCGCGAGCAGGACGGGGAACCCGGCGGGCAGCCTGCGCGACCTGGCGGAGAAGAGGACTATCGAGTTGATCGCGAGGCCGAACAGGGTGAGCATCGGCACGGCCCGGCCCGCCGGCATGGCCAGAGTGAGAAGGGGCAGCGAGACAAGCGAGAAGGCGAATCCGGAAGCCCCCTGGACGAGAGCGCCCAGGAACAGCGCCAGGGATGCGACAGCATAGGTGCCGGCCTGGATGATCGACCTCCGTGGAAACGTATCGAGCCGCATCGTGCAGGAAGGTCAGCCAATTCTTTAGTATATGGCATCGCGGCGCCCGGCCGCGCCAAGTCGGACCTCGCAGGGAGGGTTGCGGGATGCTGAGATTCCCACCGGGGCTCTACTCCGATGTAAGGATCGAGGAGGTCTGGTCCACGACCGCCGGCCTCGTCCTGGGCAGGCTCGAACAGTTCGTCTCCAGGCACTACAGGGCGGCCTTCATCAGGGTCTGGGACGGTGTACGCTGGTATTACGCCTCCACCTCGACCGTCGATTCGATCCAGTCCGAGCTCGACTCCCTGGCCTCGATGGCCTCGGGGAGGGACGGCATCGCCGACGATCCCGTGGTCCGGAGGTTCCGGAGGAACACCGGGAAGACTCTCCTCTTCGAATCGAACCATGTCGCGGACGTCCCGTCGCGCGACAAGCTCGACAGGCTCAGGGCCTCGGACGAACCGATGGAGCGGAGGAGCGGCCTGACGGACAGGCGATGCTATTATCTGGACAACCACAAGAGGAAGACCTTCCTCTCGAGCCTGGGTGCGGATCTCGAGTTCGACCGCCAGACCCTGCTCCTCGCAGCCGCCTTCGAGACCTCCCACGGGAGCTCCCGCCTCCAGGAATCCTGCCATGTCGGCGCCCGGACCTTCGGGGATCTGCCCGACCTCGGCCCCGCCCTGGAGGAGAGGCTCGACGAGGCGTCCGGGTTCGTCCGGGGATCGAAGCCGGTCGATGGAGGCAGGATGCCCGTCATCCTGTCCCCGATGGCGGCCGGGATCTTCGCCCACGAGAGCTTCGGCCACAAGAGCGAGGCGGACTTCATGCTGGGCGACGAGGCGGCTCTCGCGGAGTGGGCGGTCGGCCGCCCCGTGGGCTCCGGCGACCTGAACATCGTCGACGACGGCACGGTCCCCGGCCCCGGCTACAACGCCTACGACGACGAGGGCACCGCCTCCGGCAGGACATGGCTGATCAGGGACGGGAGGCTCGCCGGGAGGCTGCACAGCGCATCGACAGCGGCGGCGCTCGGAGAGGAGCCCACCGGGAACGCGCGGAGCATCTCCTTCGAGTATGAGCCGATCCCCCGCATGACCACGACTTTCATCCTGCCGGGGAGGGAGACCTTCGACGGACTGGTGTCGGGCATCGACGACGGCCTCTTCGTGAAGACCGTCAAGCACGGCTCCGGGCTCTCCACCTTCACTCTCGCGCCCTCGATGAGCTGGAGGATAAGGGGGGGCAGGCTGGCGGAGCCCGTCGGGGTATCGGTCATCACCGGGAACGTCATGGAGACGCTCGGCCTGATCGACGGCCTCTCGGACACGCTCGACCTGGAGGGTGCGGGGGGCGGCGGATGCGGCAAGATGGAGCAGTATCCCCTCCCGGTCGGTTTCGGCGGCCCGTTCGTCAGGGTCGGCGCGATGGAGGTGAGGTGAATGGCGGGCATCAGGCGCGAGCATTACTCCTTCGGAGTCCGCAGGACCACCGCCAGGATCGCCGAGTCCGAGGTGAAGTCGATCCGCAGGTCGGACGTGCTGAAGACCGGCCTCAGGCTCTATGACGGCAGGAACATCGGGACGGCCGGAGCCATCGGCGCCTTCGACCCCGCCGAACTCGAGCGGCGCGCACTGGACGCGATGTCCTGCGGGATCGAGTACCCCTGGGAGATGCAGGGCAAGGCGGTCAGGCGCGAGGCTGCGGCCCTGGAGGGCATCGGGCACGACACCCTTGCGAACGAGGCCGGGTCGTTCATGGCGGCCCTGCACGCGAAATGGCCCGACCTCGTGTTCTCCGAGAGCTTCACGGTCGAGGACGACCGGACCTCGATCAGTAACGACAGCGGGCTCGATCTTGCGACCGACCTGTCGTCGGCAGCGGTCACTCTGGTCTTCAGGGCCCTGGGCTCCACCGGGATCATGGACGGCTGGGTGGCCGCCGGGCCCTGCCGGAAATGGGACGCAGCAGGCATCAGGGCGGAGTTCGACCGGTTCCTGGAGGCCTGGCACAACCCCGTGGCCCTTCCTCCCGGCGGCAGGCTCCCCGTAGTCTTCCAGGAAGCCTCCCTGATCTACGGGAAGCTCTCGGGCGAGCTGTCGGGCCACAGGTACGGCACGGGCGCCTCCCTGTTCTCGGGAAGGATGGGAGAGCGCCTCTTCGACGAGCGCTTCTCGCTCGTGCAGTCGAGGATCCCGTCGCTGGACGACTGCCCGTTCTTCGATGCGGAGGGCGTGACCCACGAAGGGTACACCCTCCCGCTCATCGAGGGAGGGGTGCTCCGCGCGGTCTGCACGGACAAGAGGACGGCGGCCAGGTTCGGCCTGCCCCATACCGGATCCGCCACGGGCGACTACGACACGATCCCCCAGGCAGCCGCGGACCGCCTCAGGGTGGAGCGGTGCGACAGGACCCTCTCGGAACTCCTCGCCGGGGAGCCCGGGATCTTCGTCTCCATCGCCTCGGGCGGCGACTTCACCCCCGAGGGCGCCTTCGCGACACCGGTGCAGCTGGCCATGCTTCACGACGGGAGGCGCTTCGTGGGAAGGCTGCCGGAGCTGCGGATCTCGTCCCATCTCTTCAGCATGTTCGGGGAGGACTGGATCGGTCAGTCGGCGGACGACGTCTCGGCATACTGCGATTCGCCCGCCATGGTGATGCGCATGGATGTCGAAGGGGCTCAGAGCGGCGTCTGACCAGCCTTCCGGACCCGGTGCCGGGGGGCTGCCGCCCCCGGACGAGCGCGTGCTCGTGGTCGACTGCCAGTGGGACGGCCCTCTTTCCGCGGCCGTGCTGCTCGAGATCGGCTGGGTCGTCGACACGCCCTCCGGTCAGGCCCCGCCGGGGGATGCGGTGCGTTTCGTCCTGCGCCCCGCCGATCCGGGGGCCGTCTCCGGAAGGACGCTCGCGCTGACCGGGCTCACCAGGGAGGATCTCGCGTCCGGCTCGGACCCCGGCGAGGCTGCCATCTCACTGGCGGCGGCCCTGGAAGGAGTCTCCGCCGTGGTCGCCCACTCGGCCAGGTACGAGAAGGCGCTGATCTCCCGCCTGCTTGGTCCCGATGCGGTCCTGCCGCCCTTCTTCTGCACCCTCGAGGCCGCCAGGAGGCTCCTTCCGGGCCTCTCCGGCTACGGCCTGAGGGCCGTCGCAGGATACCTGGGAATCCCTCCTCCTCCAAGGAAGCGCGTCGAGGACCAGGTCGAGGCCACGAGGCTCGTCCTGCGCTCTCTCTCGAATCCGCCCTCCGGAGGTGCAGCCGCGGAAACCGCCGTTCCGGGGAGGCGCGGCCTCCCCGGGGGGTGCTCGCTGCGGATGAGCTTCACGAAGCTGCGCGCGCTCCCGGCCGGGCCCGGGGTCTACCGTCTCCTCGACTGCGCCGGGAACCCCATCTACATCGGGAAGGCCGACTCCATACGCGGCAGGGTGCGGCAGCATTTCTCGCGAGCCGCCTGGAAGTCCAAGGACGGGCTGGTGAGCGCGATCTGGGACGTGGACTGGACGGAGACCGCAACGGGGCCGGAGGCCGCCCTGCTGGAGGCCGAGCTGATCCCGGCCCAGCGCCCGATGTCCAACCGTGCCCTGACGAGGCTGCCCGAGCGCCTCTGCTGGATGTCGCCCGATCTGTCCGGGTGCGGGGCGGAACCGTCTCCCGGCCTGTCGCTCGGCCCGGTTGCGGGGGCACGCGTGTTCGCCGACCTGCTGCTGGTGACCAGCGCGGTCGCGGGCAGCCTCCCGGCGGAGCTTCTGCCGCAGAGGCTGGAATGGCTGGGCGGACCCTGTCCCGAAGACCTCTCGCTCGCTCTGGACATGCTCAGATCTGCCGGGGTACCTGCTTCCGGCGACCCGGCATCCGTCTTGGCCTGGGCGGCATCGCTCGCTGTGCCCGATGAGGACGCCGAACCGTCGTCACCGGCGGAGGAGACAGCCGCGCGCCTGCTCTCCGTGCTTTCAGGCGCCGCGGCCGCGGCCGCGAGGGCGGTGAGGATAGCCGGGCTGGCCTGCAGCGTTCAGGAGTTTTCGTGGAGGGGCCGGGTGAGGATGCTGCGCTTCTGCGGCGGGCGACTGGTCGAGGCCGCCTGGGGGGACGAGGGCGGCACCTGCGGACCATGTCGGCCTCCGGGACATCCCGTGCGGGATGTCATGAGCTACAGGAGGCTGTCGGTCCTGTCGGGCGAGATGTACCGCACGGGATCAATGAAGGAAGCCGCCGGTTCCCCGGATCCGGCGGCCAGGCCGGCGGGATCGGACGGGAGAGGGAAGGCCTGACCTAGTCCTCCTCCTCGTCCTCCGCTTCATCCTCGTCATCGTCATCATCATCAGCGTCTTCGTCGGATTCCTCCTCGTCCTCCCAGGACCAGTCTTCCTCTCCGGGAGGGGGGAAACCGACATCTTCGCCCATCATGTCGTCTTCGGGTTCGCCGGGCTCGTCCCCCCCGGCATCCTCATCGATTTCGTCATCGTCCTCGAAGTCTTCGTCGTCGTCCCAGACCAATTCCAGCCCCCTTTTCACCGGTGCCCGAAATAGCTGAAAACGCCCGGCCCGGGTCAAGAGCCCGGCAAGGCGCCCCCGGCGGGCTGACCGCATGCGTCTGCGGCCCTCCATGAGTCGATCATGCTCCGGGCATGCCCGGCGGCGGAGAAGTGTCCGGATATCCGCGCCCTTGCGGCGGCCCCCAGCGAAGAGGAGCCATCCGGATCGCCCAGCAGGCGCAGCAGGACCCCTGCCAGCGCGGAAGGATCCCCGGGATCGGTCAGGACTCCGCTCACTCCGTCCTCGACGAGCTCCGGTACGCCGGAGAGGCGGGTCGAAACGACGGGGACGCCCATCCCCATCGCCTCCATCAGTGCTATGGGGATGCCGTCCATGTCGCCGTCCGGAGCCTTCACGCAAGGAAGGACGGCGACGGCTGAGGCGGCCGTGCCCGCAAGCACCTCGTCCGAAGGCAGCGCTCCCGGGAACTCGACGAACCCGTCGAGGCCCATGCCGGAAGCCTTCTCACGGTACATGCGGAGCCTTTCACCGCTCCTGTCGGCCCCTGCGACGACGCAGCGCCAGCCGCTCCTCGCGGCCTTCATGATCGCGCATGCCGAAAGCAGGACCCCCACTCCCTTCTTGTCGGCCAGGCCGCTGGCCATGCACCAGATCAGCCCGCTCCCGATGCCCGACCACGCCGGCAGGCCCCTCTGCTCTATCCCGAGCCGGTTCACGACGGCCCTCGAGCCCGCACCGGCACCCCATCTCTCGGTGATGAAGCGCCTGTCGAAGTCGGAGATGGTGAACAGTGGGCATGCCTTCGAGAGCATCAGCCCGACGGCCCGGGGCCTCCTGGGCGTGAAGATGTCGGCGGCATGCACCGTGAGGCTCCAGGGGACGCCGAGCATCCTCGAAGCCCACATCGCCACGGCGGCCGGCTCCCATGCGAAATGGCTGTGTATCCTGTCGGGAGGGTTCTTCGCGAGCGCGTCCGCGAGCCTCGCGCCGTAGGCCATGAGCAAGGGGCTGGAGACGCGGAAGGCTTCGGCGGCGAGGCCGGCCATGGAGCGGGGGTGCACGAGGAATGCGCGTGTCGTGCTCAGGAGGGAGCGGACGGCCTGCCCGGGAGTAGGCGAGCCCGTCACCAGCTCCCCTCCGGAACCGCCCTGCACGGAACCCGCAGGCAGGTCCCCGCCGGTGATCGTGTCGATGTACCGGTCGGCGCCGGGGAGCCAGATCTCGGTTTCGACCCCGAGGGCGCCCAGTGCCTCCACCTCCGTCCTCACGTAGGTCGGCAGGAAGCCCAGCACCATGGCGACCCTCATCGTCCGTCCCCCCCGGCGCCGCATCCCGCGAAGCGTCCGTATATCCCCTTCAGCACCGCGGCCTGCGCCGGCCAGGTGTATCGCGCCAGGGCGGCCGCCCTGCCGTTCCCACCCATCTCCGTCCTCGCCGCCCCGTCGGAGGCGAGGCCGAGGATGCCGCTGGCTATGGCCCGGGGGCTCTCGGGGTCTATGAGCATCCCGCAGCGCTCCCTGCCTATCAGGTCGGCCATCTCCGGCAGGTCGCTCGCGATGATCGGGAGACCGGCCATCATGTACTCGTAGAGCTTGTTGGGCAGCGAATAATAGTGATTGGGGCAGGTGTTCTGGAACAGGATCAGGCCGATGTCGGCCGATGCCGTCACGCCGGGCAGCTTTTCCGACGGCACCGGCGGGAGGATGGAGAGCACCCCGTTCACGTCCCTCTCCCTCGCCATGGCCGGAAGCACGCCCGATGTCGCGTCGGGGCCTATCATGACCACCCTGACCGAACCCCTGGGCAGGAGCCCGCAGGCTTCTATCAGTTTCTCGAGTCCGCGCTCGTACGCTATGGCCCCCTGGTACAGCACGATGGGGCCGCCATCCTCCGGAACGCCCTCCAGCCGCCCCCTGGGAGGCAGCTCGGGGATGGCCTCGGGGCAGTTCTCGACGAGCTCTATCCGGATCCCGGGGTACATCTCCTCCATGACGCCGATCCTGCCGCGGGTGACCGCGATCACCGCATCGGCCCGGCGGATCAGCAGCCTCTCGGCAAGGCGGTCGCGCAGCCTCCCGAAAAAGCCGGTCTCGCGCAGGTACCTGGCCGAACCGAGCCAGAGCTCGTGCGAGTCGTATACGAGCCGCGCCCGGAGGAGCAGGGCGGCGGCCCGGGCGGGCATCAGCGTGTCGAGATCGTGGGCGTGCACCACGCACGCCCCTGTGCGCAGCGCCGAGGAGAGGAGGCGGACGTCGAACACGGCGTTGCGGAAGAAGTCGGCGGCCCTGCGCCTCGCCCTGCTGTGGCGGAGCCGCGAGAGGACGGCGCGGAAGGGCCCCCGGGGGCTGAATTCCGAATCGAGGCTGTCCGTGATCGAGGCGGCGGCAGGGGACCTGAACCGCAGCCTCCTGACTGATATCCCGTTCCAGTCCTCCTCGCGCGGAGCGCCCGGCTCCTCCCAGCAGAGGACGGTCACTTCCCAGCCCGCGGCCTTCAGGGCCAGGGCCTCCTTCTTCACGCGGGCATCTCCCCGGAGTCTGTTCTTGAGCATGAAGCAGGTCCGCAAGGGGACTCCTTCCGATACGACTGCGAAGGATACTAGAGGCCCCGTTCCGCGGCAATCCACGGCTGGCACACCGAGGGCTCCACAGGGTAGAATCCGCCTTGGAGAGCACGGAGGTGTTCATGGAGGCAACGAGCCCCAGAGTCTACAAGTTCGGTGGCACCTGCATCGCCGACGAGCCCGGCAGGCAGGCGGCGGTGGGGCACTGCGCGAAGGCTCTCTCGGACGGCAGGGGTCTCGTGGTGGTGGTCTCCGCCATGGGCAGGAACGGCGACCCGTACGCCACGGACACCCTCTCCGGCCTGGCGCCGGGCGCTCCGGCCGCCGAGCGCGACAGCCTCCTCTGCTGCGGCGAGATCATCTCGGCTGCCGTGATGGCCGATGCCCTCAGGAGCAGCGGTATCCCGGCCGAGTCGCTCGCGGGCTGGGACGCCGGACTGTCGACCGACGGGCTCCATGGCGATGCAGAGATCTGCAGGATCGACACGGCGCGGATACGCGGGCTGCTCGAGAGGGGAGTGGTCCCGGTGGTGGCCGGTTTCCAGGGAGGCGGTCCGGACGGGGCGGCATGCACCCTGGGCAGGGGGGGCTCGGACACGACGGCCCTTGCCCTTGCCGCCGCCATCGGGGCCGGGGAGGCCGTCCTCTTCAAGAACGTCGATTCCATCAGATCGGCCGATCCCGCCCTGGTCGGGAACACCATCCGCATGGAACGCATCAGCTACGAGGATCTGAGGCAGATGTCATGGCAGGGGGCCGGCGTCGTCCACCCCAGGGCAGCCGAGATCGCGGGCGAGGCCGGCATCCCGGTCGAGGTCAGGCGCCACTCCTCGGGCGATACCGTCACCCGGATAGAGCCCTTCGTCATCAGGGGCGGCAGGTACATAACCGGGGTCGCGTCCGGCCCCGACGTATCGCGGGTGTCGGTGACCGATCCCGGTGGGGGTCCTCCCAGTTCCTTCTACGCTAACGTGTTCGGCGCTGTAGCCGATGCCGACATCTCGATGGACATGTTCTCCGTGATGGGAAGCATCGTCCTCTTCACGGTCGACGGCCCGAGGGCGGCGGACGTCCGGTCCATCCTCTCCGGGATGGGCTTCGCGGTGGCCCTCGAGGGGCCATGCTCCAAGGTCTCGATCGTGGGTGCCGGCATGCACGGGATGAGGGGCGTCATGGCCCGGTTCGCCCGCACTCTCGACTGCGCCGGGATCGAGATGCTGCAGACCGTCGACTCGCATGCAACCATTTCCGCGCTGGTAAGGCGCGCCGACAGGGACAGGGCGCTCGCCGCCCTCCACCACGAGTTCCTGGAGGCCGGATGAGGCTCCTCCCCGTCCTTCTGCTCGCCCTCGTGCAGGGGATCGCAGAGTTCCTCCCAATCTCCAGTTCCGGGCACCTCGCCCTGCTGGGATGGTTCCTCGGGTCCGGCGCGACGGGCGAAGGGGTTCTGATCGAGGTCATACTGCACCTCGGGACACTCTGTTCGGTTCTCGTCTTCTACCGGGCCGGCATCTCCCGGCTCGTCGCAGGGCTGTTCAGAGGCGCAGGGGATTCATGGAGGCTGCTGCTGCTGCTTGCCCTGGCCTCCATCCCCGCGGCGGCGGTCGGGCTTCTCTTCGAGGACGGCATCGAGAGCGCCTTCTCCTCGCCTCTCCTGGTCGCCGCCCTCCTCGGGATCAACGGTGTGATCCTGCTGGTGTCGGGCCTCCTGCGCAGGGAGAGGAGGGCTCCGAGCGGGAGCGGCCCCGGGTTCCGGCACGCGGTGGCCGGGGGTCTGGCGCAGGCTGTCGCGATCCTTCCGGGGATCTCCAGATCGGGATCGACGATCTCCGCGATGACCGCCGCGGGCATGGCCCAGACCGATGCCGCCGGGTTCTCCTTCCTCATGTCGATACCCGCGGTTGCGGGCGCCGGCCTCCTCGAGGCCCGGGGGATCGCATCCCTCGACCCGGCCGACATCCCCGTGGCGCTGGCGGGATTCGCCGTGTCCTTCCTGGCCGGCTGCGCCTCGCTCCGGCTGCTGATCGGCATGCTGGGACGGAACAGGCTCTGGGTCTTCGGTGTATACTGCCTGGTAGCATCGGTGGCCGCGACGGCCGTAATCCTCACGGGAGGCTGACCCATGTATGCGCTTCTTCTCGCTTGCATTACGGGTACACCCCCTGCGGGATGGGCCGGGGCGTGCGCGGCCGGCGACTGGCCGGGCGCGCTGTCGATCGCGGAGGGCGCCATCGCCGCCGATTCCCTCGAAGCCGATGCATGGGCCTGCGCAGCCATCGCCGCCTTCCGGTCGGAGACCGGTTCGAATGCGTCCGGCTGGGCAGACGCAGCCCTCGCGCTCGACTCCCTCTCGCCCCTCGCATGGGCGGCCAGGGGAACCCTGCTCTCGACCACAGATCCGGAAGCCGCCCTCGTGGCGTTCCGCAGGTCTCTCGAACTGGATGAACTCTGCATCCCCGCCATCGAGGGGATGGCCGGGGTCATATCCTCCGCAGGCGATTACATACTCTCGGTCGATCTCCTCGAAAGGCTCCTGGAAGCCGATCCGTCCTACAGGCCCGCATTCCTGCCGCTGATCGGAGCCCTGGGGATGTCGGGCCGGGAGGAGGAGGCCCTCGCGCGGGCCTCGGCCCTCTCCGGCCTCCATCCCGATTACCGTGACCTCTCTCTCGAGTTCGGCACGCTCCTCGAGGAGGCGGGCCTCCCCGACTCGGCCATGGCTGTCTACACCAGGACCGTCCCGTCCGGCCCCTCCGGCACGGAGTTCCACAGGCGGATCGGCCTCCTCCACGAGGACCGGGGCGGGTTCGGAGCAGCGATCAAGAGCTACAGGGAGGCCATCGCGTCCGATTCGACGGATTCGTGGGCCTTCGGCGAGATCGGCTGGTGCCTCGAGGCGGTGGGGCGGGACGATCTGGCCATGGAATGGTACATGGCGGGCCTGGATGTCGACCCCGGCTACTCCTGGGCCGCCTACAGGGCGGGCCTGCTCATGCAGAACCAGGGGCTTCCCGACTCTGCCAGGACGTGGTTCGAGGAAGCCCTGGCGATCGATCCCGCGATGACCGAAGCCTGGGTCAGCCTCGGGCTGCTGGACGAGAGCGAAGGACTGCTCGAACAGGCCGCCGACGACTACCGGAGGGCCCTCGATCTCGATCCATCCGACGCCTGGACCTGGGGCGAGCTGGGGTACGTCTACTACAATCTCGGGAGCACTGCCGAAGCCGCCACTGCATACGAGATGGCGGTCGGGATCGACTCCTCCTACCAGTGGGGATGGGAGCAGCGCGGCCTGCTGTACGAGGAGGAGGGCGAACCCGGCCTCGCCGCCTCGTGGTATCGCGCAGCCATCGAGGCCGCACCCCAGAGCGCCTGGCTGTACGGCGAGCTGGGCATGCTGCTGGAGGATGCGGGCAAGGCCGACTCGGCCGAGGCCGTCTATCTCGAGGCGCTCTCGATCGACAGCCTCTATTCCTTCGGGCTGCTCAGACTCGCCCGCATCGAGCGCAGGACGGGCTCGCCCGAAACCGCGCTCGACTATCTCGACAGGTACCTGGAGGCATCGGGCGACAGGGGCATGGCCATGCTGGAGGCGGCCTCGATCCGTCGAGGGATGGGGGAGGTCGGACAGGCCGACAGCCTGGAGGCCCTGGCCATGGAGTACGATCCCGCATCGGCCGAGAACCTTGCATGGAGCCTCCACTACAACGGGATGACCGACGAAGCCGTGGCTGCGGGGATCCTGGCCTGCAGGAAGGCCCCCGGCGACCCGGCGGTTCTCCTGTCGATCTGCGACATGCTGTCGGCCGCAGGCAGGTTCCCTGTCGCGGACAGCCTTTGCAGGGCCGCCACAGGCGCCTTCCCGGGGGATGCGGCTGTGTGGAGGGCCTGGGGGACGGTCCTCGGCACGGCCGAGATGTACACAGATGCGGAAGAGGCCCTGGAGGTGTCGTTCCTTCTCGACAGCGCATCCTACGAGACCGCCAGCCTCCTGGGCGAGGCGCTCCTGTTCCAGGACAGGTACGCCGAAGCGGAGGAATGGCTCGAACGCTCGCTCGAGCTCGATCCGGAGGCGGTGTTCTCGATCTGCTACCTCGGGCTCATACGAGAAAGGATGGGCGATCCGTCGGGAGCCCTGGACCACTACCTGGAGGCTCTCAGGATCTCCCCCGGCTACTCCTACGCAGAGGATCGGATACGGTACGTCTCCGACCCATCGTACGACGTGGGCTACTGGAGGATGGAGTCGAGGCCGTTCTCGGCGTCGATCTGGGCCGACCTGTCCTTCGAGAGGGGCAACAGCGATGAGAGCAGCTACCAGGGCGGCGCCGAGGCCTCGTGGATCTGCGGGCCCCGGGGCAGCAGGGTGGATGCCGAGTTCATGGGCAACCTCGAGAAGGTCTACGTGAGGGAGAGGGAGAACTCCGCCTGGGCGTCGCTCGGGATGGAATACTTCCTGACCGGCGTGCTGTACGCCAAGGCCCACGGGAGCTGGGACCGCCAGCCCTCCACCGTGAGGCCCTGGCAGGTCAGCTCATACACTTCGATAGGCTACCGGGAATGGATCACCGACTGGCTGTACGTCGCGCCTGAGATCGGGGTCGGCATGGTGACCAGCCGGTGGTACATGGAGGAGAAGAGGACCGACGACTGGACGTCGTACCTGTCGCTCGGGGTGTGGATGAACCGCGAGGATTCCCTGCTGCCGTCGCTCTGGGTGGGGGCGGGCGTCTATCTCCCGCCCGACGACACCGACGACTACTTCGCCAACGGCAATGCGGAGATATCGTTCGACGCCATGGACAGGGTGAGCATCGCCGTGGGATGCAACCTCGACTACACGAACAGGCCGGTCATCCCGACATGGGAGAAGCTCGACTCGGAAGTCTACTCGAGGATCAGCCTCTCGCTCTTCTGACCCGCTCCGCTAGCGCCTGAGCAGCTCCGCGACCGGCCTGCCCAGTATCCTGCGGAACGACAGCCAGGCCAGCCCGGTCGAGACCGCCAGCACGAAGACCAGGCCTGCCGCCATGTAAGCGGCGGGGAAGACCGCAAGCGAATCGAGCGCCGACCTGAGCACGGTGGAGAGGGAGAGCAGCGCCTCGCTCACCCCCCAGGCCGTCACAGCGCCCCCGAGCCCCCCCAGCACGAGCGAGATCGCCGACATGAAGAGGATCTGGAACGAGAACACCGCCGCCAGCTTCTCCCAGGGCGTGCCAAGGGCGACGAGCACCCCTATGGCGAACCTCCTGCTGCGGATGTCCGACACCAGGGTGTGGACCGCGCTCGTCACGGCAGATACCAGTATGGCGAGGGCGAGGGCCGACAGGGCCGTCGTGACGATGGCCACCAGCATCTCGGCCTTCTGTGCGATGCCCCTCCGGGTCTCCGCCCGGAGGCCGAGCGCCTCCGCCCTCCTGACGATGGCGGGGACGTCCTCGGCTCTCGCGGCAGTCACCATCAGCGCGCTGTAGCTCCTCTCCCTCTCGGGCAGGAAGAGCGTGTTCATGCCGTCCACGAACTCGATGGGCACCGCCAGGGCGAAAAGGGCCAGGTTGTCGGAAGTGGCCACGATCCTGGCCCTGACCGTCACGGGCCTGTGCGAGGACCTGGCTATGGAGCTGCTACCCACCGTCACCTCGCACTCCAGGCCCACCACTCCCTCGGGGCTGAGCCCCACGAGGTCGTTCGCCTCCGCGAAACCGGCGTTGTAGAGCAGGAGCAGGTTCTCGCTCAGGACGATGGGCAGGAAGGTGGCGGCGCTGTCGGAGATGTCGTACGACCAGTCGATGCCCTGGAGCACCGAGTCGCCCAGGAACTCCCCCGTCACACCCTCGATGGTGATGTCGGTGTAGTAGGGCTGGCCTCCCAGCAGACCCTCGAGATACGCCGGGACGTGCGCGTAGATCTGAGGATCGATCCTCGAGACCTCTGGCAGGGCTGCGAGCGAGTCTCGCAGGGACTCGGTGATCTCCAGCCCCCCCAGCTCGCTCTGGAAGAAGCCGGCCTGGATGCCCGGGGGCACCACCCTCACCTGCTCCGCCGGAAGGTCGCGGGACATGAACCTGTCCAGCACCCTGCCCACGCCGAGGCCGATGGAGATGAAGAAGACGAGGAACAGGGCGGCCGTGAACAGCATGACCTGGCTGAACAGGTAGTCGCGCCAGTGTCCCCTGTTCCAGAGCTTGATCGCGTAGGCGGTCTCCCTCGTCCTCATGGCGCGCTCCCCCCTTCGGGAGGAACGTTCCTCTCCGCCGGGCGGAGGCGGCCCTCCCTGAGTTCGAGGACCCTGTCGGCGCGGGAGAGGACTGCATGGGAGTGGACCACGGCTATCAGGGTGAATCCCTGCTTCCTCCTGAGCCCGTCGAGCATGTCGAAGAGGATGTTCTCGTTGTCGTCGTCGAGGCTCGCGCTGGGCTCGTCGGCGAGCAGCACGCCGGGCCGGTTCACGAGGCCCCGCGCCACCGCCACCCTCTGGCGCTCGCCCCGCGAGAGCATCGCTGTCGGGGTCG
This sequence comes from uncultured bacterium, assembly GCA_964564435.1. Taxonomy (GTDB): domain Bacteria; phylum Fermentibacterota; class Fermentibacteria; order Fermentibacterales; family Fermentibacteraceae; genus Fermentibacter. The sequence goes on from CAZMAT010000006.1 coordinate 124,795, forward strand.
AGTCTATCCGCACCCCGAGCTGGTCCATGACGTCGATCGCGCTGTTGCGTGCAGATTCGGCGTCCCTGCCCGAGAAGACCGCAGGCAGGATGGCGTTCTCGAGAGCCGTCAGCTCGGGCAGGAGATGGAAGTCCTGGAAGACGTACCCGAGCATGTCGCGTCTCATAGAGGCCAGACCGGCCGGAGTGGCGGACTTCACGTCCCTGCCGTCCAGCTCCAGCCTGCCCTCGAATTCTAGGTCGTGCGTGCCGAGGATGCCGAGGAGGGTGCTCTTCCCGGTGCCGCTGCGGCCAATGATGCCCAGGAACTCGCCCGGGGAGGCTTCGAGGTCGAGCCCGTCGAGCACGCGCAGGCTCCCGAACGACCTCCCCACGCCTTCAGCCTTCAGGATCGCCCCGCTCACAGGTAACCTCCCGCCATCAGCAGCAGACGCAGGGAAGAGAGCATCTCGCCGGGGGTGAAGCCCGTGTCCTCGATCTCCAGGCGGGCCCTCGACACCTTGCCGTCCTGCCTGACGACCCTTGCCTCGACGCCTATGAAGCCCCGGAACGACACGTCCAGCCTGGCCGCGGTGGGCTGGACGAGCGAGAGGAACTCCTCGACGTCGTCCCACCCGTCCACCCAGCTCTCGATCGGCGCCACCCTGAGGAACGATATTAGCCCGGGCGGGACGAAGAGGGAGAGGTCGCCGCCGTCGCCGGCTATCCGCGCGACGGAGGAGTCGGCGCCCAGGCTCCTCGACGGCTCGAGGCCCAGCCAGGCCGTCATCACGGACTGCGGCGACGGGCCCAGGTACAGGCACGACCATCCGTCCCTCTCCGAAACGGCCCCGAGCACGGCGCCGGTGGCGGACAGCAGATCGGACCTGTCCGCGAGGCTGTCCGTGGTGAACTCCATGTATCTGGAGGCCAGGACGAGCATCGAGTCGACCCCGACATCCCTCGACAGGAGGAGTATCTGGGGCTCGAGGTTCGTCAGGTTGATGCCCGAGACCGTGATCCCGAGCGGTCCGCGGTCGATGAGCTCCCTCAGCAGCCCGGCATCGACAGGGAGAACCCCCTCGGGGAGATATGCCCAGAGCTCGGGCGGGAGGGGCGACTCCACGTGGATGTGGGCCAGCGAGGTCGAAGGGACCATTTCGAGTTCCTGCCCCAGGGTCCGCCCGCCGCAGCCGGCCAGCAGGCAGACGGCGGACGCCGCGAGGAACCTCCGGTCGATCATCTCCACCGCCTTTCGTCGCCCCAATATACAGCACCGTGGCTGGGGGCGAGGGGGAACAGGAGTGGATATCGACAGGCCTGTGAAGGATGGGGGATGGGAGAGGGAAGAGGGAAGAGGGAAAAGGAGAAGGGAAACATCGATGGACGGGATGGGAAGGATGGGGGAGGGCAGGGGAAGAGGTTCGGAGGTCAGAGGGGAGAGAGAAGAGGGAGAAGGGAAACATCGATGGACGGATGGGAAGGACAGGGGAGCAGCGAGGGGGGGATCGGTGGAGTGATGATGTCACAGGTGCATAAAGAGTTCTGGTAGAATCAAGTCAGCTAGACAATTATGGCGTGTGCTCCTCTTTACCCTGTCTTGTCCTTTCATCGGATATGCCCAAAGAACAACGATACTTGCTGGATAGCGCTCTTTACTTCAGGAAATGAATATCCTGTTCTTCATTCGGTGTTCCCGCTTTGCTCGGCGACTATAGACTCGATACCGATTAATGAGACGACTGAGCGTTCACCGACACCCGTGCGTGCCTGACCGGGCGGAGGGATCGGTCAACTGAACAATGGACTGAGGTTTCTCGAGCGTTCCAGAGCATTGGCATCGTCTACCTCCTCGGGTATGCGACAGGTAAAGCCATGCCAGACTTCACTTATCACCGAGAAGTATGCTGCGTTTGCTAGACGCAGAACATAGTCCGTATTTGAACGAAGGAGAATGACAATCCTGCATTGAATGCAATATATCGATTGAAAGCCCTTGACATCACACCGTAGGGATATGCCATTAAACACGGTCAAGTTGCGATTACCATGTATCTGGAGGTGTATGATGCTACCTCGCAACACACTTCTACTCCTCATGTGCTCCCAAGCTATTCCATGTTATGCGAGTATCACAATCGATCCCTCTATCGATCAATCCGAGGTCGTAGTCGATTCTGTCGCAGTTGGTGGAGTTACATACCAGATAATTGGAGTTGAAGGATATCCGAACTACCTTTCCGGTGAACAGGCAGGATCACCAAGCACTCCCTTTGTCGATCATATCTTCCTGCTCCCGCCCGACATGCAGATAGATCAACTCGAGATTGTTTCAGCACAGTGGGACACGATGCCCGGAAAATACTTCCTCTATCCAGCTCAGACCGGCAGTATGGAGGACACAACCTTTGCGCTGCCTGATCCCGAGATCTATTCCTCTTCGGATCCATTCCCATCTCAACCTGTGGAGGTCACCGGTCAGGATGGGATGATGGGCTTCGGTATCGTTCATCTCTCCGCCTCGCCGATCCGATACATACCGTCTGACAGCCTTCTCCTCGTGCTGACATCCCTGCAGATATCCTTGAACATGGGCGCCAGGCAGTTTGATGTTATTCATCCCGAGCGTGAGACCGACTGGAGCGCTGCACGGCGTGAGGCGGCCATTCTGGGCGTCATAGAGAACCCAGAAGTGTCAACGGCAACCCAATTTTCCCCTGTTGTGGCAAATGAAAAGTCCCCACTCTAGTTGCTGACCTCTGGTTCGTCGGCTCTTATGAGGCCGGCCTTCATCTTTTCCTTCAGTCTGTACGAGTTTCCCTTGATGTTGATGGTCACGGAGTGGTGCAGGACGCGGTCGAGTATCGCGGTTGCGATGACCCTGTCGCCGAAGACATCTCCCCAGGAGCCGAAGCTCTGGTTACTGGTGAGGATCATCGGACCCTTCTCGTAGCGCCTGGAGATGAGCTGGAAGAAGAGGTTGGCTCCCTGCCTGTCGATGGGCAGGTAGCCGATCTCGTCGATGATGAGCAGCCTTGGGACCGTATAGACCTTGAGCCTGTCCTCGAGGCGGCCTTCGTGGGTGGCTTTCGACAGAGAGGCGATCATGTTGGCCGCCGTGGTGAAGAGGACGCGGTAGCCCAACTCGATTGCCTTGAGGCCGAGGCCGACTGCCAGATGGGTCTTGCCCACTCCGGGCGGGCCGAGGATGACGACGTTCTCGCCGTGCTCGATGAAGTGGCAGTTGCTCAGGGAGGAGATCTGCTTCCAGTCCAGCGACGGCTGGTAGGGGGCGTCGAAGGCTTCGAGGCTCTTCACGAAGGGGAACCGGGCGAGAGAGGTCCTCATCGTGACGTTCTTCGCCGTCTTGGCCCTGACCTCCTCCGTGAGGACGTTGTCGAGGAAGTCGACGTAGCTCATGTCGTGCGAGGCGGCATCCTGCAGCAGGGCTTCTAGCCGCTCGCGGCTCTTGAAGAGCCTGAGCCGGGTGAGATGCTCGTTGATCCTCTCGACCTGGCCGGCGCTCACAGCGCCACCTCCGCCAGCTGCTCGTAGACAGAGAGGTCGCGGATCTCCACGTCGGACAGGTCGGGCAGGAGCGGTACGCTTGATCCAGGCGCCCCCTGCCGCTTGCGTGCGTTGCGGGCGATAGCACCCGGGCCGTGCTCGGGCTGTATCGACATATCGTACTTGCCATGCCTCTGCTCGTGCTCAGCCACCAGGTCGTTCCCGAGGTAGATCCTGACCGTGTCGCCGCATGGCTCTACGGACACGGTCCTGCCGATCAGGGAGAATGGGACGGAGTAGCGGTTGGTCTGGTAGCTCACCAGCCAGTCTTCCGCAACGATGCGGGATGACCGCACCTGCAGGCTGAAGCCCGGCTGGCCCGAGATCGGGACGAGGAGATCACGCTCGCGCTGGAAGCGTTCTATGGGCTTCTCGTGGGTCGTCCCGTGGATGCGCACGTCGGAGATCCCGGTGGTCCATGAGGACAGCTGTTCCTCCAGATCGACCATGTCCCTGAAGGCTCGTCCCGGGAGGAAGTTGCGCTTGACGTACTTCACCCCGCTCTCGACCTTGCCCTTGGTCCTGGCCCGATACGGCCTGCATAGCCTCGGCTCGAAGCCCCAGTACCTGGCGAACTCGAGGAACGTCCCGTTCCACACCCTGCCGCCCCTGCCGTCAGGGGCGCACACGATCCTTGGCCTGTCATAGAGCAGCTCGTTCGTATGTCCGCCGAAATGGTCGAAGGCCCTCTCGTGGGCATCAAGGAACTGCCCCAGACGCTCATCGGCGTAGCCGCAGCAGAAACCTCTCCGGGAGAAGCCCAGCGTGAGCACGAAGAAGTGCACCTTGATCCGGTCAGGTCCCAGCGGTACGAGGGCCTGCCCCCAGTCGACCTGGCTCTGCAGACCAGGCGGCGTCTCGAAGCGGGTCTGGGTGATGTCATCGGCGAGGACTCCTGAAGCCCTCAACGGGGATACGTACTGCTTGACCGTCTCGTAGCTGCCCGTGTATCCACGGACGCCTCTCAGCTCCTGGTACAGGATGCGGGCCGAGTAGCAGACCTCCGGAGCCCGCTTCTCGATGAACTCATGGTGCGGTGCAAGGATGGTCGATCTCGACTCCTTGCGCTTGTAGGGATGCCACTCCTCACCTCGAAGACATCGCCGCACGGTCTTCCGATCCAGGTCGAACCGGCGGGCAAGCTCTGCTACTGACAGCCCTTCAGCCTCCTTCAATCGACGGATCTCGTCCCAGCTCGCTTTACCAACCATCGCATGCTCCTCAGGTGTGCACGTCTGAGGAGTAATCGTCACTTCAGCCGTCATCCCGTCAACTGCAGTCTCCATCCCTTCCCCCTTCGGGGTGGGGAGAATTCAGTTGCCACGAGTGGGGATAATTGGACTGCCGCTGACACCCAGAAGACTATATCCAGTACGAACAGCCATCTAGAGGTCGTAGCAGCGGTTC